>NZ_CP152038.1:237500-1638750 GCF_038630735.1 Solibacillus sp. FSL K6-1781 | reverse complement strand
CAAGTGCAACAATTAAAAATTGATGGGTACCTTTTCCTGAATAAGAGTCGGCCAAAACTGCTCCAAATACAGAAATCCAGAAAACAAGATTTCCTGGAGAAACAGCAACCAATAAACCATTGCGGTAAGTTGACAAAAAGGATTTATTGGCTTTCTCACCAGCTAATGCAATATCTTTATCTGCGTTTTTAATAGAATCAAAAGCCAAAACAAATAAAAACGCGGCTCCAATAAGCCAAAGCGGAAGCTGAATATAAGACAACGATAAAAATTGAGCTACCCCTAAATATAAGGCAATGATTAAAGCTAAATCAATTGTCATACCACCAAGCCCTACCGCCCAACCATGCATAAATCCATTTTTTAACCCCTGTTTCGTCATTTCAACTGTAATGGCACCAACCGGCATTGCAATCGCAAGGCCAATCATGACATATGCAAAATATAAACTCATTCGACCACATCTTCCAAAAAAGATTTCTTCTTACGTCCGTTTTATAAATATAATTATATTTGAATATTTATAAATTTTCAATAACTCCCCTAATGAATTCCAGGATTGACTTATTTCAGGAAAACTATTATGATGTCATTAATTTATGAGAAGGAGGGATTTTTCTATGTTTTCAATTCGTTTACGCTAAGCTGGCAATAAAAAAGCAAACCCATTAGTGATGGGCTTTTTTGTCATGCTTGTAAACGATGAAATCATAGGGATTCCTCTTTAAACGGGAGATTTCTATATTTTTTCGCAGCAGGCATACATATGTCTGCTTTTTTATTGCGTTTTAGACTCATTTTACAAAATGGAGGGCTAAAACTATGCAGATGCTACTATTCTTTTAATACGGGCGGATTACACAAACCGCTCGTATCGATAAGCTATCGGTACGAAATTTTATATTTCGGAGGTAGCAATAATGGAAAACATAAGCTTTGAACTGAAAAATATACACGTACAATTTTTAGATAAGGATATACTTACAATCCCGCAGCTGGCCATTTATCAATTTGACCGCATTGGGATTGTCGGTAAAAACGGTGCCGGTAAAAGTACTTTATTAAAATTATTAACCGGTCAGCTCATTCCACAACAAGGGAATGTAAAAGAACATGTTGATTATTATTATTTTGAACAAACATCCCCTGCTGTTACACAACACAATATTGACATCGCCATTCTTCATAAATTAAAGGCAGTCGATCCACATAGCGGTGGTGAACTGACGAGGCTGAAATTATCACAGGCATTCAGTCATTACTATGAGGCATTGATTTTCGATGAACCGACCACGCACTTAGATCAAGAAGGCATCCGATTTTTGCAAGATCAACTACGCGATTATTACGGAGCTGTCGTCTTAGTCAGCCATGATCGGAACCTGCTGGATAGCGTCGTCACGACAATCTGGGAAGTAAATGATGGCCAAGTTTCGGTTTATAGCGGAAATTATTCCGATTATTCCGCGCAAAAGGAACGGGAAAAACACGAGCAAGCTGCTGCCCATGAAAAATACGTTCGCGAAAAGGCCCACTTGGAAAAGGCAGTTGCCGAAAAATTGAAAAAGGCCGAAAAAATTACCGAGGCAAAGAAGCTTTCAAAAAAAGAAACGAAGGCTAAAGCGAATCGAATGTTTGAAACAAAATCCAAAGGAACAAGCCAAAAAGCGGCTTATCGCTCGGCAAAGGCGATGGAAAAACGAATCGAACAGCTTCCTTTTGTCGAGAAAGTAAAAGAAGATGTTCCACTTCATTTCAAACAATCGAAAGCATTGGAACTTCATAATAAAGTGCCGCTCATGATGCAAGATTTCACTTTGTCGATCCGTGAGAAAATACTGATTGATCAATGTCAGCTTCAAGTTCGTTTACAGGATAAAATCGCTCTAACCGGTCCGAACGGCAGTGGGAAATCAACGTTGCTGCAGGCGATGATCGAAAAGCATCCCCATATCGATCTCTCACCGAAAGTCAAAATCGGCCATTTTTCTCAGCTTGCATATCAAAACTTGCCGGATGAGACGATTTGGAGTTTTATAAAAACACGAAGCGAATATAGCGATGCATTTATTCGTACTGTTTTACATCAGATGCAGTTTGACCAGAGTGATTTACAAAAACGAATTACTGTTTTAAGCGGAGGCGAACGCATTCGTTTACTTTTAAGTGAGCTGTTTTTAGGTCAATATAATATTCTCCTGCTCGATGAACCGACCAACTTCCTTGATATGGCGACAAAAGAGGCATTGGTAAACTTTATCCGAGCATATGACGGCACTATTCTTTTTGTCTCCCATGATGACTACTTTGTGAAACAAGTAGCTATAAGAATTATAGAGATAAAAGATAGTGCCTTAATTGAAATCTGACTTTACTTGTTATGTTTCGAATTGAACAATCCTTTCATTTCCAATCAATGTGCACTAAAATGATTTCATATGGTAATCATAGTAAGAAAAGGTAACGAGCTATTTATTATTTGGAGGTCATCACATGGAAATAGGTATTTCAACATTTGCAGAAACAACACCGGACGCTTTAACAGGCAAAACAGTAAGTCATGCCGAACGACTGCGCCAAATCGTCGAAGAAATTAAGCTGGCGGATGCGGTAGGACTTGATGTCTATGGTGTCGGGGAACATCACCGGGAGGACTATGCCGCATCGGTTCCTTCTGTCGTGCTCGCTGCAGCTGCAATGCAAACAAAACAAATTCGACTGACGAGCGCTGTAACGGTACTCTCGTCGGATGATCCGGTACGTGTGTTCCAGCAATTCGCGACACTTGACGGACTATCGAACGGACGCGCCGAAATTATGGCTGGCCGCGGTTCATTTATTGAATCGTTCCCGCTGTTCGGCAACAACTTGAACGACTACGATGCGCTTTTTGAAGAAAAACTCGATCTATTATTAAATCTTCAGGAAAATGAGATTGTGACATCAACCGGCCATTTCCGTCCATCTATTCAAGATCGCGGTATCTACCCGCGCCCCGTTCAGGAAAAATTACCGATTTGGGTAGCGAGCGGCGGTACACCACAATCCGCAATTCGAGCGGCTACATTGGGCTTGCCGCTAACATTGGCGATTATTGGTGGTAGTCCCCTGTATTTCGCGCGCATCGTTCAACTGTATTATGATGTGGCGAAAAAAGCAGGCCATGACATTTCGAAGCTGCGTGTCGCTTCCCATTCGCATGGTTTTATTGCGGATACAACAGAACTTGCTGTTGAGCAGTTTTTCCCGTCCACAGCAGCAGCGATGACGAAACTTGGCCGTGAGCGTGGATGGGCTCCTTATACACGTGAAGCATTTGATGATGCTCGCAGCTTGGAAGGCGCTCTTTATGTAGGAGATGTTGACATGGTTGCAAAGAAAATCATCTACCTTTACGAACATGTCGGCATTTCAAGATTTTTCCTGCACGTGCCAGTCGGTTCCATGCCGCATGACCAAGTAATGCATGCCATCGAACTTTTAGGCACAAAAGTTGCGCCAATCGTACGTGAGGAAGTCGCACGATTGAAAAATAGGTAAGAATGTTAGTTAATGGGCTGTGCAGAAAAATACTGCACAGCTCATTTTTTTATGAAGTTTGCGTTTACCCCTTTTTTTTACAAAGCTTTCTGACTATATTAACTAGAATAATAACTAAATTGCTTAAAATTCTGAATATTATTTCAATTGTAAATTTGATATATTACAATGACATGAATTCAATAGAAAGCTGAGGTTACATCATCATGGGAGTTTTACAGAAGATAGGTAAGTTTGCAGGAAATACATTTGCGATTTGGGTACTCGTTGCAGCTGGTTTAGCGATTTGGCTGCCTGAATATTTCACTTGGATTGGTAGTTACATCACCATATTATTAGGGATTGTCATGTTTGGTATGGGGATGACATTGAAACTAGATGATTTTAAATTGATTCTTCAACATCCGAAAGGCGTGATTATCGGGATTGTTTCCCAATTTGTAGTTATGCCGCTATTGGCATTCGCGTTAGCAAAAATTTTCAATTTACCACCTGAAATTGCAGTTGGTGTTATTTTAGTAGGTTGTTGTCCAGGAGGTACTTCATCAAATGTTATGACTCTCCTGGCAAAAGGAAATACAGCATTATCTGTTACGATTACATCATGTACGACATTATTGGCACCGTTTGTGACACCTGCGCTAATTTATTTATTAGCAAGCGAATGGTTACCGGTTTCATTTATGGCCATGTTTATGTCGGTAATCAAAGTTGTATTAATTCCAATTGTTTTAGGAATCGTTGCTCAGTTCTTATTTAGACCAATTGTGGAGAAAAGCATCGATATACTTCCAACTGTATCCGTTATTGCGATTGTCATGATCGTTGCAGCCGTAGTAAGCGGAAGCCGGGATAAAATTTTAGAAACAGGATTAATCATTTTTGCCATTGTAATTTTACATAATGGGTTAGGTTACTTAATAGGGTTCTTAGTAGCGAAATTATTCAAATTGCAATACGATGATCAAAAAGCGATTTCGATTGAAGTTGGGATGCAAAATTCGGGATTAGGTGCCCAATTAGCTATGGCACACTTCGATCCCGTATCAGCGGTTCCGAGTGCAATCTTCAGTTTCTGGCACAATATTTCCGGACCGATCCTTGCTACGTATTGGGGTTCAAGAGCGAATAAGAAGGTCAAATAGATATTACACAAAAAGTGGTACGAAGTTGTTGATTCGTACCACTTTTTATTTCGATATATGTATGTATTAGAGAGCATTATTCATTCAATTCTAACTTATATTGTACTAACTTAACTTCTTTACCTATATATAATTCAGTTCCTTCACGGCTTTCTTCAGTAAATCCAACCTTCTCAATCATTTTTCTGAAACGATGATTTGTTTCATAGGTTTTTCCGTAAAATGTAGTGACTCCGAATTGTTCATTCGCATAATTCAGCAATTTTTTAATCATCTGAGTACCAATACCATTATTCCAAAGAGTACTATCTCCAATAGCAATACCTATTTCTGCACTATTATTTTTAAATTCTGCTAAATCGGCATAACCGATAAGTCTATTTTTATATTCAATTCCAAGACGGATCATATCTTTTTGTTGATTGGTTACACAACGTTCCCACCATTTAAATAATTCCAGATGATCTCTATTTTTCTGCCATCCATTTGCTTCACAAAAACGATCATCCCTACTCCAATCAACGACAGCATTAAAATCTTCTAATTTTAACTTTCTTAAGTAAATTTCATTTCGATTAATATCCATTATTCATCTCCATTATTTTGCCGATTATACTTCGATAGCATAATTACATCGAAAGCCTCGTTATTTTGGTACATATACTTTCTTAAAATTCCTTCCTTTTCAAAACCCTGTTTCATCAGTAATTGACTGGAGCCTATATTTTCCACAAAAACGATGGCACCGATTCGTGTTAACTCCATCTCCTGGAATCCATGGTCAACGATTTTAGCTACTGCTTCCGATGCATAACCATTCCGCCAAAAGTCTGGATAAATTTCATACCCTACTTCTGCACGCCGATGCGTTTTTGACCATGAGTTAAAGCCAATTGTACCGATTAAACCCGGAACGCCCTTCTTTTCAATTCCCCAGCGCATCCCTTTTCTAGATTGAAAATTAATAGTAAATGCCTCGATTAACTTCTCTGCCTGCTCTATTTTTTTAAATGTGTTCAATCCGTAATATTTTGTTACCTCTTCGTTTGAAAAAATCGAATAAATATCTTCCGCATCGGAAGGGAGAATTTCTCTTAACACGAGTCGTTTAGTTTCTAATTTTGGAAACATAGTACTGCTCCTTTCGTAACACTATAATTTTAAGCAGTTTGCATGAATTGCCCCATTAATCTGACTTTCGAATTGACAGTTCCACCAAGGTATTTTCTGACTTCCTCATTTGTATAGAGTGCTTTTATGTATATGTATTTTTGCAAAGGTTGTATCGTACACCTGTCTCAAGTATCTTCTTTTCTTTTACCTAAGTAATGATCTCTATATTTAAATATGAAAACCCTTGCCGTTTAAATGGCAAGGGATATTTCATTTAATCAATGTGTTCAATACAAAACCTGCCATTAATAATTTTCAATCTGATATTCATTCATTTTATGAGCTAAACGAATCGTCACTTGAGCTAATTGTGCATACGTGACTTCACTAGTTGGTTTTAGCTGATTATTTTCGGCTTCAAGTAATCCCATTGCATATGCTAATGCCACGTGACCACGTACTTTCTTATCCACTAGTGCGGCATCACTGTAATTCAATTCATATATATCGCTAAGTTGTGCAGGTTTGTTTAACTTCAGTGTACCAATTACCCATTTTGCCAGCTCTTGATTTGTAAGGGCTGTTTTAGGATTGAATGTTTTAGTAGTTGCATCTAGCATCCCCATTTTTAAGGCACGTGTGACAAATGCATATATAGCATCATCTGGTGTAATATCCGTAAATGATTCATCCGCCATTTCAAACTCATCGAATCTAGAGCTGTAATACATGTAAGTCACTGATTTCAGTAAAACTTTTAACGCTTCCTCTTTCGTAATCGGAGCATCCGGGTTAAACTTGTCATTTACTTCCAAAATACCTGCATGAATTAAATAATTTAATTCTTCAGCGGCTTTTGGATGCTCGATTTTAGGCTTGTCCGAACTGGCCATTCCATAAACATCTAACCATTCTCCTGTTTTGGCATCAATGGCAGCAGACGAACCTTCTTTGAAGACTGGTTGATACGCTAAGCTATAATGCTGTTCATTACCCACTTTTGGATGATTCACATATTGCAGCTTCAGTTTCAACTCATCTTGCAACATTTTTGTTGCTTCCTGTTCTGAAATAATATCAGTTGCTGCCGGCCACTCCAATTCGCCGTAATCGCTTACATATAAGCTTACTAAATCACCTGTTTTAGCATCGACATTTACGGAGATATTGTCTCCAGCTACTGTTAATCCGTTCACGATACGCGGGAACGTAAAGTAATAACTGTCATTATAACTCTCATGGAAGCCCTCATTCTCCGGTATTGCATACTTATGAGCAGATGAAGGTACCCAATCTTTTACATGGGCAATCGCTTTATCCAACGCCTGTTTTTGTGATAATTTTACTTCTGTATCGTTTTCATCCTCTTCTACCTCGAGGTTACTTTTTATATCACTATAATGAATAAATTCCCCTGTTGCTTTATCAATTGTTAGTACAGTTCCTGTTCCACCATTACGATAGTTATACATATATTGAATGTTGAATACTTCTTTACCAGTTTCCGTTGTTGTTTCATCAACTGCTCCAATTTCTAGTTGAACACCTTTAATATCTGTTGCCAGCAATTTTTCTGCCATTGCTCGCGCCTGCTCCGCTGTCATGTTCGGCTGTTTTGCCGCTAATGGCGCCGATACAATTGGTGTAAGTGATTTAGCTGATAAAGTTGAAGAGAGCCCGTCCATAGTTAACCAATCTCCTGTTTGCGCATGGACACCTGAAATAACTTGGCTATTCGGTTCATAAACAAGCTTTACTTTATGATCCCCTGTTGTGTAATCCGGAACAATTGAATATGACAACTGTGCTTTTAAAGCATCTTGCAAGCGGTCGGCAATAGATGATTCATTTTGTTTTTTAGATGGATCATCATACGTAAAATTATTTTTTGGAGGTGTTGTTCTATAAAATGATGATACTGTGCCATCCCCTAACACACGGATATTAATCGTTTGATCTGAAATGGGAATACCCGAATTTTTCTTTTCATACATAAATGAGTATTCAACAGGCTGTGTTAAAATTGAGGGTGAGTAAAAATCGTGTGCGTTTGGCACAAGCTCATACCCCTCGCCTTTATTGAACCTTTCCATAAATTTATCCGCTACTTTTTGTGCTTCTTCTTTTGAATATTTTGCCGGGAACAATATATCCTTTGTGTTTACTGGTTGATAATAGAATTGTTCTAACTCCAACGTTTCTCCAACAAAAATAAAGCTTCCATGAACATATTGGTTATCAATTCGCTTAGAGAAATAAAGTTCGTAGCTTACCGTCGTGTCTGTTGGACGTGAATAACCTGTACCCGTTTGGAAATCTTTTTCAGTTACATTTTTGAACTCATTCGGAAATAATTCTCGGAAACGCTTCATTAAATCCTCTTTTGTTACCGTTGTATTCGTTTGTGCCACTTGAATCGGCAATGACTCCATTCGATCATTCCCTACTGTTGAAGCACTTGCAATTGGTGCTAATAAACCAACAGACAGCGCTGTTGCAGTTAACATTGCACCCGCCTTTTTAAATGTTACCACTCTTCATCCCCCTATCTCTTTTTTGTAAAACATATGTTTACACTTATATATTACGAATTACACTTACAATAAGTTTCATAATTGTTAAACTTTAACTAAATATTACAAATCTCCTAATCCTATCAACCATATATCTAACCGTTTTATTAATAACATAAAAAATCAAGCCCTCCCTCTTCCCTCTTTTTAAAAATATTACCAGTTGTTATAACAGTTATCGCAAAATATTCCCAAAAGAATAAAAAACCCCTATTTTGAAAAATAGGAGTTTTTAAAAATTTTTATTATTCTAAGCTGCGACTTTTAATTTTTTTCGTTTTGTTGGATCAAGTCGTTTCTCCAGCCATAACAGTAGTACATCTGCCAAAATTGCCATTAATGCGGTTGGAAGTGCTCCCGCTAAAATAATAGCAGTACCACTCGTAGCATTTGTTCCGCGAATGATTATATCACCAAGACCGCCAGCTCCAATAAACGCACCAATAGCGACAATACCGATTGCCACGACAAGGGCAATGCGAATACCAGTTATAATAACAGAGAGGCTTAAAGGCAGCTCCACCATATACAGAATTTGTAGCTTGGTCATTCCCATACCGCGCCCTGCATCAGTTAAGCTACGATCAATATTCCGAATACCGACAAATGTATTTTTAACAATCGGCAAAAGAGAATAAAAGAATACGGTCACAATAACCGTCGTTTTTCCAAGACCTAAAACGAGCATAATCATTGCCATTAATGCGAGCGCTGGGATCGTTTGAATAATATTGGCGAGTGTAATGACAGGACCTGAAAACTTCGGAAATTTCGAGATCCAAATCCCTATTGGTATACCTACAATAGAAGCGAGTAAAACACCATACACAGATAACTGAAAATGGGCAAAAAATTGTGAAAATACATAAGAACCATTTTCCCTCATATAAAAGAAAAATTGTTCAACTACCGATAGCTGTGTCATATCCGTCATGGTGTATCATCTCCTGAAAAGTATTCATTTTCTTTTAAAAATTCCTCAGCAACAACGGCCGGTTCAATTAAGTTATTGTCAGCCAGAAAATTTAGCCGTTGCATTTCTTCTGTAGAAATTTTTCCGACCAGTCGCTGAAGTGCCTGTTTCACTTCCGGCTTTTTCTCCAGAAGTTCCGTGTCTGCAAATGGGGACGCATCATACGGTGGGAAAAATTGCAGATCATCTTCTAAAACGACTAAATCATAAGAAGCGATACGTCCATCGGTTGTATAGCCCAGCACAACATCTACTTCGTTTTGTGAAACAGCATTATAAACAAGCCCGATTTGCATCGGGAAAACTCGGCCGAAATCAAACCCGTAAGTTTCTACGAAGCCTTCATAACCATCACCTTCACGATTCATCCATGATGTATCAACACCCACTTGTAAATCAGGAGCTATGTCCTTCAAATCACTGATCGTCTCTAATCCATATTTTTTGGCTGTTTCCTGTGTCACCATAAAAGCATACGTATTATTAAAACCGTATGAATCGAAAAACGTCATTTGAAACTCATCCTGGAATAATCGTTGAACCGCTGCCAAAGCTTTTTGCGGATCGCTTATCGGATCTTGGTTTAGCGTCCCTGTTAAATCCGTCCCGGTATAGCGCACAGCTGAAAGATTTGCATCGCCATTCAGCATCGCCTGATGAAGTACAACGGATGACCCTAAATTATTTATTAGTTCCACTTCTTCGTCGGTGTAATATTCAAGCATTCCTTTCACAATATAAGCGATAATCTGACTCTCGGTTGTTACAGCTGATCCAATACGGATTTTATCATTCGCTTCATTGCTACAAGCGCTTAGTAAAGTTGCAACCAGTAATATTACTAACAATTTTTTCATGATGTTCGACCTCCTTGCATACGAAGCCCTTTTGGAATCATGAAGCGTTCAAAACGGCTTAACAAAAAGTCCACGAGCAGGGCTAAGGCAGTTACTAATAATGCCCCTCCTACAATGAGCTCTGTTTTATATAAATTTAGTCCATTAAAAATAAAATCTCCTAATCCGCCAGCACCAATATATGATGCCAATGTTGCCCATGAAATAACATATACTGCAGATAATCGGATGCCCGACATAATAATTGGCATGGCAAGCGGTAATTCAACCATTCGCATCGATTGCAACGGGGTCATGCCCATTGCTGTACCTGCCGCTTTAATATTTTGATTAACAGATCGCATCCCAATAAACGTATTGTTTAATATTGGCAGTAAAGAATAGATGCATAACGCAAAAATTGCCGGCACTTTGCCGACACCTAAAAAAGGAATCATAATCGCTAACAGAGCAAGGGACGGTACTGTTTGCAGGACACTTGTAACTGTTAGAACGATTTTTGCGACTGTCTTCGTTTTCGACAACATTATGCCTAAAGGAACGGCAATGATCACTCCTAATAATAGAGCGCTAAAAGATATGTAGAAGTGCTCCCATGTTTTAAGTAAAATATCGGCACTATTTTCCGTGAAAAAGCTCATCATACATCCATCAGCTCCTGTTCCTCTTCTCCCCAAATCGTATCGTAAACAATATCTACGATGTTCGCTCGAGTAATGAGACCCATAAGATGTTGCTGATCATCAACAACCGGAATATTGTTCAAATTAAGATTTAAAATACGACGAACCGTATCCTGAAGTTTGGAACCCGTCTTCATGAAAATGACATCCCGATTATAAACTTCTGAAACACTTTTTTTCGTGCGCGCATTCCCTGTTAAACTTTCGACTGTTAAAAAACCGAGTAATCGATTTTGTCCATCTGTAACAAACAACGTATCCACGCGTGATTTAACCATTAAGCGGATTGCCTCATCCAAGCTGCGTTCAACGGTAATTGAAACTGGTTTAATCATTACTTCGTCCACCGTTTTTATATTTGGTTTTTGCTGGATTAAACGATGCGAACCGATGAATTCTTTTACAAAGTCATTGGCCGGACTCGCTAAAATATTGTCAGGGGTATCAAACTGCACAAGTTTCCCTTCATGCATGATAGCGATGCGATCAGCAAGCTTAATCGCCTCATCCATATCATGCGTAACAAAAATAATCGTTTTATCAAGCGTCTTTTGAAGCTCTTTAATTAAATCTTGTAATGTATCGCGGGTAATCGGATCAAGTGCACCGAACGGCTCGTCCATTAGGATAATGTCCTGTTCAGCTGCAAGAGCACGAATTACACCGATACGCTGCTGCTGCCCGCCCGAAAGCTGGGATGGATAATAGTCTAAATACGCTTCCGGTAAATTGACTAACGATAAAAGGTATTTGGCCGTTTCATCGCGTTTTTCTTTCGACCATTGAAGTAGCCGCGGGACAAGCGTAATATTTTCACGGATTGTCATATGCGGCATTAAACCAATTTGTTGAATGACATAGCCGATACTTCTCCTAAGAGTGACTGGATTCAGCTTCGTGATTTCTTTTCCATTTATTGAAATCATTCCGCTTGTAGGCTCTACCATGCGATTTAGCATACGAAGGGCTGTCGTTTTACCACTCCCGCTTGTACCAATAAATGCGATAAACTCTCCTTTTTTAATATCAAGTGTTAAGTTATCAACGGCCACTTTCCCGCCACGGTATACCTTCCGTAAGTTTTCGATATGTAACATACAGCTCATTCCTTCTTCTTATGTATTGTTGTATTTCTCAGTTTATTTGAGGAATACTTCTATTCCTTACCCTTTATTTCAAAAAACGTAACAAGAATGACATTATTTTTTCAATATTGCATTATTATTTATTTAATTGTAATAATGGGACTGTTTATTAATTGAAAATAATTTGCTTGAAAACATTAAAAGCATTATGAAAAAACAGATATTATATAAATTAATTGCATTTATTAGAAAAATAAGTATTTAAATTCTTTTATCCAATGGATAAAAGAATTATTTTCGAAATTGTTTGACAATGAAGCTAACATTATTTATTATGTATATAAGTTTACTAGGTATTGAAGCTGACTAGATAACTAGAGGCACATAATGGGGTATTTATACGCCAATTATGTGCCTCTTTTTTATTGACAAGGAGGAAAATATTGATGGAACATGCGTTAACTATTCAATCGTTAAACAAAATTTTCTCAACGCAAACCGAAGAAGTAATTGCATTAAAAGATGTGAATCTGCAAATTGAGCAAGGTGAATTCATAACAGTTATTGGACCAAGCGGATGTGGCAAAAGTACCTTGCTTAAAATAATCGCAGGTCTAGATACGACTTATGAAGGCATAGTTGAACTGGACAGACATCCTATTAAAGGACCCAGTCTGGAGAAAGGATTTATTTTTCAGGAGCCGCGCCTATTTCCATGGCTAACGGTCGAGAAAAATATCGCCGGTGATCAGTCCCTTAAAAATCCTTCTGTTCGTAAAAAGGTAGATGAACTGATCCAGCTTGTGAAACTAGAAGGATTTGAAACTGCCTATCCGAAACAGCTTTCAGGCGGCATGGCACAGCGTGTGTCCATTGCACGTGCACTGTTAAGAAATCCAAAGGTGTTGCTGCTGGATGAACCATTTGGTGCGCTTGATGCTTTCACACGTTCGCATATGCAGGAAGTATTGCTCGATATTTGGACGAAAAACAAAACAACGATGATTTTTGTAACACATGATTTGGATGAAGCTGTTTTCCTTGGACAACGGGTTGTCATTATGAATCCGCGACCGGGACATATTAAAGCGGTGTTGCCTATTGAACTTACATTCCCGAGAAAACGGTCTTCGCTGTCTTTCCAGGAAATGCGTCGCAAAGTACTGAATGAATTTGAAAGAGTTGAAGATGAGTCCTACACAGTTGGTGCAGGTATATAAAAGGAGCGAAATTATATGAGAAACCAGTTATACACATTTTTATTATTAGCTTTAACTTTCCTATTGGCAGCGTGTGCAAGTGAGGAAACAAAATCCTCCAAAGCATCCTCAAATAGTAATGATCTAGTCGTTCGAATCGGGATCCAAGGGAGTGGCGGCTTGTTCGGTAAAGCTAAGGAAGATCGATTATTTGAAGAGGCTTTTGAATCACATGGGGCAATGGTGGAATGGGTGGAATTCCAAAGCGGCCCTCCGATGACTGAAGCAATTGCCTCGAACAAATTGGATATTGCAGGACTTGGCAACATGCCTGTCATTACAGCACAAGCTGCCAATATCCCTTTTAAGATAATTTCTCAAACATTGGAAGGCAAGAAAAATGTAGGTGTTATTGTCCAGTCATCCAGCGGCATTACTACTTTGGAAGAGCTGAAAGGAAAAAAAATAGCTGTCGGTAAAGGAACAAATGCCTATGATTTTATTTTGCGAAGCTTTGATAAATTAAACATCAATCCAGATGAAGTAGAACTGATCAACTTAAATCCCGATGAAGCACAGGCTGCCTTCGATTCAGGGGGTGTCGATGCCTGGGCGATTTGGGAGCCTTACTTAACAATTAATACGCTGTCTGAAAAAGGAACAATTATTGCAGACGGAGAATCAGTCGGTCTTCTCTCCCCTTCATATACGATTGCACGGTCAAAATTTACTGAAGAACACCCCGAACTTGTTGTGACGTATTTAAAAACATTAAATGAGCTTTTGGCATGGGAAACTGCAAACGAAACCGAAGCCGTGGAGCGTTATGCGAAAGAACGTAATCTACCAGTTGCGTTAATGGAGCAAACAAGACAACGCTCAAAAAGCATAAATATTTTAGTAGAGGATGCAATTATTCAGGAACACCAAAAAACGGCAGATTTTCAATATAAACAGGGGACAATTCGTCAAAAAATCGATGTTTCCGAAGTATTCGACAATCGCTTTTATAAGGAAGCCGTTAAATAATTTTGAGGAGGCGTTGTCATGGTCACACTTAATAAAACTCTACCCAAAGACAGGAAAAAGATCGCATTTTCAGCAAAGAGCAGGCAGCTACTACTGGGTGCGCTGCTTCCTGTAAGTTTACTGTTTCTTTGGGAATGGGCTGGCCGAAGTGGATATTTAAATCCCCTTCTACTCCCTGCCCCTTCAGCTATTTGGAATGAATTCATTTTTTTACTGCAGCAACAGCATTTGCTCGGACATTTGCAAGTATCGGTTATACGTGCACTGACAGGTCTGGCTATTGGCGGGTCTCTCGGTTTGGTGCTGGGCCTGATTATTGGATTTTCCTATAAAAGCCAACGTGCATTTGACCCAACAATTCAAATGATTCGCATGCTTCCCCATCTAGCAATTGCCCCACTATTCATCTTATGGTTCGGGTTTGGGGAAACATCGAAACTATTGTTAATTGCAAAAGGCGCTTTTTTCCCTCTGTATATTAATACATTTTTAGGAATTCGTTCAGCAGACAGCAAGTTATTCGAAGTAGCACGAGTTTTGCAGTTTAATAACATGCAGCTTGTTTTAAAACTGATTATCCCGTCCGCGCTTCCCCATATTTTACTAGGACTACGCCTGTCTGTTGGGGTTTCATGGCTAGGGTTGGTAGTCGCTGAAATGATGGGCTCAACAGAGGGAATTGGATTCTTAATAAATGATGCGCGTTCTATGTCCATTATAACGACAGTATTTGTAGGAATTATCATCTTTGCATTACTCGGAAAGTTCTCGGATTTTCTTGTGCTCACAGTGGAGAAAAAATTATTAAACTGGCAGAGCACTTTTGAAGGAGGGAAATAAATGACACTAGTCTCAAAGGAAACGCTGGAAGTAAAACGTAGATGGCCATTGCAGAAAGTTCAGCACATCATTTATCCGCTTTATTTTCCTGTTTCAATCTTAGTGCTTTGGCAATTGGCAGGTACATTTGGTCTCGTAGAAGAACATATTTTACCGACACCACTTAAAATTGCATCGACATTTTGGATTTTATTGGCCAATGGGGAATTGCCTGTTCATTTTCTTGCTAGTGGGCAGCGTGTAATTTTCGGCTTTTTGTTAGGTGCCCTTACCGCGATCATTTTAGGTATTGCGACCGGCTTCAGTAAAATTGCACAGCAATTGATAGACCCGTCCCTTCAAATGTTACGGACTGTGCCGCTATTATCGCTCATACCGCTTTTTATCCTATGGTTTGGCGTTGGTGAGTTTGGCAAAGTGCTGATGATCGCACTTGGCGCATTTTTCCCGGTTTACGTCAATATTTTTCTTGGCATTCGTCTTGTTGACCAAAAACTTTATGAAGTGACCGGTATTTTACAATATTCTTTTAAGGAAAAATTAACAAAGCTTATTTTTCCTTCAGCAATGCCCAACCTTTTACTTGGTCTTCGTCTGGCAATGGGAACGTCTTGGCTTGTGCTCGTTGTCAGCGAAATGATGGGCGCAAGTGCTGGAATTGGCTATATGATTCAGGATGCCCGTGCTTATTCGCAAACAGATATTGTGTTTGTCGGGCTCATTTTATTTATTATTCTTGGCAAATTCACGGATTCGCTCGTCGGTTCAATTGAAAAACGCGCCTTAAAATGGCGTGACACATACAAAGGTTAAGGGGGAATTTTAATATGAGTAAAAGAGAAGGAAAATTAAGTTTAGGTGCATTTATTTATTACAGTGGTCATCATAGTGAAAGTTGGCGGCATCCATCCGGATCAGGCCACAACCCTTTTGATATCGATTACTTCATAGAAGTCGCAAAAACTGCCGAACGCGGTAAATTCGATATGATGTTTCTGGCGGATTACCTACACGTTTCAGGTGCTGAGCAGACGGCATCCGGTATGCTTGATCCTGTTACCCTATTATCAGCAATAGCCGTTCATACAAAAAAATTAGGACTAACAGCAACTAGTTCTACAACATACAACGAACCGTTTCATTTAGCAAGACGCTATGCAACACTAGACCATATTAGTCACGGGCGGGCTGCATGGAATATTGTAACATCACAGCATGACACCGAAGCACAGAATTTTGGTAAAGAAAAGCATCCTGAGCACGGGCTACGCTACAAGATGGCTGAAGAATATGTAGACCTAGCACGTAATCTATGGGATAGCTGGGATGACAATGCGCTCATTAATGACAAGGAAAATCGTAAATTTATAAAGCCAGGTTCCGTAAAGGAAATTAATTATAAAGGCGAATGGTATGCATCGCGTGGCCCTTTAAATGTACCCCGTCCACCGCAAGGCTATCCGGTACTCGTTGTAGCAGGCGGTTCGGAAGCCGGTATTGCCTTCGCGGCAAAAACCGGTGAAGTGGTCTTTACTGCAAGTCAATCACTGGAAAATTCAAAAGCATTTTATAAGAAGCTCCATTCGAAATTGGCTGAAGAAAACCGTCATCCACGCAGCATCAAGATCATGCCTGGTATTTCACCAATTATTGCCGAAACAGAAGAAGCTGCTTGGGCAAAATATGAAGAGCTCAATCAATTAATTTCGGATGATGAAGCTTTGAAAACCGTTTCCGCTTTTTTAGGTATTGATTTATCCGACTATCCGGCAACTGGTCCCCTTCCTGAGTTGCCGGACTTAGCTGCACAATCAAATGCGATGAAGAGCCGCATCCAGTTATTTATAGACTCCGCACGTGAAGCGAATCTTTCCATTGCCCAACTTGGCCGTAAAATGCACGGAGCGCGAGGCCATCTGGAATTTATCGGCACACCTGCACAGCTGGCAGATTTACTGGAGCTTTGGTTTAATGAATATGCTTGCGATGGGTTTAATATTATGCCACCTGTTCTTCCGGACCACCTAACCACTTTTGTGGATTTAGTAATTCCCGAGCTGCAAAAACGCGGTCTTTTCCGCAAAGAGTACGAAGGTGATACGCTGCGCGAGCATCTAGGTTTGGTCCGGCCGGAGAGAAACCATTTTAAAAAGAATAAAGAACAGGTGAGTTTACAAATTTAATGCTAACTATGAATTTTCAAAAAAAATTTCCCTATTCTCATGATAATTAATTAATTTCTATAAAAATTTTCTTAGCAATCTCCTGTGAGTTCATTCTCTCCGGGGGATTTTTTTATTAAACTCAGGCATTAGGGAAACAAATATGGGCATAGTAATTAAGTTAAAATTTCAGAAAAAACCTACTTTACGTTTGAAATTAAACAAAGGAAATCGAGGTAATCATTGTAGGGACAAGGGAAACGAGCAGATATTGCCCGCGCAATAATTTTCTAAATTTTCAGTTACTTGTGGATAACTTGAATATTAGTTGATTCTTTTCGGGGGTGTCGGGTACCGCTTTTCTAATAAACTCTTAAATCTGCTAATATTTTTTTATATGTTCTAATAAAATCCCGAAGTTCTAATATATTTCATGTTTCTTCTAATAAGAGTGGCAACTTTGAGGTTAGTATAAAAAATGGACACGTCTTAAGAGACACTTTAAGATTAAGATATCTAAAAAAGGACGTGGAACCGATGAAAGAAAAACAAACTCGTAAGCGATTAGACGCACAAACAAAAGAATACATTTTAAAGTCTGTTTTAGAAGATGGCGCAAAAGTTTCAGATCTGGCATTTAAGTTTGAAATTGGGTCTTCAACTATCCATAAATGGATTAAAGATTATCGTGAATCGAAAAATCAGGATGTCACACGTTACTTTACTTCTAGCGAAGTAGATAAGTTGCAGGCAGCGTTTGATAAGAAGTTACGGGATTTGGAAGAAGAGAATGAAATTCTAAAAAAGGCTATGCACATCTTCGCGAAAAACCCCGAGTGATTTATGCATTCATTGAAAAGCATAAAAACGACTTTGGCATTGCGATGATGTGTAAAGTATTGATGGTTTCAAAAAGCGGTTATTATGATTGGCGTAAAAAACAGATACAGTCCTTATCGGAAAAAGAAGTACGTGATACAGAAATTGCCCATCAGATTCATCGATCGTATGCGAGGAGTTTTGGTACATACGGTAGCCCTCGAATTGCGCAAGACTTAGCGAGTTTAGGTTATGTCTGTTCGCAAAAGAAAATTGCGAATATGATGCGAAACCTTGGGTTAAGTGCCATAATCCCGAAAACTGTTCAACGAACAACGGATTCCAATCACCATCAATTTATTTATCCGAATCTAGTCAAACGTCAATTTCAAGTAAAAGATAAAAATAAAGTATGGGTCGCAGATATAACTTATATCCGAACACTGGAGGGGTGGGTGTATCTTGCGTCAATCATGGATTTATATTCTCGTAAAATCGTCGGCTGGGCCATCGCAGATCATATGGAAGAAACATTAGTAGATCAAGCCTTGAAGCATGCTTTAGCAGTTCGAAAACCCGAAAAAGGATTAGTTCATCATTCAGATCGAGGCGCACAATATTGTGCCACAAGCTATACAAGAACTTTAAAAGAACATGGGATTAAAATTAGCATGAGTCGTAAAGGAAATCCCTATGACAATGCGTGTATTGAATCTTTCCACGCCACAATCAAAAAAGAATGGATCTATCGTCACCGTTTCGAATCCAAAATAGAAGCAAGAAAGAGCGTGGAGTCATATATCGTAAACTTTTACAATGAACGACGACGCCATTCAACAATCGGTTATTTATCACCAAACCAATTTGAGAGAAATCAACAGGAGCCCGTTTGTCAAAATGCCTCATAAAGTTCTCTTACAGGGTTTTCATCCCTCCATGCCCAGGTCTGGGCATGGAGGGATGAAAAGCAGAGCAACCGAAGGGCGGTAGCAAAAAAAAGTCTCTTAACGTTTGTCCGAAATATTGACGGAAGACCAACTTTTCTAATATCCCACTGAGATTTTCAAATAACCGATACACTTCTTCTAATAAACTCTTCAACTGTTCTAATAAAATCCTAGCGTTTATCCAAAAGCACAAAAAAAGCTGCCCAAGTCACTGATACTTGGACAGCTTCACGATTATAACGGCATTCCCATAATCGCTTTTGGCTCAAGAAATTCCTCGATTCCATAATCGCCCCATTCACGGCCAATACCAGAATGTTTGAATCCGCCAAATGGTGCCGATCGATCCGTTTCACTATTATTAATCCGGATTTGTCCCGCTCGGATTGATAAAGCGACTTTCTTCAGTTCTTCTTTATCATTTCCGAATACATAACCGGCAAGACCATAAATCGTATCGTTGGCAATATCAATTGCTTCGTCTAAATCTTTATAAGTGATAACCGACATAACCGGACCAAAAATTTCCTCTTGTGCAATTGTCATATCATTTTTCACATTTGTGAAAACGGTTATTTGGGAGAAGAATCCTTTATCAATTCCATCAGGTCTGCCAGGGCCGCCGATTACAATTTTTGCGCCTTCTTCTTCACCTTTTTTAATATAGGACTGAACTGTTTCCCATTGGTCTTTTGAAACTTGCGGACCCATAAATGTGTTTTTGTCCTTTGGATCCCCAACTGGGAATTCTGTTACTAATTCTTTCATTGCCTCTATGAACTTATCATGCATTTCTTCCGGTACAATCATGCGTGTAGCAGCGGAACATACTTGCCCTGTATTCATAGCAATTTGAGCCAATGCTGTTTTTGCTGCTTCTTTTACATCCGCATCTTCTAAAATAACGAAAGGCGATTTGCCTCCAAGTTCCAAGGAGATATTTTTAATACCTTCTGCAGCATTTTTCATTAAACCGCTGCCTACTTCTCCAGATCCTGTAAACGATACAATATCCACATCCGGATGAGAACTGATTGCCTCACCTACTGTTGAACCCGAACCATTGACAAGATTAAATACGCCTTTTGGAACACCGGCTTTATCCAAAATTTCCGCCAGAATTACTGCTGCAAATGGTGTTTGGGAAGCAGGTTTCACAACCATCGTACAACCTGCTGCCAATGCACTGGCAAGCTTAGTGGAAATCTGATTTGTAGGGAAATTCCACGGTGTGATCAGACCTGCTACACCAATCGGTTCTTTTTGAATATAGGATTTCTCTCGTTCTTCCGTAAACTTAAAGGTTTTTAACTGTTCTGCCGCCTGTTTAAAGTGTGAAAGCCCCATCTTATAGTGGATTTCCTCCGACTTTGTAATAGGCGCACCTAGTTCAGCGGTCATTATATTTACTAAATCGTCTTTACGTTTTTCATATTCCTCAGCAATTGCCTCTAAAAGCTTTATACGATCGTTCACTGACATTTTAGAAAATGCAGGGAACGCCTCCTTTGCTGCTTGGACCGCTCGATTCACATCTTCTTCAGTTCCACTGCTAATCTTCCCAACTACTTCTTCTGTCGCCGGATTAATAACTTCAATAGTATCTGTTCCAGTAGAATTAACCCATTCCCCATTGATGTACTGTTTTGTATGATTTAGCATAATCAAACTCCTTTATAAATCGACTTATAAAAAATATTCCCTTTGTGCTTGTCTGTAAACATTTGAAATTCACCTTAGAACACAAAAAATTCGAAGCCTGTAATAGCACTTCGAATTTTTAAAAAGCGTTATCTATTCATTTATTGAAAGCAATTGCTTAGCGATTTCTTTCACATCCGCATCTTTGGATTCTTTTGCATAACGTCCAACAAGCTGTTCGATTTCCGTACCTCGCCAATACGCACGATCGAATGAGTGCAATGTCAGAATCGCCATGTACTGCAGATGGTCGTCAGTAGTTTTTAGCGCTTGCCCAATGAAATTCAGACCAACACCATTATACTGATCCAATTCTTCAATAAGAGATAAAACAACAACTTTCTGATCGTTCGTCAGTTCATTGAAATCTCCAAATGACTCCGTAATTCCTATTAGCCGTTCGATAATTTTCGGATCTTTTACAGCAAATAATGAATAATAATATTGTACGTTTTCCGGATTATTCTTCAATTTTTGGAATACGCTGTCCGTAATATCCGCTTTATAAAATTGGGCTACTGCTAACGCCTCATCTTCATCGTCTTGGTCATTTTGCAGAATTTCCATCGCTTGCGGCAACCATATAGGATTCCGGGAAATTTCTTCAATATTTTCTTCAACCGCGCGCTTTTCATGCGGTTTCCAGTTAGAAGAAAAGCGGTCTTCCCATGTTTCCTCATCATATTGCAAGTATTCATGAATTTGTGTCAAAATGTAAAACTGGTTGAAGGTACGGCAATGTGTTTTCGCATGGTGCGTATAGCGCATCAGTACTTGACCCGCGTATTCATACTCGTCCAATCTTTGGTACGCCCCTTCATATAGTAGAGCTAATATTATCGCCCCTGCACCGTCAAATATTTTCCCGGAAATAATTTTTTCATGCAGTTCAATATCAAGTTTACCTTTTTCAGCACACATTAATGCTGAGGCATTTCCCGGTACGGTATTTTTTAGACCTTCCAGTAATATCCACTGGCGAATTTCTTCATTTGAAGCATCCAGGAAATTCAATGCTTCGAGTTTACCCCAGTCCGAAACATTTTTCGCAATATACCACACCGTCTCATTACTGTTTGTTGTACCATTAGTCAATGCATATAACGCAACGCCGGTGAATTCTTCATGCAATGCAATTACTTTCAAGCGTTCCTTATACTCTTCACATTTCACAGTACCCAGAACAAGCAGTGCAAATTTAACGACTTCACGATGTGCCGCATGTTCCAGAAGCCAAATTGCCTCTTCTTTCACACGATTTTCATCCTTTTCCGCTTCATAAAACAGTTCCAGAAATTCATGGAAGTAGCTGATAACCTTTTCATCTTTAATTTTTTCGTAAGTTGCTTTCCGTGTCTGGTCGTTTGGATTCGCGGCCTGTTCCAAAAATAACTTTATCAGCTTTTTCGTATAAAATGGCGTTACGGCTTCCTGATGAAGCTGGTCTGCAAACCCCGGTGCAAATTTCGGATGGTGTTCATCATATAAAAACTCGTCATCCGGCAAATCTTTTGTTATAAGCTGCTGGTGCTGTTGAAATTGTTCTTCTAAAAAAGGAACAATGTACTCCTTATTTGTCCAAGGTAAAAAATGAAGTTTCAAAGCCTCATGCATCAGCTGTTTTCCATCCACTTTTACTGTTACATTCAATTTAACAAAACCGCCTATTTTCACATATACTTTATGTGTTTTACCGCTGTTTGATTGGAATGTTCCTTTCAGCGTTGAATATGGTACAATATGCGACCAGATTGATTTCCGTACATTCTTTGCAATAATTTGTCCATCTACTTTTAATATTTCTTCCATCATGCCATTCATTACTTCTATTTGATGACCTTCAAAATCGAGGACCCAATGCTTTTCCACTTCTTTCGCAACATCGCTTTTGACATTGCGCATTTCCCGCTTAAATTCTTCTTTAAATCCCATTTGTTTGCTACCTTTTCCTCTCGTTCTATACAACTATCATAACAATCTTTGATAACTTTTTGTTAAATAGTTGTAAACTAACAAAATAGTAACATAAGTATTCAAATTATTTATGAGTATTGTTAGATAAAAAAAGGACTAGTATATTTACTAGTCCAAAAATCCATTATTGAGTTTTTACAACTACTTTCCCGTTATGTTCACCCTTGATTACGGCATCAAATGCCTTGCCAGCCTGTTCTAACGGATAACTGTAACCAACAACAGGTTTGAGCTGTTCTGATTCAAGAAGCTTTGCCACACCATGAATCAGTTCCTGATGTTCTTCTGCCGACACATTAAATAGCACCATGCCCCGTACATCACATTCTTTTTGCATAATTAGACGAGGATTAATCTCGATTTCTCCACGGTTTCCGACAATAACGATTACGCCGTGCTTAGCAATTATCTGCAAATCGGTCTGCAGATTTTCGTTAGCCAGAAATTCAATAATAACATCTGGGCCTTTGCCGTCATTGGCTTCCAAAACTGCATTCATTGTTTCTTCTTTAATATGATCCAGCACGACATCCGCGCCGGCTTCTTTTACAAGCTGTTTCCCGGAATCACGGCTTGCTGTTCCAATCACTTTTGCACCTAAAGCTTTTGCGATTTGAACAGCCTGTAAACCTACAGCGCCACTAGCTCCGTGAATGAAAACCGTTTGCCCTGACTGCACGTTTGCTCTTTCAACTACTGCTCTGTATGCAGTCAATGCCGGAACTCCTAATGCTGCTCCTTGTTCAAACGAAATATGCTGTGGAATCGGATGAACAAAGCGGCCTTCACAAACAATCTGTTGTGCTAATGTACCCGTCGCCTTACCATTCGGCAAGCTCGCGATAAATACTCGGTCCCCTACTTTTACGTTTGTCACGTGCTCGCCGATCTTTTTCACAATCCCAGCACCGTCTAGGCCTGGCGTATACGGAAGATTCGGTTTTATCGCATATGTACCTGTAGAAGTATAAACATCACTTGGATTCACACCTGCTGCATAAAGGTTTATCAGTACTTCATTTTCAGCTGGCGTATGCAATTCGGCCTGCTCTACAACTAAATTTTCTGAAGTACCAAATTGATTGATTCGTATCGTTTTCACTAACTTCACCCCATTATCTATATTGTATTAAGAATATTAGAAAAATTATCATTTGTATAGAGATAACTTCGCTTAAAAACATATGTAATTTCTTTAAAATTGTAATATTTCAATTGTTTAGTATGTATTGATATAAGAGGAGGAGAGAAATAATAAGAAAAATAATTTTATTGGTAGTTGTACTGGTGCTAAGTTTTGTACCAGTTGTTTCTGCAAAAGAACTTATGTCTACACCTTCAGGGATTGCTTATAACGAGCTAAAGGACCGTGTGAATGAATATGCTTCGAAATACATCGGGACTTCTACAGCTGGAGCCAATGTACTGATTATAAAGGACGGAGAAATTTTCTTGAATACGTCGTATGGCTTTGCTGATGTTGAAAATCAGGTGAAAGTCTCAACTGATACTGTATTTGAATGGGGTTCCGTTACGAAGCTTCTTGTGTGGACCAGTGTGATGCAGCTTGTAGAGCAAGGGAAATTGAAATTAGATGAAGATATTCGTACGTATTTACCGGAAGGATTTTTGACAAAAATACGGCATGATGCCCCGATTACAATGTTGAACCTTATGCACCATAATGCTGGCTGGGAAGAAAAATTTACAGATCTATTCTATATGTCAGCAAACGAAATAAAGCCTTTGGAAGAAATGCTTCATATTACTGAGCCTTATCAAGTGCACGAACCAGGAAGTGTAGTTGCCTATTCAAACTATGGTGTAGCACTCGCAGGCTTTATTGTGGAACAGCTTACAGAACAGCCCTTTTATGATTATGTGAACGAACATATATTTTCTGTTTTAGGTATGAAGGACACAACGATTCATCCGACACAGGAAGATAACGAAAATGTAAAAATAAAAAGAGATGACATTTATGGATATATTGTGAGCAGCGACGATGAATTTACTATTTCTAAAAATGAACGAATCTTTATCGGTTTATATCCCGCCGGAAGTGCAATCGGTACAATCGAGGATGCAGCTAAATTCATGTTGGCTCTTATGCCGGCAGACGGCGAGAACAGCCCGTTGTTTCACAATAATCGTACATTAGATGAAATGCTGACGACAAGTGATGTTTATGACGATGGCGTACCACGTAATGCACATGGTTTTTGGAAAGGGCTATATACAGTTGAAGTGTTTGAACATGCGGGAAATACAGATAGTTTTTCGAGCAATTTTACCTTTTCAAAAGATAAAAATTTGGGCGTAATTGTTTTTACTAATCAGGCGGGTGAAGCAGGACTGAGTTACGGTTTGCCAACCCTTGTGTACGGGGAGTATTCTGCTGATGTTGGCAAGCAAACAATGCCAAATGCGCATGAGCTTGATGGAAGTTACTTTATGGCAAGGCAACCTTATAAAGGTTTCACTAAACTGTACAGCGCCCTTAGTATTGGTCATTTTGAAGCGACAGAAACAAACAGAGTGAATGCTTTTGGGATGGAAATTGAACAAATCGCGCCTTATCTTTATAGATCTTTAGATGATTACCGTATATATTTTCATGTTACGCTGAATGGTGGTAGCGTGGAAAAGATTTCAATGCCGACAAGTGATTTTTTGCCTGTCTCTCAAAATATGAAAATCATTAATATTTTTAGTATCATAGCTGCAGCTTTTAGTGGTTTGTATACGCTCATAGTTTTAGTGATTTTGTTTATCAAAAAAATCATCAATCGAAAAAAAGCAGTCAGAGGGACAGTTATAGATAAATGGGAATTGCTTTTACTTTCCACGAATATTATACCTTTTATAAATATCATAATTTTAGCTTATAGAACTTTGAATTATGTTTCTTACTCAGCCTTAAAAATTCATTTTTGGCTGAATTTCGCATATATCGCCTTCGTAGCCATTTGTCTAGTAACGCTATTTTTAAACTGGAGAAAAATAAAGCCTGCAGGTGGTATAAAAATTCGCTATGTATGTTCATATATGTCAGCACTATTGCTCGTCGTACTCATTCTTTGCTGGGAGCTCTATTATTAATTAATCCTTTTGCATTTGCACTTGCGTTTCAAGCTTTCATAATTATTCTATTTCATTATGTACCTGGTGCAGAAAAAAATTAGGATTGTCAATGCACCCGGTACATTCTTCATGAAATCAATTTTTTCGATCTATGATTTATTAAAAACAGGTTTTCGTTTTTCAAAGAAGGCTTCGACACCCTCTTTAAAATTTGCCGACTCAAAACACATTGCTTGTGCAAATCCTTCTAGCTCCATAGATTGGGACAGATCATCAAGAACACTTCTATTTACTAATTTCTTCATTAATCCTAGAGCCATTTGTGGACCTTCTGTAAGCTGTTCCGCTAATTTGTAAACTTCATTTGTCAACGACTCGTTTCCAACTACTCGATTAACAATCCCAAGTTTTAAAGCCTGCTCGCTTGATACTTTGTCTCCCAAAAACATCATTTCAAGTGCCCGATGTCTTCCAATGAGTCTAGGTAAAAAGTAGATTGCACCTAAATCAGGAATTAACCCAACTTTTGAAAAGCTTTGAATGAATACAGCAGATTGATTTGCAATGATCATATCGCAAGCTAATGCCAGACTTACCCCTGCTCCAGCTGCCGCTCCGTTTACTGCAGCGATAACAGGTTTCTCAAGATTTACAATGGAAGAAATCATCTCATGTCCCGATTGCAGTCTCTTCCGTCCGGTTGTCCCATCAACATCTTTTGACGCACTTAAATCCCCGCCCGCAGAAAACGTATTTCCTTCACCTGTTAAAACAATCACTTTCACATCATCATTGTTTTTAACTTCAGTAAAGAAATCTCTTAATTCTTCCCGCATTGGAAGGTCTAGCGCATTTCACACTTGAGGGCGATTTAATTTAACGGTACAAACACCATTTTCTGCAATTGTCACTTGTATCCTTTTGTTATACAAGCCGCTTCTGCCTCCTTCATTATTTCCCGGAAAATTATGACTATTCCGAAAATTAAAACCTAGATTCTGTACATTCTTGTATTTATAATTGGTAAGCTCCCTTACGTAAAACCGTTTTAAGTACCTTTCCTGTTGCATTTCTAGGCAAAGATTCCATAAATTCAATTGCCCGGCGTTTTTTATACGAGGCAATGCTATTTTGACAATATTGAATTACCTGTTCCTCAGTCATCTGTTTACCAGGCTTTAAGACAATAAATGCTTTGACAGCCTCACCCCATTGAGGATCGGGAATACCCACTACGGCAGCTTCCAAAATATCCGGATGAGCATATAAAACATCTTCCAATTCTTTCGGATAAATGTTTTCACCGCCACTAATAATCATATCCTTTTTCCGGTCTACTACATAAATGAATCCTTCTTCATCCATTCGAACTAAATCGCCGCTATGAAACCATCCCCCTTTAAATGCTTCTTTTGTGGCCTCCTTATTTTTATAATATTCCTTCATTGTAGTGGGTCCCTGATACACAATTTCTCCCACTTCTCCAACAGGCACATCATTCATTTCTTCGTCCACGATTCTTACTCTTACATTTATAGAAGGTTTTCCAACTGATTCAGTCTTCCTTAGTGCATCTTCACCCGCTAAATATGATGTGGAGGGACTCATTTCTGTCTGCCCAAATGCTTCTAAAATACTTGCATTTTTAAATACTTGCAAAATCTTCTTCTTTATTTCAATTGGACAGATTGCTCCTCCTAAAGCGCAGTTTGTCATCGAACTTAAATCATATTCTAATAAGTTTGGCACTTGAAACAGAAAATTCCACATCGCAGGAACCATAAACATTGTTTCAATTTTTTCATCCTGAATCGTTTTTAGAACAATATCCGGCTGGAACTCACGATGCAAAATAATTGTGCCTTCTATTAGACAATTTTGTAAAAGAGAGGATAGAGCTGCAACATGGAAAAGAGGAGGAATAATCAGTTGCTTTGCTCCCTTTCTAGGTGGAGAATGATAGAGTTTATTCATCGCATTCATATAATAATTTTTATGGGTTAACACTGCGCCCTTTGGTTTACCTGTTGTTCCTGATGTATAAATAATTGCATGTGCATGTTCGTCAGTGAAATTTACTTCCTCGTAGTCAGCAGGTGTACTATATATTGCTTCATATGAAATCATATTTGTTTGAAGTTCGGAATCCCCGCATTTAATTGGGACAATGAGTTTAACTTGAGGCAAGTTAATAGAGCGAATGCTTTCGATAAATTCTTCTTCAATAAATAAGATAGTTACATCGGATTGGTTAACGATATATTCAATCTCCTTAGAAACTAAACGGAAATTGAGCGGGACAAAAACGCCACCACATAAAGAGACACCAAAATATAGCTCGACAAAGGGCAGTCCATTTTTCAGCAAACATCCAACTTTATCATTTACACCAATCCCTTGCGCTTGAAGCCATCCCGCTAAATGAATCGAACGCGTCAAAAGTTCCCGATAGGTTATTCGACGATCTCCATAAATAAACGCATCCCTTTCAGGAATATTATGTGCAGCATATTTAAGCGCTTCCCCTATCAACAGTTGTTGGGACATCGATAATACTTTTTGTTCCATCTCCATCACCTTTCTTTCTAAAATTTATTATTAAGTTGTTATTATTAATAAATATTCAATCGCTGATATTTTTAGAATGACTATTCTCTTTATAGAATGTCCACTCTATTTGTAAATTCCATAGAAAAATAAAACGACCCTTGCTCAAAAAAGCAGAGGTCGTTTATATTTTGCTTGTAATTCTATATGACTAATTAAAAATCACCGGAAAAGTAAATATAACGAGAACTGCCCATATTCCGTATACCGGCAAATATTTCGTCACGGCATTTTGGATAGCAATCGGTCCGGATTTGTTTTGTAGAAAACGCATATAGGAAATCATAATCCATAGCAGATTTGCACAGATCAGTATATTTACACCTAAAACGGCGAGCCTATTAGGGGTAATACCATAAGAAGTAAGCCTGAACATGATCGCTGATAATGCAACACTGTCAATGATGAGCGCAACAACGATTAATGCCATATTGACATAGTCAAAGATGCTCTTTTTACCGTCCGGTTCTTTCTCGGTAATGGAGAATATTGTAACAGCAAGGACGCCAAGTAGTATTCCGTTGAAGGCAATCAGAAAGTCGCGATCCAAAAACGGATTTTTTCCGACTGATATGACTGTTACGAGATATACGAGCAAAGTGATTAAAACTAAAGGGCTAAAAATTTTCGCTATAAATGGTGTAACATTTTTAGCAAGCTTTAGATTCATTGAAACGAGGTGCACACCTACTATTGCAAGTGCCGCTGCACCAAATAACACGACATTACTAAAATAGAAGTCCCCGATATCCAAGCCAATAAAGCTAAACAAG
The DNA here is from genome assembly GCF_038630735.1 of Solibacillus sp. FSL K6-1781. Classification (GTDB taxonomy): domain Bacteria; phylum Bacillota; class Bacilli; order Bacillales_A; family Planococcaceae; genus Solibacillus; species Solibacillus silvestris. Next base: position 1,609,646 of record NZ_CP152038.1, on the reverse strand, counting down.
CGCATCGTTAATAATGCAAGAACCATCCCACTTACTGCCATGCTGGCATAGAGAATACCATATTCTATATTAAATTTAATATATGCTAATCTTGTACTGCTTTGTAAATAATCATTTCCTGTATATGCAAGCCCTAACAATACCCATAAGAATATGGGGAAATGTAAATAAGCTAAAATAATGCTATCATTGTTGAGATCTAAGGGCAGCAAATTCAAATATACTCCCGAAACTAGAAATAAGGCTATTAAAGAATAAATAATACTTCTTTTAGGAGTATGCTTGTAAACAAAATAGGCGGCAATAAAGGGAATAATACCAAATGCCAAATTAATGGGAGCAATTGTTTCCTGTTCGATAAAATGGAATATGATTCTCGTACTTACCCCTGCCATAATCGCTAGTATGCCCATGAAAATAAATCCATTTTCAAGCATCGACGACTTCTTTTCCATTTCGCTGAAATTCAGTCTTTCATACCAAACACTCAGAATTGGAGAATCAGGATTTTGTTCCCATGCTTGTTTGAATGACTTGGTAAAAGCGTTCGGGTCTTTTCTATACATTCTCTCGAGTACATCGGGTTTAGTACTATTTTCAATAACCAAATTACTACTCTCCATTGAATTCCCTCCCTTTATTTTCGCTGTAATAGTTAACTGTTTTCATCACTTTTGTACTCTAAAATATCACCAGGCTGGCATTCTAACGCCTTACAAATGGCTTCTAAAGTTGTTAACCGGATTGCTTTTGCCTTCCCATTTTTTAATATAGAAAGGTTCGCCATCGTGATCCCCACCTTTTCCGAAAGTTCTGTTACGCTCATTTTCCTTTTTGCTAACATCACATCAATATTGATTATAATTGCCATTGCTATTCACCTCAGACCGTTAAATCGTTTTCAGATTTAAAATTAATTGCTTCTTGTAAAAGTTTTTGAAGAACAGCTGCAAAGACTGCAATTACCAATGAAGCAAAAGGAACAATCAATCCTACAAAGATAACTCCCGGTGCGTCGTCCAATTCCGCAAAGACATAAAAAAGCGGTAAAACTAGCACATGCAAAACACTGATTGTTATCGCACAGTATTTTATTTTCATTAGAGGTTTCACAGCTAAATCGGAGAACGCTTTATTATTATCGATATAGCGTAAAAGTTGGAAAGCCTGATACAAAGCAAAGAAAAAAGGAATCGCCGAAGCATCGAAAGTAATGTAAACAAAATACTTTACGAAAGCAAAATCCGGAAGCAATTCAGCTGCAATATTTGCCAGCTCAGGAACTAAAAAGATACACAGCGCCAAAACTGGAATTCCTAAAAAAATAACAGCAACTTTTAAAAACAACGTAGTTACTTTTTCCATAAAAACGCACCTCACTTATATATTTTCACTTTTGATCTTAATACATTATTTATCGATAATCAATAAATTTATATCAAATTTCGTTATTTATTTATTGCACATTAGTGTTCCACTTTAAATAAATTGCTTTCCTAACAAATAAAAAGCTTGGAAAAACCTTATTAATTAAGGCTTTCCAAGCTTTTACTAGCTGTTATTTAATTATTTTCACTTTGTCTCTCTTATTTTAGGAAGCTTAAAAAGTTAGAGAATGATGCTACAAGATCTTGATAATAACCAACCACTTTATCTTTTAATGCGATTTTATCAGCTTGATTTTGTTCCTTTTCAGGATCTACACTAATTTCTTCCGTTTCTGTTGGTACGGGTTCTTGTACTGGTTCTGAAACAGTGTTATCCCCTTCTTCAGTTACCTGCTCTGGAGTTTCTACAGTAGAAGGTAGCTCTTCATTTTCTACAACTACTGGAGTTTCCAGGTTTTCTTCAGTTTCAGTTGGTAGAGCTGTATCATTAACCGGAAGATTTTGTGCAGTATCTTCCTCTACATCTGTTGGAACCGTTTCAACAACATCAGTATCAGCCTCAGTTGTTTCATCAATTACTGGAACATTTTCAGGTTCTTCATTAGATTGTTCAGAATCAATATTACTTAAATATTGTTCAATATGAGTTTGATAGTAGTTAATTAGGCTTTGATAGCTATTATCGATAAACTGATAAGATCCTTCTATCCATGAAGTAAAGTCACCTTCTAATGTTCCATCTTCTTCCTGGTTCTCTTCAGTTACCGGTGTTTCCGGCTCTTCCGTTTCACCTTCTTCTGCTTGGTCCTCTTCAGTTACCGGTGCTGCCGGTTCCTCAGTTACCTCTTCTTCTGCTTGATCTTCTTCAGTTACCGGTGTTGCCGGTTCTTCAGTTTCACCTTCTTCTGCTTGATCTTCTTCAGTTACAGGTGCTGTCGGTTCTTCAGTTTCACCTTCTTCTGCTTGATCTTCTTCAGTTACAGGTGCTGTCGGTTCTTCAGTTTCACCTTCTTCTGCTTGGTCTTCTTCAGTTACAGGTGCTGCCGGTTCTTCAGTTGCACCTTCTTCTGCTTGATCTTCTTCAGTTACAGGTGCTGCCGGTTCTTCAGTTGCATCTTCTTCTGCTTGATCTTCTTCAGTTACAGGTGCTGCCGGTTCCTCAGTTACCTCTTCTTCTGCTTGATCTTCTTCAGTTACAGGTGCTGCCGGTTCTTCAGTTGCACCTTCTTCTGCTTGATCTTCTTCAGTTACAGGTGCTGCCGGTTCCTCAGTTACCTCTTCTTCTGCTTGATCCTCTTCAGTTACAGGTGCTGTCGGTTCTTCAGTTGCACCTTCTTCTGCTTGGTCCTCTTCAGTTACTGGTGCTGTCGGTTCTTCAGTTACACCTTCTTCTGCTTGATCTTCTTCAGTTACTGGTGCTGCCGGTTCCTCAGCTGCACCTTCTTCTGCTTGGGCCACTTCAGTTTCACCCTCTTCTACTGGGTCATCATCAGACTCTGGTGCTGGTTCCTCATTTACACCTTCTTCTACTTGATCCTCTTCAGTCGCCGGTGTTTCTGGCACTTCTGCTACACCATCTTCAACAACCTCATCTGTTGTTTCATCTATATTATCTAATTCATCCGTAGTTTCGGTTTTTTGTTGGGCTACTTGGCTAACAAGCTTCCCTTTTTCAGGAGAACCTGGCAGGCTCTTTGCAAATTCAGACACTTTCTGTCCATGATTTTTTGCGTGTTCAATAATTTCCGGATTAACATCCTTTGCATCTAGCTCTGCTGCAGAAATAGGTGCACCAGCCGCTAAAAATGATGCAGCTATAAATGATGTTGACATCACTAGTGGCGCTACTTTCTTAGAAAAATTTTTATTCGCTGTTTTAGAGTCCATTTGTTTTTTATTCATTACTTGATCGCTCCTAATTCGTATTTTGTACTGATAGGATGGATTTTTCATTACTCCCGGTATTGATCGTTTCACCTCTGATTGAACCGAGTAAAATGATTCCTCAATTTTTTTGGCAGCACCATCTACTGCCTGTTAAGAATATACCAAAATTATATTACAATATTGTTTAACTCAGATTAAAAGAGCTGATGCCTCCATTACGAATTTTTCGAATTTTGCAACATACGAAATAAAAAATACAGCCAAAATCGTTCTCTTAAAATAGATTGATTACGCTTTCATACTTGCTCTGTATGTTATTTCATGTAATTTCCTTTACTGTATAACTAGGTTAAATTATTTTACTTATATCTCATGTCAGTAAAAATTGTCTAAATAAAAAAGACATTTTTCTCCCTATTATTACTGTTTCTAAAACTTATTAATATGGAAAACCCCCAAATAATGCAGTTTATACAGTAAAACACCTATGTATCACTTTTAACACCCTTGAAATATCAGGCGAGTTTCTTGGATTATTTTTTATATAACTTCCATGCGAAAGGCAAATATCAATTAAAAAGGCATTTTAATAATCCAAAGATGCAACGAACTCCTTAGATATCAAAATGCCTCACCAACTATTCTATTCATTTAAACAATCCTTTTGGTTGTACAAAAACCGTATTTTTTAAAGTTTTAATGGTAACTTCATAAAGGTGCTGCTTAAGGTCATCCCGATTTTCCATTCTAGTTTGCAGTGAAGAATATGAAATGACAGGTTCCATTCTTTTTATTACTTGAATAATTTCATTTGGATCTAACTGCTCGACCATAGTTAACCTCCCCTCTATTTTTTACTCCTATCATGGGTTGACTTCGTGAGGTCGTTCGATAATAAGTCAATCGAATTTCGCAATGAATCAATTTTGCCTTCGAATCTCATTAATAAATAAATCGCAATGGTAATAGGAAACCCGAAATTCCCTAATATTTGAAACAGCTGTCCTTCAATCATCCCCCTCCCTCCCTTCTCTTAAAATATTAATTGATTTATGAATCATCTTAGAAATAGCTTGTTGTGATACATTGTAAATCTTCGCAATTTCCTTCTCAGTTAACTCGTTTACATACCGATAATACAAAACCTGTTTTTGCTTAGCATTTAAACGTTTTAATAAGGTTATTAACAGTTCATCACTCAACAAGCTCTCTAAGTCATTCTCAAAAATGTTTTCGAATTGTATAAAAGATTTTTCATCTTGAACTGTGTCTACCATTGCTAGGCCTTCATTTATTGGAGCATCCAAATTCAATTCATACTTCCTATTGTGCTCTCTTAACTTTGAATCAAATTTTCTGGATTCATAAATAATTGCTTTTTTGATATAAGCGATACGTATAATCTGTCTTTCAAAATATTTAAATTGTTCATTTAAAGAATCCGCATTAGTATTTGTCGGTTCCTGTAAGTATGCATTATACAGTTTGTTATATTTTTCAATCTCTAAAAACCGTTTAAACACATTACTATTCACGACATCAGGATTTAAAATTTTCATTCCTCAAACCCCTTATCTTTTTATTCTTAAAACATGAACTTCCGTTCGTTTTTAATTAAAAAAGACCGAATAGAACGTTTACCTTCTTATTATATATAGGGGAAATTCCAAAGAATAATACAACCAAAAATTTAGTTATAGGGATATTAAAAATATCCCTATTGATGTAATTTTTTAACCTTGATGGTACACTAGATAATACAAGATGAGCACCAGCAGTAATAGTTGTGAATCTTATTACTTGATACTGGTGCCATCCCGTTATCACACACCAAATGCTACTGTAAAAAAGTCTAATTAACCTCCCCCAATTCCTACTAACCACAAATCTAGAGCGATAATAATTATATCAATCATGTTCTCACCCCCCTTTTTACTTATTTTACATAATTTACACTTTCCCGGCTTATAATATTAGTAAAAGAATATTTGGGAGGATATTATGAATAATTATGGAGAAACTATAAAAAAAATCAGAGTTGGCAAAGGATTTTCACAAAAATATGTATCAAACAATATCTGTACTCAAGGTAATTTCTCCAAATTTGAACTAGGAGAAAATAAAGATATAAAACACTCTACCTTAAGTGAATTTCTAGTACGTATAGAAACTTCCTATGAAGAATTTAGATATATCGATAATGGATATACCATGCCTTTAAGAGATGAAATTATTAATAATTTTTATAATCAAACCTATAATAATTCGGAAAAATTATTGCAATTACAGCAAAGTTGTATTTCATTCTTAAAAGAATTTCCAGAGGATAAACTAATTAATAAAATAAATATTATTATAAAAAGTCTAGCTATATTAGCCAATACTAACGATATTTATTATGCAAAATTACTTGCTGAACCCATTTGGGAAGAACTATCTCGTAGAGACAATTTGTATTTATCTGATATCTTTTTACTAAATTCTATACTATATATTTTTCCAATTGAAACTGCTGTGGAAATGAAAACATTTGCTTTTCGGCACATTGAAAAGTACAAAAATTTCCAGAATATAAATCGGATAAAAATAAATTTCTTAATTAATCTATCGCTGCTATATTTAAAAAATAGCGATTATAATATGGCTTTAAAGCAATTAGAAAACTCAATCGAACTGTGTAAAATAGAAAAACATTTTATTAATTTATCAATCTGTTATATACGTAAGGGTATTTGTTTGAACAATATGGGCAAATGCGGATTATATTGGAGTCATAAAGGGATGAACATGTTGGAAGTTTTAGATCAGTTCGATTTACTATCTATATTAAAAACAGAAATCGAGAAATACTCAAATTATATTGTTTAAAACGAGGAATTAAACATCTACCTTGCCCCTGGAAAGCTTCCTCCTGCTACGAACTAGTCACAAATAAAGCCGTTCAAATTTGAACGGCTTTTGATTTTGAGGCGGTTTTTATCCTAGCCTCTAATATATTTTTTATTAGTTGATCGTACCGCCTGGTAAATCTTTCAATTCTTTCTCTTTATACATTGCTCGATCCGCCTCTTTAATCATCTCATCTAAATTTGCATTTAAAACTTCCGTTGTGTAGTGCCATCCAATACTTGCCGAAACATTAATTATATGTTGATCTAAAATCATTGGTTTCTCTAGTGCAGATTGGATTCTATCTGCAATCTTTTCTACTATAGACTGATCGATATTAGACGTTAGAACGATAAATTCATCTCCACCTAATCGGCAAAGTAAATCCGTATCTCTCAATACACCATCTATCCTTAAAACAATAATTTGCAATAACTGATCCCCAACTTCATGGCCATATGTATCATTTACGTTTTTAAAGCCATTCATATCAAGGAACAATAATGCAATTGAGTCGACATTCTCATACTTCATCACATCAAACTTTTCCTTAAGCAATAAACGGTTTGCTGCTCCGGTTAATGGATCATGATAGGCTAAGTCCTGTAATTTGTCATTGGCCGCTCTTACTTTAAGAATGGATGTAATATGAAAAATCGTAATAAAAATTCCAAACAGTACTAAATAAATAAAGTCTTCTTTGATGACGTTCGGAAAAATTTCATCGTGAAGGTAAAAGAACGAATAGAATGTAAGAATAATCGAAGCGATCCCTGACATTAAAACGGCTTTTATCTGTTGATAAATGGCACTTAGCGGCAGAGCGAGCCACATGAAGAGATAATTTACTAAATACGGAGAATCGTTAAGCAGATAATAAAAATAAATATACATGCTACCGACCATTACATACATTGTAAATTTGGCATTTACTTTCTTTAGAATCAACAATATCATGATGAGCCCAAATACCCCAAAAAAGATTGCAGGAGGAAATATGCTCTCTATTCCTTCAATGACAATATTAAATATTATTTGTGTAAAGTAAAAAATACTTATTAAAAGAAGTAATAAAGAATTTCTACGATGCATTTCAATCATAATTCACCTTCCTCTAACATCCATATTGGGCTAAAATTATTGATATATTTCTAAATTATAATCCCTTAATTTATTATAGCTTATGCATAATACGATGTTATTTCAATAATAATTAACTAAAAATAAAAGATCTCCCGACAGTTCATTAAAACAACTGATGAAAGACCTTTCCTAAAATCTATATTCGTATTTTAAATACTTTATTCGTAATAGGAGCGATGAATTTAACCCCTTTTTTCGTCATCATATCACCTAAAATATGAGATAAATAAGCCATCGTTGAGATAATCGCTAAATTTTCCGCGCCTGTACTCACTTCCAGCAGATGGGACATATATGCCCAAAAGACCACGGCCCAAATCGTATGGGTAAATCCTCGATGCGGAAACCATCCAGCTGCCCCAATGTATACAGCAAACAGTACGAGCCACCACATCTCATCGGTAATCGCATAATACAGAAGGAATAAACTCAAAATAGTCATTAAAATATTTTTAAGCGTTTCCTGACTTCTCATGGATAAGGCAATGATGATGGAGCCCAATGCTAAAAACAGCAGTTTATTTTGTTGTGTAAACCATTCACCATCCAAAAAAGGCAGAAAGTTTAAATAAGCTGCCAAGGACAGAACCATTATCACACCGCCGACCAATTGTCCGCCTTTTTTTATTTGTTTCGCCGTTTTCGTTACATGTTTATTCAACAGATTGTTTCCGTCTAAATCCGGAGCCAGTGAAGCTACAGCAGATACAGCTAAGACGACCGGAATCATTTCAGATGCTTGGCTGACAGATGCTACTGCCCCGATTCCTAACCCAATCGTTAAATGTGTTCGACCTTTCATGTTGCCACCTCTTTGTTGTAAAGTCTTATAGCGGATGTTACCGCGAACTCGTTATGTATTCAAAGAGTTCATTGTACTTAACAGATTTCTATTAATCAAGTTTTTTCATTAGAGGAACCTGCTTCACTTTATGAGCTGCTGTTTTGTTTTATTACATAGCGCGCCAGTTTTACAGATTTTAAGCCAGCCTTTGCGCGCGGTTATATATATAAATACTGCAAAGCATGATTAATGAAATAATTGCAAACATATAATCTATATAAGCTGTTAATAGCCAGCCACCAATAATCGGCCCGATAAATCCGCCTATATTTTTAAACTGAGACGCACCAAGATATGTCCCCTTTTGATCCTCAGGTGCAATTTCCTCAATAACGGCATTCATCATCGGGAAACAGAAAATCTCACCGACCGAAAATACTATCATACTCGCAATGAACATCCAAGAACTGCCGGAAACGCCAAACAGAAATAATCCGACCGCAAAAATGACGACGCCAATTTTCAGTGAACTATAAATTGAAATTTTTTCGCTTAATACTGTTAATGGCAGCTGAAATGCCAGCACTGTAATGGAGTTTGCGACAATCACATAGGAAAAGAGCTTCACCCCATCTTCCACATTCATATTAATGAATTGCGGCAGGGTCGAGTCGAACTGGGAATAACCAACTGTAATCAAAATACCTCCTGCGATAAACAGCAACAGCTTTTGATCTTGGATAACTGCACGTAATATCGTTCGGATTTGTTGGTTTGAACCAAGTCTTTTTTGTTTCATTTCATAGCGGTTTAATATTACGAGTAAAAATATGCCATACAATGCATACATAATGCCGGTAATCAGAAACGGTGTCGCTGGACTTGATAAGCCTGCGACCCATACACCAAGTAGTGGTCCCATTACAGCCGCAATATTAATGGCCGTGTAGCGTACAGAAAATAACCGTCTTTTTTTCGCATCCTCTGTAAAATCAATCATCAGTGCTTGGGTACCCGGTTCAAAAAATGAACGGCATAGCCCATTCATTGCATTCAACACGACAAAATACACAGCTGAAGGAGCCAGTGCAAAACCAATAAAGGTAAGACTCCATATAAAGACTGTAATAATAATAACCGCTTTTCGTCCAAATCTGTCGGTCAAGTAGCCGCCGATCAGTCCGCCAAAGGTTGAGAACAGCGGCGCAATTCCAATCGTAACCCCGATTAATAACGGCGAGGCTTGAAGTTCATTATGTAAATATAAAGCTAAAAACGGGATTGCCATGAAGCTCGCAGTCCGTACAAAAATCGTCCCACTTAATATAATCCATACAAGTGGATGAAAATAGTTAAAAATCCTTGTCATAGCCGGCCTCCTGTAAATTTTTAGAGATAACTTCCATTATACAGAGTTTACGTAAACAATATTTCACTAATATGAAATTTCTGTATGTCTTCAATATTTAATTTCAAGATAATGGTATAATGACTGAAAATAGTAGGTTAGGAGGTTTTAATTAATTGAAGCTGACAATAGAAGAAAAGTCCTGGATTTTGTATGACTGCGGGAATTCTGCTTACTCCATTGCGATCACAACCGCCCTTTTCCCAATTGTCTTTGGGATGTTTCAAGGTGTTGACAACATGGATTTAGGCTATTTCAATTCACTTGCAAGCATATTAGTCGCCGTTCTTAGTCCCATTTTAGGAGCCTTTGCGGACTATAAGGATAAGAAAAAGCGTTTCTTCACATTTTTTGCGTTAGTCGGCATTATTTCTACTCTTTCCTTTACATTTATTTCACCCGATAGCGGGCAATGGCAGCTATTAATCGTCATGTACATTCTTTCTTGTATCGGCTTTGCCGGCGCTAATATTTTCTATGATTCTTTTTTAGTCGATGTGACGACAGATGAGAAAATGGATAAAGTATCATCGTCCGGCTTTGCTTTCGGCTATATTTCAAGTGTCATTCCATTTGGGATTAGTTTAGCCATCATCTTAATTATGGGAATGGATGCCGCAATCGGATATCAAATCGGGTTTTGCATTACCGCGCTATGGTGGGGGTTACTGACAATCCCGATGATTAAAGACGTTAAACAGCGCCATTATATTGAACCCGAACCAAATCCGATCGGCAATAGTTTCAAACGATTAGGGCAAACCTTTTTAAATATAAAAGACTATAAAATAGTATTCATGTTTTTAATCGCCTATTTCTGCTATATCGATGGTGTCGATACAATTATTAAAATGGTTGTTCCATACGCGACAAGCGTTTTAGGTTCCGACGGGTTGAATACCTTTATGCTGTTGGCCATTTTACTCGTTATTCAAATTGTAGCATTCCCATTTGCCCTTCTTTATGGGTCACTCGCAAAAAAATATTCGACTCGGGCGTTAATAATCGTCGGGATTACGACTTATGTCATTGCCTGTATCGCAGCTTTTTTCATTTCGGAAATGTGGCATATCTTTATTCTAGGGATTATGATTGGTTCTGCTCAAGGCGGGATTCAGGCATTAAGCCGTTCCTATTATGGTAAAATTATTCCGAAAGAGCGTTCCAACGAATTTTTCGGTTTCTATAATATTTTCGGTAAATTTGCTGCAATTATCGGACCGTTTCTAATGGCACTGACAACAACGATGACCGGTGATGCCCGATATAGCATTTTATCGATTATTCCTCTATTCATAATTGGGCTCATAGTCTTTTTAATGCTGCCAAAAGATGCGCATGAACAAACTAAATTAGTAAGGTGATCAGATGAAGAAAAAAAGTAATTATGTGATTGTTGTTTCGTATGACGCCTTTTCTAAGGATAATTGGGAAAGTGCAGCGTCTAAACCGAATTTAGCCAAACTGATTGAACGAGTGGCCTCTACAAATTTACTGAAAAGTGTGTACCCAACCCTCACGTATGTCATACACAGTTCCTATGTGACTGGTGTCTATCCAGATCGGCACGGGGTTTTCCATAATAATCCGTTCCAGCCTTTCTTCCCTGAAAACGAGCAAAACTGGAACTGGTTCCGCAGTGATATCCAAGCTCCAACTGTATATGAAGCAGCTCGAGAAAAAGGACTCACGACAGCCGGGCTTTTGTGGCCAGTATCAGGAAAAGCGAATATTAATTTTAATATCCCGGAAATAAAAGCGATCAAAAACGAGAATCAGGCATTAAAAATACTAAAAAGCGGCAGTAAATTGTTTACATTGCAAATGGAAATGAAGTACGGAAAAGTTCGGCAAGGGATTCAGCAGCCTTATTTAGATGACTTCACAACAGTATGCGCAGTAGATACGATTAAGAAGAGAAAGCCGAATTTACTTTTAATGCACTTAATTGACCTCGATGATACGAAGCATTTACTTGGAACAAAAGGACCACATATCGAAGAAGTAATCGAACGGATGGACCGTCGGATTGGAGATCTAGTCCAGGCGACAAAAGATGCAGGTATTTATGAAGAAACGACTTTTATAATTGTCGGTGACCATAGTCAGCTCGATGTTCAGTACAAAGTGTATTTGAACCGAATTTTATACGAGGAAGGTCTTATTTATGAGGAAAATGGAAAATGGCATTGGCGCGCATATGTCCAAAGTGCCGGTGGAGCTGCTTATTTGCATGTACAGCCAGGCGATACGGAAGCAGAACAATTAGCTCTTTCTATTTTACAGGAAGCTGCACGCAAAGAAACTTACGGCATCGAAGCCATTTTGAGTACGCAGCAGTTACAAGAGTTTCATGTAGACAGTCAGTTCTGCTATATGATTGAGGCAAAAGAAGGCTATGCTTTTGAAGATGACCATTTACAGGAAGCTGTCATCGACTTACATGCACTCGGTAAAAAGTACGCGACTCACGGCTACTCACCAACTAAACCTGACTATACGAGCAATCTGATTATTTCCGGCAACAATGTAATTGCCGGCTCAGACATTGGCGAAGCTTGTGTTGTCGATCTCGGTCCGACAATTGCTCACATTTTGGATTTGGATTTTGGAAATACAGACGGCCGAGCATTGACTGAAATATTTAAGCGATAATAATATGATCCAAACCCCTTTTGAATGAATAATCAAAAGGGGTATAATATTTCTTCAAAAACTCACTCCATTTAATCTATTTTAGTTAGTTAACCGGATTTGCCCTTTATGATTTCTTTTTCGGGAATAATGTATATGATAATGTAATCACAAAATCAATGGCCAGAATTAGCAGCCACACCTGACTGAATTTATTAACCCCTTCATTTTTAAAAGGGAAATTACTGTTTTCATCATCGAACCACATGCCAAATAATTCATTAAAAGGCGTTTCCTGCATGCTATCTGAAAAACCGACTGCAATAGCAAACCCTATATGAACAATGATAAAAACAACGAAATGCCCCACGAATTGCTTCCATTCATGTAACGCATATGCCTTACCATACAGTTTGACAGGTTGAAGTGACTCATCGATCGGCTCTCCCCGTTTTTTAGCAACCCACCTTTTAATAAATGCATCCAACTTTTTAAAGTCAGATTTTCCGAATGTCATTGCGTACATAATGATTATGACGATGATGATTTGATAAATCGAAAATTCACCAGTTCGCTGATAATCCAAATAAGCCAATAGTGCAATCCATAAATCATTCAAGATAAAAATGACAAAAACAAATAAACTCAGCTTTTTCAACTTAAACCAGTAGCGTAATAATAAAAAAGCAATCGCACACACCCAGAAAACAACTTCTGCAGTAATGAGGAAAAACCACTTATAATCTAAAATAAAGTCCATTGCTTCACCCCTTAAAATCGGTTACTCGGTCTACCCATCATTTATATTACTTCATAATGTAAAAGATTCATATTCATTCTGCAAAATCAATATATTGTAAATTCCGACTAATCACAGGAGGAATATTAAGGTATGATGAATGGGGAGAATACATTATTTCATTTTTAATGAAGGAGCTGAACATCTTGAAGAAAAAGCCAATTTATGTGGAAACCGTAATAGACAGCTCGATCGAAGAGGTATGGCACTATACACAGCAGCCCGATCTGCATGAACAGTGGGATTTGCGATTTACATCCATCACTTACAACGAAAAACAACATGAGAACGAACCTCAAACATTTACATATACGACAAAAATCATGCCCGGCCTGTCAGTTTCAGGTTGGGGTGAAAGTAAAGGAACACACAAAAAAGCAAGTGGTGTTAAAACATCTTCTCTCCATTTCGGGACACCGCAACGGATCTCCCCACTTAAGGAAGGTCGCGGCTATTGGCAATATATTCCGAATGGTGACCGTGTTACCTTTCTAACCCAGTATGACTACGACGTCCGGTTTGGTCAATTCGGTCAAGTATTCGACCAACTGTTTCGCCCTGTTATCGGCTGGGCTACCGCGCTCAGTTTTAATGTACTGGCCAGATGGATTGAAGCCGGAGAAAAGCCGGCAACCCAGTACCGGCGTTTTTTCAGCTATTATTTGCTCTGCTTCCTGTTCAGTTTTACTTGGCTCTACCAAGGTTTCATACCGAAAGTGTTAATGAAGCATCCACTTGAAATTGATATGCTGATGAACCTTTCTCCGCTTTCATTGGAGCAAGCATCGACGGCCATTATTGCAATAGGTGTTTTGGAAATAATCATTGGAATTCTTTTTTTGGTACCGAAATTGCAGCCACTGCTGTTAAAGGCGCAAATTATGTTGTTCCCTTTTCTGACATTAAGCGCAATTATTGCTGCGCCTTCAGTTGCAACTGCTCCATTTAATGTTGTCACACTGAATATTGGATTATGGATTGCTTCGATTATTGCTTTACTGCTAACTAAAGAATTACCGACTGCAAGATTTTGCAAACGAAAAAGAGGTGCTTAATATGATTTACGAAACATTGCTGGGAAATAACTTTAATCGATTGCATCCAAAACTGCAGGAAAGATACCGACTTCCATTAGGTCAGCCTTTTCATGCTCAAGGAACAATGCAAGTCATTCATTCCGGACCGCGTTTTTTACGTCCGATGTATCATTTGTTTACGAAAACCGATTTTCTTTTTCCCGAAAATGGTGAGGAAATTCCTTTTACAATAACGAATACAGCAAGATTAAACAATGAAAAGGAAGCTGAAGTATACTGGGAGCGCACTTTTCTCTTTCCACAGGCAACACGCAAGTTCAATGCGACAATGACGGTCGATTTGGAGCGGCAAATTGTAAAAGATTATTTAGGGGATCCGGCCCTGTTCTACTCCGATTTAAAAATGGATGTTACAAACGATGGTTCCTTAATGATACGCTCCGCAGATCAGCGTGCTGTCATTGGTCAGACTGAGGTTGCCCTGCCAAAGAAACTGACAGGTCGAGTAGTTGTAACGGAAGGTTATGACGATGTGTTGGATGTGTATACGATCCATGTCTCCATTTACAATGATTTAATTGGAAGGATGATGATGTATGCTGGTCAGTTTACGCCGTGTGCTCAGTAGACCTTTAACAAGCATCGGTCTTACTTGTATGGCTGCCCTACTGTTATTTAGTGAGCCAACATCAATGTACTACTACTTAACATTGGCACAACTGATCTTTGTACCAGTCATACTGGAACAGTTAGTTTTGCTGAAAAATTGGCAAAAGCTGATTATTGTAATCGGCCAATTTGCTGTAACAATGCTGTATTTCACGCAACAGGATTTCCTCATCCTACTTTGTGTGCTGGCTTATTTGCTAAGTACACTTGTCATTGCTTCCCATGGGGTCAACCGATTTTTAAGACGGGGATTTACGAATACGGCTGAAATAATGATTGATATCGGACTGATTTATATTGTGATGGGTGGACTATGGTTTTTGGCATTCCATTTACAGTTAAATACAGGATTTAGTCCGATTATTACATGGCTAACTGCTATTCACTTTCATTATTCCGCCTTTTTACTTTGTATTACAGTCGGATTGATTGGGCGTCTTTATATGACCCGATACTATAAATTTTGCTGTGCCGTTATTGCCGCAGGACCAATGCTAGTAGCTGTCGGAATTACCTTTTCAAGAATTGTCGAAATCATTTCGGTCAGCTTATATGTACTTGCTATTTTCAGTATTAACTTTTATGTCATGAAATGGCGGTTGCCGCGTGTGCAAAGCTTATTTATCCGGCTTGCCTTTATAACGTTATGTTTTACAATCATTTGGTCATTTTTATACGCTTACAGTAATTTAACTGGAATGATTATTGTAGATATTCCGGATATGCTGGACTTTCATGGGCTTTTAAATTGTTTAGGGTTTGGTATTGCCGTGGTAATCGCTTGGAGTCTTTATACTCCGCCGACAAAGCATAACGATTATTCATTCCCGGTAAGTAAAATCCGAGGCAACTTTTCTCCGACTAACAAGCCGGCTCACGGATTGGTTGATGAGATGTCTTCTTATATAAATAAAGAGGATATCCCTGTTTTAATCGCTGATTTTTATGAACGTACGACGCAGTTTGAATTAAAAGCATCTGTTCAGTGGGAACCATGGTTTAAACCTTTTGCTTTTGTATATCAGTTTATCAGCCGGAAAATGGGGCAGTTGAATTTACCATTTTCTTCAAAAACGATTATGATGGACGGTGAAATTTGGCAAGTTGAACCGCAAAATGATGGCCGGGATAAACCGCGTGTCTGGCAACGGTCGATCAATGGCGAACCTGTATTTAATGCGATTTATTCGCAGCATAATGATGCAACTAATACCTATATGAATATCGCTTTGCCCTTGCCATTCTCTTCAATGCACGGAATTTTACAGCTTTCCGCAAAAGACCGGGCACTTTACTTAACAAGTGATGGACAAGGCGATGCAGGTACATATTTGGCGATCGGTTCCTATGTTTTCAAACTGCCGCTCCATGAGTATTTTGTAATAAAGGAACAAAAAGGAATGCTTACCGCAACACATGAAATGAAACTATTTGGAATGAAGTTTTTACATATTGATTACAACATACAGCAAAAAACTATTAGTTAAGATACAGCAAAAAAGCTACCATTTTTCCTAAAAGAGAAAATGGTAGCTTTACTTTTTAATGCTTTATTCATTCGTCTTAAAAAATTATCGTGCTTCTTGTCTCTTAATAATAAATGGTGCTGCCACTAAAGCAAGAATGAGGATAATTCCCAGGTAACCGATTAGAGGATAAAAATAACTAACGAGACCAGTAAAGCCTACATAACTTGCCAAATAACCAATAATCATTGTAATCGTAAAGAATGTTTTAAATTTCTTTGTCCCTGTTTCCGCAAAGCGTGCTGAGAAAGAAAAGAACATTCCAACCGCTGTATTATAAATCATACCAAAAATAACTAATGACATGATAATACCTAGTGTTGGCGATAAATTACTAACTATTCCCAGCATTGGCATGTCCAATGTGCCCACTTCTTCGATTTTCGAGAAAATGGCTAAATGAATTAATAAAATGAGAATTCCTAATACAAGTCCTCCAACTAATCCGCCTAACGCTGCTGTTTTTGGATTTTTTTCAGCCCCACCCATAACAATTGACATCGAAGCACCAACTGCAATATTAAATGAAACGTAATTAATACTGGAAATAAACCAGTTTGGTAAAGTAGTCGGTGTTGCTAGAGCTATATCATTTAGAGATGTAAAAGTTCCATTCATCGTTAGAAAACTGTAAATCGCAATAAATATAACAAAAATAATGAGAATCGGCGTAATGCTTCCAATAATGGAAACGACCCGATTTACTTTCAAAAAACCTGTTAATAATACGAGTATTGTCATAAGAGTCGTACCTACAAAGATCGGTAATCCAAACTGTTGGTTTAAGTTTGAACCGGCACCCGCTAGCATAACGACACCTACACCAAACAACGTAAAGATAAGAATAAAATCGATTACAGTACCAAGATAACGCCCGCTAATTCTGTAAATAACATCTTTATGTGATGTCGTTTTTGTATAACTGCCAAGCCATACTAAAAGCATACCAATGCCTGAAAACAGTACCGTTGATAAGATTGCTCCGAATATCCCGAGTATTCCAAAGCTCGTAAAGTATTGCAGTATTTCTTGTCCTGAAGCGAACCCTGCACCCACGATTACGCCAATAAATGCGCTTCCAATTTTTAATATATTTTTCACACGTCTAACTCCCCTTTTAATCCTTCGATCACTATGTATTTTATTAAAATAATTACTAAAGCTAGATTCCCCATTTTAAATTCTTCATTTATTATAGCCCTTTTCATTTTTCTCCCTAAATATCCCCCCTTCCGATTTTAAATTAACTACAATTTTTATATTATAGCACACTATTATTATGATATTTTATTATTCAAAATATTCATTTTTTATAAATCGAGTAGGAAAATAGAGATATAGATTGAAACATAGTGCAATTAAAAAAACATTTTTCTCAATGAGAAAAATGTTTTTTGGACTTTGTGATTCTTAAGTTTTGTAAGGAGAATCAACCCGTTGCATCTGTTCGGTCAAAGTGGCGGCCTTTTTTCAATGCTTCTACAAATTCCGTGATTTCTGTTACGACACCCGGTGCATTGGCATAGTCTTTATCCATACTTTCAACAGATACATATCCTAATGCTTTGTAATGGTTAAAAATTTCATCTGCAAAGGTTTGAACTTTTCGGTTTGGTACTACACCTTCAAAAGTTGCAGCAATAATTAAGCCATCATAAAGTACTGGAGATGCAGTTTCCAGCGTATGGTCAATTTCACGTTGGCCGATTCTTCCTTGCTTATCGCTAATTAATTCAACGACAACCCCCTCTTTTTCGAGAGGCATAACAAGTTCTTCTAAATTGCTGTTTGTATCAACAATAATACCGACCTTTTTTGTTTTTAAATACGGAACTTGATTTTTCAATATACTAACTGCATCAGATGGCTGTTGGTCTGCAACTTGCTGGATAGATTCATCCGGTGGGGTAACACCGATATTTTGGGCAATTTGCTCAGCCATTGCACGGTCTACTCTGGCAAACATATCAACTGTGGACTTGCGGATTTCGATTGTTTCTACTTTCCCCAATTCAAAACTGAAAGCATTAATAATGTGCTGCTTTTCTACATCTGTTTGACTTAACCAGAATTGACGAGCTTGGCTATAATGATCCTCAAAGGATAAGCTTCGTGCTCTTACTTTACGTCCTTCAATTTTTTCCTGGTAATGAGCATAGCCGCCTTCATTTTGAGTCACCACATGCGGTGTATTATTTTGCAAGCTGTTTTTCCCGTATGCAACACGGCCCTTATTGATTGTCATGCGTCCATAGCCGTCACGCTGATTATTATGGAATGGGCATACAGGACGATTGATCGGTAACTCATGGAAGTTTGGCCCACCTAATCGAATCAATTGTGTATCCGTATAAGAGAATAATCGTCCCTGCAGTAAAGGATCGTTTGAGAAATCGATTCCCGGAACGACATGTCCTACATGGAATGCAATTTGTTCCGTTTCAGCAAAGAAGTTATCCGTATTTCGATTTAATGTCATTTTTCCAAGTTTGCGCAGCGGAATCAGTTCTTCCGGCCAAATTTTTGTTGGATCTAAAATATCGAAATCAAATTTGAATTCATCTTCTTGTGGAATTAGCTGAACAGCAAGCTCATATTCAGGATAATTGCCTGCTTCTATATTGTCGAAAAGGTCACGGCGGTTAAAATCCGGATCTTTACCTGCTATTTTTTGAGCTTCATCCCACACTAAAGAATGTGCACCAAATACAGGTTTCCAATGGAATTTAACGAAGTGGGCTTCCCCGTTCGCATTGACAAAACGGAATGTATTTACACCAAATCCTTCCATTGTACGGAAACTTTTTGGAATTGCTCGGTCCGACATATGCCACATTGTCATATGTGCCGTTTCTTCATTGCTTACAACAAAATCCCAAAAAGTATCATGGGCACTTTGCGCTTGAGGAATTTCATTATGAGGCTCCGGTTTTACTGCATGAACAAAATCTGGGAATTTTATCGCATCCTGAATAAAGAATACAGGGATATTATTTCCTACTAAATCGTAATTGCCTTCTTCCGTATAAAACTTTGTCGCAAATCCTCGCACGTCACGAACGGTTTCTGCTGAACCTCGAGACCCTGCTACTGTAGAAAATCGTACAAAGACAGGTGTTTGTCGACCTTTCTCACCTAAAAAATGAGCCATTGTTATATCTGAAGCATCTCCATAGCTTTCAAATACGCCATGAGCTCCCGAACCTCGAGCATGCACAACTCGCTCCGGAATACGTTCATGGTCAAAATGCGTCATTTTTTCACGGAAATGAAAGTCTTCCATTATTGTTGGACCACGCTCACCAATTGTTAATGAATGCTCATCATTCGTTAACTTTAATCCATGATTTGTTGTTAGCGGCTGCCCTTCATCTTTCGTAGTAAACTGTTTCAATTGCTCGACTTTTTTATTGTTGTTTTCCAATTTACATCCTCCTCATACAAAAATAGCAAATTTATAAGATTAGTTTTCCCTCAACCATCTCTGTTACTTTTCTACCCTATTTTTCAAAAAGTAGTCCAGTGAAATATAATCGTAATATTTTTTTCTTCTAAAATTAGTACTTTTCAATATCTTATTAATTATGAATTCCGCCTGTACCAGGTTAAGTTTCATTATCTGCACTGCCACTGTCCCAAACAAAAAATCACCCATTCTCTAATTGAGTAAATGGATGATTTTTATCATTATTTTGCATTTTTCGGCAGTGCGATTTGTTGGAACTGTTCAACGAGCTTTTCCAGTCCATTGGTAAGTTCTGCCCCGCTCATCGGCACACCATGGCCTGTTACCGCTATAGAAGGTTTTAAGGCTGCTAATTTTTTTACCGATTCAAACGCTGCGTCCCAGTCCGGTGTCAAATATTGCGGTGGACCGTTCACCTCTTTTTCCTGGGTAAACACTTTATATAATGATTCTTGCTTGACCGTCACAAAAGCATCCCCTGCAATGAGTGCCCCGTCTCGCTCTCTGAACAATGAAACATGTCCAGGTGTATGTCCCGGTGTATGAATCCACTTGAACCCTTCCATAAATGGCACTGTTCCATCTGATTGCAGTTCCTGAACAAACTCACCTAAGTCAATCGCTTCATTCGGGAACATCGGTGACATCTTAGCAACCAATCCGCTGTCCACACTTGGATCCGGCTCTGGATAATCTTGTTCGCCTGTTAAATACGGTAGTTCCAGTGCGTGGGCAAAAACAGGAACTTGCCAGTGCTCTACAAGTTCAATGATTGCACCAACGTGATCAAAATGACCATGTGTCAAAATAATCGCCTTTGCTTTAGCATTTTCCCCAAATCTATTCTCTGCAACAGCAATTATCTCTTCTGCACTTTTCGGCATACCCGCGTCTATTAAAACAAAGTCGTTACTGCCAGGAATGCTGTAAAAAACAATATTTGCAATTTGAATTGTATGTGCATACAAATCCGGCAATATTTCCTGGCTTACACCGCTTTGTACAGATGTAGCAGGAATAAATTTATAATCATCGCCGTAGTTCATATTTTTTTTCACTTAAAACACTCCTTTCTCAAATATTGAACTGTAGTATGAGGCAATACAGTTACTCCAATATACCCGTTTTCACAATTTCTACTTTTAACTTAGCGGAAATATCCATTTCTGAAAATTGTTCGTTCCAATCTTTTTTATACCATTCCGGATGAAACGCTCGAACCCTGCGCCCAAGTCCTATAGCATCACTCTTTGCTTCCTGCAATTTTTTAATAACTTCGTTCAGATCATGCTCAATCTTTTCCTTCAGAAATCCTTCCAGCTCTTTTCTTGTAGTTTTTTTATCTAAGTTATCCTTTGGAAATTCAGAAACCATAAACTGCATTTTAAGATCGATGACAATTTTATTTTCGGATATGTTAAGCTTTCTTTTTAAGTTATTGACCCTTACTGTTAAAGGACTTTCTTTATATAAATGAGAAATACGCGTCGAAAATCCAAGTGTATCATTTAAAATATTCAACAATAATCCTTCGTCAGCTGTTAAAGTCTTGCCAGTAAAGGATTTACCTGAAAACAAGGCAACCCCGTCTGCTTTGGGCCGATTATCCTCCCCCATTTTTAAATAAGGCAAAGCCAAGTCCTGGGCATCTTCGAAAATTATAGAAGTAGCTGTCTGCAAAGTGTAAGGAATAACAAAAGAGTTATCTTCCAGACTTGTTATAAATCGGTCATAAAATTCCCCAGCTGTAGATTGCTTATTTTCGCTTAGTTCAAAAAATGGTTTTAAATCCCCTTGTACAATTGCCATTTTCGAAGTTATTGGACTGTTCGCATCCCGAAAATAAATATCTAAATATTCATAAATATCATGTTTCGCGGTATCCTCTGAGATTAGAACTGTTGATAAGACAGATAAATCCATTGTCTGCTCAACTTTTAGCTCAGCATCCTGTCGTACATCACGAGGCGAAACCCCATCTCCGGTAATAACAATGGTTTTCATTTCTGTTGCTGTAGCTTCCGGATAGGCATAGTAAGCAGTTAAACTTCCTATTGTCCCTTCTATGCCTGTAAGCGATACGACGGATGAATTTTTATAGAGCCTTTCATCCCAGCAACCTGCCAGTATCAGTGGAGTAATTATTAAGATGATTTTTCCGATCCGGATAAGGTTCTCCCCCTCACTCTATTCAAGAGAATAATAATCATCGGCAACAAAAAGGTAAAAAAGATAGTTCCATACACTAAATAGTCTTGGAATAATTCAATTGCTGAAAATCGGATAAGTGAATTAGCAGATACGGCAATAACAGCAAAAAAAATAAGTTGCTTTATTTTCGGTAATTTCACTTTTTTTTCAAAATATAAGAGGCGCATAACGAGTACATAATTGACAATGGTAACTAACGACCATGAAAGCCAAATATATACGAAAAATAAATCAAGCCGTTTTACAAATGTTACTTCCACAGCGTGTAATATATATAAAATCGGTTCGGGAATGATTTTTATTTCGTCCAATGCAAAATACATTAAAGTAAAAGATATCGACAATAAATAAAAGCTCGTTAAAATAATGGAATAAATAGTAATTGCCTTTTTGGAAATTTTTTTACTTTTCACCAGATATTTTCGAAGTACGAAATACGTTTCCGCTCCACTAAATGCATAAGTACAATAAATGAAGCCTTTAAACCAAGTATTTGATCGATCATAAAAAAGTGGAAGCAAATTGGTCACATTTAAGCTCTTCACCGTTAAAAACATAAATATTAGAAACAAGAAAAGCATTGGAATTAGCACAACACCTATATTAATGGCAGTTTCGGGTCTGCTAATACTCGCATAAAGGCAAACCGATAAAAAGATTGTTATTAAAACCAGTTTAGGTGTATTAGGAAACACCCATATCGTTAATACATACGTAATATAACTGACATAAATCGTAATATAAACGGTCCAATAAATCAGGTAAAGTGCTTTTACAAAATTATTTAAATACATGTATTGATGCATTCGTTCATAAAACAATAATTGCAGAAAGAAAATGAACGCTATAATTAAATATTGTATTGTAGCGTCCCGATGTGCATGCTCGATGATCAGGTTTTGAACAGATATATAGACAAAGCCGGTTTGCATAACGAACATAAGAAGAAATATTTGTGCCTTCGTCAACTGTACAGTCATGCTTTATCTTCCTTTTTTGGAGAAAAGTCTTCTGCCTGTCGTTTAGCTCCATAATATGGTCCACGGAAAAAGATCTTTCTCACTTCTACTGGATCAAATGGAATAATTGGAGAAAAATATGGCCGCTTAAATGAGCTTAAATTCAATAAATGAACAACTAATAAAAATGTCCCGATGACAATTCCAAAGAAACCAAAAAGAGATGCTAAAAACATAAATGGGAAACGGAGCATTCGAATTGTTGTATTGAGTTCGATAGATGGGACAACAAAGCTTGAAATCGCCGTAAACGCTACGACAATTACCATTAAGTTCGATACAAGTCCCGCGCTCACAATCGCATCCCCAATTACAAGTCCTCCGACAATACCAATTGTCTGTCCAATCGATTTCGGCAGTCGAACACTCGCCTCACGAATCAATTCAATGGTTATTTCCATGATCATCGCTTCAATAAGTGGCCGGTATGGTATCTGGTTTATATCTGTTTTCACTTTATTTGCCAGTTCTAGCGGCAGTATTTCAAAATGAAAGCTTACAATCGCTATATAAAATGCCGGTAGAAAAATGGCGGCAACGACACTGAATAGTCTCATCAGCCGATAGAAAGTTCCGACAAATACACGTGCATTAAAATCATCCGGTGTTTGATAAAAAGAAAAAAATGTAACTGGTCCAATGAGTGCATTTGGTGATAAATCCGTCATAATGGCGATTTTACCTTCCAAAATGTTCGCTACTACACGATCTGGTCGTTCTGTATTCAAAAGTTGTGGAAACGGAGACCATACTTGATCTTCCAAATAGTCACTAAGCTGGCCAATGCTGTAAAACATATCCACATCAACTGCATTTAACCTGTTTTCCACGATTTTCAATGCCTCGCTGTCAACTACATTTTCCACAAATAAATAGTAAACTGTCGTTTTGGTCTCATTTCCGAGCGTAATTTGTTTTACAACAAGTTTATTATTTTTTATACGTTTTCTTATGAGCTGCATATTTAAATCAAAATTTTCCACAAAACCTTCATGCGAACCTCTTAATATTTGTTCATTTTCAGGCTCTTCTGGTGTTTTGTGGGCAAATTCTGCATTATTTATACGAATCATTTGCTTTGACTGCAGCAAGATAATTAAAGTCTCGCCATTACAAACATAATCAATAAGTTTTTTCGGATCATATCTTTCTGTAGTAATAGTAATGGAATCTTCTTTCAATAACTGATTCTGTCCGGCGCTATTATCCCCATTTTTAGTTTCATTCGATTTTTCCTTATTTACATTTTGATCTGTAGCCGTATCCTGTTTTTCTTGATCGATCGGTTGACTTATCTGTTTTAAATGCCATAAATTTTGTTCTACGTCTTTTTTATTTACCAGTGAAGAGTAATAGCACAAAATTGCGTTCTCATCTTGCCCTAGCATGATCTCTTTCACAACAAAATCCGATGAATGGAGGAATTCCTTATTTAGTCGTTTAATTTCCTGCTTAATTTCCAATGTTTGTGTCAATACGACTCCCCCCCTTTTTGACACAGTATAGGAAATTTATAAAAGGGTTATTCATTTTAGTTAAAGTCTGCAAATTTGGGTAATATAAAGAAAAACCAGTGTTGTTTCCTTATAAATATTTAATGGCCGAATAATGCTTAAACGTACAATTCTAAATAAGTACTGCGCTATTTGCTAAATAAATGAATAAAAATGTTTATTTTTTTAAAACTGGGAAATACATTTATATGTCGCTGAACGGAGGTATTTTATATGAAAAAAATAGGCATTGTTTTCTGGAGCTCGTTTACGTTAGTTATGCTGGCTGTTCTAGTTGGTGTACTTGCTCCACAGACATTAGAAAATGTCACTAAAAATATTCAAAACTTACTTACTTATAATTTTGGCTGGTATTATTTATTGGTCGTTGCAATCATTATTGCATTTTGTGTATTCCTAGTTCTAAGTCCTGTTGGGGCAATTCGTCTCGGGAAGCCGACTGACCGACCGGACTATAGCAATGCCTCATGGTTTGCGATGCTATTCAGTGCGGGTATGGGAATTGGTTTAGTTTTCTGGGGTGCTGCAGAGCCATTATCACATTTCGCTATTAGTTCCCCCCAAGCTCCTGAAGGTTCCCAACAAGCATTAAAAGATTCGTTTCGCTTTACTTTCTTCCATTGGGGAATTTCGGCTTGGGCCATTTACGGTGTAGTTGCTCTTGCACTTGCCTACTCCAACTTCCGTAAAGGAGCACCTGGTTTAATAAGTTCAACCCTTTTTCCTCTTTTCGGCGAAAAAACAAAAGGTCCTATCGGTTATACAATTGATATTATCGCCGTATTCGCTACAGTAATCGGAGTAGCAACGACGCTTGGCCTAGGTGCCCAGCAAATAAATGGCGGTCTTTCCTATTTATTTGATCTTCCAATAAACTTTACTGTTCAATTAATCATTATTGTGATTGTTACGGTACTCTTTATTATCTCAGCCTCAACAGGTCTTGATAAAGGGATTCAACTATTGAGTAACTGGAACCTCTATTTAGCAGCTACCTTACTATTATTAACGTTATTTATTGGACCTACTGTTGCAATAATGAATGATTTCACTTCGGGGGTCGGTAGCTATTTGCAGAATTTCGTGCATATGAGCTTACGCATGGAACCGGGTGATGCGGGCAGTCGTGAGTGGATTAATGGATGGACTATTTTCTATTGGGCATGGTGGATGTCCTGGTCGCCATTTGTCGGTATTTTCATTGCACGTATTTCAAAAGGACGGACAATCCGTGAATTTTTAATGGGTGTTATTTTAGCACCGACACTTGTTAGTATTTTCTGGTTTGCTACGTTCGGTACTACCGCGATAGAAACATACCTTACGAAAGACCAGACACTAGTTGATTTACCGACAGAGCAACTATTGTTCGGTGTATTTGGTAATATGCCATTCGGTTTTATATTATCGTTTATCGCACTGCTGCTTGTTGCGATTTTCTTTATTACTTCAGCCGATTCGGCTACATTTGTTCTAGGTATGCAAACAACTTTCGGATCGATGAATCCATCATTTAAAATTAAGCTGATTTGGGGAATTTTACAGGCTGCCATTGCGGCAAGTCTTTTATTCTCAGGTGGTCTGACCGCACTGCAGAATGCAGCGATTATAGTTGCCTTCCCGTTTTCGTTTATCATATTACTGATGATGCTTTCACTCTACAAATCGTTAATGGCAGAACGGAAGAAATTAGGTCTATATATTCGACCGAAAAAACAGCATACCCCGGATGGTCAGAAAAAAGATGGCTGACTTTCAAATAAAAAAGCGTCGCAAATTTGCGGCGCTTTGTTTTTGTATTAGTCGATGGTGTTACCGACATAAATAGATAATATTTTTACCGTTACATGGAGATGAAAAGACTTAAAAACTAACCTTCCTTTCCATACAAAGCAACCTGTTTGTCCCGATTGAACTCAACTGCATCACTTCTGCGCGGCTTCGTCGATTTATACCATTGCCAGCAAAAAATAACAATGAGCACCACTTCAATCCAATCCCCTGCATAGTACATGACCATACTACCCATCTCTGCTTCTTGCCGTGAAACTCCTGCCGGCGGATTCGCATACATATACTTCGACAATATATCATGACCGGCTATCGCAGCAATTAAAACAGCTGCCCGGAACCGGTAGGAATACTGATGGTAGACCGGATCGAAATATATTATGGAAATCGTAAATACATACCCTGCAATGAAAAAATGGAAATGAACAAATAAGGCAATAAACGCATTTTCATGCATGTAAGTATATAAATTCGTTGTATATAACAGCCATAGTCCGCCTACATTTAAGACGGCGGCAGTAATCGGATGCGAAATGTATTTTAGCAAACGACTTTTTAAAATGGACGTCAGCTTACGTGCTAATGTTGTGTTTGCTGTTCTGAGCAGCAAAGTCATCGGTTTGGCAATCGCCATAAAAATCGGTGCGACCATGCTTAATAGTAAGTGACTCACCATATGTGCCGTAAAATTGGTATGAGCACTGGTTGCCAACGGACCGACAACGGACACAAGAGCAAACCCGATCCCTAGTGTCCAGGAAACTGTACGGAAAACGGGCCATTTTTTATAGCGCTGGTTCGTTATGAAAACAGCGATTAAATATTCGGCAAATAATAGTACAAACAGCAATCCAAGCAATAGTTGAACATTGAATACAGGAGCCGAATGGTTCATTTCAGCATGGTTATGACTATGCAACAAGTACAGGCTACTCATTAGCAGTCTTCTCTTTTAATTTACTGTTTTGGGATTTACGGAATAAAAGAAAAAGTCCGATAAGTAAAATAATAAAGGCACTGACATTCCATACAATATCGTAAACGATGACATTATCCACATAACGAATTTGGTGAATTCGCATCCATTTATGTTGAATAAGGCCGTCATACAACTGGAATACTCCAATCCCTAGTAGTACGCCTCCAAGCCAGCGTTGAAAGATTAAGCCATTTCTCCGACGCAGATCCGCAAATAAGAATAATCCTGCAATCGTTGCAAACCAGCTGAATGCATGAAAAATACCATCGGAAATCAACCCAATATCCGTTGTCGATTTATCGTAGAAATGGTGCCATCTTAATAACTGGTGAAAAACGGTTTCATCAATAAAGGCAATCAAACCGACACCAAACAAAATACCTGACCACATGTTACGGCGCGAAACTTCTTTATCGTTGTTATTTTTCATGTACTTTAGAGCTCCTTTACGTGTAATTACTTACATTTAATTTCTCCAAATACTTCACAACATATTCGATAATAGAAATTCCCCTCTTACCCTCAAGACTAAACCTGATGATATCTAATTTCCTGCATTTAATCCTAGTTCTTCAAAAGTTTTAATTAATCCTTTGGTATAATCGTTTATCTCTTGCTCCGTCGGAATATTTTCAAGTAACTCATGAATGGCATACAGTTTGCCATCCTTTACAATACGATCGATTTTCATTGTGTTTTCTATATTACGCAATGGATTTTCATTCAATATTAAAAAATCTGCGATAAAACCTTCTTTTAAATCTCCTAAATTGACTATTTTCAATGCTTTTGCCGCATTCAATGTTGCTTGCTGAAGTGCTTCCAAGGGTGTAAATCCGGCATCAACAAACAGCTGAAGCTCCCGGTGTAACGCAAAGCCCGGATATGTAAAGCTTCCCGCAGGAGTATCTGTACCTGTCACGACAGTGCCGCCCATTTTATAATAGGTATAGGCAATTTTTTGAATCGTTTTCGTTTGAGTTCCAAACGTAACCTGTCCTTGTTTTGCCTGTACAGCTTGTGGCCAATGCTTAAATAAGTAGTCACTATTTTCCATATGATGAACAACTTCATGTGTTGTTGTCCAATAGCGATCTGCTAATCGCATTTGGTCATATAAAACGATTGTTGGACAAAGTTTAATATCCTTTTTCAACAATTCTTTACATACACTTTCTATCAATTGTTCATCCGGCTGTTCCCAAGGTATTGAATCCCAGATCTCTTTCGGTGCATCCATTGACCATTCTGGATACATCGCCTGAATTATACCAGAGCCATGTTCCAGCCAATCAATCCCTATGTCTGCCGCATGAAGTGCATCTACTTTTTTTGAATATAATATATCACTGCTTACTTCTAAATTATGTTTTCGTGCTTCACTTACTACTACTTCCATATATTCCGGATCAAGCCAGCCGTAAACTTTAATAAAATGTGCACCAAGCTCTACTTGCCGCGCTACTTCCTGTTTTGCAAGAACTGCATTGTCGACATTAATGTTATAGGCAGTATCATCTCCCCATAACCCTGGAGGTCCGTCAATCATACGATCTGCCGAAATAACGCGCGGCTCCATTTTACTCCCGTTCGCATCGATAAATGGTTTAAGTTCAATAATGCTTCCTGCAGTATTGCGAACCGTTGTAATACCTGCTGCTGTAAAGTAATTGGCAAAATGCTTTTTGATATGCACATGCATATCAATCAATCCAGGAATTAGCCATTTATTCGTACAATCAATCGCTTCTACATCATCCATTTGAATATTGGGAGCTATTTTTATGATTTCATTATTTTCAATATAAAGATCCTGCCTACTAAACTCCCCTGTTTCCATATTGACGATAAATCCGTTTTTTAATAATTTCATATTCAGTCCCCTTTGAATTTCATTCTATTTAATTTTAGTCTAATTTATATATTCTGGAAATGATATAATTTTATTACAATAAAATAGAGGTGAATTAGATGAACAAAATCGGTGAAAAAAGTATAGTCAGAAAAGCGAACGAAAGTGATACATCACAAATACTTGCAGTGATGAAAGATGCAGAACAGTCCGGATTTATGCTCTTTGCACCGGATGAAAGAAACATGGCACCAGCTGCTTTAAGCAAATTAATCAATTCCATTAACCAAACACCAACATCCGGTTTCTTTATCGCAGAGCATCAGGATGAGATTTTAGGGTATCTCCTTTTAAAAGCAGAAACGTTATCCCGCACTTCTCACCGGGCTCAAATTGCTGTCGGTGTACATAGTAAAAGTCGCGGTAAAGGGGTCGGTACCGCTTTGTTCGCCCATATGGTTCAGTGGGCAAAACAGGTGCAGCTCCACCGACTGGAATTAACGGTCATTGAACATAATGAACAAGCTGTCCATCTTTATAAGAAAATGGGGTTTGAAGTTGAAGGCGTAAAAAGTAATTCTTTACTTATTGACGGACAATATGTAAATGAACTATATATGGCAAAATTACTTTAATTATAAAAGGGATCTACTCAAGTAAAACCGAGTAAACCCCTTTTAGTGTCACACTATTAATCTAGCTCTCTAACTTTAATCGGGACAAGCGAGTTTTCCAATCGGTCACGGAACTCTTCATATTGCACCGGCAATTTTAATTGCTCGCCCATTGTTTCCGGCGTTTCATCATGCGCAAATCCTGGTGGGTCTGTCGCAATTTCGAATAAAATTTCACCCGACTCACGGAAGTAAACAGCATTGAAATAATTGCGGTCTTTTATTTCCGTTACATGCTGACCTTTATCCAACGCGTATTGCTGCCATTCTTTATGATCTTGATCGTCGTTTGCACGCCATGCAATATGGTGCACCGTTCCAACACCCATCGCCCCACGATTTCCGACCGTCATTTTAACGTCGACAATATTGCCAATGGATGCTGTTGCTTCTAGTCGTACATAGTCTCCTTCACGGCCAATCTTTTCAAGTCCCATTACGTCAACTAATGTATTAATTGTTTGTTCTGGCTGCGATGAATATAAAATTGCACCGCCAAAGCCTTTGATTGCTACATCCGCAGTGATTCCACCAAACGTCCAGCCGTTTGGTGAACCCCCATCACGTTCAACAATTTCTAAATGCAGTCCATGTGGATCGTCGAACTGTAGATAGTTCTCTTCAAATCTTGTTTCTTCTTTAAATAGTATATTGAATTTTGTTAACCGTTCTTTCCAGAAGTCCATTGCTCCCACAGGCACCAAGTATGTCGTCACGCCAACTTGACCATCGCCGATTTTGCCTTTATATGCTGCCGGCCAAGGGAAGAAAGTAATGATTGTCCCTGGCTCCCCGCCTTGATTCCCGAAATATAGGTGATATGTTTCCGGGTCGTCGAAATTGACTGTTTTTTTTACGAGTCGTAATCCGAGAACACCTGCATAGAAATCGACATTTTCCTGAGGATGACCGACGATTGCTGTAATGTGATGAATACCCGTTGTATGTTTTTTCATATTCATTTCCTCCATTCGTAAAAACTGAACACAATATTCTATTTGATAAAACACTCTGTCCAATTTTTATGTAATTAGTCTAGCACATGAAATAACATGTGCTAGACCGATGATTGTTAATTAACGAATTGTTTTTAAAGCTTTTGACCATGGAATTACTTGGTCTAACATTTCATTAACTGAGTTTTGTTGGTGGACAGCTGGTTTAAAGTCTGTTCCGTTTTCGAAGTCTGTAAATAATGATAATGCCGGGTGCACACGTACATCCGCAACCAATAATTCCCCTAGAATACCGCGTAAATGTTCAGTAGCGCGTGCTCCTCCTACAGAACCGTAAGATACAATACCAGCTGCTTTATTGTTCCACTCTTCACGTAAGTAGTCTAATGCATTTTTCAGTGCGCCTGTAATTGAATGATTGTATTCCTGAACAATGAATACGAAACCGTCTTGTTTTGCGATTGCTTCAGACCAGCCGCCAGCACCTGACGCATCTCCACCAGGTTCGCCTAGCAATGGTAGTTTGAAGTCCGCGATATCAATAATTGTATAGTTCGCGTCTCCGCGTTTATCCGCGATTTCTTTTACCCATGCACCGACTTGAGGGCTTACACGGCCTTCACGAGTTGATCCTAAAATAATACCGATGTTTAATTTTTCCATTTTTGTTTCCTCCATTTTCTTATTTCCAAATAGTTTACTGATGAATCCCATTTTTTACACTCCTTCAATTATCTTGAAATAAGATATCAATTAAAAATTTGAGGGTTTTAATAGATTGATTTAGGTATGCATATAAATAATTGAAGTTTTTGCCTCAAATTTTAATTTTGTACTATTATGCATTCTTATCAGTAACGTAAATCATTATTGCCGTTTTGCTGACAATTTATCCTTATAAATGCCTTCATATTTTAAGCAGCAGGGTTTAATTCTAACTCTACTTTAATTTTGATATCTTTCCCTACGAGTACACCACCTGTTTCTAAAGCAGCATTCCATGTTAATCCGAAATCTTCACGATTAATCTTTGTTTCCGCTTCAAAACCGTATACTTCTACGCCCCATGGGTTCGTACCTTTACCACCGTATTCCACATCAAATGTTACAGGCTTTGTTACGTCTTTTATTGTTAAGTCACCAGTTACTTTATAATCATCGCCGTCTTTCGCAATGTTCGTAGCAGCAAATTTGATTTTCGTAAATTCTTCTGCACCGAAGAAGTCTGCAGATTTCAAATGGTTATCGCGGTCTTCGTTACTTGTATTGATGCTTGCTACATCCAGTTCAAAGTTGATTGTCGCTGTCGTTAAATCCGTTAAATCCTCTGCTTTTACATCAGCAGTATAGTCATTGAATTGACCTTTTACTTTTGATACCATCATGTGTTTTACTTCAAAACCGATTGTTGAATGCGTTTGATCGACTGTAAATGTTGTCATTTTAAATTCTCCTCCATTTTATCTCGATTTCAAGATATATTACGAAAATAAATTTCGAAATTAAATATCTCGAACTTGAGATAAATATAACAAAGGATTTTACAAACGTCAAGTGGTTCTTATAATTTTTTCTTTATTGGTGTTTTGAAGGATTGTAATTGCATTGGCTGCTTATGTCGGGGTTACCTCTTCTTTATAAATTGGTGAATACAAGTGTATAGAATGGTATTTTATTAAAAAGATTTCACCCTTTTAAACTTTCCACCTACCATCAGTCGTCTTATAATTGTCGACAGAGTAAAAAAGGAGCTTCAAATAATGATTGAAGAATTAGAAAATGCATTTATTACATTTATCCGGACGCAGCAAAATTCGCTATATTTACTGGCATATAGCTATACAAAAAACGAGCAGGATGCACTCGATGTCGTGCAGGACAGTATTCAAAAAGGTTGGCTTGCACTTGAGAAACTGACAAACCGTGATCAGATGAAAAGCTGGTTTTATACGATTTTAGTCCGAACAGCGATTGATTTACTACGTAAACAAAAGCGGGTCGAGCTCATTGGGGACGGTTCCCTTCTGCTATTATCTGAGGAAGATTCATACCTCAATCTTGATTTACAGCAGGCATTGCATCGTTTACCTCTACACCTGCGTGAGGTGGTAGTGCTGCGCTATTTTGAGGATCTGAAAATCGAAGACGTCGCGCACATTTTGACGATTCCTCTAAGCACGGCGAAATCAAGACTTTATAGAGCCTTAAAGCTATTAAAAATTGAGCTTGAAACGGAGGAGAATTAAACATGAATGATAAATTAAAAAAGCTACACACACAATATAAGGATATACCGATTCCACAGGAACTTGAGATGATGATTGAAAAAAATCTGCAACGTCCTCCTAAGAAGAGAAAACGTAAACTGCCTCTTTTTTTAACATCTGTTGCTGTGGCGGCAATTCTGTTTACAGTAGGCCTTAATACAAATCCTGCGATGGCGAAAAATTTGGCGGATGTACCAGTCATCGGTCAAGTCGTCAAGGTGCTTACATTTACAGAATATGAAATGGTCAAGGATGAATATACAGTTGATATCCAAGTGCCTCAAATTTCTGGTTCTTCTGCTGACATCGAAGCATTGAACGAAAAATACGCTCAGGAAGGTAAATTACTTTATGAGCAGTTCAAGACGGATATTGAGGAAATGGAAGCTGGAAATATGGCAGTGAACAGCGGCTACGTTATCAAAACAGATACCGATGAAATATTGTCATTCGGTCGTTATGTAGAAGTTATTGTCGCCTCCTCTTCATCTGTTATGCAGTACACTACGATTGATAAACAGGCGGAAACGGCCATTACATTACCGAGTCTGTTTAAAGACGATCGCTACGTAGAAATTATCAGTCGCTATTTGGAAGATGAAATGCGCAGGAAAATGATTGAAACAAAAGGTGATGAAATGTACTGGGTAGGCGGAACTGAATGGCATGACGAATCATTTGGTGTCTTTGAAGGCATTTCACCTGAGCAAAACTTCTATATTACAGAAGCAGGTAAGCTTGTGATCTCCTTTGATGAATATGAAGCAGCACCAGGCTTTATGGGACTTGTAACATTTGAAATACCGACAGAGCTGCTTCAGGATGTGCTGGTGAGCAATAAATATATTAAGTAATAAATAAGCAGGTGTAACCATTAAAAAGGATACACCTGCTTTCCTTTCTTCCATGGCACATTCTATGATCCCTATTAACGCCATAATAAAAAACGGAATGAAGTTATATGACTCCATTCCGTCCGTTCAACATTTTCTTTTTTTCGATTAAATTTCGTATTCGATTACAACTTCTTTACTATTGCTAATATTCGGAGATGGCTGTGAATTATAAACACGTGAATATGGCGGCACCGAATATGTCAGCCAAATATTACTGCCAAGCACCGTGTCATGACCAATTGTCGTTTTCCCGCCTAAAATTGTAGCTCCAGCGTAAATGACAACATTATCCTCAATATTTGGATGACGTTTTACACCTTTAATCGGGTTACCGTTTTCATCAAGCGGGAAACTTAATGCACCTAACGTTACACCTTGATAGATTTTAACATTGTTGCCGATTGTGCACGTTTCTCCAACAACGACACCTGTGCCGTGGTCAATGAAAAACGAATGGCCGATTTTGGCACCTGGATGAATATCGATTCCTGTTAACTGGTGTGCATATTCAGACATGATACGTGGAACGATTGTGACATCCATTTTATACAGTTCATGTGCAATACGATGGATAAATACAGCACGTATCGACGGGTAGCTTAACATGATTTCTTCCGTTGATGTAGCAGCAGGATCTCCGTTATATGCAGCCTGGATATCTGTTTGAATTGTTTCACGGATTTCAGGGAAACGGTCCATTAACTTCATTACAACATGATCCGCTTTTTCTCGGCATTGGCCATCACAATTATCAAAGTTTTGGTAGATTAATACTTTCTCGATAATATCACGCAAATCCAACGCTGATTGACGAAGATTATTATTCAGTTTCATCAATGTACGTGTTTCATCGACAACACCTTGATTATAAATCGTCGGGAAGAAAACTTCATAAAAACTATCCAATATATGATGGATTTGATCACGGCCAGTGAATCCAATCGATTTTTCAACTTCAATATGTTTTTTGTTATAGTCGATTAGCTTATTAGCGATTGTTGATGTTTCTTTATTTAACCAGTCCTCGATTTTCATGCTAAAACTCCTTTTCTATTTAAAATACATAGTAATGAAGATTATACTACACAAAACGCGCAGTTTGACCCTTCTTTTCAAAATTGTAAAACAGCTAACGGACAATAGCTAATAAAGTGCTTCTCTATTCATCACGCAAGATGATAAGTGGAATGATGCGAATATAGATAAGCTCCCCCACAATTTCAACAAGTGTCTGGGTGACAATAATCGCCACAACGAGCGATCGGATTTCCTCAGGCATTGCAAGTGCAAATGGTAATACAACAAGTGAATTACGTGTCGATCCGCTAAAGATCAATGCACGGCCTGTCCGGATATCTAGCTGAAGCTTTTTCGCGATGATCTTTGAGATGAAAGGCATAATGATCATAAATGCTATGTAGATGGGGATTACTTTTAAAATCCATTCAAATGAACCCGACAATTTGCCGATTTGTGATGCAACAATTACAAAAAGAGTTAAAGCCATAAATGGTACAGGAAGCCACGAAGATATCTCATAAACACGACCGCCCTCTATTGATGAAATTTGTACAATAAGTGCAACAACTAATGGAAAAACAATAAATGAGACAAACGCTTCAAAAAATGGAGCCACTTCTACTATATTTGCCGCTTGTTCGCCGATAAACAACCATAAATAAAAAGGCAGTAACAGCATTTGTGCAACAAAAAGAAAGGGTGTGGCACTGAGCATCGCTTTTTCATTCCCCTTGCCAAGCATTGTAAATACTATGACATAATCTATACATGGAGTGAGTAAAACAAGATAAACGCCTAAAAATAGTGGCGGATAATCTGGAAGAAACAACGTCAGGGTCCATACGACAATGGGAACCGCAATAAAATTGACTATACAGAGTGCGTAAAAGAAACGCCGTTTTGAAAAAGTTTCTTTTAAAGCTGCAAAAGGAATTTGAACAAACATACTGTACATTAATATTCCAAGGATAAACGGGATTAATTTTTCCAATTCATTTTGAAACTCCAGAAAATTCAATCCTGTAAATCCGGCCAATAGTAAAGTTATGATATATATCGTTACTTGATTCTTTTCAAGCTGTTCTCTTGAAATCATGACAAAAACTCCTTTTACCGATCGATTTCCAATGAGACCATGTTATCCTTTTATTTCTTCTTTTACAAACTGTTCTCTTCATCCTCTTATTATTTAGTAATTTATTTTCAAAAAAAGAATGAATGACCAGCAATCTATAATATAATTAATTCATTAGTCAAAATAATCTGAAGGTAAAGGGAGAATTATTCATGTCTCAAGCGAAAAGTATTAACTATTACAAAGAATTAATTGATTTGAAAGATGTCGAAGGGATTGAAGCCCAGTTTCAACGATTACTTGATGTTTCAATTGAATCCATCCATGGTCTGGAGAATTGGATCGAGGATGAAAAAAATTTACGCTTTGAAATAGAAGAGGCGTTAACAGGCCATCTTGTCGACTTCTACCGAAATACCGAAGATCCGCATGTCAAATCAACCTACCTTCAGGATCAGCAAGTCATTCAGCCTCTTTTAATGACATACGAGGCAAAGTTAAATGATAAATGCTGTGAATCCCCTTATTTCAATGAATTGGATGAAAATCGTTACGGCTTAATGAAACGTTTTCGTGAGTCAAAAGTGAAACTGTTTAGAAATGAGAATATCCCTCTATTAGTTAAGGAACAAGAACTATGCACAAAGTACAGTGAAATTATGGGTGGTCTCACTGTGGAATGGGACGGAGAGGAAAAACCTTTCCCTTTTATCGAATCGCAGCTAGACAATTTGGACAGAAACGTTCGGGAAAAAGCTTATCATTTAATTAGAGCTGCTTACCGTCAAATAAAGCCGGATACGGATGCGCTCATGGATGAACTCGTTCAACTACGCCACCAAATCGCAATCAATGCCGGATTTGAAAATTACCGTGATTATATGTTTGTCGCAAAAAACCGTGAGTACAGTATTGAAGATTGTTACGACTTTCATGAAAATGTTGAAAGGCATATTATTCCGGCTTGGAACAGGCTTGCAGATGTTTTCAAGTCTAAACTTGGTGTCCAAACATATCTGCCTTGGGATAACACTGCAAAACTGTTGAAAAATCCTCCTTACGCTGAGACATCAGAGCTTTTGGACGGGGTTGCTGAAATGTTAGGAAAAACCGACCCGTATTTTTCAGACCGTTTGCAGTACATGAGGGAACATGGATTACTTGATCTTGGAGACCGTAAAGGTAAAAGTCCGGGTGGTTTCTGTGTCCCATTGCCTGTTTCCGGTGATACATTTGTTTTTGCAAACTTTAGTCCTTCCTTTTTCTCGCTCATTGCTTTAATCCATGAGATGGGGCATGCGGTGAATGGTTACCTCCAAGCTTCAGAACAGGGCCCTATTGAAGAATTCCAGTGGCGAGCGGAAATAGCTGAATTGTATTCACACGGAATGGAATTGTTATTATTGGATAAATTTAATCTATTTTATCCGGAAGAAGAGGAATTCAAAAGCGCACAACGTGAAGAACTGAGACGGGCATTTACGATGTTATTCGGCCCATTGTCTGGAGATCTTTTCCAACATTGGATGTATACAAATCCTCAGCATACAGCAAAGGAACGTGATGAGAAGTTTTATGAAATTTCAAAACGTTACGGGTTGAGCCCAGTTGATACGACCGGTTTTGAAGAGGTAATTGGCATGAGCTGGATCGGTACCCTCCACTTTATTCAATATCCTTTTTATGATATTGAATACTCGATGTCAATGCTCGGTGCACTTCAATTACTTGAGAATTATCAAAAGAATCCGCAGCAAGCTGTCGAATTTTACAAAAAAGGTGCAAGTGCGGATTACAGTCAATCCATTGCAGCGATTTATAAAGAAACTGGCGTCGATTTTGACTTTTCAGAGTCAACTGTTAAACGCATGGGTGAATTCTTGGAAAAAGTGATACAGGATATTAATTCATAATCGCTATAGAGCAACATGAAAAGAGCGAATTCCCTTTACGGAAATTCGTTCTTCTTTTAATTATAGCCATTCATGTAACCTAATTACTACCTTTAACAATGTTCTTTACACCGACATACGTTGCATAGAAATACCCGCCATAAATGATGCCAAGAATTAATGAACTGACTAGGACACTTTCGTAGTTGAAATGGAACATTCCGCTGACCGCCTTGATACCGACAATGGAATGAATGACAGCCAGACCTAAAGGGAGTAAAAAATAGATGAGACATTGTTTTAATATAGCCCCATTTATCAATTTATCCGTGACACCGATTTTCTTCAGTGATTTATAGCGTTCCAAGCTGTCACTTGCGTCAGATAACTGCTGCAATGCCATTACGGCCGCGCTCGATATAATAAAGATGAGCCCTAAAAACAGGCCAAGGAATATAAATAATGCTGCTGAACCCTTTTCTTGCTCTTTAATCTGATTTTCTGTACTTCCAATGACTAATCCTGGATTAATGGATCTATATTTATTTTCATCAAGGTCATTAAACAGGGTTGTAAATTTCTCTTCTGATTTTTCATTGTAGCGATCTTCATATATTACATTAAAACTTGTATACTCTAATTGAAGGTTTCCTGTAAAATTATCAGGAATAATAAGATAAAAGAAGTTACTGCCCCTGTTAATTTTTATATTTTCTTCAATAGGCACATCATTTTTTATTTTATATGCTTTATCCTCAATGATAATATTTTCTTCATTTTTCATATACTCAGGCAAAGCTTGAATGATCTTGCCATAGGTCGATACAACGAGTATTTCGTCTTCCTTTAAATCAACAGACTCTTGCTCCGTCAGATTGATAATTGCATTATAATCCGATATTTTTAGTGCAGATACTGGACCATACATGTAATTTTCCTGTATAGCAATCTTTTCCTCGTCGCTTAAATACTGTGATAACAGATCCTCAATCGTTAAATCAAGAAGATATTCATCAAAGAAGGCATGTTTTTCATATGCTTCAAATGTAAAGTCTATATTGTTTAAGTAAGCTTCAATATCATTTACCGCAGGATCCTCTTCCTCTTGATTAACAACAAGAAATGCCGAAGCATCAAAAGGAGTTGTATTTGCTGTATTTTTATCAATCGTTCCTTTTAAATCAAACGCAGTAAAAATGAGTGAGATAGTTAAAAAAAGCATTAGACTGATAATTGTCATCGAAAGAAAGTTCGTGTTGACCTTATTGTTTATTTGTCTTAAGACAAAAATATTTATATTTTTAAAATAGAACCCCTTATTCTTTTGCGCAATTTGTATAAAGAAGCTCGATAGGCTGAAAAAGAATAGGAGCGTTCCAAAGACCCCCATTAAAATCGTAATTATCAGATCCGTATCTTCAGCATTTAAGCCTGTCTCTAGGATTCTCATATATGCGAATATCAGAAATGCTACTGATAAAATAAAGGTTAGCACTGATACGAAAGGATTTTTCAACTTTACTTCTTCATTACGTTTTGAAGCATTTAACATATCGATCAGTTTGTATTTGGAAATCGTAAACTGGTTGAAAATCATGACAAGTAAATAAATGATGCCAAAGTAGACAATCGATTTCATCATGGCGCCAAGTGAAAAAACAAACTTATATTTATCAAGATCCATAGACAGGATGTTTGCCGTCAGCACTGACAGACCCTGCGATACAATAATCCCAAGTCCAATACCCGCAATTAAAGAGACTACACCGATTAGGAGAGTTTCGACGATTAAAATTCTCGAGATTTTCCCTTTTGACATACCTAATGTCATGTATAAGCCAAGTTCTCTTTTCCGCTTTTTGATCAAAAAGTTATTGGCGTATACAATCAAACCTCCAAGAATAACTGATACAAACACTGATGTTCCAGACATAAGCAATTCTAATGATTCACGAAAAATCGTATTCTTGTTCATTTCCTGGATAGCATTTTGCGAGTCAAGAGAGTTGAAACTGTAAAATATACAGACACCTAAAGTCAA
The DNA here is from genome assembly GCF_038630735.1 of Solibacillus sp. FSL K6-1781. Taxonomy (GTDB): domain Bacteria; phylum Bacillota; class Bacilli; order Bacillales_A; family Planococcaceae; genus Solibacillus; species Solibacillus silvestris. The sequence continues at coordinate 1,569,829 of NZ_CP152038.1, read as the reverse complement.
TGTCAGAAAATAGATTGAATAATCCTTAAAGCTTCTTTTAACATTGTTGATTGCGATTTTAGAGAACATTGCTAACATCGCCTCCAAGTAAAGTCACCACTTCAATGATTTTATTAAAGAATTCCTTTCTTGTATCATTTCCGCGCACGAGCTCATTAAAGATCCGACCATCTTTTATAAACAATATCCTATTGGCATAACTTGCCGTAAACGAGTCATGGGTAACCATCAAAATTGTTGACTGGTATTCTTTATTCAGCTTTTCAAAGGAATCCAACAGTAATCGTGATGATTTTGAGTCAAGTGCACCCGTTGGTTCATTGGTTCATCGGCTAAAATGAGGGAAGGCTCAGTTACAATCGCTCTTGCACAAGCGACTCTTTGCTTTTGGCCTCCCGATAATTGAAATGGAAATTTGCTAAGGATGCCCGTAATATCAAGCTTTTCCGCAACGGCTTTAATGAGTTGATCGATTTCCATTGCTTCTCTTTTTTGAATCGTCAAAGCCAAAGCAATGTTTTCATAAGCTGTCAGAGTATCTAGCAGATTAAAATCCTGAAAGATAAAACCTAACTCGTCCCGTCTGAATGCTTCAAGCCCTTTCTTCTTTAAAGTTGTAATATCCTGATTATTGATAATTATTTTGCCAGTTGTAACATGATCAATTGTCGAAATACAATTCAGGAGCGTTGTCTTTCCGCTCCCTGAAGGACCCATAATTCCTAAAAATTCACCTTCATTTACGTTAAAGCTGATATTATCTATTGCTTTTGTAATATTACCTTTGTTTCCGTAGTATTTTTCAATTTTTTCTACACTTAATATCGGTTGCATGCTTTTCCTCCAAGATACATCTATTTTTTCACATCAAATTCGGCTTTTGTTTCCATAATTTTTTTCCCTTTTACATATATCGTGACACCGTAATGCCCTTCTTCAAGACCTTCCGGAACGGATAGCTCGGCAGTGAAATATTTCGCATCGTTCACAAGCACTTCCTCTTCCACTAAAAATCGATTCTCTTGTTTTATTTCGCCTTTATACCAAACCACTTCTGCTTCATTGATCCAGAATCGGTTTCTCTTTGCGGAAAAATAAACTGTTTCCCCTTGTGTAAATAAATTCGTTATATCAGATGGTCTGCCCTTATCATCAATCGCTTTTGACGTGACACCTTCTACAATTTTTGTTTCTGTTGCATATTCATACACCAGGAAAATTCCAAGACCTAACAGAAAGATTCCTAATATTATTGGAATTGCTTTTTTCATTTTTTATTCCCCCTAATTGATTTCTAACTGTATCTTATCAATAGCTATCGGGAAGACATATTGCTTTATATTTTATTTAAGTGACATTTTTGCAAGATTATAAACAAAAGCGCTAAAGCGCCCGATTAACTCCGCCAGCCATTGGAGGTCCCGACGCAAAAGTAAACGTACCATCACTTTTGCACGAGGGGCCGAAATGGCCAAGGAGTTGGCGCTTTAGCCTAGACGCAAATAAAATTTTTAGTTTAAGGGATTTACAATGCGATAATGATTCCCTAATAATTGAAAAACGGATCTATAGCAATTGTAATGTACAATCACTATAAATCCGCTATTCTAAAGTTGAATTACTGCATGAAGACTACACTGCCTAAAGGGAAAATAATACTCACCTTTGTTCCCTCGCCAATTTTTGAAGTGATGGTAAGACCTAGACCAAGCTGATCTGCGAGTTTTTTACATAAATAAAGCCCGATACCGGTAGATTTTCCTAATTTCCGTCCACTTTCCCCGGTAAACCCCTTTTCAAAAACCCGATGTAAATCCTTTTCTGTAATCCCTAAACCGTTATCCTCAATCGTAAGGACAATATTATTTTCATTTCTGACAGTATGGATGATCACCTTTCCATCACGTTCACGGATATACTTAATTGCATTTCCGATCAGCTGATTTAAGATAAACTCCAGCCATTTTGCATCACTGAAAACAGTCCCTTCAACTTCTTCAAGATCAATCGAAATCCCTTTACTAATAAAGTCTCTTGAATTTCTTTTTATAACACTTCTTACAAGGTCAACTAAAGAAACCTCTTTTATGAGGTAATCCTTGCTCACATTGTTACTTCTTGAATAATAGAGAACCTGCTCAATATATTCTTCAATCTTTTTTACTTCCTCTTGAATATTTCGTGTAACGCCATTTTGATTATTTTCAATGATCAGCCGTGTTGAGGCAATGGGTGTTTTAATTTCATGTATCCATGTTTCAATATATTCCCTATACTCATTTTCCCGGTCCCGATAACTTTTTACATGTTCATGCATATCTTTGTTTGCCTGACGCAATACCTCATACAATGCCTTACCTTCCACAGTTTCAGGTTCTTTCATAACTTCCGGCAGCAAATATTTCTGATCTAAATTTTCCATAATGCTAGTTATTTCGTTATAAAATGTTTTCTGCTTAAAATATTCGATCAGTACATATATGATGAGAGGGAAAAACCAAATACAGAAAATAAGAAAAACAATTTGGACATTCACCCCGACAAGTATCATAATGCCGCCAATAATGATAAATAAGATGACATTAATGAGTACAAAAACTGTTCTGTCTTTAACATATTCTTTAAGTGTCATGGAAGTATATATCCTAACCCCCGTCTCGTTTCGATATTTTTCTCCATACCTAACGCTTCGAGTTTTTTTCTTAATCTGGTGACATTGACCGACAAGTTATTATCATCTACAAAGACATCTGCGTTCCACATAAAATCCATGAGATCGTCCCTTGATACGATTTTTCCTTTGTTTTTATAAAGGCAGGAAAGTATTTTGATTTCATTTTTAGTGAGCTCTGCCTTCTCCCCTTTATAAATAACAGAACCGTTGGATAAATTGAGCTTTAAATCATTATAAACAAGGGTATCCCTTATACTTGACCCCTGAACTCTTCTTAATATGGTTTCAATTCTCGCCAAAAGAATCTGAGTGTTATAAGGCTTTGTGACAAAATCATCCGCGCCTAAATTCATACTCATCAGTTCATCCATTTCATTATCCCTGCTCGTCACGACAATGATCGGCACATCCGATTGCTTCCTTATTTCTCTGCAAATATAGTATCCGTCAAAAATGGGTAGGTTAATGTCCAGCAAAATAAGGTCCGGTGCTTCGTTTAGCGTTTCCTGAATAATATTTTCAAATTTTGTCGGTGCAATTGCCTCAAATCCATATGTGTTTAAAAAGCTTTTCAATTCTTCTCTTATCGTTTCTGTATCTTCTATAATCACGATTTTTGACATACGTTCACTTCCTTTTAACATTTAGATTCCCAGATTAAAATTCATTTACACTTATACCATGCTTAAACATCTATCACAAACATATATACAGGCAGAGCTATGTAATTTACTTCAACATAAAAACATTTTTATCCTTTTAGGGACAATAAGAAAAAGAACGAATCCCCTTATAGGAAATCATTCTTTATAAAATATGAATTATAAACTCTGCAGCCCTATTTCAGCTCCAGGCTTTGTTTATCATCAGCATTTTTCCCTACTATAACGCAAAGCACAACGATCATAGCTAAAACAATTGTAATCCATGTGATCGATTCTCCTAAAAATAATACAGAAAAACCAATCATTAAAAAAGGCTGCAAGTATTGAATCTGCCCTACCCTAGCTATACCTCCTAAAGACATACCACCATACCATGCTACATAAGCTAAAAACTGACTGACGATCCCTAAATAGAACAAACTGATCCATGCTTCAATAGGCGCATCCAGCATACTGTCAGATAAGCCAAGGCCTACAGGAATAATAAAAAAGGGTGCACCAATTAAAATAGCCCAGGCAATTACTTGCCAGCTACCAACTTCCTTTGAAAGTTTGCCACCTTCTGCATAACTTAATCCAAGTAATATGACCGCTGCAATCAGCGCAAAGTCTCCTTTATGCAATTGCCCTAATCCTAAATAGATGGCATAAATAATGACCGTTACCGCCCCTGTTGCACTCGCAATCCAATAGCGTTTCGAAGGTCTTTCGCCTCCTCGCCACATTGCAAAGCCTGCTGTCGCAAGTGGAAGTAAGGCCAATTCAATTGCACCATGTGAAACCGGCAATGACTTCATCGCATAAGTTGTTAATATCGGAAAAGCCAGTACAGCTCCAACAGCGACAATAAGTAAGTTCTTAAATTGGCTTATACTCGGTAAAGGCTGCTTTTTCACAATAAATACTGTTCCTACTATAATTGCTGCAATAACTGTCCTACCCAATCCGACAATTGTCTCACCAAAATAAGGGACAGCAATACTTGTAGCCGGTAATGTAAAACTGAAACAAAAGATTCCAATAAAGCCCAACAGCATCCCTTTTTTCATACTGATTTCCATTTCGTTCCCCCTTCACAGTTTTAAAAAAATATTCCATAATTAGTTAATACGATTAAGCTAATTAAACAGATTGTAAGGAATATCCGCTCTTTTTAAAATAAGAGAATTCCCCATCTGTCATGGGACAGATAGCAAAGGAGAACTGGATGACAACTAAATATATTGGCATTTTGGAATGGGTCAAACAACAAATACAGGATGAGAAATTAAAAACAGGAGATAAATTACCATCAATTCGACTGCTCGCTGAACAATTTCAATGCAGCAAAAATACGGTCGCGAAAGCATTACTTGAGTTGGAAAAACAGCATATTATCTACGCTAAACCGAAAAGTGGCTATTATGTAGTGGATAATCATAATACATCCGTTCATCATCAGGACATTGCTATTGATTTTTTATCGGCCGGTCCAGATCAAAGGATTATGCCCTATGAGGACTTTCAACATTGTATTAACCAGGCAATCGATCATTATAAAGAACAATTATTTACTTATAGTGATCAACAGGGACTCCTTTCTCTACGTAAGGAGCTTGCGAAGTATTTACAACATTTACAAGTATTTGCGAAACCCGATCGACTGGTCATTACGTCCGGATCACAGCAGGCCCTCCATATTCTTGCTGCCATGCCGTTTCCAAACGGGAAAAAGAATGTATTAATTGAGCAGCCCACTTACTTTGGTATGATTGATGCCTTACAAGTAAACGAAATTACAACATTTGGAATTGAAGTGACAATGGAAGGAATGGATTTTAAAAAACTGGAGAAGTTATTTCGCACCGATGATATTAAATTCTTTTACATCATCCCAAGATGCCACAACCCATTAGGACATCATTACACTAATGAGGAAAAGAAAAAAATTGTTGCTCTTGCAGAAAAATACGATGTATATATCGTAGAGGATGATTACTTGGCAGAACTTGATACAGATTTAAAAGCCGATCCTTTGTTTGCATATGAACCTAATGAAAGAGTCATTTATGTTAAGAGCTTTTCCAAAGTATTTTTGCCTGGACTGCGAATTGCAACAGTGGTTCTCCCTGAAAAAATGATTTCTTCCTTTGTACACAGTAAATTCAGCGCGGATTTCTATACATCGCCACTTTCACAGGGGGCTTTGGAAATCTATTTAAAAAACGGGATGTTTCAATACCATTTAGAAAAGGTGAAAAAATTATATTCAAATAAAATGAATTTATTATTAGAAGCTTGTTCATTGCATTTACCTACCTATGTACAATTTACAAAGCCTAAAACTGGTTTTTATCTCACCATCTTCTTGCCTTCCGGTATTGATGTCGATAAATTAATATACATGCTGCATAAAAACCATATTTATGTAGATAATGCGTCGAGGATGTTTTTAAGCGAATATAGTCAGAAAGCAATTCGACTAAGTATTTCACAAGTAAACGAAAACAAAATCCATCTCGGACTTCAGCAATTAGCCGCTCATATAATTGATCTGTATGAAAAACGGAATTATAACGTGCTTTCGTTTAAATCCTATCTTTAAATTCATTAATACCTCTCAAAATAAAGATGCCCGGTTCAATTTAGAACCGGGCACTTGTCTATTTAAAAACAATGAATTTATTTCACTTCTTCCACTTGCTCAGCACTTGCTTTCACGCGGTCAAAGCCTACTTTAACTGCATTTACATATTCTTTAATCACATTCCGAGCAAGTTCTGACTGAGGATTCAGTGATTCAAAACCATGGTATGCGCCAGGATATAAGTGGAATTCCACATCAACACCTGCCTGTGCCAATTTTGATACATACGTAATTGTTTCGTCACGGAAAGGATCCAGCTGACCTACACATGTATACGTATAGGGAAGGTTACGGTAATCCTCAGCTCGTGCCGGTGCAGCATAAATCGGTACTTCATCATGTCCGTGCAATTCGCCTAAATAGCATTTCCAGCCAAAATCATTCGTTGTTTGATTCCACACCATACCTTTTGTAATTTCGTTGGCAGAAGGCGTATCGTTGCTGTCATTAATCATCGGATAAAGCGGCATTTGGAAACAAATTGACGGATACTCACGGTCACGCGCAAGCAATGTTAAACCCGCTGTCAAACCACCGCCGGCACTTGCCCCCGCTACGCCAATACGGTTCTTATCGATTTGAAGTGCTGCTGCATTATCCGCAATCCATGCAAGAGCACTATAGCAATCTTCAAGCGGTGCAGGATAAGGATGTTCCGGAGCTAAACGGTAATCAACGGAAACAACGACACAGTTTGCTGTTTCTACAACTTGTACACAAAGATGATCATTGTCTTCGATGGAACCTAATATATAACCCCCGCCATGAATCCACAGTAAAACCGGTAATTCTTGATCTTGGTGGGCTGGTTTATAAATACGAACGCGAATTTCATTATCATCAATGCCAGTAATAGTTTTATTGATAATATTCACTGTTTCAGTACTTGTTAAAGATAGTACCGCTTGTGCCATACCTTCACGCATTGCTGCCAAGTGTTCTACTTTAAAATCAAAGTCCGTAAATGATTCTAAACCGGCTAAAAATTCTGGATTTACTCGTTTAATCATCTTCATTCCTCCATGTCACTAAAATTAAACTCACCCTACCAATCTATTCGTCCCACAAAATGATTAGAACTTAATCAAAAATAATTTCTGTAAATCTAACATATATTTAATAGCAGAAAAACACGGATAATCTCTAGGATTATCCGTGTCTTCAATTACTTCTTTATTTCTTCATACGCATCGATGATGAACTGGATTTCTTTTGTGACTTTCAAATCTTTCACACCATCCATTGCATATAGGATATCACGTTTGGCATTTTCTTTGTCCCCTAGTTTGAAATAACATAATGCCCTTACAGCAAACGCCCGGTACATCATCGATAAATCAATAGGGTGCTGATTGTATTCTACTATTTCGATGTCTTTCAAAGTTTGCAATGCCTCTTCATACCGTTCAAGCATGTAGTAGGCATAACCATATTGCCCATTAAAGAAAATATCCGCGCTGTAGGAAACGCCTTCTAAAGCAAAATTAGTTTCAAATCTGGTCGCAACCGTTTTTTCATAATCTTTTTCAATTTGATTTGTATATAGAAGCGTAACTAGCTGCTCCATGAGCGTTTCATTCGGATCTTCCATAATTTCTGCGAATGCCCGGATTTTTTTTAAATAATAAGAAGCTTTTTCCCCTTCTTCTTTCGAACAGTGAATGAAAAATAAAAAGCGGTAAAAATCATTTAACCGATATACGATTTTTTTCTCTTTTGCTAATTTTAATGCTATTTCCAAATACTTTTCCATTTGAACATCATCATTTAGCGCTGCATATGAAACCGTAATATTATAGTATAGATCGAGTTTTTCAAGATCATCAATCAAATCTCCGTATTTTTCGATATACTTTTCCCCTTCGTGTAAATAGCGCAGACCTTCCGCATAATTATTTTCCAGAAACTTAATGTTTCCCATGCGACCAAAAATCTTCAATATTTTCGAATAGCCATGTACTTGTTCATACATTCTGACGAGCTTGACGAATGGCTTTTCCGATAAATCCATTTTCGCAAAGTAGCGCATTGTCAAATACACTTCGTAAATGCGTACTTCCTCAAAAGTTACCCCCTTAAGGCTGCCATTTTCATGAAATGGATGAATCAGATGATACAGTTCGAGAACTTTTTCGTTTATTTTTTTATCATCATGCTCTTTATTTAGAGCTAAACGTTTTATTTCAACATCACGGTATAATTCTTTCATTTGCTGATGATTTTCGGTTTGCATGAGCTCGGACACATCAATGTCGAGCTGTTTCGCAATATGCTGAAGGCTCTCCATTGACGGCTGTGCCTTCCCGTTTTCAATCAGGCTGAGCATCCCTTTTGTTATTCGGTCCCCCGCTACTTGGGCAAGCGTCATTTTACGTTCTTTTCTTAGTTCTTTTATTTTTGCACCAATATTTAACACGTCGTCACCTCATTACATACAGTTTACCAAAAATCATATAAAAGGCGAATATTTTAACCTAATTAAACATTTGGTTAGAATTTTAATATAAAAAAGAGAAATTATTTTAATTAAATTAAACTTTTATATTGCAATTAAAAAAACTCCGCCATATAATAAGTTTAATTAAATTAAACAAAGGGGTTTGTTTATGAATGAACAACAGAAATTGAAAAAAGCAACGTATCATTTATACACGTTTCTAGTAAGTAAAATGATTGGTGCACTTGGGTCACATGTTTACAGCTTTGGAATCAGTATGTATATTTTATCGATGACAGGCTCTTCGCTCAGTTTTGCGACAAATATTATTTTAAGCTACTTGCCGCGCACAATCATGTCACCGATTGCAGGTCTCTTAGGGGATCGTTTCCCAAGGAAATGGCTTGTGCTCGGTGGGCAAACCGGGGTCATCCTGACAGTAAGCGGCTTATTGCTCTACACGCATGAATTCGGATTATCTTTAATGGCGATTTATATTGCAACGGTGTTCAATAGTATTTTCAGTACTTTTTCCGGTGTAGCGTTTTCCGCATCGATTGCCAATCTGGTCGATGAAGCTCGACTGCAAAAGGCGATGAGCTTTAATCAGTTGTCCTATTCTATTTCGGGAATTGGCGGACCGATCTTCGGCGGGATGTTATTTGGTTTTGTATCGATGGAAATGTTCCTTATTATCTTTATCTGCGCTGCTGTAATGACATTAATGCTGGAATCAACAATGAATTTTATACTATATAAGAAGGAAACAATAAATGATAATGCTGAAAAAGAATCGATGTTCGAAAGTTTCAAAGCCGGCTTCCGCTATGTCAATACAAAGCCGATTATTAAAGCGATTTTATGGACAGCACTTTGGTTAAACTTATTTTTCACAGCAATCAATGTTGGCGGGGATTATATTTTATTGACAATTTTGAATTTAGATCCAAAATACATCGGTTTTACAGAGGCTGGAGGTGCAGTCGGAATTTTAATTACATCCATTTATTTCGCATCAAGAGCAACCGTCAAATTTCCTTTACTGACAGTTAAACGGTCCGTGTTCGCCTCTTCTATTGTTGTCATTTTATCGTCACTGCCGCTCATTGTAACATTTTCGGCATTGATGAATTTCATTTATTATTTAATTATTATGTTTTTATTTGGAGCATTGGGGGTTATTACAAATACCCCGCTTGGCGTATTGATGCAAACTTCGATTGAAGAAGAATACCGGGGGCGGGTTTTTGGAATTATCGAAATGATGGCGATGAGTGCCATGCCTGTCGGAACACTTGTATTCGGGATTTTATACGAGTTCATTCCAGCCCAATATATTTTAATCGTCAGCGGGCTGATCCTAATTGGTATTGTACTATTATTATTGCGCCCCTCTATATTGGAAATGGCTCATCCTGAACTGAAAAAGGCGAAATTAGAAACAGAACCTGTAACCGAATAATATAATATAGAACTATGGCTAATTTTCTGAATTAGCTCCTTTTTTATTAAATAGGAGCCTATATTAGTTTGATATACGTTCAAAGTTTCTGTACATTTATAACTGATAAATTAAATCTGACAATTGTTAGGCATTCATAATGAACGAAGCAACAGTCAAAAACGCTGACTAGTTTATTGCTAGACAGCGTTTTTACGTATTTGTATACCGTTTATTTCATTAGCGTGATTCTTTCGGTGGCTGGCACACTTCACATTTTTGCTGTTTGTTTTCTTTGAATTTTTTCCAAGGTTTTTGGAATGTGTTCCCACAAGCACATTGGAAATCTAATTTTTGCGAAAACCCTTTAAATTCTGTTGATATTAATTTTGTATCTGTATTCTTTTCTACATATTCGCGAATCGAATGGATTGTCCATTTCTTTGACATTAACTACACCTCCACAAGCTATTTATTATAGCATGAAAATTTATCATTTCCTTAATTAAATAACCAATCGACCAAAAAACCGAAACCTTTAAAAGCAAAATAAAGTAAAAGGAAACCAATAACGATAAATCCTAAGCAGCCGAATAAACCAGAAAACATAAAAAGTTTTATATTTGGTCCTTTCCTACCGCCCCATTCCTCTTTTTTATCACTCGTGACGGAATTAATTGTTTTGCAATGCGGACATTCCTTAATATAAGTCCTTTTCTGTTGTTTTTTTCCGTTAAATATTTGGATTTCCGAAGAAAAATGATCTGTAGAAAAATCGATCGTCATCCTTTCGTGACAGTTTCTGCATTCAATTTCTACTTTTTTGCCATCCATGACTACCAACTCCTTTTATTTCGTTCTTAACGCAATGATCCTGTAATGAAAATTTTTCAGGCGTATATACATATGGTAAAGGCATCTGCCTATGAATAGGAGGAATATAATTGAATAATGGTTCGGATTCTACACCCTCTTTAGAAGTAATCGCAGCCAGGCTTGCCTATGCAGGTGCTGCTGTTACAACGATTGGCGATGTATTGTCTATGATTTCTGCAGGAATTTCATTAAAGCTGCTTGAGGAGCAAAACGGACAGCAGGCTTCGGCTTCCTATGGCAGCGAATCTGATTTTAAGCAAATGCAAGATGAAATCGATAAATTAATTCGGGAACTTCGGCAAATAAGAAAAATGATGGGCAAACCCTAATCCCGATTAAACAAATATTTTCTTGAATCTGCTTCGATCCGCGGTTCACAATCATCACAACTGATGCTTGCTTGTCGGTTTACTTTATATTGATTATATTTTTTTGTACCTTCCATCAACTTGAATGGCTTCCGGCAATACCGGCAAGTTGTCTCATAAAAAAACATTTCAGATCCATTCCTTCCGCAAAATCTTTTTATATTATAACTTAAAATAAAAAAAACCTATTGCGAAAAGTAAGTTTCATCGCAATAGGCTTTGTTTTATGATTTTAAAAGTTTAACCGTGACTGTTTTTCGACCCCAATTTTTAGCTGTCGATTTTTTACTCATAAAAATATCAATTTTCTTTCCTTTAATGGCACTGCCAACATCACCCGCAACGGCAATTCCATAGCCTTCCACCCATACTTTAGAGCCAAGTGGAATGATTTTCGGATCTACGGCAATAACCTTCAAACTAGGATTTTTACGTAAATTCAACCCGGTTTTCGTAATACCAGAACAGCCTTTGCAGTTAGCTGTGTAAGCCGTTGATGACATCTTAATTGTCTTTTTTACATTAGAAGGATGTGTGGCTGATTTTTTTATTGTCGCTTTCTTTGCTGCCGGCTTATTTTTAATATGGCTTGGTAATTTAAGGACTTGTTTAATTTGTACTTTTGTAGTCTTTAAATCATTCAATGCCATAAGTTCTTTTACTGATGTATCGTATTTCTTCGCAAGCATTGTTAAATTCTCGCCTTTTTTAATTGTATGTGAAGCTGCCTCTGACGTTCCTGCAAAAATAAATGTGCTTGCGACCATAATCGCAATAAATGCTACTATTTTCTTGATCATACTTGAATATTTCCCTCCAGAAAAAGTGTCGTGAAAAATCTTTTTGATTCAACATGACCTAGCATAACCTCCCAATGTTTCAGTGAGATGACATCTTCATGCCGTCAATATTACAATTCGATAACAAATAGTCGAAATATGTCGAGAATATATTACAAATATCTGAATAACTTTATTATTCGCATAAAATAGAACCATTTATTAACAATTTATGCATGACTTTTTACCTTCTTTTGATCGGTGAGTAAAAAACTATCCTACAGTAACAATTTATGCTAATATATTTTTTGTTTTGATTTAAACAATAGAAAGAGTGAACTGATTGGAAAATAGCACGAAAGAATTGAGTTTATTTAAGTTAACTTGGCCATTATTTTTAGAGTTGTTCCTATTTATGCTGATGGGGTTAGCGGATACATTTATGTTAAGTGCTGTATCGGATGATGCAGTAGCAGGCGTTGGAACAGCCAATCAATATATACAAATTGCAATTTTATTATTAGGGGTAATCGGTACGGGTGCATCCATTGTCGTTTCTCAATATTTAGGTTCCCGCCTAATTGCTGAAGCATCCCAAATCGCAGCTTTATCGGTAACACTCAATTTACTCGTCGGTTTAGTCATTAGTGGGTTATTTATATTATTTTCCGATGTTCTAATGAAGATGATGAACCTGCAAGGTGCTGTATTGGAAGCAGCGCAAAGCTATTTGGTCATTGTTGGAGGCTTTATATTCGTTCAGGCTTTAATTACTTCCATGTCTTCAATTATTCGTGTGCAAGGCTGGACGAAGCAAACGATGTACGTGTCCCTTGCAATGAATATTGTACACGTTGTTTTAAACTATATTTTAATCTTTGGTAAATTTGGAATGCCGGAACTTGGCGTGGAAGGTGCAGCAATATCTTCTGTTGTTAGTCGTGTCCTGGCATCAGTTGTATTTTTCTGGCTTTTATACCAGGCGTTAGAGGTTCGTATTGAATGGGCAGATTACTATAGATTGTCCAAAAACTATATTTCAAAAATATTGAAAATCGGAATTCCGTCTGCCCTTGAGCAGGTGCTCTACCAGACCAATCAAATTGTCCTTCTCTATTATGTAACATTTATTGGAGCCGAGGCATTATCTGCCCGTCAGTATGCCGTGAATATCTCGATGTTTACTTATCTTTTTGCAATGGCAATCGGGATGGCGACAGCTATTTTAGTCGGCCGGTATGTCGGAGCAGGCGAGAAAGAACTTGCCTATAGTAAAGTATGGTTTGGTGTAAAATCGGCTTTAATTTTTACATTGTCCATGGTCGCAATTATCATCCTCTTTAGAGAACCGTTCATGCGCATCTTTACTGACAATGAAGAAATTATTCAAATCGGGGCGAGCGTACTATTATTAAGTATTTTACTGGAGACAGGACGTACGATTAACATTACGATCATTAACTCTTTGCGTGCTTCAGGGGATGCCGCTTATCCTGTCCGTATTGGTTTTATTTCCATGATCGTTATCGGTTTATCCCTAGGTTATTTATTCGTCTTCGTTCTTGACTTGGGCCTTATCGGTGTATGGCTTGCTATTGCATGTGATGAATGGATCCGCGCAGTGCTCGTTATTTTCCGCTGGCGCAGTCGGAAATGGGAACGCTATGCCATTGTTAGTTCAGATAAATAGATATATTGAAACATCCATTTCCCCTTGTGAGGAGATGGATGTTTATTTATTTGTAATCCATTTAAATTATCGGCTTCTCACTATTGTATGGCGTAATCAAAACGCCTTCTTCAATTATATTGAGAAGGCGTTTCACATTATTATTTAGATGATTCTTCAGCCGAAGCTTCTTCAGTTGATGCTTCTTCTGCTACAGCTTCTTCAAGTTCTGCATTTTCTTCTGCTAGCAATGCTTCTTCAGCTGCACGACGTTTCGCTTCTTCTGCAGCTTTTTTCGCCGCTTCTTCAAGTGGTTTGTTGACAACACCTAAGCACCAAATAAATTCTTCCCAAGCCATGTTCCAACCTTTGAAAACTTCTTCCGAGTCATCCCATTTTACTGAATAAGCGATCCCATCTTCAGTTTTTACAATCGATAGTGATAAATCCGCTCCAGCACGGTCACTTAATAATTTGATTTTTCCCTCTTCATCAAAACGTTCCTCGATATTATCCTTTTCTGTGAATGAACGGCTTTGTGCAATTTCAAACAGAACATTACTATGAATTCGGTATTTATTTTTTTGCATTTTTTTCCCAACTTCCATTATTGATTCGTTACTTGTACTATCTTACAACGTTTCAAAAAAATTATCGCGATTTTTTTCAGTTTAGCACTTTAAATTATTTTATCACAAGTCGGTACAGTTAAACCACTAACTATTGCACAAAAGAGAACGTATATTCCTTATTTTATGAAAAAAATAAAAAAAACCCGTGGAGTCTTTAGAAACTTCACGAGTTTAAAACCATTATAAAGGTTAGTAGTAATACGAACCGCTATTGCGTTTTTCTGCTATTTCATATGCAAGTTCAATAATAGATTTTGCAAGCTGTGCATATGTTACTTCTTTTTTCGGTAAGAACATCGATTGTTCCGCACCTTGAAGTCCTAATACATGCGAAATTGCAACATATCCGATTTTTTCAGGATCAACATCAGCCGCATCTTTTATCGTTAACTGATAGATGTCCGCATGCTTTGCCGCTTGTTCAAGACCTAGTGTTCGGATATACCAAACGGCTAATTGCTCATTTGTTACTTTTTGGTCGATTTTTAATTCATCTTCCAGCGGATTTAAAATGCCTAGACGTGTTGCAGTTTCCACTACATTATAATACGGATGATCCGGATTGATTTCATCGAATGAAACTGGTGGCTGCTCCGGACGATATGCATAATAATCCTCATAGAAATAAGTGATGGACTTAATGATAGTTTGAAGCGCCTGCCCTTGTGAAATGGCCGTATCCGCATTGAAAGTTTTCGGATCCTTCACTTCAATTGCACCAGCCTGAATTAAATAATTCAGTTCCTTTTCGGCAGTCGGGTGAGTTACTTTCGCTTTTTCAGTTTGTACATACGGACTGACAATCTCGCCACTGTTGGCATCGATTTGGTAGTACTCTTGTCCCTTTACTGTCGGGACATATACAAGCTCGTATTTACCGTCTTCATTTTGCAGTCGGTGGTAAACAAGTTTAACATCCAGTGCTTCTGCAAATAGTTTCTTTGCCTCTTCGCCTGAAACTGTTGCTGATGCATCTGGCCATTCCTCAATATCCAATGGATAGCGATAGAATGATTTCAATTTCCCTTCGTCATCAATTGTTACCGATAGACTGTCACCATTTACAATCAGTCCATTTTTAATTCGTGGGAAATTCACATAATGCACTTTTGATTCCTTATCATAAACCGGATCTGTATGTGCCTTCGCATATTCATGTACGGATGTTGGAGCAAGCTCCTTCACATATTTTTCCGCTGCTGCGAGGACCTTATCTTTATCCAGTCTTGGAACTGTATTTTCCGTTTCATCATCTTCTAGCGGGAGTGGACTATAGAAGTCAGAGTAAGAGATAAGTTCCCCAGTGTTTTTATTGAATTCGATTGATGAACCGAACGAGCCGTTTCGGTAGCGGTAAGAATAGGAAACACTGATTACGGCTTGATCATTCATTTCATGTTCATAGGCATGATCAATTGTGAATTTTGTTGTATTTCCCTGGCTTGCTACTAACTGTTTTGCAATTTCTTTCGCGTCATCAATTGTAATTGGTGATGGTTCTTTTAATTGGTTTGGCGCAAGCGGTTGTAATGCTACTTTGCCATTTAACGAATCCACTTTGCCTGTTGTAGTTGCCCATTTATTAGAAGTCGCATGTAAACCAATTACATTTGGGGCTGGCAAGTAAACAAGTTTAACAGCAGGCTTGGAAGATGTTAGGGAATAATCAACCGTGTATTGCAAAGTTAAATTTAGTTGATCTTTCATTTTTTCTAACGCTGCTTCTTTTGTAACAACATTTGTCGTCTCTTCAAACGACATGCGTTTTTGATCAGGACTCATTTGTGTGAAATATTGGATTTTACCATCGCCAAGTACACTTACTATCATTGATTGATCCTGAATTGGAATATTTTTTTCGGTTGAAGTGAAGCTGTAATTATACGTGATCGGCTCAGTAATTAGACGGCTGAAATAACTAGGTGTTTCAGTCGATATCACGTAATTGGATGACGAGGCCACCTTTTTAACGAAATCTTCTGCAATTTTACGTCCTTGTTCTTCTGTTATTTTACCTGGGAATAAAGCATCCTTCACACTTGCAGGACTGAAATATAAATGCTCAATTTCTAGGTTGTCCGATCTGAATGAAACACTGCCGCTTTCCATCTGTTTATTGACCTTTTTCTGGAACATTAATTCATAACGTGTAGTCAAATCATCGGCATAATGATAACTCATAGAAGTCATTTGGAAATCACTATCAGAGTATGTAGCAAACATCTCCGGTAATTTCGTTTTTAAAATTTTAATCAACTGTTCTTTTGTTACACTTTCATCTGTCATCGCAACATAGATGGGTACCCTTTCTTCTTTCGGATTGACAGAAGCCTCTGCAAGAGCAGGACTGGCAAGCAATCCTAAAGAAACAATCGACATGCCTAAAGCGGTTGTCCATTTTTTCATATTCAATTCCTCCTTTGTTTCTATCTATTATACGCCTAATTATTGGCAATAGTTTCAATATATTGTACATTTTATAAAATTATTACTTTTTTCCAGGAAAATACTATACATTGTGTTCAATAGTAAGTCATGTTAGAATCTTTCAGAGGTGAAGTTCGTGAATATTGTAACAGCAGGAATGCTTGTATCATTTTCCGGCATTATTGTCGTTTGTTTAGGTTTGTTTGGCATCCTACCTAACACTAACCAAACATTGAATTATGTATTTATCGGCATCGGATGGGTGTTTATCCTAATCGGCATCGTCATCCGCATTATCGGTATGAAACTTGAACGGAAAAATAAATAAAAAGAGGCTGGGACAGAAGTAGAAATTTTATAAACTAAGGAGAAAAACCTTATTAAGAAACGGATATTTTATAAAATTGATTGGAATGGAGGGCGACTCCTGCGGGAATAGCGTGACGCCTGAGACTACAGGCTCAGGCCACGCCCGCGGAAAGCGCCCCGGAATGGAAATCAATTTTTGGGTTATGTCCACCCTCTTTTTCCTTTACCTATATCATTTTTAAATCAGTTCCTCTTCAAGCAAATAATATTTTGCTCCGTATATATCCACTTCATAGGTAACGACTCCGGCTGGACTTATATGAATGTTTGTTATTTCCCCTACTTTATTGATGATATGGGCTTCATAAAATTTGCGATAATGATACGTTTCACTATCCAATTGTTCATCGATTAAGATTATTTTTACAGTGTCCATCAATTGAAACTTCGGCGGATGCTGTTCAAACTCCAGTTCAAATAAATTTAGCTGCCGCAAAAAAAATTCACCTGCCAATATGTATTCAACATTACATTCGACAAGTGAATTTAATTTCCTTTATTTAGGAGTAACATGAATCTAATTAATGCAGTCAACTACGTTAATCCTGCATTTTTGGTAATGGCAAAATCGTTTCATTATTTTTCTGCTCTGGCTTTAAATAAATGACAAGCTCTTGCTGATATGTACCATTTTCCAGTAAATAATGATCAAGTGTATGGCTGTCATACTGATAGTTGCCAAATGGAAATGAAACGCTTTCGCCTTTTACAGCAGCTAGCAGTCCCGCAACATCATTACTGACCATCTGCAAAACTTCTTCAGCCGTTTCTGTTAATACAAATACTACATTCATCTTTTTTACTCTCCTATACCCCTATGAATAGTGTCGCCTGCGCAATGGCGATATAAAACGCCGGGTCCTGTACCGGTGCTTCTTCCCATACTACCAGCTTAACCGAAAACATATCCGATTGTTCATTATAAACAGCAAGCCACCTTGCGATAACCTCGTCATTTATAATAAAGTTGGACCAGTCTTCCATTTCTTTATCAATTTTCATCTTAAATTTATCGCTTGATATAAACAGTTCGGGAACGCCAATACGCCAGTTCTCATAATTAATGATATATTTTTTGTTTAAAACAAGATCCTTTCCTTCAAACCACACTTTTCCGCGTCTGAAGATTTTCTTCACTTCGAATAATGATTGTCCATCATTACCAAGCACCGCATATTTCAAAAAATAGCGGTGATCGAAATAGCCGTCCAGCAGTTTTTTCAAACCGTTATCATAAATACGCTGAACTTTTAGGATTTGCTCCCCCGCTTCATTGTAAACAGGCTGTTGTTCCGTTGATTTTAAATTTCCTAATACTTCGTACGTATAAGTCTGCATTGATTTCCCCTTAATAAATAATCTTAATTTTATTGAGTATCCGTTGTAAAAAATTTTGCTTTTCATCAAATTTTTCCCGTATCGAAAGTGCCTCATCAGGATGGTCGGTAATGACACCATTTACATTTTTCTCGTAAAATTTCTGCATATCCGACTCATCATTAATCGTCCAGACGAACAACTCCATATCACGATCCTCTACTTGCTGCTGGATATTTTTCGTAGCAAAAGACTGCTCCACCGAAATAAAGTCGGCATTTGATTCTGGTAACTTGCCGTATGCGATGGAATACACATGCCCAGTATGAACACGGGGTTCCAGTTCTTCAAGCAGCTCCATTGTCGGTAAATCAGGTGATTGAACATAATGATAATCCAAGGCATCATATTCATCAAGCAGATCAACAAAGCGCTGTAAAAAGTCCTCTGTTTCAAAACCATGAGTTTTCAGCTCAATAAGCAATTTTATATTTAAATCATGACTCATTTCAAGCACTTCCTCAAATGAAGCGATCGTGTCACTGAATCCATCCGCCAAAACGGTTGTTGTGACTAATTCATTTAGCGTTAAATCATAAATAATATCATCTTCCCCTGACAAACGTGATAAAGTTTTATCATGATAGACGACAAATTCCCCGTCCTTCGTTTGCTGGATATCGATTTCCACTAAATCCGCATCTGCTTCTTTAGCCGCTTCAATCGCACTCAATGTATTTTCCACACCGCCATCCATAAAGCCGCGATGGGAAACAATATTTGTGTCCGGTTCGTAAATCGTTTTTCCCAAATTGATATAATTAATACCGCTCACAAGGAAAAACGCATATACAGCAATTAGAAAGGACCACTGACGAATTGTTAGTCTAAACGGCTCTTCCTGTATGATTAACGGTTTATGGCGTGTTAACTGGAATGCCACCATAACGATTAGCTGAGTAAACAAAACCTGCAATATTGTGAAGAACAGGATGATGACGCCCTGTGCAAGTGTCATTGTAAAACTTGCAGTGACAAGTCCCCAGCTCGGCTTAAATTTTTCTATGATAAAGAGCGGTGTCAATACGATAAATAACGCGAACAACAAAAGCGTTATATTGATGATGACAATAACCCCGATCATCCCGACCGTCTCAATTAGTTTTCTTTTTGAAAACTGCCAGCTCATCTTTAATGCTTCAACTATTGATACCTCTTGATAAACCGTAAAAAACGGCCATGTAAAAATGAAACGTAAGCCTATAAAACTCAATATAATTATTAGCACAACATATAGAAACGTACCATTACGAGAATTTAAAAGTTCGTCTATAATAAAGCTTGGTATATTTATATTTTGA
This sequence comes from Solibacillus sp. FSL K6-1781, assembly GCF_038630735.1. Classification (GTDB taxonomy): domain Bacteria; phylum Bacillota; class Bacilli; order Bacillales_A; family Planococcaceae; genus Solibacillus; species Solibacillus silvestris. The sequence goes on along the minus strand of NZ_CP152038.1, from coordinate 1,550,188 downwards.
ATCAACGAAACTGGCAAAAATGATGAAATAAGTGGAATCAATAATAGTAAGTAAACTGCAATCAATAATGTCTGCAAGCTGATAAAATAGACAACCTTCTGATTTAACCGTTTTAAAAGCTCTTTCCATGTATATGGAATTCCACGCTGCTGATAGTATGCCAATAGTATTAAAAATCCTAATTCATAATAGATGAATACAATTCCGATAAATAAAATAATTCCTATTCCAAATAACGCAAACGGATTTGTCAGTAAATAAAGGATACTATCTTGCGTAATTACCTGTACTCCGGTAATATCCATGACAACTGCGGTAATCAGCCAGATGATAGGCAGTAAAATGAATGCCTGCACAATCCGTAATATCGCAAACGTCCGTATATAATCGACTCGATAATAATATAGATTTCTGAAAATCAGTTGAATAACGCGTTTAATTCTGTCCACAAGGCTTCCTCCGACTAGTCAATTCTATCTCTATTTTTGGTTTTTCTTAATATATTCCTTTGTTTGAAGCAAAGTATTTGTAAATACTTCCATTGGCTCCACCCCTCTAATTCCGTAATGGTCTTCAAATACGAAAAAAGGGATAATCTTTATTTGAAGTTGCTGTGCTTCATATCGATCCAGCACTAACTCTTCTGTGAATTGTTCTTCCTTTATTATTTTTTGTGCCATGCTCCGATCGATGCCAATCTGTTCGCAAATGGTCAGAAGTGATTCAGTGTCATTTAAATTAAGACCTTCCGCAAAATAATGTTCCATTACAACATCTACAAACTCCAGTTCTTTTTCATAGAGTTTTGCAAGCTTAGTTAAGCGATGCGCATTTTTCGTATTGGCGAGAACTATCTTATCCAAGTTGAATACGACTCCTACATCCTGGGCATGCAATTGCAACGCTTCCATGAACTCCTCTGTTTTACGGAGGTCATTATTTTTCTTTTTAAAAATGGAATCCACGTAAGATAACGTTTCCGTTTTTGAAGCGGCAGGGTTTATTTCAAACGCTCTGTAAACGACTTCCGTTTCTTCACCTAAATTTAATTGTTCGATAGCTTGAAATAACTTCGTTTTAGCGATATAACAAAACGGACAAGCAAAATCAGAAAAAATCTCTATTTTCATATTGTCTCCCCCTAATGATTATGTAATTATATCCCTCTATTCTATGGGTTTTTTATTACAATACCCAAAAATACAAAGAAAAAAGCCGAACCCGACATGGATTCGACTAAATAATATCTAAAATGAAGTAATTGTTGCAAAAAACTCTTCATAAAGTCCCTTTAATATTTGATCTTCATATTCCGAACGAACGCCAAATACAAGACTAACTTCCGAAGAACCTTGATTAATCATCTCAATATTCGCACCTGTTGCAGAAATCGCAGTGGCTGCACGTGCTGCCAACCCTGTATTATGGCGCATGCCTTCCCCGACAATGACAATCATAGAAAAATTATGGCTGAATTGAACATCATCTGCACATAGTTCCTCCTTAACGCGCTTTACAATTCGCGCTTCAATTTCAGGTGACAGCTGGCTTGAACGCATAATAACTGAAATATCGTCTAAACCAGATGGTGTATGCTCATAAGAAATGTTTTCCTCTTCAATAATTTGAAGTAGCTTGCGGCCAAAGCCAACTTCTCGATTCATTAAATATTTTGATACATATAGAATTGAAAAACCACTATCCGCCGAAATCCCTGTAACCGGCCGATTCGTTGCCGGACGAGTCGGTAAAATTAACGTCCCAGATGCCGAGGGGTTATTTGTATTTTTAATATTGACCGGAATACCTTGTTTATAGACTGGCATTAATGCTTCATCATGGAACACGGAAAAACCGGCATACGATAGCTCACGCATTTCGCGATACGTAATTTCCTTAATATCGACTGGATCGTTTACGACTTTAGGGTTAGCAGCGAACACACAGTCCACATCCGTAAAGTTTTCATATAGCTCAGCACCAACAGCTGATGCCAAGATCGAACCAGTTATATCAGATCCGCCACGGTCAAATGTACGTAATACACCTGATTTTGTATATCCGAAGAATCCCGGGAAAATAATAATCTCCTCTGTATTTTTCAATACACTTAAGTTTTCGTATGCTTCTGGCAATGCATACGTACGTTCCGGGAAGTCATTTAAAATTAGTTTATCTTTTGGACTTATATATTTTGCGGGCATGCCAATTGCATTAAAATAACACGCAATTAGTTTTGCGTTGTTATCTTCACCGCTTGCTTTCATATTATCTAAGAATAAGTCTTTGTCTGACCAATTTTCTGTCACACGCCCGCGTATATCTTGCTCAATAATATCTGAAATTGTATTGTCTAAACCAAGATCTTCAGCAATATTACGGTAACGATTTACAACAGCTTTAATTTTTGCTTCAACATCGCCTTTATTAATCACGGTGTTTGCTAAATCTATTAATAAATCCGTCACTTTAATATCATCACTTGAACGCTTACCAGGCGCAGAAACAGCGACAATCTTTCTTTCAGGATTAGACTTCACAATGCTTGCTACTTTTTTGATTTGTTCTGCACTCGCGACAGATGTGCCGCCAAATTTACATACTATCATCTCATCATATCCTTACTCTCAAAATTGATATTTGTACTCACCGAAAAAACATTTGACTTTACACAGTGTACAAATTTATCCTATTTCAGTCAAGACTATTCAGTAAATTCATTAATCTATTTGTCAAAATACGAATAATTCGTCATTTTGTCAATATATTATATGAGATTTTTATATAAAATGATATTTATTTGTTCAATTTTATAACATTTTTACAATAAAAAATAAATATAATTTGTTAGGCAAATGAAGTGTCGCAATAGTTAAACAACCTTTCCGTCAATCCCTAGCAATGAAAAAATGTTTGTTTCCCCATTCTACTGCAAATTAATCTATAATTATTAGAAAAGAAGTTGTAATTATTATTAGTAGGAGAAGGATATATGAAAATAGTAATTGCAGAAAAACCAGACCAGGCTGCAAAACTGGCCGCCCCATTTTCATTTACTAAAAAGGCTGGTTATTTTGAAGTAAAGCCAAACACATATTTTCCGGAAGGTGCTCTTATAACATGGGCAATCGGTCATCTTTGTGAATTGAAGGCCCCGGAAGAATACAACGCTTCCTGGAAAAAATGGACGTTGGAAACATTGCCGATCATTCCAGAACGTTTCGAGTATAAAGTAACGAAAACAAAATACAAGCAGTTTAATATCATTAAGACACTCGTGAAAAGACAGGATATAAGGGAAATTATCATCGGCGGGGATGCAGGGCGCGAAGGTGAACTTATTATAAGGACCATATTAAAAGTTTGCGGCGTGAATAAACCAATGAAACGTTTATGGATATCATCGCTAACGGAAAATGCGGTGAAAAACGGATTTGCAAACTTACTACCGGAAGAAAAAACGAGAAATATTTATTTTGAAGCACTAAGCCGTTCCTGTGCCGATTGGCTAATCGGGATTAATACATCGAGATTGTACACAGTGCTCCTTAAACGAAATGGAGTAAAGGATGTATTTTCCATTGGACGAGTTCAAACACCGACACTAGCACTCATTGTAAAACGAGAGCATGAGATTGCAAACTTTAAACCTGAACCGTTTTGGGAAGTGGAAGCGGAATTTAATTTTAACGGAAAGATACTAAAAGCGAAATGGCATAAAAATAGCGTGACAAGACTTCTAGAGGAACGCCAAGCAATTGCTGCCGCCAATTTTTGCATCAATAAAAACGTAGAAATTAAGAATTTCAAAAAGGAAACGAAGGAATATGCACCACCTCTTTTGTTCAATCTGTCTGCACTACAGGCAACAGCAAACAAAGCGTTTAAATTTTCACCGCAAATGACGCTCGATATTTTACAGAAGCTTTATTTAAAAGGTGTCGTTTCCTATCCTCGATCAGATTCCCAATATTTGACTAATGAGGAAGCGAAAACATTGCCGGCCATTCTCGGACAGCTAGGTAAGTTAGATCAATATAAAAATCTGTTGCCTCCACCGACAACTTCACTTATGAACAATAAACGGTTCGTGAATGAAAAAAAGGTAACCGATCACCATGCCATTATCATTACAGAACAAGTTCCGAATATGGCAAAGCTCAGTGCCGAAGAAGCAAAGATTTATGATTTAGTTGCAAGACAAGTCATTGCGGCACATTACAATAATGCCGTATTCTCCTATACAACGATTCACTCACTTGTCGATAATCGTGCTGAGTTTATTTCTAAAGGGAAAGTATTGCTGGAGGAAGGTTGGCGCAAAGTCATTCATCATTCGAAAGATAGTGCTGACAAAGATGAACTGCTCCCCCTTCTGCAAGAAAATGAACACGGGACTGTCGTGAAGGCAAATGTAAAAAAAGGAGAAACCCAGCCGCCAAACCGCTATTCGGAAGGTAATTTAATTACAGTTATGAAAACAGCGGGCAAACATTTGGAAGATGCGGAACTGGAAAAGGTTTTATCGAAAACGGAAGGCTTAGGGACGGAAGCTACACGTGCCGGAATTATTGGTACACTGAAAGACCGGAATTATATCGAAGTGAGGAAAAACCAAGTGTTTGCAACGACGAAAGGAATGCTGCTCATTGAAGCACTAGGTGAAAGCATTTTAACGTCCGCTTCAATGACAGCTAAATGGGAGCAGCGCCTTTCTGAAATTGGTGAAGGGAACGCTTCCCCACAAGTATTTATGGAACAGGTGAAAAAACTGGCCGATAAATTGATAGTAGATGCAGGCGAACTTGAAAAAGAGTGGGCATTCAATCAAAATGATGTGGAGAAAATTACCGAAAACAATCCATATACGAAAAAGTATAACAAAGTAAAAACTGTTGTCGGTAAATGCATCCTTTGTGATGGATCCATTGTCGACCACGGTACTTTTTACGGTTGTTCGAATTATAAGAAAGCCAACTGTAAATTCTCGGTTTCCAAAAAAATTCTCGGAAAAACAATTACGCAAACGAATTTGAAGAAACTTTTGGCTTCCGGTGAAACAGACTTGATCAAAGGATTTAAAAGAGGCGGTAAAATCTTCAACGCCCACCTCATTTGGGATGAGAAGGAACGAAAGACAAGTTTTAAGTTTACAAATACAAAGTAATCAACTTCCTTTAAAAGATATCCTCCCGAAAGTTAGTGTCGAACATTTAACTTTCGGGGTAATTTCTTATCTCTTAATCAATAATTTAACCTGTTATCATTCCTGTATTTTAACCACGCATCTATTTCTGTTTTCATAAATCTTTTCTGATTATCGAGCAATACATAGGGGATGAACTGATAAGTATCATAGCTGCTTAACCCCTCTCTTAACGAATCATCATTCGATATAATGATTTCAATCGATTGTTCGCTTATTTGAAGGTAGTCAGCCAGTTGAGTGATTGTCATCAAATCTGGTATTGAACTATTGACATTTTGTGAATCTATATCGGAATTCGGTATGTTCGTTGAATTACTTAATATAAAAGCAGATATTACAACAGATAAACCCACCAGTACTGCTCCCATTAAATAAGTCGACTGTTTCATAATAGAGCCTCCTACTTATATATAGTTAATAAAACACTTTGCCTTTTTAAAAAAAGCATTTATCGTTTTAATTGTAATTGGATTGTTTCTGATTGACTATTCCACTTTATTGTCGCTTTAAGTTCTGATCCTTCCGTTGCATTAGAACAGCCGTAAGGCATAAAAAACATTCCATTTTCATCTAAAGAGATGGAGGCCCCTTCTTTATTATCCACACTAAACTCCAATTGCTCAGGCAGCGGATCATTATTTAGGTATTTTATATAGCCTTTAGTAGAATTGCAGCTATTATCGTCAGTCACTACATATTGAACTCTCCAATTTTCACTTTCACCAAAAAACACATAATCTTTTTGTATGCAGGCAGATAAAAGAGCAACACTAAACAAAAGGATTAACATTCTGCTTTTCATTTAAAATCCCCCTTTTTTTACTCTTTTCCACTTACAATATCCTTAAATAAAAAAACAATATGCAGAGTATGGCTTACTCCTTAATAAAACGGATTACCTGATCTATGTATCTCTCTACAGGTTGCTTAGTATTTACAACGATGTATAAACCTTCATTTGGTTTCTTACTATTTTCAATGGTAAATTTAAATGTTTCTTCTGAGCTGGCTACTTCAATTTGGCTAACCATCCTATTTCGGCTTTTCAATCTATTATTAATTTCTTGAAAATCATTCAAATAACACTCCACGTATTTGTATGTGGTTTCGTACTTTTTTGACAACTCGATGCCTCGATCTACCATTTCCTGATAAAGGCATGGACTATCCAACAAGACATTTTGTCCTTGAGATAAGTGAAATTCCACTAAAGACCAATCGACATTGTAAGACATTTTACCAACAAGTTTTTCATCGATCGAAATTTCCTCTAGCGACTTCAGTAACGCAGATTTTACAATATCATGATCTATTATGACTGCCCCTGTTCTCTTGGCAATCTGTCGAGAAAGCGTCGACTTGCCAGACCCCGGGAATCCGGACATTTGTACAAAAAACATACTTAAACAACTCACTTTTATCAGAATTTTATTCACTCGTCTAAACTAAACTATTCAGAACCCAAATATTCTGCATGGAGTTCCCTCTCTGTAATGCCCTTTTCCAGAGACACACTGTACGCCTTGGCATTTGGTCTTGAGCTTACGATTTTATGAATTTCCTGTTCTTTATAATGAATCGCAACGCCATCATCTAAAGCAATTCCAGAGTGTAATTTATTGGTCTCCATCAGTTTATGATATGCAGGTCTTCTTTCGGTTTCTCCATCGTAATGCGGACAATTACTTCCCTTTAAAAACCCCAAACAGTTAATAGGCTCAAGTCCATCCCCATAGGAATCCGTCACCCCCTGTTCAAACCAACAGATTGCTCCTGCACTCAGCCCAGCTAAAATAACACCTTCCTCCCATGCTTTTCGCAAAATACTGTCTAATCCCCATTCCTTCCACAAAGCTAAAAGGTTTTTCGTGTTTCCACCACCTACATATAAAATGTCTTTTTCTAAAACAAAACTTTCCAAGTCCCGAGAAGGTGGGGTAAATAAAGATAAATGTGAAGGATCACAATTTTGGTCATTAAAAAAACTATAAAATCTTGATATGTATTGTTCGGAATCACCACTAGCTGTAGGAAGGAAACAGATTTTCGGATTAGCAGTCTTCGCTTCTTTTAAAATATAGCGATCTAATAACGGGTTATCGGGTTCCATTGAAAAACCCCCGCCACCCATAGCTATTATTTGTCTCATTTTCATTTATGTACTCCTTTCGTCCATATACACTCAAAACATTATCCTTATGATTTCAAGATTTTCTTCATTTCTCTCCAGCCCAGCCCTTCCTCGGTCACTTTTAACTACTTAATCATTCATATTCTATAAAGTTCGTAATAATCCCTTTGATATCAAAACAATAACTTGAAGCAGCGTCATGAAGGAAGCTCCTCCTTTAACGATATGTTGATTTGAAATACATGTTCAAACGCCAGCTAAAACCGTTAATAGTGTTATCGACCAACAATAATCCTCACCGAGATAAATATTATCCCAATGTAGAAAATATGAACTTTTCAGTGTTATACTAATGATACAAAAAGGGGGATATATTTTATGGAGAAAAGAAAGCGGACGATATTTTGGATCATACCAATTGGGGTATTCGGGGTATTTTTTTATTTTTTCGGTCCACAAAAAGCCGTAACAGATAACGACTACATTACATATATTCATGCTACACCCGTTATGGAAAATAGCGATATTACAATAGAAGATGCCCTCAAAAATTATTGTGAAGAAAGCCGCTGGGAATATTTCCAAACTAAAATGATGGAGCATGTAGTGGAATTTAAAGGTAAATGCAACATTGATAACAAAGTACAGCCTGTTAATCTACAGTATGTTGTTGAAAAAGGACAAACAGATTACCGTATGGGGGCAATGCTTGTTGATGGTGAACAGCAATCCGAAGAGCAGCGAACAGCGTTTTTGGATATAATTCAATAAAGTATTACAAAGTGGAAACTTCATAAGCTTCCACTTTGTATATACCAAAAACCCTAAAATTATGTTAATAAACCTCTTAACTTCGACAATAATCGCTGCCGTCTTTTCTTTATTGTTTCATAATTCAGCCTATACTTGTCAGCAAACTCCTTTACCGAAAGCTCTTTTTCATACAACGCGATCAACAGAAATTGCTCATCTTTATTTAACTCCTCAAACCATTCGGGCCACTCCATATTTGATGTAATAAAGTGATGTTGTTGCGAATTATTGATCATTACGTCTTCTTCCACTGCTAATTCATGCTCAGATACATGATTGGCTTTGGATAACGCTCGAATTATTGCATATTTAACGCTCATGTAAGCAAACATCGCAAAGTCCCCTTTTGTTTCATCAAATTTTTGCAATGCCTGCCATAAAGCGATCCTCCCTACTTGCATATATTCATCAATATCTCGATAAATTTTAAGATTAAAAATGACCTTTTTTATTAATGTTTCATTTTCAAAAATAAGTTGCTCCACATCCTGCATGTTTCCAAATCCTTTAAGCTGTGCACAACTGATTATTCCTAGGTACTACAAATTTAAAAAATAGTTGAAAAAGAAACAAAGTACGGATTTATCATGAAAAATAACATTTGAATAGATAATAGTCGTAAAATTCACACTTTTATGCAGTAAATCGGTACAAAAAGGAGATTTTTGCATAGTTTTCAAATAAATCAGACTTAACGTTATTGACAAAAAACCGGCTATCATGCATGCTATTAGAAAATATAAAGGCATATTGAAGACGAGTACGTAGCAATTGGCTAAACAAGAGAGCACATTCCACAGGCTGAAAGAATGGCTTAGCAAAACCTGCCGAACCTACTTCAACAGCTCCTAGAAAAATAGGCGCAGACTCAGCGTTATGAGATGAAGTGGAATGCAAGTATTAGCATTCAATTTAGGTGGTACCACGGAAACAGCACATTTCGTCCTAATCGATAGGATCGAAATGTGCTTTTTTAATGTAATAAAGTGAAACTCAATCAGTGAGGAATCCTTACCTCCTCACTGATTGTTAGTTGAACCAATCGGGCTTTTACGAGTAGTTGACCTCCCGCCCAAAAGCGGGAGTCTAACTACCCGTTAATGCGGGATAATTTCAATATTTCTATGGAAGGGGATTTTTTGGTGGAAAGAAAACGAGTTGTAGTAAAAATCGGAAGCAGTTCTTTAACAAATAGTAAGGGTGAGCTTGATCATGAAAAATTTCATGACCATGTTGTTGCCATTGCCACATTGAAACAGGCAGGTCATGAAGTCATTTTAGTATCTTCAGGGGCAGTAGCGGCAGGTTTCAAAAAGCTTGGCTACCCTTCTCGACCAATTACCCTTAAAGGGAAACAAGCTGCTGCCGCGGTCGGCCAAAGTATATTAATCCAAACTTATGCAGATAAATTTGCCACATATAATGTGACGTCCGCCCAAATTTTACTTACACGCTCTGACTTTAATGATAAACAGCGCTATAGAAATGCTTATGAAACATTAACAGAGCTATTGGAACGTTCAATTATCCCAATTATCAATGAGAATGATACTGTATCTGTTGCTGAGTTGACTTTTGGTGATAATGACATGCTTTCCGCTTTAGTAAGTGGGCTCGTTCACGCAGATCAGTTAATTATTCTAACAGATGTGAATGGGCTCTATACGGCAAATCCTTTAACAAACGCAAATGCTGTTCGTATTGATCGTATCGAAAAAGTAACAGAAGAAATGCTTCAATTTACTTCAGGGTCAAGCTCAAAAGTTGGTACCGGCGGGATGCAGTCAAAACTTGTTGCAGCCAATTATGCCGTCAATACAGGTGTTGAAGTCTTTATCGGCACAGGTATCGGCCATACAAAACTAACAGATATTCTCGATAATAATGGGGACGGTACCTATTTTGAACGCAATGAAAAGTATATACCGACAAATAAACAGTGGGTCCAGCTCTCAAAATCTTCCGGGAAGATTTTTATAGATGAGGGTGCAGTTCAAGCATTGCAATTTGGCGGAAAAAGTTTATTGCCGGCCGGTGTCTATGCATATGAAGGACAATTTGAAAAAGGTGATGTTGTAGAAGTTTTTGACCGGCATAATTGTATCGGGCGTGGAGAAATTCTTTATTCTTCAACAGAATTGGAGCAAGCAATGGGGAAAAGAACGACAGAGCTCATGCATTACCCGAATGAAGTTATTCACCGGAATCAATGGGTTAAAATTTAAGGAGGTCATTTTATGTCAAAAACGATAACAAACGAAGTTGTGGAAAAAGGCAATCGCGCAAAAAAGGCAAGCTATTTAACAAATACCAAATCAACAGCAGAAAAAAATGAAGCATTAAGAAGTATTGCACAGCAGCTTCTTTCCGATTTGGATGTTTTGCTGGCAGAAAACGACAAAGATATTACTGCCGGTAAAGCGAATGGACTCGATCAAGCTACTATAGATCGGATTTTACTGAATGAAAACCGTATTCAGGCGATGAGCGATGCAATCTTACAGCTAATAGAATTAGAGGATCCTGTTGGTGAAGTAGTCGAACAGATCACGAAAGAAAATGGTCTGCGAATTATTAAGAAGCGTGTTCCACTCGGGGTTATCGGCATGATCTATGAAGCACGCCCGAATGTAACGATTGATGCAGCAACACTTTCGATTAAAACCGGTAATGCGGTCATTTTACGAGGCAGCTCATCTGCCAAACACTCTAATATTGCACTCGTTGCATCGATTCACCGGGCATTGGACGCTGTCAGCTATCCGAAAGATGCTGTTTTGCTTATTGAAGATACGAGCCGTGAAACAGCGAAATCTTTATTTACATTGACTGAATACTTGGATGTACTTATTCCGCGTGGCGGGAAGAACCTGATCGATTTGGTCGTGCGTGAATCAAAGGTTCCTGTCCTCGAAACCGGTGCAGGGAATTGCCATATTTATTTGGATGAATTCGCTAATATTGAAATGGCAAAATCAATTGTAAAAAATGCGAAAACACAGCGTTTGTCCGTGTGCAATGCAGCGGAGAGTTTATTGCTTCACCAGAAATTTTTCCAAAACTACGGTACAGAATTTTTACATTACTTACAGGATGAACTTAAAATCAAAATCTATGGCGATAAAAAAGTATGTGCTGTACTGCCAAAAGCAATCGAGGCAACAGAGACACATTACGCTGAAGAATTTTTGGCGCTGACATTAAGTGTCAAAGTAGTGGAGGACGTAGTTGAAGCCGTCCATCACATTAATCAGTTCGGAACAAATCACTCGGAAGCCATTATCACGGATGATCGTCATAATGCTGATATCTTTTTAAATTCTGTTGATGCGTCAGCAGTATATCATAATGCGTCCACTCGCTTTACAGATGGATTTGAATTCGGGTATGGCGCTGAAATCGGAATTTCTACTCAAAAGCTGCATGCACGAGGCCCAATGGGTTTACCGGCATTAACATCTACAAAATATTATATTCATGGCAACGGTCAGATCCGTGAATAATATTCACCTTCTGTAAAGTAAAACTTCGATCATTGTCTGGAGGCGGAGTTTTGCCTGTGCCCCACGCTTTCGAGGCAGATACATTTTACTATCCGTTAATGCGGGATAAAGAAAGCAGGTTCATCATATGAATGTACGTTCGATGCTTAAACTTACTATTTCCATGGCTATTTTCGGCTCTATCGGCTTCTTTACAACACAAACCGGATTGCCTGCAGTGGAACTCGTTTTTGTACGCTGTATATGTGCGACAATCTTTTTAGGCGGATTGTGGTTGATTACAGGTGGTCATAAAACAGAAGATTGGAACAGAAGCGAAGTGATGAAAACAATCGTTTGCGGCATATTTCTTGTCTTAAACTGGGTGTTTTTATTTAAAGCGTTCGAAGTTATGTCAATTTCAATCGCCATTTCGATTTATAATTTAGCACCGATATTTGTATTAATTTTAGGTTCAGTGTTTTTGGCAGAAAAAATGGGAATACGTTCAATTTGTGCAACAGCTATTTGCTTTTTCGGCAGCATTTTCATTATCGGTATTGAGAGCTTTACAAGCGTTTCGCAATTTATGAATTCAGGATTTATATGGGCGCTTCTTTCGGCCATTTGCTATGCACTGACAATGTTCACGAGTAAAACCATTCATGGCATGTCATCTTATACACTAACATATATTCAAACGATTACCGGAATTATACTGTTGCTCCCATTTTGCGATTTTGCTGCTTTTGAAGGTTTAACGAATACAAACTGGCTCTACATACTTGGTACAGGTTTAATCCATACGGGATTTGTCTACTATTTATTTTTTGACAGTGTTCGAGACCTCCCTACTGTCATCGTATCAGTACTCGTATTTGTCGATCCGGTAGTAGCCATATTATTGGATGCTTTGCTGCTATCCTTCCGACCAAGTTTATTGCAAGTGCTCGGAATTGTGCTCATTTTCGGAAGTATTTTATACACCGTTTTCTATCCTGAACAAACCGTAAACAAGGTAAAAACAAGTAGTTCACAATAAAATCCAAAATTAAAATAAACTCTAAATAGTGAGCTGAATTTAAGCGCTTACTATTTAGAGTTTATTTTTTATTATTTAAACTGGGCCAGTTGTTGGGGAATCAATATTTTATCTGCGAACCATATTTGCTGCAGTTTCGTTTTATCACCCATATAAATAACGACAATTTCAATCTTTTTTAACTTTTTGTAGTGGGTTACAGCCGATATCCAATCTTCTTCATTTGGAAAGTCATCAAATAGTAATTCATTGCAGATTAAATAGATCTTGCCGCTACTGCTATGGGATAATTCTAACTTCAACATCGTAAAGGCATAATTAATTACACCTTTATAGTTAATCGGTTCGGTTTTAAGACCGAATGATTTATCCAGCTCAAAGTAATAATTATAATCTGTAGTATCTTTATGTGTAATCATTTCCTGATCAATTGCGTTTATGAATGGTAAAAAAACAAAATTGTGTTCATGTTTTTGTGAAAATTCCGAAACGGCCAGTGCCAATCCATTTTGTAAAGTAAGGCTGCGTTTCATTGATATATCTTTTTGAACACAAAATACATATGTACTGTTCGGATCCAGACCAACTTTCAGAAATTGTTCTGTCTGAAATTTGGATTTCCAAAACAAAACTTCTGAAAAGTGTCTTGATTCAATATAACTCATTAATTTCTTTAAATTATCATTGCTGATTGTTTCCCATATCGTGTCACCGCATAGCAGTTCTACCGCATTGGTTTCTTCCAGGGCTTCTTCGAAAATTCTGTCGTAAATAGAATTGAACTTAAATAAATTCAAGTACCAATTGTTTTGAACCTTCAAATAAATTTCGTGATAAATGTCCTTATTAACTTGATTGTTGGCAAGCTCCTTCACAAATTCATTCTTATATTTTTCGATCTTCAATGTTTTCCGCATATCCAGAAAATATTCTCTTTTAATTTTTTTCCATATGTATAGTGCTATAAAAAATTTTTTTACAGAGGAATTGGTTAAGTACTCAAAGTTCAATTTATCTAAATTTCTGGCAGAAAAAAATTCCAATATAAAAATCCGCCATTCTTTCAGTCTAATATCTCCATCTACAATTTCCCTTTCATACTTTTCTCCAATTTCAAAAAGTGACCAAATATCATGAAAAAATAAATAAAAATCATCACTTTTCAATATTATGGAGTCAGTGCATTGTTCGGAATAAAGTAACTTTAACAGTGCCTCTTTACGCTCAGAGCTTAAAGAGCTAGGACTTTTCAACAATAGCTCCTCCATCATGGACCCACCTCTCTTTAGTATATTTTTAAATATATACCATATTCTCAAATTATACCATTTACCAAACTAAATAATGTAAATTTAAAAAACAAAAAAGCTGCTGACGATTATTTCGTTAGCAGCTTAAATTTTATGCTTTGCGGCTTTCTGTCATTTGTTTCCACACCGAACCTTTAGCCTCTTCCCCGCCTTCAATACGGGCAAGCGCCATTTTTGCCTGCAGTTTTACTTCGAATTCTTTATCTTCACTCGCTATTTTTAATGCGTCAATTGCCTGCTCTGTACCTACTTCATACAAGTACATTGCCGCGCGCCAGCGAACGAGTTTATTTTTGTCACCTAATGCAGCGATCATGGCCGTCTCAAATTCCGGTAATCCTAAATCACTCATACAGTCGCCTGCTGTACGGCGAACGGCTGCACTTTTATCATTCAATGCCTTCGCCAAAGCTGGAACGACCGCAACATCTTCAATCATCCCTAAATAAACGGTTGCAAGGCGTCGTATCGACATTTGCTCATCTTCCAGCGCTTTTTCGAACAAAGGAATATCCTTTACTTCCGGATCCGGTAATTGATCCAACAGCTGGAAGCGTTGTTGCCAATCTTCCACTCGCTCATATTGTTCTAAAGTCACTTCTTTACGCTCTTGCGCTGCTGTGACAACTTGTTCGTTAGCAGACTGAACAATAGTTTCCACACGATCTTGCGGATAAAGTGCATCTACTTCTTTAAGCACTTCTTGTACAACTTGTTCTTTATCGCCATAGCGAACACCAAAATCGACCCATTTTCGTTCAAAAATATAATTTTCGTCAGTCACACTGAATTGCAGACGTTTAAAAGCTGTCGTGAAACGGTCTCCAGCGCTAATTCGCACTTCTCCTTCACCATCAAATGCTTTAATTTGCAATGGAATCGCTTTGTACATTTGAACATGCACATTTACTTCCCCATAATGCTCATTCATCTCATATTCCGTGCTTTCCGTTGCCTCTCCGCCAATTGCGCGGCGAATATCGGCTAAAATATTTTCCCAAGCATATTTCGCATTACGTTCAATCGCCAGGAAGTTCGATACATGGTAAATGCCTTTTACACCTTCTACTCCAAAGATGGCTTGCATCTCAGGTGATGCCTCACCAATATTGTCTTTTGTATAATTAAAGCTTTTACCAAATGGTAAATCCTGATCGATGATTACTTTCATTGAATTTGGACTTGGTGTTGGTTCAATTGATAAAATTTTCATTGTTATGCTCCTATCCATTTGCAATTTCGTCTAAATAGCTCCAACGCTCGATTAATTGCTCGTATTCCTGATTTAGTTTTTCAAGATCAGACGTCAGTTGTTGAAGTTTTGTAAAGTCCGAACCAGCTGATGAAATTTCATCTTCAGTTGTCATAATTTTTTCTTCAACTTGAGCAATTGTATCAGCAATCGATTCCCATTCTTTCTGCTCTTTAAATGATAGCTTTTTCTTTTCTGATTTCTGTTTCTCAACTTTTGGCTTTTCCAGCTTCATTTCTTTCGCTTCCTGTTGCAGCTCGGACTCGCGTTTTGCTAAATAATCGGTATAGATATCCAGGCTTTCCGATACACCGCCTTTTCCATCCAAAATCCACAGCTTTTTCGCAATACGGTCCAAGAAGAAACGATCGTGACTGATTGTAATAACAACGCCAGGGAAATTTTCGATGAAATCTTCAAGTACACCCAATGTTTCGATATCCAAATCATTCGTCGGCTCGTCTAAAAGCAATACGTTTGGCTGCTCCATCAATAGACGAAGCAAGTGAAGTCTTTTGCGCTCACCGCCCGATAACTTGCTGATCGGTGTCCCGTGTGTGTTCAGCGGGAATAAAAAACGTTCAAGCATTTGCGATGCAGAGTAACGAACACCGTCAGAATCGGTAATATCATTTGAAGCTTCACGGATATAATCAATCATTCGTGCATTTTCATTCATAGCAGGCAATGCTTGTTTAAAATGCAGACGCTTTACTGTGGACCCGACAATTACCTCACCTTTGTCCGGTTCAATTTCCCCTGCAAGCATGTTAAGGAGTGTCGATTTCCCGTAGCCATTTGCGCCAATTATGCCAATACGGTCCCCGTGCTGCAGTAAAAATTCGAAATCCTGAATAATGACTCGGTCTCCATAAGCTTTAGAAATCCCATCCGATTCCAATACTTTTTTTCCTAAACGTGTTGTTGCCAGTCCTAATTCCAGATCCGTCTGATCATTCGAACGGTCGATTGATTCATCTAATGCATCGAAACGCTGAATTCGTGCCTTTTGCTTTGTTGTACGTGCCTTTGCCCCACGGCGTATCCATTTTAATTCCGAACGGTAGCGGTTACGTAGTTTCGCCTGGGAAGCTGCATTCATTTCTTCACGAATTGCCCGTGCTTCCAGGAAATCCCCATACGATCCTGTATGACGGTACAATGTTTTATCTGCCAATTCATAAATATGTGTTGCTGTTTCATCCAGGAAATAACGGTCATGGGTAATAAAGATGACCGCTCCTTTTAGACGTGCTACCATTTCTTGCAGCCATTCCGTCGATGTGACATCCAAATGGTTCGTTGGCTCGTCCAGTAAATATAAGTCTGCCGGTTCGATTAATACTTTTGCCAATGCAACCCGTTTTTGCTGTCCACCCGAAAGGCTCGTTACTTGCTGGTCAAACATATCGATCCCAAGCTTCGTTAATGCTTGCTTTGCCAAAGCATTGACGTCCCAGGCATTTTCCGTGTCCATTTGTTGCTGTAATCGAAATAGTTCATTTTGCAGCTTTTCCGATTGCGGATTTTGGGACAATGCCGCTACCGCCTCTTCATAGGCACGGTTTAACTGTAATATTGGTGAATCTCCGCTAAATACAGCTTGTAAAACCGTTAAATTTTGCGGAAATTGGGGATCTTGTTCCAAATAGGCAATACGGTATTTATTCGGATGGTCAAATTCCACTGTATCCGCATCTTGTTTTCGAGCGATAATCGATAATAAAGTAGATTTTCCTGTCCCGTTTATCCCGATTAATCCTGCACGTTCCCCGTCATAAATGGTAAATTCAATATTTTGAAATAGCGTTTTATCGCCAACTGTTTTTGTTAAGTTTGATACGATTAAATGACTCATGAAATCCCGTCTCTTTCTTTTTTTAACTGCTCTAAAAATTGTACCATAAAGGCATGACGTTCTTCAGCCATTTCGCGCCCTTTTGCAGTTACCATTAAATCTTTCAATAATAAAAGCTTCTCATAAAAATGCGTAACAGAGGCTGTGGATTGACTGCGATATTGTTCTTTCGTCATATTTACACGCACTTCTTCTGCATCATCATATAACTTGCGTCCTTTCGCACCACCGTATGCGAACGTCCGCGCAATCCCTACCGCACCAATCGCATCCAGTCGGTCTGCATCCCGGACGATTTTCGATTCAACTGTTGTAATTTCCCGTTCATTGCCCCCATTAAATGAAACCTCTGCAATAACCGTTTGGATATGTTGTTTTTCCTCTTCCGTTAAATCAAGTTCATCCAGGATCCGCTGTTCCTGCTGTTTATCGACAGCATATTTTTCGTCACTGACATCATGCAGCAGCACGGCTAAACTCACAATTTTTCCACTTGCTAAAGGTTCTGATTTCAGGATTGTCATAGCGTTTTGATAGACACGCTCAATATGTTGAAAATCATGGCTTGCATCCATTGTTTCATAAATTTCTTTTACTAATTGTTCACAACGTACGATTACTTCGGACATGTTACATTCACCATTTTCTTTTTATAGTTTACATAATTATATTACCACGAGAAGTGGGATGACTTCAGTTATTTGACATGTTTATTGCTAAAAGATTCCGTCTTCTCCACTCTTGCCCTAACCCCCTCCTTAGCAACTTTTACACGAAAAATCAAGTATCCTTCATTATGCGGAGATAATTTTTGTCTAAAATGTGAACTAAATGCTTGTTTTTTACAAATTCGTGACATATACTAGAAATAATGAAACATAAAACAGGGAAAAGGAGTGTTAATTATGCAAAGAATGATGCAAGCTGTAGCACCAAATATGAATGAAAGTCAACGTAAGGGACTAATTGTTATTTCACCAATTTTAATTGGATCGGTTGCATACGGATTAAGTGCCACTTTTATGATTGCGACTAACCTTCTACAAATCATGTTTTAATGGACGAACGTAAATTTAAACTAAATATTCACAGCAAATAAAAGAAACGTATTCGAATGAATAATCAAACGAATACGTTTCTTTTACTTTTATTAATCGCTCCGGCGTTATTTTGTCCTCAGACAGCAATTTCTTGTCGGTCGCTATATATTTTCATTTTAAAATAATCCAAGTGCACTTCCGTCTTCAGCCACATCCATATTCAGTGCTGCCGGCTGTTTTGGCAAGCCTGGCATTGTCATAATATCCCCAGTTAAGCAAACAAGGAATCCCGCACCTAACTTCGGAAGAATTTCACGAATTGTAACAACGAAATCGGTTGGTCTGCCTACTAAGCTTGGTTGATCCGATAATGAATATTGTGTTTTCGCCATACAGATCGGCAGAGTGTCCCACCCATTTTTTTCGATGACTGCTAACTGTTTTTTCGCAGCATCCGTTAATTGCACACCTGCACCACCATACACCTGTTGTACAATTTTCGTTAATTTTTGTTCCACGGTTTCTTGCAAATCATATAAATGGTGGAAAGTATTCGGCTGTTCAATTACTTCGAGTACTTTTTCGGCAAGCTCAATACCGCCTTTACCGCCTTCTTCCCAAACATTCGTGCGGGCAATCCGAACTTCATTTGCTGCGGCCCATTGTAAAACAGCTTTCAGTTCCTGTTCAGAATCCGTAATAAAACGATTCAAGGCAATGACCGGCTCTAACCCAAAGTTACGAACATTGGCTACATGCTGTGCTAAATTGGCAATACCTTGTTTTAATGCGTCCACATTTTCTTCCACTAAGTTAGCCTTTGCTACACCGCCATGCATTTTTAGTGCACGAATTGTCGCAACAATAACAACAGCGCTCGGTTTAAATCCTGCTTCACGTGCTTTAATATTTAAAAACTTTTCCGCCCCTAAATCGGAACCAAATCCTGCTTCTGTTACAACAATATCCGCAAGTTTACGTGCTGTTTGTGTTGCTGTAATTGAATTACATCCATGGGCAATATTGGCAAATGGTCCTCCATGGATCAGGGCCGGTGTGCCTTCAATTGTTTGAACCAAGTTTGGATTCATTGCTTCCTTCAAAATAAGAGCGAGTGCTCCTTCTACTTGTAAATCACCTACAGTTACCGGATTACGATCATACGTATAACCGATTACAATGCGTGCTAAACGCTGTTTCAGATCTTTCAGGCTTGTCGCCAAACAGAAAATGGCCATAATTTCAGAAGCTACTGTAATATCAAATCCGTCTTCACGAGGTACGCCTTGCATCGGACCTCCTAACCCGACCGTTACATGGCGCAGTGCACGGTCATTTAAGTCCAGTACACGCTTCCAGACAATTCGTCTTGGGTCAATGTTCAATGCATTCCCTTGGTGGATATGATTATCAATCAATGCAGATAATGCATTATTCGCAGTCGTAATTGCATGGAAATCGCCATTGAAATGCAAATTGATTTGCTCCATCGGCAATACTTGTGCATAACCGCCGCCGGTAGCACCGCCTTTTACACCCATTACCGGTCCTAATGAAGGTTCTCGCAAAGCGACCATTACTCGCTTATCCAATTGGTGCAATGCATCCGCCAAACCGATTGTTACCGTTGATTTCCCTTCTCCTGCAGGTGTAGGACTTATCGCTGTTACAAGCACCACGTTCGCCGTTGCTTCACCACTAATTTTACTTGTATCAATTTTTGCTTTAAAGCGACCATATTGTTCAACCGCATCCAATGGAATTTGTGCATTTTCAGCAATTTCCAAAATTGGCTTCATTGTCGCTTTGTTGGCTATTTCAATATCTGATAATGGTTTTTTCGTAGTTGTTGTCATGCTTTGCCCTGCTTTCTATATGTAGTCACTTTATTATAGTCTGTTTTGTCTGAATTAATCAAATACGCTTTAGCGTATTTGCGTCCAGATTTGGCTTTGCGCTGACGCAAAGAACTCCTTACCAAATCTGTGACATCTGCCAGCGGCTACTTCTATTAGCGTGTCTTATTTACACTAATAGAAGTCAAATATAAAAAGCGATGTAAATCGACAAATTATTGACAGTTCTTATCCTTATAGTATATAGTTTATTCGTAATATTCTGGAATCTTCATGTTTCATCAATTGATTTTGACAGTATCGGAGGAGAAAGCGGATGCACCAAGGCACTGTAAAATGGTTTGATAATGAAAAAGGTTATGGATTTATAGAATCTGCAGATGGTGAAGATGTTTTTGTACACTTTACTGGCATACAAGAAGAAGGATTTCGTTCACTGGATGAAGGACAAGTGGTTGAATTCGATTTAGTCGATGGTATCCGGGGTCCACAGGCAGCGAATGTTATAAAAAAATAGACAAAGCTGTAAACGAAAGATTTTCATCGTTTACAGCTTTTTTTATTTCTTATTAATTTCGTATTGTGCACCATCAATTGTAAAATGCTTTTGCTCTGTCGCACCTGATATGACGACCTTTTTTATGCCGTAGCCATGTTCGAGCATATAATCCCAGACGACTCCATCACCGATCGGCTTGACAAATATAAGCTTCACTTCATCAAGCAGAATAATTGAGTATTCTACATTCTCTTCCACATTGACCTTTTTTAAAATTGTCGCACCACATAGTTGGGCAATTTGCTCCACTGCATCAAAATTCGGTACAACAAAATGGACAGCCTGAAGCGTTAAATTCCCTAACGGATGTTGCGCTATAATACCGCGATCCGTCAGTTCTTTACGTCGAAGTGTATCCGCTTCATCCCATTGAATGAAAAAAGGGAATTCAATTTTCGATTTCGGGTGACCAATATAAAGCAGTTGCCAGCTTACTTCAGAGCCGTCTTCCCGTTTTCGGGAATAACGTTCCGGTCCAACTACTTCCAAACCTGCTTGCGCAAATAGCTTCGCATCATGTTCAATTGTCGTTGTACGAACAGCAAAACGCGTCAATCCATCACGTCGGCGATTTTCTTTATAGCTCGCATGTAAAGAATACTTTTTATTTGCCGCTTCCTGAAACTTTTCTTCATTTTCAATGCCGATCAATTCAATATAAGCCAAATCAAAGTAGCTTAGTGTATTATATGTACCCCACGCTTCATGGCTTCCTCCCGGCACAACATGAAGCCCTTCTTCTTGTAGTTTTAACAATGTCTGTTCTGGATATGGAACAAAATGGACGAGATGATCGAACTGGTACATGCTTCAACCTCTTTTCAGTTTAAAATAGATTAAATATTCTAAATTATAACATATATAGACAATCGAAAATGAGCAAACTCCATTTAAGAAAGGACATTGATTAATGTAGTTGCAGCGTTCTTTTTCCCATCAACTTTAACAGTCTCCCCTGATTTATGAATAATATAGTGAGGCTCCATCGCACCATACAAAGATTTGGAACTATTTGCGACCATATAATCCGCTTTTGCCGTTTCCATTCTTGCAGAAGCTCGTTCCAACAAATACGTTTCATCATCCGTTGCTTCCAGTTTAAAACCGATTAATGTTGTTTCAGGCGCCCAGTTTTTAATTTGTGCCAATATTTTCGGCGCTTTTTTAAAATGGATAATCGGTGGTTCATCCGATGGCATTTTCCCTTTTTCCGTCAGCTCATGGCCATGCTGATCGAACACTTTGTCAATAAGCCAGTCTGAGCCGGCCACCGCCATAATGACATAGTCTATTTCCTCGGACTCAAGAATTGTTTTCAGCTTTTCTCCTAAGTCCTCAATTCCTTCAAATTTAATAAGCTGCATCTTATTTTGATGTTCCGGCAGCTGTGTAAATACACCGTGCATATATATGACGCTCGCACCTTTTTCAAGTGCGGCTTCTGCTAAATAGCACCCCATCGTCCCTTTTGATAAGTTTGTATGGCCGCGGACATTATCCCATTTTTCAAATGTCCCGCCACTCGTTATTAATACTTTTTTTCCTGTCAGCATTGTAGTTTCCCCTTTTAGTGTTCTTCGTTTTCCAGCCATTGCTTTAATATTTCCACAAATTTTTGCGATGCCGGTGACAGCTTCTGCTTTGTCGATAAACCGAGGATCCGGTAACTTTCCTGTACTAGAGGCAGTGCCTTTACAGTATCCGGCAGCATCGAAATCGCCATTTCAGGCAGTATGCTAATACCTAGATTATGTTCTACCATTGATACGATGGCTTTTTCGTCATAAAGTTCAAAACGTATATTCGGAAATACACCATATTTCTCAAATGTTGTCATAACATCATTTGTTCCTTTATAGGAAGGCATTATAATCGGAGTATCTTCAATTTCAAATAAATCGATCTCTGCTCTATCATAAAGCGGACTATGCGACGACACAATACATAACAGCGGGTCGCGTTTTAGCGGCATAAACTCGAACTGTTTGGAGCTTGTCCGATTTAAAAATCCGCAGTCGACTTCCCCCTGTAATAGCCACTGTTCAATCTCATAATAATCCCCTTCGCGCAATTCAATACGAATACCCGGAAACTGCGAATCCATAATATGAATGATGTTCGGCATCCAATGTGTAGAAATCGTCGATATTAGGCCAATTCGAACTGTCCCTTGGCTTACACCTATAATATTGGATGCGGTCTGCTGCAGATGCTCCTCCGCCAACAATACTTTGCGCATTTCATAGAGCATTTTCATACCGTCTTCAGTCAGCGTTACACCTGTACGATTTCGGTGAATTAAATTAAATCCAAATTCCTTTTCCAAACTTGAAACCGCATGACTTACTGCCGATTGCGTCAAGCCCAAAATAGAGGCCGCTTTAGTAAAGCTATGTACTTCCGCCACTTTATTTAAAATTTCGTATTTTACTAAACTCATTATAATTCACTCCACTAATAAATTTTAAACATGAATTATTTTCATATCAATCATTATAAACATTCGTTTTACTAATCACAACATCGTGTTTTATACTGTTTTATAACAGGTCAGATTTGTAGATGATACAACATTTTCAATCTATTAATCTTATAGTTAAATTTGGCGTATAATACATATTTTTACTGGTTATTTAAAACTTACTTTTTAGAAATGTGGTGACATCTTTGAGTTTACAAGGAAAAGCAAATATTTTAATGGTGATTGTTACAATGTTTTGGGGGCTATCGTATACATTCATGGTCATGGGCCTTGAGAGTTTGGAAGCTTTTAATGTTGTGGCACTTCGATGCTTAATCGCATTTATCATTGCAGGGCTAATCTTTTTACCGAAGATGTTGCGTGTAAATATTAAAACGATTTTATATGCATCGATACAAGGCTTTTTATTGTTCACGATATTTGCCTTATCCCTATTAGGATTAAAAACGACTTCAGCAGGTAACGCAGGCTTTATATTAAGTCTAACGGTTGTACTAGTACCAATCATGACAAGCTTCATTGAAAAACGGCTTCCTTCGCGAGCAGTAAGCTTTGCCGTTGTTGCTACGATGATTGGAATTACGGTTCTGACATTGAAAGAATCTCTGACATTCCAGACAGGAGATTTATTGGTTGCGATTGCAGCAGTTTGCTATTCAATCTATTTGATATTAAACAGCAAATTTACTAAAAATGTTGAATCTATTTCTTATGGTGTCTATCAGTTAGGTATTGCCGGCTTGTTTGGCGCAGTGTTCACAATGATGTTCGAATCTCCAATGTTCCCTTCCAATTCTTCAAGTTGGATTGCTGTACTTGGATTAGGTATTATCTGTACGGCATTTTGTTTTATTGCTCAAGCTGTTGTACAACAATATACTTCTCCCACACATACCGGGTTAATCTTTTCACTTGAACCGATTTTCGCAGCTCTTTTCGCCATGATTTTCCTGGGCGAAGGATTGACTGCACAGCTTGTGATTGGTGGCGCATTTATTTTAATCGGCAATACTGTTGCTCAGTTAGAACAATTTATAGCAATGAAAAAAATTCCGGCACCTACTCACTCTGAAACTACGTTATAATAGGTAGAGACATCGCATCGAGCGTGCAATGTCTCTTTTTTTATAAATTAATGATAGAATTAACTCTATTATTGTTCTATTTTTATGTAAAGTTTAATATAATGTAAAATGCAACAATTTTTCTGATAGTTCTAAAAACATAATCAGTTTTCATAATAACAATCTGACGTTATTATTATTAGTAGCAATACTGCGACATTAGTATTTAAAAGTTGTATTAAAGGAAGTGTTACAATGATTGGACGTAATGACCCATGTCTATGCGGTAGTGGAAAAAAATACAAAAAATGTTGTGAAGGAAAAA
Source organism: Solibacillus sp. FSL K6-1781 (assembly GCF_038630735.1). Taxonomy (GTDB): domain Bacteria; phylum Bacillota; class Bacilli; order Bacillales_A; family Planococcaceae; genus Solibacillus; species Solibacillus silvestris. Next base: position 1,525,765 of record NZ_CP152038.1, on the reverse strand, counting down.
ATCAAGTAACTTCACAAAACGTTTTCCAAGATGAAATCGAAAACGTATTACAAACTTTCTATAGTAATTACCCAGAACGAAAAGATATCCGTGAATTTATGGAATTGGTTCGTACATGGGCACCGAAACTAGAAAAAAAATTACACAAGGAATTAGTGGAAGCTGTTGCTTTGGACGAATACTTCTTCCATCAACGACCTGATATTTGGCAAAACTTCTTAGCAAAAACAGCTAAAAAAGCACTTCGCCCATCTATGATCGAATTATTGAAATCATGGGAACAGCCGATTTTCTTCATCGGAACTGTCGAAGATGTGCAAGATGATTACTTTACAGCTATCTCTGCTTTAACTGGCACAACATATCATATTCAGCGAGAAAGCCACAAATCAATCCCTCTAGGAATGCGTGTGTTCGCCTTTTTATTACCGGATGGTTCAAACAAGGAAAACCACGTATTAGCTGTCTCTACACTAATCTTCTTCCATAAAGAGCATGCGATTTCGTTTGAACAGTTTACAGAAGCGTACAAAACAAGTCGTTTACCTGTTGAGCAATTCACAAAAGAAAACCATTTATTATTATGGGAAGGTTTAGTCGAAAACGGCTATGAAGGGGAAGAATTTACACCATTCGAGCAGGAAGTAGTCGAACAGTTAAAAGCATTCATGACTGAAAAAGCGATTAATAATGAGAGCTTCGTAGCGTTGGTTGAAGATTACTTAATCGAAAAGCAGCCTACAGCACGTAAAGCGGGAGCGATAGCAGCCGGTGCAGTAAGATTTGGTCAGGAGAACGATTTATTTGATCAAAAATTCACTGTAAAAGAAATTGGCGAAAGCTTCAGTGTTTCCCCATCTTCTTTAAATAAATATTATCAGGAATTAAATGCTTTCTATAATGAAAAGCAACTTGTTAATAGTTAAGCACAAAACAGAAAAGCTACTTTCGAGACGTCGAAAGCAGCTTTTTATTATGCCTTTTTTTCACAATAAATCCACAAAAAAACAACTTGTAATATAGTAGTTATGCGCTACTCATTACAAGTTGTCTCTCCCTTTATAATAAAAAAGGATTAAAAAATAAAGAAATTTTTCAACGGTAACCACTCCGCTGAAGTATTTACCTATTAAAAATAAATCTGTACCAGAGATTTATACTAGGTAAATAAGAAATACTTAATTATTATATCAAAAAAACATTATTATTCAATAGTAAGAAGAATGTTTTAAAATTATTATTTTTCGGAAACTTTCATTATCTCTTTTCCAAGAAACTGAAGCTGTTCCCCTACCGTACAAGATTCAATGCAGAAACGGTGTGCACCATGTTTACCTCGTTCTTTGCGAAGGTCCTGAATGACTAGACAATCAGCACAGTACATATCCATTAATTCATCAATATCTTTCATAACATCTACTTTATTCAAGTCATGTACCTCCCATTAATTTGTTTTACTATTGTACGCTATTTTTTTATTTTCTCCAACTTACATGTATTTGTTATACTTAAATGAACAGGACATAAAAGGAGCGAAATTATGCTAGAAGTCTATATAGATGGTGCCAGTGCCGGCAATCCAGGTCCTAGCGGGATTGGAATATTTATAAAAGGTGAAGGACAGCATGTAAAAATCAGTGAACCAATCGGTAATACGAACAATCATCAGGCTGAATTTACTGCGCTTTTACGTGGTTTGGAAGAAGCATTGAAAATCGGTTCTTCCTTTGTTTCCGTGCGCTCCGATTCAAAAATTGTTGTAAGCTCAATCGACAAAGCTTATGTGAAAAATGAGGACTTCAAACCTTATTTAGAGCAGGCCCTCTCATTGATCGAACAATTTGACCTATTTTTCATTAAATGGATTCCGGAAAAAGAAAACAAAGCAGCAGATGTTCTTGCACGTGAGGCCATATTGAAAAATAGTTAGGGCTCTTCCATGAAGCAATCGGATAAGCGGTAAAAATTATTAAGAAATCCTTCATTTTCAACCAAATTAATATTCAAAAATCTCTAAAACTAATTGTGGTAAAAAACGATCCATCTATTCCATTTAAGGAACGATGAATCGTTTTTATTATTGTTCAATTTTGTGTTTTTGACGATTAAGTACCAGCATATAAAGCGCAAATACGACAATAATGATGAATGCCGCAATGTAATATACAAATTCATAGCCAAGTTTCACTGCTACCATCCCCAATAAATATGACCCGATAGCAATCCCTATGTCAAACAGCGTAAAATAAGTGGCCGTTGCATAGCCGCTGCGCTGGATCGATGTTGACTGGATACAGAGTGACTGGAAACTTGTTGTTAACGTACCGTACCCTGCACCGATAAAGATTGCCGATAATAAGAACGGTATTTCCTGATCTGCATTCCCTAGAATAATCAGCCCTAATGCAAAAATAAAGAAGGACGGAATAATAACAAATTTTGCGCCTATTGTATCATAGATTCTTCCTGTAAATGGACGAACCGAAATCATTGCAACTGCAAATACCGCAAAGAAATAACTTGCAACACTCAGAAAGTCTTTCTGCTCGGCATACAGAGATAGAAACGACAGAACACTCGCATAAGAAAACGCGATCAAGCTAGCTAACGCGGCAAGTGGCAAGGCACTTCGTTCAAATAAATCATTAAATGAAAATTTAAAGCTGCGGTCTGTTACTACTGGTTTTGGCAAGTCCTTTGTTTGAATAGTTAATGCCAGTAAACCGCCAATTGCCACCAATACAGATAATACGATAAATAGCACATCAAATCCTGAATATTGAATAATGAGCAACCCAATAAAAGGACCGAATACGACAGCTAAGTTCGTAGACATTGCAAAATAGCCCAATCCTGCTCCTTTACGTCTTTTCGGAATAATATCGGCTGCTAAAGAGCCCGATGCAGTCGTTGCAATACTAAACCATATCCCTTGGAAAAAACGAAGTGCAAGCAAAAGCAGAAAAGGTTTAAAAAATAAGTACAACACTGTGCATGCAAAGTAAAGTACAAGACTTAAAATCAACAATCTCTTCTTGCCAAAGAGATCTAGCAGTTTTCCGCTGAATGGACGAACGATAATCGCTGAAATTAAAAATACCGTGACAAGGAGTCCGGAATCGTCATCCGATTTCCCTAACTCGCCGATAGCATATAATGGCAATGTTGTGATTAATCCGTAAAACACAAGGAATATGGACATATTTGTAAAGAATAGACTAATAAATCGTTTCGTGAAAATTTTATTTGTTTGTTCTTGAAGCTCCATTTATTCTAACCTTCCATCTTTTTTAGTAAGTGAATTAGGAGCACCTGTTCTTCCTCAGACAGATTATCAGTCATTTTTTTCTCGAACGAAACGACGGATGCTTCTATTTGAGGAAATTGTTCAATTGCTTTGGTCGTTAAATCAATCATTTTTTCACGTTTATCCGCTCCGTGAGCTCTCTCCACCCATCCAAGCGTCTCCAGACGAGTGACTGTTCGCGTAACAGTTGGCGCTTCTACATCAAGGTATTTCCATATAGCTGTGAGTGTCATTGGTCCGTTTTGATGCAATAAAAAAAGAACCGTCCATTGTGAGCTGAATAGTCCATGCTGTTTTAAAACATCATTTAACTGATTTACTAAATAACGATTTTGCTGAAAAAATATATGAAATAACGGATTCATCGCAATCACTCCTTATTTACCTAACTAAATAATTTACTTTCCCATTCTACGCTTCCTAAAAACCTAAGTAAAGTAATTGAGATAAAAATGGCAAAAAAGAAGCATTTAAACTATGTTGCTAGCCTAAATGCTGTCCTTTATTTTCTGCTGTGCTCACGAATATTCAACAATGCACCAATTGCACCGGAAAATCCGCAATCCTCTAAGAAAATAGGTTTATGTTTTTTTAATATAGTATAATGTTCAATTACCTTTACAAGCTGTTCATTGTCGATCAGCGTTGATCCTATATATACGATATGCTCTGTCTCATGCTGTACGGCAAGCTGAATACTTAACGTGGAAATCACTTCACCGATGAGACCCTGTGTTGTTGCCAGTACATTATTTTGTTCAAATTCACGTTGATCGGTAATCCCGACCTTCCCGAAATTACTGGCTGTTAAATTCCCGTCAATCGGTGTATCCATTCCTTGATAAATATCCTTTACGAGTAAATCAATGCCTTCCCGCTTTCCTTTGAAAGCGTTTGCTTTTATCTCATCAAAATCTGAAATTCCGGTCATAATCGTTGATAGTCCAATCAGGGTACCTCCGCCTACTCCAGTACCGCCAACCCTGGCATGAGTATTGCCATCCATATAATGAATCGATGTACCCGTACCGATATTTGTAATGATACTTTGATCTATTGTGTGGCCTTCTTTCTCCAGCAAATAGCGCACACCTTTTAAAGTTGCTTCAAATTCTACAATATATTCAATCGACTTCATCGTCTTTAAAACGTCCAGCAATTGCTCTGTGCGTCCTCCAGTTAAGCCGATTTCTTCCACTTGAGGATGATTTTCCAACCATTCTTTTACTAAATGCATTTCGTTAGATGGAAAGACCGTTAATTTAAGCTCCTGACGTTCATCTAAATAGGCAAGCTTTGTTAACGTACCCCCTGTATCAATTCCGATCCATGCTGACATAAATTAATCTCCTTTATTATCCCACGAGTGATTCGTACCCCCCTATCATAACGTAATAGGAGTCGGCATTAAAGAAAAAATTCTCCTAAAAACGGAGAATTTATTATACTTGTATTATATTTTCCTCGATTAATGCCCGTTTATAAAACTCAGAAACAAACATATGCTCATACTTATTAAGTAAACGTAAAACCCTTGCTTCGTATGTATTTGTAGGTTCATCATCCAAATTAAATCTTGCAATAATCTCTTCTTTTTTCAATAAATTTACTAATGTCATCACTTCTGTTTTTGGTAAAGTTACTTGATGTAATTTCAATATTTTTGACATTGAACGTAATGCCGTTCGTGAAATTAAAATTTTACCGGACATATTTTCGGAAATCTGTTGCAACAGCTGCTTTGCCTGCACATTCGGTTTAATCGAAACTTTTTCCACTGTTGTCATTTCCCCATCTTCTCCTTGACGTTCAACCATTTGAACAGTAAAAGGAAGCTCATCACGGAAAGTTTCCATTGATTGAATCGTTATCCCGTTATCCTCGATTTTGCAATTTGTCGCAGAAATGACAAGCTCATATGTCGTTTCCAGCATTTTGAAATTTGTCAGCAATAAAATAAAATCATTCGTCTGCTGCTGTTCAATGATTTTATCTCCATCCACTTTAACAAAGATTGAGAGCAGACTTGCCGCATCAGCTAATGCCCGGTGCTGTGTTTCGTTTTCCAATCCAAGCTGTGCCATTAACCCGCCTAATGAAGGCTGCTCTTTTAAACCGTTTGCAATCATATATTTTTGCTGAAAATCGATCATTGGATATAAGCAATCGTTTTTTATGTAATTGCGTGACAGCTCTTCTTCTAATACTTTCCGATCAAATTCACCAAATGTCAAAAATACATAATCCTGCTTACACCAGCGTTTAAATTTAGTAAAAGCTTCTTTAAAAGAAGGTGCATCAACTAGCTGCTCTGTAGTAATACCAGTTAACTTTTGAATATGCGCATTCAGCTTTTTGAATTTATAAGGCTGAATAAGCTGCGTAAATGTTTCTGTTGTACCATCTGGCAACCATTTAACCGCACCAATTTCAATAATATACTGCTTACCGCGTATAAGGGCGGCTTCTATATCTATACTTATATATGTTTTCGTTCGTCCCAAATTTTTCACCTACACCGAATATATCTATATTTAATAGGTAATGAGTATTCCTATTAAAGATTAACCTCTTTCATTGTATATGAAAATTTGTGATATGACACGATAATGTTCGTTTATTCCATACAATTCGTGTTAAAAGGCTCGAAAAAATGTGATTTTCTTATAAATACTTATCATTGCCATTAACTAACCTTCAAATTTATTTTAACAAACCATCAATGAACCTGGTTTTTAGTTTTTCCCAATCTTCCACAATGACACTATACATAATGGTATGACGAATTGTTCCTTCTTTTCGAATCATATGATTGCGTAAAACACCTTCTTTTACTGCACCAATGCGTTCAATGGCTTTTTGTGAACGGTAATTTTCGTGTCCTGTTTTAATTTGAATACGATTTAAATTAAGTACTTCAAAACAGTATTGGAATAATAAAAACTTACAATTTGTATTAATCGCTGAACGCCAAACAGTCGGGTTATACCACGTAGCCCCTATTTCCAACCGTTTATGGGGAAATGAAATATCAAGAAAAGATGTACAGCCTACAATGTTATCCGTTTTTTTCTCGATCACCGCAAACATATACGAAATGCCTTTTTCTCTTTCTTTAATCGCATTTTCGATATAGTTCTCAACTGCTTCCTGCGTAAGCAATGTTACCGACATATGCTCCCAAATCCGCTCGTCATTCGCAGCATTTGCAATAGCTTCAATATCGCTCATTTGGACCGGTCTTAATTTGACGATGTCGTTTTCTACTATTATTTCTTCCATATATTTCTCCTTTTCACTTATTCAAATTTCGGTGATTTTAAATAATTGTTCGTCATAATCGAACATTGCATTTTTCATTACTGTACTTTTAAAAAGTTCGGTTACTCTATAAGCAGCCTGCTCAATCGCTGTAGTGCCTACTAATGTCGGATAACTACCCATTAATTGCGTTACAAAATCTTTCTCTAATGTATGATAGGCTTTAAATTGATGAAGCTTTTTTTGTTCATTTAATATTTGGACTGTTAACGTAAACTCCCGCAATACTTCAAGCATCTTCATCGCATATATTAAATTCCCGCGTCGAACTTCAATACGCAATTTTCTCAAATGATAGGCATATTCAAATGTAATATTGAACTTTTTCATATAAGGCTGATCTTGCTGTAAAAAATTTTCATTTTCTTCAATCATTTTTGACTGAACTCCACCATTACGATCAAAAACAAGTTTCCATAAAGGGGATTTTACATTCAGTTGAGTGGTTGATAATACAGATAAATTCATTTCTAGTCCATTTTCAAAGAAAGGTATAAGTAAAAAAATCTCATCGCTGAACTTTCCTTCCTTTATATAAAAGGCACCCATCCTTTGTAGCTCAGCTTTAATGAAATCTTTTGCCAAACTTACCTGTTCTGTCGTTGCTATCATTAAATCAATATCAGAGTATTGATCACTGTAGCCAATAGTTCCAGAGCCTAACTGGATAATTCCTTCCACATCCTGGATTCCTTTGATCTTAGATACTACATTTCGAAAATAATTTTCTCTTTCGCTCTTTGTATACATTTAGCATGACTCCTATATTCACTATCGGATGGATTGCAGTTGAGATAGGTTGCGCACAAATTCCGAGAACTTTTTTTCTTCTTCAATAACCGGGTGGTGGTTACTTTCTGCAAATGTCGTCAATGTCGCATTCGCCAGTAAATCTGCTGCTTCCACTGCAAATTCATATGGACATTGCGCATCGTATAAACCACCGTATATATAAGCTCTTGTTTTCACAGTCGGTAATTGTGGTCGCAAATCGAAGTTGGGCAGCTCTTTATATGAAAAATAATCCAGTCTTTTCGAAACTGTTTTTCCGCTGTTCGGACGACTTATCATATTGTCATAGTTTTGTTCTTTATATAACGACATAAGCGCCCATTCTTTAGAACCCGCTCTTCTTTGTTCGACCGTTGAAGATGGATCTCGAAGCATCGCTAAAATCTCAAGAATTCTTTTATTGTTCGGATTTTCCTTGCAGTAAATACTTGCGGGATGATGCATATATTCTGCAGAAGCACAAAGACCGCCAGCTACGAGAAATTCTACACTTTCCGGATGCAAAATAGCATAGTTTAATGCCAGCATCCCGCCTGTTGAATGCCCGGCAAATCCCCATATGTCATAACCCAATGCTAAACGTATTGCTTCCAGATCCTCTACGCTATCGTGCATGCCATACTTAAAAACAGACACATCATCCGTTGATTTTCCACAGCCACGTAAGTTCACTAAATACACCTTATAGTACGGGACAAACATTTCCGCAAAGCGATTTCCGTTTTCGTTAAATTCACTGTATAAATGCGTTACACAGACCGGATTCCCTTCGCCTTTTGTAAAAACTTCAAAAATTCCACGCTTCGTTTCAATTAGCTGCTGTTCCCACATAGTCCCACCCCTTATTTTTCCAATATTCTAATAAATTTTCGCATAGTTGGTCTGGGGATACAATGAGTATTTAATATTTTCATCTTTATATTTAAACATCGATTAAATACTATTGAGGACTTTTAAGTCGTTCAAAGAAAATTTAATTCTTTACATACTTTCCGGTGATTTTATTCCTAATAACTTCAAACCATCCTTTAAAACGGTTGCTACTGCAAAACATAACTGTAAACGACTTTCCAGCTGTTCATCTTCCACTAAAATCTTTGTATTTGCATAATATTTATTGAACATCCGCGCTAATTGCAACACATATTTTGCAATTAAGGAAGGATCTACTTGTTCGAAACTATCTGTAATTACTTGAGGATATTGTTGCAGCAGCTTAATAACTTCCCAAGCTGAATTCTCTAATTCCTTCACCGTTACTTCATTACTTGCTGTAAACTTTGCTTTTTCTAAAATGGAATGGATACGGGCGTGCGTGTATTGTACATAAGGACCTGTTTCACCTTCAAAATTCAACATTTGAGGTAATGAAAATTCAATATCGTTTAAGCGGAAGTTTTTTAAATCATTAAATATTACCGCGCCAATCCCTACTTGGTCAGCAACATTGTGTTTATTATTTAACGTCGGATTTTTTTCCTCTATATTTCTCGACGCTGTTTCCACTGCTTCTTTTAATACATCCTTCAATAAAATGACTCTCCCTTTACGTGTGGACATCTTTTTCCCATCTTTCAACATCATTCCAAATGGTACATGTTTCAGATTTCCCGACCATGGATAGCCCATTTTTGAGATAACTTGAAATACTTGTTTGAAATGCAGTGTTTGCTCATTCCCTACCACATAGAAAACTTGGGTTGGTTCATATTGCGCCTGTCTATAAAAGGCTGCAGCTAAGTCACGGGTAGCATATAATGTTGCACCATCCTGTTTTGTTATTAAACAAGGTGGCATATCTTCAAGCTCAACAACATTTGCACCATCCGACTCTGTGAGTAATTGCTTCTTTTTTAATTCATCAACAACAGGCTGCATTTTGTCATTATAAAAAGCTTCCCCTTCATACGTATCAAACTGAATATGAAGCTGCTCGTAGATTTGCTTAAATTCTTGTAAGGAGGCACTTTTAAACCAGGTCCATAATGCCCTTGCCTGCGGATCATTATCTTCGAGCGCTTTAAATGCCGATCTTGCTTCCTCATTTAATGATTCATTTGTCTCTGCCTCATCATGGAACTTCACGTATAGCTTCAAAAGTTCTTCAATAGGTGATTGTTGAACACGTTCTTTTTCTCCCCACATTTGGAATGCCACAATCAATTTACCGAATTGGGTACCCCAGTCGCCAAGATGATTTACCCGAATGACATTGTATCCGTTCTTTTCTGCAATATTTGCAAGAGCATTTCCAATGACCGTAGATCGAAGATGCCCCATTGAGAATGGCTTTGCAATATTCGGTGATGAAAAATCAATCACGATATTCTTCTGCTGTATTTCTTGTTGTCCATATGATTCGTGAGCGATCATAATTTTGGCCATGACGTCTCTTGTCACCTGTAACTTATTTAAAAATAAATTTATATAACCTCCAACAACATAAACTTCCTGAATAAAATCACTTTTAATATTGTCGCCTATTTCCAGAGCGATAACGTCTGGGGCTTTCTTTAATGATTTAGCAAGCGTAAAGCATGGGAAAGCTATATCCCCTAAATGCTGATACTTTGGCTTTTCTAATAGCTGTTCAATTTCGGTATTTGTTATTATTTTGTGCGGCAAAGCATCTTGAATTATTGATGCGATTTTTTTATACATATTATCTCCTCCCAATATAAAAAGCCCCCGTCTCAAAAATAGAGACGAGAGCTTCGAATTCCCGTGGTACCACTCTAGTTGCCACAAATTGTGACCACTTTCCATTAATAACGAGGTGACTCCCCGGCAGGTCCTACTTATATTCAGACTGCTTCTCCAAAGTGCGCTTCATTTACATATTTTGCACCAGGCTCTCACCAATCCCCAGCTCGCTTACCAAAACAATTGTAAATTACTGTCTTTTTCATCGAATTTAAATTTACTGAATTATATCCATTAAGGATAATCAAAGTCAATATAAATTGTATGCAAATTTAATTACTAAATAACCGTTGTTATTAGATAATCTGAAGTGGATATTAGTCAATAGCGACTATATTTTAGAAAATTACCGCAAATATAGGCAGTATGCTAAGTTTTCCCGTTACTAAGGGGGCTTTCAGATACCTGGAATTGCCTTTATTAGAACAGTTGATACGTTTATTAGAAGATGCTTATGACATATTAGAACAACTGGACGCTTTATCCGACAATCTTGACCACTTATTTGAACAACTGACAAATATATTAGAAAATGAGGTTTTTATTAGAAGCTTTTAAAATATATTAGAACAATTCTCAAGTTTATTAGAAAATAAATTCACTCTGATCGCAACGCATAAAAAAACTACTGAAATCATTGTCTCAGTAGTTTTAGTTCAGTAAGCCTTTAGCAGCGGCATAACTTATATTTATTCATTTCCCTTAGTTTCAGGGATGCTTGAGAAAAATTTGCGTCCAATATAGGTTTGGACAATTAAGAATAACCCTCCGACTGCCCAGTACAGTGGGAGTGCAGCCATCGAAGACAATGAAATAATGACAATCATAATCGGCGATACGTAAATCATCAGTTTCATTTGATTCTTCTGAGCTTCTGGTACGGTTTGAAGCGAGACTTTCGCTTGTACAAAATAAACGACACCTGCGATTGCAGTCATCCAAATATCTGTAGAGCCAAGGTCAAACCATAGGAATGAATGTGTTTTAATTTCAGCTGAATATAAAATCGCATAGTATAAGCCCATAATAATCGGCATTTGTATAAGCGCTGGCAGGCAGCCCATATTTAACGGATTAATATTATGTTCTTTGTAGAGCGACATCATTTCCTGCTGAACTGTCATTCTTTCTTCCGGAGTTTTTGCTGCTTTTAAACGTGTCTGGATATCCTCCATTTGCGGGCGGACAAAATCCATTTTCACTTTCATTGTAGCTTGACTGCGGTAAGTTTTAAGCATAAACGGCATTAGTACGAGACGAATAATTAAAATAATAGCAATAATAGCCAAACCATAGCTGCCGTTAAATAATTCACCAAATGTGTTTAGTGTCCAATCCATCGGACGTACAAATGTTGAATAGAAGAAGCCTTCTTTGTTCTCAACACTCTCACAACCTGCCAGTAAAAGTGGAACGGTTAGAAGGAAAACACTAAGTTTTAAGTTTTTCATAGTTCACCTGCTCAACAATCTTGTAATTCGTTTATATCTTAAAATATTTTTCAAAAAAAGAACAGTAATTACTCTTATAAATATTAAGTATTTTTAATATGAACACAATAAAAATTAATATTTTTTACACTTGCACTCCCAGATCTCCGGTGTTATGCGGTTTTGGAGACATATTTATACATGTATTCATCCGTATCGCATTCCCTACTTTTTTAACAGGCTTCCTAAAATTTCATTGTTATGTGTTCCTGCATGTACTCCGACTGTCCCATACGAAGCTTTGAAGAGATTGGACTTAATCGGACATGCAATTTGTTTTTGGGTTGTTCCATCCGGCTTTGCTATTTCCACAAACATATCCCGGTCCTGGAAAAGCGGGTGTGCAACCGTTTCTTCAAAGGTCAATACCGGTTCAACACAAGCATCCACTTCGAAGAAAATAGATTGCCATTCATCAAGCGTCTTTTGCAGGAAAATACTTTGCAGCTGTTCTTTCATCTTTGCAATATCTTCCGGTTTATTACTCATCGCTAATGGAAGTAAATCCGGATGACCGATTGCCTGACATAACTGCTGTCTGAATTTCGGTTCAAGACTGCCGACAGAAAGGTACCGACCATCCAGCGTTTCATAATAACCATATAAGGAGCCGCCGTTTAAGATCAGCTCTTCACGTGGCAGCGGTTTTCCTTCTGCTAAATAATCATGGGCAAACAAGGCATTTAGCGTTAATGCGCAGTCCGTCATACTAATATCAAGATGCTGCCCTACCCCCGTTTTATCCCGATAAATGACAGCCGATAAAATACCGATTACTGCATGCATTGATCCACCTGCCAAGTCGGCCACCTGAAAACCTATATTTGCCGGGCCATTTTCTTTCGTGCCGGAGTAGCCTTGCACTCCCGACAAGGATATATAATTAATATCATGCCCGCCACGCTCACGATATAGACCTGTTTGACCATAGCCTGTAATGGAACAGTAAATTAAGCCAGGATTGATTGTTCTAAGCGTTTCATAATCGAGACCAAGGCGCGCCATCACGCCAGGCCGGAACTGCTCAACTACAATATCATATTGCTGCTCCTTTAAAAGCTCCTTTAGCGATTTGACTACTTCCGGAGACTTCAAATCGACCGCCAGCGACTTTTTAGAGCGTTGCAAATAATCATTCGGCCCCCATTGCTTCCCTTCTTCTACCGGTTTGGTAACATGTACAACTTCCGCTCCAAGATCCGCCAGCATCATCGTTGCAAACGGGCCTGGCAATAATGTGGAGAAATCCAGCACTTTTAATCCTTTTAACAGCATAAATCTTTCATCCTTCCATATTAAATTAAAGACCGTACTGAAAGCTGAACTTTCAACACGGCCCCCAAATGTTCCATTTATTGATTTGTGACTGGCTTCAAAAAATTTGGAGGGCGCTTTTCAAAGAATGCGCGGATGCCTTCATTTACTTCCCCTGTTGTAAATGTTTTCGCGAAGGCTTCCCGTTCTACTAATAACCCTTTTTCTAACGGCAATTCTTCCGCGGCTAAAATACTCTTTTTAATGAGGCCGATTGCTCCAATGGCACTTTGAGCAAGCGATGTTGCAAATGCGATTGCTTTTTCTTCCACTTCTTCCGGAGCTGCGGCTTCTGTAATTAAGCCGATTGCTGCTGCTTCCTCTGCTTTTAAACGTTTGCTTAAATACATTAATTCGCGCGCTTTTGCTCCGCCTACTAATCTCGTCATACGCTGTGTACCGCCAGCACCAGGCAATAATCCCAATGATGCTTCCGTTAATCCGATTGTGCCGCCACCCATTATACGGAAATCGCATGCAAGTACGAATTCACAGCCACCGCCTAATGCATGACCATTAATTGCGACAATAGTCGGTACCCGCAATGCTTCCAACCGGTTGAAAATACCCTGCACATGTTTTGAACTTTCAGCAAAATCCACGTTTCCATCAGAGCTGCCCATTGCACCCAGATCTGCACCTGCAATAAAGATTTTCGGGTTGGCCGATTTGAACACAATGGCCCGGATTGCCGGATTTTTTTCGACTTCCTCAATCAGTTGCACTAAGTCCTGCTGAATTCCTGCATTTAATGTATTGGCAGGCGGATTATTAATTGTTACAACATGTACACCGTAGTCAAGCTTCTCTATCGTCATTGTTTCAAGGTTCATCCGTTATCCTCCTTATCTTGGGGCCATGCGAATCGCTCCATCGAGTCGAATCGTTTCACCATTTAACATTGGATTTTCAAAAATGGCCGTTACTAAATGGGCATATTCATCCGCTTCCCCTAAACGGGACGGGAATGGAATTTGTTTTCCTAACGCTTCCTTAACTGCTTGAGGCGCACTGTTCATTAAAGGTGTATCGAAAATTCCCGGTGCAATTGTCATAACGCGGATGCCATAGCTAGCCAAGTCCCTTGCGATTGGCAATGTCATTCCTACAATTCCACTTTTGGATGCAGAATAGGCAGCCTGACCGATTTGTCCATCGAACGCCGCGACAGAAGCTGTATTCACAATAACCCCGCGTTCCCCGTGTTCATTCGGTTCATTTGTCATCATGGCAGCTGCAGCTAAACGGATGACATTAAATGTCCCAACTAAATTAACTTGGATAATATAATTAAATTCATCTAATGGGAATACACCTTTTCTGCCCACTACACGAGTTGAAGTACCAAGGCCTGCACAATTCACAACACCTTGGATCGAACCGAATCTTTCCACTGCACCATTAATTGCTGCCTGTACGTCTTCTTCCTTCACAACATTCGTTTTAAAAAATAAACCATTCAATTCATCGGCTATCGCTTGCCCCTTTTCTTCATTTAAGTCCAATATGATAGGATAGCCTCCAGCAGATGCAATCTTTCGTGCAGTTGCTTCACCTAAACCTGATCCTCCACCCGTCACGATAATTGCTTTTTGGTCAAAATTCATCTATTAACCCCTCCTTATTCCTGTTCAATCATTAACCTATTTGTCATTTAGGGCTACGCAATAAGCGGCTCGTCCATAACGACATAATCTGCGTTCTAGTTCATGTACTGAAGTTTATGAACTCCGACCAGCCGACGCTTCTTATTTAGGCAGTGCGTTTTTGTCTAAGTCTTTCAAAGCGGTCTTCAGAATTTTACCTGTTCCGGACTTTGGAATTTCTTCAATGAAAATTATATAATCCGGCACTTTGTATTCGGCAAGTTTCGCTTTGCAGTATTCACGAACATCATCCTCTATTAGCTCGGTGTCTTTCGATACGACATACGCTACCGTTTTTTCACCGAATACTGGGTCCGGTCTGCCGATTACAGAGCATTCTACGACAGCCGGGTGCTGATATAGCAGTTCCTCTATTTCACGAGGGTAAATATTAAACCCGCCACGAATAATGATGTCCTTTTTACGGTCAACGATAAAGTGATAGCCTTCTTCATCACGGTACGCCAAGTCTCCTGTATACAACCAGCCGTCCCTGATCGTATTTGCGGTCTCGTCCGACTTCTTGTAGTACCCTTTCATCATATTCGGCCCTCTAAATAAGATTTCGCCTACTTCATGATTAGCTACTTCATTGCCTTCCGGATCTACCAGTCTCAAATCGATTCCCGGTAATGGCATCCCGACTGAATTGACTTTTTTCGGTAAGCTTCTGTGTGTTGCCATCAGCATGACCGTACTTTCGGTTAAACCGTATCCTTCAGAAATACTGACACCGAACGATTCATTCGTCTTATGCAATAGCTCCGCTGGTAAACTTGCCCCACCTGAACCAGCTGTCCGTAATTTTGAGAAGTCCAGTTGCTCTACTAAATGAGGAACCTGTGCAAAAAAGGCATACATTGTCGGCACACCTAAAAATATTGTAATTTCATGTTCGGCAATCGCTTTTAATGTTTCAACCGGGTGGAACCGTTCTTCCAAATAGATTGCACATCCATGAGCTATCGGTGCCAGGAAGCCTTGAAGTTTTGCATAAGCATGGAACAATGGTAATACACATAGGACACGATCACTTGGAACTAACTGGTTGTATACGGCTGCTGTAATCGCCATCCAGTTTAAATTACCGTGTGTTATCATGGCGCCTTTCGGATTACCGGTTGTACCGGAAGTATAGATGATTTGTGCGACGTCAGATTCATGAAGGGGGACAATTTCTGAAATAGAGGCAGATGTATCTAGCTGATTCCATGATAAATATCGTTCATCTACATGATCACCGTAATTAATAATTGTTTTGACTGTTTTGAATTGATCCATTGCGTTTTCGATAACCGGTTTCGCCGTATCTTCAATAATCAACAATTCAACTTCCGAATCGTTTACGATATATGTTACTTCCTGCTCTTTAAATGTAGGGTTGATCGGAACGACCGTACCTCCATTTGCTAAAATAGCAAAATACGTAATAATATATTCCGGACGATTTGTCATCATTAATGCCACATTCGCACCTTTTGTGACACCCTGATCTTTCAATCCTGCAGCGATATTGTAAACTTTATCTTGTAATTCTTTATAAGTAAGTAGAGCTCTTTTGAAGTGGATGACAGGTTGATCTGGCAAACGGGAAGTTGTTGAAGTAAGCAATTCAACAATATTCATAATAGTAACCTCCTACTTTCAAATTTTCGATCAAAGGAAAGGAGGACCCCCCTTTCCTGATGAAGAGCAATTGCTTTTAATTAAATACTTACTTTAGAACTGATTACTTCTTTAGAAACGTTTACAATGATGTCATCAGGAATACGGAAGCTTAATGATGACGGGTCATTTTGTACGGCTGGGACAAGTTGCGGAATATCTGCCGCATCAATATTAAACTCGTTGAAGCTGTCCGGTAGATTGACTGTATTTCTTAAGTCAACAATTACATTGATGCACTCTTCCAATGTTTCTTGCGGATTTTCTGCGTTTGGAATAATTCCCAGTGCAGGTGCAAATGCATTCACTTTCGGTAAATACATGCTCGGCATATTTTTCATTACACTCGGCATGAGAACTGCATTTGCCAGCCCATGTGGAATGCCGTATTTCGCGCCATACGTATGGGCTATATTGTGGATTGGGATATTGGCCATCGCCGATTGGAAACTTGTAATAGCCATTGCACTTGCTTGTAGCATATTCGCACGTGCAGCCACATTTTTCCCATCACGTACAGCCGTAGTCAAATTTTCGACAATGATTTTTGCGGCATGCAGTGCAAATGCATCCGAGAAATTCGTTGATTTTGTTGAGAAAAATCCTTCTACAGCATGTGTCAGTGCATCCATACCAGTAAACGCTGTTACTCTTGGCGGTAAACCAACAGTTAAGTCAGGATCTAATACCGCAATATCAGAACTCAAATACGGATTCATTAAATTGCACTTCAGGTTCAGCATTTCATTGAATACTACTGAAATACTGGAGATTTCAGAACCCGTTCCAGCTGTAGTAGGAATTGAAATATGCGGAATACCGAACGGCTTTGCATCCGGCCAAACTTCTAAAACGTTCCCTGTTAAAATATACTCAACTTCGTTAACACCATTGTAAAGAGCCCATTTGACAGTTTTAGCTGTATCAATAACACTCCCACCGCCAATTGCAATAATGGAGTCGCCATTACATTCTTTAAAATATTTCAAGCCTCTGTTAATATTGCTCGATTTCGCATCTTGCTGAATATCATCAAATACGCCAGCGAGCTTTATGCCAGGAACCATATCAAATAAGCTTTTGATTTTTTGTGTTAAGCCTGCATTCGTCAATCCTTTATCAGAAAATAGAACAGGGCGCTTTCCACCTAAACCTTGGATTAGATCGGGTACTAAAATATGTGAACCTGCACCACTTCGGATTTCAGGGCGATGTGTGAATTCAAAATAGGAAGTCGTTTTCATCGTATCTCTCCATTCATTTTTCGATTAAAAGATTAGTCCTAAAGCTGGGCGCTGTGCATTTTCCGTCGTAAGTGAAGTGCAAATATTTTTAAGCTCTGTGTAGTCATCAAACACTTGAGCTCCCTGTTCACGACCTAAGCCACTTTGCTTATAGCCACCGAATGGAGCATCTGTACGGAAAATATGCCAGTCATTGATCCAGATTGTTCCGGCATTGATTTTCGTAGCAATTTCATTTGCTTTCGTCACATCACGACCCCAAACACCGCCTGTTAATCCATATTCCGTATCATTTGCGATGGCGATTGCTTCTTCTTCTGTTGAATATTTAATCACGCATAATACCGGCCCAAAGATTTCTTCTCTCGCAATCTTCATATCGTTCGTCACATCTGCGAAAATCGTCGGCTCGATGAAATACCCGTTCTCCAGCCCTGGACCTGCTGCACGTTTACCCCCACATACAAGTTTTGCTCCCTCATCAATACCAGACTGAATATAGTCAAGGATTTTATTCATCTGTGTTTCCGAGATGACCGGTCCCATTCCAGTCGTCATATCAAGCGGCTGTCCAAGTTTTATTTTCTTCGTTGTCTCAACTAGTTGTTGCACGACAATGTCATAAATGGATTCATGTACGATGAGACGTGTACTCGCTTCACATACTTGTCCTGAATGGAAAAATACGCCGAGCAGAATTCCTGGGATAGCCACTTCGAGATTTACATCAGGAAGCACGATCGCAGGCGCCTTTCCTCCAAGTTCAAGCGTAACTTTCTTAACTGTACCTGCAGCTTGTGCCATAATTTTTCTGCCTACTTCTGTAGATCCAGTAAACGCCACTTTCGATACATCTGGATGTGTAACAAGTGCATCGCCCACTTCAGCTCCAGGACCTGTTACGACATTAATAACCCCTGGTGGAATACCTGCTTCAACTGCTAATTGTGCAAGCTTCAATGTACCTAATGGTGTATTGGAAGCCGGCTTAATAATGATGGAGTTCCCCATCGCAATTGCCGGTGCGATTTTCCACATCGCTAAAACTAACGGGAAGTTAAATGGTGTAATCGCCGCTACTACTCCGAGTGGTTCACGAACAAGCAGACTACGATTTGCACCTAATTGTTCGTTGACCGGAAGAGCTGTTACTGCCTCATATTTCAGCGATAAATCCGCTGTTTGAGTAAGAGAAAGCACTAACTGCCGAATATCTGCGCCACCCAATTTACGTAGTGTCGCCCCCGTACTAATCCCTTCTAAGAAAATGATTTCCTGCGCATGCTGTCTGATTTTCCCCGCAAATTGCATCATGATCTGTGCACGTTCTGCCTGCGTTTTTCCTGACCAGACACCTGATTCAAAAACTTCTTTCGCATTTTGAACCGCATTATTCACATCGTCCTGATTTCCTTTTGAAACTTTCGCTACGACTTCTGAAGTAGCCGGATTGATCACATCAAAAAATTCACCTGAAGCAGGTGGTGTCCATTCACCATTGATAAACTGCGGAAAGATTTTAACTTGTACGTCTGTCGTCATCCTTCATCCCCCTCTAAATAGCAAACTGTTTATTACAGCGTCTGAATGAATACTTCCTATACTTCTTCTAAAGCAATGTCCGTATTATAGATTTCTTCTAACGTCTTTCCTTTAGCTCGGGAAAGCACTGTCAGACGTGCCTGTAATTGCTTCATGGCAAATTCCATCGATTTTCCTCGTTCAATTCCAAGACTTGTTACTTGTTTGTCTTCTTTCCCTTCTGTTAACATCATCGCAATCGGTAACAGCTCCTGCAGTCTTTGCTGTACGCGTTCAAACAGCTCCAGTTCAGGATTCTCGCTAATTAGGCGCTGAATAAGGAATGTACCAAAACCTATATGACGTCCTTCGTCACGCTTAACGTTTCGAATTCCTGATATAAATCCCGGGAACAAATTTGCGCTTGATAGTGCTTCATGGAAGAACCAGTAACCTGTTTCAGCCAAAACACCTTCTGCAAAAATATTATAAGTAACCGCAGCATCTATCATTGCTTCCGGTGACTGATCTTCAATCAATCTGCTCATCACTGCTGGCAGCGTTTCATCAAATAGCTTCCGGTAGCCTGGTGTCAGTAAATGAGTCAAATCATCCTTTACGCCGATTTCTTCCAGGAACAGACTGAAAAATTCAGCATGTTTCGCTTCTTCAAAAAGGAAAGTTGTTAAATAAGATTCCTCTTCGAACCATCCCTTTTTAGAAACCGCCATAATCATCGGTAAAATATCTTGTGTGACCGCTTCTTCACCGCCAATAAATTGGGCAAACTGAGTAAGCACCTCTAATTGCTGTTCTTCATTTAATTTCTTCCAATCTTCTTTATCTTGCGTAAAGTCGATATCTACCGGATTCCAGATTCCGAACTTTTTTGCCTTTTGATACAAATTATACGGTAGTGAATTTTTGTTGATTTCCTGTTTAGTCGTGACGTATTCTCTCATTGCGAGCTCCTCCTTAAATTTTGTTTGTTACTCCATAACTGCGTAATGATAAAAGAGATTCTCCTGTAAATATTGCAGTCAACATCACAAATTTTACGTAACGAGTCATCTCTCTAGAACAACGTTGAAAGCAATTATTTTTTTATTTCAAAAAATGCTTTCACCTTTACTTCAGCAGATTCATTAACTGCTTCTGCCTCACAAATCCAGCAAGTTTCATTTTCATCGACAACACGGCCTTGTATAGTTATTCTTTCTCCTGGTCTTGTCATTGCTTTAAATCTCGTTGTGAATTTCTTCAGGTTCTTTACTTCAAACCATTGCCCAATTGCTTGCCCGACAAAGCCCATAACCAACATGCCATGTGCAATGACCCCGCCTAAACCCGCTGCCTCTGCAAATGGGACAACGGTATGGATCGGATTGAAGTCTCCGGATGCACCTGCATATCGAACGAGCTGCGTATGCGTTATTTCTTCCTTCTGTAAAGGTTCCAGCGTCTGGCCTATTTCCATAAAATAACCCCCTAATGCCTTTCGATAATCGTGGATCGACTGATTAAAACCGTTTCACCATGTTTATCCAAATAATCTTTTCGTATGATAAAGAAGTTCATCGCCGCTTTTGAATAAGCTTTTTCAATGACCCCATGTACTGTAATTTCTTCATTGGGAACGATTTCCCTGAAATATTCATACTCCTGCTCGCCATGGAGAACCTTTTTCATGTTTAAATTTAATAGCTCGGACGAGGAAGCACCACCACCCCAAAAGTCGATTACTGTCGGGAATGTAGGTGGAACCGCTTCACCATTCAAATACTCCTCTTTCAGATCACCAATCGCTTGGGCCAATTCTTTGATTTTTCCTTTTTCAACTCGAAAGGTATAGGCTTCTAACTTCAGACCAACTTTTTCCTTAAGCCCTGTACTCAAAAAATTACCTCCTCCAATTTAATTTGTGTTATTTTCAGATAATTCAAATCATATTACTAGATTGATACGGGCGGTGCTTTCTTTAAATATTCTTTATGAATTTGAGCAGCAATAATATTTTTTTGAATTTCAGATGTGCCTTCATATATTTTCGTAATACGTGCATCCCGATAATATCTTTCAACAGGGAACTCTTTCATATAGCCGAGGCCACCATGAATTTGCACAGCTTTATCTGCTATGCGATTATAAATTTCCGAACCTAAAAGTTTTGCCATCGCGGCCTCTTTGATGACATTCATCCCCTGGTCCACCATCCATGCCACTCGGTACGTAAAGGATCTCAATGTTTCGATATCCAATGCCATTTCCGCCAAGTAATGTTGAATGATTTGCTGTTCAAAAATTGGCTTTCCGAACTGTTCACGCTCATGCGCATATTTGACGGATAGCTCAAAAAGCTTTTGCGCTGAGCCTAAATTTCTCGCCGCGAGCCCAGCACGACCATTTGCCAAAATGGTTAAGGCATTGACATAACCTAATCCTTCTACACCAAGCACATTTTCGACCGGCACTTCACAATCCTCGAAGAAAATCTCAGAAGAATGGGATCCGCGAAGCCCCATTTTTTCTTCTGTTTTTCCAATGATTAAACCAGGAGCGCTTTTATCCACAAGGAAAGAAGTAATTCCTTTTGCGCCTTTAGTTGGATCGGTTACAGCCATTACTGTAAAAACCCCAGCAATCGGCGCATTTGTAATATACTGCTTCGCGCCATTCAGAATATATTTGTCTCCTTTACGAACGGCCGTTGTTTTTAAAGCTGCTGCATGAGAACCCGCAGTCGTTTCAGTTAAAGCAAACGCACCAATAATTTCACCCGAAGCCATGCGGGGTAAATATTTTTGCTTTTGCTCTTCCGTCCCCAATTCCACAATCCCGACCGATCCAATTCCTGTATGTGCACCGATTACCGTCATATAACCGTTCGATGTACGGCCGATTTCTTCAAAAAGGCTACATTTCCCGACCATATCAATGCCTGTACCACCGTATTCTGCAGGGATACTTAGACCGAATAAACCCATTTCTTTTGACTTTTCCATAATATGTTCCGGTATTCGGTCTTCACGATCAATCTCTCCTGCAAGTGGATCCACCACATTGTCTATAAACTCTCGAATTGTTTTTTTCATTTCGATTAAATCGGGTGGTAGCTGAAAGTCCATTTTTCTCTCTCCCTTCCAATTTAACAGTCCAAACAATTATACTAATGGGGCATACGGGAAGACTTGCGCACTAGCTTCAAGCGGTGTAAAACTTGATTGAAGCGAGCCTTTGATTGCACTTAAGCTATCAACGGACCAGCCTTTCGCATTGAATACCGAGCGAATCGGACGCGGCTGAGAAAACACCATAATTTCCTTACCTCGTACACCAAATATTTGACCGGAAATATCGGCAGCTTCATCCGATGCCAAAAAGGCAACTAATGGCGCAATATGAGCTGGTGAAAGCTGTTTCAGTCTTTCCACTCGCTCTTTTTCATCCTCTGTCTCTGTAGGGATTGTCCCGATTAATCGGCTCCATGCAAACGGGGCAATCGCATTCGATGTAACATTATACCGGGCCATATCTAACGCAGTACTTTTACTTAATCCGACAATCCCTAATTTAGCAGCTGAATAATTGGCTTGCCCCACATTACCGATTAACCCGGATGTGGAGGTGAAATGAATAAAACGCCCACTTTTTTGTTCTTTAAAGATTGTTGATGCCGCTCGTGTCATATTAAAAGAACCCTTTAAGTGAACCGCAATTACTGTATCCCACTCTTCTTCGCTCATTTTAAACAACATCCGGTCACGTAAAATACCTGCATTATTCACGACGATATCTAAGCGGCCAAATCGTGATAATGCTGTGTCTATAATATTGGAAGCAGATTCATAGTCAGCAACGGAATCATAGTTGGCTACAGCATCTCCGCCAATGTCCTGTATTTCCTGCACCACTTCATCTGCAATTTTTGTATCATTTCCTTGCCCATCGGATCCGCCACCTAAATCATTGACTACAACTTTTGCTCCTTCTTTCGCTAGAAGTAAGGCAATATCTCGTCCAATACCTCGACCGGAACCTGTGACAATTGCAACTTTATCTTTTAAATTCGACATAGTTAACATCCTTTCTTATTTGGCTCATTACACTAATTGTTTGTATTCTTCCGTAAGAGCAGCCCGGAATTTCGGATGCGCAATGGCAATTAGGCTTTGCGCCCGTTCACTTAAAGATTTTCCAAACAGTTTTGCAATACCATACTCTGTGACAACGTAGTCGATTTCAGACTTTAATGACGTCACGTATTTTGTATGAATCTTTATCCGGGATTCCGCTCCGTTTTTCGCCGTAGAAGGCAGCGCAATAATTGCTCTTCCACCTGGAGAAAGCTTTGATCCGTGAATAAAATCCATTTGACCTCCAACCCCAGCAACAACATGGGAGTCCTCAACTTGCTCGGCATTGATTTGGCCGGACAGGCTTACTTCCAACGCCGAGTTAATTGAATAAAAAAGACTAATTTTCGATATAATCGCTGCATTATGGGTGTAACTTACCGGATACAGTTCAACGCTTTTATTTTGATGACAAAACTTATATAAATCATTTGTTCCTGTAAGTGTTGTGCAAACGGTTTTATGCCGGTTGATCTCTTTTCGTTCATTTGTAATAACTCCAAGATTAATGAGCTGCATTATCTCATCGGAAATCGAACCCGAATGCACTCCTAATCCTGCTTTGGACTGGAGTGACCGGACAATACTAGCAGCGATTTTACCGACGCCAACTTGTATCGTCGCATAATCAGGGATTAGCGTTGCCACGTATTTACCGATAGCTAATTCTTCTTTAGCCGGATGACTGTTTGGAATCGTGAGTAACGGTCGGTCAGATGGAACAAACTTGTCGATCTGGGATACATGGACGAGAGTTTCTCCACATGTATAAGGAAGATTGCTGTTTACTTCAGCAATTACAACCGTCGCTTCCTTTATCAATGTCTGTACAACATCTACCGAAAGACCAAGACTACAAAAACCGTTTGCATCTGGACGGGAAACCTGAATAAGTGCAACATCAATTTTCTCTTCTTTGATCCACCGAGGGATGTCCGAGAAATTTACAGGAACGTAATCACAATTATTATTTTCGTATGCTTTTTTCAATAAGGTTGAATTTAAGAATGTTCGAATTCTAAAGTGTGGATGACATATGGGATCCGCATATTTACACGGACTCCCTAAAATGATGGTGTATAATAAAATCTCTTGTAATCGCGCCTTTTGACGAATCAATTCTTCTACAAGTACTTGAGGTTCATTACACATCGGTGCCAAAAATATCGTTTGAGAGGATTCAATAAGTTGGATTGCGTTTTCAGCAGTAGTACATTTTTTTGTATAGTGGGGTTTCCAATCGGTATTGTTCATCGTGATCAGCTCCGGTTCCGTATCTACAACTGCATATTTTCAACAATTGTTGTAATACCAAGACCGCCGCCAATACAGAATGTAACTAGACCGTATTTTTCTCCACGTCTTTCCATTTCATGAAGCAGCTTCGTCATTAATACACCACCTGTGCCGCCAATCGGATGACCAAGTGCGATTGCGCCCCCATTTACATTTACTCGGTTTATATCCATGCCAAGTTCCTTGATGACGGCCAAGGATTGAGCTGCAAAGGCTTCATTTAATTCTATTAAACCGATTTGATCAAGTGTTAAATCCGCTAATTGCAATGCTTTTCTAGTTGCCGGGGCAGGGCCAATTCCCATAATTTCCGGTGAAACTCCTGATACAGCTTGCGCAATAATTTTCGCCTTAGGTTTTTTATCATACTGTGCAGCCGCTTCTTCCGACATGAGCATAATCACACCCGCTCCATCATTACGACCGCTTGTATTCCCGGCAGTAACTGTACCGTTTTCTTTAAAAACCGGTTTTAATTGAGATAATTTTTCGAATGTTGTTTCTCTCGGATGTTCGTCTACTTTAAATTCGACCGTTCCTTTTTTCGTCTTCACTTCAAATGGGACGATTTGATCCTTGAACAATCCCGTTTCGATGGCTCTTTTTGCATTCTCCTGGCTCCTTAAGGCAAACTCATCTTGTTCACTTCGGGAAATGGCGTATTTTACAGCCAAGTTTTCAGCAGTCATTCCCATTGTTAATGCACCATATGTTTCAATTGGCTGAGCACGAGGTTGACTTTCCGTGTTCGAATCGAGAATTTCACCGTTTCCAGCACCGTAACCGTAACGGACATTCCGCAAATAGTATGGGGCTGTGCTCATGCTTTCAGCTCCACCCGCAATAATAATATCCGAAAGCCCACACATGATTTGCTGAGCACCGCTATTCATTGCCTGCAGACCTGAACCGCATTGCCGGTGAACTGTATAGCCGGTAATTTCAATCGGAAAACCTGCACGTAAAAGGGCTAAGCGGGCTAGATTAGGCGAATCAGTACTTTGCTTTGCTTGTCCGATAATGACTTCATCGATTTTATCCTTACCAATTCCGGTACGAACAGTAATTTCGTCCAACACTTTTGCCGCAAGATAATCTACCTCTACATTTTTTAATGTTTCGCCCATACGACCAACTGCTGTACGTACAGAGTCTATAATTACGGCATTTTTCATTGCGTCTCACCTCATTAATTCATATTACGTATCATGTGTTTATACTTGATGAAATAATTTCGGATTTATTACAGCCCCAAATTTTTGGCAATAATGACTTTCATAATTTCGTTGGAACCGGCGAAAATTGGTGTAACGGCAATATCCCGGAATCGTCTCGCAATCTTATATTCTTCCATATAGCCGTAGCCGCCATGTAATTGCATACACTCTACTGATATTTTGCGAGCCATATCCGTTGTCCACCATTTGGCCATTGATACTTCCGTCACGAGATCCTGTCCTTCTAAATGGCGTAAGATCAAATCATCCACAAATGTTTGGCCGATTTTTACTTGTGTCGCAATTTCCGCCAGTGTAAATTGTGTATTCTGGAATTTACCAATTGATTTACCAAACGCTTCCCGCTCTTTTACATATTGCAACGTCAGATCCAGCATATCTTTTGCAGCGGTAATTGCCCCTACTGCCGTGAGCAGACGTTCTTGCTGCAATTTTTGCATTAAATACAAGAACCCTTTTCCTTCTTCCCCAAGAAGATTTTCTGCAGGTACTCGTACATTTTCAAAAATCAGTTCTGCTGTATCCTGACTATGCATACCAACCTTGTCTAATTTTCTTCCACGGGAGAAACCTTCCATCCCTCTCTCAATGATCAATAGGCTTACCCCATTATGGGCAGGTACCGCTTTTGGATCTGTTTTACAGGCAATGATGATGACATCGGAAAGAATTCCGTTCGTAATGAATGTTTTTTGACCATTTACAATATAGTCTGATCCATCTTTCACCGCAGTCGTCGTCATTTTTTGTAAATCAGACCCTGCACCCGGTTCTGTCATCGCAATTGCTGAAATCCATTCACCGCTTACAAACTTCGGAAGGTATTTCATCTTCTGCTCTTCTGTTCCAAAAGAAGTGATATACGGTGTTACGACATTGCTGTGCAGACCAATCCCACTTAAGCCGCCGCCGACTTTTGATAATTCCTCGGACAAAACAATATCAAAGATAAAGTCTAAGCCCGTCCCACCGTACTTTTCCTCTACGCTTGGACATAAAAATCCTTGACTGCCTAGCTTCAACCATAATTCCCGCGGTACAATACGATCGTTTTCCCATTGCGTAAAATAAGGATCAATTTCTTTTTCTACAAATTTTCTAAGAGAATCCCTGAACATAATATGATCATCATTAAAAAATGTACGGGACTCTTTTCTAGATTTCGCCAATGTTTTATTCATTGAATTCACTCTCTCTTCATCATATTTTTAACACCTTTTTATATTGAAAGCGATTACAAATCTTTAAAATATGAATATCGCCTTTATTTAAATTCTCTCAATAATTGTGGCATTGGCCATGCCCATTCCTTCACAAATCGCAAGCAGGCCGTAACGTTGGTTATTACGCTCCATTCGATAAAGCATCGAAGTTAATAATTTCGTTCCGGTTGCGCCAAGTGGATGACCTAGCGCAATTGCACCACCTTCCGGATTCAGTTTCGACAAATCCGCTCCCAGCTCTTTTGCCCAAACTATTGGTACTGGAGCAAATGCTTCATTCACTTCATACGTATCGATCTCTTCAATCGTTAAGTTTGCCTTTTGAAGGACACGTTTTGTCGCTTCAATTGGGCCTGTCAGCATAAGTGTCGGGTCAGAACCTACGACAGTACGCGCGATGATTTTTGCCATCGGTTTCACACCGAGTTCCTCTGCCTTATCACTGGACATAATGAGTACAGCCGACGCACCATCACTCATTTGTGATGAAGTTCCAGCAGAAATAAATCCGTCTTCTTTAAACAGCTTCCTTAAGCCTTGCAGAACTTCAACGGTTGTTCCGGGTCTCGGGCCTTCATCGGTATCCACATCACCAATCGCTACAACTTCATCGTTAAAGTAGCCGGCTTTGATTGCTTCACTGGCACGTTGTTGGCTCAACACAGAATATTCATTAATTTCCTGCTCTGTTAATTGCCATTGTTCTGCAATTCGCTCTGCGGATAAACCTTGGTGGATCAACTCATATTTTTTAATACGGTCACTTTTACGCGTACCCTCCATATTGGATCCCATCGGTACTCGACTCATGCTTTCAATACCACCCGCAATGACAATGTCCATATCGCCAGAAATAATCGCTTGTGCCGCAAAATGGACTGCCTGTAAACTCGAGCCACATTGCCGGTCAATCGTTACACCAGGCACTTCAATCGGAAAGCCTGCCATCAGTGCGGCAATTCGTGCGATATTTCCGCCTTGCTCCAATGTCTGGGAAACACAGCCGAAAATAACATCCTCTACAAGTGCCTTTTCAATTCCTGCTCGACTTACTACCTCCTCCAGTACATCTGCAGCTAAGTCATCTGCTCGTACTTCTGCTAAGACGCCATTTCTTCTGCCTACCGGTGTTCGTGTTGCAGCGACGATTACGGCTTCTCTCATACACTCATTCCCCCTTAGTATATTGGGTGGCGAATTGCTTAGATCGCCTCATAAAAACTCTAAAATCGTTTCACTTTCCCAAAATCCACTATATGTTGCTTATACAAAAAGATTACAACCTATTAAGCAATTGAATATCTGTCTCTTAATTTATATAGATAATCAGGTGAAAATATTCTCAACAATTTAGTACTTTTAAATAGTAAAATTAACTGATACCACGATTAATGTTATGGTTTTAATAACAAATCATAATTTCACTTTATATTCCAATATAAGTTATTACATCACATCAGACGGTAATTAAAATATCTATTCATTGTGGTATATGTAAAATGAACATCAATTCCAATAGTGAATTATTATGAAACAAATAGAGTTTTTCGTGTATATCGATGGATTTTGAAAAGTATTTTTCTTTACTCGGATATTTATAATTATTTTTTAAGCCATAATAAAAAGGCATCATCCATTTGAATTAATCAAAATAGATGATGCCTGAGTATATTTATTCAATTTTAAATTGTTCTGCTTATTCTTTTATACTTCCATCTTTAGAATGAAAGCGTAATAAATCCCCATTAACAACTTTATCTGAATAGTGAAGTTTTTCTTCTACCATCGCTTTTAATTTATCTGCTGTTTCCATTTTCGATTCATCGAGCATTTCGCCTGTTTTCGGATCGTAGTATTTGCCGTCCAATGAATAGATCGTCGGGCTGACAAAATTACCGTTTCTGAACGGAACGATTTCGCTATGCTCTTCCGATAGCAGGTCTGTCCCAAAATGAATATTGTTTTTCGTTTCAACACCAAGTAAATGCAGTACTGTCGGAAGAAGGTCTATTTGGCCACCATACGTATGGTTAACGCCGCCTTCCATACCCGGCACATGAATAAAGAGAGGCACACGCTGTAAATCGGCATTTACAACAGGTGTCACTTCTTCACCAATAATTTGTTCCATCGCTTTATTATGGTTGTCGGAAATTCCGTAATGGTCTCCGTACATCACAATCATTGTATTTTCATACAGACCGGATTCTTTTAAATACGTAAAGAATTGTTCAATTGCTTCGTCAGCGTATCGAGCTGTCTGGAAATAATTATCGACACTCGTATCACCTGTCGTCGCTTTCCCGATCGACACTAAATCCTGGTCAATCTTATATGGGAAGTGATGGGCAACCGTGATGAATTTTGTATAGAATGGCTGCGGCAATGTTTCTAGCAAGCTTTGCGACTGCTCGAAAAATGGTTTATCCATTAATCCGTACTCCGCCATGTTTTTCGAATTTGCTGTATCATATGAACTTTCATCAAAAAATTCATCATAGCCAAATTGATTATAAATCATATTTCGGTTCCAGAAGCTGCCGTTATTACCGTGGAATACTGCAGACGTATACCCATAATCTTTTAGAATCGATGGTGCGGCTTCAAACGTATTTTGTCCTTTCGTAATAAAGGCCGAGCCTTGTGGCAATCCGAATAAAGAATTCTCTAACATAAATTCAGCATCGGACGTTTTGCCCTGCGCTGTTTGATGATAAAAGTTATCGAAATACATTGTATTTTCATTTTTAACCAATGAATTTAAAAACGGTGTTACTTGTTCGCCATCAAGCTCATAGTCAATTAAAAATGACTGCATAGATTCCAAATGTAAATAAATAACATTCATATCTTTTGCTTTACCAAAATACTTCTCGTTTGGTTGAGATGAAAATGAATTTGTATAGTTTATTATTTCCGCAATATCACTGCTGTCAGCTGAAGCACGCTCTGAAGATGCTTCAAACGTTTTAACAGAATCATAAATTGAATAATTGTACATTCCTAAATATTTTACGATATAACTGCGGTCAAAGCCTCGGCTCAATAAATCCGGGCGATCTGCTTCCGCTAATTGCAAGTTAACAATAGACAATATAATTGCCGCAGCCACAACTGCTGCCGGCATTTTGAATCCGATTTTGCCGGATTGGAAATTAATTTTTTTTGAAAAACGAATATAGATCAACACGAAAATATC
This sequence comes from Solibacillus sp. FSL K6-1781, assembly GCF_038630735.1. Lineage (GTDB taxonomy): Bacteria > Bacillota > Bacilli > Bacillales_A > Planococcaceae > Solibacillus > Solibacillus silvestris. The sequence goes on along the minus strand of NZ_CP152038.1, from coordinate 1,495,673 downwards.
CACAAAAAATAATACATCATAAGGTTTTAATAAAGTTAATACACTGCCGCCTAAATCCCCGAAATTTTGTGTTTGAGATATCGTAGGTAGTGTAATAAAATCGCTGAAGAAACGATAATATACAGCATTTGCAAATAAAAGAATTGTCATCAACGTATAGATAAAGATCAATACTGTCAGTTTTCTTTTTCCTTTAAACAGAAATGCAACTGATAAAAATAGTAGCGCAGATCCCAATGGGTTGATCAATAAAAGAAACTGCTGGAGCGGCCCCTCAACACCCAGCTTAAACTGCGTCACTTGTGTAATGTAAGTTTTCGCCCATAGCATTAAAACGGCCAGAACGAAAATCGCTAGGAAATTATTTAATAAGCTTTTATTTTTTACTAAGTTTTTCACCTTGTAATCACTCTTTCTATTCAAAACATTTTTCCCTTTATATAGAGAAAAACAAGATTTAATATATCAAAAAAACATTAACCTATGCAACTATTATGTAACGATGTCCGATAGCAATTGTTGCCAGGAAATGTTGTTCTTGAACAAAAACAGTAAAAAAATGGAGGTTAGCCTAAGCAAATCCCTCCATTTTTTAGGTCTAGCTATTAATATTGTAGCTTTCTAATCTTATTTAGGAAAAACTTTTTTAAAGCGGTCACAAACAGTCAGCATTTCCTCGGTAAATTCCAGACCTTGCGCTGAGAGTTCTCTGCTAAAAAACGCGACATGTGCTTCCTTCCATTCCTCATAAGTACCTTCTCCTTCTGCCAAAGCAAAATCAACAGGTACTTCATTGAATGGGTATATTTCAATAGAATAGGATTGTATGATCGCTACCGGTTCATCCTTACTGTTTAAAACAATTTGGTAGTCCCCAATTTCCGGTAAACTTTCCCCTTCTCGTTCATACAACGGAAAACTCGAGCAAGTTGCGGTTTTAGTGCCCTCCTCGACAAGTCCTGCAAGCCAATCCGCCTTTTCACCAAATTGAAATGCTTCTTTATAACGGATATTTTCCATACCTTCCGAATCACAATAATGCTGCCAATATGCTTCTATATTATTCATTTGCTTAACTCCTTTTGTTTCGACTGCGCCCATTCAAATGGACCATCATGAACGGTTAGCTGCTGATTTTCTAGCCAAGCCGTTCTCGTAAATAGTTTTTGCAAAAAATAGCGGTCATGACTAATCGCAAGTATGGTTCCTTCAAAGTTCTCCAATGCTTCTTCAAGCGCTTCCCTCGACTCAATATCAAGATGATTCGTCGGCTCATCCAATACAAGAACATTGCATTTTTGAATCATTAATTGAGCTAATCGAAGCCTCATTTTTTCCCCGCCGCTTAGTTGATCTACTTTTTTAAATACATCATGACCGTAAAACAAAAATTTGGCGAGCATATGCCGTGCATCAAATTCCGTTAGCGAAATTTGCTCTCGGAATGCATCGATAAGACGCTGCTTGCCGTTCAATTGGTCAAACTGCTGTGCAAGGTAACCGATCTTTAAATTGCTCCCTTGTCTTGCCTCTCCATCAACCGGCGCAATTTCCCCTAATAGAATTTTTAATAACGTGGATTTTCCCGTACCGTTATTCCCAACAATCGCTACCCTATCTTGAAAATGTATCGATAAATCAACATCCATAAATAAAAAGTCATGTTCAAACCCATGGGAAATGTTTTTCAGCATAAACACTTCTTTTCCAGTCCGGTCTTCGGTTTTCAATTGTAAATTCATATGTCGCTCGGTTTTGGGCTTCTTGACGATTTCCATTCGTGCCAGCATTTTCTCCATTACTTTCGCTTTACGGTATAAATCAGGATTGGGAGGAGACGCTTCATTCGCCCATTGTCGTAATCGGCGAATCGCCTCTTTCATCTTCTGAATCTTTTTTTGCTGTTCTTCATATGCCGCAAACTGTTGCGCTATTTTTGCTTCTTTATTATTAATGTACTGATCATAGTTACCCTTACTTACCCAAATTTGGCCGTCTTCAATTTCTGCCACATACTGAACAATTTTATTTAAAAACATCCGGTCATGCGAGATTACAACAACGGTACCTTTGAAGTATTTCAAATAATCTTCAAGCCACTGTGTTGCAGCAAGATCCAAATGATTTGTCGGTTCATCCAACAGCAAAATATCAGGCTGCTGCAATAAAATTTGAGCGAGCATTACCTTTGTTTTTTCTCCTCCGCTCAGCGCATCAAAAGGTTGATCTAATAACTTTGTAATCGCGAGTCCATTGGCGATCGATGCGATTTTCGCTTCGATTTCGTATCCGCCCTTTGCTAAATAATGCTCTTGCAGCTCACCGTATTGATTTAAAATCTTCTCCGATAAATCAGTTGCCATCTGCTTTTCCAAATGAGCTAAACGGTCTTTAATTTGATGTAATTCAGCAAATGCTTTTGACAATACATCAAAAACGGATGTATTCGTGTATCGGGGAATTTGATGCAAGTAGCCGATTGTTTGACCTTTCGATTTTATGATCCGTCCTTCATCCGGCTGTTCAATGTCTGCCAGTACTTTAAATAATGTCGTTTTTCCGCTGCCGTTTCGACCGACAATTGCGATACGTTCACCTGTATTTACTTCTATAGAAAGATCCTTAAAAATGGTGTTGCCACCGATAATTTTCGTAATGTTTTCTGCTTTTAACTGCATATTTCTACGCCTCCAACGGCGCAGCTAAAAAACAAAAAGACTGCTCATTAACGAGAGCAGTCTTTTCAGTATTGGTGAAAAGAATGAAGTTAATTAGCTACGCATTATTTTTAAATTGTCTAAAAAAGGACACACCTATCCCGTTAGACCCGAATTTAAAAGTAATGACACGTGCAAAATACATAGCTGTATCCACTTTTACACCTGTCTCAATCGCCAACTTCTTCATTCCGTTCACCTCCGTCCATTTGAATTGTTCTAATATTACCATATTTCAATAAATATGTACATACTGGAAATGAGTGCTTATTTTTGGGACGGGATTCTACTTTTCGGCGGTTTCGTTCTACTTTCTGGTTGAGATATTCCACTTTCTCACTCAAACTTTCTACTTTCCTCTCAACTTGTTCCACTTTCGAGCCCTGATGTTCTATATCCGCCTTATCCTCCTCCCCCGATCAAGAAAAGCCGGAACTTTTATTTTCCCTTTTTACAAATTTGCGTTACGATAATAAGTGGATGCAATTTAGAATGGAGGAAGTTTTCCTTATGTCGAATAAAGCTTTACAAAAAGATGCGATGCGCGTATTAAAAGAGACGAGCCGTACATTTTTTATCCCCATTACTTTTTTAGATAAAGAATTAAAATTAACGGTTGCCTCGGCCTATTTAGCGATGCGAGCGATTGATGAAATTGAAGATCATGAAGATGTTTCCAATGAAATGAAAAATGCAACATTATTAAAAGTAGCGGAATTATTGAAAGCCTCTGTCTTCGATAACAATGCTTACCTTGGTGCCTTGGCACCTATAAAGGACAAAATGCCTGAAGTGACACTACGTCTTGCTGACTGGCTGGAAGTTTGCCCTCAAGGAGCTTTCTCTATTGTCACATCTGCGACGAGTGAGATGGCGGAAGGGATGGCAAAATGGGCGCTCGCAAATTGGCAGGTGCATACGAAAGAAGACTTGGACGACTATACCTACTACGTGGCTGGTTTAGTCGGTGTCATGCTTTCGGAGCTTTGGGAATGGAGTGTCGGCACGAAAACAGACCGTGAACTGGCAATCGGCTATGGTCGCGGTTTACAGGCAGTAAACATTCTACGTAATGAGCAGGAAGATTTGGATGAGCGCGGTGTCAGCTTCGTACCCGATGGCTGGACGCGTGCTGAACTATTTGCTTATGCAGAGGAAAACCTGGCAAAGGCCGACCTTTATATGAAAGATTTAGATAAACGTTCGATTAAATTATTCTGTAGACTGCCTTTAGCATTGGCGCATAAAACGTTGCAGGCCATGAAAGAAGGACGAGAAAAAATGTCCCGCTCAGAAGTTGAAGCGACAGTTGAAGAAATCCAGGTAGACTAAAAAGAAGTGTGTTGAGGGGTTCTCCCCAAACACACTTCTTTCTTACATAATAATGGCAATTGCGATACTGCAAATTGCACAAAGCACTACATAAGTAAATGAAATAATATGACGACGCTTTTCTCTTCTTAACCAAAACTCCAATAATCCACGAACTATAAATAAAATCATAATGAACGCAAACAATACAGAATATAATGTTTTTTGGTCAAATAGATTAATAGTTACATACGATAAAAACATGAAACATAGGAAGATTTCCAAGAAGAGATGCCAAATCCCCACATACTGATCCATAAATTTCTCGTTTTTTGGGATGTTATATTTTTTACGTAAGTTTAAATCGAGTAAACCTGCTCCAAAAAATGCGATGATCACTACTACAATTAACACAAGCGACTTCCCTTCTATATCTCTGTTTGTAAATATTGCTGTCGTAATTCTTCAGGCACTAAATCGCCGCCTGTTGACCATATAATATGTGTGGCGTTTTCCATTTTATCTGTTAGCCCATGCTTTTCAATGTACGAAGTCCCCTGCATCATTAATTCGATCGGACCATAAACTCCCGCATGTGCTGAAGGCTCCATAAAAATGTTTTCCGTCTCAAACATACCTTTTAAACTTCTAAATAAAAAGCTGTCATCCACAGTATAACATCCGCTTATAACGGATTCCATCAATGTTCCGACAAATCGTGAAGGCCGCCCTACCGCCAATCCGTCAGCTTCCGTCCGATTGGACAACCCAATATCATTCACACTAATTTTGTCATGCATACCGGTCATCAATCCTAAAAGCATACATGGTGATGCAAATGGTTCTGCAAAGAAAATATGAATATATTCACCGTAAATTTGTTTTAAAGTATAGGCAATTCCTCCAGGCGCACCGCCAACACCGCAAGGCAGATAAACAAATAACGGATGATTTGCATCGACTGTAATTTTTGCTTGCTGTAGCTGTTCTTTCAGGCGCAGACCCGCTACTGAATATCCTAAAAACAGATCGATGGAATTTTCATCATCAACGAAATGGCATGTTGGATCCTGTTCTGCTACTTGGCGGCCGTTTTCCACGGCAGACGTGTAATCAGATTCGTATTCGATTACTTCTACTCCTTTTTCGCGCAGCAGTTCTTTTTTCCATTCCTTTGCCTCTATCGACATATGCACCGTTACCTGGAAGCCAAGCTCTGCGCTAATAATACCGATACTCAGACCTAAATTGCCCGTTGACCCGACCGCTACTTTATATTGACTAAAAAATTTACGGAATTCTTCACTATGGAAATTTGCGTAATCATCTTGTTCTGTTATCATACCGGCATCGATTGCCAGCTTTTCGGCATGACTCAACACCTCGTATATACCGCCACGCGCTTTAATCGAACCGGCGATCGGTAATGCATGATCACATTTAAGCATTAATTTTCCGGGAATATTAAAACCGCGTCTTCCTTCTATAAGTTTCTTCATCGACGCAATTTCTTTTAATTCCGATTCAATAATACCGTCTGAAAATTTCGTGATTGGAAATGCGACCTTTATATAAGAAGAAAAACGCTTCAATCTATTTTCTGCGTCCTGGATCATATCGAGTGTTACTTGTTCGGATACTTGACTATCTTTCGCTACATTTTCATTTTCCCAAAATACGTATTGTTCGGATTGCAGCTTTTCAATTAACGGAAAGCGCGCTTTTAATGCGTCTAAATTTAGGATTTGCTGATTCATTTATGATTCCTCCTTCTCAAAAATCGCACGTTCACAAATTTGTCGAAATTTTGTTTCAAAAGCCAAATTATTTTCTCCCGTGCGCTTTTTGGGTCCTTTCGTACGTCCCCCTGCACGTCTTATTTTCGCACTTTCAAATCGAAATGCCAACAGTTGATCTATGTTGTCTGACGTCAGTTCTTTCCCGTTGTGATTGATCACAATTCCACCTTTTGCTATACACATCGCAGCAAGACCATAATCTCCTGTTATGACAATATCTCCTCTCTTTAAGACACTGAGGAGCTTAAAATCAACAGAATCTGGTCCCTTGTCGACAATAATTGTTTTTGCACCCTCCCGTTCCATTCGATGTGATGTATCGCAGAACAAGATTGGTCTTATCTCATATTGAGATGAAATAAACAGCGCTAAATCAACAACCGGGCAAGCATCTGCATCAATTAATAGTTGTAAAATAGTTCATCATCCTTTCCAAAAGCAACTCCAAATCATTATATCAATATAATAATTGAAAACGTTTTCTCTTTTTTAACATCGATTTCACACAGTGATGTTACATAAAATATAATTGAATTGTTTGATAATTCATACTAATGTATACTTATTAATCCATTTGGGGGTATAAACATGACGACAATGACAACAACGAGTAACGCACAGCAATATGTTGATGGAGTGTTTGAAAAATTAAAATCTAAGAACGCACATCAATTAGAATTCTTACAAGCAGCGGAAGAAATTTTCCTTTCTCTAGTTCCTGTATTCGAACAACATCCTGAATACATTCAACATAACATTTTAGAACGTATCGTTGAGCCCGACAGAATCATCTCTTTCCGTGTCGCTTGGCAAGATGATCAAAACCAAGTACAAGTAAACCGCGGATACCGTGTTCAATATAATAATGTTATTGGGCCATATAAAGGTGGTTTACGCTTCCATCCTACTGTAAACGAATCTATTATGAAGTTTTTAGCCTTTGAACAAATTTTCAAAAACGCTTTAACTGGTCAACAGATCGGCGGAGGTAAAGGCGGTTCCGACTTTAATCCAAAAGGTAAATCAAATGCAGAAATTATGCGCTTCTGCCAAGCATTCATGACAGAATTATACCGCTATGTTGGTCCTGATGTCGATGTTCCGGCCGGAGATATTGGTGTAGGTTCACGCGAAGTCGGCTATTTATGGGGGCAATACAAGCGAATTCGCGGTGCATATGAAGCAGGTGTATTAACAGGTAAAAAACCTGGCTACGGCGGTTCATTAGCACGTACAGAAGCAACAGGATACGGTTTAGTATACTTTGTTGAAGAAATGCTTCGTGAAGCAAAACTTTCAATTAACAACAAAACAGTTGTCGTTTCAGGATCTGGAAATGTAGCAATTTATGCAATTGAAAAAGCCCAGCACTTTGGAGCGAAAGTAGTGGCCTGCTCAGATTCTTCAGGTTACATTTACGATCCGGAAGGCATTAATTTAAAAATTGTTAAACAGTTAAAAGAAGTTGAAGGGAAGCGTATTAAAGAATATGTAAATTATCGTCCAAATGCTCTTTATACAGAAGGCTGTGACGGTATTTGGACAATTCCATGTGATATCGCTCTTCCATGTGCAACACAAAATGAAATTAACGGCGATCAGGCTCGTACGTTAATTGCAAATGGGGTAAAAGTCGTTGCAGAAGGTGCAAATATGCCATCGAATTTAGATGCAATCAATGAGTTTTTAGCGAGCGATGTATTATTTGGTCCTGGTAAAGCAGCAAATGCAGGTGGTGTTGCCGTATCAGCACTTGAAATGGCTCAAAATTCCGGCCGTAATTACTGGACTTTCCAGGAAGTTGATGAAAAACTGCATGGCATTATGAAATCAATTTTTAAAGAAAGTTCGGATGCAGCGAAAAAATACGGTTATGAAGGCAATTTAGTTGTCGGTTCAAACATTGCCGGCTTCATTAAAGTAGCGAACGGTATGCTTGTAGAAGGCGTTTATTAATTAACAAAAACCCGCAATTTCCTTCGATTAAGGAGTATTGCGGGTTTATTTTTTTAACGTACTACTAAAACATCACATTTGGCGCTGCGTACAACATTTTCCGATACAGAGCCGAGTAGGAAGCGTTCTGCACGGTTTAAACCAGTTGCTCCGACAATAATCAAATCGGTATCGGCCAAGTTCGTCAATACTGCTTTCGGCGACCCTTCTTCAACTGATACTTGTACATTTTTAACGCCGGCCTGCTCTGCTATAACCTTGTATTCCTTTAACTGATCAAGAGTTTTTTCCGTTAGAGCCTTTGCATACTTTAGATCATATGCTTCCACTGAGCCGAAAGAATGTGTATCAATTACACTTACTAAATGCAATGTGGCATCTGTCAATCGAGCAATGTTCATACCGCGCTCAAAAGCAACTTTAGCTTTTTCCGAAAAGTCTATTGCCACAACAATATTTTTATACGTTTTTAGCATCTAAATCACTCCTTGTCTAAAATTAGTATAACAAATGTTACCATTACATTGTAAACAAAGGGCACACTTCCCATAAGGTTAGACGTCTTTCTTCAAAATACGAACATTTTTATGTTATTAATATAAAATCATTCGTGTTATAATAAATCTTGAAATTACTATTGGAGGTATCTCACGTGGAATTAATTTATACAGGTAAAACAAAAGATGTATTTAAACTAGAAAATGAACTTTTTTTATTAAAATTCAAAGATGATGTAACTGGAGAAAATGGTGTTTTTGATCCAGGTGCAAATACAGTCGGTTTAACAATTGATGGTGCCGGGCTTGCCGGGTTAAAACTTACTTCCTTCTTTTACTCTAAATTAAATCAATTAAATGTACCGACACATTACGTAGAGGCAAATTTTGATGAAGCGACAATGACGGTTAAACCAGCAACTGTTTTCGGAAAAGGTTTGGAAGTTATTTGCCGATTTAAAGCAGTCGGTTCTTTTTTACGCCGCTATGGTGCTTATGCAACAGAAGGTCAGGATTTGGATTCATTTGTAGAAGTAACAATTAAAGACGATGAACGACTCGATCCTCCTATTTCAGAAGATGCACTCGCAATGCTTGGTATTTTAACTCATGACGAATATGCAATTTTGAAACAACGCACAATCGAAATTTCAAAATTTGTTGCAGCTGAGTTAGAGAAAAAAGGATTAACGCTTTATGATATTAAATTGGAATTTGGCCGCGATGCAAAAACAGGTGAAATTTTACTGATTGATGAAATTTCAGGCGGTAATATGCGTGCATATCAAGGTGATACATATATTGAACCATTACAATTAGAAAAGATTTTGCTTGCTGAATAATTACAACTTTTTAATGCCTTTCATCAAGCGCTAGAGGAACATTCCGGACTATCCGGTATGTTCCTTTTATTTTTACCCCCTTCCCTTTTTCTAAATAAAATGCTACACTTACTTTTGTACTTCAACGCGTTGAAGCGCGAAACTAAATAGCGAGGTCTAATCATCATGAATGCAAAACAGCATGTAAAACCACATTTTTTTGAAGCTCTTATTTTAATTTTATTTATTATTGCACTCATCTCCTATAGCATTATGAAACTCGGCAGTGTGCCACACATTCCGATTTTAATAGCTATTATTGTCCTGATCATGTATGGTGTACTGCGAAAAGTACCGTACCCCGTCATGGAACAAAGTATGATTGCTTCTGTGTCAACAAGTATTGGTGCAGTTTTTATTTTTCTGTTAATCGGTGTATTAATCAGCAGTTGGTTAATAAGCGGTACAATTCCTACGTTACTTTATATAGGTCTTTCCATTATTTCTGCGAGCTTTTTTTATGCGGTTATCTTCATTATTACAAGCATTATCGGCACAGCAATCGGCAGTTCGCTTACTACCGTTGCAACAGTTGGTGTTGCGATGCTAGGGGTTGCGAGTTCTATTGATGCTTCACTTGCGATTACAGCAGGAGCAATTGTTTCAGGAGCCTTTTTTGGGGATAAAATGTCCCCGTTGTCCGATACGACAAACTTGGCGGCGACTGTTGCAGGCATCGACTTATTTACGCATATTAGAAATATGATGTACACTACAATACCCGCATTTATCATTTCACTCATTGTCTATGCGTGGATTTCTCCAAGCAGTCAGCATATGGATACGGGACTTATTACAAGTTTTAAAGAAACACTGCTTGCGACGAATTTAATTCATTGGTATGCGGTTATTCCACTCATCGTTCTGATTGTCTGCACGATTTTTAAAATGCCGAGCATTGCTACACTGACAATTAGTGCGATTTCCGGCATCGTGCTATCGTATTTCCACATCTCGATTCCATTGAACGAACTGTTTGGGATTTTGTATAACGGCTATTCAATGGAGACCGGAGTCGAAGCAATTGATTCATTACTGTCACGTGGCGGAATGAACAGTATGCTGTTTACGATTATTTTGATTGTACTATCCCTTTCTATGGGCGGATTACTCTTTACGCTCGGCATTATCCAAACATTGTTACAGGCGCTTCAAAACCAGTTGAAATCGGTCGGTTCGGTTATCACGGGAACAGCATTTACTGCAATCGGAATTAACGTTACAATCGGTGAACAGTATTTATCGCTGTTATTAACAGGTGAAGCATTTAAGGAAAAATTCAAAGCCGTTCAGCTTCATCCGAAAAATTTAGCCCGTACAATTGAGGATGCAGGTACTGTCATCAATCCGCTCGTTCCATGGAGCGTGTGCGGTCTGTTCATTGCTTCTACATTGAATATTTCTGTCATCGACTATTTACCGTTCGCATTCTTTTGCCTGTTAAGTCCAGTCATCACGATTTTGTTTGGCTGGTTGAATATTACGATTACGAAAATCAGCAATAATTAAAAGATCGCCTGCTCCGTTATAGAACGAGCAGGCTTTTTATTTTCCTGCATTCCCACTCCCCCATCAAATTAATCGATAATTCTGTTTACATATATATCACTTTATGATATATCGGGAGGTGACCTAGTGAAAAACAATGAGCAATTGACCGATTCAATGTTTCATATTATGTCCGCATTAACAACGCCCCAACACGGATACGCGATTATGAATTTAATTGAAGAAACATCAAAAGGGAATATTTCAATCGGTCCAGCTTCAATGTACACGATTATAAAAAAACTTTTACAAAATGGTTGGATTTATTTATACGACGATACGGATTCAAGGCGTAAAGTGTATTTACTGACGCAAAAAGGCAAAACCGTTTTAAAAGAGGAGTTAACAATTAGAAAGCTGATGATTCAGTTAGCTGAAAGAGGAATGGAGGATGAAGTATGACAAAAACGAAGTATATGATGTCTGGTGGATTAGCATTTTCTGAGCAAAAGGATTTGGAAAAATTGCATAAACTTTCGCTTGAAGGTTGGCATGTCCGAAGTTTTTCATTTTTAGGCTACACACTTGAAAAAGGTGAATGTGCTGATTATGTATACAGTATAGATTATCGAACACTGGAAAATACGGATGAAGAATACTTTGAATTTTTCAAAGATGCAGGCTGGTCACTTGTGGATTCTGCAGGTGATATCCATTTATTTCGTGCTGCTCCCAACACGAAGCCGATTTACACGGACCGTGATACAACGATTGAGAAGTATAAAAACCAAGTGAAGCCATTACAACTTGCTTCGTTGATACTTGTTCCGAGTACAATCATTTCTTGGGTGATTACACAACAAACGTTTGGCATCATTCACACAATTTCCTTTATATTAGCTCTTCTATTTACCATAATTACGATCCCTTTACTCTGGACTGCGCTGACTGCATTCGGGAATCAATGGAAAGCAGAAAACAAAAACGGTTTCGTTATAGCTACAAAGTTCATCCCTGCTATCGCAGTATTAATTGCGATTTTTGCATTGTTACAATCGGACTTAAAAGCAGTACAGATTGTAGCTGCTGCTGTCATTGGTGCAACCGTCTTTGTTGCGTTTATTTCCTTATTAATGTCTCTTTACCATCTGATTAAAGTCAGGAAAGCATAATATATTAAGGTATCGGTTGAGACAGAACTAGAATCCAGTAAATAAAGCTCCCCAGAGCAGAAAAGCAGCAATTTTCTCAAAAGAAAATTGCTGCTTTTTATTTTTTCTTAAGTTTTCAGCATGCTACAAACTAAACTGCAATTCGCTTCCCGAAAATCGCCTTTAAAAGAGGTGGTGTCACAATTGTTGTTACGATAATTACAATTATAATGGATGTATAGTAATTAGCCGGCAGCAAGCCACCTTCAAGTCCCATTGCAGCCAATATTAGTGCAACTTCGCCTCGCGAAACCATTCCAGCACCAACACCCATCGATGATTTCGTATTGAATCCGGCTAATTTTGCACCTAATCCAGAGCCGATAAATTTCGATACGACTGCTATAATTGAAAACACGACGATAAACCCGATTTGATCGCCAATTCCATCGAATGAAACGGCTAACCCGATACTGACAAAGAAGAATGGAACAAAAATCCCGTATGCAATCGGCTCAACCTTATGCTCAATTTCATTTTTAAATTCTGTTTGTGCAATCGCAATCCCCGCAAAGAAAGCACCGATAATACCTGCTATACCTAGGAACTCCGCAAAATATGACAAGCCAAAACAAATCATCAGGCCAGCGCTTAATATCGATTCTGTAACTTTAAATTTCTTAAATATTCTAATGAAGTGTGGGATAAACCATTTTGCAAGCACAATCAAGATGGCGAAGAATAATACTTTCTTACCGATCAATACACCGATATTTGTATCAGAACCGGCAAAGAAACTCATCGCAATTGCGATTAAAATAACGACTACAATATCATCCAATACGGCCGCACCGAGTAATGTTGACCCTTCTTTACTATTCAGCCAGCCAAGCTCTCTTAATGCCTGTACCGAAATACTGACAGATGTAGCAGAAAGTAATAAACCAATAAAAATGGATTCTCCTACAGACATTCCGTAATACTGTGAACCTGCATAACCTAAAATAATCGGCAGAATAATACCACCTAAAGCAACATAAATCGCCGCTTTTTTGTTTCTATTCATTTCCTGAAGATCCGTTTCAAGACCAGCTAAAAACATTAAAAGTAAAACACCTATTTGACTAAATACGGTCAACAGTTCAGTATCATGAACCCAACCAAGAAGGGCTGGACCGAGAATAATACCAACAATTATTTTCCCCAGTACAGATGGTTGCCCAATTCGCGCAGCAAGATTTCCAGCGAGCTTCGTAGCAAATAAAACTAACGCAATTTGTAAAATAAACATAAATTTCCCCTTTCAATGCAAAAAAGACAAGGCGGTGCCATAGTTGACTATGGCTCCACCTTGTCTTGCACTTATTATTTAATTTAATGTTCTTAGCTTTATTTTAATATAATTACCCTCGCTATTGCAAGTATATTCTATAGTAAACTATGCTAGTATTCTTATTTCTGCCTTATCCAATCCCCAAAAACATCTTTAATTCAGGCATTTGTTTTTGTGCCTGTTCATAGCCGACCGCATAATTGGCTTTCATTTGATCGACTTTGCTTTCAAAGCTTTTGATTGGGCGGTCCGGCTTAAAAATGAATGCTTCCTGATCCGTCTCTTTTTGAGCGATATGTTGCATTGTTTTATTATACATATCCGCACGATGTCTCATTGCAGCCGCGAGTCTTGGGTAACGTTTTTGGAAAAGCTTCGTTGCCCACTGATTCGTTTTCGAGGCACTTTTTATATAGCCGGGTTCCCTCGTCAAAATTAGCAAATGCTTGTTATATCCTTTTTCGATGGCACGTTTAATTGGAATCGAATCGGATAGTCCCCCATCATAATACGGAACATTGTCAATTTTAATCTCGGGAAAAAGTATTGGAATCGCACATGTTGCCTGAAGTATATCACATGTTTTTGTCATACTATGCGCACTTTTATACTCTACCTTTCCGGTATATGCATTCGTTAATCCGAACTCCACCTCACCCGGGTAGTTGTAATAAGCATCCCAATCAAATAAATCAAGCTGATTCGGCACAATATTATAGGCAAAATCCAATCCAAAAAGACTTTTTTCTTTTAAGAAATTTCGCGCTCCCATATAGCGTGGATCATTGCGATACGTCGTTAAAACACGCATTGTCCGTTCAGGCTGATTTGACATATAGGACACCGCGTTAATGGCACCCGCAGAAATCGCTGCAATATACGGCATCTTTATTTGTTCCTCCATTAGAGCATCTAAAACTCCTGCTGTGAAAACTGTTCGAAATGTCCCGCCTTCAAGTATTAAACTACAATCCTTTACTTCATGCATCATCGTCACACTCTTTCCCCTATTTCCATCTTTCCTCTATTTTACTATATGTCTTAAATAATATAAAAAATATTTCTTAATCGAATTTTCGCTACTTCCTAAATATTCAGAAATATGGTATTATTTATTTCGAATATCGTAATATTAGGAGGCTACTTATGTCAATGTTGAAACGTAGTGATGTACCGGTTGAAGAAACTTGGAATTTGGAAGATTTATTTGCTACAGAACAGGCCTACACAGCAGCAATCGAAGAGTTAGGGCAACTTGTAGAGGAAACTGCTGCTGAACTCGCAGGGACAATTACAGATGTACAAGGTGCGATTAAGGCAATTGAGGCAACGGAAAAAATTCAGGAGAAGATGGTGGTCATTGGAACATATGCGAGTCTTTCACATAGTGTTGATCAGACGAGCACCGAAAATCAGATGCGTGCTGCTAGCTTCGGTTCTTTCGCTGCAAAACTTGCAACCAAGCTATCATTTGTAAAAAGTGATTTGCTTGCCTTGGACGAAGCCGTTTTAAAAGAAGCACAAAATATAAAACCGGAATACGCTAACTTTATTAATAAATTATTAGTACAAAAGCCGCATCAATTACATCCTGAAGCGGAGAAAGCTCTAGCGGCATTCGGTGCAACATTTGACGCGCCATATGAGCTTTACAATACAACAAAATTAGTCGATATGCAGTTCCCGAATTTTGAAGTAGATGGTGAATCATTCCCGCTTAGCTACAACTTGTTTGAAGGCGATTGGGAGCTTGAAACGGACACGGATAAACGTCGCGCTGCTTTTGAAGCCTTTTCAAAAAAACTGCGTGACTATCAGCATACGACTGCCAAAACATATAATTCACACTTGACGATTGAAAAAACGGATGCAGACCTTCGTGGCTACGACAATATTTTTGATTCATTATTACAGTCACAGCAAGTGGATCGCTCGATGTATAACCGTCAAATCGATTTAATTATGAATGAGCTGGCACCACATATGCGTCGCTATGCGAAACTTCTGCAAAAAACACATCAGTTGGATAAAATGACATTTGCGGATCTTAAAATTTCATTGGACCCATCATATGAGCCGACAATTACGGTGGAAGAGTCCCGCCAATATATGAAGGACGGTTTAGCCATTATGGGTGAGCATTATACGAACATGATTGACCGTTCCTTTGATGAGCGTTGGATCGATTTTGCACAAAATGCCGGAAAATCAACTGGTGCATTCTGTTCAAGCCCATATGGTGTACACCCGTATGTATTGATTTCTTGGACAAGCCGAATGAATGAAGTATTCGTTTTAGCCCATGAACTTGGTCATGCCGGTCATTTCTATTTGGCAAATGAAGAGCAAAACATTTTTAATGCAAGACCATCACTTTATTTCATTGAAGCTCCATCAACAATGAATGAAATGCTTATGGCAAACCACCTATTAAAAAATTCAACTGATGCGCGCTTTAAACGTTGGGTCATTTCAACAATTATTAGCCGTACGTACTACCATAATTTCGTGACACATTTACTTGAAGCAGCTTACCAACGCAAAGTATATGAAATTATCGATGCTAGAGGAAGCGTCAATGCACCTAAACTAAATGAATTAAAACGTGAGGTGCTTGAGCAGTTCTGGGGAGATACAGTTGAAGTAACTGAAGGCGCAGAATTGACATGGATGCGTCAGCCACATTACTATATGGGCTTATATCCATATACGTACTCTGCAGGTTTAACTATTTCAACTCAAGTTTCACAACGGATTTTAAACGGTGACGAAGCAGCTGTTGAACAGTGGATCGATGTATTAAAAGCAGGCGGCACGAAAACACCTGTTGAACTTGCACAAATGGCCGGTGTCGATATTACGACTGAACAGCCATTACGTGACACAATCGCATTTATCGGTGATTTAATTACGCAATTGGAGCAACTGACTTCTGAGCTTCAAACAGTTTAGCGTGATGCTACAATCAGTGGAGATTATCTACATCCCACTGATTGTTCGTCCTCACTATATTAGATTGCAGGGTGTGCTGAATTTACTTTCAAGCACATCCTTATTAGATGGCTACCGAAGTGTTGATAAAATCCTCTTGCTGGAACAATTCAGATACCCCTGATTCGATTGCAGCTGATCCAACCGCTTTTGCAACTACTCCTGCAACCCGTTCGTCCATCGAACTTGGGATAATGAAATCTTCATTCAGCTCTTCGTCCGTTATAAGCGAAGCAATAGCCTCAACTGCCGCCAGCTTCATCGATTCATTTATATCCGTTGCTCTTACATCCAATGCACCACGGAAAATACCAGGGAAAGCTAACATATTATTCACTTGGTTAGCATGGTCAGAACGGCCGGTACCGATAATTTTCACGCCCCACTTTTTCGCATTTTCCGGCGTTATTTCAGGATCCGGATTTGCCAATGCAAAGACAATTGGATCTATAGCCATCGATTTAATATGCTTTTCCGTTAAAATATTTGCTGCCGAAACCCCGATAAAAACATCTGCCCCTACTAATGCATCATCTAAAGTGCCGCGTAATTGATCCGGATTCGATAAATTAGCGACCTGTTCTTTCACCGGATTCATACCTTCAGGACGGCCTTCATAAATAATGCCCTTCGTGTCACACATTACGACATTTGTATAACCCATCTGAATTAGAATACGGAGAATCGCAATACCTGCAGCTCCAGCTCCGTTTATGACAACCTTTAATTTCGCGACGTCTTTTTTCACAAGTTTCACCGCATTAATTAAACCTGCCCCTACGACAATTGCTGTTCCGTGCTGGTCATCATGAAATACAGGAATTGAACATTCAGCACGCAGTCGGTCTTCAATTTCAAAACAGCGTGGTGCTGAAATATCCTCCAAGTTGATTGCACCATATGTCGGTGAAATCGCTTTTACAATATTGACAATCTCGTCTACATTTTTAGTATTTAAGCATACCGGCACCGCATCAACATTTGCAAAGCGCTTTAATAATAACGCCTTCCCTTCCATTACCGGTAAGGCAGCTTCCGGTCCAATATCCCCTAATCCTAAAACCGCGGTTCCGTCTGTAATAACCGCTACTAAATTTCCTTTCATCGTATAGTCATACACCGTTGAAGGATTCTGCTCAATTGCAAGACAAGGGGCAGCGACACCCGGTGAATAAGCTAAACTCAAATCATATTTATCCTGAACCGGAACTTTTGCACGAATTTCCATTTTCCCTCCAAAATGTTCGTGCATTTCAAGCGACTTTTTCATTAAATCCATAATTACCATCCCCTTCTAATTTTTGAAGTCCTTTGTAATTACGAATGTTAACCTCTACCTTTTATTTTGTCAACGATAGCTTTTAAAATTTATAATAAGTTCTTAAAATACTCTATAAGCATTGATATAACAACGTTTAAAGCGATTAGTAAGCGCTTGTTTAACTTGTGATTTTAAACACAATCAATTATCCCAGAAAAGTAAATGTAAGGGCTGTCATTTTCAAAACCGCGCTTTATCAAGGTGAAGTATGTGATGAATTGCACGAAGTATTTTCAATTTAGTAATATGAAACACTTCACAAACTTTCCAAAAAAAATTTTGAACAGCACTTTTTGTCTCCATTTCCGCGTACATTTGTTACACTTATACATAACGGAGGGAACACAATGACAGAAAAAACACATACCGAGGAACTGACAGAAGAAGAATTTTTGGAACTTGTTTTGGAAGAACAGGAAAAGGCGCTTGCAAAAGCACGAGAGGAACGGTTAAACCCACAGCCGAAAAAACCGAAAAAGCAAAAACCATTTGTTCGGATTGTAGTATGGCTGATGGCATTAACATTAGCTTTTAGCACGTTTGCTGTGATTTTCAATGTGTATTCCATTCCTGCCATCGAATTTTTAAAAGTATCGGCACAATTATCAAATCAGGAAAATATCCAAACATATAAACAATCTGTTGTCACAATTGATACCGACTCCGGAAAAGGAACAGGATTTGCGGTATCGGATAATGGCTACATAATTACGAATGATCATGTCATTGAGGATGCATTGACGATTACCGTTGTCTTTCCTGATGACTCACTCTATAAAGCTGAAGTAGTTGAATCATATGAAGAATATGATCTAGCACTGTTGAAAGTGGATGCGGAAAACTTGCCATTTCTGTCACTTTCCCCATCGAGCGAATTCCGTAAAAATGAGCCTGTCTATTTTATCGGCAATCCGCTTGCATTTAGCGGGATTGCAAATAAAGGAACGGTTATTGGCTATACGACTGCTGCTGACATCCAGCCCGACATCATTATGATGGATGCTCCTGTTTATCGCGGAAACAGCGGTAGCCCGGTCATCAATGAAAACGGACATGTAATCGGGGTTGTGTTTGCAACAGGTACTCGTGAAGGTCACGGGAAAGTCGGATTGTTTATCCCGATTGAAAATGTGCATGAGCTGTTTCACACTTATTTAAAGTGATAAGGAAAGTCGATATCACTCAGCTTAAAGGTTTCGGAACCATCGTGAGGCAGTTCAGTATATTAGAACTTTTGTGAATGATATTAGAAGAGTTGGATACTATTTTAGAACTTTCATATCGTTTATTAGAAGATCAATCGCTCATATTAGAACAAACGTTCCTTTTATTAGAAACTCCGTGTTATATTAGAACTTTTCGCTCTATATTAGCACATCCTGCAAGTTTATTAGAAAATGCCACCTCACCAAAACAGCAAAAAACGGCTGCTCAATTTCAATCATTGAGCGCCGTTTTAAAATTAGAAAATCAGGCTAATTAAGAAGTAGAATAATGCGGCCATTAATGCGGAAATTGGCAATGTGATAAACCACGTGATTACAATTTTACGCGCCATTCCCCATTTAACACCTTTCACACGTTGAGCTGCACCAACACCCATAATTGCAGAAGAAATTACATGTGTTGTCGAAACTGGTAATGCGATGACTGTTGCACCAAAAATAATTGATGCAGAAGTTAAGTCAGCCGCTACCCCGTTAACCGGACGGATTTTCATAATTTTACCGCCGACTGTTTTAATGATTTTATATCCGCCTACTGACGTTCCTAGACCCATCGCCAGTGCGCAGGCAAAACGTACCCAATCCTGAACTTCATCAGTCGATTGCCAGTTTGCTGCGATTAAAGCCATTGTAATAATACCCATCGCTTTTTGAGCATCGTTCGTACCATGTGTAAACGATTGTAACGCCGCCGTACCGATTTGCGTTAATCGGAATGCTTTCGTTGTCCCATATAATGGTGAACGGTGGAAAATAAATTTGAATAGTTTCATGACGATAAAACCAAGAGTCAATGCTAAAATCGGCGAAATAATTAACGCCTGTAAAATTTTAAAGAAGCCTTCATAGTTTAAAATATTCATACCTGCAGAGGCAACTGCTGCACCAGCAATTGAGCCGATCAGTGTATGGGAAGAACTTGATGGAATACCGAAATACCAAGTTAATAAGTTCCATGTGATGGCAGAACATAATGCTGCCAATATTACTACAGACCCTGTTGTATCCCCTTCAAATGCGTTTAAAGAGAACGGGTCCACAATTCCAGATGCTACAGCTTTTGCTACACCTACGAACGTCATCGCACCTACGAAGTTCATCACTGCCGCTAACAGAACAGCTACACGAGGTTTTAATGCACGTGTCGATACAGATGTGGCGATTGCATTCGCTGTATCATGGAAACCGTTAATAAAGTCGAATGCCAGCGCAAAGATGACAACGAGTACGGTAATGATTAATAACGTATCCATAATTTACTCCTTTTTCATTATGCATTTCGCATAATAATTGATTCGATTGTATTCGCTACATTTTGGCAGTAGTCTGCAATTTCTTCTAACTGCTCATATAAATCTTTAAAGATAATTAAGCGAATTGGATCTTTCTCAATCTGGAATAGTTCAGTAATGGATTTACGGAAAATTTCATCACATTCACGCTCATAGTCCTTTATCAGGATGGCATGTTGACGCATACCGATTAAGTCTTTTTTATTTAATAATTCCATCGCCTTTACAGCTTCATCTGATGATTTAGCGATATAGTCTACGAAGTCGCGCATATACTGATTTACTTCTGTAAATGAGTACATTTCAAAGTGGGCAATTGTATTTTCGATGCCATCCAGAATATCATCCAATTTAATGGCTAATGATAAAATATCTTCACGCTCAATAGGTGTCATAAACGAATCGTTTAATTTAACGATTAATTCATGGATCAGCTTGTCTCCCGCTGTTTCATATGATTTCATTTTAATCTGAATTTGTTTCAGTTCTGATACTGTAGTAATTGTCGATTCTTTTGCATAGTTGGCACCTTGTTGTACATTTTTTGCAATATTTAATAATCCTTCAAAAAATGGATCTGGTTTTTTTGAGTTGAACATCGAATAAAATCCTCCTAAAATGAAGTTTGTAAATTAAAACCTAGGTTATCATAACACCGATTTTTCAATATCTTCAACATTAATTTATGTTATTTACAAAAGCTTTACAATTGTGAAACATAACTTTTTTAACATATCCGGTTAATTTTAGTCGATATTTAATGAAATATTCTGAAACTAACCGAAATTTATTAATATAGTGCCTTTTTCCGGCACTTTCGACAGCATTGCTAATAAAATTTTACTTTTATTCTTCAGTACCCAATTTTATGTCATGTTAATTGTAAAGCTAATGTAAATTTTAAGTTTCATAAAAGTTATTTTTTCACCCTCAATTTTCATTAAAAAAAGCCTAGTAAGTTTCTACTTACTAGACGATGATCCTATTTCCTTATTTGTTTAGGACAGAAGATACGATATGAGCTGCGTCCCATTCACCTAAAGACAGTTTTGTAATCGGATACTTTTTACTGAAAAGCTGTGCTGTAATTTCAGAAGTGGTCAAGCCTTCTTCGTTCATCATTTCTATTTTATAACTTAGCTCTTTTAAGTAATGAAGTTTTCGCATTAAAGCATCTCTTCCGTTTTCGATATATCCCGCATGATTACAATACACTTCAAGAAAATCATACGTTAATACTTTCTCCAGCGATCGGATAATTTGAGGAATACTTTCTTCACGCAGGACGACTTTTGTTTTCGGTGTCACATACAGATCACCTGTAAAGAGTTGACCTGTTGATTCATTCAAATAGGCAACATGGTCTTCTGTATGTCCGGGAGTTTCAATTACTTTCCAATTCGTCGTTCTAGATGAAAAAGAATCTCCGACAGGCTGTGCAAGAAACGGCAGCCTTGCCCCCCATAAAAGCTTACGATATAAAGGATAGCTTGCCTTCTTCCCGCATTCTTCTATGTTGAGCGGATGCATAAATATCGGCAATTTATATGCTTTTTGTAAAAAATGAGCGCCTCCGGAGTGATCTTCATGATAATGAGTCAACATAATCCGGTCAACGTCCATCTGTTCAAAAAAGGGCTTAAACTGCTTAAGAAGCGATGCAGAACCTGTATCAATTAGGATACCGTCCACTTCAAAACAATGTACATTTAAATAAACCGCTTGAAACTGGACAGATCCATTGATCATTTTCACACCGTTCTTTTCGCTCAGCTCTATTTTTTTCTTAAATAACACATTTCTCACTCCTTTGACCGTTATTTTTCTACAATACCACTTTATCATAAATATTGGAAATTAGACCCAACTCTTTGTTAAATTTTTGTACGACAAAAAGCCGTTATGTAAAACTTGTTTACATAACGGCCTGTTAAGCAGTGTCAACTTTTTTCGACAGAGTGATGATGTACCCAATCACTATAGCCTGCCATATAAATTTTTATATTTTGATAGCCTGCTTCCTTTAATACTGTATATACCGGCGTAGCAGTAACACCTGACCCGCAGTACACAACTACTTCCTCATCTTTTGGAACTTCCTTGAGGAGAGAAGACGTAATTACCAATTCAGAGCCATTACGCAACTGTTCCCAATCATAGTTTTTTGCTGTCGGGATATGTCCTGCCACTTTATCAAACGGCTCTGTTTCACCACGGTAACGCTCCGGTGCGCGGGCATCAATTAATGTCGCTTTTCGCTTGCCTTCAATAATATGCATAATATCCTGACGTTTTAATAAAATATCATCATTCCACTGTATATCAAGCTTACTTTCCTTAAATACAGGTACTTCTGTCGTTACAGGGAATCCTGCTTCCTTCAGTGCTTCAAAACCGCCATTTACGACATAGGCATGTTTGAAGCCTGCATAATGCAATATCCACCAGGCGCGTGTTGCATTTGCTGCCGCCCCTTGATCGTAAATATAGATGGCATCATTGTAATTTAAACCGTGCTTTTCAAACAAAGCCTGAAGCTGCTCCTTCTCAGGAAGCGGATGTCGGCCTTCTTGTTTCGATAAATCCGACAGATCGGTATTTAAATCCCAGTATACCGCCCCTTCAATATGGCCCTCTTCATACATCTTTCTGCCTGACTGTACATTGCTCATATCAAATCTTGTATCGATCAACCGACCTGTTCTTTCCATTCGATTTGCGGTCACAAAAATATTCGTCATTAAAAAGATCCTCCTTACGCTTGTAGTTGCGCGTAAATATCCTTCCAAACAGCTAAGCGACTTTCTTCCTGAAGTAATAAACGTTCTGTCTCAATCTGCTCGACTGCCTGTTCAAGCATATGCTGGCGCAATCCTTCTGCTTCAATGGCGATATGGCTTGCTGCCCACTCCATTATTTTAGCTTTTTCCACATCTAGATAGTTTTGCGCATTTGGTTTTGTTAGTTGCTCCAACGCATCACGCAATTGCTCTTTTTCATTCTTTTCAAAGAATGCTTTTACATTTTTAAAGTGGGATTTTACCCCTTCATATGGTGCTGGATCTGAAAATGGACCTGTAAAATCCAAAATTTCAGGTTCTTTTGATTCATAGCTTAAAAACGCGAAGCTTGGGTTTAGTTCTTTTAATTCACGCGATTCCTCTTTGAACAGTTCTTTCATTTTCTTCTCGACAAATTGTGCTAAACGGAAATTCGTTACCCGCAACTCCTGAGCGAAGTCGAAGCTTAACGCCTTCAGCACTTCTTTTAATGCTGTTTGCAATGCTTGCTGTGCCTGCATTTGCGCAAAAGTGGACGGATTGTAGCTTTCACGGTAGAAGTCCGGATAGCGGTAGTACACACGTTGCAGTACGTAATATAACAGTTCATCCAGTTCTTGCTTTGTCTCACTTTCAATCATCGCTGTTTGGGTTGTCTGGAATTTGGAACGTACTAGCTTTTCCAAATGAGCCAATTCTTCAAGTCGTTCATCTTTACGTTTCAAGTTTTCTTCTGTTTGTGTAATTAAATCATTCAGGCGTGCTTCTGTTTTATCCACTTCTTCCTGTAATGCCTGAACCGCAATACCCATCAGTTCGTCATTTAGGAAGTGGTGGAATGCATCTTCAAATGGTGCCATACCCGACTGATGTTCGAACTGCTCCTGCTTTTCTTTTAACGCCAGTAAACTCGATACTCCGTAAAGTCTCGGGAAACGGATACCGAAGCGTTGAAGTTCTGAACGAACATAGCCTTTTACTTCTTCCTCTTCTTCCATTGTCGAAGCTAAGTCAATGGCATTCACGATAAAGAACATTTTATCCAGTTCAAACGCATCTTTAACCCGACCTAATTGGATCAAGAACTCACGGTCCGCTTTTGCAAATGCATGGTTGTAGTATGTTATGAAAAGAATGGCATCGGCATTTCGAATGTAATCGAACGCTACACCTGTATGGCGTGCGTTGATCGAGTCTGCACCTGGTGTATCTACTAACGTTACACCCATACGCGTAAGTGGTGAATCAAAGTAGAAATCAATATTGTCTACGAAACAAGAACGGTTTTCCTGGGCCACGTATTTTTCAAAATCATGACGATTAACCCGTAATGTCGTTCCAAGTTTTGTAATGAATGTTTCATAACCTTCCGAATAAGCACGGATAAAGGATTTATGAACATTCAGGCGTTCATCTGTTAATGGAACAGCCAATCCTTCTTCTGCACGATCATACGCTTCTTTTAAAGATGATACTTGGATGCCAATTGCTGCATATGAGCCTTGAATATCTTCAAGTAGTTGTGCTTCATTTTTCAGATGAACATCTGCTGTTTCGTGCGGATGTTCCGGTGTGACAGGACGAATTTTATTTATTGCCGCTGTCGTCGGGTTTGGTGATACAGGTAATACACGCTCTCCCATCAAAGCATTCGAAAAGCTTGATTTACCCGCACTGAATGCACCGAATAAGGCAATCGTAAAGTCACGTTTTTGCAGACGTTCCACTTTTTTTGTCAAGAAGCTCGATACTTCTTTAAAGCCTTGTACATCTTTAATAATATGCGCTGTTTTCAATGCTTTTTCCGTTACCGTGTCAACATTTAATCCTGTTCCCGCTTTTTCCTCTGTTTGTTCAGCAGCAATTTCTGTTTCCTGATTTTTTAACTGCAGCATCGATTCATCAAAGGGACGAATATCTTTCAATGCCTGCTCATGTTCACGCTTCCAATTTTCCAAATAAATTTTGGATTCTGCGCGAATTTCATTGGAAACTTGTTTCATTAATGTGTTGTTGAACACCTGGAATTTCTCGATTTGCATAATATGCTGAAGCGCATTCACTTTTTCGGACATTGCATTAATTTTCAGTTTAACAGGCGCTGCCGCTTCACGCGCTACTTGCTCCAATGTTTCTTTTTGTTCAAGTTTCCATGCATCTGTTGTTTGGACAAAGTATCGTTTTGTCGCCTCAGAAACTCGATTCGCAAAGTTTAGTACCGCATCTCCTGTAATAACCGCGCTTTTTTGAACTTGTTCCTCAATAATCGAGAACGGGAAATTAAATTCCTTCTTATCAATACTTGCTGCCCGTTCGTCATTCAATGCACCGACATCTTTTAACGCTTGCTTCATCAATGCTTTAATATGACCTGTAATTTGTGATTGGACAACATGGTTAAAGCCTGCATATGCATCTTCCTGACGACGTGCTTTCTCTTCCGCTGTTTTCTTTTTCGCAGTAAACAGTCCGCCTACTTTAAAGTCATCTTGTTGACTTTCTAAATAGGCACGCAGTTTATCACGGACATCCGCCGGCATAATTGCAGCATTTGCAAGCAAGTCTTTACGTTTTTCATCAAACTGCATATCAAATACATCAAACGAGAAAAGTTCTGTTTGACGCGTCAGTTTTTCATATTGCTCTAAAATATCATCACGGTGCTGCCAGTCATCTTCAGAAACGAGTTCAGCATATGTTGTGAAGCGGTCTTGCTTCTCCTCTTCCAAATACGCTTCATGCTCGTGCTGCAGCTTTTTCAGTGTATTTTCTGCTGTTAAAATCAGCTGTTCCTGCCAGTCATTCATCGAATCCATAACGATTTTTTTCACTTGATCAAAATCATTGTTCGGAAGCTCTTTTTCACGTAATGATGTGAAGAAAATATTTTTCGGGTAAACACCCCATGCCGCAAATGAGTTATGAACTGATTGCTTGAAATCTTCAAACGAAAGTTCCGCTTCACGGTGCTTGTCAATTTGATTGACGATTAAATACACATTCGGATTGTATTTCATCAACTGTTTTGTAAATTGGAAGTTCAGCTCAGATTGCACATGATTGTAGTCCATTGTGTAGAACACCATATCGGCAATATGCAAGGCAGACTCCGTACTCATCGCATGTGCATCGTCCGTTGAATCAACACCCGGAGTATCCATAACAGTTACCCCTTCAGGCAAGCTTGAAGTACTATGTCCGATTTCAATTTGTGATACCAATTCGCCGTTTTTGCTCAATTCTTTTACTTGCTTAATATCATAGCCCGCTTCAAACTTTACCGGCTTTTCATTATGCAAATAAAGAATCGCAAAATCTTCATCCGATTTGTGCACTTTAACAATGTTCGCACTTGTCGGAATTGGGCTTGTCGCTAAAATGTTTTCCCCCGACAGCGCATTGATCATACTCGATTTACCCGCGGAAAAGTGACCGGCAAAACCGATGACAAATTCCTTTTGTAAAAGCTTTCGTGCAAACAGATGGAGCTTTTCAATTCGTTCTGTATCTTCATTTTCTTTATAAATTATGTATTGTAATGCCGATTGCTGTAACAATCCCTGAATTTTCTCGTCAAACATCGTCATATTACGACCCCTTTATATCAATTTATATCTTTTTGCCTTAAATTCGTCACATTTCTATAGTACCATGCCCAGTCAATAAAATCGGCTAGTATTTTTTTAAAATTATTGTTTTCTGCATATTTTCGTTAAATATTGACTTTTCCTTAATTGAATTGCTATTTCGGAATAACCAGGTTATTATACTCAATTAAACGCATCATCATGTCCGTTTTATTAAAAATCACAAAAACTCATCATTACCCAACATAATATCAGTATAATGAGAAAATAAAAAGATTGGAGCAGCAAATGGGGGACTTATTTAAACAATTGAGAAGTAGGAGATGACGAAGCAATGAGAGGTTTATCCTTTGAGATACCGAACCGGCATGGCCGATATTTATATGAAATTTTAGAAGCTATCGACATAAGGGATTACTTTTGGAAATCAGAAGCCGAAGAAGCATATTATATTGAAAATAATCAGTTGGATGAAGCCATGTTCCCGCAGCCTTATACATATATCGGTGAAGAACTGTATAACCGAATTTCCGTAAAAGACTATTATGTACTATTTGCAGACTTAAAAGCATTTAAAGATAAATTACATGTGCAGGACATTGCTACATATGAAGAGTTCCTTAATTGCCAGTGTGAAATCGTTCTTTTAATTGTTGATAGTGCCTATGTAACGATCTATGTAAAAGATCAACATGTAACTGAACGGATTTACAGAAAAGCGGTTCAGAATAGATACGAAAATATAGCGTACATTACGGATGAGAATGACCTTCGTACAACATTGACCTCATTTTAAATAAATATGTGAAGCAATAATTTCTATTGTTTCACTATGCCCCCCCCTTTCCTCAATTATCTATTAAACTATTTCGTATAAAACTCGTTAAAGGAATAATTTTAATAGAATTTCTTAAGTGGCTCATATAAATATCAACCGGATAAATAGTCCCGATCGGACCTATATCCATTACCCTTAATAAATCCGCCTCAATTTCCTCTGAAATTAAACTTTCAGGCAATAGCCCGATACCTAAACCTTCCTTAATCAATTTTATAGCAAAAATAACATCCTTTATTTTGTTGAATTTCTTTATATCGTATTCATTATTTAACCATTCAACTACCGGGGTATGTTCATTTAAATAATCTATATAAAGCGGATGCTCATTAAAAAGCGCTTTAAGCTGTAAATCCAACTGCTTTTCCACGAGCTGTAATTTAGAAGAATATACCAGTCTTAATGGAGAACGGTCAATACGCTCCGAATGAAATTCTTTAGAAATGAATTTGTGTAAACCAAGTGCTACATCTATTTGTTGTCCTTTTATTGCACTTTCTAACTGTACCTGATCTTCCATTACAATTTCTACAATGTATTGTTGATGTAATTCAATAAAATCATGGATTCGATTTAATAGATTCGTATACAGTAAGGCGGGTGAAACTGAAATTATTAATGGAAAAGTCGGATTTAGTGATTCAAGGTGAATTTCTTTTGTACTCGCTTCTATTTGAGCCACAAGTTTTTTGGCCATAGGATAATATTTTTCGCCAATTGCAGATACCTTAACCTTTGTATGTTCCCGGCGAAACAATTGAACCCGTAAATGCTCCTCCAATAACTTCATATGTACAGTGATACTTGGCTGAGAAATATACAGTCTTTCTGCTGCTGCTCGAAAGCTCCCTTCTTCGACAACTGCTATAAATGTTTTTAGCCACTTTATATCCATGTTCATCACCCTCTTATTAAGATTATTAATCAATTACATTAAAATTCATTAATTCCGTTAATTGTAAGTCTATTATACACTGTAGGTAATACACGAAATGAGGTGTTTCAAATGGAAAAACTAGTCGCCGCTTTCAGACGTTTCGCCAGCCATGAAGCAAAAAACAATAGTCCGCTTTACGAATATTGGTGTAAAAGGATTATGACAAATGAGCAACTATTAAATCTCATTATGCATATTCCGGAGACACAGCCAAAGCCTAATTTATTTTTTGGGTCTGTGCAGTATTTATCAGCACAAAAAGAAACCCCTTTGAAACAAATATTCGAAAGTCCTTTCGAAGTGGATTTGGAAGCAAGCTTTCAATTACTCATCGATTTCTGTTTACAACATTCGGATGAACTGTTGCAGTTGTTTCATACAAAATCCGTTCAAACAAATGAAGTACAGCGGGCCAGCTATCTTTTCCCGATTTTCTCTGAAATTGCCGAAGAAGCGAAACTCCCGTTAACATTATTGGAAATCGGTACAAGTGCAGGACTTTTGCTTAATTTAGACGGGTATCGGTATGAAATTGAACAAGAACCGCCGATCTCATTTGGTAATGAAAATAGCCCTCTCACTCTTTTTGCTAAAAACTACGGCACTTCTATAACTTCTGTAAAAAACTTGGACATCTTACACCGCATTGGAATCGATTTAAATATTATAGATTTACAAGATTCCGAAAAACATTTATGGCTGAAAAGTTTAATTTGGCCTGAACAAATTATACGGAAAGAAAATTTAGAGAAAGCAAGGGCGATTCAACGGCAATATTCAAAGCTTTTACTAACTGGTGATTTCAGAGAACTTATTCCCCCTTTATTTGATACTCATGAATTTAAAGGTAGCCAGGTTATTATTTTCCACACACATGTGGCAAATCAGTTTCCCGCAAAATTAAAAACGGAATTGCTGACAATGCTGCAGCAACTAAGCCATATTCAAAGCATTTATCACATTTATAACAATATGGATGATGCTGATTTACATGTGGATTACATTGCCGGTGGTGTAATTCAAACCGTCAAATCACTAAAAGATACAGACGGGCATGGGAAGTTTTTCAGCTGGAATTAAAACCTTAAATAGTAATCATTACGATTACCATTGACAAGCAAGGGTCAACTATATAATATTATAAATCGTAACAGTTACTATTTAGGAGGTAAGTTATGAAAAGGAAATTAAATTGGTTAAGTATGTTAGCATTTAGCTTCATGCTGGTAGGTTGTGCAGAAAATTCCGACGAAAAGGAGAATACGGCTTCTATTGAAGTAAAGGGAGAAGCTGTAAAAGAACATGAAAATCAACAAGAACACGAGCATGACCATGAACATCAGCATGAATCCGACGAGGAACAAAAAGAAATTTACAACGGCTATTTCGAAGATGAACAAGTACAAGATCGTCCATTAAGCGATTGGGCCGGTGACTGGCAATCGGTCTATCCTTATTTGCAGGATGGCACATTAGACGAAGTATTTGAACATAAGGCTTCCCAGGATGGCAGCGAAAGCTTTGAGGAGTTTAAAAATTATTATGAAATAGGCTATAAAACAACTACCGACCGTATTGTAATAGAAGATAATTTTGTTACATTTTATGATCACGGTCACGCCCACAAAGGAGAATACAAATATCATGGATTTGAAATTTTAACGTATGAAAAAGGTAATCGCGGAGTCCGGTTTATTTTTAAACATGTGGGAGATGAAAAAGGAGTACCTGCTTATATTCAGTTCAGTGACCATATTATTGCGCCTCAAAAATCGGGGCATTACCACATTTACTGGGGTGATGACCGTGAAGCCTTATTAAAGGAAGTAACAAATTGGCCAACCTATTACCCTTCACATATGAATGGCCATGAGATTGCACACGAGATGATAGCCCACTAATATAGTTCATTAGAAATCAGCACAAAAACAACCATTTGCCCTTTGAGGAAATGGTTGTTTTAAAATTTTTCTATTTTTCTAAATAAAGATGAAGAGTGCCATCCAGTTCTAATACACTTTCCGGCTCCGGTAACTGCGCTTTTACTGTCTCGCCTTCACCATGTACTTCGATCTGATAAGGATATTCCAACTCCATAATTTCATTAACTGGTACACCTACTAAATCAGGTACGCGCTCTGTAATTTCATCACCCCAGCGATATTGCTTTTCTAATTGGCCTTCCCGATCTTTTTCTATTCCCAAAATAGGTGCAATATCTTCAATAATC
Source organism: Solibacillus sp. FSL K6-1781 (assembly GCF_038630735.1). Classification (GTDB taxonomy): domain Bacteria; phylum Bacillota; class Bacilli; order Bacillales_A; family Planococcaceae; genus Solibacillus; species Solibacillus silvestris. Next base: position 1,465,338 of record NZ_CP152038.1, on the reverse strand, counting down.
TGTCCAACAATCGGCGCTACAATTGTACTGCCGAATACCAATTCCCCTTTTGGACTATCAACCGCCACATATACGACAACTTCCGGATCATTTGCTGGTGCGAAACCAATAAATGATACAATATAGTCCCCATCTTTATAACGTCCATTTTCGACTTTTTGAGCAGTACCCGTCTTCCCTCCGATTCGAAGTCCATCCCGGTATGCAGCTCTCCCTGACCCATTTGCTACAACAGATTCCAGCGCATCTCTTACTATTTTGGAAGTCTCCTCACTGACCACATTACGTTTTAAATTCGGTTTATTTTCGATAACCACTTCTCCACTTTCCGGATTATAGACTTTTGAAACAACATACGGTGTAAACAGTTTTCCACCATTTACCGCAGCAGCAACTGCTTGAACTTGTTGAATTGGTGTCACCGAAATACCTTGCCCAAAAGAAGTGGTGGCATGTTCAACTGGTCCAAATGCCTCTTCAGAAAATAAAATACCAGACGCTTCTCCGGCAATATTAGAACCTGTTGTTTTACCGAACCCAAAATTCTTGATGTACTTCATTAACTTGTCAGCACCTACTCGTTGCCCAAGCTCGATAAATCCTGGATTACAGGAATTTTCCACGACTTGTAGAAACGTTTCCTCTCCATGACCATCGCGTTTCCAACAGCGAAGTCTCACACCTTCCACCATTGTGTAACCTTTATCAAAATAAGTATCCTTTTCCAGATCCACTACATTTTCTTCAACAGCGGCACTCAATGTTATAATCTTAAAAGTTGACCCTGGCTCATAAGTCATCCATACCGGCAAATTTCGATTGTAAATGGATGATTCTACTTCTTCAAACTTTGATGGATCGTATGTAGGATATGAAGAAAGTGCTAAAATTTCACCAGTTTTGGGATTCATCGCAATAGCTAGTGCCTGTTCCGCATTATATTTTGTCATAGCTTGTGACAGTTCCCGTTCTATTACTTTCTGAACTTCTAAATCAATTGTTAAACCTACCGTTGCTCCTTGCTTCCCTTCCCGCCATTCATCATTCACATGGGGTAATGCCTTCCCTTTTGCATCCGTAAATAACTTGATCGCTGCATCTTTTGAAGTTAATAGTTTATCATATTGATATTCAATTCCTGCAAGTCCTTGTGAATCATATCCAGTAAATCCGACTAGTCGGGATAACAAGTTACCGTACGGATAACTCCTGTCATAATCTACACCACTATAGAGTCCGTCAATTTTCAATTCCTGAATTTTAACCGCCTGTTCGTATGAAATATTTTTCGCTTCTGGTGCAAGTTTGACCAGGTAACTTTTAGAATTCATTTTTTCGTATAATCTTTTTGCATCCAAATTAAGCACATCTGCAATTTGATTGGCAGCTTCTTCGATATTATCATTCTGTGTTGGCATGAAATACAATGTTGGAGCCAATTCGTTTGTAACAATAACTTCACCGTTACGGTCCGTAATTTCTCCCCGTTCTGAAGTAAACGGAATTTCCCGATCCCAATTCGTTTTTGCAAGTTCTGTTAGTTTATCATGCTGAATAACCTGCACATAAAACAGTCTTATAAAAACGATAACGCCGAAAAGTATAAAAGCCGCAAAGATTAACCTCAATCTATTTTTAGAAATAGTTGAAATCCACTTCAAAAAATCACCTCAATATTCACGTTATGAATAAAAGCGAATTTCTATTCAAGCAACAATAAGTGAAACCGTTACTTAGAAAAATTTAAAATACTCATCTTTCTATTTATCTATATATAATTTACAATAGATATATCTTATAAAATACATATATATGATAGTTTATAACTATAATAAAGCGAGGCGTTCTTAATGGAATTACGACAGTTAGAGTATTTTTTAATGTTATGTGAAGAGATGCAATTCACAAGAGCAGCTGAACGGCTTAATATTGCACAGCCAACTTTAAGTCAACAAATTAAAGTGCTCGAAAATGAAGTAAATACCCCATTGTTTCACCGGATCGGCAAGAAAATTACCCTTACGGAAGCTGGTCAGATCCTTTACCGCCAAGCACAAACAATCTTTCAAACATTGCATACGACGAAAATGCAAATGCAGCAATTGGCTTCACTTGAAAAAGGGATTCTTCGTATTGGCGCATTGCCCGGTGAATTGACCAATATTGTGTCAGATTTAGTATTAAAGTTCATGCATAAATTTCCGCATATACAAGTAACCGTTACTTCCGGTGAAGATATTCATACATTATTGAAGAACAATAAAATCGATATCGGCTTTTCGTTTTCACCACTGATTGAAAACTACGATGAGCAGTTTGTGGAAATCCCTTTATACACTGAACAGTTCTGTTATGTAGAAAGCAAAGACAGCGCTGCACAACATGAACCCGTACAATTGCGTGACATTCTAAACGAACCACTTGTTTTGTTTCCAAATGCCCACCTGTGCCGGCGAATTTTAAATGCTGCGGCTAAATCGGACAAGTTAACGATTGAGCCGAAGTTTGAAACATCGAGCATTCCCGCTATTTTTCAATTTGTCGAGCAAGGTCTTGGTGGAACGATTGTAGCCAAAACATTGTTTGACCTTCACGTGTCGGATAAACTGCAAGCTCATATCATTCAGCATCCTTTACTGGAAAGAGAAACATTGCTGATCTATCAAAAGGAGCGCCTGCAATCACCTGCTTTTAAAGCATTTCTTGATTTATTGGAACCTGCGCTGGCAAATTATCAGTTATCTTTTTCCGCCAATTCATTATGAGGGGCTATTCGGTAGTCCCTTTTGTCTTTTATTAAGAGCGGAGGGGCGGCTGTAGTTGGGCGGTTTTCTAATATATTTGGAAATCTTCTAATATATTTTTATTTGTTCTAATAAAATGCCGATTTTCTAATATATCAACCGATTCTTCTAATAAGTGGTCGGAATGTTCTAATATCACCTTGGGATTTTCTAAAATCTCTCCAACTTTTTCTAATAACCGCTATTTTGTTCTAATAAAATCCCATGCCAAGTACTTTTCTATCGCACCCGCCGTCAAAAATAGTGGTCGGCACGCTTTTTTCTAATCCATATGGTAGATTTTCTAATATCCCTCCGACTTTTTCTAATAAACATCCCTATTGTTCTAATAAAAAACCAAAGCCAACTAATCCCCCGCTCCTCCCTAACCGAATAAAAAAAAGCAGCACCTCAAAAATCGAGATGCTGCCCCACAGTCTTAAAATTATTTTTTCTTAATTGTAATTGTCCAAGAAGCTTCGCCTAACTGCTCGTAGTTTGTCACTTCATGACCGTCTTCTGCCGCCCAGCGTGGAATTGATTCCGTGCCTTGAGTACAGTCGAATTGTACTTCCAGCTCATCGCCTGTGTTTAACTCTTTAATTGCTTCTTTTGCTTCGATTAACGGAAACGGACAAACCATTCCTAAAACTTCTAATGTTTTTTTCATATTAATTCTCTCCTTAAGCACGCGCTACTGCACGTTTTTTTGATGGACGCACAAATACGAAGTACGATGCTGTCCATGTCCCCAAAATCATGAATACTAAAGCGACCCAACCTGACCAAGTCATCATAGCTGTCATAACAAGACCGTTCCCGATTGAACAGCCGCCTGCAAGACTTGCGCCGAATCCCATTAAAATACCGCCGCCAGAGCTTCGTACAACTGTTTTTGTATCTGGTGTACGTAAACGGAATTCACCGCTCATTTTAGCAGCGAAGTAAGAACCGAATAAAATACCCATTACAAGGAATACACCCCAGTTAATGATGTCTAAATCCCCAGTTACTAAAAATTGCAGAATGTTCGCTGAAGGTGTTGTAATCCCTAAACCGAAAATACGTCCTGATGCGGCACTTAACGGCCATGCCAATGTCGCGATCAAACCGATTAAAATTGCTGTCACATACGGATTCCAGCGTTTTTCAAATAAAATATGTGCCAAGCCCGTTTTCTTTGGTTTCAAGCCTGGAATTTTCACACGTGGTTTGCGCAATTCACGGTAAACAATAAATGCTACCAATGCAACAAACGGAATGACTAAAAACCAGACATTAATGCCAAATGTATCGGCAATTGAATCTGTACCTACTACCGGTGTACGTGCTTCAACTGTAAATTGTGCTAATGGACCTGACTTCATAATAGCTGCCATTAACATGTAAAATGCTAAGGCGATCCAGCTTCCGATTAAGCCTTCACCCGCACGATACCAAGTACCTGTTGCACAGCCACCAGCTAAAATAATCCCAATACCGAAAATAAAGGCACCGGCAATCGTTGCCCATAATGGGAACTGGCCTGCTGTATATTCAAACGCCCCTGCCTCAATCAGTAGGAAAACACCTACCGCTTGAACTGCAATGGCTACTAGTAACGCATAAAACATACGATTATCTTTTGCGATGTACATATCCCTGAAACCGCCTGTTAAACAGAAGCGTCCACGTTGCATCACAAAACCTAAAAGAGCACCACAAAGGATACCCGTAATTGCCATTTGCAACAAAATAATTCCTCCTATTTATAAAACCAAGTTTATCAATAGGGATATAATATAATATAATACTACTATAATACAAGTATTTTGATTGATATTAAGATAATCGTATAGTTTTAGTCGGTTTTCTTGTTTAAAGGACAAAAATGAACGATTTTTATTAAAGGATATTCAACAACAATCACTTCTATTATAAAGTTCCTTTTCCTGAAATCATGAGTAACGGCTTCGTTAATCGTTCATACTAGCCCGAACTTTTTCAGGAATCATTACAACTTTTGTTGTTAAATCAACCGAACCAAAACTTTCATCGATACATTCATCCCAGTATTCCAGGTGTTTTTTATCGATCCAATGTGCGGAATCTTCTACATCCAATCCACCGTTTCCTTGCACAGAATACCAGTATAAATATTCTTCACCATTCAAATGTTCATGAAAAATTGTTTCCACAAACATCTTTTCCCCCTCCAGTGTTAAGAGTACATCTTCCATATGATTGTTTAAAAAATCAAGCCATTCCATAACTTTGGAAGTTTTCCCTTCTTTCACACGATATCGTGTCAACTCCACCTTCATCTCGTGCCCCCCTATTTTTTCACCCAATACTCCGAACCATCGTCATTGCGCTCCATAAAGCCGTACTCAATTAGATGACGGCGCAGCGATACAAAATCATCATGAACAGTCTTTAAAATTTCATTTACCTCTTTTTCATGGTAGTGTTTACCCTCTTCAAAACGCTTTAAAATATGTTGCAGGATAATAAGCTTTTTCTTTTCCTTACTTGGAATTGTTTCAATCCCGGCGTCCAATCCGTTTTTAAAATAGGTAGTCAGCACTTTTTCACGTTCCTTTTGTTCAATACTGTAACGTTCGTCCACTTGCCTCGCTCCTTTATGAATCTGATAATGTTCAGGGTTTTTCATTAACTGCATAAGTGCAACAAAAATTTTCGAATGTTTTTCCTTTTCGCGAAGTTTAAACCGATGCTGGCGAACTGTTGATACACTTGAAACATTGCTATCATTTACAATTTCCTGATCTGTTTTACCTTCGAAAAAATGCTGCATCATTTCAATTTGAACATCTGACAACCCGCTTACTTTTTTATCTAAAGCAAGCAAAGCGTGAAATGGTGAAATATGTGCGCGCTCAATATGCTTTTTAAGCATGCCTTCCGCTGTTAGAAAACGTTCGTCATAAGGAAAAACTTCATCCAAATGATAGGATTCTTCACAAAACAAACATTGATATCGTTCCTGTTTCATTTCATATCCTTTTATAAGTGCTTCTGTTGAAATATTTTGAATTTCCAAAAATATCACCTCTGTAACATTTATAATATATGTTATTGTATTTGTAAACGTTTTTATTTTTTGTTTATTAAATATAACTAATCCACCTTTATCATTTTCTTCGCGGAAAAATCGAATTTATTGTATCCTTGAAGCAAATTGGCTTTACTTCAAGACAGGTTTTTCGGAGGTCAATGCACTCTGGAGTTATTTGTTACAGGAATAAAGAGGGTTGAATTTCCAATCAATCTATGCCATACTACTAGTAATTTACTGGAAAGGAAGTTGAATGGCTGATGGATAAATAATTCTATTTTACACGTAAAATGTATACGCATTTTCACATAAAATAGGATTAGTCTGCCCATTTATACTTCCTTTAGCGAACTTAAAGGCTTATTTACGTATGAATACTAATCCTTCTGACTTTTTCAGAAGGATTTTTTATATATTGATATCTTTGTGAATGCGTATACTTTCAATTCAACATTTGGGGGTATGCATATATGCCGATAGAAATGAAAAACGTATCGTTCAGCTATGACTTGCTGGATGAACCATTATTTAACAACATTAACATAACGATCGATAATTTCTGGAAACTCGGACTAATAGGACGCAATGGTCGTGGAAAAACAACTTTATTGCGGTTACTGCAAAACAAATTACCTTACAGCGGAACGGTTACGAGCGACGAAGAATTTCAATATTTTCCCCTTGCCATTCGTAATTCAAAAGTTAGCACGTATTACGCAATTGATGAAGTGATGCCTGTAGAGCTATGGAAGCTAGAGCGGGAATGTCGGCTTTTGTCGCTTGATCAATCGTTGTTATGGGCGCCCTTTGAGCAATTATCAGGCGGTGAACAAACGAAAGTAATGCTTGCGGCCGTCTTTTGTGGAGAAAACCGTTTTTTGCTGCTCGATGAACCGACGAATCACCTGGATACGAAAGGCCGATCCATTGTGGCAAACTATTTGAAAAAGAAAAAAGGCTTTATTGTCGTCAGTCATGACCGGCATTTTATTAATGAAGTAGTGACGCATATTTTAGCGATTGAAAAAAGCCGGCTGAGCCTATACAAAGGGAATTTCTCCATCTATGAACAGGAAAAAAAGCTGCAGGATGAGTTTGAACTCGAGCAAAATCGCTCATTAAATGCTGAAATAAATCGCCTGCAAAAAACTGCGCGGGAAAAATCGAACTGGGCCGCGCAACGCGAAAAACCTTCTGGCAATGATCCATTTGGGAATGCCATTGCAAAGCGCATGAATAAACGGGCAAAGGCGATTGAAAAACGGACACAGGAGAAAATTGAAGATAAAACAAAACTGTTAAAAAATATCGAGACGGTAAGCGATTTGACGATTAACTGTCAATATAAGCATCGGAATCCTGTGCTTCGAATGAAAAACTTTACGTTAAGTTACAGTGACCAACCGCTGTTCTATCCTATTTCCTTTGAACTATTCCAAGGAGAGCAAGTTGCTATTGTCGGACCGAACGGCAGCGGGAAAACATCACTTGTTCAATTTTTACAAGGAGCATTTTCCGGTACCGCTAATGGTGAAATACTGATGCCGCAAGGGTTGAGCACAAGTATAATTCGCCAAAATTATGAGGATAACCGGGGGATATTAAAGGATTTTGCTTCGGATCATGAAATCGACTACACCTTATTTTTGAACCATTTACGTATTTTCGGATTTAACCGTGATGTTTTTCAGGTGCCTATTGAAAAGATGAGTATGGGTCAGCAAAAGAAAGTCGAATTTTCAAGGTCGCTCGGACTCGAAGCTGAATTTTATATTTGGGACGAACCGCTCAACTATTTGGACGTCTTTAACCAGCAACAAATCGAGAAAATGATCGCTCACTTTAAACCGACTTTATTATTCGTGGAGCATGATGCAACATTCGTAAAAAATACAGCAACGAAAGTTATTGAGCTCATCCCTTATCATTAAATTAAGAAAGGAACATTCCTTCATCTATTATGATGGAATGTTCCTTTTTGTACTATAAACAAAACAAATCATATTCCTTTGACAGATGCATCAGAAACTCGATGCCCGCCACACTATTGCCGACTTGATCAATTGCGGGTCCATAGATGCCGATTCCAATTGGCCCTTGCAGCTGTTCAATTTCTCCATTACGCACAACGGCAATAATTGCACCGGATACTCCGCTTTTGGCTGGTAATCCAATGAATGCCGCAAATTTTCCGGACGCATTGTACATTCCGCATGTAATCATTAATGCTTTCGCAATATTAATGACTCCCTTATTGCAAATAGCTTCACTTTCTTTTCCATTCGTCGCAAAATAAAATGCTAATTTCGCTAAATCTAATACATCTACTGAAATCGAGCAAAGCTGTAAATACACTTGAAGCGCTTCTTCCACATCGGATTTCAAAAAACCGTTCGCCTGTAATATATAGGCGATTGCGCGGTTATAATCAGCCGACTGGTATTCCGAAAAATACACTTCATTATTAATATGCACTTTCTTTCCGATAATTTGTTCTAAAAAAGTCGTCACAGATTTCACTTTTTCGAACATTGTCTCACCTGGAAGTAACGAGGCAATTGTTATTGCCCCTGCATTAATCATCGGATTGAATGGCTTATTATTATGGCTCTCCAAGCGGACGATCGAATTAAATGAATCTCCTGTCGGCTCCACATCAACATAGTGCATGATTTCCTCTATACCGTGATAATTAGCAGCAACCATAAAACTGATTACTTTCACGACACTTTGAAGCGTAAAAGTTTCTGTACAATCCCCTAATTCGATTTCATGTTCTGCACTTAGTAAACTTACAGCAAATAAATCACCATTTGCTGCAGCAAGCGCCGGTATATAAGATGCGACCTGACCATTAGCTGTCCTTTGCTTTGCCTGTTCATAAATCATTTGTAATTTATTCATTGGACACTAGTTGCTGTAACTAGCTGCTCACCTCCCCATTTTCTATCATATACGCTATATTTATTATTTCCTTTTTTCCATTCGAATATATTGTATAATTTTAACATATACCGAAAACTATAAATTAGCAAAGATAGGTGATTGTATGTTTCAACCATTGCAACGAGGAGATAAAATCGGTATTTTTTCATCTTCTGTCCCGGCAACCTCTACCGCAAAATTACGCTACGATCGCGGTAAAGAATTTTTACAGGCAAAAGGATTTCATATTATAGAGGGAAATCTAACAGGTAAACAAGATGGTTATCGGTCAGGTACGCCAAAAGAACGAGCTGAAGAATTCAATCAACTACTAAGAGATCCTACGATTAATATGATCATGTCTTCAATCGGTGGGACAAATTCAAATAGCCTGCTCCCCTATATCGATTACGAAGCGTTTAAAAATAATCCGAAAATTGTGATCGGATACTCTGATACTACTGCAATTCTATTGGCCCTTTTCGCAAAAACAAATATACCTACATATTATGGCCCTGCACTCATCCCGTCATTTGGCGAATTTGAGCCGCTTGTCCATGAAACTTACAATTATTTCAAACACTATTTTTGTCAACCAAGCGTTCCGTATACGATTCCAATGTCACCTGTCTGGTCAGATGAAATGATAAACTGGCTAACTTATGAGAAGCCAAAAACACTCTATTCAAATAAATGGATTAGCATTCATGAAGGTGTTGTCGAAGGACGACTAATTGGCGGCAATAATAATACAATGTATGGCTTCATCGGGACACCTTATTTTCCTGTTATTAAAAACGGCGATATTTTATTGATTGAGGATTCTTTAAAGAGTGCGTCAACTGTAGAAAAGAATTTGGCCATGTTGAAACTGCACGGGATCTTTGACAAAGTTGGAGGTATAATCCTTGGGAAACATGAGCTCTTTGATGATGAAGGAACCGGTAAACAGCCGCTTGATCTGTTATTGGAACAGTTGGATGGAAAAATAATTCCTATACTTGCCGATGTCGACTGTGCCCATACCCATCCGATGTTTCCTTTAGCAATCGGCAAAAAAATATGTCTCGATACAATCACTCAAACGATTACCTGTATTGAACATTGGCTTTAGTAAATTAACGCAACCTATTTTGTGTATGAAACGTTTATTGTAAAAATAACCAATGGAAGTGGGAGAATTTCAATGAGCTATATAATGAATCTACGCAAAAAAATTGGCACTACACCTATTATTATGGTGGGTGCCTGCGTGATTATTTTAAATGAACAAAGGCAATTACTAATGCAGCTTCGTAAGGATAATGGATGCTGGGGACTTGCAGGTGGATCAATGGAATTAGGTGAAACATTGGAAGAAGTCGCTATACGAGAAATGTACGAGGAAACTGGACTTACAGCACATAGTCTACAACAGTTTGGTATATTTTCCGGCAAAGAATTATACTATCAATATCCACATGGAGATGAAGTATATATAGTTGCAACAACATATATTTGTGATGATTATTCCGGTACATTACGTTTTGATTCTGATGAAGCAATAGATTTAAAATTTTTCCCCTTCAGTGCTCTGCCTGAAAAAATCAGCCCTCCCGATCAAATAGTTATCCAAAAGTATTTGGAAACTATTAATTGAACTAAATGATTTAGCTTCCACATAAAAATCGCATTGTCCACGTGACAATGCGATGAATAATTTTCAATATTTACTTTCTAATTCGCTACATTTTTTAATACATAGTTTCCAATTGCTACATAAACGATTACTGTTGCCCCAATAAAAGTATACAACATTTTAAACACCGCCCTATTTACTGATAATAATTATCATTTTCATTATATATGCTCTGAAATTGTCTGTCAATACAGTCTCTTTTAAATTTGTTCTATACATATACCGAAGCCTCATGTTAATATGAATTAAAAGTCTAGGAAGGAGAAATAAATATTGAGTAATTCGACGCATATTCAAACCATTTTAAACGGGACAATAAATTCACTAAAAACTATATTACCTATGATTATAGATGTAAAATCTCCTTCCATCATAAATGAACCGTATGAACAACTTGAGATGGGTGTGCTAATAGGATTAGTTGGTGATATTAAAGGACGCATTATCATTGATGGTACACCGGAAAAATTTAGTTCACTCGGCTCTGCAATGTTCGGAATGCCTTTGGAAGGTGCTATGCTGGAATCTTTTACAGGGGAACTTGGTAATATGATTGCCGGTAATTTATGTACATACACGGTCCAACATGATTTGGAGCTTGATATTACGCCACCTACCGTGATGGTTGGACATACGAAATTATATGGCTTTAAGCAAGCATTTAAAATACCCGCAACAATAGAAGGTATTGGAGAGATCATTATCCTTTATACAATCGATGATGAGGAAGAGTAATTTAGAGGCCTATCCACTCAAAATAGTGGATAGGTTTTTTTAAATAAACAACACAAACAGAATAAGATTTGCCATAAGTATTTTTCTTATATACAAATTCCAATTTGGCTCATGTTTTTTTATGATAATGTGTAAATATTCAGCAGCGGTCAGAAAAATAGTAATTATAATTAACAGCGTCAGCAAATGATTTACACCAAGCCAATCAATCATTTGATTGATACAGAAAAATGTAAGTCCTAAACAGCTTAAATTAATGAGCAAAGAATTTTTTTGTTTCATGTTGCTCTTTTTTATTTTATAGGATTCATAAAAGAGTATTAATAATAAGACTGTCAACGTCCCGATTTTCCAAGGCGGAAATTCGTTTTTCCCCATATATATATGCATCCAGTAGGACCCAAATTGTTCATGATTTTCTTCCGGTAATTTGATTTGCATCATTGTATTCGGAATAACAAAAAATGAGTTCGCACCGTCATTAATTTCTTTTAAATATACGCTTTCTCCATTTTCCAATTGAAATAAATAATGTGTTGAATCTTGATAGTTTGTTAAATCCCCGGTAAAAGGTGATACTTCATTATTTTTAAATAATCGCTCAAATTCATTTAATATAGCCTGATCAGTGGTAGATAATTTATCGCTATAGAAGGGGGAAGTTAAATTATACATACGGTCAGGACGTTTACTATATATGTAGTAAGCTTTCGTAACTTGCCCAAGCTCGAAGTTTGGTTGCTGTTGTGACTGAATAGATTTTGAAGACCCACCAATTGTTTGGGAAAATACAAATAATAATAGTGCAAATAGCACAAGTGTTACACTATACGAAAACTTTTGCTTTTTCATGTAATTTTTACATCGCTTATTCAAAATTAAAATTTGGCTTTTCTTTGTTTCTTCATCAAGGATTTTTCTTTCTAATGTTTTCAGCTTTGAATCAAGCATCTCTCTCCCCTCCTAGCAGCTCATTCATTTTTTTCATCCCGCGATCTGTCGCATTTTTTACTTTGGCTTCCGTCCATCCTAATATTTGAGCACTTTCCTTAATCGAAAATTGTTCAATTTTACGTAATACGATTGCTTCACGATAATGGTGAGGTAGCTTTCCTAATGCTTCATAAAGTTCATATTGTTCATTTTTTACTTGCAGCCACTGTTCGGGTGAATATGTATAATCAATTTGCTCATGCTCATTTAGAAATGGGATAAACTTTAGTAGTCTTTTTCGGCGAAAATGGTCATACACGAGATTGCGCGCAATTTTTGATAGCCATGTTTTTTCGCTTGATTGACCACGAAATCGAGATTGGCTGTTTATCGCTTTTAGAAAGGTTTCCTGTGTTAAATCTTTTGACAGCTCATCATCGCCAACTAAAAAATAAATAAACTGATAAATACTTTCACTATATGTGACATACATACGTTCAATCGGCAATTCGCTCCCACCTCCTTAATCATATAGACGGTTCAATTTTCAGTTTGACTCACTTTATTTTAACAGAAACCCAATTTCCTATTTTAGATGAAAAACAGACATGAAATTTATAAATTTAGACAGCGCAAACTTTTTAGAAATCTTTACAGAATATTAGCATTCCAATCCCTCTTATAAGAAACTTCAAAACCACTAAACAAACAAAAAACCCGTTCGAATAAACGAACGGGTTAAGTAATACTATTGTGGCTCTACTGCCAAAATGTCTACAAAGTTTGGTTTCACTTTTACTTCTTCATTATTTAATAAAATATGAATGTCACCATGGTCATTCGATGTACGAATTAAACGGCCCATTCCTTGTTGAAGTCGAAGCTGCATGAATGGTAACTCCACTTCTTCAAAAGGATTTTGTGCAAATGAACGTTTTGCATCAAACAATGGATCATGCGGCGGGAATGGCAAGTCGAAAATAATAACACGCGTTAACGCTTCTTCCGGTAAATCCAAGCCTTCCCATAAATGATAGGAACATAATGTTTTCACTTCACCGTTTTGGAACTCACGGACGATTGCGGAAAGCTCACGGTCGCCTTCAAATGCGATATTCAATCGCTCCATTAAACCTACATTTGATTTAAAGTGATTCATTGCCTGTTTTGATTTAAATAGAATTAACGTTTGTTTATCATCTTTTAAAAGCTGCTCTACTTTTGCAGTTTTTTCAGATTGAGAAAGTTCATGTAAATAAATTTTCATTACTTCTTCGTAATCAAACGGTGATGGGACACTGAAGCTTTGGTATTGTACGATGCCTAAGCTTGATGCGATATAGCTGAAGTCCTTATTCACCGATAGTGTTGCCGATGAGAACACGATTGGCATTTTTTTCGAGAATAATGTTTCGGAAAGGACATCGGTAATTAGGCGCGGCATAATGACGAGCGTCTCTTCGCCATCCGTGTCCTCCAGCCAATCAACAGCATCACCTTGTGCAACAAAAATACGAATTGCCGCAACATAATGCTCTAAAAATTCTTCTGCCATATTCAGCTCATATTCAGGAATCATATAGAGTTCCGATTCAAAAACGAATTCTTCCAGCAATTGGTCGACATTTGCAATAACCTGTTCGCCCAACTGGATCAATCGCTCTGATTTCACAATACGTTTACGTTCTTCTTCTGACTTAATGACATCTTCACGCAACTGGTCAAAAAACAGTTCATGGTGATCTTGTAAATGTTCCATCGCATATAAAGTACGCTCACGGACACCATCTACCATTAATCGTTCCAATAACTCGACAATCGTATAAGCCTGAACTTTATACGTTAATGCCTTTTGAGCTGCATATTCAAGTAAATGTCCTTCATCAAGCACCATCATTGAAACTTCCGGTAATAACGGCAATTGTCCTTCACGCTCACGTGATTCCTTAGTCGCCAAATGTTCCATTAAGAAATCCTGCGAGCAAATAATAAGGTCCGTCGATTTACGGTAATGGGCACGATGCAATGTTTGACCGCATCGATTACGTAAATCACAAACCGCACATTGCATGATTGAATTGTAGTTTACTTTCTCCCAGTCTTCATCTGTCACTAACGGATAATCCGAGCGCTCCCCGTATGGCTGCACCGCAATCATGCTGCCTTGTGCATACACACCATCCGGAATTGAAAACGCAATATCATCAATCCAATCTTCCGTTTCCGTTTTTTCCGCTTCTTCAAAACGCTTTAAACATAAATATTGGTCACGTGATTTTGCAAGACGGACATCGATATCAAGTCCTAATACATCACGAAGTTTATGAATATCGCCGCCCTCTTTTACGAGCTGGTCGATTAAAGTTTCATCAGCACAGGCAATTAATGCCGGTTTTCCTGTATAACGCGCATATGATACGGCCGGTAATAAGTAGGCAATTGTTTTTCCTGTTCCTACACCAGCTTCCGCAAATAATACATTCTTTTCTTTTAAAGCTTGCTCTATTTGGTAGGCCATGAATATTTGTTCGTCACGGCATTCAAATCCTCGTTCTGGTAGCTCATCATATAATACGTCACCGAGCCAATCACCTAACGAATCAAAGAAAGTTTTTTCTCTTGAAAGTTCAAAAGGTAAAGATTTTCTCAAATGGATGTTCCCCCTCAATATGAGGCGGAAGAAATCTACAATTTCTCCCGCAAATACTAACATTTTACAATTTATATTAAAAAATTCCGTACTCATCATTATACAACGATTTACATAAAAAAGACTAATAATATGCAACAAAAAGAGCGTTCTCCGAAATGTCTTTTCGGACACGCTCTTCGTTATTAATTTTCGCGCTTAGATTTTTGACCCCAATACTGGTATAAATCTGTGCGGATGAATCCGTTGAATAATTTACGCTTTTTCGTCGCTTTTTTACCGTAATGTACTTCTAAGTCTTCCATTGATGACAGCATATACACTGACCACGTAGGGTAATTTTGCATAACTTGTCCAAACTGGCGCAGCATTTTTTCAATTTCTTCCACTTCACCGATACGCTCACCATATGGTGGGTTTGTAACAATAACCCCGTCTGTCAGCTTCGTTGTGAAATCTGTCGCCTGCATTTGCTTGAATGTCAATAAATCGCCAAAGCCTGCTTCAAGTGCATTTTCTTGCGCTATGGCCACCATTTTATGATCGATATCTGTACCAATTATCGTTAATTCCTGATCATAATTTGCTAAAGAATCCGCTTCATCACGCGCTTTATCCCAAATATCCTGCTTCATCCATGGCCATGATTCCGAAATAAATTCACGATTATAACCCGGTGCAATATTTTGGCCAATCATAGCCGCTTCCAATGCAATCGTTCCCGAACCACAGAAAGGATCTACGAACGGACGGCTTGGTGACCATTTTGAAATTTTTACTAAAGCTGCTGCAAGTGTTTCTTTTAATGGTGCTTCACCTTGAGTCGTGCGGTATCCGCGCTTATGCAACCCGACCCCGGATGTATCGATCGTTAATGTTGCCATATCTTTTAAAATCGAAATTTCGATTTTAAATGTCGGGCCGGATTCATCTAAAAATCCTAAACGTTTATATGCAAGTTTCATTCGTTCAACAATTGCTTTTTTCGTGATTGCCTGACAATCCGGTACACTGAACAATGTCGATTTTACCGATTTTCCTGATACCGGGAAATTTGCATCCACCGGTAAGTATTTTTCCCATTGAACCGCTTTTACGCCTTCAAATAACTGGTCAAAAGTTTTAGCAGGGAATTGGGCAACGACGATTTTCACACGGTCTGCTACTCGTAGCCATAGATTCGTGCGTGCAATCGCCATCTCATCCCCTTCAAAGTATACTTTCCCGTTATCAACACGTGTTTCATATCCTAATTCACGTACTTCTTCTGCTACAATTGCCTCTAGGCCCATCGCAGCTGTTGCAACTAAATTAAATTTTGTCATGCGTCTAAATCCTTCCTTGATGCTCGACTTCCCAAAAATGGATAAAGTCAATTAATTCTTCCATAGGCAAAGGTTTACTGTAGTAATACCCTTGAATATAATCACAGCCCATCGATTTAAGCAGTTCGACTTGCTGGCTAGTTTCCACACCTTCTGCCACTACTTTCATTTTCAGGCGATGCGCCATTTGAATAATCGCATCGACAATTGCCTGCTTATCATCAAGCGAGCAAATATGCTGAATGAAGCTGCGGTCAATCTTCAGCACATCGAGCGGGAACCGTACCAAGTAACTTAACGAAGAATACCCCGTCCCGAAGTCGTCAATTGAAAGCTTAAAACCTAACTGCCTCAGCTTTACTAATTTACTCACGGTCTCCTGCGCACTGTTCATCACTGTCCGCTCTGTCACTTCGATTTCAAAACTTTGGGCCGAAGTATTATTACGCTCTAAAATTGTCTGAACCGAATCCAAAAAGCTTTGTTGCTGAAAGTGGATGCTGGAAACATTTACTGCGATCGGAACATTCGGATAACTAGCAGAAACAAGCTGATGATAGCCTTCACATGCAAGCTCAAAAATAAGCTCGCTCAATGGGATAATTAAACCCGACTCTTCGGCATGTTCGATAAATTCAGCAGGTGATACAAAGCCAAGTTTCTCACTGTTCCAACGTACCAATGCTTCAATCCCGACAATTTCGTTTTTTTCTGTACTAATTTTCGGCTGGTAGGCAAGCGTAAATTCTCTGTTTTCAATCGCTTTACGTAACTCACTATCAAGTGTCAGCACTCGATTCGAATCCGTTTCCAACTCGTCAAAGTAAAACGAATAGCAATTACGCCCATTATCTTTTGAAAATGACATAGCACGATCTGCACGATTCAACAGCTGTTCTGTTGTCGTACCGTCTGCCGGATAAATACTGATTCCCATACTTGTCGATATATAGACATCCTGATCATGAACTTTAAACGGCGCTTCAAAAACTCTGAGTACCTGTTCCGCAAATTTTGCAGCTTCCCGTGGATGCTGGATATTTGCTAATGTAATGACAAATTCATCTCCGCCAAAGCGCGCTAAAATATCCTTGTTTTTCACTAATGCCTTTACACGTTTGGATACCTCTATCAATAACTGATCACCAATGGCATGTCCGAGCATGTCATTTACTTGCTTAAAACGGTCTAAATCTATAAAAAGAACGGCATGCTGTATCGGCATCATCTGGTTTTCTGTCACTTCCAGCAATGCTTTCATACGTTCAATATAGGCAAAACGGTTGCAGACTTCAGTTAATGAATCATGAAAAGATCTTTTTTCAAGTTCGTCTTCCACGATTTTACGTTCCGACAAATCAGTAAAAATGCCGCAGTAATTTGTGATTTTCCCTGCCTCATCTTTAATCGCTAGTATTGTCAGCCACTCCGGGTATAATTCACCCGTTTTGCGTCTATTCCAAATTTCGCCTTGCCATATACCTGTCTTGCCAATTTGTTTCCACATATCAATATAAAAAGCTCTGTCATGCACACCAGACTGCAAAATAGATGGTTTTTCCCCTTGTACCTCTTCTAATTTAAAGCCTGTTACAAATTCAAAAGCAACATTAATCGATAAAATTCTTCTATACCGATCGGTAATCATTATACCTTCCGCAATATTTTCAAAAACTCTTTCGATTAATTCTTTTGGGAACTGAGACAGTGCCAGTTCTTGCATGATGGATCTATTAGACTTCAATTCGCTCAAGAAATATCACCCTTAAATAAAAAACAATTTTATATATATTCACTCCGGCAGAAATAAGTGTTGTTTTAAAGATTATAATCTGTAATCGCCCGTCATGAGCCTTCATTTTTAATATTATAATAATTTTTTCTACTAAGAAAGGCTCTCCACAAAAGAATGGAGAGCCCTTTTATATGTTCAGAAAAAAGCATCAATAATCAATAAGCCATGTTTTGTTCCTAAGTACTCAAACAGCTTGCGCCTCGTACGACTAGGTAGTAATCATCTATCTACGGCCATGCTGACCGTCCCTCCATCCGTTCAATTCCTTCAGGAGAGTGCCCCTACCATAATTTGGGTTTCTCACTCATGGGGTTTACCTCGTTCCACCTTATAGCTTTCACTATAAGCTCCGTCACTGTGGCACTTTCAGGAAGTTTTGTCCATATCTAAAAGACTTAGGAGTTCCTTCCGCCGTCAAGAGAAATTCTCTTGCCTTACCTTATTTTTTCAGTAAGCACGAACACTACGGGCATCGCAGCACCGTGTGAGCATGGACTTTCCTCTACGATATAGAAATCGCAGCGATTACTCGAATATTGATGTATGAATAAAGTATACTGCAATAATAGAAAAAAAACAATATTCCCATGAATAGTTTAACTATTCGTAAAGCTTACTCCCAAAAACATGCTTCTCCAAGTTTGAAAGTCGCTTTAAAATATCGAAGTTTGTACTATTTGCTGTTGGAGCAGGAGCTACCGCCGATTTGCGGCTTGAGTTTGCCAGCTCTTGCTTTAAGCGCTCGTTCTCCTCTTCTAAAGAAGCAATTTTTGCAGTAAATGTGTCATAATCTTCGCGAATTACATCCAAAAATTGATCCACTTCGTCAATGTTATAACCTTTCATACTCTTTTTAAATTCTTTTTCCAATATATGGTCAGCTGTTAATTTAATATCCATTATTCCTCGTCCTTCCATCACGCTACTTCTTTGATTTATTATAGCATAGGTCTGACAAATGGGACGACTACATATGTTCTAATTGTCGAAAAATTTTTCATTATTTGTCGAAAAATTTTTATTTCTTTTATTGGCCAAACGACTAAGCCTTTTCTGCCAATTCTTTTGCTGATTTTGAAGATGGGTTTCTTTTTGAAACGGGATATCAGGAAGTAGATTATTCCCTATTTTTGTATAATTGTATGCCTGCTCGTAGTCCTTTACTTTATGTTCATATAGAATGGCTAGCTGTTCGTATGCCAGCAGCTGTTTTCTGACCGGGATTGCCGGAAGGGCTGTTTGAAACGATTGGATTGCCAGATCTGTTTCTCCAATGCGCTTCAGTTCATACGCTAAATAAAAATGCGCATAACCGGTATCTTTTGTTTCGAAATGTGCCGTCACTGCCTGAAGTATTTCCGTACTAGTTTGCCGCTTTTTTAAATCGCCAAACCATTTTCCAATATTCGTATACGTTGTTGCCGATTCTGTTGATATATCATCGAACAATAAATTCGTTGAATGAATATACAAAGTGATCAGCGACAGTAAATCCCATTCATTATGCAACAGTACTTTCATTAACGTTTCCGCATTCCCGCTTTTTACCGCATCAAAATAAATTATCGGTGCTAAATGACCTGGTATATCTCCTTTTCGGTAAAAGCCGAGCTTGTCCTGTTCCACTTGGGTAAGCTTCATACGCGATAAATCATCTTTCCAAAGACGTTTCGTACTATGCAGCAAATCAATTTGCCGCTGTGATTTCAAAGGCGGTAAAAATTGCTGATTCAACGTCCAGCGCACTTGAAGCTGCGGCCAGTCGAAGCTTTTTCCGTTATAGGAAACAATCGTAACATTTCGTTGCCATAGCTTTGATTCAAAAAGAAGTGCCGCTTCATTCGAAGGATCCGCCAATACATACTGTGTTAGCGTAAAACCTTCATCATCCGCCTCCAAAAAACCGAGCAGAAATATGTGGGTACCCGCACCTTTTAAACCGGTTGTTTCTGTATCAAAAAACACTATCGTTTCATTACCGCTTATGGCGAACGGATGATCTTCGGCTTCGAACTTCCAGCGTTTTAAGGAATGAAAAAATTCCCCGAGTTTGTAATCACCGTGCTGATAATCGAAAGGATAATGCACTTCCCGTTTAAAAAGCATACCAAATTCATTTTCTACCCGTTCAAGCCCTGCCTGTTGCCACTGCTCGCTATATAAAGGCGGTTCAGGTTTTATGAATTTTGGCTTTTCTTTTTTTTGCTCCGTTTTTTTACCAAGCAGTTTTTTCATTTGCAATAGTTTATTTTCATACGACATGTTCTCACATCATTTCGTTTATTAAAATATTTAACACTTTCATTACTTGTTTTTTGTTTTCACCTAAACTATCCTGCGCACCAATGCATGAAGGACAACCTTGCTGACACGGACAGTTCTCCACATGCTGTGCTGTTCTTTCAAGCAGCGACAGCAATACATCGTACACACGTTCACTCAAGCCGATTCCACCGGGATAACTGTCATAAATAAACAATGTCGGCTTTTCATTATGAATCGCTTTTACTTGCGGGACAACCGACACATCCGACCGGTCACAATGGATAAATAGAGGGATAAAGCTCCCCATTGCATAGGCAGCCCCTGTCAGTGCATCGGTCAGCTGCTCATCTGTCCAATTAGCCGGTAAGTCAAAGCTCATCCATGTCGCATTTGTATGCATTTCCATCGGAGGAATCGAAATCGGACCGGATCCGATATTATCATGTGTATTAAAACGGATTTTCTTAAATATAGTAGGAATGGCCAGAATACTTACATCTCCGTAACTTACTGTCGAGTTTTTAAATGGTGCCGATTTATCTTCACTCAGCACTTTCAGCTCGACAGCCAAATTCGCATCTGTAAAATAGTCGACATCCACTTCACGAACGAATGCCTTTTTCTCTTCCCAATCGAGCTTTTCAACTTGGAACTGAATCCCCTGGTGCAAATAGATGGCTTCTTCATGTAAAAGAGTCATCGCACTGTACGTATCCATTTCCCCGATTACTTTCGTATTGGCAGGTGTTGAGATATCGATAATGACGACATTTTCCTGTGCCGCAGATCGCAGCGAAATTTCATGAGCCGGGAAACGGTCGCTCATCCAATGCCATTTCGTACTCGTACGCACAAGCACGCCTTCTTCTTCTAAATAGGCTAATAGTTCCTGAACTTCATATTCCCCGTACGTATCTTCCATCGAGAATGGCAGTTCAAACGCAGCACATTTTAAATGCTCTATTAAAATCAACAGGTTTTCCGGGTTAATACGTGCTTCTTCTGGTGAACTTCCTAATAGATAGCTAGGATTTTGGACAACATATTGGTCCAATGCCGTAGATTGCGCAACATACACAATGAGCGCCTCATCTTGACGTCTTCCTGCCCTACCCGCTTGCTGCCAGGCACTCGCAATATTCCCGGGGTAACCGGTCATAATACATGCCTGTAATTGGCCGATATCGACACCCAATTCAAGTGCATTCGTACTGACAACCATTTGAATCGACCCAGTCCGCAAGCCTTTCTCGATTTCTCGCCGTTCACTCGGTAAATAACCGCCACGATAGCCTTGAATGGATTCATCCATAATTTTCTTTGCTGTTAATGTTTTTAAATACATAACGAGCATTTCCACACGAACTCTTGACTTTGCAAAAATAATCGTTTGAATACCCGCTTCAAACAAGCGCTTTGAAATATCGCGTACTTCGAGCACGGCACTGCGTCTAACGCCAAATGTCGGATGGACGATCGGCGGGTTGTAAAAAACAAATGTTTTCTTTCCTACAGGTGCACCTGACTGCTCGATTAGCTCATGCTTACTATTTGTCAGGCTTTCTGCTAATTCTTTAGGGTTTTTGATCGTGGCACTCGTACAAATAAAAATCGGATTGCTTCCATAAAATTCGCAAATACGCTGAAGTCTTCTTATAACATGCGCGACATGTGAACCGAACACGCCTTTATACGTATGCAGCTCATCAATGATGATATACTTTAAGTTTTCAAAAAGGGATACCCATTTCGTATGGTGCGGTAAAATGCCTGAATGCAGCATATCCGGATTCGTCATGACGATATGACCGGCTTTTCGAATTTTTTGGCGAATGCCTGGTGCTGTATCTCCATCATATGTGTAACTTAATATATCCTCATCCATCAGTTCAATCAGTTCATTAAGATCTGATTTCTGATCCTGTGCAAGCGCCTTAGTAGGAAACAAATAAATGGCGCGACTTGAGCGATCTTCTAAAATTTGCTGTAAAACCGGCAAATGGTAGCAATACGATTTCCCCGAAGCAGTCGGTGTAATCGCAGTAAAATGCTTTTGCTGTTGTGCATAGTCGAATGCTTGACGCTGGTGGATATAAAGCTGCTCAATGCCGCGCCCATGCAATGCTTTAATAATCGATGGGTGTAGATTGGACGGAAAGTCTGCATACTGGGCCTGTTTTTCATCGATCGTATGCATGGCAACAATATTTTGCTTCATTTCCTCGTCATATTGCCACTCGTCGACAAGCTGGGAAATGGTTCTTTTCTTACTAAGCACCGTCTTCACCTTCCTCAATCTTCGTTGCGAGTAGCTTCAATGTATATTGGGCAGATTGGATCGATTGAATAAACCGTTTTTTGCTTGTTCCTTTAAAGAAAGACTGTACAACAAATTGTTCCATCGCATCGGCTGCGTGGTCAATTTGTTGTACATATAAATTTTTGGGGTACGTACTTTTTATCCAATTTGTCGACTGCTGCTGCCATTCGTGAATACGTGTATGGACTTCATCAACATGTGGCTTGACCTCTTGAAAGAAGTCCGGCTCCTTGTCTAAACGTCGCATTTCCTGAAAACGATGTAAACACGCATCACATTCTTCTATTAATTGGTATGTTTTATCTATTAATTGCATAAAGTGCACCTCGAATGATTTCATCTGTTTTAGCCTTGCAGCGGAAATTACTGTAGTTCGCTACTAAGACAATATTTTAATAGTCTTTGCCCATTCAGGCTAAAGTATATTTGTTCTTAAGTGTATCAAATTCTCATCGTTTGTACTACTTATATGCGAACAGGCATTCTTTACTTGACTCTTTGTTTCTGCTAAGCTAACTTTTTGATAAACTGAGAGTAGATTGGTTAAATGCTCCACTTTCATTCTTAATTGCTCGCGTTCCATTTGCAAAGATAATAATGTTTGTGCCATTTCAACTTGTTCGATTAAGCGTGATAATTTCGACATATAATGCCCCCTTTTCACAATGATTCTTTCTTTTTTTACGGAATCCTTGTCATGTGGCAAAAATAGTGTCCATTCGCTAAAAGAAGTTATATTTTGCATAGCTTTTACAAAATTATTAACGGGTACATTGTTTGTGATACACTATTAAAGTATTATTTCTTCCAGGAAAGAAGGTGATTCCATGGTGATTCGTTATCCAAACGGTAAACTCTATAAAAGTGCGCCAAAGATTGAGACAAAAAAGGAATCCGCCAAATCTCAATCGGTTGCAAAAGAAAAAAATAAAAGAGCCGTCAATTACAGTAACCGTGGAAAAAGCTTAGAAGATGACCTAAATGAAACAAATATGTTTTATTTACATAGGAATATGGCAAATATACACAAGAAACCTGTTCCTATACAAATCGTCAAAGTAGATTATCCGGCAAGAAGTGCTGCGGTTATTAAAGAGGCATATTTCCGCACACCTTCAACGACGGATTATAATGGCGTATGGAATGGATATTACATTGACTTTGAAGCAAAAGAAACGGATAGTAAAACATCCTTTCCATTAAAAAACATTCACCCTCACCAAATGGATCATATGCATTCCGTGACAAACCAGCGAGGAGTTGCATTTTTCATTGTACGATTCAGCACGTTAAACCGTAACTTTGTCATTTCGTATCATGTTGTGGCAAAATGGTTTTCAGCAATGGGTGAAGGTGGAAGGAAATCCATACCAATCGCCGTTTTTGAGCAGGATGCCATCGAAATTTCCGAAGGTTATGTACCAAGGCTCGATTATTTACAGGCGGTAAAAAAGTTAATCGCAAACTACAATGTTTGTGAAAGTGAGGAGAAACAACGTGACGGAAAATAGAAAAACACGCGAACAAATTAAGCGCGAACGTCAACAAAAAAACAAAAAATCCAGAAAACCGAAAACTTCTGCAGGAAAATGGATTAAGCGCATTGTTTTAGCAATCGTTTTAATTGGGGTAATTGGTTTCCTAAGTGGTGCTGCATTATTTGGCTACTATGTCAGCAAAGCACCTGAACTGGATGAAGATGCATTAAAGGATCCGATTTCGTCGGAGTTTTATGATATAAATGGAGAACTTTTTGCAACAATTGGTGCAGAAAAACGAAATTATGTAAAGTACGAAGATATTCCAAAGCAAATGATTGACGCGATCATCGCAACAGAAGATGCGCGATTTTTTGAACATTTCGGTGTTGACCTGTGGCGTCTTGGCGGTGCTGTACTTGCCAACTTCCGCGATGGATTTGGTGCACAAGGTGCGAGTACAATTACACAGCAAGTTGTAAAAAACTCATTCTTTACAAATGAGAAAAAGCTGGAGCGTAAAGCACAGGAAGCTTGGCTCGCAATTAAGCTGGAACGTCAATATAGTAAAGAAGAAATTTTTGAAATGTACTTTAATAAAATCCTAATGTCAGGTAGAATTCACGGTTTTGGTACAGCCGCAAAAGAATTTTACGGAAAAGAACTAAGTGAATTAACATTGGCTGAATCCGCTCAATTAGCAGGGATGCCGCAAAGTCCGAACAACTATAATCCATACAAAAAGCCGGATCGTGCAAAAAAACGTCGTAACATCGTTTTAGGCTTAATGGTTCAGCACGGCAAAATTACTGAAGCTGACGCAGAAAAAGCAAAAAAGGAACCTATTACAGGCGGTCTCATTCCTGAAGAAGAGCGTGTAGCAAATAATACTACTAAATATCCTGCATTTTTGGATGTTGTGTTAGCAGAACTTGAAAAAAATGGTGATAGCGAATTGACTTCCGAAGGGGTCAAAGTATATACAACGCTAGACCCGAAAGCACAGACGATTGTAGAAGATATGATGAACAATGACAGCAACTTCCCTACTGAAGAGATACAGGCCGGTGTTGCAGTCATCGATACACCAACAGGTGAAATTCGTGCAATTGGCGGCGGACGCAATTATACAGGTGAATTTAACTATAACTTCGCCTACGATATGACAACCCGCCAGCCTGGTTCGACTTTAAAACCTTTAATTGATTATGGTCCTGCCATTGAATATTTAAAATGGTCAACTGGTCAAACAACGGTCGATGAAAAAATTACGTATTCCGGTTCAGATCAAGTTATCGGGAACTGGGACGGCCGCTATTTAGGTACGATGACAGTACGTGAAGCACTCTATACATCACGAAATATTCCGGCAGTGAAGACTTTCCGTGAAGTTGGTCCGGAACGTGCTAAAGAGTTTTTAGGCAATTTAGGTATTGAGTCAAGCGGATTAACAGAATCCGAGGCTTTAGGTGGAGGACGCGTCAATATTTCTCCTGTCCAAATGGCCGCTTCTTATGCAGCATTCGGCAACAACGGTACTTATAATAGTCCACATGCCATTACTAAGATTGTTTTCCGTGATGGAAAAACATCAAAATCGTTTAAACCGGAATCCAAAAAAGCAATGAGTGATTATACCGCTTATATGGTAACGGATATTTTACGTGATGTAGTTAGTAACAAACGCAATGCCTCTGCGACACGTGCGATGGTATCAGGCGTTGATATCGCCGGTAAAACAGGTACAACAAACTATGGCTCAGATGAATTTGAAAAGTTCAATTTAAAGAGTGGCTCAGTACCGGATACATGGTTTGCCGGGTATACAACAAACTACTCAATCGCTATTTGGGGCGGTTATTCACAGCGTAAAGATGCCATTACAACATGGGAAGAGCGCTGGTTGCCACAAACATTGTTCAAGTCGATCATGACGGATTTAAATCAGCATAACCCGTCATCATCATTTAAACAGCCAAGCAGCGTTGTATCGGCTTCGATTGTAATCGGATCGAATCCTTTAAAACTGGCAAATGAATATACACCTGCTACACAAAAGACAACAGAGCTGTTCGTTAAAGGAACGGAGCCAACTGAATATACAGAGGAATTTGTCCCTCAAACTTTAGATTCACCTACTAGTTTACAAGCATCATACAATGATGCAGCACAACTGGCCGATGTTACATGGTCACATTCGTCACTGGACGGTTCCGGCGAAGAAACGGATCCCGTTACATTTGAAGTATCGATGAAAGTTGATGGCGGTCCGGCAACGGTCATTTCTACGACAAGCGCAAGCGCAATTCAAGTACCGAACATCGAACGCGGTAAAGAGTATACATTTACAGTTACAGCGATTTCAGGTGATTTACGAAGTGATCCAGCAAGCGTTGCATTATTCGTGGAAGGTGACCAGGTAACAGAACCTGAAGATCCGAATGACTCCATTGAAGATCCGAACGAAGCTGAACAACCTGAACAGCCGGGTAATGGGAACAACAATGGAAATAATGGAAATGGCAACGGAAATAACGGCAACGGTAATGGAAATAATGGGAACGGTAACGGAAATAACGGCAATGGAAATGGCAACGATAATACGGTAGAACCAGAAGAATCCAATCCTGAACCACCAGCACCGAACCAGCCTAGCCCACCCGCTTCAGGCGGCGAAACAAGACCTGAAGACTCAGAAGACGATTAAAATAAAAAACATCAATTTTTCTCATTACGGGAAAAATTGATGTTTTTTTCTTTTATATATAATTCGCAATTCATGAAATAAGCGAAGAAATTTTCAGGTTAGTTTACTTTTTCATTCTCAGTCTTGCACAGCGCTTTTTTGTTTCTTTATAAAGTTCGTCCAATTGACGATAACATGCATATTGCCCAGGACGTACTTTAATAAACTGCAGACGTTCCATCCCATTGATTGGCATGAGCTCATACTCGCTTTGCACTGAAAACGGTGTTTCTGTAATTGAACCGCCCACAATAAACTGTTCGAAATGTTCGATACCTTCCACCATGAATTGCTGTGCTGATCCATCACGTCGTTCATGGGCTGCATGAATCGTTTCACGCATTGTCTCCCACTCACTGTACCACGCGTCCACCACTTCTTTTGAAATTGCCTTTTGTTGTACTGAAATCATCATATTTTTACCAAACCTTTTTTCAAACGCTTCTGCCCTTCCCTACAGTCATCCAGTAATGGACATGTTCCGCAACCCGGATTTTGCGCTTTACAATGATAGCGACCAAAGAAAATAATTTGATGGTGTGCACGGCTCCATCGTTCAATCGGTGTTTTTTTCATAATTGTTTCTTCTACTTCCAATACACTGTCTTTCCATCGACAAAGTCCTAATCGCTTCGAGACACGCTCTACATGTGTATCGACAGCCATCGCAGGTATATCAAATGCAACCGACAATACGACATTTGCTGTTTTACGGCCTACACCTGGCAATGTGACTAGCTCTTCACGAGATGCCGGAACTTCTCCACCATATTCGTTTATCAGACGTGCACATAGTAATTGAATATTTTTTGCTTTGTTTCGGTAAAGTCCAATTGAACGAATATCATTCTGTAGTTCCTCAAGTGACACATTTAAATAATCCTGTGGTGTTTTATATTTTTGAAAGAGTTGTTTCGTCACTTTATTGACGAGGACATCCGTACATTGTGCAGATAATAATGTTGCAATCGTCAACTCAAACGGATTGTCATGCACTAATTCACAATGTGCATCGGGATACATGCGATCCATCTCATCTAGAAAGTGATTCCATTTTGCTTTTGTTATCATATTAAGTTGAATGTCCTCCTATTCTCGCTCCTCTAACCAGTTATAGAAAGAAACTTTCTCCGTTTTCTGAACCGCTTCTTGCTGATGTACCGGTTGAACCGGTGATGCTGTCATCGTATTTTTCCGGTATTGCTCACTATGCTTTTCAATTTGTGCGAGTGTCTTAATGTTGCGTTTCTTCCACTCGATCAAAATACGGTCAATATAGCGTAAGTTCACTTTATCAGCCAGTACCGCTTCTTTTAATGCGGCTTTTATGATTTCAGGACTATGCTGGTCCAAGTCCATCCACATACCGATTGTTTCGATTTCCATTGGGGAAAGCAGGCGTCCCAGCTCTTGTTCAAATAGCTGGAAAATTTTTGCCTCATCCATTTTGTTGGCAGTTGAAACCAGTTGTTGTTCTTTTGACTGCAGCAAATCCAATAGTCGTTCCCATAAAGGATAAATCGAATATTTCTCGGCAAGGCGTCCAGATTCATCAGTACTTTGAGAAATTTCGACAAAGCCTTTTTGCATTAAGCGTTGTATTATTTGAGAAATAGCCGTCAATTGGAAATTGGTCCGCTGTATTAAATCATTTGGTGTCGGAAAGTCGATTCCTTCCTGTTCGAACGTCAGTAAATGCAGAATAATTAATGCTTCGTCATCTTGTATATTTAGTTCGCTATAATGTTTAAAAAATAATTGTGGAATAGTAATTTGCAATTGCTCCGTCCAAACGCGGATTCGATTAAAATTTTTAGACATAGTTGAATCCCCCTTTGTGCGCTCGTAACGACAAAACGCCCGGCAAAATTCCGGACGTTTTCTCGTTGTATAAATTAATTAAATTAATTATGGATATAAACGGTTTAATAAACGTGGGAACGGGATGGATTCACGGATATGCTCTGTTCCGGAAATCCATGCAACTGTACGCTCTAACCCTAAGCCGAAGCCTGAGTGAGGTACTGCACCTTGTTTACATAAATCTAAATACCATGCATATGCATCCATTGATAAGTTATGTTCTTCCAAACGTGACTTCATTAATTCATAATCATAAATACGTTCAGAACCACCGATAATCTCACCATAGCCTTCCGGAGCGATTAAGTCTGCACATAAAACAACATCATCGCGCTCTGGGTGTGGCTGCATGTAGAACGGTTTAATACCGATTGGGTAGCATGTGATGAATACTGGTTTGTCATAATGGTTGGCAATTGCTGTTTCGTGTGGTGCACCGAAATCATCACCCCACTGAATATCATCAAAGCCTTGCTCATGTAAAAACTCGATCGCTTCATCATAAGAAATACGCGGGAATGGTGCTTTCACGTTTTCAAGTTTAGATGTAT
The DNA here is from genome assembly GCF_038630735.1 of Solibacillus sp. FSL K6-1781. Lineage (GTDB taxonomy): Bacteria > Bacillota > Bacilli > Bacillales_A > Planococcaceae > Solibacillus > Solibacillus silvestris. The sequence goes on along the minus strand of NZ_CP152038.1, from coordinate 1,436,233 downwards.
CACGGCCTAGACGCTCTAAATCAAGCTTACAGTTTTTCAGAACAGATTGTACGATATGTGATACATATTGCTCCTGTACTTCCAAGCTTTCATCATGTTCGACAAATGCCATTTCAGGCTCGATCATCCAGAACTCGATTAAGTGACGACGCGTTTTTGATTTTTCTGCACGGAATGTAGGACCGAACGAGAATACTTTTCCTAATGCCATTGCAGCAGCTTCCATGTAAAGCTGACCTGATTGAGAAAGGAATGCATCTTCATCGAAATATTTCGTATGGAACAGCTCTGAAGTCCCTTCAGGTGAAGAACCTGTTAAAATTGGCGGGTCCATTTTTGTAAAGCCATTTTCATTGAAAAATTCATATGTTGCACGAATAATTTCATTACGTACTTTCATGATCGCATGTTGTTTACGAGAACGTAACCATAAGTGACGGTTGTCCATTAAAAATTCTGTACCATGTTCTTTTGGTGTAATTGGGTAGTCTTTAGCAGGACTGATTACTTCGATAGCTGTAACATTTAACTCAGCACCGAAAGAAGAACGCTCGTCTGCTTTAACTTCACCAATAACATACATTGACGTTTCCTGTGTCATGCCTTTAGCTACTGCAAACAGTTCTTCGCCTACTTCTTCTTTCACGACTACACCTTGTGCGAAGCCTGAGCCATCACGTAACTGAAGGAAAGCCAATTTACCGCTAGAACGTTTGTTAGCTAACCATGTACCAATTTTTACTGTTTCGCCAATATGATTTGGCATATCTTTAATCATAATTTTTTTCATAAAGTCCTCCAAAGCTTAAGTTGCAGGCTCGCTTAATCTTGCCATTTTGCTTTAACAAATGCATCGATTCGGCGAACTGCCTCTTCTAATAGTTCTAAAGATGTCGCATACGATAAGCGTATTGTCGCGGGTGCACCAAATCCTGAACCTGGAATGACCGCAACATTTGCTTCTGTTAATAGTGCCGATACAAAATCATCCACTGAAGTGTAACCTGTTTTTTCGGCTGTTTCTGAAACATCCGGCAATAAGTAGAAAGCACCCTGTGGCTTTAATACTTTTACGCCGGGAATTGCTGCTAATTTCGGGAAAATCGCCTCTAAACGTGATTCAAACGCTTGTCTCATCTTTTCTACTGTATCCTGTGAGCCGTTATATGCTTCAATCGTTGCATATTGAGCTGTAGTTGTAGCATTTGAAGTAGAGTGAGAGGCTAAATCCGTCATCGCTTTAATGATTGTCGCATCACCAGCTGCATAGCCAATGCGCCATCCTGTCATAGAGTGAGATTTTGCAACTCCGTTCACAACAATTGTACGTGCTTTCACTGCGTCTGAAACTTCCGCAATTGAATAATGCTCTACTCCATTGTAAACAAGCTTTTCATAAATTTCATCTGAAACGATTAAAATATCCATTTCTTCTGCCACTTGTGCAAGCTCTGCCAATTCTTCCTTCGTATAAATCATACCAGAAGGATTAGATGGCGAGTTTATAATTACAGCTTTTGTTTTTTCTGTAACAGCATTACGTAATTGCTGTGCTGTAATTTTAAAGTTTTGTTCTTGTGTTCCTTCAACATATACGGGTACACCGCCAGCAAGCTTCACTTGTTCAGGATAAGATACCCAGTAAGGAATCGGGATAATTACTTCATCGCCCTCATTTAAAATAACCTGGAACAATGTATACAGAACGTGTTTTGCTCCGACACCAACGATAATCTCATTTGCTTTGTATGTAAGGTTATTGTCACGAGCCAATTTATCAATAATTGCTTTCTTTAAAGCAGGTAACCCTCCAGCCGGTGTATATTTTGTCAGACCAGCATCCATCGATTTTTTTGCTGCATTTAAAATATTCTCCGGTGTATTAAAGTCAGGCTCCCCTGCACCTAAACCAATTACATCAATACCTTGCTCCTTTAACTCTTTCGCTTTAGCTGTAATCGCTAAAGTAGAAGATGGTGTTAAAGTTTTTACACGATTTGCCAACAATTGTTTCATGTTGCTCTCTCCTCTACAAATTCAATATGCGTTTCCACCATTGCCCGTCTTCAAATAGAAGATAGACATAATTCAAGCTGCCGGATTCACTTTTATAGGTAATTTCCCATACTGGACCCGGCTCCTCGAATCCTAACTTCATATGAAGAATCTCTTTCACGGCAGTATCATCCTGAAAAACAGACAACGCCTGTTCTTCTGTAATGCCATCCGCTAAAAATACTTCTTGCATTGAATTCTCATCTAAACTCATTGGGACGAAGACTGCTTTTTCCTTCCCATACTCATCCACTCCGAAAACAGTGACATATGGCTTATTCCCATTGTAAACATAGGAATCATCAACAACAGCAAGTGCTTTCGTATCCAGCGCAAAACTTTCCGCCTTTTGTTCTATTTCACTAAACGGTGCATTGGCTTTCCAAAATACGAACACTGAAATAACAAGCGACAAAGATAAAATAAAGACAACCGAAAAGATAATCCAGTTTTTCATAACTGCACCTTGCATTCCGATGTATTTGAATGTTGTTTAAAATTTTGTTTCATTTTTGCCAACCTGCTTTCCTTCCTCATCGTTTTTCATTATACCAATTTCCTAAGCTTTGTACCATACTGTGTAGAGGCAGTTTTTGTATAGAAATTGGCGGTAATGACTCGATAAACTGCTGTCCGTATGATTTTGTTTCAATCCGGCGATCCAAAACGATAAACACCCCTTTATCATGGCTGGAACGAATTAACCGGCCGAACCCTTGTTTGAACCGGATAATAGCATCAGGCAGTGAAAGCTCTGTAAAGGAATTGCGTCCTTGCTGTGTTAAATAATTGGCCCGCGCTTTAAATGCAGGCTCTTCCGGAGAAGAAAACGGCAGCCGCACGACAATAACTGCAGACAAACCGTCACCCGGCACATCGACCCCTTCCCAAAAACTGTTCGTTCCAAATAATACGGAATGATTAAACTTTTGGAAAGACTTTAATAAGCGCATACGGCTTCCGGATGTGACACCTTGTGCAAAAATCATATAGTCGCTTAACAATTCACTTTCCTGTATTAGATTGACCGTTTTACGCAGCATGTCCTGAGATGTGAATAAAACAAAACATCTACCATTCGTCATTCGCACTGTATTTGTGACCGCATGCGCGACCTCTTCAATATATTCGGATTGTGAAACGGCCTGAATGTCCGGCATGTCATTGACAATATACACTTCCGCCCCGTCATAATAACTCGGGTCAGCATGGAGCTTTTCAATTGGAATCGACGGATCGATTCCCAGCTGGTTCGTAATAAAACGCTCATTACTTGGCACTGTTAACGTTCCGGATGTCCAGACAATGCCGCTTTTTTCACGGATTGGATCAAAAAGTTTCCCAATCGTCGATGTCACTTCGATCGGTTTTTTATAAAGCTGGATACTTCCCGGAACACTGCGCTGGTCCAATTCCAGCCAGCATGAATAGTCGGGATCCTGGCTTAAAAATACATCATCCCATTCTGCAATTTTAATCGTAAACTCATTGACGATATACTGCCATTGCTCAATTAAATATTCATGCTCTGGTGCAAGCTCCTCCACACTAGAAGTGAACTTCCGTATAAGCTCGGTCGCCTCATCCACCCATTGCTGCACAGTGAGCGAAACTTTTATTAAAACTTCACGCCCCAACTGCAATTCAGAAATAAAGACTTCAATTTTCTGTTGTTTAGACTGGTGATTTGCAACCTTCACTTCTCGAAGCAATGCCGCCATTGCTGTATCAAACGCATTGACCATTTGAATATAGCGCTTTTCCAGCTGATCCAGTGTTTGATAATTCAGCAGCTGTTTCTTAATTGCAACCCGACGAATTTTATAAAACAGCTGTTCATCTTCCTGTATACCAATTTGTCCAAATAAATATTTCCAATTCATATAAGTAAAGATTTTTTCATGCTGATTGATTGCAGCTTGAATAAACTGATGCGCTTCATCAATTATCCATCCGCCTAATGAATTAAAAATCTGCTCATTGCGAACCAGATCACTTAGCAGCATTGCATGATTTGTCACAATAATGTCTGCCTGATGACTATTTTGAATTGCCCGTGAGTAAAAATCATAGAGCGGCATTGTCGTTTTCGGCAATGCGCTCTTTCGGATTTTATCAAGGAGCAGCTGACCGCCGCCTGACACATTCAGCTCACTTAAATCACCAGTCTCCGTTTTCGCCAGCCAGATCAGTGTTTGCAGTACTGTAAAAGTCTGATCATAGGATTCATCCTGGGTTTTTAGCTCTTTCTCGAACTTTTCAACGTCGATATAGTGATTCATCCCTTTTAATAAAGCCATTTTAATCGGCTGGCCAAGTGCCTGTTCCAATATCGGAATATCGTTTTGCATAAGCTGATCAAGCAAATGAGAGGTATACGTACTAATTCCTATTTTCCTATTTGTTTTCTTAGCATAATAAATCGATGGCACTAAATAGCCCATCGTTTTTCCGATGCCCGTTGATGCTTCGATAACGTGCTCCGCATTTGTGTTGAGTGCATGCCAAATGCTGTCCATCATTTGAAACTGCTGCGGGCGCTCTTCAAAATCGGGAATTCCATTTAATAATAAAGTCATTTTTTCATCAGTCGTCTGCGGATAAACAAGTTCATCCCCATCGCTCTTTGGCGTTGGTGCCATTTTGCGAATTGCGATTTTACGGTAAAAGACATGCCCTTCATCCGTTATTGCTTTGTTGCGTTTGATGACAAGCGCGTCAAAAAACAGCTGGGCCAAATCTGTTCTCAAACGGAAAGAACGTTTATGCAATTGTTCCAAAGTAACGAGCGGCAATGTTAACAGCTCTTCCCAACAATGTTTAAGCAGGTAAGCAGTTGCGAGTGCATCATCATCCGCTCGGTGTGCACTTTGCAGCACGATATTAAAATCGTTCGCTAAATCCGATAATTTGTAGCTTAACGACATCGGAAACAAAATTTTTGTTAGTTCGACTGTGTCAATTTTCTTGCCGTGCCACTTCGATAGGCCTGCACGGTTAAATTCTGCCTGTAAAAAGTTCAAGTCAAAATCGGTATTATGGGCAACAAATACTGCCCCTTCCAGCAGCTCGTAAATATAATCCGCATACGCCTCAAATGGTAAAGCATCTTTTACATCTTCGTCTGTAATATTAGTTAAATCCTGTATAAATAACGGGATCGGTTTTCCCGGATTGATAAATGTAGAATATTTTTTTACGATTTCCCATCCTTGCATAATAACGATCGCGATTTGTATCATACGGTCGCCGCTTGCAGGAGAATGTCCTGTAGTTTCTATGTCGACAATCGCATACTTTTGACTTTCCTTCATTTTTCTTCAACTCACAGTTCAAGTAATATAACGGCATTTTATCATACTGGAGGCGATGAGGTCATGTAATTGGATAGAACGGATGAACGTGGCGGTGGAATGCTGCCATCGTAAATATAGAGCCGATGCCGATATATGAACGTTCTAAATGTTCTAATACATTTTAAAATCATCTAATAAATTTTTATTTGTTCTAATAAAATTACGGTTTTCTAATATAACCGCCAACTGTTCGAATAAACATCCAAATTGTTCTAATATCATTTCAAGTTCATCTAATATCCATCTCAAGTATTCTAATATAAGCTCAATTGTTCTAATAAAAATTACACGCAGCTTCACTTTTGCCACTAACGTATTACTTTTCATATTTTTTTAGGCAAAAAAAACCTAGTGCCGCCTCAAGGGCAACACTAGGTTAATATACTATGTATAGGTGTGCAGGGGCTCATCTCCCTGCACAATTCAAAAGCTTCCCAGCAAATCCGTGCTGTTGGTGGAGGCTTTTGTTGTGAAGACTAAATCTTCACAGAGGTTTTGGCACCTAAAACATAGAATACAACAAATTAAGAATTCTTTCAACTAGATTAATCCATTAAATTTGAACGATTTCCGAAAATTCCTTTTAACATTGGTGGTGTAACTAATGTTGTAATAATAATTACGATTACCATTGGCGTATAGTCTTCCGCCGGCAGTAAACCACTTGATAAACCCATACCCGCAAGTATCAATGCAACTTCGCCACGAGAAATCATCCCTGCACCGATACCTGCAGAAGATTTCCAGCTAAAGCCTGCCAATTTTGCACCAATACCAGATCCGATCAGCTTAGATAAAATTGCAACGATTGAGAAGATCACCAAAAACCAAATATTTTCTGTAATCCCATCAAATGTAACAGATAATCCGATACTAACGAAGAAGAACGGCACAAAAATTCCGCTCGCAATTGGTTCAACTTTATGCTCGACTGTCTCTTTAAATGGAGTGCGTCCGATCGCAATACCGATAAAGAATGCTCCGATAATTGTAGCGATACCAAAGTAATGCTCACCTATGTATGCTAACGCAAAACATGCAATAAGCGCTCCGCTTAACAGTGCCTCCGTAACTTTCAGACGGCTGAACGCTTTTAGGAACGGTGGAATAACCCATCTCATTACAACAAATAATAAAACAAAGAAGAATACTTTTCCGCCGATTAATACTGGAATTGAAACATCATCCCCTACAAGGAAACTCATTGCAATTGCGATTAATACTACGACGATAATATCATCCAGTACGGCAGCACCTAATAATGTAGACCCTTCTTTACTCTTCAGCCAACCGATTTCGCTTAATGTTTGAACTGAAATACTAACTGATGTAGCAGCTAATGTTAGTCCGATGAAAATTGCCTGCCCTTGCGTAAGGCCAAATGCCATTGCCAACGGATAACTCATCGCAATCGGTAAAATGACACCGCCAATTGCGACGAAAATTGCGCCTTTCATATTTGCATTTAAATCTTCCAGATCAGTTTCTAAACCGGCTAAAAACATTAATAGAATAACCCCTATTTGACTGAATGTTTGCATAACTTCACTGTCAGTAATCCAGCCAAGCATAGCAGGACCGATAATAATACCGATCAGGATTTTCCCCAGTACTGAAGGTTGCCCTAGACGCACTGTAAAATGCCCTGCTATTTTTGTTGCCAATAGTACGATAACTATTTGAAAAATAAACATAATATCCCCCTTTTACTATAGAAAAAGGCATGGTGCCGCCAGTTTTGACTGACTCCACCATGCCTTGCTTCATATAAGATTAGTTTTATTTTAAACAATAAAAAAGGAAAAAGCAATAACATTTTATCATTATCTGAATATTCCTTATTCATTAACAAAGAGATAGATTAGAAAAACCCGGGCAATACCTCTCGTTGAAAATATTGATTTTTTCTTAACCAAACATTTAAAATATGGCGATGTGTCAGCAGCTTTCTCCGTGAAGCATGCCTTCTTTGCGCTTCCTGCAGACTTTCGAGCAATATCCGTGTTTCCGTCAGACATTGTTCCGGATCAATAATTACTTGTAAAGCCGGACTAATAAGCCTATGTTCCTGCAAAAGTGCAAGCACTTTTGCAAATTCTTGTCCCATCGCAATATAGTTTTCTTCTATATTAAAATCAATACATTGATATAATGTGTTTTCCACTTCTTTTTCTACAAGCTCCATTGACTGATTTTCCATATGTCACCTCATGTTGGAATTGTATACAACAAGTATAGTAGAATTCAGCACAATAAAAAAGAAATTGGATTGATAAAAGCTACGGAGCATCTTATCTGCACCGTAGCAACAGGTTATTTTGCATGAATTGCTTTTCCGAAAACCGAACGTGCCGCATCTCCAACATGTTCACTCACTGTCGGATGCGGGAAAATGAGTCTTGCCAGATCTTTTACTGATCCTCCCAATACTTTTGCCGCCAGCATGGAGTTAATCATTTCTGTCGCTCCATCACCAACGACACATGCGCCGTAAATATCGCCTTCAGGACTCGCTACAAACTTCATAAAGCCCTGTGTATTACCTTCAAGCAGTGCTTTAGGGTTTGTAGGTAAATACATCTTCGTAACAATACTATCTGCAGGTGCTTCATGCTCCAGCATGCCAAATGTTGCAATTTCAGGATGCGTATAAACGCATCGCGGGATTTCCTGCTGATTGATCACTTTCGGATGCTTCCCTAAAATATAATCCACTGCATGTACCCCTTCTGCGCTTGCAGAGTGGGCAAGCTGAAATCCGCCAACTAAATCCCCTATCGCAAAAATACCGGGAATACTCGTTTCATAATGGTTATTCACTTTGATTAAACGACCATCCATTTGCATTTCCAGCACTTCCGCAATTTCAGTGTTTGGACGGCGCCCTGTCGCAAACAGTAAATTTTCGAACGGGAAATTTCCAATTGATGTTTGAACATAGTCAGCATGGATTTCTTCGAACGTAAAGTCTGTCACAAGTTCGATTCCCAGTTGTTTCATTTTTTCTTTAATAATCGGTCGTGCATCTGGTTCTTCTGTTTGCAATATATCTTTACTATGGTTTAATACGGTTACTTTTGTTCCCATTGGCGCTAGCGCAAATGCCATTTCAATTGCAATGACCCCGCCTCCGATAATTGTTAATTGTTTCGGCAGCTCCTGGATCGAAAAAAACGTATCGGTTGTATGATAATTTGCATTTTCAAGCCCTTTAAATGGCGGAACAAATGGGCGGCTGCCTGTTGCTAAAATGACATGATCTGCTGTAAATGCCTGATTACCGATGATCACTTTTCGTTCTGCGGTTACAGTCGCTTTCCCCCGATACATTGTAATCTGCGCATTTTCGATAAACGTTTCAATATTTGATAATAGTTCGTCAACAACTCGATCTTTTCGCTGCATTAACTTCGGAAAATCAATATTAATCGTCGGTACTGTCACACCCCAATCCGTCCCGCGCCGAATTTCCTGTACCAATTTGCTATGCTCAAGCATAATTTTCGATGGAATACAGCCGACATTATAACAAGCCCCGCCGACTTTATCTTTTTCTACAAGCGCTACTTTCAGCCCGCTTTTTGCCGCATGAATTGCTGCAACATATCCACCGGGACCCGCACCAATAACAGCTAAATCAAAGTTTTCCATATATACCACCTCATTTTTCACATTAGCATTACAGTTCAGGGAATGCAACAAATCGTATACCTATTTTTATTTTATTCAAAATATTCGGTCAATAAAAAGCAGCGAAGTGCCAACTGCACCCGCCGCTTTTTCATCCATTACTTCAATACTTTAATTTCCACATTTTTACGTCCCCAATTAAGGGCTATTTTTTTTGTTTTGACAAATACATCAATACGATTTCCTTTAATCGAACCGCCCGTATCACCGGCAACCGCTACCCCATATCCTTCCACCCATACTTTTGTACCAAGCGGAATCACCTTTGGATCGACTGCGATTAGTTTTATATCCGGGTTTTTCTTCAAGTCAATTCCGGATGCCGTCTTTCCCGAACACCCTTTGCAATAGGCTGTAAAAGCACTTGCTTCAACAGTTAATGTTTTGACAACCTCATAGTCATCAATCGTTTCCTTTTTTTTCTCTTTTTCAGCCGGTACTTTTTTATTTTGAATATGGTCCGGTAATTTCAGCACGAAACCTTCCGTAACTTCTTCAATATCTTCAACCTCATTTAGTTCTAGCAATGTATATACTGATGTGTCATAAAGATCTGCAATTTCATCCAATTCTTCCCCTTTCTTCACTGTATGCGTAGCTGCGATTGCTCCGCTCGCGAAAAATAAGGTAGTGACCATAAAGAAGGCAAAGCTAAATAATAGTTTATTTTGAAACATACTAATTATTTCCCCCTGTATCTTTTGTCTATTTTGTAAAATAAAGCTAAATCCAAGTCTACACATTTAATATTTCAAAAAGATTACAGGGAGATAATATAAAAATTACAAAAATATCCTTTTCAAACCAAAAATGTAATATAAAAAAAGCTGTCATATAGGAATAATCCATGACAGCTTTTCATATGTTCATTTACAAAATTGTTGCTTCCGGTTCGTATGCGATTATTTCTTTAATTGTATTGCTTTCCCCCATAATGGCAACAGTTGGGGTATGTTCGGCAACTTCTTTATTATCCACATACACGTAAGAAATGATGATGACAATATCACCTTTTTGAACAAGACGTGCCGCTGCTCCATTTACGCATATAACTCCTGAACCGCGTTCCCCGGCAATAATATATGTCTCAAAGCGCGCACCGTTGTTGTTATTGACAATATGGACTTTTTCATTCGGCAGCATCCCAACTGCATCCAAAATATCTTCATCAATTGTAATGGAACCAACATAATTTAAATCTGCCTGTGTCACTTGGGCACGGTGGATTTTACTGTTCATCATCATTCTAAACATGGATTATTTCCCCTTTTAACGAAAAAATTAAATTATCGATTAAACGTGTTTCACCAATATGAACGGCAGCTGCAACAACGATTTGATCTGTCTGATCATCGACTTCCTGTAAATCCGGGTAGGATAATATCATCAAATAATCAACGTGGCCATCCGTGTTGTCATGTATTATTTTCTTAGCCAGTGAAATGGCGGATTCCACACTTCCGGATTCCAACAGTTCCCTTTTTGCCAGTTGGAGCCCCTGCTGTATTGCAGGTGCCTGTGAACGCTCTTCAGCAGACAAATAAATATTGCGGCTTGATTTGGCTAAACCATCCTCTTCACGTATAACCGGAACAACACGGATCGTTACCGGAAAATTGTAATCGCGCACCATTGTTTGAATGATTGCCACTTGCTGGGCATCCTTTTGTCCGAAATAAGCACGGTCCGGCTGCACTAAATTAAAGAGCTTCGCTACAACTTGCAAAACTCCGTCAAAATGACCAGGTCGGGTCGCCCCGCATAAAATATGTGCCTGACGTCCTGCTCGAATAGTGATTCCTCCATCGTGCGGAAACATTTCCTCTACAGAGGGCGCAAATATATAATCTACCCCTGCCGATTTTGCCAGTTCTGTATCACGCGGTAAATCTCTTGGATATGATTCAAAATCTTCATTTGGACCAAATTGTGTTGGATTGACGAATATGCTCATGATGACAAGCTCATTTTCGCTGCGTGCATGTGCTGCCAATGTTAGATGCCCTTCATGTAAATAGCCCATTGTCGGAACAAGACCAATTGACTGCCGGTTGTATTTTGCCGTTTTAACTACTTCACGCAGCTGGGCAATTGTTGTTAATACATTCATTATTTTACGCCTCCGTAAAGCTCGATTAGCTCCGTTTCTTTCATTGTGAAACTTTGTTGTAATGTCGGGAAAGCACCTGATTTTACTGCGTTTGTATAACTTGTAATCCCCTTCTCCACCTCATCACCTACTCGTGCAAATGCTTCAACAAATTTTGGTATGTGATGTTTTCCGTATTGCAATAAATCATGGAATACAAGTACTTGGCCATCCGCTTTTACACCTGCACCGATGCCGATCGTCGGAATCGTTAATTTTTGCGATACAGCTTCCGTCAACTGATGCGGAATACATTCAAGTACGACGGCACATGCGCCTGCTTGTTCAACGAGTAAAGCATCCTTTATTAACTTTTCTGCTTGCTCAGCTGTTTTGCCTTGCACTTTATAACCGCCAAGTACACCTGCCGATTGTGGTAGTAAGCCTAAATGTGCAACTACCGGGATACCGGCATTCGTTAATTTCTTAATAACAGGTACGATTTCATCTGCACCTTCAACTTTGAGGGCATTCGCATTCGTTTCCTGCATCATTTTCACAGCTGTTTTCAATGTTTCATTGATATCTCCGTGATAAGAACCGAAAGGCATATCGACTACGATAAAGGTATCCGGTGCACCACGGCGAACCGCTTTACTATGGTGGATCATATCTTCTACTGTCACACGCATTGTGGATTCATAGCCCAATACGACCATCCCGAGGGAATCCCCGACAAGAATCATATCAACACCTGCCGCTTCTGAAAATTTCGCTGCCGGATAATCATAAGCGGTAATCATGACAATTTTCTCGCCTTGCTCTTTCATTTTTAAAAACTGTGTTGTTGTTTTCATGTTCTTCCTCCTTAAGTGGAAAGAAAACAAAAATACCCTTCTATCTAAAATTAGACAGAAGGGTAGTACCATACGTAAATTCAATACATTCCATACTTAAAATGGAAATAATCCAACGACAAGTATAAAATGAATTCATTTATGCGCGTTTTCTTCCGTCTCTGTCTTGTGTAGATCAAAGCAGATTTTTTAAATGTTGACTAGCAGTTGCAGGTACAGTTCTATTAAGATACTGTCCTAAAGCTACTATAACAAGTTTGGAAGAAAACGTACAGAATAAATAATTAATGTAAAAAACATTTCTACTTAGCTTTTACGGTAAAAGTTCAATATCCGCAGAGTAAATGCCTTTAATTTCCCCGTTCGCTTGACGAATTTCCAGGACACCGCTCTCAGTGATACTGACAGCTTCCCCTTCAACAACTTCCCGCAGTGTTGTTGCTTTTACACGCTTTCCGATTGTCCCCGAAGACTGTTCCCATAGCTGTTTTATTTGACCGAAGCCATTTTTCACGTATTCATCACTGTATTTCTCCAAAGATTCAAGCACATTGGCGACGAAATGTACACGTTCAATCGGTTCTCCTTCTTCAATCGCAATCGAAGTAGCAATCGTTTGTAACTGTTCAGGAAAATCATCTATCTTCTGGTTGACATTGATGCCTATACCAATTAACAATGCCTGGATACGATCAGCCTCAGCTACCATTTCAGTCAAAATTCCCGTTGTTTTTTTGCCGTTAATTAAAATATCATTCGGCCATTTGATTTCAGGAGTGAAATTTTTAAAACTGGATTTCATCGCTTCAACAATGGCTACAGCAGTGACTAGGGTAAATTGAGGGGCTTGGTGTGGGGCAACATCCGGACGAATGATTACCGTCATCCAAATCCCTTGCCCTTCTGTAGATTCCCATTCACGCATCATCCGCCCTCGCCCTGCTGTTTGATGCTCAGCGATGACAACCGTGCCATCCGGTGCACCAGCTCGGATAAGTTCATGCGCAACAAGCTGTGTCGACTCAACCGTTTCATAATAATGTACTTGGCGGCCATAACGTTCCGTCGTCAAAAATTGCTGCAATTGTCCCATATCCACTTTATCCGGGACAGATAGAAGTTTATACCCGCGTTTTTTTACTGTTTCAAACTCATAGCCTTCCTGCTTCAATGTTTGCATATGTTTCCATATAGCAGTTCGAGACACATTTAGCTCATCCGCCAACACTTGGCCGGAAATCGGTTCTCCTTCCGCAGTCAAAAACCGTTTCAAAATTTCATCCTTCATCGTGAAATGCATAAAACCATTCCTTTAATTGTTGTTTATCATTTTGTACTTCTTCATTTAAGACCGCTTCTACTGCTGCATCTAATGTCTGTTTAATCCAACTGCCGCGCTTTTTTGAGGACCAGTCCAACAAGTCTTTTCCTGTAATCGCAAGCTCATTTACATGCTGAATTGGCAATCCACTTTTTCGGGCCTCTAATTCTTCATAACTCAATTCAAGTTTACAATTTTGCCAAATAGTAAACTGGAAGGACGTTTTAAGAACGATTGTATCGTAGCGTAACAAATCAACAAGGCTCATCCCATTGCGTAAGCTTTCATAGGCAGCCAAAACTGTTTTTACGAAAAGCTTATCCTTATTTGAACAGCGATACTTCGTAAGCAGCGATAAATCGCTGCCGTTTACTAAACAAAAATATGCCCACCCAACTTGGCGATCTTCCGAATAATAGTGTGCCCAATTAGAAGCAGTAAAATTGCCATGCAAGTAATCGCCCAATGTCGTTTTTTCCATGTAATCAATGCCGAATGACGCATGAGCAGATATAAAAATCTTTGAAAGTTCAACTTGAATGCGCTCGATTGCAACATACTCAATTGAAGCTGCTTTTTTCCGGATTGCTTCGAATGTATTTTCCTCGATTGAGAAGTGAAGCTGTGCAGCAAATCGGACAGCACGCAGCATTCGGAGAGCATCTTCTTCAAAACGCTGATCCGGCTCACCTACCGCACAAATAACTTTGCTATCGATATGTTGGCGGCCATTGTAATAATCGATGTACTCTCCCGATTGGCTAAGTGCCATCGCATTCATTGTAAAATCCCGGCGTTTTAAATCTTCTTGTAAATTACGAACAAATTCGACAGTATCCGGACGACGATGGTCACTGTAAGTAGACTCTGTCCGGTAAGTTGTCACTTCGATTGGCTCTCCACAGTCCAGTACAATGACCGTTCCGTGAGCGATTCCAACATCAATTGTTTGTGAAAAGATCGTTTGAATTTCTTCAGGCATTGCACTCGTTGCGATATCGACATCATTATTTTCCTTTTTCAAATAATAATCACGTACCGCTCCACCTACAATAAATGCTTCAAAGCCGGCATGTTCAATCTTTTTAATGACTTCCTTTGCCGCTTGCCATTGTTGCGGAATCATTCTTTTTTTCAACCACACTTTCATATATCCGTTCATATTGTTCAACCATTTTTGTTTGATGGAACTGTTCGCGTACTGATTGTAGTGCGGCTTCTTTGAAAGCTTGATGTTTTTCTTCATCCTGCAGCAGTTCGACCGCATAATCCGCGACAGCCTGGGTATCACCAAGTGGCACCAAATAGCCGTTCACACCATCATTGATCACTTCAGGAATCCCTCCGATGGCAGTACCGATACCTGGTACACCGCATGCCATCGCTTCCAATAATACGAGCCCGAACGATTCTTTTTCTGAAAGCAATAACTTTAAATCACTGATTGCAAAAAGTTCTGTAATGTTTTCCTGCTTACCTAAAAACAAAACATCATCCGTATAAGGTGAATCTTTAACCATATCTGTGACACGATGCTTTTCCGGGCCATCCCCGACTAATAATAATTTCGCCGGAATACGCTCACGAATCTTCAGAAATGACTCGACTACATCCGGCAGATTTTTTATTTTACGGAAATTCGACACATGGATAATTACTTTTTCATGCGGCAAAATACCAAATTGCTCTTTTAGATTGCCAGGGTCCACTGGCTTAAATACATCCTCATCGACGAAGTTATAAATTGTCTCAATCGGTTTTTTCGTATCGATTAAAGCATACGTCTGCTGTTTTAACGATTCCGAAACAGTCGTCACTGCATCCGAACAATCAATTCCATACTTGATTGCCTGCGCCAGCGTAGAATCTTCTCCCAAAACAGAAATATCTGTTCCGTGAAGTGTTGTGACAATACCAAAGTTCTCGCCGCTCATATGACGGGCCAATACCGCACAAACCGCATGAGGAATCGCATAATGAACATGTAATAAATCGAGTTTTTCCTCTTTTATAACATCAGCCATTTTACTTGCTAATGCAATATCGTATGGTGGGTATTGAAATACCGAATAATTATTCACTTCAACCTCGTGGAAAAAGACGTTTGAATAAATTTTATTAAGTCGAAATGGCACACTTGATGTAATAAAGTGAATTTCATGTCCTCGTTCTGCCAACATTTTACCTAGCTCTGTTGCAATTACACCCGAGCCTCCCACTGTCGGGTAACATGTAATACCAATTTTTAATTTCTTCATTCGGCTCCCCATCCTTTCAACAATACGATTTTAACTTTCTTCAAAATGATTTAACACATTTATAAAGTAAAATTGACTGGCTCTTTATTTTCTGCGCTCTTCTAAAATGCGCCAGTCAACAAAACCTTCCTGAAGCCCTTTTAATAAAATTTCCGCTGTCCCCATATTTGTCGCAAGCGGTATATGATACAAGTCGCATAACCGCACTAACGCCATAACATCCGGTTCATGCGGCTGCGCTGTCAATGGATCACGGAAGAAAAATACCATATCCATATCATTATTGGCAATCATCGCACCAATTTGCTGATCTCCCCCAAGTGGACCTGAGCGAAACTTCGTAATCGGAAGTGCTGTTTCGGCTTCAATCATTGTGCCCGTAGTGCCGGTCGCATATAGATCATGCTCTTTCAAAATACCGCGATAAGCAATCGCAAACTGAATTAAATTATCCTTTTTCCGATCATGTGCTATTAATGCAATTTTCATTATTATCAACTCATTTCTAAATGATGTTCTCTAATCCATAGATTAATGTATTGGTTTTCATTACCTCTTCAATACTAAATGTAACACCGCTCATAAAGCTTCCGCGATTTAAAGAATCATGACGAATCGTTAATAATTCACCTGTGCTGCCAAACAGTACTTGCTGGTGCGCTACTAAACCTGGAAGTCTTACTGAATGGATGTGCATTCCGTCATAGTTTGCGCCTCTTGCACCAGTATGTGTTTCTTTTTCATCCGGATGCCCTTGCTTTTTCGCCTTTCGTACTTCACTGATCATTTGCGCTGTTTTAATGCCGGTACCAGATGGCGCATCAAGCTTTTGATCATGATGCATTTCGATAATTTCCACATCCGGGAAATATTTTGCGGCATCTTTGGCAAATTTCATCATTAATATTGCACCAATCGCGAAGTTCGGCGCAATAATACAGCCTAATTGTCTTTCGGTTGCCATTTGCTGCAGTTCTTCAAGTTGTTCTTCGGTAAAACCTGTCGTCCCTACAACTGGACGTATATTATGTAGTAGTGCCTGTTTTGTTCGTTCATAAACACAAAGCGGATTTGTTAAATCCAAAAGCACATCCGGCTTTGTCTCACGCACAAGCTCAACAAAATTTGTATAAATCGGAACTTCATAATGATTCGGAAACTCTTCTAGAAAGCCCAGTGATGTACCGACCTCTTTATAGTCGAGTGCTGACACAAGTTCCATCCCGTCATTATTCATGATTGTATGTACTGCTTCTGTACCCATTTTGCCTCGTGCACCGGCAATTGCTACTCTAATTGTCATACTAAAATAACTCCTTTTTACTTTTAGTTGCTTTATCCTTGTTTATTTATTTTGAGTAATATGTTGCGTCATTCAACCGTTCATCCATATTGTTGTCAAATGCGACAAAATCAAACATAATAAACAATGTAACCTTTTTTCTGCTCCAACACATATATTCTTACTCAACCGATTTTAGGAGGTTTACTATGCAAGGAATAAAAATACAGAATATCATCGGAATTCTGATAGGATCCGCAATATTCAGTTTCGGTTTTGTCCACTTTAATATGCAAAACCAACTGGGTGAAGGTGGATTTAGTGGTATTACACTTATTTTATATTTTACACTAAATTGGGACCCAGCATTAATGAATTTACTATTAAATATTCCAATGTTTATTCTAGGCTGGCGTTTACTAGGGAAAAAATCATTTATCTATACGATCATCGGTACACTTAGCGTATCAGTATTCTTAAAAATCTTTCAAATTTACGAAGTCGATATGAACTTGCAGGATGATTTATTCCTTGTATCGTTGTTTGCAGGGGTATTTGTCGGAATCGGTTTAGGGATTGTGTTCCGATTCGGAGGGACAACTGGCGGGGTCGATATTTTAGCCCGTCTGGCAAATAAATATCTTGGTTGGAGTATGGGTAAAACGATGTTCGGCTTTGATTTCTTTGTCATAATCCTTTCCTGGATGACGTTTTTGGATGCCCGCTCGATGATGTATACATTAGTAGCCGTTTATGTAGGCGGTCGTGTCATCGATTTAGTGCAGGAAGGTGCCTATTCAGCAAAAGGCGCGTTTATTATTTCTGTTAAGTCTGATGAAATCGCAAACTTAATTACAAATAACATGGACCGCGGCGTAACCGTTTTTGACGGACATGGGCATTTTACAAAAGAGCATCGCGATGTTCTGTACTGTGTCATCGGCCGAAACGAACTCGTCCGGTTAAAAAACATCGTCCACGGCGTTGATCCACATGCATTTGTTTCCGTCATGGATGTTCGCGATGTAACAGGAGAAGGCTTCACACTGGATGATAAAAAGCAGCCTATCCATTAGGCCTTTTTTATAAAGTCCATTGATTTAAGTGGACATACTTAGGTTAATGTTTGAATAATTATCAAAAGAAAAAGTCATTTTCCCTAATGAGAAAATGACTTTTTTCTTTTTTTTCAACTTTTTTACGTTAATGATTAATCTTCCGAAGTCATACCAGTGTAGATCAGGATTAAACGTAATAGCTCCATTACTGCTACAGCTGCTGCTGCAACATATGTCATTGCCGCTGCATTTAAAACTTTGCGTGCTGAGCGTTCTTCAGTATTGTTGATAATACCTAAAGAAACAACTTCATTCATCGCACGTTTTGAAGCATCGAACTCAACCGGTAATGTTACAACTTGGAATACAACACCTGCTAATAATAAAGCAATACCCAGTAACAGGAAACCTGAAGATGAAGCAAAAATACCGATCATTACAAAAATCCAAGACATATTCGATGAAATATTAGCTACTGGCACTAATTTCGAACGTAATGTTAAAAACGAATAAGCCTCCGCATGTTGCATTGCATGACCGACTTCGTGCGCCGCTACAGCTGTACCGGCGATTGAAGAATTATAGTAGTTGTCTTCAGACAAGGCAACCGTTTTAGTTGCAGGATTATAGTGGTCAGCTAAATAGCCTTGAGTCGGAACTACACGAACATCTGTTAAACCATGTTGATCTAAAATATAACGTGCTACTTGAGCACCTGTCATCCCTTTTTCAGCTGAAACTTGAGCAAATTTTTTGTACGTACTCTTTACCTTCATTTGCGCATACAACGGTAACAGCAAAATGATGATAAAATAAATGATATACAATCCCATTATCGAACTCCCTTTCTATCTCTTTCTATTCTTTAATTTTAAAGGCTTTCTAGTCTTGTTGCAAATATTCACGCTTACGACTTTCGAGAAAAGCAAAGATTATGCAGGCCACAGAAAGCCAAAAAGTGAAGTACCCAATCTCGCTCGGATACTGATAAATGACTCGGTAAAATGGCATTTGCCCAAATAAATAATCGATTATATCGTTATGCAATGTCCAAATGGCCGCAACCATCACGTGCCACATTTTAAATCGATAATTCGGTAAATAAAGAACAGCCTGTACAGCCATCAAAAAATGTGAGGCCACGAGCATCCAACCATCCATTCCCAACTGTCCATTCTCCGCAAATGTTAGAAGATTCATCGCAACTGCCCATAATCCATATTTAATTAACGTGATAAAGGCAAGAACTTCGATTAATTTAAAATTTCTGCCGATCAGCCAACCAATAATGGCAAAACAGAAAAATAAGCTTGCGGTGGGCGAATCCGGTACGAATATATAGTAAATCGGTTCTGTTACTGCCAACTGCCCTCGGTACCAGTAATAGCCGTAAATCGTACCAAGCAAGTTAATAATAAGCAGTAAGGTTAAAAAGGCACGATGGTTTAACACGTACCATAATTGCATCATATATGCTTTCATTTGTTCACCTTTTTCTCCTTCATTCTTCATCATTCCGTATTATGTATTCTGTGCAACTAAACTAAATATTGTACGTCTTTAATTATATATGTTCTCAATTGATACGCAAGCGCTCACTATAACATTGCAACTAAATGAAAATTAAAAAGAGAGTCAATATTCTGACTCTCCAGTGTAAAAATTATTCAGCTTCTTTTAATCCTGCAATAAATTCGGCTAAAACTTGAAGTTCTTCTTCTGTACCTGTAAATGCTCCGGCAGGCATACCGCCACGTCCGTTCACAATTACTTCTTGAACTTCTTCAGCTGTTAACTCATTGCCGAGAAGCATTGGGCCGGATACTCCTGCCAGGTCTCCACCATGACACCCAATACATGAAGCTTGGGCCTGATAGATTTCATAACCTTCGGACGTTTCATCTACTTCAACATCCGGAAGCAATCCTAAATGTTTATCCGTAATTTCACCTTGAGCATGAACTGCTTCCCAGTTAGTAGCCTGAACAGATTCCCATGTTGTATAAATAAGTGCTGCTATTGCCAACAACATAAATGCTGTCGGTAATGGTCGTTTAAATGGTCGACGTTCAGGTGTTCTATCTAAAAATGGTATCAATGCTAATGAACCAAATGCAATACCTGGAATGACCATCGCGCCAATTACGTTATATGGACCAGATGCATAAGAGTATTTTAATAGTTGGTACATTGATAGGAAGTACCAGTCTGGTAACGGTATATACGATGCATTTGTTGGATCTGCCGGACCTTCAAGTGGTGAAGGATGTGCGACAGTTAATAATAAATAACCGATTAAGAAAACTGCACCAACCATCCATTCTTTTAATAAGAAGTCAGGCCAGAAAGCTTCTGTTTTCCCCGGATACTCGGAATAATCTTTTGGCACGTTCGGCATACGGTTATTCGCTTTTACACGTGAATCACCTACGAACTTCATACCTTTTCCGCGTTGCATAGTGTCCCCTCCTTAAAAAATAGTACAATTAGTTTCGGATCATAGAGGTCCTGAAATACCTTGGCGGCGGATCATAATAAAGTGAACTGCCAATAAAGCAAATAACGCTGCTGGTAAGAAGAATACATGAATTGCAAAGAAACGAGTTAATGTTTGCGCCCCGATAATCGTGGAATCCCCAGCTAATAATATTTTTATCGTTTCACCTAAAAACGGAACAGATGCAGCAATTTCGATACCTACTTTAGTTGCGAATAATGCTTTCATATCCCATGGTAATAAATAACCTGTGAAACCTAAACCTAACATAATGGCAAAGATACCTACACCAACTAACCAGTTTAATTCACGCGGTTTTTTATATGAACCTGTGAAAAATACACGAAGTGTATGTAAGAACATCATGACAATTACTAAAGATGCCCCCCAATGGTGCATACCACGAACGATTTCACCGAATGCTACTTCGTTTTGTAAATAGTAAACTGATTTCCAAGCATTCTCTACATCTGGTACATAATACATCGTTAAGAACATACCTGATAGAATTTGAATTACTGTAATAAAGAATGTTAATCCCCCGAAACAGTAAACGAATGCTGAAAAGTGATGGGCAGGGTTAACGTGCTCTGGCACTTCATGGTCGGCAATATCACGCCAAATAGGAGTAATATCTAAACGTTCATCGACCCAATCATAAATTTTATTTAGCACTGTGTCGTACCCCCTAACTTATTTATTTACTGTGTGTGTTAGCGATTTTTTTCCCAAGCATTAAGAAACCATCATTTTCTGACACTTCATACATATCCAGTGGTCCAAGAGGTGGTGTACCTTTGACGTTTACACCTGTTTTTTCATAACGTCCCGCATGACATGCACAGAAGAACTGATTTGCGTGTTCTGGATTACCTTCCCAGTTTACAGTACACCCTAAATGCTTACATACAGGTGAGATTGCGATGATTTCGTCACCTTCTTTGTAAACCCAAGCAGCATCTGCTACTTCTGATTTGTACCAACCATCCGTCTGTTCATACGAGAAGTCCACTTTAACTGGAACTTCTGTAATTTCGGCAATTTTTTTGCTTGTTTGTACAAAATCTCCATCTTCTTTTGACTGAAGAATTGGGTCAATAGCAAAACGTACCATTGGCATTAACATTCCTGCCGCCATAAATCCACCTACACCAGTAATTGTATAAGTTAAAAATTGACGTCTTGTAACTCGATTCCTACTCATCCTTTTCCCCCCTCTTACTAAAAGGTCAGTCCAACGGACATATACTTTTTAAAATAGTAAATAACTAGGACATATCTATGATATATCAACTGAATAAGTTGGTCAATATAGCATTCATTTCCAAAAGTGTAGTTTGTGAACATTTAATGAAACAAATGTTGCAGATAATTGCTCGTTAAATCCATATTTTCGTAAAAGTTGGGATGACTTGTTTTAACTGATCTTCCAAAATTCGCTGCTTAACGGCTTGATCCATGGACTCAAGCGGGATAGCTGGAAGCCAAATAATATTTAAATATTCTTTATATTCAGTCCATGAATGGTCACAGGTAATAAAGACCACTGCTTTAAAACCTGCTTCCTTCAGTTCTTTTTCCAATGTAGCTGGCATTGTATCTGACTTAGATCCCATCGTATATGAAAAGGGGGGGAATAATAAAAGACGACCTTTAAACTGCTGTTCTATGAAATTCGTCAACGTCATTAAATATTCTGAAGCAGAACTGCTCTGCTTCATTCCTTGATCCGAAAAATCCAAATGTACGAGCGGGACAATCGCCGTATCTATAAACTGCTTTTGTGCCTGAAACTGCTCTACATCTTTTACAATAAAGTTCATATTCTTTCCTCCTAGTACATATAAAACTTCTGAAAATAGGAAAGAAGTAATTTTTTTATAAAGTTCAAAATTACTTCGTATGCTTTAATGCCTGCAATAAATTAGATAACTCGAAAAAACGCTCTTTATTTCCCGAATCCAGCGCTTCATCAATTTCTTTCAATAATTGCTGTTCCTGGAACTCTAGAACACTATTTTCCAACAAACGCTCTGCTGCTAGACGGTCTTTTTCACTGATAAAGATATCAGCAGGTACATAAGGATTCTCCTCCAGTACCGCCAAATACAGAGGATCAGGCGGTACACTAGGAAAATTCAACTGAAAATAAATTGCTTCATGAGCATTAATACGTAAATCATGGAATGCTTTTTCAGCATCGGATGTCATAATATTTTCTTTATAAAATCGGAATGGGATGCTCGTCGTCTCAATTGTCGACATAACAATGGAACGCGGGCAATAATGTGCTTCATCAACAAAGTGAACGTTTTTCAACAAGTCATCATTACTTAGTAAGTAATTTAAAATCCATACACCTTCACGTCTTTTTAACTGGAAATTTTTCAAAAACCACCTGATAAACAACTTTTTGTCATTCAGTGGTACGGAATATGTCAACATGCAATCCTCCCTTTACTCAAAGCGTTCTAATAAATCAGTCCATTGCTGTTCAGAAGGCTGTAATTGGACAAGTCGCTCTGCAATTTGTTTTGCTTCATCACGCTTGCCGTCCTCAACTAAAAACAGGAAGTACTTCTCTAAAAATTCAACATCATCGTTAAATTCATTATATGCCTCTTTATAAATTTCGTATGCTTTTTCGAACAGTTCTTCTTCATTATAAGCATTGGCCACAAATGGATATAAAGCGACCCATTCGAACTCATTTTGATGCAACTGTTCATATAGTGAAATAATTTCTTCATAACGTTGTTCCGTATTGTAAACAGACATTAATACTAAAATTGCTTCCATATATTCTGGATCCAAGGCAATAGCCTCACTTAAAAACTCTACCGCTTCTTGTTGTTTGCCATTTTTTATCGCCATTTTCCCCGCAAATAAATAGAGGGATTTATCGTATTCATCTCGTTTAAGACCTTCTTTAATCACTTTTAAAGCACGCTCATTATCCTCGAGCATTGCATAACTTTCCGCCAGCAGTAAATAAGCAGCGAAATAGTCAGGGTCCAACTCTTTTAAATCTTCCAATTGTTTTATAGCAAGCTCATATTTTTCCGTCTGGAAGGCTGCATAGGCCGAGCCAAACAGTAAATCTGCTGTAACTTCTTCTTCAAGTGCTTCCATATAATAATCGAGGGCCGTTTCATAACCTGCACCTGCACGGTAAACTTCCGCAAGACGTTGGGCTAAAATTATACCGGCAAACTTTTTATCGATTGCATAAAGCTCCTCATAAATTCGAACAGCCTCAGTAAAACGTCCTGTTTCAAATAATAATTCCGCTTTGGCAAATTGCAGTAAAGGTTCATGGGGTAAAATTTGCAGCGCATCATTAATTCGTTGTTCCGCCACTTCAAATAATCCCTGCATCTGATAATAGTCCGCCAATACTAACAATGCTTGAGGATATTCTGGTGCATCATCGGCAATTCCCATTAATAAATCAAGGGCATTATCCTCTTCACCTAGCTCAATTAGCACACTTGCTCGGTCGATTGAAATTTGCGCTTCCTCAGGAAATAAAAATTGCAAATGCTCAAATACGCGGTCTGCTTCATTTAAAAATCCGTAATGCATAAGTGCTTCAGCTACTTCATATTGTGCTGCGGGTTCAGCATCCATTAAAAAAGATTCAAGAAGTCGGTTAATCTCCTCTAAATTTCCTTCTTGAATCGCTTGTAGTAATAGTTCCATGTGTAGTTCACCTTTTTCTTTTGTTCTCAATATTATGCTACATGACGAAGCAATGCATCACAAGAAAAAGAATCTGGATGTTTTATAAAATTCATCTTGGCAAAGTGAAAAGGAGATGTAAAAAGTGAGTTCTTTTTACATCTCCGCAAATCATTATTTTAAAATATTATTGATATGGTCAAAAAAAGTTGGGTAGGAAACAGCGATACAGTCCGCATCATCCAATTCCACTTCTCCGTCCGCAATAAGGGCAGCGATTGCACCCATCATCCCGATTCGATGATCACCATATGTTCTTAAACTTCCGCCATGTAAAGGTGTTGGGCCTTCGATTACCATACCGTCATCTGTTGCTTCAATATTTGCGCCCAGCTTCTTTAATTCATTGACAACGGCATCAATACGATTTGTTTCTTTCACTTTAAGTTCTTCCGCGTCTTTAATAATCGTTTTACCGGCTGCTTGTGTGGCAAGCAGCGCAATAATCGGAATTTCATCGATTAAGCGTGGAATAATAGCCCCTTCCACTGTCGTTCCTTTCAGATCGGAAGTTTCTATCGTGATTGTGGCAGTTGGTTCTGCCGCATTCTCGTCATCGATAGCAACCGACATTTGCGCACCCATCTTTTGAAGCACTTCCAAAATGCCGTCACGAGTCTCATTGATCCCCACATTTTTTAGAACAATTCGGCTATTTTTCGCGATTGCACCAGCAACAAGGAAAAATGCAGCCGAGGAAATATCGCCAGGCACATTTACATGTGTCCCCGTCAGTGTTTGGCCGCCCTGCAGTGACACGACACCATCCTCAACTGTTACTGTTGCACCGAACTGTCGCAGCATACGTTCTGTATGGTCACGTGAAATCTCTTCCTCACGCACAACCGTTGTACCTTCTGCACGGATACCGGCAAGTAAAATAGCTGATTTCACTTGGGCACTTGCAACAGGCATTTTGTAGTCAATTGCTTTTAACGGTCCACCCTGAATGGCAAGTGGCGTATACTGACCATTGTCTCGTCCGGCTATTTGCGCACCCATTAATCGCAATGGATCTGCAACACGGCGCATTGGACGCTTACCAATCGATGCGTCACCTGTCATGATCGTATGTAATTTCGTGCCGGATAACAGGCCTAACATTAAACGCGTTGTCGTACCGGAATTTCCTGTGTAAAGCACTTCTTTCGGTTCTGTCCAACCGTCGATTCCTGGACTGTTTATCGTTACATCTGTCCCGTTCACTTCAATGTCTACCCCAAGCTTTTGGAAGCAGTCAATTGTACGCAGACAATCTTCTCCTAATAAGAAGCCGCTGACAGTCGTTTTTCCTTCTGCAATGGAGCCGAACATAACCGAGCGATGCGAGACAGATTTATCACCTGGTACTGTAATATCTCCCCGTAATGACGGTTGACTGTATTGTAATGTTGTACTCATATGAACCCCCCTTTAAGAAATATAAGTATCGAACTTCGCCTTGTGCTCAATGCATTGTGCAGCACGTTCCCGGTCTTCGTTTGTCTGGAAACTAATGACTAAAATACCGAAAACATCGACACGTGTTTCAACGATACGAATATTTGTAATACTAATATTATTTTCTGCCAATAAGCCTGTCACTTCTGAAATGACCCCTGGATAATCCGGGATATCGACATATAAATCATACGGCATATATAAGGCACCGTTTGCAACCGGCAAGCTGTCCCGGACATCACGCGCTTCACTGAAGTAATTTTCGATTGCTTTCGCATCACCTTCAGCTAATAAATTGCGTACCCGCTGCATTTCTGTAAGCCAATTATCAAGCTGATCGACTAATTCCTGCTTGTTTTGCATTGTAATGTCACGCCATAAAGCAGGGTTCGAGGAAGCAATACGTGTAATATCACGGAAACCCCCGGCAGCTAACGAAGAGGTCATCGGATACGTCTTTTTTTCACTATTTAGCTGATGTACTAAAGATGCTGCGATAATATGAGGGAAATGGCTGACAACAGCCGTCATATGATCATGTACCTTTGCATCGACAACGACCATTTTACCGAGCGTAAATTTTAGCAGGTCGTCCAGTGCCGCAAGCTTTTCAAGTTCTTCTCCTTCATGAGGAGTCAGCATATAGTAGGCATTTTCCAGTAAATACGGCTTCGCTGCTGTAATACCGCTTTTATGGGAACCTGCCATTGGGTGCCCCCCGATAAATGTAATACCCATTTGTCTCAGCTCTAATGCTTTTTCCATTATTTTCGCTTTCGTACTGCCTGTATCTGTAATAATGACATTGCGTTTTAATTCCCATGACTTTAACTGGTCCATAAAATCGAGTGTGATATTTACCGGTGTACCGAATATAATTACGTCTGCTTCTTTTGCAAACTCTGCAGGATTTTTAACTACTTCATGAACGACCTGTAATGTGTCTGCTAATTGTCGCGTTTGTTCATGAGCATCATAGCCGAACACTTTTGTATGTGGTGCCTTCTGCAGAGCCATCGCTACAGATCCACCAATTAACCCTAGTCCGATTACGAAGACATTTCGTGTCATGCAAGTACTCCTTGCTCATTTAAGACTTCTCCAAGCAATTGTAAAAATCTCGCATTTTGAGCTTCCGTACCGATTGTCACCCGAATATACCCTTCCAATCCTAGTGCCGCACCGCTTCGGATAATAAATCCGCGCTTCATCATTTCTTCAAATATTACATTACTCGGAGCCTTCACTTCAAACATCACAAAGTTTGTTTGAGAAGGGAAATAATTTAATCCATGCTGCTCGCAGAACTCTACAAACTGCTTTTTGCCGATTTCATTTGCTTCACGACAGCTGGCAATGTATTCCTGGTCCTGAAGAGCGATTTGCGCAACTTGCTGACTTAGGATCGTATTGTTGAACGGCGCACGCACAGGATCAAGCTTCGCAATAATATCAGCCTGCGCAATCCCGTAACCGACACGGAAAGATGCCAATCCATACGCTTTTGAGAATGTGCGCAGTAAAATTAAGTTCGGGTAGTCACGGAAATAATGCAATGTATCTTTATAAGAGCCATCGTTAATGTATTCCACATATGCTTCATCCAATACTACAAAAACATCCTTAGGCACTTTTGCCAAGAAGGCACTTAATGTGTCATCCGATACGATTGTCCCTGTCGGATTGTTCGGATTACATACCCAAACAACTGATGTTTTCTCATCAATTGCTTCTAGCATTGCTTCTAAATCATGGACACCGTTTTTCAATGGTACTTTACGCACTTCTGCTCCTTCAATCTCTGCATTATGCCAGTATTGAGAAAATGACAGGTCTGCCATGACTGTATTCACACCCGGATAAAGTAACGCCCGGGTAATGATTGCGATTAAGTCATCTGATCCATTCCCTAAAATAAGTTCATTTTCTGCAACACCATAAAAATTCGCCAACGATGTACGTAAGCTTTGTGCATAGCCATCTGGATAAATTGCATGATTGGACTCATCTTTTTGTAAAAATTGTTTTACTTTTGGTGAGCTGCCAAAGGGATTTTCATTTGAAGCAAGCTTCACGACTTCATCTAAACCGAAAAGCTTCTTTACTTCCTCGATTGGTTTACCCGGTTGGTAAGCTTTCATTCCAAATAACTGTTGTTTCCACTTCATCTTCAACGTCTCCTCTAACTTGCAATTATTTCACTAAATCTGGTCTTAACTTTACCGCATCTTCTAAATATACATGATGGATTTCTTTTTGTGGCGTATCCGTATTTACATGTAGTAATACTCGAATACATAATGGCAATGCACCCGGCACATCCATTTCATGCATACACATAATCGGCACATACTGCCATCCTGGCATCGTCCGTACCGATTTGGCAGGAAAGGCAGAATGAATATCCGGTGTTGTAGAAATTGTCACAGAGGCAATATCTTCCGGTTCAATCTTATTTTGTTTCGCAACTTCTTTCACAAGTCTTGCCGTTTCTCCCCATACATACTCGGCTTTATCTTCAACAATCGTAATTGCGCCGCGAATTCCACGAATCATTGCTACACCTCCGCTAATAATGCTCTTAGTTGACGATCAATTTCTCTGCATTGTTCAAGTTCAACTTTTTGGACAAATGGCTGTCCGATCGTTTCAAGCAGTACGAACTGCAATTGACCGTAGTCTGCTTTTTTATCTTTCAGTAAATATTCAGTCAGTTGTTCAAAAGTAAATTCCCGAACAGCTTCAAACGGATAGCCATTTTCCATAGCAAAATGTAAAAAGCGCTTTGTAAATTGATGATTTACTTTTCCGAATTTCTCACTTAATAAAAGTGAAAAAATAAGGCCGATCATGACAGCTTCTCCATGGGCGACACGTCCATAGCCTGCAGCTGCTTCAATTGCATGTCCGTAAGTATGGCCTAAGTTAAGATACTTTCTGACAGACTGTTCTGTTTCATCCTGCTCAACAATAGTCGCTTTCACTTGAATGCCATGCGCCAAATAATTCGCCAATAGATTTTCCGGAAGTTCCGTAACATGATCACCTTCCAGCAGCTCTTCCACCCATTGTGCATCGGAAATCAGAGCATGCTTAATTACTTCTGCCATCCCTGAGCGCACTTCTTTTTCGGATAGGCTATGTAAGAATGTTATATCGAAAATTACGGCTTCCGGCTGGTAAAATGCACCGATCATATTTTTCCCTAATTCATGATTGATGGCTGTCTTTCCGCCAACAGCTGAATCATGCGCCAAAATTGTTGTCGGCACTTGGATAAACGGAATACCCCGCATATAAGTGGCTGCAACAAAACCGGCCAAATCACCGACTGCACCACCGCCGAACGCAATAATGAGTGATTTTCTAGTACACTTTTGCTTAAGTAAATATGTTTGGACCCTATTGTAGTTTTCAAAGCTTTTACACTTTTCCCCTGCAGGCATGACATGTACTTCGAATTTATAAGGGAAATTCGCTTCAAAATAGCTTTGCTGTGCTGTCCAAACATTTTCGTCTGTCAATACGATGATTTTATCGGCTTTAGTAAACAAGTCATGTTGTGCTGTTAAAGCTTCACGTAATATCCCTTTCCCAATCGTTACAGCATATGAGTGTGAAGGAGTTTTTACAGGAATCTCCATATTAATACTCCTTCGTGTACTGACGCATTTCATCCAACTGCGCCTTTAATTGTGGTAATTGGTCACTATGGAACTGCTCAACAATTGCATTTGCGATTTCCCAGGCAATAACATGTTCCGCAACGATCGATGCTGCAGGTACTGCACAGCTGTCAGAACGCTCGACACTTGCTTTAAACGGCTCTTTCGTTTCAATGTCCACACTTTGCAACGGTTTATATAATGTTGGAATTGGCTTCATCACACCTCGTACGACAATCGGCATTCCTGTCGTCATACCACCTTCCAAACCACCTAAACGATTTGTTGCTCGTGTATAGCCTTTTTCTTCATCCCATAAAATTTCATCGTGTACTTCCGATCCTTTTTTGCGCGCCATTTCAAAACCGATCCCAAACTCGACACCTTTAAATGCATTAATACTCAGCATTGCTGATGCCAGCTTTGCATCCAACTTACGATCATAATGTACATAAGAACCGATTCCAGCAGGTAAGCCTTCTACAATGACTTCTACAACACCGCCGATTGAATCCCCAGCCTTCTTCGCTTCATCAATAGCTGTAACCATTTTTGCCGAAGCTTCCGGATCGATACAGTAACATGGGTCATTTTCAATAATTGCACGGATTTCATCTGCTGTTTTTCCTTCTAATAAACTGCTGTCAGCTTTAATACCTACAATTTCCGTAACATGAGAAACAATCGAAATCCCAAGCTCGTTTAACAACGCTTTTGCCACAGAACCAACTGCAACACGTACTGTCGTTTCACGTGCACTTGAACGCTCCAGTACATTCCGTAGATCACGGTGACCGTATTTCATTCCTCCGACTAGATCAGCGTGACCTGGACGTGGACGTGAAATTTGACGTTTAATTTCAGATGGATCGATATCTTCCGGCAACTCGGCCGCACCCATAATTTTTGTCCAGTGTTTCCAGTCATCATTTGTTACGACTAATGCGACTGGTGAGCCTAATGTTTGCCCGTGACGGACTCCTGATACAATTTCCACTGTATCTGTCTCAATTTGCATGCGACGACCACGACCGTGACCACCTTGACGACGTTTTAAATCATAATTTATTTTTTCTGCTGTTACTGGAAGTAATGAAGGCAACCCCTCGATAATTGTTGTTAATTGTGGTCCGTGTGACTCACCTGCTGTTAAATAACGCATTAAACACTTTCTCCCTTCAACTCGCTAAAGTATGTATTTTTCACTATAACATATTTCAAATTAAATAACAGTACTGTTTCCGCTATTAAACAAGCTATTTTAGAATATTCTGAACGTTCCAACTAAAAAACGCCACATTTATCAGCAAAAAGAAACAAAAATACGCTTTTCGCTCTATTATCCGAAAAGCGCATTCATATATAGCTTTTTGAAGTATATCTCAACTTAAGCTTCTACGTTCGACAGAGCATCTATTATTGTACTATTATTTTTTACGGTAAAAAAATGTATCTTCAACTTCAAAATCATATTTTGCAGGATTAAATATCTGCTCTGTTGACCCTACAAATAAAATGCCACCTGGACGCAATGCTTTACTGAAGTTTGCATAGATCTGATCTTTCGCTTCTTCAGTGAAATAAATCATTACATTCCGGCAAACAATCAAATCAAAATTCGATTCATAAGGATCATTTAGTAAATTATGTTTCTTAAAATTAACCGTACGCTTAATCTCATCTTTCACTTTGTAAAACGGACCTTCTTGGGTAAAATACTTTGACTGAACAGGTTTTGGCACTTCTGCAAGAGACCGTTCCGGGTAAAGGCCCAACTTCGCTTTTTGGATAACATTTTCATCCAAATCCGTTGCCAGTATATTCACTTGGGATAACGGTAAGTGGTGGGACAGCACCATCGCCAAACTATACGGCTCTTCTCCAGTTGAACAAGCAGCGCTCCATATTTTCAGACGTTTGTTAGATTGCAGCAGTAAAGGGAAAATTTTATTTTGTAATACTTCCCACCGTTTTCCGTTCCGGTAAAACTCTGAAACGTTTATTGTCATGCGATCCAAAAATTCATTCATCAGTTCACGGTCTTTTATCAATGCATTATAAAAATCAACAAAGTCCCGATATCCCTTTTTTTCATATAATGATGTTAACCGACGTTTCATTTGCGCCTCTTTATAAAGGGCTAAATCAATGCCCGTTTTGCGCTTAATGCCATCAATAAATTGTACATAATCTGACATTATTCATCTTTCCCCTCATCTAACGTATGCCTATTATAGCTGAAAATTTCAGAACTCGAAACAGATTTCACCCATAAACGTTAATCAATGTGTCTTTCCAGCAAAAGTTGTTTCGATTGTTCAAGTTCCAGCTTCATCTTTTCCGTTTCAGAATGGTAGCTCTGCAAACGAATCTGTTCAAGTTCGGCCTCTTTCTCCAACATTCTAATTTGCAGTTTCATACTCGACCGTTTATGTGCTGTCAGTATTGCGGTTAATGCAATCAAAGCCCCTGACCCGAAAATAATACATATAATAATAATATCTTCCATACGTTTCATTACGCTCCTCTAATTACTATTTTACTTGTCTGATCGATCTGTTAATTGTGTTTCAAGCAGTAATTGCTTTGTCTGTTCCAACTCAAGCTGCATCTTCGCTGTTTCTTTATCGTAAGTTTCGAGTCTAAGTTTTTCAAGTTTGATTTCTTTATCGAGACGCTTTAGTTCGATATTTTTATTTTTCGTATACGTGTCTGTTAATATTCCTACTACAGCGATTATTGTAATCATTGCCCAGAACATGGATGTCACCCCTTATGAATAGTTAAATTAGTAGAATAATTACTTTTGGTTATGCTCCAGCAATACTTGCTTTGAATGTTCCAATTCCAGACGCATTTTTTCTGTTTCTTTATCGTAATTTTCAAGACGTAATTGTTCCAGCTCAATTTCTTTCGTTAATTTATTTACTTCTATCCGTTTACTTTCATTGCGCGCATCGGTGATGACTGCAATCGCCCCTACTGCCATAACTGAAATAACGGCCAAAACCCACATATACATCCCCCTAATCTATCAGTACTTTTTATACGTATGTATTCCAAAAATAGTTTCATTATTCCGATTTATTATATCATTAATAGTCCATGTTTTTCCTGTTCCATATAAAAAAAGCTACCACTTAAAAGTGGTAGCTTTTTGTAAGTTTTATTATTCAGCGATTCCTTCTGGGAACCATAAACCGATTTCACGTTCAGCAGAAGCTAAAGAGTCAGAACCGTGGATTACGTTGTGAGATAAAGTTACAGCGTAGTCACCGCGGATTGTACCAGGAGCTGATTCTTCTGGCTTTGTAGCACCCATCATGATACGAGATAATTGGATAACGTTTTCGCCTTCCCAAACCATACCGAATACTGGGCCTGAAGTGATGAAGTCTACTAATTCACCGAAGAAAGGACGCTCAGCGTGCTCTGCATAGTGTTTTTCAGCTAAATCACGAGTTGGTACCATTAATTTTGCTCCGCGCATTACAAAACCGCGACGCTCAAAACGGTCAACGATATCTCCGATTACTTGACGTTCTACGCCATCTGGTTTAACCATTAAAAAAGTTTTTTCGATTGCCATTATAAACACTCCTTAAATTTGAGTAAAAGGTTTTACACCTACCGATAAATATTACCAAAATCCTACTCATACTGCAACAAATATTAGATTTGCCCATAAATTGGCTAGATTTGCTAAGATTTTCTCTTCCCCATAAACAGCGCAATATCACGCAGTTTTTTCTTCATTGGGTGCTTCGGCAATGCCTCGATTTCTTTTAAAGCCTTTTTTAAATACAAATTACTAATATGGGTTGCTTCTTTTATCGCTTCCGAATTACGAACAAGGGCCAGCATATTTTGGCGCTCTTCTTCTGTTAATCCAGCTACCGCCACTTTCGTCAAATAAGGGGCAAGCTGTGGATCATCTTTCATCAACAATATCGGCAATGTGACATTCCCGTTCATTAAATCACTGCCAGCCGGTTTCCCGAGCTGCTTGTCTGTCGCTGTAAAATCTAATATATCATCTACTATTTGAAAGCTCATTCCTACAAAATAACCGTAACGTTTTAAATGCCTTGCTGTTTTTTCATCGGCACCACTTACGACTGCCCCAAGCTCACAACTCGATTCAATCAATAAAGCCGTTTTACGTTTAATACGTCGGAAGTAATCTTTCAAGCTTTGATCTAAACGAAACTTATCCTCAATTTGAATGACTTCACCATTTACTAGCTCAACCATTGTTTTAGCTAATATTTGATGGGCTCTTGGATTTTCAATGCTTGTTACATATTGTAATGCACGTGCAAATATAAAATTTCCTGTATACATCGCCACACGGTTGTTCCACTGTGCTTTCACCGTCTCCCGGCCACGGCGCATATCTGAATTGTCAATGACATCATCATGCACCAATGAACCCATATGAATCAATTCCAGGGGAACGGCAATGTTTTTCATTCGGTCAATATTATAGTCACCAAACTTGGCACTTAGTAACGTAAATACTGGTCGAATACGTTTTCCACCAGCTTGCAGTAAATGGACTGAGGCATCATTCAATAAGTGTGAAGATGAATTCAACGCTTGTTCCAATTCGTTTTCGATGACTTCTATATCTGATTTAATATCGGCATATAGCATTTTGATTTTCATCTTTTCCACGCGTCAAAACCTACTCCCACTTTTATTTCTTCTTAAAACCCATGTGCATAGCTGCTGCCCCACCGCTATATGGTTTATATGTGACATTTTCATAACCGGCTTCCCGGAACATTTGCGCTAATTTTTTCATGCCTGGAAAATCATTCGCAGACTTTTGCAGCCATGAATATTCTTTATAGCTTTTTGCAAAAATCTTTCCGAACAGCGGCATAATATGATTAAAGTAAAAACGGAAAAGTTGGCGGTATACCGGAATTTCGGATTGAGAAGTTTCCAGACATACGACCATTCCGCCTGGTTTAACGACCCGATTCATTTCACGCAATACTTGCATATAGTCCGGTACATTTCGTAAGCCAAAACCAATCGTCACATAATCAAACGTATTATCTTCAAATGGTAGTTCCATTGCATTTCCGTGAATCAGCTCGATATTCGGGATATTCTCGGTTTTCTGCATGCCGACCTTCAGCATATTCTCACTGAAATCCAGCCCTTTTACTACCCCTTCTTCACCGACTGCTTTCGATAAAGCAATTGTCCAATCAGCTGTACCGCAGCAAACATCAAGACATTTCGAACCTTTTTTTACTGCCATACGTTTCATCGTATCTTCACGCCATCCAACATGCATTTGGAAGCTAATGACCGAGTTCATTTTATCGTAGCTCTCTGAAATGTTTTCAAACACTTCATGAACATGTTGTTCTTTCGATTTCGCCATTTTTTTCAAGACCTTTCTAAACTCACTAAAAAGTGATGTATTGCTCAATGGAATGTTTTAATTCATCTTTTAAATCGATATTCGTCAAGTCTTCTCTCAATTTTCGCTCCATGTCATATAAATGATCCTGTAAGGCTTCAATAATAGAGTCCATCATAATTGAATCAGCTGCAAACGCCTTATATAAAAAACATGGCTGTCCTTTTTTCAATAAATCCAGCTCTTTTTTCAAACGAATATATGTTAACGTTCGTTTCATCAATTCTGCATAAGATGCGAAACCATATACATCATAATATTGGGCAATCAATTCGCTTTCAATCACCATCAAACTTTCAATCCACTGTTCAATTGACCGTTTTTTCGCTTCATAAACACGTATTTGGTGCTCACAACGATTTACGATTCCTTCCGACAGCTTTTGGATTAAGAAAATATTCCCTGATTGTGCGAGTAACTGATAATACCGACCACTATAATAATCACCGGAAAGAACAAGCAGCTGCTGTTCTTTGCTCGTCGCTTCCACTTCCTTCACTTTTTCGTGCTCTGTCAGTGAAGCATGTACAATCCCAACTGTAACTGCGCTTATTTGATGTTCATCGTTCATAAGAGCGCCATTTAAAAAAGGAAGCTGGATGAAAAACAGCTGTTCTTCTTGTAAAGTCGGTTGTCCAACGTTTTGAAGTAATGCTCTATGATGAACATGCTGAAGAATATTAGATTTTAGCGTCTGAACCGATTGTGTAATAGATGTTGCATTCATAGAAATTACTCCATTTCAATGTTATAAAGCATAAGTACGATTTTATTTTTGCCTAAAAATTACGATATGCTATTTTTTACTTTGAACCGTACCGTGTGCAGAGTGAATTTTAGCTTTACCGCGAATTTTCATTGCCGATGTATGTTCAGTAAACTGGGCGATCATAACTTCACCAGCATCCAGCTTTTCTGAATGGTGGAATTTAGTATCTGTCCCGCGTGTTAAACCAATAACATGTACACCATCTTCTTCTGCTTCGATAATAATATATTCTGATTGTCCCATTATACAATCTCCCCACGTGTTAATTTCTTTGTCTATAATACCATATTTGTTATTATTATTTCATTTGGATGAATGTATTCACTTCATTGCGTTTTACTGCATCCTGTTCATAAATACCTCGCGCTACAGCCGTAACCGTTTTAGCGCCCGGTTTTTTTAATCCGCGCATCGTCATACACATATGTTCCGCTTCCACTACAACATAAACGCCTTTTGGATTCAGCATTTCCATAATTGTATCCGCTACAGTTGAAGTAATACGTTCCTGAAGTTGTGGACGGCGTGCTACTGATTCCAGGCAGCGTCCAAGTTTACTTAAACCTGCAACTTTTCCGTCTTTAGGTATGTAGGCAATATGGGCCGTTCCGTAAAAAGGAACTAAATGATGTTCACACATTGAAAAAAATGGAATATCTTTTACTAAAACTAGTTCTTCGTGATCTTCATGGAATACTGTACTGAAATAATCACGCGGATCTTCTTGTAAGCCGCTGAACATTTCCGCATACATTTTCGAAACACGTTTTGGTGTATCCAGTAATCCTTCACGCGCCACATCTTCCCCAACTGCTTCCAAAATCATCTTTACTGCTTCTTCTATCTTATTTAAATCGACATTTGACATGAAACAAATTCCTCCTACAAACCAAAACGTTTATTATGTATAAATCTATATAAAGTGAAACTTCAATCAGTAAGGTTTTCCCCTACGGATTAGAAGAAACACAAGCTAAGTACCCGTTAATTGCGGGTAAATTAATTTTTAATCTATATTAAATTTTTCACTATTTGTTCCTACCTAAGCGAAAAAGGTTAAATACACTCTTGAATCGTAGCACATTAAGCTCATAAGTTCAAAACAGTTATACTATTTTTAGCATTGTTGAGTAAAAACAACTGAAATGAACAAAAGCGCTAAAGCGCCCGTTCAGCTCCGAGTGGGCAAAACGCCACATCCCTGTGGCATGCCCCCAATGACTCACATTGTGTGAGCCTCAGACATTGGAGGGCCCGACGCAAAAGTAAACGCTTCACCACTTTTGCACGAGGGACCGAAATGGTGCGAGGAGCTGGCGCTTGAGCCTAGACGTAAAAAAGAGCAGCTCTCAGTTAGACTGAGAGCTGCTCTATGTACCTCGAGAAACTGAATTATTTTACAGCGTCCTTAAGTGCTTTACCTGGCTTGAAAGCAGGTACTTTAGAAGCAGCAATTTCGATTTCCTTACCCGTTTGTGGGTTACGACCTTTACGTGCTGCACGCTCACGAACTTCAAAGTTACCAAAACCGATTAATTGTACTTTGTCACCCTTTGCAAGAGCATCTTGAATTGTATCAAATACAGCTTCAACTGCTTTAGAAGCGTCTTTTTTAGAAAGACCTGCAGCTTCAGCAACAGAGTTTACTAATTCTGTTTTATTCACACCATTCACCTCCTCTCAAAGGGTCATGAATCTAAATCCTGTAAAAAGATTAACATACAGAAAACCGCGACGCAACTGAATTCCTTCATGTTTTGCATATATTTCATCATTTTTTGAAAAAAAACTAAAATTACAGGACAATTCACCTATAAAAGTGAACCGTCCTGTAATTGTAAGTACTTCCTATTCAATTAGTATGTTAGATAATAAACGTGATTAAACCTCTTTCGCCTTCATTTATTAATCTTTCCAGCATGAGGCGCATTCTGTTTTTCGCATGTGTCGGAACACTTTTCATTTTGAAACGAATACTTTCCGTCAATACTTCATGGAGCGGTGTTCCGAATAATTGTGTTTGCCATAATGCCTGACGGTCAAATTCATAAGCATGCTGCAAGTCTTTCAGCAGGTGCTGACTGTGGAATTCAGATCCGATCAACGGCGAGAATTCCGCTTCCATATCAATTCGAATAATATGATAAGAAGGAGCTTTCGCCTTCATACGAACACCATAGAAATTGTTTTGCTCAATCAGCTCCGGCTCGCTCGGATCAAATTCATCCATCGCAGGCAATGTGACACCATAGCCGTGTTCCTTCGCTTGTTCAATCGCATCGCGGAATCTTCGCTGTGCCGCTTTTGCCTCTGAAGCTTCCTTAATAAATAGGAGCCACTCTTTCTTTGTATCGACTGGTTTTTCAAGCCATTCTGTACACGCTTCCTTATAGTAATCGTTGTGAATGTTGACACGTAATGTCGCAATCCCCTGTCCAGCATCAATATTTTCAACGGTACAACTTTCTACAAAATCAATTTCGCGAAGCAGTTGACTTGCTGCTTCCACATCACGGATTTTCATTGCATCATCTTGTAATTGCGCCGTTGCAAATGCCAATGTTTCATTTAAATGGTGAGTATCATCTAAAACATCCAACCAATCCGGTTTTTCAACTTGAATTTCATTCACATTAAACTCAAATAACGCTTCTTGTAAAATAAGCATCACATCGTTCAACTGCATATGTTGAATGGCTGTCGGAATAACAGGAACATCATATTTTT
This sequence comes from Solibacillus sp. FSL K6-1781, assembly GCF_038630735.1. Lineage (GTDB taxonomy): Bacteria > Bacillota > Bacilli > Bacillales_A > Planococcaceae > Solibacillus > Solibacillus silvestris. Next base: position 1,397,988 of record NZ_CP152038.1, on the reverse strand, counting down.
GTGCCAGGGCATTCTGTAAATGTAGTGTTTCAGTAGAATGCGGTGTCGTACTATTGAGAACAATAACGAAAGGCTTTCCAATCTCTGTAAGCTGCTCAATAATTTGCTGTTCCGCTTTTTCTACAGCCGCTCGTGACATGCCGTTTACTGTTCCATCTGTTGTCACAACAATCCCGATATTGGCATGATCCCGAATTACTTTATCCGTACCGATTTTAGCAGCCTCTTGAAACGCTATTGCTTCATTATGCCAAGGTGTTTGCACATACTTCGGTCCTGACTCATCTTCATAGCCTTTTGCGCCATCAATCACATAGCCAACACAATCTACCATTCTAACGCGAAACGGTATTGCACTTTCCCCAAAGGCAACCGTAGTTCCCTGTGCTGGGACAAACTTTGGCTCAGCCGTCATAATTGTAGGTCCAGGTGAGCTTTGAGGAAGTTCATCCATCGCTCGCATGCGGTCCTCGGCATTTTCGATATTAGGTAAAATCACGCCTTCCATTACCTTTTTAACAAACGTCGATTTCCCTACCCTAACCGGTCCTACAACGCCGATATAAAGATCACCATTCGTACGCTCTGCCAATTGCTGAAAAATATGCTCGCTAATTGTATTGCCTCCTTTATATACCGTAATCTTCTCCAATTAGAAGTATTCATTATCAAAACACTATATGTACTGACATTTTTAAATATGAAAAAGGTGTGCAGAAAGATTTAACTTTTTACACACCTTTTTTTGTTTAATTTTCTTTTTTCGTCGGATCATACATAATGACAGGCTCATTGTTTTCATCTACCGTGTACGGCAATGAGTAAGCTGGAACGACCGGGAAGTTTTCCACCAAGATTTCGCGAATGTCTTCTCCCGGCTCCGCTGTTATATTATTGTCTTTCATATACGTATATAAATCGATTGAATAATCGACATACAAGTCCCCTTCAGCAGATACGACAATCGGCAGTTGGTTGTTCGAATAAGGACTTTGTACAGTTATATCTTCTTCATAGCCAATATTCTTAAAATTAACCGTGTAGACATGCTCAACTATTTTATCTTTGAATTGCGGATATGTGGTTCCTTTGAAGCGGATATTAATTTCGCGAATACGTTCCGGTGTGCGTAAATCGACGAGCTTTACTGTCGGATTTTCTTCCGGATCCCAAATAATATATTGAAAAATACCGCCCTTTTCATAGGAATTTGCAGGAGGGGAGCCAATATATTTTGGAACAAGCTTTTCAAAGTCGATTAAGTATTTAATGAAGATGTCTGTATCCTGGTCACGAGTTTTAATCGGAAGAACCCCTGTATCTTCGCGATATTCATTGACCGCACGCTGTACGCTGGCAAGCATATCCACATCCGGCCTTAAACTGGACTGGTCAAAATTTGTCGGTGAGCCGCAGCCGGTCAACACTAAAATGACCAACGACAATAGAACAAACCATTTTGATGATCTCATATTATGTATTTCCTCCTATATTAGTTCGGCCATGTAAGCACGACAAGAACCATTAACAATGTGCCGATAAAAAACATGACATAAGCTACTAATTTCAATAAAAATGACAAAACCATATTATGTACCCACTTACGGACTGCTGTAATAATGAGAATTGATACTAACAGTAAACCAATCGAATAAAAAGAAATCCACATAACATCTAACGCATGCATACTCGCTAATGGGCCACGTGCAGAATTTAAAAGTAAATTTGATAGTGGATTCATGAGCTGCAGATTGTGTTGCACATTAAAACCGCCTTTCCATTTATTGTTGATACCGCTAATAATTATAGCCTTTTCAGGTAAAAAAAAACAGGAGGCATACAAGTATCCCTCCTTATTTGTGACAAATTATTAAATTAATTGGAAATCCTGAAAATATACTAGTTCAGCTCATCTCATCAATTTCGCTTTTTTTCGTCCGCAGCATTAATGATTCAACCAATGCTCTCGGTTCCATATTATTGAACAGCACATCATATAGCGCTGATGTAATTGGCATAGAAACATCGTATTTTTTTGAGAGCTGATATGTCGCCTTCGTTGTCCGTACGCCTTCGACAACCATTCCCATCTCATCCAGTACTTGCTCAAGCTTCATTCCTTTTCCGAGCATATTGCCCGCGCGCCAGTTTCGGGAATGGACACTTGTACATGTAACAATTAAATCGCCCATCCCAGTCAGTCCAGCAAACGTAAATGGGTTGCCCCCCATTTTAACACCTAGCCGGGTAATTTCTGCGAGACCGCGTGTAATCAGGGCAGCCTTTGCGTTATCACCGAAATCAAGTCCATCCGTCATCCCTGCAGCAAGCGCAATAACATTTTTAAGGGCCCCGCCAATTTCAACACCAATTACATCGTCATTCGTGTAAACACGCAAATATTGATTCATAAATAAATCCTGCACTTTTTCTGCAGCTTCTAAGTTTTCGCAAGCAGCAGTTACCGTAGTCGGGTGTTTTAAAACGACTTCCTCCGCGTGAGAAGGACCAGATAAAACAACGATATCACTTACCGCATTTTCAGCAAGGCTTTCTTTCATCAGCTCTGAAATACGCATTAATGTATCCGGCTCAATCCCTTTAGATACATGGACAAATAATGCTTTTTCAGTTAAATACTCCGAAATGTTGCCGCAAACTTCACGAATCCCTTTTGTCGGTACTGCCATAACAATCGTAGAACCGTGTTGCGCTGCCTCTTCTAAATTTGAAGTCGCCTTTAAATTACTTGGCAATATCGTATTCGGCAAATATTTTTTATTTGTATGCTGTTCATTAATCTCAGATGCCTGATCTTCGCGATGCGACCAAATTAACGTATTATGGCCGTTTTCAGCTAAAACAACGGCCAGTGCCGTTCCCCAGGAACCGGCTCCTAAAACTACTACATTTTCCATTAAAAAAACCCCCAATTTCACTTAAAGTCATTTAAAATTTATCCTTCAAGTCAAACCCTATTATGAACAAAAACGCTAGTTCATTTACATAAACTAGCGCTCTTTTTATTGATTTAGTCACGAGCACGTGTAATTAAGCGTATCGGAGTTCCTTCAAAGTCGAAAGTCTCTCGGATACGGTTTTCTAAAAAGCGCTCGTATGAGAAGTGCATCATTTCCGGTTCATTTACGAATACAACGAATGTCGGTGGTTTAATCGCCACTTGTGTTGCGTAGTAAATACGTAAACGACGCCCTTTATCTGTTGGTGCAGGATTACGTGCGATCGAATCTTCAATTACTTCATTTAAAATTGATGATTGAATACGCATTGCGTGGTTTTCACTAACACGCTTAATAATCGGTAAAATATTGTGTACACGCTGTTTTGTTTTAGCAGATACAAACACGATTGGTGCATAATCTAAAAACAGGAAATGCTCACGAATTTGTTCTGTAAAGATATTCATCGTTTTCTCGTCTTTTTCAATCGCATCCCATTTGTTTACAACAATAATGACTGCTTTACCAGCTTCATGTGCATAGCCAGCGATTTTTTTATCCTGTTCCTGAATGCCTTCATCTGCATTCAGAACAACTAAAACAACGTCTGAACGTTCGATTGCGCGCAGTGCACGTAGTACCGAATACTTTTCTGTTGATTCATAGACTTTCCCTTTTTTACGCATACCCGCTGTATCAATAATGACATAATCTTGTCCATCATATGAGTACGGAGAGTCGATTGCATCACGAGTTGTCCCTTGAATTTCACTTACAATAACGCGGTCCTGACCTAAAAAGGCATTCACAAGTGAAGATTTCCCAACATTCGGACGCCCGATTAAAGAGAATTTAATCGTATCATCATCATATTGCTCTTCATCCGGCTGCGGGAAATGTTTCGCACATTCATCCAATAAATCCCCTAAGCCTAATCCGTGCGAACCTGAAATTGGCCAAGGCTCACCGAAACCTAATGAATAGAAGTCATAAATCATATGACGCATATCTGGGTTGTCGATTTTATTAATTGCCAAGACAACCGGTTTTTTTGTTTTATATAAAATTTTTGCTACTTGCTCATCTGCAGCCGTAACACCTTCACGTCCATTAGTCATGAAAATAATAACGTCCGCCTCATCAATCGCAATTTCCGCTTGTTGGCGAATTTGCTCTAAAAACGGCTCGTCTCCAATTTCAATACCACCAGTGTCGATAATATTAAATTCATGTGCTAGCCAATCAGCCGAACTATAAATACGGTCACGTGTTACACCTGGGATATCTTCCACGATCGATACACGTTCTCCAACAATTCTGTTAAAAATTGTCGATTTACCTACGTTCGGACGTCCTACGATGGCGATTACTGGTTTTGTCATCTGTACTTCATCCTTCCAAACTCTTGTCTTTCCGTATTATACACGAATTTGACTATTATATCATTTTTTCACAACATTCAAAATCGATTTCGATTTATCGACAAACTTTTCGAGGTGCATGATTTTCTAAAATACTCAAAAATTATCTAATATATTTTTATTTGTTCGAATAAGTATCCAGCTTTCTAATATATTTCCCGAAAGTTCTAAAATGAATGCCATTTGTTTAAATAATGCTTGCAGTTCTTCTAAAATATCATTTTCTTTTTCCAATAAACATAAATCGTTCTAATAAAATCGCCACACGGCTATACCAATAGATTTCCCAAACAAAAAACCGCCCATATAAGGAATCCTTACATGGGCGGTTTTGATCTTATCATTTTTTAAATCCTTTTAGCTGATCACCGATGACATCGCTGAATGAGAAGCCTTTATTTTCTTCCGGCAGCTCATAATCGAAATCCTCGTCACTCGCTGAATCTTCCTGCAATGCTTTAATGCTCAATGCAAGTCGTTTTTCCGCCTCATTTACCTCAAGTACTTTTACTTCCACCTCTTGACCGTCTTTTAAAACTTCATGTGGTGTCGTAATATGCTTGTGGGAAATTTGAGAAATATGAACAAGTCCTTCTACTCCAGGGAATACTTCTACAAACGCGCCGAATGTAACAAGACGTTTTACAGTACCTGTTAAAATTGCGCCTTTCGAAGCCTTCTCTTCAATGTCTGTCCAAGGACCAGGCAACGTATCTTTGATCGATAATGAAACACGTTCATTCGGAATATCCACTGAAAGCACTTTTACAGTTACGGATTGTCCTTCCTGTAATACCGTCGAAATATCTTCAACATGTTCATGCGCTACTTGTGAAATATGGACTAATCCATCAATGCCGCCCAAATCAATGAACGCACCGAATTTTGCCAAGCGCTGAACTGTACCCTCAAGCATATCACCCTGATGGATGTTTTGAATCACTTGTTGCTTTTTCGACGCTTTTTCTTCATCCAGTACTGCACGATGAGATAAAATGAGTCTGCCTTTTTCTTTATCTAACTCTGTAATTTTTAAACGTAATGTTTTGCCTTTGTAATCCTCAAAATCTTCGACAAAATAATCTTCAACGAGTGAAGCCGGAACGAAACCGCGTACGCCTAAATCGACGACAAGTCCGCCTTTCACTACATCTTTCACTTCTGCTTCGAATACTTCACCAGATTCGAATTTCGCTTTTAAATCATCCCACGCATGTAGTGCATCTACTTTGCGTTTCGATAATACAAAATTCTCTTCTTCAACTTTCGTAATCATAAGCTCTAGCTGATCGCCAACTGAAACTATATCAGAAGCTTTTTCAATGTGTAAGCTTGAAAGTTCGCTAATAGGTATAATCCCGTCGAATGGTGCCCCCTCGACCGAAACCGTTACTGACTTCTCTTCAACCTGTTCAGCAACACCTTTCACAATATCTCCTTCTTGAAATTTTTGGTTTGACCCTAAATTCATTTCCTCAGACATATGTAGCCCTCCTTCACGTATTCCACTTTTATTTTATTCGATAAGTTCTACAAAGACAAAAAATAACCCTTTATTTTCAGAAATTTCGTACGTTAGCTTCATTTTTTAATAACGGTTACTGCATTTTTTGCTGCGCTAATTTCAAAATTTCCTGTGCCGCTTCATCAATTGATAAATTCGTCGTATCTAAAAATAAAGCATCTTCTGCTTGGATGAGCGGTGAGGCTTCACGTTCACTATCAAGCTTGTCCCGTAAAGCAATTTCCTTCTGTAATGATTCGATTGTTGAAGGAATACCGCGGCGTTCATTATCAAGGAAGCGTCGATGTGCACGTTCCTCAACTGTTGCAGACATGTAGATTTTAAGCTCTGCATCTTTGAGTACATGTGTCGCAATATCTCGTCCATCCATTACAACGCCGCCATCAGCAGCCAGCTTTTGCTGCATCGCTACGAGAATTTCACGAATATTCGCGTGTGCCGCAACTTCTGAAACATTTGCTGTAACTTCATTTGAACGTATAGCCTGTGACACATCTTGTCCATCCACAAAAACGAGTTGTCCCTGCTCAGACGGTTGTAATGTAATCGCCGTTTGCTGCAGCATTTTTTCAATCGCTTCTGCGTCATGTAATTGTATGTTTTCTTTCATCGCTTTATACGTCACTGCCCGATACATTGCACCTGTGTCGATATATGTAAATCGAAGTGCTTCGGCTACAATTTTTGCAATGGTACTTTTCCCCGCACCTGCAGGACCATCAATTGCAATTTGAATTTTTTTCATCATAATTAATTCCCTACTTTCCGTTGCTATTGTATCATAACCGAAAAAATTTTTACCTTCTTTACGCTATATTTTTTTGAAAAAAGCTGCTTCTCCAGACATTCCATGTCGTCTTCCATCACATTAGTTTTACTTATTAAAAGAGGGTGGGACATAACCCAAAAATGCCATTTTTCTCTGAGAGAAAAATGGCATTTTTTTGCTGAGCGTAAAAATTGATTTCCATTCCGGGACGCTTTCCGCGGGCGTGAGGCCAACAGGATGTTGGTCACAAAAGCGTTGCCACAGGACGTGGCGTTCTTAGCTTTTGTTCCTAGTCTCAGGCGTCACGCTATTCCCGCAGGAGTCGCCCTTCATTCTAATCAATTTTATAAAATATCCGTTTCTTAATAAGGTTTTTCTCCTTAGTTTATGAAATTTCTACTTCTGTCCCAGCCTCTCTCGCTTATAATTCATTCATTTCTTTCTTGCGGATCATTACTTGTCGTTCGAAGCAAAAACGGACAATTTGCTGCTTATCATAATCATCCGTATCCGTGAAATTCAATGAAGCCATCATCATTTCATTACGATTGAACACGTTCACTACTCTCGCATCTGTTTCTACATATCGAATTTCACCATTTATAAATGGCAGGACGACAAAAGCCTTGACTGTATCACCTTCAGTAAAATTGACCGGTGACTTAATATGAATTAATGACCCTCCAGCGCTAATGTCTTCAGCTGCAAGCTGAAATTTCTGTCCTTCATGTTCAATTGCAATATCTACAGGTGTTTCCACACGAACATATTCGCGACGCTGAATTTTAATAAATTCTTCAGCAGGTGGACATGCAAGCAGTATCATCTGAACATTGCCGCCTTTACGTCCTAAAACTTCCGTATTAAAGCAGTAGCTTTCTTTTTTTTCCGTACTGAATGTTGCACGGAATTGTGCGCCATCAATTAAAAAAGCAATTTTTTTAGTTGCCGTATTAATTGGATAATCGATAAAAATCATATTGTCCTGTCGATCGACAACACGACATTTAAATTTTTCGACCCTTTCCGTATAGGTTGGCTCCAGCGTTAGTTGCGTTCCAATTTTTAGTTCCATTTGCCTCTCCCCATAAGAAATTATTCATACTTTATTATCTCATGGGAATGTAAATATAGCTATATTTTTACAATTAATTTCACTGGACCTCGCACCTGATTCAAGGTACTAAAACACTTTTTCATTTTTAATTACTTCATGTGTTTCCGCATCGATTACAACACGATACGTATCCTGTGTCTTATTGTCGAGCCTTGCAATAACCTCATAACATTTACGAAGTTCCAGATTTCCATTGCCTGTATAAATTTTTTGCACTTGTTCAACACCTACATGATCAGCAAAAAATTTATCCCAATCTATCGATACTTCGCTTTGTTCTTTAATTTTTTCTTCCTGAATATATTCCATTGCATTGACACCTAAAATCTCCGCGTTATCCTTCGCAATTTTCACTTGAATACTATCCGGGTAAATTAAAGCTTCATCATCTCCATACACTCTTGTAAATACGAGATGCCATGCTTCATGATTTTCTCGTGATTCGGAAAGCTTCACATCAGTGTATCCCACTTTATTCATAAAACTTTTTGCCGTATTTAAAATTTCTTCATGTGAACGCGCATCTTTTTTAACCGGTCGTTCAAGCAGGAACGAAAGAAGATGGCCTCCACTTTCCGTTATGTCGGCATACCCGATTTTGGAACCATGGATAAATTGAATATGATAGAACGGGTATGGTGCATCATCACTGCTTTTCGTAACCGTTACAATCGAATCGTCGATATTCGGGAAGAAGTTTTTAAATTTTTGAATGGCTTCGTTTTTCGTAATTTTTTTATCTTTTAAATGCTGTAATTCACGCTTTTTTTCATAGTCCGATTCACTCGCCGTTAACGGAAAATCGGTTTCATTATATGTTTTCAATTGTTTTGATACGTTCATAAATGGTGAATCTTTAAGATTGGTCGTTTGATTCGTTGACCATTTTTTTAAATTACCATCATTTTCATAAAATGCGACTGTGGCAATATTCCATTCCTCTGCGAAAGAATGTAAATTGGAAGCAACCGTTCCCATTTTATTGCGCCAGTTTTCGTAGTCTCCCGTAGCAGCCGCTTGTTTTGCATTATCACCGATTTTCCCTAAATAACGCATCCATTCATTTTGAACTTCTGCCTGGATCGGCAAATTCGCGACAGTTTTTCTTAAATCACTGCTCATCCGCCAAATGGAATCCAATTCATTATTTAATGCTTTTTCATCCTTAAAGAGTAAAGATTGTTCCACTGTTGTATGCAATGTCGATAACTTTTCAGTCGCTGCCGAGAGATCCCTTGATTGGGTAGCATAAACAGCTCGCTCCAAATCTTTATTCTGTGTAAATAAATCAAAGGATACAAAAGCTAATATAACAACAAATAAACCTAATAAATATGCAAATTTTTTCATGTTTTTACCCCCGCCTATAAGCAGAAAATATGCTCACCAATTTGTTTGATTTGAGGTCTCGACCAAATCCATTTACTCGTCGCTGTAACAGGATTAAAATAATACAATGCATTCTCGGATGGGTCCCAGCCGTTGATCGCATCCAGTACTGCCTGTTTGGCACGTTCATTTGGAGTAAGCCAAATCTGACCGTCCGCAACCGCTGTGAAAGCTAACGGCTGGAAAATAATTTCCGAAATCGTATCAGGAAATTCAGGGGATTCCAAACGATTCAAAATTACAGCTGCAACAGCAACTTGTCCTTCATACGGCTCGCCTCGCGCTTCCCCATACACTGCATTCGCTAAAATTTGCAAGTCCTGTTCTGTATAGCCTGGCGGCAGCTGCATGGAGGTTGTATTATTTGCACTTGTACCGCCATTTCCGCCTTTTTTCACCTGGTTTTCCAATGCTATTCCGCCATAATACGTAAAGCTGTTCCCTGCATTGATTTGTTTATGAACCCATGCTTTATCAAAATCCGAATTATTTTCAAGCTTTTCCTTCGTCGACCTTCCGGCAATTCCGTCTACAGGTAGCCCGTACTGCTCCTGAAAATTACGAAGCGCCCAATACGTTCCGTAACCAAATTTCCCGTCAATTTTTCCATTATAGTAACTTAAATATTGAAGTCGTGCCTGTAACTCGATTACATCGTCACCAAATGCACCCCGTTGCACATCCTGACCTGAAAATGCAAATGTATGACTTACAAAACTACTTGATATAATGAATACGAACAAGACGATTTTTTTCACTGACATTTCCACTCCTTTTTCAGTAGGATGGAGAAATTTGAAAAGTTTATACATTGTAAAGTTGCTTTTTTAAGTCTATTGAAAATATTTTCTTTACTCGTTTTTCGTTTGCTAATAAGATTTTTTACATAGAAAAAGGTTTGCTACAAAAACATTTGTAACAAACCTTTAATAAATGATTGCTATAGGATAAAGTGAAACTTCAATTTCGAGGCAGATAAATTACTACCCGTTACTGCGGGATAAATGTTCAATTAGATGTTCGTGTGCCTGCTTTACTTTGCGTAAAGCAAATGTCCATAAGAACAGCATAAACGGCAGCATCGCATACAAGAAGTATTCTTCTAACATTAATATTGAGTTATAGATAACATGAAGTCCAACAGGTGCAAAGAGTGCAAGGGCGATATACCTCTTCTGTATTTCGTCACTTGAAAACTTCCCTTTTCCGTAATAGTAACCCATGACTACACCGAACAACGCATGACTCGATACCGGCAATAATGCACGCATAAAAGCTTGATCTATCCCGAAAGATAGTAAATAGATGACGTTTTCCACAGTAGCAAAGCCTAATGAAACAGCTGCACCATACAAAATTCCGTCATAAGGATCATCAAACTCAATATGGCGTAAGATTACGGCAAGAATAATGAGCCATTTCACAAATTCTTCTATCGAACTGGTAAATACGGCATTGATAAAGAATGGATTCGAAAATGTCTGTTCTTCTTTTATAACGAACTGTATAAATAAAACGGGGAATGTAATAACCCCGCCATATATGAAGGAATGCATTAATGTACGCCGTGGCTCGGTATCCATCTCATTGCGTAAATAAAAGTAGCTTAAAAGGGCTAAACCCGGCGCAATCGCTGCTGATAAAAGTATAAACATCATGCCGGCTCCTTTCGATTCTAGGCTCTTATTAGTATAGCACTATTTTTTTCAATGCAGTGTAGCATACCCATTTTTTGTCTAGAAAATATAAAAACTCGGCTACTTTCACACCGAGTTTTTATTGTTAATGCATAAATGTATCAAAGTTCTTATTACCGTTTGCAATCATTAACAGGAGCTTGAGGCGTGCTTTTTTCGGATCAAAGTCCCCGCCCATAATGACACCGGCATCCTTCAAATAATTCGCACTACTGTAATAATCATAAGTCGGGAAAACACGCCCTTCTTCTGTCGATGTCGTCAATACAACTTTCGTTCCTTTTTGGCATAGCTTTTCGATCGCGCCCATCATTTTTGGGGCAACTTGACCTCGACCGGCACCGACAAGCACCACACCTTCAACATTTGCTTCGTAAAGGGCATCCAAAATAATAGAACTTGCTCCAAGGTAGGCAAATACAATCTCGACAGCAGGATAGCTTTCTTTTATTTCATATACTTCTTTATGGGTTGGCTTCTGGTATATAATTACCTCGTCGTTATCAATAAATCCAAGCATGCCATAGCCAATTGCCCCAAAGCCGTTAATACTTGATGAGTGCATCTTCTTTACGTATTTGGAATGAATGATCTTTTCATTAAAGACGACGCAAACCCCTATATTTTTTGCTTCTTCATTTGAAGCAACCAATAATGAATTACGCAGATTGGAATAAACATCTGTACCAATATCGCCAGGTGATTTTTGTGAGCCCGTTACAATAATTGGACGTTCATCATGAATTGTCAGCTCTAAAAAGTAGGCTGTCTCCTCTAAGCTGTCTGTACCATGCGTAATGACAATTCCGCTCACCGATTGATCATTAAAAACATTTTTAATCGTTTGATTCAGTAAATTTAAATTTTCAAATGTCATATGCATCGATGGGATTTGATAGAGATCAATCAATTCAATATCCATCTCATTTTCCAGCTGGCACATTGATAAAATGGCTTGGCCATCCAGTTTGCCGGACTCGAGTTTGTTTTTATTATTGCGAGTACTCGCAATCGTTCCGCCTGTCGTAATAAGCACTACTTTTTTCTTCACAATATTCACCCCTTATGTAGTTTGACGAGCAATTTTTTGAGCAATCAAATTCCCATGAAAGCGACCATTTTCTATAAAGATTTCATTTGCATTATTTCCTGCAGCGATGACACCGGCAATAAATAAATTTTGTACATTTGTTTCCATTGTTTCGGGATCGAATGTCGGTCTTCCTGTTTGTTCATCAATTTCGACGCCCATTTCACGGATGAAGCGGTGGTCAGGATGATAACCGGTCATTGCAAATACGATATCATTATCAATTGTTTCTTTTTGGCCGGCTATTTCGACAATGACTTCGTTTTCTCTAATTTCTTTCACTTCTGTATTAAAGTGCATCGTAATTTCTCCTTCTCGGACAAGACCTAAAAATTCCGGCAATACCCATGGCTTAATGCTGGCAGAATAATCATTGCCCCGATAGATAACCGTCACATGTGCACCTGCTTTATTGAGTTCCAATGCCGCATCAATTGCAGAGTTTTTCCCGCCGATCACTAACACATTCAAATCAAAAAACGGGTGTCCTTCTTTAAAATAATGATGAACTTTCGGCAAACTTTCTCCAGGTATATGCAAATAATTTGGATGATCGTAATAGCCTGTTGCAATGACTACATACGGTGTTTCATAGCTGTCTTTGTCTGTCTTGACATTGAATATACCATCCACCTTTTTAACACTTTCCACTTTTTCAAAACGGTTCACAAGAAGTTTTTTTGCCTTCACCACTTCACGATAATAGACAAGCGCCTGATTGCGTTTTGGTTTTCGTTGTTCAATAATAAACGGTACATCACCGATAGCCAGTTTTTCACTTGTACTAAAAAAAGTTTGATGTGTCGGATAATTGTATATCGCATTGACAATATTACCTTTTTCGATAATGACTGGGGTCAATCCAATATTTTGTAGTTCAATCGCTGCAGCTAATCCACAAGGACCTCCACCAACAATGATCGCTTCTACCTTTTGCATACTAACATCTCCTTATTCCAATTCCTATAGATCGCTATTTACTTATTCCAATTCCCCTTGCTCAAATTTAATTGTAATAAGATGACTTTCCGGTTTAGCACAGAGGCGCAACGGGACAAGAGTCGTACCATACCCATTGCTGACAAGTTCATAGCGGTTTTTGATTTTTTTAAAATATCCGTGTGGCTGCAATCCAAATTTCCCAAGGCGGATTTGCCCTCCATGTAAATGTGCTCCAATACTGAGCAGTGGCTGAAACTGCTTATGTACTTTGCCGAACAACTCCGGGTTATGTGCAATGAAAACGGTATTCTTTTCTTCACATTGCTCAATTGCACGCTGGATATTTTGTTCTCCCGGACGATATGAGACCGCGCTGACTGACACATCATTTTTACTTTCCAGCTTGACTGACCCATTCTCTATAATACGAATATGATGGTCTGCAAGTAGTTGTCGCAGCTTTTGTTCGCCGAATTCGATATCATTATTTCCCCATATAAAATAGGTAGGGCCCAGTTTTTTGAGCGTACGGATATTGTGAAGTACTGTTTCTTCAGAAGTCCGGCGATCGACAAAATCTCCTCCTATAAAGACAGCCTGTATCTTTTGATCAATCGAATCAATCATTGTCTCATTAATTTTGCGCACATGTGTATCCGATATAAAAAAAAGGTTGATTGTTTCACTGTCGCCTGTTGCCTTCACTTCATGTGAGCGGATATTGTTTTCATGCCCTTCTTTATACATATAGAGAAGCACTAAAATACATACGATTCCAATAATACTTATTATGACCATACACGGTCCTCCAATTCAAAAAAGACTAATTATACAATAGCCTTCTTTAACGTTTTGATAACCATTAATTTAGCATAGTGTTTATAAAGTTTGCTAAAATAATAAATTTCCTTCATAAAGAAAAAGACGAGAGCCGGAACGGTTCGTCTTTTTACTAGTCGTTATACAAGATAGAAAAAATTATGGAACAATTACTAAAACCTGCCCCGTCGCAATACTGTCGGATGATAAATTGTTGGCAGCTTTTATTTTATTAACATATTCAGGACTACCATTGCCGTAGTACTTTAATGCAATACGGTATAAATTGTCAGTCGATTGTACAGTATGTGTTTTTTGCTGTGCTTTAGCCGCTTCCTGAGCCGCTTTTTTCTTCGCTTCCTGCTCTTTAGCTTTAGCTGCTGCTACTTTCTGTGCTTCTTCCGCCTTTTTTATTTCCTCTGCTTCTTTTGCCGCTTTTTCTTTTGCGATTCGTGCTTCCGCCTTTTTCGCTTCTTCAGCAGCTAATTTTTCTTTTTCCGCTTTCGCCTCATCCACTTCGGCTGTATTGTCATCCTTTTTTTCTTCTTTTTCTTCGTCATCGTTAGTAGCAGATGGCTGTGTTTTCGGATCCTGCTTTTGAATCTCCACTACTAAGTCGTCCTTCTTATCCGCATTTACGTTTTCACTTGCAGATGTGTTCGGTTCATAGATCAACCACACATAAGCTAAAATAACTAAAGGAATAAAAATTAAGACAACTGTTAAAACCGTCATAATTGGGTTTGTTTGTTTTTTTCCGCTTTTCTTTCGATGTCGGCTAACACGTGACATTTTTGTACCTGACTCGTTATGTAGGTCAATCTCTTGACGATGCTCCTCTACCTTTTCCCGGTAATCTTCTTTTGTCATGGCCTGCACCCCTCCAACTACTAAAAATTATAACTTTATTATGACCAATTTCTACATAAAAGTAAACGGTTCGATAGTAGATTAAGAGTTTATTAACAATATTTTCTTGAGGCGATGTTGCCAATTTGTCATTTTAATCATAGTTTTTGAAATATCTCTCTCTTCCACAAGTTCAGAAATTTCAATTCCGCAGTTGGAACAACAATATTCCTGCTGCTTTTTTAATTGTTGACCAAAGTATTGAACTACTTGCTTACGCATACAATCCGAATGTTTAATAAGCTTTAATACGAGCTGAACTTCTTCATATTTCTTTATCTGTAAATTCATCATCCGGCTCTTTACTTCCTCAGCTGATTCACGTGCCAGCCAATAACTTAATACACGGAAAACCACTTCTGACATTTCGCCATTTGCAAGCAATGACTGCGGCTGTTCCCCAGTGGCCATCACTTCAGTAAATCGGTCTACATGTATATTTTTAGGCAAATCTTCTGACGCAATAAACTTTGCAAATTGCTCATCTCCCTCACAATATAACAAAAAAGCAACTGCTTTCTTGCCATCTCGACCCGCCCGGCCAATTTCCTGCATATAATTCGATAACGTTGCAGGCATTGTTTCATGAATGACTTGACGGACGTTCTCTTTATGGACACCCATACCAAATGCATTTGTCGCAACAATCCATTCAAGATGTCCGGCTAAAAATTGTTGCTGTATAAACTGACGGTCCTGTGCTTCCTTACCGGCATGATAAGCGGCCGCTGAAATATTTTGCTGTAAAAGCTGTAAACTGATTGCTTCTGCTTTTGAGCGGGATTGTGTATAAATGATGCCTGGACCGGCTGTATTTTTCACATGTTCAATAATCCATTCAATCTTTTCTTCACGCTCTGAAAACAACTTTTTTACTAAATGAATATTTTCCCTGTTTACAGCGTGCACGTAGTGAAAAGGTGATTTCATTTTCAGATAGGATTGGATATCTTCTAATACGGTATCTGTTGCTGTGGCAGATAACGCGAGTATAGGGGGACGGTTCGTTTCCGATAATATTTCGCCAATCCGTAAATAGTCCGGACGAAAATCAAACCCCCACTGTGAAATACAATGTGCTTCATCTGCAACAATCAAAGAAAGTTCCATCTCCTGAATCCGCGCCTTTACTTGAGGCTGCAATAGCATTTCGGGAGAAGCGAAAATAAACCGGTACTCGTCCAAAAAGTGAAGTGCATATCTTTTCTGGTCCACCGATAGAAATGAATTTAATGCAACAACCCGTTTTTCCCCCATTTGCTTTAGCTGATCGACCTGGTCTTGCATGAGCGATAAAAGCGGCGACACAATAAGTACCGGTTTTTCAAATAAATAGCCCGGCAGCTGGTAACATAGAGACTTCCCCATGCCGGTCGGTAAAATGGCAACAACATCTTTGCCATCCATAATATTTCTTATAATCTCTTCTTGCCCTGGCCGGAATGCATCATATCCGAAATATTGCTTTAAGGCACTTTGTAATTTCATGTAGGGGACGCTCCTTTCGCCAACGTTAGCCGCAATTGAAAATAGCTGAGTTGCGGTAGTAATTCCTTTAATGTTTTTAATCGTTTCGTATCGTAATTTTCGACTGCATCCAAAATTTGTTTCTGTTCTTCATTTGTTACAAATGGTTCGATTGAAAAGTTCGGTTCATTCATCGCAAGCTCGACAATATGATCTTCAATCGTACTCATTTTCAATCGTCGAATATGACTGATTTCTTCCAATGTTCTACCCGCTCTGTATAACTGGGCGGTTGAGTTGGTCGAAGCAGTCAATACTACTTCCACTCGTATATTTTGCATGATTTCATTTAATAGTGGGTATTGTGATTTTTCACGGTACAACTCATTTAACCAAGTATGCAATGCACTTATATAATGCAGCTGAACATCCATTTCCTGCATGTTGTAGCCAAAAGCAAGTTGTTGCCACGTAAATCCGGGTTCATTATAGCCTGTCAGTCGATACATGAGTATATCTTTCATATTTTCTTCTATTGCGCTTTTGGACAAACTCGCCGTCATTTCGCTGTAAATCGCCTGTTGCAGCATGCCGTTCTGATAGTGGTGGCGAACTAAAAACTGGCGTACCCATTGCTGTGTCTGTTCGTTTTTTTCAATCGGTATAAATGCCTTTTTATGATGCTGCTGGTGTGACAGGCTTTGGATAATAAGCGCAAGTCTGCCGAAAAATACATGTTCATTGCCACGGTAATGCCAGCCATCAAAAGAAAGAGACAGCGGTTGAACCGCAAGTTGTTTTCCTTGTTCGGTCATTGTATAAAAACCGTTTTCTTCTATTATAATAATACTCTTGGCAAACATGAGATCAATTTGCTCATCAAATTTATGACGGGCTAGTTTTGGGAGCAGCCCAAAGTAGGAATATAAATTAAAGAGCCCTACATCATGAATTGTCTGACCCGACCGCTTACCCTTCAGTAGATGATAGGTGGCGGAAACAGTACGTTCCTGTTGAAAAGTATGTAGAATTTTTAAAAGAATTTGTTGGATTAGCATATCAAATCCCCCATTTTAGTAGTATTAGGTTGAAAAGTACTGAAAACAGCATTAGAATAAGTAAGAGCTTTATGGAAACGAACGGATAAAGGAGAGGTAACAATGCCAAAATATACTATCGTAGATAAAGATACTTGTATCGCTTGTGGCGCTTGTGGCGCTGCTGCACCAGATATTTATGATTATGATGATGAAGGAATCGCTTTCGTTATTTTAGATGATAACATGGGTACTGCTGAAGTTCCAGAAGATCTACTAGAAGATATGCAAGATGCATTTGAAGGCTGTCCAACAGATTCTATTAAAGTTGCAGATGAAACATTCGACGGCGACTCGCTAAAATTCGAATAGTTTATAAACGAAACGATTCTTTTTCAAGGATCGTTTTTTATTTTGCCCTATTTTTCTCATTGCGCATCTAGAATTGAGATGTTATAGTTAATATTAGTAGTAGGTACTAATATTAACTAACTATTTTAGGGGTGTCATTATGGATTTATTACAATTAAAAGGGAAAAATATTGTCGTAATGGGTGTTGCCAATGAGCGCAGTATTGCTTGGGGCATCGCAAAGCGATTATTTGATGTTGGAGCAAATGTAATTTTCACATATCGGAAAGAACGTTCAAAAGGAAAAATCGAAAAGCTTTTAACAAATTACGAAGATCATAATGCAACGGTTATTGAGTGTGACGTAAACAGCGACGAAAGCATTGAAAAAGCATTCAATCAAATTGGTGAGCAATTTAAAGTAATTCATGGCATTATCCACTCTGTAGCCTTCGCACATGCCGAAGACCTGCACAACCGATTCGTCGAAACAACTCGTGATGGCTATGCCTTTGCACAAGATACAAGTGCTTATTCGCTGATTGCTGTAACAAAAGCTGCAAAACCTTATATGACAGAAGGCGGCTCTATCGTAACGATGTCTTATTTAGGTGCACAGCGTGTGCTTGACGGCTACAATGTAATGGGCGTTGCTAAAGCAGCACTTGAAGCATCGATGCGCTATTTGGCAGCGGATGTTGGTGCAGAAAATATTCGTGTAAATGCGATTTCAGCTGGTGCTATCCGGACATTGGCAGCAAAAGGTGTGCCAAGTTTCAATCAGATCCTGCACAAAATCGAAGAAACATCTCCGTTAAAACGCAACACAAACCAGGAAGAAGTTGCTGACATGACGATCGTGATGTTAAGCCATCTATCCCGCGGTGTGACTGGCGAAACGATTTATATCGATAGCGGTTATAATATTATGGGTTAGTCCTGAGCGAATTCACTACCTCCCTTGTGAATTCGCTTTTTTCTATGGTAAAATATTGGAAAATACAGGTTTAGGAGGTTTTTTCCAATGAAAAAGTATATTTCCGCATTGTTAATGGGTGCTGTTTTAATAATAAGTTTCTCGTTTTCGACAATGGAAGTAGAAGGAGCTGCAAAAGTAAAAGCAGTCGCTTATAAAAATTGCACAGAATTAAACAAAGTTTACAAAGGCGGCGTATCAAAAGGCGGAAAAACAAAATATAAACCATTCGTATCAGCCGAACTTTATAAATTAAACGAGAAAAGTGACCGCGATAATGACGGCATTGCTTGCGAAAAATAGGAGTTGTGAAATAGATGAAAATTCTCGCTCACCGTGGTTACAGTGCCAAATATCCGGAAAATACGATGATCGCTTTTCTGGAAGCCGCAAAGTTGAATATTTGGGGAGTTGAATTTGATGTCCATTTAACAAAGGACAACCAGTTAGTCGTCATTCATGATGAATCAATCAACCGGACTTCAACGGGGAAAGGCTTTGTGAAAGATATGACGCTGGAGGAGCTGCGAACATTCGATTATGGCTTATGGTTTACTCCAGAATTTGCGGGTCAAAAAATACCTACATTGGCGGAAGTACTGACAGTTTTCAAAGCGACCCCTTTCCAGATCAATATTGAGATTAAGTCAGACATTTTTGAATATCCAGGCATTGAAGCGCTCATTGCAAATGAAATACATGCCTTTAATTTAGAAGATCGGGTCATTATTTCTTCCTTTAATCATGAAAGCATTGCACGCTTCCAGCAAATTATGCCTAATGTGAAAACCGCATTGCTATTTGCTTCGCTTATTATGAACTTAGAGGAATATATTAAGAAGTTCAATACTGATGCTATACATATCCCCTATTATTACGGGATGAGATCCATTGTTCAGCAAGCCGTTAAGAACGGGATAATCGTCCGAGCTTATACAGTAAATGATGGCGCAATAGCCCGGCAAATGGAATCACTCGGCATCGATGCTGTTTTTTCTGATGTAGTCAACCTATAAAATAACTAAAACCTGTTTCAGAGAAATTCTTCTGAAAACAGGTTTTTATGTAAATATTTAGATTATTATTAGAAAAACGCTTTCAAAGAGCTAAAAATCGTGAAGTTCATTTTATCGTCAAACTTTAAAAGTTTTACTCGTTTTCACTCCCATCTCCTTTGAAGTCAGACGTCTGTTTACTGTATATTTATAGTAACAACTAACGATTCGGAGATGAAATTATGAATACGGAAATTTTGTCATTTGTAGAAAAAATGGAAGCAGCTTTACTTAATGATTTAGTCACAACAGACTCTTCTGACTTATATGAAATTGCAGTTGAAATGATTGCTCAGCATAAAGATTCTTATAAAAATATTTGCCAAGCGTATGAAGTAGTTAAGCATAACTTAGTAGGATAGAATATTTTAAAGTCTACGAACCATTAATATTACAAGGTTTCACTTTTTCTTGGTCATATTTTTGGTCTCTGATTTAATCTTTCTAAATATTATTAATCGGGGTACAACTGGGGTACATACTCTTTTGTACCCCAAAACAGAAAAAGCATTAGGGCAGGTGCTTTTATAAATGTATATAAAAATAAAATTAAGCCTTCCTCTACTATGTGGAAGGCTTTTCCTATATTTATATATGTTGTTATCTCCAATGATGATCCGTATTAAACTAGATTGATTTTGATTTATAATAATGTCCCCCGCTTAGGGGTCAAATTAGGGGGCAACCCCTTTTCTTTTTTAATCAGTGCAATATCACTGGAATTATAGTAAAATTTAACCATAACCTTAAGGAGGATTTACCATAATGAAAAAACTATTATTTAGTGCAGCACTTGTATCAGCTTTACTTTTAGGTGCATGTGGAGACGATTCAAGTTCATCAAACGATAAAAAAGAAACAGCTTCCGGAGAAGTAGAAAAAAAGGGGAAAACAATCACTGAAGCTGATATTCAGAAGTTATATACTGAACCAAAGAAATTTAAAGATTATCAATATGACTTTGTAGGTAAAGTGTTCACTACTCCTGAAAAGGATGACGAGGGAGTTTACCTCCAAGTGTTTGCAGACCACGAAAATTCCGAATTAAACACAATTGTGTTTTATGAAGATCCTGATTTTGAAGTAAACGGCGATGATTATGTAAAGGTTTCTTCTACAGTAAAAGATGTTTTTGAGGGAGAAAATATGCTTGGTGGTAAAGTTACGGGTCCAATAGTTGTCGCAAGTAGCTTAGAAGTGGTAGATTACGCTACAGCGGTTGCACCTACTTTAGAAACTATCGAAGTTAACCAAGAAGTTGACCAAAACGGCTTCTTAGTAAAAGTAGAGAAAATTGAAATTGCCAAACCCCATACTCGTGTTCATTTGAGTGTTACCAATAATAGCGAAGATAACATTTCTTTCTATTCAGGAGATGTTAAATTAATTTTAGATGGTCAGCAATTGGAAGAAGAATATGTGTACGATGCCAACTATCCTGAGTTACAATCTGATTTATTACCTGGTATTACTACATCAGGCGTAATTGCATTCCCGACTATTGACCAATCTGTAACTAATTTAAAAATTCATGCCGAGGGCTATAGTGATAACTACGAACTCGATATTAAACCATTTGTATTCGAAATTAACAAATAAAAATAAAATAAGCCCTCCACAGATCATTGTGGAAGGCTTATTTTTTATTGTACTGCATATGTTCTAAGCTGGTATGATACTCCATCGATGATTATTTCCCTCACTTGTAGTAGATTGATCGTTATTTTTGCATCCGGAAATACCACAAAAGACATTCCGAAAAAATCGAGTGCGTACATATCTTTTATATGGTAAATACTTTCGAATTCGAGTTTTTTTAAATCCGTTTTGAAAATATACTTGTGCATTCTTCTCACCCCCTTATTACCAACCAATTTACAATAAGGTCTTGGTAAAAGGAAGTGAATATCCGAAACTTTCTTTTTAGGAGCATTATCGCATAATTCGACAAGCAGATTACTGTCTATCCGCAGGTGTCAGATATTTCATTCCGAGCAATCGTTTCATTTCTTCGCTCACCCAGTTCCTCAGGGCAATATTACTGTAACTTCTCGTTTCATCGTATCCCCTAAATAATATGAAATAGTATGTCATCATTTCATCAGATTTCTGCTTATCGATTTTACATCCTTTCTTATATAAGAAGTCCCTTAACTTTTTAAATTCCTGAAAGGTTTCATTAATTTTTGAGTTATACCATTCTTCGACTACATCTTTCATTTTTAGATGCGATATGTGATCTCTGTCACGCTCCAGTGTTTTTAAGAATAATTCCAGTACAATGTACCGATGAATATCATCGCTAAGCCCCATGAATTCTTTATGCATTTAGTCCACTCACTTTACTGATTACTGGATATACCGCTAAAATATTGTCTATTTTAAATGTTCGTTTAGCATGTCGAGTAAAACAGTAAGCTTGCACTGTATCGCCAGCGATTTTAATTAATTTAATGCGACGCTTTGTAAGCGTATTATCTTTGGCCATGTATATAATATCTACGATTTGGTTGTATTGCATTGACTTTTTAATCTGCTCCTTCATAAACAACACCCCACTCTTTTTTGTTTATTATAGAACAAATGTTCCTGTTTTTATACAGGAAAATTTTACAGATAATTTAATCTAAACGTAAAAAAGCCCGCTATCACAAAAGATAACGGGCTGTATTTTATTTAGTGAGTACAAACCTTTTCTCTGAACCATATACTTTTTCTTCAACTTGTGCTGGTGGGAAGCCAAGGTTAATCAATACTTTCTTCAACCCTCTCGGACCTTCTCCTGGGTATCCAGAAGAAAAACCTCCCTTTATTAATATCTCGCCGTCTGTTCCAATTAATTTTGTTTCATAATTAGGTGTTTTTAGAGTATGACGGTGTTCGACTGATTTTATTTCTCCCACCACATTCCCTAAATTTTTCACCACTTCAATTGCTTGGTTAGTAGTATCAATTTCTTCTACAATAAGAATCATATATATTCCTCCTTTTTCCATTAATACGTTTCTAAAAGAATAAAGTTTCATAAAATATGTAATTTTTTATACAAAAAAGCCCACTACCGATTATGGTAATGGGCTTTGGATTCACTCAAAAGTTCGATTAATTACTGCAGCTTGATAGCTAAGCAGCTGCACATCACTATATTGATTAATTTTTGCATCTGTATGCGCATCTGCACTTATGACACCTTTATCTCGCGCTTTCTTTAACAATGCTCTAATTTCATTGCGTCCTGTTTCTGTCAACATGACTTCATCATCTCCTGTCGGGTTAGTATTTTCAGTTGGTGGCTTCGGAGTAATTGTAGTAACACCAAAGTAATTGTTAATCCCTTCAAATGTTAGTTGTGCTTGCTTTTCAATTTCAAAAGCAATGATTTTTTCATCATCTAAATTACTGATAAAACCGTATTCAATTAACACAGCAGGCATTTTAGTTAATCGGATAACAGCAAAATTCGCTTGTTTCATACCACGGTCACGAAGTCCTAACTTTGAAACGATAGCTTTATGCACATGTAGCTGCAGTTTTATTGTATTGGCACTTATTTGACCATTAAAGATAAATGTTTCGAAACCTGTTGCGGTCTGGTTTACTGCACTATTGTCATGCAATGATAAGAATATATCTGCACCCCAAGTATTTGCTAGTTGAGCCCTCTGTGTAAGTGAAAGATACGTGTCAGTGCGCCTCGATAGCCTTACTTCATATCCTTGTGCGATTAATTTCTTTTCTAAAGCTAGAGCTACTTTTAAAACATTTACTGCTTCTCTGGATTTTGCTCCAATCGCTCCAGGATCTTGACCGCCATGTCCAGGGTCAATAAATATCTTTTTACTCATCCGTAAACACCTCATTTTCCGGTGCGTGATAGCATTCTTTGCACATTGGCTCGCCATTGAATACGTTAAGATTTTCTATGTCCTTACAACAAACAACACATTCCATGTTACTCACCATCCTTTTTTAATTTTTTATAACGTAAAGCTTGTGAGCTATCATATGCACCGGGTGTTGTGGGATCGATGACAATACCCATTAATCCCAGTATCATTAGTACAGTTTCTGAAATCCCTGTAACTTGCTCGCTATATATGGTAATATCCACATTAAAAATACCCGCTATTTGATTAGCGAGTACAATGAGTAAAGCTATTAATGACACCCAAAATTGTTTGTGCTGCATACGTACTTTCCAATTGATTTTCATATAAATTCCTCCTATTTAAATAAAGCTAAGAATCCTGCGATAACTGTAACCAAGCCACCGCTGCCAAGCGCACCGTATAATGCCACTGTTGCTTTATCTTTATTGTCCAATTTCTTTATGGCAATTTCTTGCTTCGCTTTTGCGTCGAATTCCATTTGTTTGAGTGCGTGTTCAGCAAATGGTTTGAGCAGGTCGCGCGTTTCTTTACCGTCCTTCATGACCGTTACTTCCACATCTTTTTGCCCTTTTTGCAGATTGGTCATTTCTGCTTTAAAACTTGTCATTTCCTGCTTAAAATCTAGATGTTCTTTTTCAAGTACTTCTATTCGTGGTAAGATGTTTTGATTGATCGCTACATCGTGTTCACCCACTTTTTTAAATGCTTCTTGCATGGATGTCACCTCCGGCATCCCTATTTCCCCCAATCTGTTTGCTACATAAAAGTGTGTATAAATTGTGTGCTGTGAGACGCATCAAGATTATATTTTGGGCACTGGTGTACGTTTCGATTCGTCTGAGAAAGCAATATAAAAGCCCCCCACGATATAGTGGAGGGCCAATATTTGTTGAGCTTGCTACCGTACTCTCTTAAGTTATTCTAAGCTCTTCTCTAGCTTTTCTTTGAACTTCTGACATATTGTTTTCCTTTTGTTTTTTATAAAACTCTCGAAGTTGATTTAAAATTAATGAGTACGATTTAGATTTACCCTCTAATTTATTAATTCCTTCTCTCAAATTTTCTAAATTTACTTTTAAGAAATGAATGCTTTCATCATGAATTAACTGAGATTGAGAATTTGAATTTACTATGGAAATTAAAGTTGTTAATAAATTTTCAGTTTGTATAATTTCTTTTTGAGCTATACCGATTTCTTCATTTATATCTTCTATAATTTGATGTACAACAGATAGCCCTTCTTTAACGTCAACTATTTGTTTCATAATGAACCTCTCCTTTATCTACTCAATTCGACAAAATAGGAGGATATCCTTTTACGGCATAAAAAATAACGCTAGCCGATTGACTGCGTTTCTTCTGCGGATATAAATACTTTCCTTGAAAATAATAAATCCCCAATCAGTACAAATTCCTCTTTATTGGCACTCTGCTCAATATCATTCAATGCTTTGTCATAATCATCTACATTTAAATTGAATGTTTTATCAGCAATGGTAATAGCTAAATTATGATCAGTTGAATTGAGTTCTTCAGTATAACGGATAGCAAAGATTTTGCCTTTATTCAGTACCTTTTGTCCGATGCGTGCAACAACCGTTGTATTTGAATTAAGGAGCTTTTTCAACTTTTCTAAATCCACCTCACCGCTGATCCCCACTAATACATTTTCGTTTGTTAATAGAAATATTTTCTTCATTTGTACCCTCCTAAGATAAAGTTAAATAGCCTTGGTCAGTGCCCCAAAGCCTTACATATAAGCGTTTAGATGAACTACTATATCCGAAACCTAAGCCCATCGTGTCGCTAAAAGCAAAATCTTGATACGTATACCCATCTAGTGTTGCTGCATCGATATTTCCTAGTCCTGTGACGTATGCCCCACCAAAGTCAACGGATCCAGAAAATGAGGTATCACCCCATAAGGAAATATCGTTTGAATGGATTGTTAAGCTATCACCATTACTATAGATTTCCGAAAAGAAATTGAATGTAATCGATTTATAGCTTGTATCTCCTGGATAGCCTAATTCTAAATTGTTCCCAACCATTACATTTTGCGTTGTCTGAATATCACCTGAGAATGTTGCACCTTGTCCGAAAATTTGACCTACAAAATCAATGCGTTCTGCTTCAATTAAAACGGCTGTTGCCGATTGATTAATTCTGGATGCAATTTCATTACCGTTATAATCGGTATACGATACCTTTTGAGTAATTTCAAAAGCCGTTTGAGTAATCGAGCTTTCTGCATTACTGATACGATTCCCAAAAGCATCTAAGGTGCTTTGCTGACTGCTAACTGTCGATTGTATCTGATTGGCTTTAATGTCCACTCGAGCAATTGACGTATTTAACTGCTCAACCTCAAGCGTAATACGCCCCTCAGTTTGTGTAATGGCACTACGATATTCATCTTTCGCCTTCTCTATCACTCTGTTGGTTTCGTCAATCTGTTCCTGCTGCTCGACCAATATATCGATGGAAGACTGAATTAACGTATTGCCGAATACAACACTCTCAGTAACAAGTTCTCCATTGCGTAATACCTTTGTTTGCTTTAATATACGTGTCTGTATTTCAATACCCAGTGGCTCGTAGATCAACCATATACGCTCACCGATAGCCCGATTAGTCAACTCAGGTATTTTTGATTCTATTGCTAAGTCTGGAACGTCTTTCAAGGAGTTTTTAATATAATTTAGCAAGGCCGCCCTATCTTTAAAGCGATCATCGCGAATTGGTGGGGCTTCTTTGAATCCATATACGCTAACGTTTGGCGAAGTATAATCAACCTCTAAACCATCTGCGCCAAATCCTTTAATATATGTGTAAAGATTTGTTGAGTCCTCGATTAACACAACATCACTTACATTATGTTTATAGCGATACTGGTAATCTTCATCAGGACCTATTTCCTTTGCAAAATGCAATCGGTTATTCGGCAAAATCTGATACTCGCACGCATGGTATTTACAGATTTTATTAACGAGCGAAACAATATTGTCATTACCGAAGTCCGTAATGTAATTTGTAATATTGGCAATTGAACTATCTACAGTAAACGTCCATCCAGTGCCAGCTAAAACAAAATTTAGTTGATTATTTAACGTATGGCTGCCACTAAAAATACCGTGCCGCTGTGTTTTGGATTGTTCGAAAAATATAGATAGAGCTGTAATATTTTTGCTATAGACGCTATCCCGATACTGCTTTACTTTAAAGTCATTGTTTTCTACTGTAATAACCGTTTCTGATTTCAACAGGTCATAGCCTGGATTGTTTTCGCCAGGAAAACAAGAAGACGACACTGTAAAAGTGCCGTCTACTGATTGCTCCAATTTAAAATCGGTGCCGATATTGATTAAAGGCTCAACTTGCGAGCCATCTAAACTAGTGACGTAAAACAAGTTATCACCTTCTTTGTTATAAAAATATACTATTCACTACTTCTCAACATTTCGGGTAGATTCTAATATTCTTCCTTTTCCTAATAAAATAGGGAATTTCGTGTTAATAATTTTTACAATTGGCAATAATACTAATAATATAATTGATAATTCTATTATTGACAGGATATTAGAGTGTATAATATCTATCTGCAATTGCACTTTTAGCATATCTAATCCCCAAATCCCTATAGGATAATGTAAGGTGAAGATAATAAGTGAATTTTTACCGATATATTCTAATCTTTCGGATTTTTGAATGAATTTAGATAAACAAACAAATGTAGTAATACCAGCTATTGCACATATTATTAACCAGATAAATAAAAATACTCTCTCTGTATTTACATATTGATATACGAAATATATTAAGTCTGGACTTAATAATAGTATTAAATTTAGAGAGATACATATAAATACAAAGAGACCGGCTACTACTTTACTAACTTTCTTCAAATCAGCTAATTTAATAGGGTAAATTCGATATAGATTACCTAATTGATAATAAAGCAAATAATACATTGCTGTATCAATACTCCAAATCCAAGTTGGCGCTTCTATTACTTTTAAAATTACTACTGAAATGAAATTAATAATTATGATCACGACTAATAGTAATCCATTATTTTTGATTACTTTTTTAAGAACGTAATACATTATCTCTATAACAAATAGACCAATTAAAAACCAAAGGGGAACATTGTAAAAAATTTCATTTCGTTTCCCTTCAATGAAACTTTGCAAGGTTGCACTAGCATCTAAATCAACTTGGCCGATGACGCTATAACAAATTATAGAGATTATAGAAAAAGTGATATAGGGAATTAACAATGTTTTGGATTTCTTTTTTATCAAATGCCCTATTGAATTGTATTTGCTAATATTCATTAAATATCCTGAGATAAAGAAGAATAAAGGCATATGGAAAAGATAAATATAATTCAATAATTCTGGCGACAACCTTTGATGTCCCATAATCACTAAAATAATTCCTAATCCCTTTAGTATATCAATCCAATTGAAGTGTTCTTTGTTTTGCACGTTACGCAACTCCTTTTCACATACCAAACCCTCCTTTTTATACCACTTTTTATATAAAATTACCATAAGTTATTTGTATATCTTCAATTAAGGAATAGATTAAGCATCAACTTTAAATGATACATACCCAGCCCAAACACCAGTAGTATGACCTTCTCCAGAAATAACAATACTGCCATTAATGCTATCGACAAACATATTGACTAATTTCGCTCCGGTAATATTGTAAACAGAAAACCTAACACTTTGTGATGGTCTGAAACCTTCCGGTAATTGACCTATAGATATGGAATTATTTGCATTTCCATCCTTCATCCCGATTTGCAAATGAACCACACCATCTGCAGTTTTACAATACTTCGTAACAGTAGTAGCGCCAACATTCACCCACCCGTTGTTTAGCGTTACTGTTTTCCAAGAAGAATCCTTTGTATAATTCAATATCCTTCTAACGCCTGTTGTAAGTATCTCTAAACTGTTTTTAACTTCAAATGATCCGCTCGCGCTTGTTGGGGCAATAAGTGCAATAGAAGAGTTCGAAACTTGAGCTATAGTACAAGTATCTATGGATATCGGACCCGTTGCATTACGAAAACTCAATAGAGCGAAATCAACTGAGTTAGTCGACAACATACAATCTCTAAAAGAAAATGACATTAATTTCGTATTTACTTTAGGTATATTAACCATACCGTAAGTCGATTGTTCAAACCATGTGCCGTTAAAACTGCAAGGTCTAGTTCCGTCTAAATCAGGAATGGTTATATCATAGCCATTCTGTACGAAGATACCACCATTCACATTGACACCCGCGAAACTTTCACTGTTTAAATAGTTGTAAGAAAAACCTACATCACATAAAACGATGCGAGGATGATTCACAGTGTTACCACTACCTTCAAACTGAATACCAACAGTGCAATTCGATGCGAATATATCATTGAATAGACAATCAAAAATTCCAACGCCTGCCGGTTCTGCATTTCCTCTAATACCTGCATATAAACCTTCGAAGTATAGTCTTTCGAAGGTTCCAATTGCCGAGTTGTAATTCGCTAACGTACTACCCCCTAAAATACCAGTAACAGTTCCCCCGACACTCGCATCTTTAATAAATTTAAAATTGCTTATGGTAACTCCGTGTAGTGATTCATTTGCAGTATCGATAATCGTCCCGCCGGAACTTTTATAGAATTTAAGAACAGTGTTCATCATATTTTGTCCGTATAAACTTACTCTACCTTTACGTTTAACTGTATTATTTAAAAGATATACACCTGCTGGAAAATAAACATTATATCCATTGATATTTGCGTAATCAATGACCGCTTGAATAGCAGGCTGATCGTCTTTAACCCCATCTCCTATAGCCGCAACTAACGGTGGTGGTGGGGATTTGACGTTAATTACACGTTGCGCTAAATTGTTAGTTGTTCTATTATCGAATTCTATAAATTCTTGTTTTGTGGGAAACTCTAACTTAACATTTCCATTTTCATCAGGCTCAATGTTATTTACAGTACTTACTGCCCCAGTACCGTCAATTCCTCCCATTGCAATAAGTTGCCAATTAACTCCATCGTCATCTGGTGGTACATTTTGTTGTTCCTTTAAAGACACGTACGAATTTTTTCCGTACCTAACAATATTATTCGGGTAATAAGTTAACGAAAAGTCATATTCACCTTTATATCTCATACTCGCAATTAGATTGTTAATGTCAAAAATAGCTTCTCTTGCATCACTAATAGCATCTATCGTTTCCGATGTAGCGTTGTTAGCGTTAATAATTACAGCTTCAATTTCAGTTAATTTAGCTTCGTACAATTCAGCCATTGCCTGTATATCTTCGATGGTAACATTTGCATTGTCTATTGCTTTAGTTAATTCAGTTAATACATCTTCGACCGAGGAATCACCACTAAGAATATTGATTTGCATTTGTAAATTATTAAATCGACGTAAAATATCCCCGAACGTATCGTTCATATTTTTCCGACGTTCGCGATCAATCGGTGAATCAACGTTATATAAATTCTCCATTTTATCACCCCTACTTATATAAAAATCTAAAATTAAAAGCGACACTTTGTATAGTGCCGCCTGTGACTGTAAAATTATTATTTCCGACTACTATTGTTAGCAATTTGAAATTGGTGTTTCTAAAGGCACTGATACCGTTTTTCAGCGTCCGTACACCTTTTATAACCAATGTATCTGTTGCAGACAAAGGACCGTTGAAACGATACGTCTCGCCTGTTGTGTTATTCGTAATTTGCAAGTAGCTTACTGCAGTCGCTTTAATAATAATTTCAAGCTCGTTCTCTCTCGGATCAATCGGGGCATTCCCTAAATTTTTCACGGTAAAATCATTGGAGCTAAAAGTGTACTGTAAATCCTCGTCCCAACTAATCGTCCCATCCCACGCCCAGACATCAGCATCCCATTCTTTTACAGAGCTGGTGGTCGCAATCGATTCTGCGTATTTATTGACGCATAACCATTTCAGACCGTAATTGCCTCTCTTGTTCTTCTTTACTAAAGAGAAACTGCCATCAGAGCGAACATACCAACGCCTGCTCGGTACCTTTGTATCGATTACATAGAACGGTTCCAGATTTGTAAACAATGCGAATACCTCCGCTCTAAATAAAGCATAATCGGTTAAGTCCTGCCCTTGAATCTGTAGTTCACAATTAATATAACGAGGTCCATAACTGGCATCCGTTACGATATATCCGCCGCCTGCTATGTCCTGTACTGTATTTTGTACATTTAAGGATTCCGGCTCAAACTCAACAACCCGAATCCCTAACTCCTGCAAGTTGTAGCGAGTGCCATCTTGCTTAATGAGTATTAACGTCATTTATCGCACCCCCTTAACCATGCTTCTAATCGCTAAATTGTTGCCTTGATTAACCGAAACCGCCTCAAACGTTACATCCGCAATTTTTCGACCATCCAAGAAAATCGGGGCCGGTTGTATTGCTATTTGTGGCGGATCTGCTTGTGACTGGCCGTAATTATAAACATTAGAAATATTGCTTGTTGATGTAGATGGCTTATCTAACCCAAGGTTTAACTTTACGTCTCTCAATGGATTGACGATATTAAGTTCCGGCTTCAAGTACTCACCCATTTGAGCAGCAGCTTTCAGTAATGCCGATTCATTCTTATCAACACCAATTGTAAAGCCCTTTGCCATATTGCCCGCGACAAAATCTCGCATCCAACGGCTCGGACTGTGAATATCCAGTGCTTTTTGAATGGTACTCTTAACCGTTTCAGCAATTGCTTTCGCTTTCTTTGCCAGTGCCGGTTGCATGCTGGATAAACCATCTAGTAAACCTTGTCCTGCATTTTTACCGACTTGATGGAGCGTTTTAAATTGCTTTTCCGTCCCGCCGATAACGTCCTTAATTGCTTTCTGCCAATCTGTATTTAATTGTGTTAATTCGACATTAGCTGCATCACGCAATGCCTGTATGTTAACTTGTGTTTCCTGTTTTAGCGGCGCTAATTCTTTAATAGCTGTTTCTCTAGCTATTCTCGATTTTTGTTGGTACAAGTTTTGATAATTTTTTAGTTCTTTATCAGTCATCGAGTTTAATGCGCGCAATTGTTCAATTGCTTTAGGACCCATAGACTCCAGCTCATCAACCAAGCCCGCTGATAAATTCCTTTTGCGTAGAGCTTCTAATTGAATTGCCCAATCTTGTAGCGACATCACTTGGTCTCGTAGGTTTAAAGTTAAATCTAATTTGGAGACAGGATCCTGTTTTGTTACTGCATCAAATAAACCGTAATAACCTAAGATTGTTTGGTAACGGCTCTCAAGCGCATCATTATATTTCTTATTCTGTTCTTCCTCGCCTTTTATTAAATCATCATTAATTTTTTTGGCCTTTGTTAAATATTCTTCATTTTTCGATGTGATAGCATCGTTGATTCGGTTTACATTATCTCGATACGTCTGGCGTAAAGTTACGAATTCCTCGGAACCGGTTTTGAACTGTTTATAAGCTGTACGCCAATATTCAGCTTCATCGATTAAGCTAAGTTCGTTTAATTTCTTTTTGCCCTCAATAAACTGCTGGATTGCTTCAAGCTTTTGTTTAGAAAGCTCCCCTTCTTTTTTAGCAATGTCTGCCGAAGCTTTGGTATTAATATCTGTTAGCTTTTTATGCATATCTGATTCAAGTTCACGAATCTTTTTCGCATCCACTTTTTTTAGGTTGCTGCGTTTAGTTGCATGGTCTTTTTGAATTTTTGTGCGTTCTTTTTCAGCTTCTGCTGCTATTTTCGAAACTTCGGTACTATTTTTTTTGGTCACATTAAGGATAACTTTAGATAAGTCGTTCGCCGCTTTTTCATTTTCCTTCTTAGTTGATTCCATACCTTTCACTAAGCCTTGACCAACAAACTTACCGATTTCTGTTGTTTTCTTTGAAGGAGAGTGGGTATCAAAACCAGTTCTACCTGTAAACGCATTTAATACAGAATCCGCTACTCCTTTTACTGCGTCAACTACTTTACCCGGAGCGTCCTTGATACCTTTAATTAACCCACCGACTACATCTTTACCAATCTGAAGCATCTTACCTGGTAAGTCTTTGATTGCTCCAATTGCATCGCTACTAATTTCTTTGAACTTTTTAACAACATCATTTTTCAGTTCAATAATTTTATTCTTAAAGTTCTTAACCAAATCTTTTACAAAATTGATGACTTTGCTAGACCATGTTTTAACTGTTGAAATTACAGTTGAAGTTGATGTTTTGAATGCACTAACGACAGTAGTCCATTTTGTCTTAATTGTATTAATAAAGGTTTTCGCTAAATTGGTTACGAGGGTACGAATGCCGCCGACAAACGATAAGGACATCAAGCCCATGATTAAATCAATGGCACCTGAGAAGAGTTGTTTTACACCTTCCCACATCTTGCTAAAGTCGCCTGTAAACAAACCACTGAACACTTTAACTACGCCCATAATAATATCGAGCGCTCCGGTAATCACATTTTTAATTGCATTCCAAATATACTCAACAACCGCAAGGATAGCAGGTAATACAAAATCAAAGACCGCTTTTGCCCCTTGTAAAAAGTTCGTGACAGCTTGAACAATCTGCTCGCCGTTTTCCGTCCAAAATTGCTGTAATTTAGCTAGCTGTTCCTGAACAAACGGTACAATGGCATCAAGAGCATTTTTGATATGTGTAACCACAAAATCAAAGGCTGTTTGAACTGTATTTAGAATCGTTTCTCCATGAGCTTCCCACACAGCCTGTAAATTTGAAAGCCCCTGGTCAAAGTACTCTCTTATCGTGCTGACTACTTCTGAAACAACCGTCTTTATTCGTTCGAACGCCGTCAAAAATGGTGCAGTATCGAAATTCTGTATAACACCCGTTAACAGTTTAATACCTTGGATAGCCGGTTCCAGTAAAGGTGCACCGAGTAGTGCTTTTAAGTTCTCCCATGCTTGATTAAGGTTTCCTAATTGGTTTTCAAGGCTGTCTGATTCACGGGTTGCCTGTCCAGTAGCACCAGCCATGTTCTGCATAGCAAGCGCATATTCAAGGCGCGTGGCTTGTTTAGTTGCTTCATCGAGACTGGCCCACTCTTTTGTAGCGCCAATTAGTCCCTCTTTCATTGCATAACTAGCCATTTGTGTTTCATTGGCAAATAACCCTATTGCTTCTCCGCCCTCGTAGTTACCCTTGATGAAGGAGTTAAGTGCTGAGTTCGCATCATTAAATGACAGGTCATAAAAGGCTGCCGCATCTGCTACAGCTGTAACTGCCTTTTCTGCCTCAGCCATTGCCGTATTTGTGTCTAAACCAAGCCCCTTAAACATTGAAGTCATTTGGGTAAAAGCAGGCTTGAT
The DNA here is from genome assembly GCF_038630735.1 of Solibacillus sp. FSL K6-1781. Taxonomy (GTDB): domain Bacteria; phylum Bacillota; class Bacilli; order Bacillales_A; family Planococcaceae; genus Solibacillus; species Solibacillus silvestris. The sequence goes on along the minus strand of NZ_CP152038.1, from coordinate 1,364,194 downwards.
TCGGTCAGGCATCATACCAAAGTTTTCGCCTAATGTATTAATTGTTGATTGCGCTTGTTTTTGTAAGTCACCGAACACTTGCCCAAATTGAGCATTCATTGCCTGTGCACCTGCTGCTGCCTGCACTAACGGAGCCGCTAAACCTCCGACCGCCGCACCTACTCCTACAATGGCAGTAGCACCAACTGCTGCGACGGAAGCCAGTGTTTTAAAACCACTTCCTAAGCTTTTTAACTTACTGGAACCCGCTTTATCCAGCCCATCAAATTCTTTTCCTATGTCTGCTACGCCTTTTGCGACGGAGCCATCGTCAAGCAAGACATCAACTACAATTGACCCATCTGACGCCAAAAAGACCACCTCCCATTTGCTAACCGCTCATGGGACTCGGTGGTCCTCTATTTTTCGACTTTATTTATAGTGTTGCATCGTGTGCATTTGATTTCTGCTTTACCTTCCAGCATGCCGAGCTTTCGATTGCATTTAATGCATCTGACTTCTTTCATTCGCTCACCGCCTTATTTTTAAGCGCGTAAGCTCTCTTTAATTTTTCAACTTCTGCCCGCTGCTTACTGCTACTTTTTCCGGTTGGCAATGGCATCTGACGTATTTCAATTACCTTTTTGAATTTGGTGTTATCGCTCAGACCGGCAAGCAATGCTCTGAATTTATACCAATGCAATTCACCTTGCTGCTCGATTAGATCAATGCCATAATCCTGCATAAAACTTGCGTAAATGTATTCAGCATCCTGCTGCAGGTCATATAACTGCTCCGATTCTTCCTCGTTTTGCCGTGGCATTGGATTGCCGAGCAAGTCATATTCGAGGTCTCTGTTTGCATCGTTACCGATTAAGGCTTGATAAGCCTCAAAGAAAACCTTTGCTTGTTCATCAATCGGCATGTCTAACGGTTCATCAAACAACATCTTGATGCCAAGCAATATTTGCATTTCGTCCGTTAAATCCTTATCGCTCAGCATTTCAGTGAGATTCAATATATTATCAAACGACATATCCACTTTGTATGTTTTCCCGTTGATTTCGATGGATTCAACAAGTTCTTCATTTAGCTTGAACATACGGATCACTTCTTACGTTTTTTCTGTTTCTTCTGCTTTTGCTTTAGATAATGCTCGGCTTTTTCTTGCTGTGTAAATTTGTTACCTGTTGCCTGCAGCTCAGCTGTCAATGAGTAGCATAATTCCTCTAAAATGTTGATGCATTGCATAACTGAAGATGTTTGTTCATAAATTTGGTCAAATGAGGATGGACCCAATAAAAATTCAAAACCACGTTTTAAAGCCTTTTTCGTTACTTTAATATCATTACCTTTGATTTTAGAAAGATCCTCTGTGAAAGTCTCAGCTGCTTCCGCTAATTTTGCCAACCCATCGTCTGATGTATCAAAAGTAAACTTTAACTCCCCAATTTCAACTGGAATACCTGCTTGTGTTGTATTAATTTTGATTACCATGTGTAATCCCCCTTATGTTAAGTAATTAAAAAGGAGCGCTACTGTGCGCCCCTTCGTTCGTTATCCTGTTGGTTGTTCTACTGTTGAACCTACTGTAATAGACGGTTTGTTCTCCCATCCGATTGTAAATGTGATAGGTGCGTAGTCAGATGCTTCTCCGCCAGCCACAACAATATTTGAAATAACTGCTGTGCCTTCTAAAATCGTGCCGTCTGTACGCTCCTGTTTATACATAACGCGTCGGCCGTCACCTGTTTCAAACTCTTTACCGTAAACAATTAGTTGAGCCGGATCATCTAAATCCAATTGCCCTTCCACATCATAAGCTTTTCTAACCGTCTCAATATCTGTTGTCGGTGTGCCATCGCCATCATAGTATGCGTATTCCTCTGTTGTTTCATCGGATGCATCATTCACGGCTGTGATACGGTGAGCCAAGCGTTTGTAGTCTGGCGCTACTTCACCCTCTGTTAATTCCGCAATAAAATGTCTCGTTAAGGCGTTTTTGTTACGTGCCATTATTCAACCACTCCTTTAAATATAGTTAATTCGGCGCTTATGGATAGCACCCATATAAAAAACCCTTGCTCGTCCTGTTGCAGGAAAGAAGGGAATGAGGTAATCACTATTTCTTGAAATTCGTATGAGTTATTGGATGATGGTAGATCCGTCAAGTTTTCAAGTTTTTTAGACAAGACATTTAAAGCATTCATACAAATGTCCTGACGCTTGCTTTTGACGTTTATTTGTACTTGATAAGCCTTTTCCCTATCTCCATTCATAAACACGACCTGCGCGCCCCCAGGCATCGCCATAATACTCATACTTTCATCATCTTTTAATAATCCGATTTGACTTGTTAACGGTTTGCTTAAAGAGCTCCCAGTTAACCTTTGACTGTTGATGTATTGATTCAGTTTCAATAAGAAATCCAGTTCCATTTATTTCATCGCCGCCTTTGCAACGCGCTCCCAACTTTCCAGATGAATTGCTTTTGCTTTTTGGTCCCATTTCGGGCCGGTTCCTGGTGTCGTATAGTTCACCTTCTGATTGTAATAATGACGGCGAGCATACGGGACGTGCCAAATAATCGATTTACCATCAATAGCAATACTAGATTGATTGCGTAAATCGCCACTAAGCATCGGCGCATAACGATTAGCATCAGCATAGACCTGATTAACAAACGCACGCTGCCCCTTTTGTGTCATTTCATTCATTCGCACACCAACACCGGTGAGTTTCTTTGATACCTTAATTCTCGCCATTACAACACCTCCAGTTCGAAATGGTGAACATCGGCGCTAAAAGGCTGATAACAAGGAATGGCTTTTTGAACAACCAACTCCCGCCTATTAAAAATAACAAGTGATTGCTCCTCGAAATTCAAAAAAGGCGTGCTATTGACCGCATCTATAAAAATCACACCATTTGCGACGATTCTAGTTTGTGTACCATCACGACTAAAGACGGTTGTTTCATCAATTCGCACTCGCTCAATCGTTACTGGATTGCCATAAGTTGCGCTTCCAAAATCATCCGTGCCATTATAAGCCCGATAAACAATGGTATGAGGTAACATGATCTTTGGTATCGGTGGTGCTCGCATATTAACAACACCTCACACCGCTATATAGTAAGCCAGTGTATTGTAAATACATCAGCGCATCACTTGATAAGATGTTGTTCTCTACATTAGCGCTAGCCTTTCCAGAAATCGATGTACGCCCGATTGTAACGGATTGAATACTAGACAACCCATGAGCTGTATTCGCCCCCATATCGTCAAAATAATCAATTTGAGCCGCAACTGCTTTTTTGAATTGTTCTCGTCGATAAGGTACGTCCATGTTAATATCATTGAATTGATAAAAAGCGCGAGTGGCGCTATCAATCACATCACTCGCTTTCTGTAATAATTTCGGGAATGCCTCTTCAGTTCCAGAAGCATTGCCCCAAAATTTATATTCCTCATAAGTTAGGTAAGGCATTACTGCTCACCTGCCCCCTCGAATAAAGCTAATAGTTCCGCTTTTTTAGCATCTGAAGGATAATCGATGTTTAGTTTTTCTAATTCTTCCTTCAACTCTGCAACTGTTAAATCGTTAGGTGTTTTTGGTGGAGTTTCATCTTCAACAGCTACAAAAAAGCCACCACCAAATTTCGCTAAATTGGTAGCAGCTTCAATAGATCGTTCAACTGACATTTCGATTTCTTGATTCTCGGTATATTCTTCTTTCGAATGAACATCCATGAATGGTTTCGTTACTTTAAATTTTGGCATTTTCTATTTGCTCCCTTCTTAGCCTACTGGCGTTTCTACTGGACCTGTGACTTTAACAACAGCTTTCTTGTTGTCATTTGGAATATACTCGCCGGCTTTACCAGCACCTTGTAATGCTACCCCGTCAAAGTCCTCAGATTCAAATGTACGTGCTGTATTAATGCCTGTGAACGCTTTTGCTACTCCATCAATAAATACATAAGCTACTTCACCTGTTTGAGCAAGAGATTCCGGCAACTCTTGAATTTCAAAGCCTTTAAAACGGAATACTTCATTGTTGTCGATATTAGTACGAGAGTTTTTGCCCGTAGTCATTAACGGATGGTCAACTATTGCATTGTATAAAGAAGGTGTAACAACGGCCACTTTATTTCCAACCGCTTCGATATTGATGTAGTATGCTGCTAAACGATTGAATAACGCTAATACTGAATCATTTGTATAGGCAGTTAACGCTTCTGTTTTACCTGCAACAGAAGAAATAAATGCACCGTGGTGACGGTTGAATTCATTTACTTTCATTTGCGCTTGTAAATCCAAACGATCGGCAATGGCAGCATTGAAATCATTATTTACTGTGTGACGGTCAATACCCTCGTGGAACTTCCATTTCCATGTGTACGGTACGTCAGTATCAACGTATATAATTTCTGTACGTTCACCGAATCGAGTTGTATTTCCTGTACCTGAGCCAAACGCAACATTTGGATCAGTGTTATATGTTCCTACAACTACCGGAATATCTGATGTCTTAACAGAAAAAGCAGTCGCATTGTTTGAAATGCTATCCAATGCTTGTAACCCGCCTGTGAAGAATCGCCCGAAATATGCTTGCTTTCGGAATACGGCTGTCATTAATTCTGTGAATTGCTTTTGATAAATACGTACAGGTTGATCGTTGTTGTCACCTGCAGCAAAGAATTGTAATGATGGTAATTGAATGAATAACTCTTGTTTTTTAATTTCCATGGATAAAATCCCTCCGATTATTTATATTTTGCTAATTTAGCAGCGAACGGATCGTCTGTGCCGTTGCCTGCCGGTGGAACGTGTTGACCACCGCTAAACGATGGTTTGCTTTGCTGTTGTTGCTTTTTAAAATCCGGATACTGTTCTAAAGTTTGTTTTAGCGCTTCATCCATCGTCACTTCTTCAGTCACGCGAGTTTTCGCTAACACAATTAAATCCGTTAACTTCTCTGGGGCAGCATCAAATTTTAATGCGGTTAATTGAGCAGCAAGTGTTTCCTTTTCAGCTTTCGTTGCTTTTAAATCTTTACTTGCTTGTTCCAGTGCAGCGGCTTGCTTTTCAGCATCCGTTTTCTGTGAATCCTGCCACTCTTTAAATTTCGTAATGCCATCTTTCGCATTTTCGAAACCTTCAAAGCCGAGTGACTTTAATAGCTTTTCGGTTGCCTGAGCAGTTTCTTTTTTAATGAGATTATTTACATCCTTTTGTGTGAATGTTTTTTCATCTTTCTGCTCCTGCTGTTGCTGTTCTTGCTGTTGTTCCCCTTCGCCTGGTGGTGGAGTAACTTCTCCCTCGGCAAAGTATTGTAAGTTTAATAAAACGAGTAATTTGATTTGTTCTAACATTTATAAGCCCTCCAATAATGGATAATGTACTTACGTTTCTTTATAGCGTCGAACGTATAAAAGACATAATAAAAAGCCGTATTGCTACGACTCAATTTTTAAATTTCATGTAATTACTCTCTCTTTGTCATAACGTCTTGTTAAACCATGCTCTGCCACAAACTCAGCAACCTTGCCCTGACGCTCTCTTACTTTCTTTTTGAACTTGGAAACCGTTTCCTCGTCCTCTGTAACCATAGCCAAATTTAAAGCACGCTTTGCCTCTCGAACTTGGCGCTCATAATAACGCTGTTGTTGCATGAGTTTGTATTCCTCATTAGCTTTCGTTTCATCGACCTGTATCTGATTGTTTTCATTGATCCCCTCAACGTAGGGGTACAAAATATGCCTACAATTGATACCTCGAATCCCGTCCTGCTTTCCATAGCCGAAATCATAAATACTCGGATATTCTGGGTTGCTTGAAGGATTGCTCATGGAACAGATACCGCCCTGTATTTTGGCGCAAGACGGACGAGCATTTGAATAGCTGTTAACAAGAACAAGATCCACGCCGTACTCTTCCATCCGGGACAAGCGTAAATCATTATAGGTTCTATTGACTGTGCTACGAATGACCGTGTCCACGTAATGCTCAAGATACCAGTTGCGCCCTCCCTTATCGACAAAGCCTGTTTCAATACCTTTCTGCTGCCACTTAATCACTGTTTCCGTAACAACCTGGTTAATGGTCTTGTTACCTGCTAAAACCTGTGCTGTCGTTTCCTCAACGATTTTACGGTACATCCGAGTGACTGTTCCCTCGCCGTAATTGGTGGTAATAAGCGTTTGATTGACGAAATTATCAATCTCGCGAAATGTTTGTTTTACATACGATTCAAGTACATTGTCAATATCAGTAGGCAATGGCTTTTGTTCATATTTTGCTTTTGCCAACTGTTGGTCAATACTTTCAATAGAGCTATAACCGACATCTTGAAATATATCCTCAATCATTTCAGTAGCGAGCCCAGTTGTTTCAGCCAATGCTTTAATGGTTTCTTGATTGAGCATGCGTAACTGCTTCATCTTATCGATTTGCCACTGCAATACATAATCTTTTCCTTGCTCAGATGGTGCTTTTAATCGATTTGCAATCTGACGGAATAACTCGTCCTCTAAAGCTGCGTAAATATCACTGATCTGTGAGGTGTATTCGTTAAATTGATAGGGGGTAATGACTGGACCTGCCATTTAATCACTCCCTCTGACCGAATAATACGGATTCTTTTTGTAGCTGCTGTAAAGAGGGTTGGCCGGACAATTCCTCTTTTTGGATTTCCTCGATTAGCAGAATAGCCTCCTCTTCGGTCAATCCATGAATTTTCATAATTGCTTTTAGCCTCGACTGCAGGCGCGAGCTGACAAGTAAAATCTGCTCATTAATATCTGCAAGTCTATCTTGGGCAATTGAATCGTCAAAAGTAACGGTCACATCGTATTCAGCTGGTGGCGTATATAACTCATATAATTCAGCAACAACGCCAATACACTCAATTAAATCGGTAATGCCTTGCTCAACAACGTTTTCGTGTGATTGCTTCGTTCTGAATGTCTTAGAATTTTCACTTACTACCTCAGTAGCCGTTTTCATGCTTTTTCCATCAAACGTAAATGCTCCCGGACTAAAGCCAGTCTGCATAGCCAAGATATTTAAAAAAGCGTTGATAGCTGCAATGTGCTCGTCAACGCGTAATTCAACCGATATGTCATGTATTTTGTCGCTATCCATATTGCCATCGCTAAATGCCTCATACGTTTCGTCCGACGGGTCAAAATAACGGTGAAACTTTTGCGTCTCAGGATCCAGGACAGTTTTAACCATGTGAGCAGGAACTAAAATACGCTTCTTCCCTAATCTAAATTCGCGAATGAACGAATCAAATGCTATATCAATTGCTTTGATTGTATCAAAAGAATTAGCGTAAACCGAAACACCCAATGGAACAGTACTGTCAATGTTATTGGCGATGGCCGGCTGGAAATAAGCGAATAAAGGACGCTTAACATTATTGAGCCTTACTTCTGCTTCTAAATCATCGAACAGGATAGACAAAGCAACCTTTGTCCCTAAGTCAACACCTGTCGCGCTCTCATACAGCTCGTTTTTAATGACGTATTCAGCACCCTCAAACGTATGCCACTCTAAGTGAGTGTAGGTTTTACCTTGTTTTTTAATCTCCGAAACAAAAACACCCTCCGTAATGTTGGTATTTGTCCAACTAATCGGAAGGAAGCAGTCTGCTGTCACATATGACAATTTAATTTGTCCGTCTTTTACATACGGTTTAACGACCATGCCGCCCTGAGCGAACATAAATTCAAGATATTGCTGAAAATTGCCGTAAAATTTGTTATTTTTAAATACATCCTCAACAAACGTATCAAAATCATCGTCCGATACGCTGATAGCGCAACGTTCATTAAAAATTAAGGATGCCATTTCATTTGCAATTACTTTTGGCATGCCCAGTGTCGCCATTGTACGAGTTTGAACGCCCTTCTCAATTGTGCGATAGGCCATGTCGTGCAATTCGGGCAGATAACCCTTGTGCATCTCACGCCATTTAATAATATCATTGTAAAAGTCCTCGGGTAACGATACCTTTTTATGGTCCGTCACACTTTCCAATTGCTTAATCAGTTTCAATTTCACACCTACTTTCCGTATAAAGCCTTTGATTCCTTCGAACATGGTTTCACCTACTTCCTAAAGAAAAACGATTACCTCTAGGGTAATCGTTATAATTTATCTATTCTTCTTTTAATTTCATCTTTAACAGCTACATTAGAGGAATTAACGACCTTATTATTTAACACTGAGATTAACCCTTCGAAATATCTAATGATTTTTGACGCTAGCTCTTTAAATAATTCATTTTTATCCGAATCTTTTAATCGAGCTTTATATATTTGGTCATACTCAAATTTAAAATTTCTTACTTTTGTTTCAATGTCCAGCAATTCACTGCGTGTTATCACTTGAGTTTTAATAGCACTATCTATCGACCTAAAAAACGAACTCTCAATATCATATAAATATGGTCCTTGTTTAAGTATCTTTTCGAATGTATAAATATCGGATGTTATACTTTGCATATGTTTTTTGCTGTTAAACGTATATGGTGTAGGTTCGGCATTCACAGTTAAAAAGGAGTAAATTAAATAGAGTAATAAGCCAACCCCTAGTAAAAATAAAAAAAATGTTAACAACAAAACCACCCCTTACAATATTTGTAAGAATATTATACACGTACGTATCGTTTAAAGAAATAGTTATGTGCATATCTGCATTCATCCAACGCATGGTTATAATCATCGATAGGCTCGCCGTTATCCAAACGGACATACATTCCAATTTCTTTGAAGAAGTCGTAATGATCGTACTCACTATCCGTTTCTACCACAAAGAATTGTTCATCAGCAATCGAGTTTTGTAATCGCTCAATACCTACCTCTTTTCCTTTTGATTTCTTTTCTACATCCTTCGCGTTGTTGTCAGCTTTGCTTGTTTGAATGCCAACTTCTCTCAGTTCTTCCCGTAAAGATAAACAAGCTGGGTCAACAAAGAACTCCGAATAGCGCATCTCAAACTTGTTCACGCACCATTCCACAAACCTTTTAAGCTCTTTCGCATAAGTAGACATTGCTTTTATATGGCCCGTATCTGCTCCACTGTGATAATAGTTGGCTACCCGTAGCAATCGAAACTTTCCTTCAAACTGCACAACAATATTACAACTGCATGAGGTCGCATCAGACTGCCCGCCATCAGCTACAAAGAACATTTCATATACTATCCCTCGGATAGCAGGTAAAACGTTATCTTGCATGCTGAACATCGAATAAATGACACCTTGTGGCATGACCCGTTTACCTTCCCAATCTCGTTCAAGCAAGTATGGATTTTTGGATAATACTTGATAAATCTCCCGCTTACGTTCTTCTGTGATAATTGGGTTATCATGAATCGTCCAATGCATCCAGCGTGTATTCTGTACTTCGAATACCTCTTTAATTACTGGATGATGAGGAGCCGGGGGGTTAAGGTCTGCTAAATGGTAACGATCCAATGCAGCGAAAGTACGACGAAAACATTCTTGTATCATCTGCATATTGAGTAAGTTAATCTCACAGAAAACAACACTGCCAAGTGACATACCTGTAATAGCGCCGACACTGTTTGATTTACCGCCACCCTTGTAATACACCTTTTTAACGCCATTCAGTGTATGTATTTCTAAGTGGGAGCCGTGTTCATCATGCTTAATGCTGCACAAAGGACCGAATATATGCATAAGCCCTGTGCCATCACCATCAATAAAAAGGCGGTATGCTTGTTCCTGGTTGTAAGCAACAATGAGATGGTTTGTATCGCGTGTCCAAGTTAAATAATCAGCATACCGGAAATGCCCGGCTGTTGTTTTCCCTGAACGTGGCGTACCTTCCAGTACATCAAATGTAAAATCATACGGACGAAAGATGGCTTCAAGCTGTTTGGTACTAAATTTAATATCAAGCTTCGCCATTAGATTCACCACGCTTCATTTCCTCGTATTGCTTGCGCCCTTCTAATAATGCATCCAGTAAACTTGTATCCTTCTTATCACCACGTAGTTTAGCTGCACGCATTTGAGCAAAGTCTGTTTCAGCTTTAAGTTTCTCAGCCTGTAGCTGTTGCAACGGTGTATCTCGCCACTGATCCGGCTTGCGATTTTTCAGCCAGAAAATTTGCGCTGTCGTGTCAGGTTGCACTTCTTTTGTTACAACCTTAGTAACCACTAACCGACCTGAACCGTCTTCAACCATCTCTCTTGTAACTTCCTCGTATTGATAACCTAACGCACGTTTAAGCAAGGCATTTTCGACTTGACGGTCAATGACTTCCTTGCCCTTTTTTAAGGCCTCTAATATCTCTAAAAACTTGTTCTTCCAATTGTATAAGGTAGCAGTGCTAATTCCGATGTTCTTTGCTATCTGTTCATCTGTTAAGCCATCTCGAGCCCAACCCTCAATCTTTATTAGTCCTTCCGGTGTGAGCCATTCTTGGTACTTCCCCTTCGCCCCACCTTTATTAACTTTCCCAATGGCATCACCTCATTATGCTAATTGCTTTGTAAAATAAAAAAACACCCCGAAGGATGTTTTAACTTATATTCATTAATGTGTCTGCGACAGCTTGCCCCCATCTTGGGTCTGATACAGTTGTAGAAATAACTTTTAGTAAAGCCGTTTCTCCAATATCATACACCTTTCCTGCTAATTGTTTTAGTTTTCCAGGAGAAGGGTTTGCTTTATTTATTTCTTCCTCAATTTCTTTTGCTGTTTCCTCAATATCTGGCAGTTTTTCTTCGGAAACAATTCGTTCCGCCTTTACTCTTTCCATAATTTCATTTGCCACATTTTTGTAAGAGATAGATTGCTGAATATCTTTTCCTATTGCCACGCTACTTCCGTTTGAAGCTGTTATAGAACCATAATTAAAAATTTTAAGTGAAGTTTCTGAAACAGAATCTTTCCCTTCCACTTCATCTTCAATTAAATCCTCCAATTTATAGCTCAACTCACGAAAACAAGGTCTAGCAACATCACTTAACCATGATAGAATGTTAGCTTCAATTCTTTTATCTTTATAAATACGGTAAGTTATACTCTCCAACTCATTACTTCCATTTGCCACATCTTTAAATAGTTGTAAAACATATGCAAGTTGACCATCTAAATCAGATGGAAGATTTAACTCTCTAATCCAAAACCCATTCCCGTTTTTGTAAATTTCATTCAGATCAACTTTCACTTCTAACAATGGACCAACAATAAACTTTATAATCTCATTGTTTTCAATGAGATTATAAAAAGTTTTAATTCTAACTTTATAAGTTTGGAAATTTGATCCTAAGACGTCTGCAGCAGCAGAATCAAAATCTCGTATTGCTCTCTTAACACTTGATGCAGGGAAGTTATTCATTTCGATAAAATCTCCTTTGAAATAATTTTACAATTAAGTTATCACATATAATTGTAATCAAATATTTCAGAAATAACATAATATATTTTTGATATAAAAACACACGTTCTTATAAATTCGATAATATTTCACATTTATATCTTTTTACATTTTTGTTTCGAAAGCAACTATACCCCCATCCAAAGCCTTACTCAAACATAGGCTGGATAACACCACCACAAGGACAAACCCGCTCATACACCTTCTTAACATTAAAATGTCCATTCCGTGTCCGTCCAGTAGCCTGCCTCTTCAACTGCGCCGGTCTATCACACTCCACACATTTCAAAGCAATCGTCATACCAACACCCCCATTTTTATGTACAGAAAAAGGAGCACCTATGTCTGGCACTCCTAATCTATTAAACACCCAATGGGTGGTCTCTCACTTTTACTTTGTAGAATATATATACACACGATCTTTAATTGAAAAAGTAAACGGGATACTCTCTACCTCATATGGTACGTATGTTTTTTACAATCACAAAATATTTTCTCTTTGTTACTTTTGTTGCTTTCGTTTTATTGTGTTTGCAAAATAAGAAGGAGGAGAGATTTTCATTTTGTTATAATTTACTTGTTTGAAAAATATCTTCTAAATGACTATGTATGTTTATAAAGGGATTATTATCAATAGATTTTATTAAAGAACCTTTAGTATCCCCAAGAAGAGTTGTTGCATTATCAACTGCAAACCTTATCTTATCTCGCAAGATTTTACTTACCATTTCACCTTTTACTTCATTAGCATAGGATTCCACACCATAATAAGTAGATAACTTCCTATTAATCTCCTTCTTTGAACAGTAACTATTAACTTTTTCAAAATGCAAAAGTATCCATAAATCAAAATTTATATTGGAATATAATACTTCTAAGGAGTGTTTTTCAGCCTTTTCAATAGCCTTTAAAATCTCATCTTTAGAGGATAAATCATTATCGAAAACCACGTATGCTTTATGTACTTCATTTTTCATACTATCTTTTTCTAAAGTTCTTATTGCTTCACTAACAATGTCTTGAGGGCCTTTACTACCAACAACTTTCGTTTTAATGCCGACCCTCTTTAATGACTTTGCTTCTATTGTATAAGAAGAATACTTAGCGCTTAACATATCGAAATAGAATTTTTCTGTTTCTCCTTCACAATAGATAAATACTTTCTTTTTCAAAGCTTTCCCCAAAGGTTTCCTACCTTTTCTTTCTCTAACCAAAACCCTCACCATCCAGAAAATTTTTATAATTATTCTTTATTTATTAATTTTAAGATTGAATTTATATGAACTTGAGGGATTGCCCCGAACTCACCTTGTAAATAACGATTTAAATAAGAAATATCCGTTCGGCTATTTAAATCCAAGAAATCAAAAATTGAATATAGATGACTTTCTCCATCAAAATCTTTTTCAGCAAAAAATATTTGATCTTTTCGTAATTCGCATTCTAGAAGTTCTAGAGCATGAGAAGTTAATATGAATTGATTAAAATTACTCTTTGAATTAAAAATTTTAACTAAGGCTTTTGATAAATTTAAATGAAAAGAATCATCAAATTCATCAAATAGCAAAACTTTTCCAGGTGATTCGAGTGAAGCAAGTATACATAAAGCAATTTTTATCATCTTTTTAGTACCAGCAGATTCTAAATTTAAATCTAGAGCTTTTGTTCCAATTACTTCTCCATTAAAATCATATTTACGATATACAGTATACACTTTATTTGTTATAGATTCTGTTGGTTCAATATCTTCAACCGGAGGTAATGATTGTTCTTCATCAGTAATACTTTGCATAAAATTATGGAATAAACGAATTGTATCACTAGAAATTTTATTTTTAGAAACTTTAATTTCAATATCAATTAAATTAAAATCTGCGAAATTTAAAATATCAATAAAAAGTTTTTTATTATGCTCATCTTCTAATAAATATAAGTAATCGTCAATTGATGAACTATCTGCAAATATTAGATAGTTTTTAAACCAATCAAGAACGTTCTTAGCATGGAAGTCATTTTCATTTTGAAGATTAAACAAAAATAAACTATTTGGTCGAGTTTTTAATATTAGCATTTCATTATTTTTAGGAGAAATTGTTAAATCATCTTCATTACGCTCAAAATAGGTATCATACTTATTTTTATTTAATACACTTAGCTCTTCTTTAATAATTTTAGTTTTATTATAACTTAATGTATAAAAATATTGGATTTCATTAACAATAAATTCTATCTCGAAATTTGTAGGATTTTTATTAGAATTATCATCCAGCAAAAATGGAACTGCTGATAATTTCGAATTAATACTCTTAGTAGGGTTTAAAACTAATTTGCGTAAACTACTCAGCGCAAAAATTAGATTACTTTTCCCTGAACCATTTGGACCAAAAATTATTGCATTCTTTAAAAGCCCTACATCATTAATTATCATAGTGTTTGTATCATTATATTTTCGCAAACGTTGGCCTTTTTCCATAGATAAAGTATTTTTACTTTTAAAAGATGCAAAATTCTCTATAGTAAATTGTATAAGCATAAATTTCCCCCTTTACTCTCATAAATACATCTTATCTTATTTATACCCAATTTACACTTTAATAACTTAAAACACGTTATTAATTTCTTAAAAAAATTTCTTTATAGGCATTTTTTCATCTAAATAACGGAAAATACGTTATTATATTATTTTATGCAGGTTAATTTTTTTTATTCTTATTTAAATAAGAAAACTTATTATCATCAATCATTAAAGCTTGGCATTTTCACTACCAAGCCTTTTTAAGTTGATATTAATGTTCCACCTAAATTACACTATCATTTGATTTAATATATCGTTTCTAATCCTAAATATTGTTGTACTCGATAGATTCATATGTTTACCTATTGAACGCATGCTATCTCCATCAAGCAATCGATGCAGTACTTCAATTTCCCTGTCTCCTACTACTAATGGAATACGCTTTTGGACCTCTAATATTTTTCTACAATACTGTTGAATACGTAAGCTAGAGAATTGTGTTCGACGATGTACCTCATAAAACACAGGATCGCTTGTACCACCACTTGCTTTAGGTAGAGTTGATTCTATTCCATAGCTTGCTACCTTTATTCCGTTTATAAAAGCTTTATCTGTTTCGGCCTCTTTGATAATTTTAATCATCCAATGATAATCCTTAATCATTTGATCTAGCGTATGACGATTCACCATGTGCTTTGCCATAAGATTGCCCCCTTATGCTATAATTTACTTGTGATGGATAAATTAAGTAGTGGGGGAAACCGTAGCATGGTGAGTGCTGCGGTTTTTTGTTTGTTATACAAGCTCATAATGCTATAATGAGCTTGTATAGTTTTGCTGACTTGGGTGTGGAAACTCAGGTCTTTTTTTATGGGTTTTAGAACTTATGTCCATTTACTATAAAAAGCGATAACACGAATAAACCAAAAATAACAATCTGTATAACAAATGCCATTAGAAATAACAAATCATTGCGCCTCCTACCAGGTATTCATGGCAGTATAGCCAAGAATCACTCCTCTTCTCCCTTGGTACATAATATTTAATAGCTTTTTGATTCTAAGTAGAAATACAAAACCATCCCGGATAACGCAAATACGAGACTTATTAAAACCATTCCTATTAGTATTGCTTCTGAAATTCTAACCACTACCTCAGCATTTTTCAGAATTTTTATTGACGTAATAGTATCAATAGTTTATCGTATAACTAAAGCTACTTAGCAGCTACTTAGTAGCTAAATAGTAACTAACACCTGTGAAAATAAAATATTAAGAATTGAGGTTGTTAAAATGAAAATTTTTATGATTCGCTCCAAACCTTATAAAATTGAAAGGCTTCCAATTTTTTTAGAAAAAAATCTTATCGCAATCGGTTGGACTGACAGTGGCGACTTAACTGGTAAGACACCAGACGAAATAAGAGATATTCTAAAAGATACTTTTAAACTCGATGGCCAATCTTTAAGAACTAATCTCGGAATGGTAAACTTGTTTGTTAATACCATGTCAGAAGGTGATATAGTTTTAATCCGTGATCGAAACGACAATGATACTGTTCATATTGGTAAGATTGATGGTCCATATCATTGGAATGAAAAATACATTGACAAATTAATGGCGCACACCAGAAGTGTGAAATGGTTAACATCAGTACCTTATAGCTCACTAAATGCATCAATTCAAACATTATTAAGAAATATTTTAACAACATGTAAATATCCTGGAACCTATGAAGAATCTGAATTAGAACAATTTATCAATATTTCTCATAATATTGCTAGAGAAAATGAACAAAACAAGCAAGTCCTTGACGATATGTTTTCCATACTTAGCGACTTAGCACATAATGCTAAAGATGAAAAAGTTCGCTTAGAAGCTGCTAAAGAATTACTTAATCATTTAAAATGATAACTAAATAAGTTTTTACTCAAGCATCTTCCTTTGAATGAAGATGCTTTTATTTAATTAAATAATCCGCCACATAAACATCCCAATCGATAAAAACCCGTAGCTTTTTCATGCAATCACCTTTATTTTCACTTCCGCCCGTGGCTGCATGTCATAAAATTTTCGTACCACCATTTCCACGATCTGTGCATCATCATGCCAAATGATTTTACTGCAACCGTCCTTTATGCCCTTTACTAAATTATCTAAGTCTGGCTTTTTGGTCGGTCGTAATTCACCTGATGCAATAAGTGCCAGTTTTGGCTTTGTGTGATACTTTTTTGGTGGCATGAGATAAACATCCACTTCTAGCTTTAATGGAGCGACAATAGGCTCCTGTGGCTTATTCTTCCACGCTACGAGCTTAACTAACTCTTTGTATGAGCGAGACTTCGGGGCGTCGTGTGTTCTGACGCCCTTGCCCATTCTCGAAAATCTCGGTCGTTCCTGTGCTTGTACCGCCCCTGGTACTGTAAATTGAATCATTACCCTACACCCCCAACAATTGCGCATAAGCAGCTTCGTATTCCCGAGCAAACAACTCTCGCTCATTCACCGGCTTGTACATCGGCACAACCTTGCAACGCTTGGCTATCTCTTGATAAATAGCTCGCTGAACTGCTTCATGCGCTACAACACTAAATACTGACTGAGACATTAGTTGTCCTGATGCAAACAATGATTGATCTGTATAAACTGCGAAATTCATATATCGCATTGTGTTATGGAATATCCCCCACTGATTCATTTCTAGTTCTACCGGCTCCATTGATTGTATTGTTCGGCCCTTGTATTCGAATTGAATACCTCCCGCTGGAATTTCGATGATTTTATGACCTTGATTTTCGATTATTCGGTCTATTTTAAAGAATGCTAGATTCATTCTTGTCCCTCCATTGTTTGAAATGTTAATTACTCAAAAAGTGTAAATTTGTGTGATATCCCCTCATCTGGATTTGCCGTAACTTCCACACATGCACTTATTTCAAACGTTTTATCTTCAGCATCCGCAATAATCTGTTTTGCTTGCTCCGAACTTGCGGCATCTACAAGAAACCATAACTCTCCATTAATATTGCAGTTTCCTAATGCTATATATTTTTTCATATTCATCTTTTCCTTTCTTAACATAATGATTTAATTACGCCACCTGCTGCGCTGGCTCTTTTCCATTAACCATCTGCACACTCGGCAATAATTTGTTATAAAAATCCCCATCTGTCGTATGTCGCTTGTACATGTTCATTACGTCCTGCTCGTCATAGCAGACTGACTTAAACGATGCTTCATCTTTGCCTGGCTCTCTCCAGAAAATAACTGCTAAAGGTGTTGGTCCGCCATATCCGATTAATGTTGGTTTCACCGTAAGCCCTCCTCGGTCATCTGTTGTATTTTCGCCATTGCTGAATTAAATGGTGCGTACTCTCCTGAGAAATCCTTGACTGCATTTAAGACTTCCTCCAGCTGCTCGATCCGCTGTTTCGAATCCTCAATAATTTCATGGATTGCCTCGCTCAGCTGTGGTTCGATTGAATTAATGCCGTTGTTGTAAACTGTGTAGGCTTCTGTAAGTTTCATATATTTCCTCCAATTGTGAGCTCCTAAGCGCCCCCTTGTAATTTTCGTAATCGGTAATTGTTCATCATGTTTTTTGGTACGGTCACAGTGAAGTCGCTTGCCATCTCAAAAATACGGCTTGCCAATGCTTCATCTACTTCGGCCATGCTCATAAAATCGAGCTCCGTTGAAATGAGTAACGGTAATTTATTTAAATAACGATGATTGATGACCTCGAAAATGATCTCTGCTTGCCAGTCGTAAACTTTTACCTTACCGCCAATGGGCTTGAATAGATCGTCAATGAATAGCATTTCGACCTGCTTCATCTGTTGGATAATCTCGTCTTTACGTGCATAATTGTTGGCACTGATATTGTTCATGCCGTCTTTATACGGAAAGTAAAGTACAGGTATTTGTTTCTTCTGCATTAAGTTGTTGCTAATCGCTGTTAAGATATGCGTTTTACCACAACCGGGTTGTCCACTAAATAAGCAGCTGTTAATGCGCTCTTTACGAATACTGTCGAAATGCTTGTAGTACATCATGCCGGCATCGTACATATTTTTGACCTCAGGTACGACCTTGCTTGTATCAAAGTTGCCGAATCCCATCTTTTGAAATTCCTCGGTAATCTCACTCGATTTGATCAACCGATTAATTTTCCGGATTTCCACGCACTCACACTCTTTCCATTCCTCGGTGTCATAACGGAGTATTGTTTCTTTTATGGATCCGTCAATATCCTTGTAGAATGTTTTCTCACCGGCTTTTTTCATGACCATTGAGCCCCCAGTGTCTTTGCAAATGTTGCACAAATACTCTTTATTTGGTTGGGTTAGAGCTGTACGTTCGGAGTCGCTCAAGCATTGCGATTTCTTCTGGAGTTCGGCCATGATGCGCGTCATCTGTTCGTCCAATGCTTCCATGTTGCTGACCACCTTTCGGCTGTATTTTCTGCTGCCAATCTGCATAAGTTTTTACGTTGAATTCAAGTCGCCAGTTATCTAAGATTCCGAGAATGTATTTAAACGAGCGTGCACTCGTTGCTCCAGCTTTTATAGCTTCTAAAATTAATGCAGGTTCATAGACTTCCATCGCTTCATCAATTGCCTGGCAATCTCTGAAAGTAGCAACACGAACATTACTTTCATAGAGCTGTTTGATTTCTAAAAAGTTTGGATCAGATAACTGATTGACTGACGACTGTTTTTCAGTACCTTTGTCTTTGTCAGTCAGTACTTGGTTAATATCAATATTTGGTTTATTCAATACTTGGTTAATATCAGTACTTAGTAGTGTCGGATTTTCCACTTGTGGCTTATCCATTTGTGGATTTCCCGTAAGTGGCTTTTCCACTTCTGGAATATCCGTTAATGGCTCAATTGGTATTTCGTGAACAATGGTTTCCCATTCTTTTATTTTCTTAGTGGCTTCATCCTTGATTGGCTTTCGTTCGATATACCCTGCCTTTTTCAATTCGTTAAACCCACTGCGGAATGAGTCGCGACCATCTGCTGCATGTGTCATTAACTCTTCCGTGTAAAAAACCCAATCATCCGGCATGGAAAGCAGGTAAGCCATAATACCTTTAGCTTTCCAAGATAGCCGTTTATCATTTAATGCTGTCCGATTCATTACTACATAGTTGCTATTCTTAGCTACCCTCACGATGCCCATTGCCCTGAGCCTCCTTAATATTCCGGAGCAGTTTTTAGATGCTCATGAATTCCAAATAATTCGACTGCTTTAGAGTCGTTCGAAATAGTAATGCGTTTATTTGCTTGTTGTACCTTCGCAACTGCAACAGGCATTACACCTTGATTTGAATAATAGATACTTCGTTGTTTTATTTGTTCTGCACTGTAAACACCTGCATTTTCGATGTCATCTGTATAACCGCTATCGTTAGGTCCCCACCAGACGATGTTGTCCCCTTTTGTCCACTTAATGGACATTAAATAATACTGTTCAGCCATTGCCCTAGCCCTCCTAGCTAAATCTAATCTCTCGTTCTATCAAACAACCATAGCGCCCCTCGGCTGTCCCTTTAACCTCACCGACCACTTTCCAGCCTCTTTCCGCTTTAAAATTGATGCGGCGCATAAGCATATACATACTGTTGGCGTAAATCACTTCACGGTTTACTTTTGATTGAGTCATTGCCCTGACCCTCCTAAAAGCTCGGGGCATTACGCCCCTTGCTATATTTTTTGTTGTGCTTGTTGTTGTGCAGCTGCTACTTGCATCATGCCTATAGCTTCTTTAATGACGTTGTCCGTTTTTTCATTTTCAGCAAGCCACATGATATATTGGTTATCTTCTCGCCATAATTGGCTAAGAGTTTTCCCTTTATGTTTGCCAAAGGATAATGCAATCGCTCCTGCCTCTTTTGCATCTTTCGGCATCGGAACGGATGAACGTTGACCACCACTATTACTGCCACTTTTTGAATAGTCGTACGTATTACCACTAACACCGTTCGCATCATCATCTTTTTCGGTAGCGATCCCCAACATTGCCGATAGGCTATAGCGCTTCATGTATGTGATTTGACCACCGAAATCTTGCATGCCACCAGCTGCAGGGAATTTTAATGGAAAAGACTTAACCCACTCACCTGAGGAGTGTAAAAATGTTGTTTCTACACAAGCCAGTAAGCCGTTCGGAGAAACTTCCGTATAGCTGTTTTGCATAATCGCGATGCCGTTATCTTTAAATACTTTTCGAGCTGTTTCGAATATGCCGTTTAGATCCGTATAATCGAATGAGTAACTACCACCACTTTTTGTCTGTACCTTTACAGTCGCATTGTGTTTTGGTGTCTCTAACTCGGCCCATGATCTGGCTAATGCTACTGAAACCTCCGCATTTTTCTCAGAAAAAATCATTAGTCACTCACCTCCACTTTGAAGGAGACTGTTTCCGGCTTTACCGCTACACCTGGCACTACTTGTCCATCTGCATCAACTACAACTAATTCGCCGTCAGATTCAACCACACTGAGCGTTTTCTTCAACTCTGCCCATTTGAGCTTTTCTTTCGTTTCGACCTCTACAAAATCAAGCTCGTTCGTTTTGGAATATTCAATTAATGCCTGTTCATCTGCTTTTTCTGGCTGTGATTTACTCGTTGTTGATTTTGCTACGCCATATGGTGTTTTGATGGACTTGGCTTTTGGATCGTTTGCCAAAACTGATGCATGGTATTCACTGATTTTGTGAGAGAAGTAAGCTAAATCATCTTGATAAGAAGCACTTTCTTTTTTCTCCCATTCAGCAATACGCTCACGTTCGGCATCTGCCAATTGCTTCACTTCATTTAATTTCGCTTGAATAGCACTCATTTTTCGAAACGCCCAGTTCAGACCGTTAAGATCAGTAATAACGAATACTTTTCGTTCCTCCTGTTGTTGCGTTTCAAGCTCGAATAGTTCTTGCTCCTGTAATTTGTTCATATATTGAACCTCCCGATATAATTGTTTGAAAAATAAAGACTCATGCGTTAAACTGAAATAAATTAATTGGGCATGAGCCAAATCCGACCGCTGCTCGTAACAGCGGTTTTTTTATGCAACGATTGGGTAATTGTCGTGATAAACCTCAACTAATGTGATTAGCTGCTCGTAACAGCTAACGTTTAATCTGTTATCATCCAAAAACTCTTGCACTTCCTCAATATGCACGAATACTTCATGATCACCTTCATTAAAAATGTAATACTCCTCGCCTTTAAGTACTCGGCGGCCCTTCCAATCTACCTGCTGTTCAAAAGAATCATATAAACCACTGAATGTTTTACCGATGCCACTGTACGTTGTGTTTTCAACTTCCAACATTTAAACTGCCTCCCAACGTGATTTATAAGGAACATACGTCCATTTGCTACTTGGATTTAAGTTATCTAAGCCTTTGATTGATTCACCATCAAAGTGAATTTCTTGCCCTAACTCGTTAATGAATACATCTCCTTCGATATATGAGCCAAAATCAAAACCTCTGATGATTTCCCAAACCTTGTATGATTCTTTCATTTGTTTCACCTGCTTTCCGACGGTATCCCATCAAGCAACCCTCAATTTCTCTAGAAGGAGACCGGCTAACCAACCGATTGAGAGCTGCTTGACGAGAGCGAGATAACTCTCGCACTGTCTGACAAAATTTGTTATAATGTGATTTGTTATACTCCCTTAGTCGTTGATCATGTCCGTGATTAACGGCTTTTTATTTGCCTACCACTTCCGGATAATCGACAGGAGGAAACCTCTCGCGTTGTCTGTAAAAATTTGATATTATAATTTATAGTGAATATTGTGGTAACTTAGTAAGCCGTTGATTGTGCAACCAATCAGCGGTTTTTATGTGCCATAAAATACATAGCTTGTAAGCGTTGTTTGACTGTCATGATTCGCCATACTCTCGGTTTAATCCACATGTACTTCCCTCCTAAAAGATTGATAATCGAATGAATGCTGGTACTAGTGATAAAACATGAGTCATGTTTGCAAAAATATCTGTACCGAATAAAATGGCCGCTGCTTGCACTTCGCTGTTTGTCAACCTTGCCCAGGTTCTAAAAGTTTCGATGTCCATGAGCTTGCTGTTACTTTCAAACTTACTGATACATGATCTGCTTCTATTTAATAAATCTGCTAACTCCTGTTGTGTGTAACCTGCTTTTTCACGAAATCCCTTCAATATTTTTCCGTATTCCATTCCGATTTCTCCCCCGTGTTCCAAAATGGAACATGCACTTTGATGTTCCAACTGAGAACACAATTTTTTATATTTTTGTTTTATACTTAAGTTAAGCAAGATAACCTGCTATTGAGCCATTGCCCTGGCTCTTCTAATACTGCCGATTGCCCTCGGCTAACTTTGGAGATTGATTGCCCTCAATCTCCACCTACTTTTAAAGCACCTGCCCGTGCGATTATTTTTAATTCCATTCATCCATAATTATTTTTTGTATTACTTTCGCTGTTGGTTCCGCAAGCCACACACGTTTTCCCCGGAAGCCACGTTGTCTCTGAAATTCTCTTACACGAGGATCAGAGAGGATGTGTTCTTCTAAAAATGCTTTTTGAAATGTTGTCGCTTTTACAATGTCCTCGATATCCCAAAAGAGAATAGATGGACGTACAGTATCTTGAATGAGTTTTTGAAGCTCGTTTTGTACACTTTCTTTTGTGATGCCTGACATTTCAAAAAGAGTTTGAATCAATGCATTCTCTGTTTGAGGGATCATACTAATTCCTCCAATCTGAGGCGCTTGTTCTGCACCTTCCTTAAATTGCTTTTGCTTTTGTTAAAAACTTATTGATAAAGTAAATTTGCCCTCGCCCCGTAACCTTAGGGGTTTTTGTTATTTGAATACCTTGTGAACGATTGATAGTTGATTCTTTAATTTCAAACAAATTCATTTCCATCGACCTTTGAGTTGGTGAATTGTAATCTGATCCGAATTTTTTTATTAGATAGCCATTTTCTCGTAACCAAGTGAACAATCTTTTTTCACCAATAGGTATTCCGTTCTGAGTAATTAATTTCGCTAAATCTCTAATTAAAATTGATGTTTCACTTGCGCTTACTGAGTCCGCAAATAAAACTTTCGGTTTTTGTTGTTCGAGCTTCGACTCAGCAATTTGTCGACGTTCTTGTTCGTCTTTTAAGTTTTGAGCGATTTTAATAATTGTGTCTGGGTTTAGTAAGACCTGCTCAATTGTTTCCGGTGTTAAGTAAGCACCCTGTTTTCTAATTGAAGGAATCACTTCGTGTGTAATCCACCTTTTAAATTTTTTAGCTTCATCTTTCCGACTAGCTAAAATCAGAGAATATAATCCATATTCATTTACGATGTTTGCCTCACCTTGACGACCTATGTTGAACATAGAGCGTTCGTCTACCTCTAAACGCTGTATTGCCTGTGTTGTATTCTTAATTTCTAATACCTTGCAAACATCATTTGCTACAAACCAATGTTCGTTTTCAACTTGGATAACTCGAATTTGATAACTGCCGAATATAAAATTTTGTAATTGTTGCATGGTAAGACCTCCTATGCGCTCTTACTCTTAGTTTCTAAGAATAATTGATTAAAAAAATATTTAGGTTCTAATTTTAAACCTTCACAAATACACTCAAATTCGTCCGCCGACATAATGGAATCACCGTTCACAATTCTGTAAAAACGTTTCAATTCAATAGATGATTTTTCAGCAACGTGATTCATTTTCAATCCGTTGTCATTAATGTAACGACGAATTCTCTCATGAATTTTCATGTTGTTATCCCCCCCTTTTCTTAATTTCTAAGAACTCGTTATATATAATATAATTCTTACCTTCTAAGAAGTCAACTAAAATTCTAAGATTTTAAGAAAAATATTCTTTAATTTTGAGAATAGGGTAAGATAATCTTAGTATAAAGGAATTTAGCGAGGTGAAATTTTTGGAAACTTTAGGGGATAGACTTAGATTGGCGAGACAAAAAGCTGGTCTTAAACAAATGCAAGTAAAGGAAAGAACTCGTATTCATAACAAAACACTTAGTGGATATGAAAATGGTGTAAGCGAACCAGATTTAAATACATTAACAATTCTTGCTGATTTATATGGTGTCTCCTTGCAATGGCTTTCTACAGGTAAAGTTGATGTTAAAGTTAATCAAAATTCTGTGGATAGCAAAGAAGATCGTGACATAGCAAAACGCCTGAAACAATTTGAAGCCGACCTTGCAAACTCCGATGGCCTTGCTTTTGATGGTGAGCCAATGAGCGACGAAGCAAAAGAATCATTACTGGAGTCAATGGAATTACTTTTTAGACAAACTCAACGGATCAATAAAAAGTACACACCAAAGAAATACCGTGACGATTAATTAAAAACCGGCGAAACGAAGTGATTACATGTGGATAAAAGAGAAAACCAATCAGTTAAAAAAGAGATATAACACTGAATGCCCATATGAAATAGCAAGTTACTTAAAAATCCATGTGATGAAACATGATTTACATCCTGATATAAATGGCTATTATAAATACGATCGACGTAACCAATATATTGTAATTAATCATAACCTAGGCCTTAATCAACAACGGATTGTTTGTGCCCATGAACTCGGCCATGCTGTACTGCACCCTAAAGTAAATACACCATTTATGAACAACAACACTTATTTATCAGTTAGCAAGATTGAACTTGAAGCCAATCGTTTTGCAGCTGAATTATTAATACCTGATGGTAGTTTTGAAGAAAACGAGACTATCTATGACATAGCTTCTATACATAATGTACCGATTGAATTAGTCGAGCTGAAATGTAGGAAGTTTTTTTAATACGCTTTTAAGAACATACATTCCCCTTTAAAGGAGGTGAGGTTAATCGATTGCCAACATTAAGCTAAAGCACCTGCCCGTGCATAAAGAATGGGGTAATCAAATGGCAAGAGAAAAATACATTAAAACAAAAAAAGATTGTATCTATTATTACAAAGACGCTAAAGGTAAGAAGAAATATGCTTTTCGATTTAAATATTATCATAGTGGGAAACGACCTGAGAAAAGTGAGCGTGGATTTGATACAATCGAAGACTGCGAACGCGCCTTAATTAAAGTAAAAGCGCAAATTTTAAATGATAATCATGAGATTTTAAAAAATGAAAACATGACTGTAAAGGCTTTGATGGAGAATTTTGTAGCAGCTAAACAGAATTCGTGGAAACCTACAACTTATAATAGTAGTGCAAACGCTATTAATCGGCATATTAATCCACATATCGGAAACTTGAAACTGAAACAAGTAACCAATGGTGTCTTACAAACGAATATTGTAGAACCCATGATTACAGCCGGTTACAAAGCTACTTCAATTGAAGCCATGTACCGTACATTAAATTCAGCATTTAATTATGCTATCGCTGAGGAATGGTTAGATCGCAAACGTTTTACATCTGTCAATTTAAAGCGTGCCGAACCAAAAAAGAAGCGGCAGCCTCTTAGTGTACTGGATTTGGAAAAACTATTACTTATTTCAAAGGAGAATAGCTCTATCTCACAATACACGGCCATTATGATTTTGGCACTCACTGGTATGAGAAAAGGAGAATTGTTTGCATTAACTACAAAGGATATTGACTTTGACAGTAAAACAATCTCTATCACTAAAACTCGTGACTCCTTAGGGACACGTTCCCCTAAGACCAGAAATAGTATACGTACTATCCCATTGACTGACGAATTAGCCAAGTGCATCAAAAAGTACTTATTATGGTTTGAACCGGTCATGTGGTACAATCGCGATGCTAATCCTGAAAAATATTTAATAGTGCATCCAAATGGTATGCCGGTCGCTCGTGAGTATATTAATCGTGCATTAACTCGATTATGTACAGAATATAAATTGCCTCATATTTCGCCGCATTATTTACGCCACACATATGCTTCAATTTTAGCGGCACAGAATACACCTTTTACAACAATTGCTGCATTGTTAGGAGATACGGTGGAAACAGTTACTTCAACTTATGCCCACTCGTTTGAAAATGAGGAAATTCTCGCTTCGAAAATGCTCAATGATTTAGTTCGTGTAAATTAAGTTTTTCTGCTTTTTAAGCTCGATTTGGGGTACATTTTGGGGTACAAACATTTTTTTAGGCTACAAACCCTAGTAAATCAAGGTTTTGAATCTGAATTGAGCTTATGAAGTAGTTAAGCATAACTTAGTGGGCTAGACAATTTTAAAGTTAATACACGGTACATACTCTTTTGTACCCTAAAATAAAAATAAGCCTTCCGCAATTTAGTGGAAGGCTTATTTTTATTTTTCAATGTACTGTATAAGGTCTGAGTTAATACTTAATTTCATTAATTTTTATTTCTTTTATTTTGTGTAGATTTACTATTTGACCGGTGTCCTTAACTTTAAATTCAATAAATGTGGCATAGTTCTGAATTTACATTTTGAAAAGTATTCTCGCAAAATTCGGCAAGAAGGCATTTTTAATTGAAGTAAACATGGATAGATCATTTTAATTTGGGAATACTCTCTTTTAATAGTAGTTATTAATGACACTTTTAAAGGAGAGAGTTTAATGAAAGTATTTAAAGGAATTCTTACAATGCCATTACTATTGGGATTATTGTATGCCTGTAACAATGAAGATGCAAATGTAGATAAGGATAAAGAAGTTACAGGAAATAATAGTGTGGTTGATGAAACAACGAATAATAATGCCACTAATAATACAGAAAATGAAGAAGATGAACGGACAGGAATAAAAGTTGCAGATGTAAATTATACTTTTACTGATTTTGATTTAGACGTAGAATATGCAGACCATAAATCATACGATGTTGAATATGAGAACGATGGAAACAATATTTATGCTGAACTAGATGATGATCTTAATGGTGTTAAATATAATGGCGATAAAGCCTACGACAATTTTGCCGATGCATTAAAACAACTTACATTTGATAAAAATACCAGTGATGAGGATGTTCGTAAAGAAGTTCTAAAGGCATTTGCTTTAGATGAGAATTATCAGTCATTTGAACTTGAAGTGAAATTCCAAAACGGTGAAGAAAAACATTATCATCATAATAAATAATTGTGCTAAGAGGGCTATTCTATAGAACTCTTCCCTATTAAGCAGAAAATCGAAATTGCATGGTGCAATTTCGATTTTTTGTGAACTGAAATTAGTTATGTCCTCGCCACTTCAATGTCACTTTTACTGAAATTCTTAATTACCTCTTTTCAGAAGCCAATGCCTCCAATTTCCCTATAAAACAAATGGTTAATCATTTATTCTTTATCAATTGGAGAATGAATATGATTCTCATATGTATCAATATACATATTTCCATTACCGGATAATACTGCGTATAATACATTACTTCGAACCAAGTTACGTTGCTTTAATTCAGAATGTAACCATTGTTCGGTTAAGTTATTCTGATCTAAATTCTGTTTCATTACTTCTCCATCCATGATTAGTTCAATTGGTAAATTAAATTCAGGTGTTATCGGTATCATTAAATCTTGTTTATTTACATTTCTAAATTGAGGCTTTTTTAATACTGTTAATGTCCCATTTGTCTCTATAATTGCAAATAATACCTCGACGATATTAAAGACATCCTTTTCTCTTAATTGTTGATTTAAATAATCTAACGTATAGCGCATCTTATTCATATTCTTCTCAAGTATTTTTCCGTTTTCAATAACTATTGTAGGATCACCAGCTAAGAACTTTCTGCCTTTTTTACTTTTTAGAGAAATGAGAGCAATCATAAATATTATAAAGACATAAATGACAAATGCTAAGATAGTATGAGAAACCTTTAAAGATGTATTAAAGGCTAAGTTCGCCGATATAGCTCCTAAAGAAATTGTTGCAACAAAATCAAACATGGTCATTTGGGAAATCGTTTGTTTACCTAGTATTCGTGTCCCTACTAGTAACAGTCCGAAAGAAGTAAACGACCTCAAAATTATCTCAAAATGTTCAAGCATTTTATACCTCATTTAACTTTTTTATATAGGTTTTACCATTCCCTTTTTTTCTAAACCTTTATTTTAAGTAAAGGTTCTTATTTGCTCGGTTAAGATGTTTTTTATCAAATGTTCTATATTTTCACTAGTTACGTTACCTAGTTCGTTTCATTTTCATACCATATTCTAATAATGTAAGGCTAGCCTTACAAATTCAGATAAGAAAAGGGTGTTACAAATGGGTTGTAATTGTAGCAAATGTACAAGTGAATTAAGTTCTAACAATAATAAGAATCGTTGTAAAGGTTGTATCTGTGACCTATTAAGAGAATTAAGAAAAGGGACAGAAGTTGACGTTTTCTTATCAGGCGGTCAAATATTAGAAGATGTCGTTTTTAAAAGATTTGACAATAATAATTGCTGTGCAATATTTATTGATCCAATCACTGAACGCGGTTCAACACTTATCGTAGACTGTCAAAAAATTGATGCGATACGAATTGAAGCAGACTAAGTAAACAAGAGGCCACTTTCTAAGAAAGTGGCTTTTCTTCTGAATTCGATTTTCTCAACATTCTGTTTCAACTACTAAAGCTATTGAACCACGAAAAGGCATATGGCTGACAATCCAATCCGTAATCCAATCCGTCATACTCCAATTACTACCCGGATAAAGTAAAAACCTCGGAATTTCCATAATCCTCCCCCACCAACTCTTGCCAATTTATCGTCAAAGTCGTATTTACCATGCTAACTTGCCGTTAAATTCCCGGTGAAATAAGATAAATTGTAAATCCTTACTACCTGTAGATACGACAAAATTAATAGCAGTTCCAATTTCATCTGCAAAATTTAAACTGCAATATTTTTTTAATGAAAATATACAAAAAAAGAGGAATCCTAATGTAAGGATCCCTCTTTTATGATTACATCATTAAAATTAAAGTTTTACGATGTTTGTAGCTTGTGGTCCACGTTGACCGTCTTCTACTGAAAACTCAACTTTTTGACCTTCTTCAAGAGTTTTGAAACCGTCGCCTTGAATAGCTGAGAAGTGAGCGAATACGTCAGAACCGCCTTCAACTTCGATGAAACCGAAACCTTTTTCTGAGTTAAACCATTTTACTGTACCTTGTGTCATTTAAATGACCTCCAATTAATTAAATTTAATAAGATCGCAATTCTTCCAAAAGAAAAAAATTCACATATTACAAAAAGTACCAACTAAACCACGAATACTTTTTGTAATAGGTGAATTTAATGTCTTGTAACTATCTCATTGACTTTAGTATATAGCAAAATATTGCATTTGTCTACTATTAAAAACAACTTTATCTGCTTCTGCCTTTCTTACAATAGATGACCTGCATTTCCATTAATAATTTGCAATTACTAACTAATAATCATTTACTTACTTTTTGTAAGCATTTTATTTGCAATTATATTTTCGTGTTGGTTAATATAGGAGATGTATTACATAGAACTAGGAGGATTTTTTTCATGGTATTACAAGCAAAAGAATTTCGAACTGCGGAGCACGACATTTCTGAAGTATTTTTAAATCGTTGGTCACCGCGCGCCTATGCAGACACACCTGTTGCAGAAGATGTATTAAACCGTTTATTTGAAGCAGCTCGTTGGGCTCCTTCAGCAGGCAATAACCAACCTTGGCGTTTTATCGTAGCGAAAACAGAAGAGGATTTAGCAAAGTTCCACCCTGTTTTAATGGAAGGTAACTTAGTATGGGCAAAACGTGCACCCGTTTTAGTATTAGTCGTTTCAGACAATACAAAAGGTTCACATGAGTTTGATTCAGGTACAGCATGGGGCTTCCTTTCACTTCAGGCAGCTAAAGAAGGATTAATCACTCATCCAATGAGCGGTATTTATAAAGATGTGGCGAAAGAAGCGTTTAACATTCCGGATACATTTGATGTGCATTTAGCAATTGCTATTGGTTACAAAGGCGATAAAGAAATGCTCTCTCCTGAATTACAGGCACGTGAGACACCATCAGGCCGACGCCCATTAAATGAAATTGTATTTGAAGGTTCGTTTAAATAAGTAATAAAATGTATTGAAGTAACCGCATGAAGGAAGTACTCTTTCGTGCGGTTTTCTGTTGTCTACATTTTGAATGAATCGGATTTAAATTTTCAAAAGCGGCTTTTTGAGCATTTCCAGCAGCATTTCATATTCTTTATCCCCGATCGTATCTCTTACCATCTTTTCTATTTCCAGCTCCATTTTTTTGCTTTCATTAAAAATAATGATTCCCTTTTCGGTCAAATGAGCCATCTTTTGAACTTTCGATCCTTTTATTAATTCGGTCGTAATTAATTCCTTTTCTTGTAAGGAAGTCACAAATTTATGAACCCCTTGCTTTGAAATGTCCAATTGTTTTACTAATTCAGGTACTGTTACATAGCCCTCATATATGTTTTTCAGTACAAACCATTCCGAACTCGTTATATGAAGGTCATTATTTTCATTCCACATCATTTCAGCCATTTGGCGCAAATGTTTATGTTGGCGATACAATAATTCTATAAAGTCAATCATGGCTTTTTTCCTTCTTTCTATCAGCATCATTCTTAAATATTCTCAAGCATCATACTAAAGGAAAAATATTAATTCAAGTTCACGATACTAATAGAACTTTTAAGTCAACTTAGTTGACTTAAACGCAAAATTACTTTAAAATTAAATTTATAACTTTTTCCGGAGGCGTATATATGTATAAAATTGGTGACTTAACGTTTTATAAATCCCATGGTATTTGCCAGATTGAGGGCATTGTAGAACAAAACTTCACAGGAGAACCTATGCTTTACTATGTTATGCAATCAAAAATTAGACCGGGAGTAACACTATATCATCCAGTTGAAAGTAAAAACTCACAACTTGAAAAAATATTGAGCTATGATGAAGCAGTTCAAATTATGGATTGTTTCTCAAATGAACCAAGCGAATGGAATGACCGCAGTACAAACCGTCAAAGAAATCACGCAGAAATCTTAAGTGCGAACAATCATCTTGAAGCTGCCCAGTTAATGAATACTCTCCTAAGAAAAGATTTGGAATTACAAAAAGACGAGAAAAAAATAACATCCCAAGACTCACAAATTTTACAACAACTCTCAACAATTATATTAGATGTCCTCGAAATCGCGCTTAAAAAGCCAAAAGATACGATTGAAAAGGAAATTTACAAAAGAGTTCAAGGACCTACTAACTGATTTTCAAAATCAGCTTTGCTTCATTAACGAGTTGAAGTAAATTTCGTTTACTTCAACAATATTCGTTACTGATTGACTTACCTCTTTATACATAAAATCATATTCAAATAAGGCGTTTGCTATTGTATTCAGTAGCAAGCGTTTTATTTTTTGTTTTCATTTATAAAATAAATGGACCTTCGTCTGATTTGTTCCCTTCTCTATTTTTTCTAAGGCAGATATGTGTATTATTTTTTTTATTTATAAATGAATTAAAAAACCCTTACTGCTCATACTACCGTTGTATGAAATAAACCTAATTTTGAAGGGAAGTGTAATGATGGGAATTTTAACAGGAAACCCGAAAGACGAACCGTTACATTATGGAGAAGTATTTAACGTTTGGACGAGTTTGGCTGCTGGATACAGTATGATTGCCGCATATCAGACATTTTATAACCATGCCGGTGACAACGACTTAAAAAAAATAATCGAAGACTTTATCCAATTCGCAAGAGATGAAGTTAAGCAATTAGAAAAAATTCTTAAATTAAATGGAGTTGGACTCCCTCCTGCACCACCGGAACGTCCTGAAGCACGTATTGAAAATATTCCGCCAGGAGCAAGATTCAATGATCCTGAAATAAGTGCCGCATTATCTGTAGATGTTGCTGCAGGTTTAGTAAGCTGCAGCCAGGCTATGGGTATGACAATGCGAGAAGATATCGGAATGATGTATGGTCAATTCCATACAGCAAAGGCACAGCTTGGGGCAAAGTTATTACGCTTAAACAAAGCAAAAGGCTGGCTAATCCCACCACCATTGCATCTGCACCATCCGTTACATTAATGAAAGAAAGTAATTAGTGCACAATATATTTAACTCGAATAGATATTTTTTTACTAAATATTATATTGCACTGTGATACAGATCCCCATTCACCATACAATCATTAACGCCATTTCTTATTAAAGAAATGGCGTTTTGCTTTTAAGTAGCAGGCTCTTAATAACCAAAAGTTATATCAGAATAAAAAATAAGTATTTTTAATGATATAGAAATGCGTGTATATTTTACTTGTGCAAAAGATTAATTTTGCAGCACAAATAATCGAATTTAAATTACGATTTTTCAAATTCAGGACTTTTACTCAGTCTACTACTGGATTTTACAGCCTCCAACTATAAAATTCAGACCATCAAATTTCTTGGAAGAAATTTGGACGAATTATAGTTTATTAAGTTCTGCTCAACGAATGACTACTAAACTATTACAATACATTGTTCGACAAAACAATCAACTCCCCCCTAATATTTAAATGTCCCCGTCTATGTTCAATAGGCGGGGAATTCGTCTTTTATCGTGTTATTTATGTGTATTCTCGAAATAATCATAGCAATGCTGGATAAATGCTTTAGAAATGGCTGTAGTATACGTATATTTATGTTTTAATAATCCAATCGTTCGAGTAAATTCCCCATTTTCAATGCGAACATGCTTGATTTTATCATCATACATATTCATCGACGTTTCAGGTGTAAAGGCAGCTCCACGACCATTTTTTACAAGCTGTAATATTGTCGTTGCTTCTTCTACTTCCAC
Source organism: Solibacillus sp. FSL K6-1781 (assembly GCF_038630735.1). Taxonomy (GTDB): domain Bacteria; phylum Bacillota; class Bacilli; order Bacillales_A; family Planococcaceae; genus Solibacillus; species Solibacillus silvestris. The sequence goes on along the minus strand of NZ_CP152038.1, from coordinate 1,331,456 downwards.
TTGGTATTCAGGTGTATAACCGTTCTCCTGGCAAAAATTATCCGTCAGTTGACGGAAACGGTATTCAGCAGTCAGACCAATGAATGGTAAAGAACGCAATTCGGAAAGATGAACCGACTCCAATTTAGCTTCCGGGTATGTCGAAGGTACCGTTAAAAATATTTCTTCGTTGAACAATGGAAGCCACTCTACATTCGGATGGTTCAACTTCTCCGTTGTGATGCACAAATCAAACTTTCCATATTCAATAAATTGTTCAAGATTATCCTTCGATAAAGGTACTTGCTTGTATTTTATGGTTGGATAGAAATTCAAAAACTCATTCAATATATTCGTGAATGTATAAGGTAACGTTGTAACAATGGACAGTTCCCCATTCCCCTGCTCACGAAATTCACGTAGACCTCTCTCCAGATCCAGTATTTCAGCAAAAATCCGCTCCGCTCGTTTAAATAAAAATTCACCATTTGAATTTAGTGTAATACGTTTGCCGTTTCTGTAAAAAAGATCCATCTCCAATTCTTCTTCCAGCTGGGCAATTGCCTTACTTAATGCCGGTTGTGAAATCAAAAGTTCTTTTGCAGCATGCGACATATTTTGTACTTTCGCTGTTTCATAAAAATAGCGCAGTTTTACTAAATCCATTCAAATCACCTCTACTTAATAACTTTAAGTTATATCAAAATAAGAAATAAGTATTTTTAATTATATATGTCCTAAGTTTAAGATATAAATTGCGCACAAGCAATTATTAAAAAATTGATTTAAGGAGAGATCTACTATGCGTTTACAAAATAAAGTTGCCATTATTACAGGAGCAGCCTCCGGAATGGGTCAAGGCGAAGCAATTCGTTTTGCAAAAGAAGGTGCAAAAGTCGTTGTTGCAGACTTAAACTTTGAAGGTGCACAAGCAGTTGCAGAAGAAATTAAAGCAGCTGGTGGCGAAGCAATCGCTGTATCAGTAAATGTCATGAAAACAGAGGATATTTTAAACTGTATCAAAGTGACGGAAGAAACTTTCGGTCCAGTTGATGTGCTAGTTAACAATGCCGGTGTATTCGACAAATATCAAAAATCGCTTGAAACTACATTAGATCAATGGAAATTTTTAATTGATATTAATTTAACAAGCATGTTCGAATTCTGTAACGCTGTATTACCAAGCATGATCGAGCGTCAAACTGGCGCAATCGTAAACATTTGTTCTGTTGCCGGTTTAGTTGCAGGTAAAGGTGGAGCAGCATACACAGCTTCTAAACACGGTGCAATCGGTTATACAAAACATTTATCTAGCGAATACGCTCGCTACGGGATCAAAATCAACGCAATTTGCCCGGGTACAATTGAAACACCTTTAGTAAAAGACGTTTTAGCTGGTCTTTCTAAAGAAGCTGTACCGACACGTACATTCGGTCAAGTTGAAGAAGTAGCAGACTTAGCTGTATTTTTAGCATCTGATGAAGCGAAATTCATGAGCGGTACTGCGGTAACAATTGATGGCGGTTTCACAATTCAATAAATTATTTTGCATAAATTATGAGGAGAAGCAATTCACTTGCTTCTCTGCTACATCAAAGGAGATAACATGGAAAAACAAGGGAAAATGCACTATGCCTGGTGGATCATGATCGCAAGTGCTGCAATTTATGCGGCAAGTGTCGGTATTATCGTAAGCTGTGCTGGTCTATTATATCGCGCTGTAGCACAAGATTTCGGTGTTGGTGTATCTGATATTAGTTTGTATACTTCAATTATGTATTTAACAGTAACAATTTTCTTACCGTTTGCAGGGAAGTTTTTAAATAAATTCGATGTTCGTTATATTTTAACAATAGCTGGTATTATAAATGCACTCGCATTCGGATTAATGGGCTTCTATACATCTGCCTGGAATTTCTACATCTCAGGTGTTGCACTTGGTATCGGTAGTACATTCCTGATTTATGGTACGATTCCATTACTAATCAACAATTGGTTTAAAGCAAAAGCCGGTACAGCATTAGGTTTTGCGATGGCCTTCATGGGTATTGGTGGTGCGATTTTCGCTCAAATCACTGGTGCGTTAATCGAATCAATCGGCTGGCGTCCAACATACATGATTTTAGGTGTATGTATCGCCCTATTAATTTTGCCATTTACATTATTCGTTATTCGTTCAAAACCAGAAGATATGAATAAACAGCCTTATGGAGCTGAAGAAACAACAAATAAAGTTGCTGTACAAGCACAACCTGAAACTGGGGTAATGAAAAACGTTGCCATTAAAACAATTCCATTCTATTTAATTTTAGGATTTACAGGTTTATTTGGTTTAGCATCTACAGTTGGCTTCCACGTACCAAACTTTATCCAATCAGTTGGTTTCTCTGCTGCAATGGCCGCTACAGGTGTTACATGTGTAACGATCGGTCAAACAGGCGGGAAGTTTCTGATCGGTGCGGTTAACGATAAATTTGGCGTTAAATTAGCATTGTTAACAGGTATCGGCAGTGGTATTTTAGGTACGATTGCTTTACTGTTCTCTGATTCATTCGGCATCGGTATGATGTATTTAGGTGCATTATTATTCGGTATCGGTTTCTCAGGGTCTACCCTTTTACCTCCAATGGTTATTCGTGAAGTATTTGGCGGTAGAGACTATGCATCCATTTATACTACAATCATGTCTGCTTCTACATTAGGTGTTGCAGTCGGTACTACTTTATTCAGTTACATTTTCGATACAACTGGATCTTACTATATCGTATTTATTACGGTAATTACGCTATTCGTAGTTGTTATTTCTTCAAGTATCTTCTCATTGAACTGGAAGAAAAAATTAAATGTTTAAAATGTAAAATTTCAACTCTTTTATAACTTACAAGCATACCATTCAAACTTTTTTGTTCGTTATAAAAACAGCCTTCGTCAAAATGATTGACGAAGGCTTTTTATTATACAACTTCATGATAGTAAAGGGCATATAAATCATTCAATGTCACTTTACCAAATGCAAAGTCCATTACATTGTTATCCACTAAAAATTCAGTCAAATCGCTTAAGAGCATTGGTTCTAAACTAGGAAGATGAAGAAGTGTCATATCCGTAACGAGTGTTTGCTGCTCAATTAACGGATACTTTTCTTTCAGCAGCGCTTTTACGGATTCCTCCATATTTTTCACCCGTACTGTTTTAATTTTCGCCTGACTGAACCCTTCAATAATTTCATTCGTATCGACCAATTTGCCTCCATTGAACAGGAAAATCCGGTCGGCGTACTTTTCCAGATTATCGAGCAAGTGCGAAGCGATAATGATCATTTTCCCCTCGGCCTTTTTCTTCATTAAAATCTTAGAAATGATTTCAATATTATTCGGGTCGAGCCCGTTCATTACTTCGTCCATCATCATAATGTCTGTATTTGCTACAATTTGCATTGCAAAACAAAGACGCTGACGCATACCAAGTGAATAAGTACCCGTTTTTTTATTTACATAATGGCCCATATTCAGCGCTTCAATTGTTTCGTCGATCATTTTCGGATCGGACTTCCACATCGTTGCGAACATTTTTAAATGGGCACGACCGCTTAAATGGTTATATAAATCACTTTGATCCGGCATCATCGACACAAACTCGTGAATTTTCACCTCGTTTGATTTACTCGAATAGCTAAGATTACCGTTAAACGATACTTTCCCGCTTGTTGGCGGCAAATAGTTCATTATGACATTCATCAAAGTGGATTTTCCGGTTCCGTTTGGTGCAACTAGCCCGATCATCTCGCCCTGTTCAAACTTGATTGAAATATCGTTGAGTACTTTCTTTTCAGCAAATTGAACGGTAATATTTTCAATAGCAATCATTCGTTGTCCCCCCCTTTATTTTACAAGCTTAAAACGTTTATTAAATGAAATGAGCAGCGTAATGACCAATAGGACAACTGCGCATATTGACAATAACAGCAGGCCGTATTGATAATCTACATTCTCACTTCCTAAATAATAGTTCTGATAACTAGACACAACTTTTCCGACATGGATATACGTTGTAGGAACTTTTTCCACTCCCCAAAAATACCCGATACCGCGGCTTAGATAAAACTTTTCGCCAAAAATGACTAATAGTCCGGCCGCCAAGTTCACCATTTCTTGGCGGAACAGTAAACTGCTTAAAATCACAACATTGATAATGACAATGAACCATACAATCAGTAATGATAAAGACCGACCCAAAAACATGCCTAATGTCATCATATTAGCTAAACTCTCATTCCCCCATTGCAAGAAATTAAAAGCATACTCGGGTGATGGCAGTTTAAGATTGCCGAAACCTGATTGAGCCCCGATTATCATAAAACCAATAAGTAAAGGAACAAATAATGTGATACTGCCGATAAAAGCAACACATATTTTTACGAGCAGCTTCTTCCAGTCGGCAATCGGAAAACCTTTTAACAGCGACGGGTGACGACGATCCTTCGTCACAATATCGATCGCCAGTAATAAGGTACAAATAATTAATATTAAAGGAAGCGGGCCTTTCAGAAGTCGCTCAAACGTCTGCAATGCCGTACGTTGTTCAAAAACACCAATCGACAACGCGTAATTCGCCTCATTAAAAGCACCGTACCGGTAATGTTGATCCATCGCATTTAAGGCACCTTCAACATTTGCAAATTCCCTGTCTGCCACATAATATCGGTCATTATAGAAAAGGTGTTCATTATAAAAAGTCAAATAGTTCATTTGAACATACCAGGCGCTTGTTACTTCCGCATACTTTTTCAGATCATTTGCATCAAGGGCATCCATTCTTGCCTTATCCAGCGGGTTGATATCAGCAAAATCATAATATGCTCTAACTGATGTCGGATGCACTTCCCATAAGTCCCTCTTACTTAAATCATCAATAAATTCCTGTCGCGTTAAATAGCGGGCTTCAATCTCCTCCCGATCGACCTTTTCAATCGGATCATAGGCAGGTGCGATTTTAAATGCATAAAATATTGCAGCAAATGCCAAAAGAAAATAGATCGCCAAGTTTTTCTTATTCGTAAAAAACTGTTTCAGCTCAAATTTAAAATATCCGTACATTTCTTTCCCCCCTAGGCCCTTTTAATTTTTCCTGTAGAGAAGAATGTTTTAATGACGAATAACATGATTAAAATACAAATACTCATAATCAGTAATCCGATATTCATCGTTATATCCACAGGTCGCACTAAATCCAACGGCATTCCATTTAAAATTTCATTGAAGTTCATAAAATGGAACGGATTGTACGGGAACATACTAATAATTGAAGAGAAAATAATAGGTAAAAAGAATAGAATAAAATGAACAAACAATGTTAAATACATATTTTTCAGCAGAACATTTAAAATAATTGATAAGAGCATTACAAATATCGAGATGACGATCATGTAGACAATACATAGTACAATATAGTACACACTTGAAATTAATGCCGGCTCACCTAAATAAACGGCTACTTTTTCGGAACTATCTCCCAAACCATTAAATAACAATGGCGACGCACTGATAAAGATGAGTACAATAAATGCAACAACATATAAAAAGGCAATGATACATTTGGATATCATATATTGGTCAAAACGAACAGGATAGCCTTTAATAATACTTGAATGCTCAAAATCATCCAGCAAAATCGAGCTCGTATAGAAGCCCATGAATATGTACCAGCCAACACCTACTAAACTAAAGAAATACAATAAAAATGGTATGTAATGAGATAAATCACTAATCGTATTTTTGCCCGATTCGTACATCGTTTTAAAATATAAATAGTTTAATGAATTTTGGAACTTGGAAGGCAGTAAATCCTCCACTTTTTCATACTCTTCCATATCAAAAGCTTGTTGACGCAGTTCTGCAATACGGTAGGACGCCTCATAATACATCGGATAATTTTCTACAGTTAATGAGGCAATTTGTAAAGCGACGGCACTTTTTTGCTGTGTCAGATTTTTAAATAATTCACTGCCATCCCCGTCCCTTGAGGCATCCTGCACTTGGAACTTGGATAATACAGCACGCGAACTGTAGTAGTCGCCCCTTTTTTCATTGAGCTGATCCCCTACTGACTGTGCTTTAATAAAAAACATACAGCCGAACACAATGACGATCACTGCTAGTAACGCGACAATATTTTTTCGGTTGGAGCGTTCGATTAATAACCCTACTTTTAACGCCTGCAACATAGATAATCTCCCTCCCCTTCTATATATCGACATTGAAAACGTTTACAAACCTAAAGTACAAAAACAGGTACTTTATTAGAATAATCTATCAATTAATAATTTTCAAACTAAAAGGTAAATTTTCAATAAAAAGGAAGAAAATCCTTCTAAATTCACTACTCTCCTTTAACTATTTCGTTTCATAACTGAAGTCAATATGAGATAAAATTATTTTTATATAATACACCTGTTTTTTACAAAATTGTGAACTTTTTGTTTCTAACATGATTCGACACTGTATTATTTTGTAATAAGTTACGATGAATAAGCGCTGTTTTATTTAACTCAAAAATAGTAAAACATCGTAATACTTCAGAAAGGAATATAAATTTAGCAATGAGATTTTTATTTTTCAAAAAAATATTTAGACTAAGATTGAGAATAAGAATTGAATCTAAAAGAAAAGACATGTACAAAAAAGCAAATGATCTAGGATTCACACACCCTGAAGTAGTACATTGCAGTCAAGAGTTAGACGAATTACTTAATAAGTATTCGGATACTGCTGCATAACAATAGAGAGAATACATAAATAATGTCGCTCAGGTTCTGTACGTAGACCTGCCGTATTTATGTTTTGTTATTAAAAAAGCGTTGGAGCATAAGCCCCAACGCTTTCTTTTTATTATATTTTTGTATATACACAATTAAATACCGTCCGTGTTCATCAATACAATACGCCAGCCATCCGGATCCGCAATCGTCACACCTTTTTCTGCCCAATATGGATTTTCCGGTGGAACTTCATCGTATCCCATATTAGCGAGTCGAGACTGTACAGTTTGAATTTGTTTGACATTAGGCATATAAAAAACGAGCAAATTATCTTCCGTTGGCGCAGGACATGGACTTCCATCAACATGCTCAGTAAATTCCAAATGATATGATGCATCCGGTAAGCCAATCATGATGCCGGTATATCCACGATGCCATTTAAAGCCACCAAGCTTCTTAAGACCAAGACCTTCACAGTAAAAACGTTCGATTTGAACTAATTGATCAGTTGGCCGTGCGATACGAAATTGTGCTACATGTAATGTTTCTGTCCACTGTTTCATTTACATCCCCTCCTTCTTCCATTTTAGATAGAAAAGGAGAAAAATACTCTACAACATAAGGATGAAATCAAGATCCTACATAACGTATATCTGTTAATATGAAAAACGCGTTGGAGCATGCAGCCCAAACGCTTTCTTCTTAGTACATCTTCATATATTGGTCACGTTCCCACTGTGTAACGGTTGTACGGATTCTGTTCCTATATAATAGTTAGAAATTTAGTTCACTAGGAATACTGATAAATCAATGTTTTGAAGAGTTCGGTCATTATAAAACACTGTAGAAAATTAATAGTTTGTGGGCAATTTGTGGGCAAATTTTATACAAGGAAATATGCATAAGGGTGACGGTCATACACACTTTTTTTGAATACCTAGGAACAATAATAGCCTTTGTATTTTAAGCATAATAAAAAGCATTCCCCCAAGAATGCTTTTTAAGTCAGAGTATATTGTCGTATTTTAAAAACTTTATATTTTTCTTAAAAAATTGCTGATAACTGTTGCAATTAATTTTCTTTAATGAACCTGATTTTTATGATGAAGCTCAGTAAGATCTTTTATATAATATAATGAATAATCATCGTTAATATCCACTTCAAAAAAATAATGATTTTTAGTTTCTATATCTTTAACTTCTACTTCAAACAAACCCATTCCTCTCATGTAATAGATTTCTTCAGATTTTAAATTTTCTCTAGCAATGGCATAGTTAGTTTCAATATAGTTTTTCGCATAGTTGTATGCGATAGCGTTCCGAGATTTAGAATTAAAATAATTGTAATTAACAAAAATAACTACTATACAAAATAATAGATTAAAGATAATTATTTTTTTTTTCATTTTTCTCTCCTTCCGCCATATTAAATATCAAGATTATATATAATTAATAATTACAATTTTTTAAACTATAAAAAATCAATTTTAGTGTATTTACCTACCAATTTAACAATAAAGAAATTTTACAATCATACAATTAGTTATTAATTGAAAAACTTACCATTGTTATAATTCCAGAATGAGTGTTATAGTTTATATCACGTACATAACTATCAGCACCTAATGTTTGAACTCTTAACAGTGCACCTGAGGAAGCAGAATAGATATATCCAAGTCCAGGTGTCCAGTGATAATCATAATCATATTTTGCATTAGGTTCCCATTTAGAAAACCATTTATCAAACTTTACTGCAACCGGTTTATTATCATCTATTTGAGTCTTATATGAGAAAAAATTATTAAAACTACTTGATGATGCTGAATATCCTCTTGCAATAGCTTCATTTTCTAGACCTGAACGCACACCATTTACACTCATACCATAGAAAGTGCCACCACGATTAGCATACATGCTATTAATAAATGCCCCTTTAGTTGAATAACCACTTTTCCAAACTTGTAATTTTGATTTACTTTTTGAATCATGCCAGTACTGTAAAATTACTGCCATAGTAGTTGGGCCACATGCAGAACTTTGGTAACCTGATTTAACATCTGGATCTTTTTGAGAAAATATAGGAGATGATAATGATTTCGAACCATATCCATCACCCGTAGAAGCTGTAGTATTCATCAATTGAATGTCTAAATCTTGTTTAATTTCATTTGTCGAGAGGTCTTCATCTTCCGATTTAATATACTCTATAATTTGATTTGTATCATCAGCACTAACTATACTAAAACCACCAAAATAGTAGTAATTTTCTTCCCCTAATTCAAATACATCTCCATTACCTTCTCCACCTAAAAGAACTTCTGAATTTTCTTGTGAATTGGAAATAATAGCGAAATATTCTTGACCACTTAAACTTTCTACAACATAATATTTTGCAATTTTTATTCCATTAATATCAAAAACGTCTCTTTCCGACTTAGCCTTGAAGTCTGAGGGCTCTAAAAAATATCCATTTTTCATATAATCATTTAATACAATATTAGATTCAGACAAAACTTGTTCTTTTTCTTCAGCATCTACAATAGTTACTGTTAACATTGAAAATAATATTATAACAAAAAATGTTCCCATATATCTCTTCAAATTATTTAACATTTTGAAACCCCCACCTTATAGTTTTTTTAAAACCTTAATTAAAATATTTTAGCCATACTCACTATTTTCCTAGTACCTCCCTTTTATTTATATTACAATTAACTGACAAATAAATTTAAAATATGCCTAAAAGAATAAAACAGCCTAATTTTGTCAATATAAAAAGCCCGCTACCACTAATGCTCCTGTAGCTAAAGGCGTGTTCATATAAAGATCGCGCGAACGTTGTCTTAACGTGTCTAAATTCTCGTCAATGTCTTCTTTAGTAGAACCGCCACGGAATAACCAGCCACGCATAGATTTCTTTTGTTTACTCGCACCGCTATTGGAATATCCAGTGTTCAATATATCTAACTGTTTTCTTGCAGCTTGTCGCCTCACTGCTCTTGCAGGAGAAACAACGGCAATTGCCCGGTCAACCATATTCACTCTTGCCTACCTCCTTTCTATAAATCTCTTGGAACAATACGTATTGTTCGTCGCCGACTCCGACCATTAGCAGCTGCTTCTGCTTTTACTAATTCCCTTTGCCAAAACTTTATTTGCTCACGAACTTGAGCCAAATTTGCACGTTCCAAACGACGATTATCAATCATATAACTTTGCCCACTAGCAATAGCTGCTTCTGCATCTAGCCAAATTTGAAGCCGTTCATTACATTGCATAATCGAAAAAGCCAATAGCTTACACTCCTTTCGATAAAACGCCTTTACGACGCTTTTTCTTGCGTTTAACCGTTTGATTAAAGACATTACCTGTGAGCTGATTTTCCGCTAAATATCTCATATCAGGATTTAAAATACGAAAGGCTGCTAAAGCATAGTTTCGTAAATCGAGTGGCTCGTTTCGTATATTTGAAGAGCGTTTCACCCAATCAATCTTTGGCGCACTACCTACAAATCGGGTAACATTTCGTTCAGCAGTTAAACCAACAAAATAAGCCTCGTCATAGCCCTTCTCCTTTTCAACAGGGAAGTAACAATAACCAGGCTTATCTTCAAATTCATTTTTGAGGCGAGAGTAAATAATGTCTTTCCCTTCATTTACACCAATCGTAAATAAATGAACAGACTGTCTGCCTACCTTGTTCGGCTTATTAATATAAGCAATACCCGCGCCGCCTTTCCCTTTAATAGCAAAAATACGACGATGTTCACGTGCCTTACAAAAATCGTAAACCTCATTCGTATAGTGACCACCTGAATCGATGCAAACAGCAGATATATTCAATGTCACACCATCATTACGAATAAAATCATTCATTAAAAATGCATCTACCTGATTCCATACTGCATCTTGACCAGGATCACCATAGAAAATTTTATAGTTAATACCATAAGAAACATCATTAATTGCCCATCCAACAACTTCAACCTCTAAGCGGTCATCTTGAACATCGACACCAGCTGTTAATACTAATGCTTCTTTTGGAACGTCACAGTTATAACGAATACGGCGAGAAATTAATTTCTCATGGTCTTGGTCATTTGTTTTGTCCTCCCACGATTCACCTAAAGTAGTATTCACCCAGGTTTTTAAATTCTCTGTACCTTTACGCTTAGCAGACTTAAATTCCTCGATGATTCTTGACCACTTTTCCCAAGGTGAGGCTAAAGCGTTTAAATGAAAGCCGCGCTTCGTTGCTTCGGGATTTCTAGCAATCCATTGTCCTGGACGTGATTTCCACTCGACTTCTGCATGCTGTTCTTTACAATGAACACATTCCATAGCAACTGCATCAAACCGTATTTGTGGCCAACTATAAGGCTGTAATTTACCACAACTTGGACATGAGACACTCCACTGCTCTTTCGTACTCTCCTCAAATTCCATTTCAATACGAGATGCCCCCTTAATTGTAGGTGTAGAAACCGTAATCCATTTGTAGTTCCAAAAGGTCTTCGTACGCTTCTGTGCTAGAGATAACGGGTCTCCTTCAGTCCCTGCAGAAGATGGGAACCTATCAACTTCATCCGCTAATACAATCCTTACTGGACGTGATGCTAAACTCGCTGGAGAATTGGCACCAACTAATGTTAAATGACCGCCGGCAAATTTCTTTTGTAGTAACGTATTATTGCCATCCTTTGCTTTCGGACTATTTACCTTTTTAGTTAATGTCGGTGTATCACGTATCATTGGTGCAATTCGGTCTTTCGAATATGCTTCAGCCATTTCCAACGTTGGCTGCATTAAAAGCATTGGAGAAGGATCATAATCAATGTAGTAACCAATGATGTTATTTATAAGCTCTGATTTACCAACCTGAGCAGAAGACATAACAACAATTTCATCTGTATCAGGGTCACTGATTGAGTCCATAATTTCTCGTTGATATGGTGCACGATCTGTATTCCATTTCCCTGGCTCTGCTGATGATTCTTTTGAAAGCACACGATGAGAATCTGCCCATTGGGAAACGGTTAATTTTGGTGGAGGAGCAACAACACCAGCCGCTTTACGAAACAGGTTCAACGTCTGTTTCTGTACCATCGTCCTCACCTACCATATCTAAATCTTCAACGTCATCCTCTTCAAAGAATAAGGATGGCTCGTAATCAGCTAGTTCAGCTAATGCTTCATATATATCACGTTCAAGAAGTGCTTCAATTTCTTTTGGATCATCTTTACTAGCTAAAAGCAAAGCCGTTTTTGAAGGGAGCGAAAGCATCTTAGAACGAAACGAGGTAAGCATATGTTTTAGAACTTTCTCTACCTCATCTGCTTTGTGCATTTCTTTCTTTAAATGTGATAACTCAATTTCTGCTTTTTCACGCTTGGCTTTTTCATGCAGCCATTTTTCGTATTCAAGAGACTCCTGAACCTTCGACTCATCTAATCCATCGTTCGACATTTTTAAAAATGTGATGTATCTGCTTACAGTGTCAATTAGATCGTAACGACCATGATTTACACGAGCAATAATTCCTTCTTCAACTAAATAGCGAACATTTCGCTCCGTCATATTGAACATTTTGGCAAGTGCTTTTGTGTTTACTATGGTTTTTTCATCTAATTTTGTTTTTCCAGTACTCGACATTTGCACACCTCATTTCTCAAATATAACTTTGATTTTGCTAGCCGGGTGGAAGGAACGTTATTTTCCGGCATATATCTAGATCGTTTCTGGGGTTCGCGAGACCCGCAGGCTTTTCAAATTTCGCCAGAAGGACCCACTTTTATTTTTATAGAATAATAATTGCAATAAAAAAGACGACGCAGCATGAGCCACATCGCCTGTCGTTATGTTGTTTGAATTACATTGCATATTACAATAATAGCATGTTCATTTTGAAAAAGTGTGCCAACATTCTGCCAAAAGTCTGCCAAGGTTATTTTTCTTCTAATAATGCTAATAAGTATTCTGTTTCTGCAACAATGACTCGATTCTTATTAATCACTTTGTTAAAACTATGAAAAATATAAATGAAAAGATAAATAATGATTATGTATTTAATATATTTGTTACCTATTATTTCATTGAAATATAAAATTACTGTACTTAAGAATAAAGTAAAGATACTAGTAAAGCCTGTAAACCCGCTTTCCATCGTGTTAACTCTATACAAATATTTCAATTTGGCTATTATCATCTTTTTTTCATAAGAATCTTTTACCTCAAAACATTTCAATGCTATCTCTAAGTCCTCTTTGCTTTGTTTAGGTGAATATTGTCTATATAAACTATCTAAAAAATTTCTCTCAATTTTAGGTTTCTTACTTACCAAAATATCCCTCCTCAATGATTATTTTACACTATATTGGTTAAAGTGACATTAACATATCTTATATTCTGTTAACCTCTACATCGCTATACAAATACAGATATACCAACTCTTTAAGTTTCTTTTTACTTTTGAGCTTTACAAGTTCACATTAAGTAAATGTTATTCGCGCACTAAAGTGTGAAAGCATTTTGAAATACAGCACATTTCCTAAAAACAACAAAATAAAAGCACCCCGTATTTTCACGAGATGCTAAACACAATTTCATATTCACTTGTTAATTTCTCCTTATGTAGGATTGTAAAAAAATTTGATTACTTTTGAAATCATTGTTGCACTAAAGACCCGTTACTTTTAGTACTTTATTTCAGAATCTACAATTTCAGAAATAACATCCTTATTCTAAATTTCCAAATTACTCACCTTTTTAGGGTTATAAACTTGTAACCACTTTTCAGACTCACTTACCATCCAATTTCCCATTTCATCTAAAAAATCAATTATTTCATTAGCATTTCCAACTGGAATAATAGCATAATGAAGTGCTTGTTTCATTTCAGATTCCTTCTCTGGGTAATATTTAGAAAATATCTTATACGCAGGGAATAAGTCTCTTGTATATTGATTTTCTTCCTCTATCACAAGTGCAAGTCCTGCCCTAACTATAATTTTCATAATCCAGCCACAACAATCTAAAATATCTTCAATATCCTTGTTACCATCAAGATCTTCTTTTGCTTGCTCAACTTGATTCTTTAAATTAACAAGGTGTTCATTACCAAGAGTTTTATCCGCTTTATAATTAGGTAATTTAACCTTTAAATCTTCCCCCAATAAGCACACACTATGGGTCCTTATCATAAACGGAATGATTGAAAAAGTAGTAGTTTCTAAGATATCTTCAATGTAATAGAAACTGAACTCTACTCCATTTACACAGTTGAACTTTTTGTTCAATTCTTGTTCAGCCGTGTCTACCCATTTCAAGTCTATATCATTAGTATTTTTATTCGTAATGGCTATTGTATCTAAGTCTGAAACGCTATTTATCCCCAAACCACGAGGAACTGAACCTCTGATATATACGCTATGTAAGTCGGCTCCTAAATGGGTTTGATAATTTTCTATCACTTCTTCAATCAACTTATAAAAATCAGATTTAATCTTCTTTACACTTGAATCATTTATTATATATCCGTTATCATCCATAGGACAATAATGTCCAATATTTTTAATGTGTGTCAACGTATCTCCCCTTTTTATTTTTCCACTAACCTGTTGCATTAGTTTTAGTACATTTTTTCACAATTTCTATAATAATACTAACAGAATTACCCAATTAAAAACATCTCTCCTCTAAGTGACCTTGAGGAGAGATGTTTTTAATCAAACTTTGATATTATTAATCCTTTTTATGAAATTACACTATATTATATCCTCAAATTATTAAGCGCTTCATACGCTTCTTGTATAGCATCTTGGTTTACCCCAATATACTTGAGCGTGATATACGGTGCACTGTGGTTAAAGATATCTTGCAGCAATGCTACATCTTTGTCATTCTGGTACACCAGATACCCGAACGTCTTACGTAACGTATGCGTACCAATTTCTTTTAGGTCACAATGCTGTGCTGCCTCTCGTAAAATATCATAGGCTCGAACACGAGTGATGGGCCTGTTCTTTCCTTGTCTGCTTTTAAAAAGATAATGTTGGCTTCATATTTTCGCAGTAGCTAGAAATTAATTTACGCAGCCTTGCTATTAATGGAACTCTTTTGCGTACCGTATACTTTTTGCTTCTTTGTTTGGCTTTCTTTGTTTTTTGCTCGACAATATAAAAGTGATCCTTTCCATACACATCCTGTACCTTCACTGTCAGGATATCACTGATGCGTAATCCGGTGTATATCCCAAAACAATACAGCAGTTCATCACGTTTATTCTTACTTGCCAAAAATGTACGTACCTCAGATATTTTATCTAAATCACGTATTGGTTGAACGAAATTCATGAAGACTTCACCTCTTCTTCATAAACTTCTACACGTAATGCTAATGCGAGTTTATAAAGAGCCTGTGCTTTTATTCGATAAAATGTACGTTCGCTAATACATAATTCATTGGATATTTCATAATTGAACTTTGGCACTTCATCTAAAAATGCCATGATAATCAATTGACGTTCTTTTTTTGTTAGCTTATAAAATCCATGGTTAAAACGAGCAAAAAATTTTTCTGCTTGCCTATAATGCTCCACATTTTTAATTGCAGCATTTTCGACTTTTGAATTTACACTTCCACCAAATGAAGTCATTTCCAAAGTATATCTTGGAGTAATCGTTGGCAATAACTCTTCTGGTGTCGTCAATTGATATGTGCGGTATTGCCTTAGTACTTTCTCTATTGCCTTTTGCGTTGCTTTTCCGTCAATATTTTTTAACATTTCCATACATATTCCACTCCTTATCTTCTGCGAATGGCACTGCCAACTCGTTTGTATGTGTCCCGTCTTATACCCATCAATTCTTCAAGTTCCCACTTGCTTAACCGCTCTTTATTTTTTGGCTGCTTCACTGATGGAGTTGTATTCTTTAGCTTTGTAATGCCCTGTCTTTTAAATTCCGATTGAATCGTTCTCAAATCTAATCACCCCTTTATTCTGAAATGGAATAGCTATGTTAATTTGAATTTCGTACAATAAAAAAAGAGGACAACAAAAGATGCAGCTGTACACTGCGATCAGTTGTTGTCCTCCAGATGGCTGGTAGAACTAATTCAATTTATTAATTTTATATATTGCTTTTTTAATTGTATTATAATTATTCTTAGTACTTTTTAATAATTCTATATATCTTTCTAAATCATTTGATAACCTCTCATAATGTTCTTCATCTTTTCTTTTATATTCATTTAAAATATCACTGTACTCATTTACATTTGAATCAATATTATTTATTAACAAAGAATTTATTTCATTTTCAAATTCCCTTAATTTAAAATGATTGTCTCTAAACATTGAAAGATCATCTACAATTTCATGGATTTGTTCCCTTGTCCTGTACATAACAAAGATATCTTTAGATGGTATTTTGCTTAATTCCATTTCACTTAAAAGTTGTTGAATTATCTCAATACCTTTTATACGAGATTCTAAATTTTCAATAGCAACCTCTTTAGGCTCTTTAATCATATGTTCTAAATAAACTCTGACCCTTCTACTACTTTCTAAGATCATATTTTTAACTTGTGTAGAGTATCTTTTATCATTTTGATAACGAATTATAATCTGTACAATTAAAGTTCCAAAACTTCCTAGAAGTGCCGCAAGAAAAACATTACTTTTTAAAAATTCCATAATACTCAAAACTCTTCACCCTCGTCCCACCTAATTCGTTTCACCTGTCCTTGATGTGTAACTATTTTAGTTTCGGCAAATGCAGGGAGCTCGGCGACTTTGGCTTTACCTTGTGATAAAATAATCACACAACTGTCAGGTAACTCCATTATATCAACCAAAAGTCTCCCTTCAACATTTATTTCTAATTCTTGCATTCTCATTCAGACACCCCTCTGATATAATATTATTGTACAGATCAAAGGGCTGGTCTAAATCCAAGCTACGGGTGCTACCGTAGCTTTTTTTATCTTTATTATATTTAACTAGTTACAAATAACGAACGTACGTGCTATAATAATCAAGTATAGTTTTGCTGACTTGAGCTGTGGCTTGAGTCTTTTTTTATGGCTATTTACTCAACAAAATTCTCAAAATGTTCAGTAACTTAAAATAATATCTATTAGCTACACCAAAAATTTGTTCATGTTCTTTTGCCTATTTTCTCCCCTTTTAATGAAACAATCACACACATTTCTTCTTCAGATAATTGTTCGTTTACCTACTAATTCTTTATCAAAAGTTCGATATCAGCACTAGTTACTTACCTAGTTCTTTTCATTTTCAAATCATATTATATTAATGTAATGCTAGCCTTACAAAACCAGACAAGAAAAGGGGTGTTACTAGTGAGTTGTAATTGTAGTAAATGCAGACGTGAATCCAGTTCTGGGAATAATAAGAACCGGTGTAATGGTTGTATCTGTGACCAATTAAGAGATTTAAGAAGAGGTACAGAAGTTGACGTTTTCTTATCAGGAGGTCAAATATTAGAAGATGTCGTTTTTAAAAGATTTGACCATAACAATTGCTGTGCATTCTTTAATGATCCAGAAACAGAACCTGGTTCAACACTTATCGTAGACTGCCAAAAAATTGATGCTATACGAATTGAAGCAGACTAAGTAATCAGCTGGCCACTTTCTTAAAGAAAGTGGCCTTTCTTCTAATTTCGATTTACTCCACAATTTTGTTCAACTACTTAATACACCGATCCACCAAATAAACAAGCCAATTGATAAAATTACTTAGTTTTTCATTGCACACCACGAATACTTTTTTGTAACTCGGTTTATTGCTCTTCTACTAATTTTGTTAAATTACTACGCGTTAACTGATATTTCTTCCAAATCCCCTTTGCCATGAAATTGCTCCTTTCATTTTGCGATTTTTGCTTGATAGCCTGTCTTGCCAATCTCATTAAAATTTGAATCAAATGTATACGGATGATCGGCTACTGGCACGTTCACAAGTTCCTGAAGTAAATTTCCAATGTTTCGCATTTCCTGCAAAATCTCATCAGCTTTTATAGTACATCCAATCGTTTGAGCAGTAATTGACGTTGTTGCTGCACCAGTTTCTTCATGCTGTCACCTGCCTTACAATTAGATCGCTTACATGGCGATAGCAGCTGATTAACGTTTTAAAAGACGTGTGCTCATATTCGTTTTCAATCTCATAAAATTTATGACGGCGTATTTATATGCCATCGATTTCAATGGCATCGCCCGTGTGGAGATTCGCTATTTTTTTATAAACCGGATCTGCTTCAATGCCAAGTTCTTCAAAAAGATTCATATTCAGCATTTCCATTCCACCTTTCGGTACCTCATAGAGTTAACTCCTTAAATGAAAAATATTTACATTTAACTCTAAAAAAATTAAGCTTCTCGCTCGAACATTTTCAATAACACTTCATCTGTACAACTATCCAAAAATTCTAAAGAATAATTTCTACGCATCATCAGAACAGTAATAATTTCTTCACGTTGAGATTTAGACAACTTGATTCATTCCTTTCTGCTGCTGATCTAAACGGTACAATTTATGGTCATTTGCTTTGGCATGTCCTAGGTAGGCCGGAAACTGTAGCAACTCTTTTCGATAGTCGATTAACATCATTTGCTTATCGATATCGACCAAATACATGTATTTATATAGCAATCTCTCACCATCAACAATGCTCGTAGCTTTTTGGTAGAATAAACGACTATGATGTGTACTTGCTTCCAAGGCATTGCGTGCAAAGTAGAATGCAAATAAATCTACTTTTGCTTTCACAACATAAAGTTTAATTTGTCCCATACCTAATATATTTTGTTGAACAAGATGACTGATGTTGTCACGATCAAATGGTAAATCCAATAACTTTTGTGAATCATCCGTTACCACAATCCCCTGTGTTGTCAAACTTCAGTAAATTGTATGGGCCAGCACACTGTGCTCTCCTTCAATGGCATATTCCAACAGCTCCTTCACCGTAATGGCTGTCATTTCGGTTGCTTCCAATCAAGGTTTAATAAACTACCTGTCTCTTTTACATAGGCAATCGGCACAGTTCCAGTCGGGCCATTTCGATGTTTCGCAATAATAATCTCCAGCAAGTTCTTGGACTCGGATTCCTTGTCGTAGTAATCATCACGATACAGGAACGCAATTACATCGGCATCTTGTTCAATATTTCCCGAGTCCCGAATATCACTCATAATCGGGCGCTTGTCCTGGCGTTGCTCAACGCTACGGTTCAGCTGTGACAGACAGACAACAGGACAATTAAATTCACGTGCCATTTGCACATTCCGCAAACGTGGCAAGTATTGGTCCTATCGTATACGTGTAAAAGGATTTAATGATGAGTGGACGGAGTATTCGGAAAGTGGCTTTCATTCGAAACCAGAAGCTCGCAAAGCAGCCATGGAGAAAGAAGTTGAATTAAAAAATAACGAACATCATGGTGGTAAAATGCTCTTTAAAGTATTTGGAGAGATGTGGTTTGAGAATTATGTAAAAGATAAATTGAAGCCCAATACTTACAAAACATACCGCAATGCAATTCGCGATCATGCAGGCCCTGCTTTTGGAGATATGTACTTACAGGAAATTTGTCCCATGGCTTAGCAATAAAAAAGTTTGTGGGCAAAATGTGGACAATGAAAAATCAGCTTGTGGACAGGAAAAACAAAAAAAGCGTTGGAGCTAACAGCCCCAACGCTTTCCTCTTAGTACATCTTCATATATTGGTCTCGTTCCCACTGGTGCACAGATGTGCGGAACATATCAAACTCCACTTCTTTTGCTTCTTTAAAGTTTGCATAAATATGTTCACCTAACGCATCGATGATTACTTCATCTTTCGCTAAAGTACTTAATGCAGCATCCAATGAACCTGGTAAACTTGCAATACCATAAGCTGCACGCTCTTCAGCATTCATCACATAAATGTTACGGTCAACCGGTGCTGGTGGCTCGATTTCATTTTTTACGCCATCCAATCCTGCAGCCAAAATAACAGCCATTGCTAAGTAAGGGTTTGCAGATGGGTCAACTGAGCGTAATTCAATACGAGTTGATAGACCGCGAGATTCCGGAATACGTACTAATGGTGAACGGTTTTTTGGTGACCATGCCACATAACAAGGCGCTTCGTAGCCAGGTACTAAACGTTTGTATGAGTTGACAGTCGGATTCGTCACCGCTGTAAATCCTTGAACATGCTTTAATACACCCGCTAAGAAATGTTTTGCCGTTTTTGATAACTGTAAGTCTTCCCCTTCATCCCAAAACGCATTTTTGCTTCCTTGGAATAATGATAAGTTGAAATGCATTCCTGAACCGTTCACGCCGAATAATGGTTTTGGCATAAATGTCGCATGTAAGCCATGTTTACGCGCAATTGTTTTTACTACTAATTTGAATGTTTGGATGTTATCGCATGCTTCCACCGCGTTGGCATATTTGAAGTCAATTTCGTGTTGACCCGGAGCAACTTCATGGTGCGATGCTTCAATTTCAAAGCCCATTTCCTCCAATTCCAATACGATATCGCGGCGGCAGTTTTCCCCTAAATCTGTCGGTGCCAAGTCGAAGTAGCCACCATCATCGTTCAACTCTAATGTCGGGTTGCCTTTTTCATCTAATTTAAATAAGAAGAATTCTGGTTCAGGTCCTAAGTTAAAGCTTGTAAAACCTAATTCCTCCATTTCTTTTAACATTCTTTTTAAGTTAGAGCGAGGATCCCCTTCAAAAGGAGAGCCGTCCGGACGTGCGATGTCACAAATTAGTCGGGCTACTTTCCCTTTTTCTGCAGTCCATGGGAAAATCATAAATGTATCTAGGTCCGGGCGCAAATACATGTCAGATTCTTCAATACGTACGAAGCCTTCAATTGAAGAACCGTCGAACATCATTTTGTTATCCAGTGCTTTGTCTAACTGACTTACCGGAATTTCAACGTTTTTAATTGTTCCTAAAATATCGGTAAATTGCAGACGAATAAATTTAACATTTTTATCTGCTACAATTTTCTTAATGCTTTCTTTCGTTGCTTTGCTTGTTCCATTCACCATTACATTTGCCATACTTCAACACTCTCCTTTTTAGTTGGTCCTACTCAGTTTTATATTGAAAGAAACGCGATAAATCGCCTTGACGTAGCGATGTTTTTTGCATGCGCTGTGCCTGCAGCATTTCTTCACGCAATATAGTCCGCAATTCTGTATCTGTCACGCGTACCACGTCAGGTTTCTTTACATACTCTTTCGATCTCATTGCAAATACCTTTTTGACACCCGCCATATTAATGCCCTGGTCGAGTAACTCTCTTATTTCCAGCAATGCATCAATATCATCAAGAGAAAACATCCGGCGATTCCCTTCTGATCTGGCAGGGACGATTAGTTCATGTTCCTCATAATAGCGAATTTGTCTGGCCGTTAATTCCGTCAATTGCATAACCATGCTAATCGGCAGTAACGGCATAGCTCTTCGAAACTCTCGACTCATTATCTCGCCTCCCTCTTCTTACCATTTACTTTAAACTAATGTAATATCCCTTGTCAATTCAATGTTATAAAAACTAACATACGTTTTTTAGAACGATCTTATCGCATAATTCGAACATTCCCTTAAATGGTTTTATAATCCATGTTACGTTTCAGTACATATCCCGTAATTAAATGAGGTAAAATTTCATTACTATATACATTGATGCTATTTTTTTTGCAAAAAAGTTGGTTAATTTACTCGTTGAAAAGTCATCTGGCCAAAATTCATGTATAATTATTACCATGCAAATTGAGGGGGAATTTTATGTCGAAGCAAGACATCGCAAAGTCAATCGGACAAAAAATCATTGTTATTATTGGCGGTTTAATCGCCGCTTATGGATTAGAAGCAGTATTAATACCAAATAACGTATCGGATGGCGGAATTACGGGGATTAGTATCGTTATTTCTCAGCTAACGCCAATATCATTAGGCCTGCTGATCGCCTTACTAAACATCCCGTTTATTTATTTAGGATATAAACAAATCGGAAAAACCTTTGCTATCAATTCTGTTATCGGGATTGCATCATTAGCAATCGGTACTTCGCTTATGCACCATGTACCAACAATCATTACTGGCGATGCATTGCTTATTACAGTTGTAGGGGGGATCATTTTAGGTATCGGTATGGGTTTAGCACTCCGCAATGGTGGGGCTCTCGACGGGATAGACATGCTTGCTGTGTTACTTTCCAGAAAACTCCCTTTTGGTACAAGTGATCTCATTCTATTTTTAAACTTTTTCGTTTTCATTATCGTTTCGTTTGTTTTCGGATTCAAAGGTGCCTTGCTATCAGCAATTGCGTACTATATTGCATCGAAAGTTATCGTAATTGTAGAAGAAGGACTAAGCGGCTCTAAAACATACAAAATTATTACGAACGAGCCACTTAAAATGGTCGAAACGATCCGGGACCGCTTAGGACGAAGCGCGACATTCAATACGGTATACGGCGCTTACTCGCATCAGGAGTTCCAAGAAATCACTTGTGTAATTAACCGAATGGAGGAAAGCAAAATAAAAGGAATCATTCGTGAAATCGATCCGAATGCCTTTGTGACGGTGTATGAAGTAGTCGAAGTTAAAGGCGGAAGCTTCAAAAAGCAAAATATCCACTAAAACAGAAAATGGGTGTGTAAAAGGAAATTTTTCCTCTTACACACCCATTTTTTAATTCGTATTTACTTCACCGCTGCGATTCGGAATACATAATCCGATAACCGCCCCAACTACAGCCGGTACAATCCATCCTAAGCCAATTGAATAAAGCGGCAAGTAGTCCGCATAGATTGTTGAAATAGAGGACAACAAACTTACTTCAAATGCCGGTACACTACCGATCAATGCATTGTATCCATCAATTATACTAATAAAGAATACCAGCACAATCGCACCTGTAAATACAGGTTTTTTATAGTGAAACAACGGTCCTAAAAGTGCCAGGATTATTAACACAATTGCCAGCGGGTAAAGGAACATCAACACCGGAACCGCATATGTAATAATATTCGTTAACCCAAAATTCGCAATGATAAAAGAAACAGCACATAGCATCACTACAAATGTCTTATAGCTGATTTTCGGAAACACTTCATGGAAAAACTCACTGCATGAAGTAATGAGCCCAATACTCGTTTTCAAGCATGCAAGTACAATAATAATCGCCAACAAAATCGCACCGTATGAGCCGAAGTAATGATCAGCAACAGCCGCAAAAATTTGCCCGCCATTTTCAAATGTACCAATTGCGGTTACACTTGATGCTCCCATGTAAGCAATCAGACCGTATATTAGCATCATTAATGCCATTGCAAAAATACCCGATTTCCAAGTCGCTTTTGCAATTTCTTTTTTATCTGTAATACCTGTCCGTTTAATCGCATGGATGACTACAATACCGAACGCAAGTGAAGCAAGTGCATCCATCGTATTATACCCTTCTTTAAATCCTGTCATAAACGCCTCGTTAATATAGGCCCCAGCAGGCTCAACAAATTTCCCCATCGGAGAAAATAGACTAATTCCGATTAATACAAATAAAAAGATTAAAAAGGCTGGCGTTAAGTATTTTCCGATAATGTCCATTATTTTCGCCGGATTTAACGAAAAGTAAAAAACTATCGCGAAGAAAATAAAACTGAATACCGCTAGCCACATTGTTGCCTGTGAAGGATCGATAAACGGTTCAAATCCAACGACAAACGGTACGGTTGCTGTACGTGGAATTGCAAAAAACGGCCCGATCGTTAAATATAAAGCCAATGCAAAAAACAATCCAAACACCGGATGTACTTTACTTGCCAAATCACGCAATCCATTACTTCCCGACAATCCGATTGCCAGAATTCCTAAAAACGGCAAACCAATCGCCGTAACTAAAAAGCCAATTAGCGCAAACCAATAATTCGTTCCTGCCAATTGCCCCATTTGAATCGGAAATATTAAATTTCCCGCTCCAAAAAACATACCAAACAGCATCGTTCCGATTACTGCATAGGTTGAAAATGGTATTTTTTTGTCCATCATATTCTCTCCCAAGATGTCATTTCATGGTGTTTTAATGAAACGTCCTAATTTTCTTAACAATGTACAATATCATATCAGCCCTATAACAGAATGACAATAGTAATAGTAAATATAAAAGGAGCGGTGTCATAAAGTTAACACTTTTACGACATCGCTCCGAATTTTATTATTTAATTAAGCCAAATATTGTCGGCGCTGATTTTCAATCCATACACGCATTGTACGGTAAAGCATCGTCACGACAACAATCATCATAATTCCTTTAACAATATTAAATGGTAAAATACCCAGTACGATCGTTTCGTACATATTATATTCGAAGCCTAGTAAGTACGTATACAGCGGTAAGAACGCCACATAATTTAATGCTGCCATTCCTAGTGACATAACAACCGTAGAAACAACTAAGCCAGTCATTAACCCTTTTGCAGAAGGGAATTTTTTATAAATATAGTAAGCTGGTAAAATGAATAATACACCTGTAGCAAAGTTTGCCATATGACCTACCGGAATCCCTTCAGGAGCCCCTGTGTAAATCCAGTCAAGCACATTTTTGACAAGTTCAACTAGAATACCCGCAACAGGACCCATTGTAATTGCCGCAATCAATGCTGGCACATCACTGAAATCAATTTGTAAAAACACCGGGAACCATGGTAGTGGGAAGTTTAACAACATTAGAACAAATGAAACTCCACTCAGCATTGCGATTGTTACGAATGATCGTAACTTTAAACTTCTTTTTTGCATATAAATCTCTCCTCTTTGCTGATTCCATCTCGCAAGAAGAAAGGACGTATCAAATCATTTCATGAAAAAACCCTTATACTCAAATAGAGCATAAGGGAGAAATAGGCACACTTAAATAAAGGGTCTATCAGTGCATTTGCAGCAATTCCTAATTTTTGTATACGAAAAAAATTCCGCAACAAATAAGGAACTTGAAAATAAGTACTGCAAAGCACGGCATTTTCAAAAAAATGACGACCGTACCTTCACCTTCTCCCATCCAGACTATACTGTCGGCTTTGGAATTGCACCAAATCCTGCACACAAAAGTGGCTCGCGGGCTCGAAAAGTTTGACATAACTTCCTCCAAGTAAATGGTCAGAGGTTATCACTTTTATTACCGCCGGTCGGGAGTTACACCCTGCCCCGAAGATGAATCAATATGAAATTATGTAACAATTACCTTGCTACAATTCTTATTATATATAAAAAAAAGGAATTGTAAAGCCCATTGCTTACAATTCCTAGTAAATTAATTTGGATTATTGAAATTCATAATGGATACGATTTGCAGCAATCGGCTTCTCCACTGGTTTTGTGAAATCAAAACCGCCCCATTGTTCCTGTACAATATTTTCGAATTTGACTTGTTTATCAAAACTTGCCGCTGTCATTATTAACCCTTCAATCATTCGCATTGCTTGTGCAGGCTCGTAATTCTCCAAGTTTAAAGGCTCTTCAAATGTAATCGTAACGACTGATTCAGCGTCTTCAACTTTTAAATATACACCTGGCAATATAACAGTTCTATATATATCGTTCGCTTCCACCGTCATATTTTTGATTGCTTCTTCGACATTTGTAAAGCTCATTCGGAAATTAGGACTTAAATATACCGCCCCATTGCGCATCTGATACATAAAATAATTATATTGAGCGTTCTCATCATTTAATAGAAACGGCTCATTTACATCGCCAATATGATCGAAGTAAATTGGTTTTCCGGAGATATTTTCTATTTGCACTTCCGTATATGCATCACTGAAAGTATCGACAAGTGAACCAAGATAATTCGATAAGGAAGCTGTTCCTGCATCATATTGGTGACCCTCCGGCAATATGTGAACTAGCGTGTTGCCTTCTTCTCGCAATTCACCCTTGTAAGGATGATATTCATTAAACCCGAGCGACTGTTCATCAAGCAACGGACTGAATGTATTATAAAGTTCCAGCTTTGACGGATTTTCTGTACCTGTTTTTTCAGCAACAACTTCATTTGGAATCAATATGCTCACTGGTACGCTTTCTGCATCATCCCCTGCAAGACCAATTTCAAATAATGTGTTGTCGGCGAGCTCATTTTCATAAACTAACGTTTGCTCCGGTTGAGCTTCCGTCGTAAAACTATTAATCATGGAGCGCTCATTTTGTGTAGACGCATCTTCTTTTGCACTCATCGTCATATTTTCTTCCGTTTCTGGAGTCTGAATGTCAAATGTTTCATTTTGCATTGTGACGGACTCATTATTCCCTATAAATTGTGCGCTGATTAAAACAATAATAAATATTGATGCAATCGAAACGAATAACGGTGCCCAACGGATGCCTTTTTGATTGTTTTGCTGTATATGAGGCGGATCTTCATTAAATGCTCCATCATCCTTTAATCGATTAAATACCTCATCTTTTGAACGATGATCGGTTACTTTCGGTGCTTTTTTCAGAAAAAGTTCAATCTCTTTTTCATCCCAATGCTCCTTTTTCATAATGGATTCGCCTCCCTTCCTTCTTGCGCTTCCAATAGCAGCCGCAGATTCTTTAAAGCACGGTGCTGTGTCGTTTTAACTTTGCCGGGCGTCCACCCTAAAATTTCAGCTGTTTCCTGGATGGACAGTTCTTGAATAAATCGCATAATAATAACCATTTTCTGATCTCCTGAACATTCTTCCAATGCAACCAATAATTGACGGAGCTGATCATTTAATTCGGTAAATTGTTCAGGTGAAGGGATTGGGCTTACGAGTTGCTCTGTCTCCCAATCAAATGCTGTAAATGCATGCTTATCACGTACTTGTTTTTTTCTAAAATGATCGATCGCTACATTTTTTGCTATTGAAAACAGCCAGGTTTTTTCAGAGCTTTTCCCTTCGAAACGGTCGTATGATTTTATTACACGAACATACACTTCATGGGCAAGATCCTCAGCTGTGGTATGGTCTTTTACTAAGTAGAACAAAAAATTAAAAACATCCTGATGATACGTATCGTATAATCGATGGAAAATGGATTGCTGCACCCATCCCACCTCCATTCACGTAATTTGTCGTTTTCGAAACAAAAAAGTTACAATAATCATCCGTTTATAAACGAACTAGTCAATTAAAAAGAAAAGTTTATCACTTTGAGCGATTCAAAATGATAAACTTTTTCATACTCATTATTCCATTACCCCATTTTTTTAAGGTAATGGCAAGTAAAATGTAAAGGTTGTACCTTGCTGTTCGACACTATCAACAGAAATTCTTCCGTTATGTGCTTCCACAATATTTTTCGTAATGGCCAGACCTAAGCCCGTTCCGCCTTTTGAGCGAGTACGTGCTTTATCAGCTTTGTAGAACCGTTCGAATACATATGGCAAATCATCTTGAGGAATGCCTTGCCCTGTATCGCTCACTTGAATTTTTGCGTAATTTTGCTCATTTATCATAGAAACAGTCACGGATCCATCGGCTGGTGTATGGCGAATCGCATTATCAATTAAGTTCGTTAACACTTGCTCGATGCGGTCCTCATCAATCGAAATAAGCGTTTCGTCCGAAAAGTCTGTTTCAATCTGCAGTTGCACATGCTTTTCTTTCGCTGTTTGGTCAAACTTATGTGTCATTCTTTCAATAACTGTAACTAATGGTACTTCTTCCTTATACAGGGTCATATGTCCCGATTCCATCCGCGCCAAGTCAAGTAAATCTGTTACAAGACGACTCATACGCTGTGATTCATCATATATTACACGGATCATATCTATACGTTCTTCCTCTGTTGTCACAACCCCATCAATAATCGCCTCTGAATAGCCTTGTAGCATCGCGATTGGTGTCCGAAGTTCATGTGAAACATTGGCGATAAAATCTGATTTCAGCTTTTCCAGTTTTGTTTCCTCGGTTTTATCTCGTATAACAGCGACTGCACCACGAATGGAGTCCCTGCTGTACAGCGGACTAATCGTTATACTGTAATAGGATTTGCCCATTTCAAACTCTTCGTCCAGCTGATCTTCAAAATTCAAAACATGATCAAGCATTTGGTAAAGTTCATCAGGTATCGGCTTGGAGCTGTCCAATCCTTTTTCGACGAACCATTTTTGCAGTAGCCGCTCTGCAGGAGGATTGCTCACTAAAATCGTTTTATCACGATTAAATGTAATAACGGAATCGGTCATCGATGTTAAAATACTCGATAATTGTTCTTTTTCCTGGTTAATCACTTCCAAATGATGCTTCAATTGGCGACCCATCTGGTTAAACGCAACGGCAAGCTGACCAATTTCATCATTTTGCTTCGTTTCAATTTTCGAATCGAAACGTCCCTTCGCCAATTCGAATGCATGCTCTCTCATTTTACGCAATGGAAGCGTTATTTTAGAAGATAGGAAAAATGCAAAAATTGTCGTCAATATAAATGCTATGGCTGCAGCTATCACAACAATTTTCGTTGTTTCATTACTTGTCTGGTGTAACGCATCGGGATTTTTGTATATAAAAACGGCCCCATGTAAGTCTTCAACACTTTTCAGCGGGAAACCTAATACAATATAATTGGTGTCGCTCGCATCTTCTTCCCGATTTGAGGGCAACTTCAGTTCCTCTACTATCGGCTCTGATGATGCATATACTTCTTCAAATGCTTTACTGCTTATGATTTTTTGCTGAATTTCTTCTTTATTGATTCCTTCTTGTCTTGCATACAATATTTCATCTGAATTTTTGGCGATAAGTACATTTGTTGTTTCCGTTAATAATTCCGAAATAATCGCAAACTGCTTATCATCGATTTCTTCCTCATCGATAATGCTCGCAATAGCTGCGGCTGTTTGCCTTAATGAAGCCTCGGACTGTTCGTTATGATAGTTTTCAAGAAACTCCAACATGAAAATGGTGAAAATAAACAGGACAAATGAAACGAGAAGCAAAATGGTTCCCCATAGCTTCCCGACAATACTTGTTGCTATTCTAATCATTTACGACCTCGAATTTATAGCCTACTCCCCAAACCGTTACAATCATTTTCGCTGCATTTTCAGAGACACGGTTCAGTTTTTCACGCAGGCGCTTTACATGTGTATCAACTGTGCGCAGATCACCAAAGAAATCATAATGCCAAACTTCTTTTAATAATTGCTCACGGTCGAAAACTTTATCGGGTGATTTCGCCAAAAAGTATAATAATTCGTATTCTTTCGGTGTTAAATTTACTTCCGTTCCATCTGCTGTCACACGATGTGCATCATGATCAATTGTTAAATGCGGGAACACAACTAGATCTTTAGATGATGAAGAATTTGAAACAGGTGAAAATACTGCTGAACGTCGTAATATTGCTTTTACACGCAACACGACTTCTCGCGGACTAAATGGTTTCACAATATAATCATCCGCACCAAGCTCAAATCCTTGTACACGGTTTGCTTCTTCACCTTTTGCCGTCAACAATATAATAGGCGTTGTTTTCTTTTCGCGCAGTTCAGCACAAACTTCCAAACCATCTTTTTCAGGCATCATAATATCCAACAAAATACAATGATAATCTTTTTCAAGTGCCATCGAAAGTGCTTGTTCTCCATTTTCCGCTTCTTCTACTAAATAGCCCTCACGCTCTAAATACATTTTTAACAAACGACGAATTCGATCCTCGTCATCCACTATCAACACAGAAATATTTTCAGACACTGGTGTTGCCCCTTTCAAAACTCTATTTCTCTTCTCTATTGTACCTTTTTAGTGAACGATTGAAAAGAAAAGCCCAATCATTGTGATTGAACTTTTCGAACTTTATGACTGTTTATTAATTATTTTGTATAGAATTGGAAACTATTATAATTGCTTTAACGATAGGTTAAAAAGCAGTTATTGTCACATTATGCATAAGAGTGTAATCCTGCAATAACAAGATTAACAACGACTAAATTGAATAAGATGATTAGAAAACCAATTACCGTTAGCCAAGCGCTCTTTTTTCCTTCCCAGCCTTTGGACAGACGCAGGTGTAAAAATGCTGCATAGAACAGCCATGTAATAAGGGCCCATACTTCTTTCGGATCCCAGCCCCAAAATCGTCCCCATGCTTCCTGTGCCCAGATCATCGCAAAAATAAGCGCGCCTAATGTAAAAATCGGAAAAGCAATTAAAATCGAACGGTAGGCAATTTCGTCCATCAGCGTCGAGTTCACCCGTTTAACTAATGGCTGAAACATTTTCGCTATCTTTCTTCTAAAGATTAGTCGAATGAGTATATAAATAATTGTACCGAATAGAGCAGACCAAAAAACAGTTGTGAGTTTCCGTGCATCGATCAATGCCGGTAACTCAAATATCGGTGTCATACGGTCTTCAGACAGCTCCACATACTCATTCATACCGAAAATAGCCGGCATCAAATACGTTGAAGTACTGACCTGATCCAATGTATCAACGTATTCATACTTCGCTTCATAATCCATTGCATTAAATGTAACCGTTGCCGCAACGAATCCTACAACTAATACACAGCAGAACATGACTGCTTCCAGCCAAAAACTTTCTTTTGAGCGCTCGTCCATATTCACATTTCTCAGCAAATAAATAAGTCCGGCTACCGCACTAATCCCAAAAATCGATTGCCCTAACGCTGCAGTTGTAACATGGATCGTCAGCCAATGACTTTGCAGTGACGGTACTAATGGACTTACCTCTGTCGGGAACATAGAGGCATATGCAATAATCAATAATGCAATTGGTAAAGCAACAACCCCTAATGCTGCAACTTTATACGTAAAGTAAATAACGATAAAAGAAAGTACGATGAACATACCGAATGCTGTCGTAAATTCAAACATATTACTAACCGGTGCATGTCCTGTATAAATCCAACGTGTAATAAAATAACCTAACTGCGCAACAAAACCGATAATTGTAACAACAAGGGCAATTTTACCGTATTTATCTGCCCGAGCTGCTGCTGTGTCATTTTTTACTTTAATTGCGCCTGCAAATAAAAATGTCCCTACCAAATAACTAATAAATGCCGCATACAGTAAATAACCGCTTAAATCGATTAAACTCATAAGGTTTTACCATCCTTTTCTGTTTCAACATGTTCGTTGTTTTCTATTTCCTGTTGATCTACGTATTGTGGTAAATGAGCATGCTTCGTTAATGCATCTAAATCTTTTTTCATACTAAACCAGTTTTTATTCGTATGTGCTGCCATGCGTATTGTTCCATCAGCCAACTGTTCAATCCATATACGGCGATGATTCCAATAGGAACCGATTACAACACCAATCATAAAGATAATGCCCCCTACGATTAAAATAGGGATTGTCCGGTCATAACGGATCGTTAAACCCGACATATGTCGCGTTTCCACATTCGAAAACTTCATTTTATAAATATTGTCACCTTCTGGCTCCAGTGTTTGTTGGATCGCAACAAAGCTTGTCTCCCCATCCGGTGTTTCAGGGGTAGTCATTTTAAAAATAAATGCCGGATTATTCGGTGTTTGGGTAGCAGTTTGCGGTACACCATCTTCAAAACCTGAAAAGTCCGGATAAAAACCCATTAATTCGACCTGTGCGCCATTTTCGAGCGTATATACTTCCTGCGGGTTCGTTAAATCAATGCTTAATTGGCCAAGCGATTGTTCTGTTTCCTTATTGATTAAATCAAAAACCATTGTTTTAATCTCATTTAATCGGAAATCCATCTGATAAAATGCATAGCCCTCATGCTTGAGCGGATGGTTTACCTGAATTCCGTATTGCTTCACTTTTTCCAGGTTTTCCGCCTGTCCTGGTACGCTATTTTCCTGCTGTTTATACAATGTCACGTCTGTCTGGTAATTTTTTGCGACTACATTGACCCCTTGTTTGATCTGCTCGCCCTGCGGAACATTATCGTAAGTCTCCAAAATAAATTTATCATTCTTCAGGAAATACCCGTCCATACCCGGTACTGCACGTGTCTCGCCTTCACGAAGCCACATCGATTCATCAACGTACATGCCCGGGACTAAATGGAGCATGACCCCAATTAAAAAGACAATTAATCCAACATGGTTTACATAGGCACCATAGCGCGAAAAACGCCCACGTTCCGCTAAGATGGAATCATCCTCACGTCGGACATTGTATTTCAATGTTTTTAAAGATTGTTCAACGAGCTGAAGCGTTTGATCGGGCGTTTGATCGGGCGTTTCAGTTGGTTTCCCCTCACCAATAATTCGCTGACGCTTCATAAAGTTTGAATGTCGTTTAACTCGTTGGTTTTTTAAAGATTTATGTAATGGAATACCTCTATCTATACTTGCAATAATAATGGACACGCCTAACATTAATACAAGTAATTGGAACCATAAGGATGAATAAAGATCCGATAAACCTAACGCGTAGTATATTTCACCGAACCATCCATAAACATCCGAATAGTACTTTTCCTTCTCAGCGTCTGTCGCTACGCTTATGTAAAACTCCTGAGGCAGGATTGTACCAATTGATGCTGCTATTAAATTGATAATAATGAGCGTAATTCCGACTTTCACACTTGAGAAAAAATTCCAAATCTTATCAATAATTGACTTGTTATAAGTTTTTGAACGTATGGCTGTCCCTTCGTACCGCATATCTGCAATTTTTTTGCTTTTTTCTTCTGCGGATAATGGAGAACCGCATTTTTGGCAGAGTGTTGTACCTTCAGGATTTTCATGCCCGCATTCACAAAGTAGTTTATTCATTGCGTAAAAACTCCTATTCCGGCTTGATTGACTCCATATATTGCACAATTTCCTTCTCGGTCATTTCTCCAGTAATAATACGGTCTATTGTACCGTCGGGTTTAATGAAAATTGATGTAGGCAGGGGTCCAATATTATAGGCAGTGAAAACACTTTTCGTTTTATCGATCGCAACCGGGAACGTCATCCCCATATTCGCCACATATTTTTTCACTTCAAATTCAGACTGTGCGAAGTTAACGGCAATAATTTGAACATCCTGGCCCTTAAATTCCGCATATTGACGCGTCATTGCAGGGAATTCCCGTTCACATGGCTCACACCATGTACCCCAGAAATTCAGTACGACACCCTTTCCCTCGTAGTCTTTCAATCTATGTTTTTCCCCTTGTAAATCTACTACTTCAAAATCAGGCGCCTGTGCCCCGGCTTGTACAATATTTATTTTATCTTTCGTTACGGCAGCGTAAACTGTATATCCGATTGCGATTGCTAAAATGGTTAAAATGATGCCGCGAGTCACAGAACGTTGTTTCTTTTTTTCCAAATAAAAAACCCCCTTCCACTTCAGCAAGTACTGTTGCCTATTATAGCAAATTATTACAAAATTTAAATTCTTTTCTTTCAGAAGGGCTTATGAATATCATAAACAATTAATTGTTATAATCAACTTTACCTGTCTCCGCTAATACACGAAGTAGTTTTACTTCATGTTTAGTCAGCTGACGGTATTCTCCTGGACTAAGACCCGTTAAATCCAAAAATGCAAAGCGCTCGCGTTTTAATTTCACGACAGGTGTACCGATTGCTTCAAACATACGGCGGACTTGGCGATTTCGCCCTTCATGGATCGTAATCTCACAAATTGCTTTACCGGCCTTCTCATCAAAGCTAGTCATGCTTACTTTTGCAGGAGCCGTTTTACCGTCCTCCAGCTTAATCCCGCTTTGCAGTTTCATTAAACCTTGCTTTGTAGGAATTCCTTTAACACGCGCAATATACGTTTTGTCGATTTTGAATTTCGGATGCGTCATTAAGTTTGAAAACTCGCCGTCATTCGTTAAAAGCAATAACCCTGTCGTATCATAATCTAAACGCCCTACCGGGAAAATACGCTGATGAACATGTTTTTTAAAAATGTCTGTAACCGTTTTTCGCCCTTTATCATCAGTAACTGCCGAAATATAGGCACGTGGTTTATATAGTAAGAAATATACTTTATCTTCTTTTTCAAGCTTTACGCCTTCTACTTCAATCGTGTCCGAGTTGGATACTTTTGTTCCAAGCTCTTTTACTACGACTCCATTTACTTTTACTTTACCTTCTACGATTAATTGCTCTGCTTTACGTCGTGATGCAACGCCTGCATAGGCAATCACTTTTTGTAATCTTTCCATAAGTTCACCTCATTGATTGATAAACTGCAAAGACGCATACTTCTTCAGCATTCGCCTTTGCACTTTTCGTTTACTGCTCTGTTAAATTTTAAATATCATTGCTGCAATCCACAATTACGAGCGAAAATAAATCCTTAACGAATAAAAATTATGTCATACTTTCAGAACTTAATCAATTATGCCTTGGTGTAATTGCGTCCGGACTGGGCTTTGAGGCTCACAGGATGTGGGTCAGTCAGCTGTTGTCGCAAGATGCGACGCTTTTAAGCTTGCTTCCTTTTTTAAAACTCCTTTTCGAATCCATGACATCCGCCGGAGGCTTAACTTCAATCCTGAAGTTAAAGATATTTCACTTTTCGGATTATTTTACTGTAACGAGTTTTGATGATACGAGCATTTCATCTGCATATAAAAGCCAAACCCCTCGATCCGACCCTTTCAGCCGTGAAACTTTAACAATATGCTCAAAATTCGGACGTTCTTTTTTATGAAGCAGCATTTGGAACGGTTCATCTAACTCGATGGCCAATCCATTCGCATTATACTTCCCTTTTTTCACAATCGTTTGTTGCTCAAAATTATTGTCGATAAAATCCGCCAAGTTACGGTGGATATTCCAATCATTTCCTTCATTAATAGTAACGACAACAAATGATTTTTGTTCCCGTTCAAAGAAAGTTGCCAATGTTCGTCCAGCCACTTTTGTATAGCCTGTTTTTCCTGCAATGGCGCCTATCTTTTCATGCATAAGTCGATGTTTATTTTTCCACTGCCTGCCATCCGAAAAATTTTGAGTAGATGCAATTTTTCTGAACTGTGGATTCATCATCGCAATTTGTAGCATTTTTGCCGTATCGTAGGCAGAGGATAGATGGGCCTCATTGTGCAGCCCTGTAGGATTTGTAAAAGTTGTTTCCTGCAATTGATAAAGCTCGGCCTTTTCGTTCATAAGCTGAACAAAACCTTCTACAGATCCGCCAACATGCTCTGCCAGCGCAGTAGCGGCATCATTCCCTGATTGCATCATTAAACCATGAAGCAAGTAATCAATCGTATATGTCTCGTTTTCCAGTAAATAAATCGATGAGCCTTCCACAAGTGAGGCTTCCTTCGAAATAACTACTTCATCGGTAAGCTCACTATTTTCCAAAACAACTAGGGCAGTCCAGATTTTTGTGAGGCTGGCGATCGGAAGGCGTGCATGTTCATTCACGCCCATTAATGTCCGCCCATTTTCCGCGTCGATAACAACATAGCTATTAGACGCCGCCTGAATTTGTGACGAACCACTCAAAAATACGAACATTACAACAATAGAAACAAACCACTTTTTCAACAGGCCACTCCTTTAATTTTGGTTAAATGTTTCCTGGAACTTCGTTAAAAATAAATCTGTCGGCTGATCATCTTCCTGATCGACTTCTTCCGGTAACGGCGGCAATTCTTTAATGTTTTTTAACCCAAAATAATTCAGAAACTCTTTTGTCGTCCCATATAAGATTGCCCGTCCTGTTCCTTCCGCTCTGCCAACTTCCTGTACAAGCGCCCTTGAAACAAGTGTTGCAATCGGACGTTCGCTTTTCACCCCGCGCAGATCTTCCACTTCCGCTCGCGTGATCGGCTGCTTATACGCTATAATTGCCAGAACCTCTAATGAAGCAGCGGTTAATACTTGATTTGTCGGGTTTTCAATTAATTTTTTTAACGTGTCGGTTACTTCCGGTTTTGTTGTTAACTGATATGTACCGGCAAGTTGTTTTAATGTAATCCCCCGCATTTCCTCCTCATTGTAATGAGACAGGAGTTCGCTTAATCCTGCTTCAATATCCATTGGCTCTACTTCTATATATTGTGCCAGTTGTTTAACGGTCATACCTTCATCACCAGCTACGAATAACAGTGCTTCAATTCGGCTCAGTAAGTTGTTCGTATTCATCATTGATCTCCTCCTTTGTCAATAATACGGATAAATCATCGAAGTTATTTTGTTGTTCGACAAAAATCACTTGGCGCTTCATTAATTCCAGTAATGTTAAAAAAGTCAAAACAAGCATTGGCTTATCCTCTGCTTCAAACAATTGCGAGAACATCACTCTTCCACCTGCATTTTTTAAAATGTTTACAACGGAACGCATTTGTTCCTTCACTGAAATTTCCTGTCTTGCGATGCGAGTTGACAACGGTTTTTTCAATTGTTTACGACGCATTAGTTTTTGAAACGCACTTAACATATCGTAAACATTTACATTTTGATCAAAAAGCGCTAATTGTTCTTCCGGCATAAATTCCGACAAGTCCGCAGGCGCTTTCGTGAACACTTGCCCACGTTCTGTTTCCAATTCCTGAAGTTGGACAGCTGCTTCTTTATATTTTTTATATTCGATTAAACGTGCAACAAGCTCTTCCCGTGGATCGACCTCATCAATTTCGAGCTCCTCTGCATCGATTTCATTTTCATTAATCGGAATGAGCATACGGCTTTTAATCGCCAATAATGTTGCGGCCATTACTAAATATTCGCTCGCTTCATTCAGTTCCAATGTTTGCATCGCATGGATGTGATCAATATACTGTTCCGTCAATTCCGCCATTGGAATATCATATATATCAATTTCCAAACGATGAATTAAATGCAATAATAAATCTAGTGGCCCACTAAAGGCGTCTAGTTTCACTTCGTAAGACATAAAATACCACCTATCGTTAATCGGAAATTATCATTAGCATCTAATTCGCGCTATGATTAATTTTACGTTTTGCTAGTTACTTTATTCGTCAAAATTCAACAAAATATAGCAGAACCTATTTAATTAGTATAGAGGAAAGGGGACAACAATGCATCCTTTGTTTCATCCACTATTCATCGATTATTGCGCCTATTTCAACGGCAATAATGACTATTTTGAATGCCATGAAGTTTTAGAAGAATATTGGAAGGAAATTGCACCAAAAGAAAAGCTTCATCCGCTAGTAGGCTATGTCCAGCTTGCGACAGGTATGTACCATTGGCGGCGGTCAAACGTAACTGGCGCTGCACGCATAATAGAGAAAGCCATTCTTAATTTTGAGCTCAATCGCAATAGTGAATTTTTCGAGTTTATTGATTTAAAACAACTGCTCCTGATAATGAAAAATCAGCACCGAAAAATACAGGAAAATGAACCATTTAAACATTTCAAACTCCCTATTACAGATCGGCAGCTGCAAGAATCGGTACAGCAAAGAATAAAGACGATTCCTCTTATGGATTCACACTTTATTTTCAATAAACATATGCTTCGGGACCGTACAGAAATACTTGAAGCAAGAGAATTAAAAAAAAGAAGTCGACAGTAAATTAGTCGACTTCTTTTAATATAGGTATACACTTTTGGACATATGCACTTGTATCTTCATTCGCTTGAATATGCTCATACCCCATATTCCGCAGTTCGTGTAACATTTTTAATGCGACACCTTCCCCGCGATACGATGGGATGACTGTAATATGTTGAACGATTGCAGCATCATTTTCCTCTGCAATTCCTATAGCCCCTACATATTCTTCGCCATCTTTCCATAAGAAGAGTGTCCAATTTTCGTTTTGTTCATATTGTTGAATGGTTTCCATTAAGCGTTTAATATCTTTTTCTTGTGGCATTAACGAAATTAATCCCATTGCAATTTTTTCAAGTGCTTTTTTATATCGAACTAACATTTTACATTCCCTCAATTCTACCATTGCAAATCCTATCAAAAGATTGACTGAAATGCAATAACACAATTTTCCAACGTTCAGTTTGAAAATTTGTAAATTAGCGGACTAATAATGTAGAT
This sequence comes from Solibacillus sp. FSL K6-1781, assembly GCF_038630735.1. Taxonomy (GTDB): domain Bacteria; phylum Bacillota; class Bacilli; order Bacillales_A; family Planococcaceae; genus Solibacillus; species Solibacillus silvestris. The sequence continues at coordinate 1,293,705 of NZ_CP152038.1, read as the reverse complement.
GAACAAGAGCGACCAAATCACAATTCCAATTAATAGACCGAAACCCCATTTAGCTTGCTTGGATAATTTCAACGACTATTCACCCTTTGTTAATGTTAACGGCAAATCATTTACCACTAAGTCTTCATAGCTTTCACGTTTAATTGCTAATTGGTGCTCTCCGTTTTCAACGAATACAACTGCCGGTCTTGGAACACGGTTATAGTTTGATGCCATGGAATAACCGTATGCTCCTGTACAGAACATCGCTAAAATATCCCCGGTATGTGCATTTTGTAAAGACGCATCAATAATTAACTTATCTCCTGACTCACATAGCTTACCTGCAACAGTGTATGTACTTGTTTTTGGGTCATTTGCTTTATTGGCAATAATCGCTTCATATTTCGCATCGTAAAGTGCTGGTCGAATATTATCGCTCATTCCGCCATCGACAGCAATATAGTCACGCACATTTGGTACCGTTTTCTGAGAACCGATTGTGTACAGTGATGTACCTGCATCTCCAACTAAAGAACGGCCTGGCTCAATCCAAATTTCCGGCATCGCTAAATTCAGCTTTTTACTTTCATCCTGAACTGTGCGAATCATATCCGCCACGTATTCATGTGGTTCTAAAGGCTTGTCTTCTTCTGTATAACGGATTCCGAAGCCACCGCCCAGATTCAGTACTTGTGCAACAAATCCATGTTGTTCTTTCCATGCACCCATTTTTTGCATTACTTTGCCCGCAGCCAAACTAAAGCCTTCTGTTTCAAAAATTTGAGAGCCGATGTGGCAATGTAAACCTAATAGTTCGATATGTTCATCGTTTACTACTTGCTTAAATGCCTCATCAGCTTGTCCATTATTTAAGTCAAAGCCAAATTTAGAATCAGCTTGACCTGTAGTAATAAAATCATGTGTATGTGCTTCAACACCTGGTGTCACACGTAATAAAATTTTCATTTTTTGAGTTTTCTGCTGTGCGATTTCTTTAATTAACGAAATTTCGTAAAAGTTATCGACTACAATACAACCGATCCCCGTTTCAAACGCCAATTCAAGTTCAGCAATCGATTTATTATTGCCATGGAAATGAATGCGATCTGCCGGGAAACCAGCTTTAATCGCTGTATAGAGTTCTCCGCCCGATACAACATCCAGCGACAGGTTTTCCTGCGCAGCCAATTGATATGCAGCAACACAGGCGAATGCTTTTGAAGCATAGGCAACTTGTGCTTTTACACCTAATTGCTCAAATGTATCGATGAAGCCGCGTGAACGTTTACGAATCAGTGCTGTATCATAAACGAATAACGGTGTTCCGTATTGTTTTGCTAACTCAATTGTATCTACCCCGCCAATTGTTAAATGACCGAGTTCATTAATTTGCTGTGTTCCATATAAATGCATCGTATTCTCCCCTGACTTTAGCTAATCCTCGCTAATATTCTCAAAAATCACAAAATATTATATGAGAACTTTAACATAGGTGTCAAAGTGATGCAATTCATGTTTATACACGTTTTCGCTTTTTTGCGTTCACTATAAATGGTCTTGGCGCATCCTCCGACATTGGTGTCCGAATAATGACACGTGCGAACGCCTTTGGGAAAAACGGAACAAGAGGCCATAAATACGGAACATTCATCGGCTTTAATGAGCATAAGTACGTAAAAATCAGGAATCCGCCAATAAAGAATCCATTGATACCAAATAACGCCGTCGCACTTAATAACATCAAACGGAATACCTTCACCGAAATACTCAATTCGTAGTTCGGAATAGCAAACGTAAAAATTGCGGTGATTGCTGTATACAATACAATTTCACTCGAAAATAATCCAACGTCGATTGCAATTTGTCCGATGATAATACCGGCGATTAAACCCATTGCAGTCGATAACGGTGTCGGTGTATGAATCGCAGCGATCCGCAAATATTCAATTCCTATATCGGCAATCAATATTTGCAGAAATATAGGAATTTCACCTTTTTCATTTATCCCGATAAACGCTAACTTATCGGGGAGTAGTTCCGGATGTGTAACGAGTAAATACCAGAAAGGAAGTAATAGAAAGCTTAAAATGACCGCTCCAAAACGAAGGAACCGCATCATCGTCCCGACTAGCGGTGCCTGTCGATATTCTTCCGCATGCTGAAGCAAATGGAACATTGTTACAGGGACGAGCATGACGGAAGGTGATGTATCGACCATAATTGCAATATGTCCTTCTAAAATATGCGCGGCTACAATATCGGGTCGCTCCGTATAACGCACAAAAGGCAACGGGTGATATTTCTGTTTAAACAGCCATTCCTCCAGCGATTTGTCACTCATCGTTAACCCATCATGCCTAATTTGCTGAAGTCGTTCAACAAGCCAGTTAAGATGCTTATCATTGACTAAATCACTCATATAGGAAAGAACGACATCTGTTTGACTATAGGTCGTTACATGGTGCATTTGAAATCGCAGCTTTTCACTTCGAATTCGTCGACGAACTAATGCCGTGTTCAAAATAATATTTTCGGCAAAACCATCGCGCGAACCACGAATAACCTTTTCATTATCCGGCTCTTCCGGATTCCGACCCGGATAATTCCGGAATTCCGCCAAATAACAATAACCGCTCTTCGTTACAAAGCCTACCCGGCCACTTAATACTCCGAGCATAAAGTCATCAATCGATTTTGCTAAATCTACCCCATAATAATTGAAGTGGGCGTGAAAATAGTCCTGTTCATCCAGAATTTCTTCTTCCTCATTGTCACGCTGTAATTCGGAAAGAATTTCTGTCAAACTGTCTCCATTTACGAGCCCGCTCACATATACCGTTAATGTCGGCAAATTTTTGATCATAATTTCTTTAATACATAAATCAAAATTTTTATCTGGTTCAAATTGTGAATTAAAAAATCCTTCTGCAATTTTCATTGATGTAAAAAGCTGATTTGTCATTTTTTCACCGCTTATTCATTTTTAGTCTAATACACCATGGAGTAATTGCGGGTCACTTAACTTATCTGCTTAATGTAGACTGATCCATCCATGATTTCAACTGAGCTAGTATTTTCTTTTCCAATCGTGATACTTGTACTTGTGAAATACCGAGACGATCAGCAATTTCCGTTTGCGTTAAATCCAGGTAATAGCGGAAATAAATGATCGACTGTTCCCGTTTTCCAAGTCTCTTCAACATGTCTTTCAATGGAACATAATCAAATGCAAGCTCAGACTTATCGTCCCGCATCTGATCCATTAACGTTATGGAATCTCCATCATTTTCAAATAGCTGATCATGTAAACTCGCCGGATCACGCATCGCATCAGTTGCCAATAAAATATCTTCTTGTGACACTTGCAATATTTCAGCCAATTGTGCAACAGATGGAGGTTTTTCATTCGTTTTTAAATAGTCATCTGTCGCATGGCGAATTTTATAATTCAACTCTCGGATAGAACGACTAACCTTTACCATACCGTCATCTCTTAAAAAACGTTGAATCTCCCCAATAATCATTGGCACTGCATATGTGGAAAATTTCACTTCATAGGACAAGTCGAATTTATCAACCGATTTCATTAAGCCAATACAGCCAATTTGAAACAAATCTTCCAGTTCAACACCCCTTGATGCAAAGCGTTGAACGATAGACCAAACAAGTCTAGTATTTCCTTCAATCATCGTTTTTCTCGCAACTTGATCGCCTTGTTGTGATTTTGCGATTAGTTCACGCATATAAGCTTGCGTTAATAACGTTTCAGATGACTGCTCGATGTTCCCCATCCCCTTATTTCGTTATGTCACGAGTGTCCCTATTGGCAAAATTTGTTTTGTGAATGTTACGACTGTACCTTTTCCTAGTACGGATTCTACTTGCAGGAAATCCGAAAAACTTTCCATAATTGTAAAGCCCATTCCGGAACGCTCTAGATCCGGCTTTGTTGTAAATAATGGCTCACGTGCCTGTTCAATATCTTCAATTCCGCAACCTTCATCTTTAATTGTCACACTTACTTCCGAACCGTAACGAACCGCATAAACCGTAATAATGCCATGCGGATTATCGGCATAACCATGGATGATGGCATTCGATACAGCTTCTGATACGATTGTTTTACATTCCGATAGCTCTTCAATTGTCGGATCGAGTTGTGCCATAAAGCTTGTAACGGCAATACGTGCCAACCCTTCATTTTCACTGCGCGCCAAAAAAGTTAGCGTCATTTCGTTATCCATTGACAATCCCCCTCGCTGTGTGAAATAACTTGCTGTTCAGATGCAAATTGTATAAGATTTCCTAAACCGGAATACTGGAATATTTTCTGCATCGTTTTTGACGGATTTAACAAAATTGTTTGTCCATCGACAGCTCGGAGTTCTCGCATTCTCCCAAGCACTAAACCAATTCCGGAACTGTCCATAAAATGCAAATGCTCTAAATTCCAAACGAGTAATTTTACATTTCCTTGTAAAATAGCTTTCGATATATGTGTTCTCACTTTTTCTGTTTCATGATGATCCAGTTCGCCAAATAGTTGGACAATCAATACATCATTTGGATACATCGTTAAATTAAAGTTCACCTACATCGCCTCCTTCTTGCATGCAAATTCGGCAAGTTCAGAAATTATCCTATCTAACTGACAAAACTAGTGCTCATTCGTTAAAAGTAGTGCTCCTGCGACAACTAAATTCAGTATAGGTAGCGCGGTCTATTTTTAATCATTTCAAACATGAAAAAAGAGACGGAACAGAAAGTTTTTAGCTTTCCATTCAGTCTCTTATTATTTGTGCTTTTTCATTATTTTATACACGCTATATTGTTGCTTCGGTCAATTTCTTCTGTACAAGCAATTCCTGCTCTGGCAGGGGCACTCCATTAGACAGCAACCGGCATTCCTCTAACTCATAATGAGTGCATCCAATACATTTATTTAGCTGGATATACTGGAATGCCGCTGAAATCGCCTCATTTGTCGTATGATAAAAATGTTCTTCTTCCATTAAATTATACAATCCGCTTCGTTTAAGCATTTGCTCTAATCCCGGCTGAACATTTGTTAAGAAAACGATTCCGCCAGATGCCTTTATATTTTGAAGGATATTGCGGAAATATTCTTCTCCTGTCGAATCGATATACGGCACTTTTCGCATACGGAGGATAAATACTTTCGGATTTTCCTGTATCGTCTTCAGCATCGTCTGTTCAAACTTTTCGGCAGCGCCAAAGAAAAGAGGACCTTCTATTGTATATATACTGATTTGTGGACACTCATGTAAATCCGCTACGATGTGAGGCTGCACCTTTCCATTCTCGTTCTTCAAGTTCGGCAGCACTTTGGAAACAGTAAGGCTATCGCTCATACTTTTCGCAAAAAGAATCACTGCCAAAATAAGTCCGGCCATTACGGCAACCGTTAAACTCATAAATACTGTCAATAAAAAGGTAATACATAGTACAAGCGAATCACCGGATTTTAATTTCAATATGTGTACGAAATGGTGTCGTTCGCTCATATTCCAGGCGACCATCATGAGGACAGGCGCTAAACTCGCAAGTGGAATATGTACCGCTAATGGTGCGAGCAACAATAGTGTGATTAAAACGAAGATACCATGGATTACCCCTGACAATGGCGACACGGCACCGGATTTAATATTCGTAGCTGTTCGGGCAATGGCCCCGGTAGCAGGTATCCCTCCAAAAAACGGTGTAACAATATTGGCAACCCCCTGCCCGATCAATTCCCGGTTACTGTTATGTTTGCTGTTCGTCATCCCATCTGCAACAACCGCTGATAACAGTGATTCAATCCCACCGAGCATTGCAATAACAAATGCTGGTCCGATAAGCATGTAAATACGTTCAAATGTAACTTCCGGTATGTGGAATTGTGGCAGTGTATTCGGTATTGCACCATACGTGGAGCCAATTGTTGCAACATGCCCCTGTAAAAAAAGAACCGTCACAACGGAAGACACAATAATTCCTATAAGAGCACCCGGTACTTTCGGTAAAACTTTCGGTGCCATAAGTATCAATGCGAAACTTATCATTGCAACAAGTAAACTATAAAAATTAACGGTATCAATATTGGAAGCGATTTCATAAACGTTCATATGGAACTTCTCATGCTGCTCCATATTCGTTAATCCTAAAAAATTTCCGATTTGTCCAGTAAAAATAATGACGGCAATTCCGGCAGTAAAACCGACAGTAACCGGTCTCGGGATAAATTTAATCAGTGACCCCAACTTAAAAATCCCCATCAGCAACAGCATAATCCCTGCCATCAAACCTGCGATGAGCAAGTTTTCATACCCGTAAACGAGTACAATCCCAAGCAAAATCGGAACGAACGCACCTGTCGGACCGCCGATCTGAAATTTTGAACCCCCTAGTAAGGAAATTAAAATCCCTGCGATAATTGCTGTGTAAATTCCGTATTCCGGTTTGACCCCAGAAGCTATAGCAAAACTCATCGCTAACGGTACAGCAATAATCCCGACAATCGTCCCAGATAACAGATCCTTTTTGAAATGGGCAAATGAATAGCCTTCAAATCTTCCAGACCACTTAACTCTCATAGTATCCCTTCTTCTTATAAATATTCATAAAGCAGAATTTTTATTACCTTAAGCAGTAATACAACTCTTAGTTTAACATATTTGTAGAATATTTAAAGGACAAAAAAGTCTTCCACAATCCATCCCGGACTGTGAAAGACTCAAAATTTTTGTTATTGTGTAATAATTGCTTCGATTAATTTTGGAGCTTCGACTTTTTCTGCAGAAATGAATATATGTGCATAAATCTTTTTCAATACTGCGTCGACATTTTCTGTATTAGCATGAATTGTCATAAGCGATTCGCCTTCTTTTACTTCATCGCCTACTTTTTTATGAAGGACAAGTCCTACCGCTAAGTCAATTTCAGATTCTTTCGTAGCTCGACCTGCGCCAAGAAGCATTGCAGCTGTTCCGATATCATCCGCTTCAATTTTTGAAATATAGCCCGCCTGTTTCGCCGGTACATCAAATTTGAATTTAGCCTGAGGTAAACGAGATGGGTCATCAACGACTGAAGCATCCCCACCTTGAGCAGTGATGAATTTTTTCAGTACTTCCAATGCTGCTCCGCTTGCAACAACTTCTTCCAACATTTTTCGAGCTTCTTCGATTGTTTTTGCTTTTCCGCCAACAACAACCATTTGAGAGCCTAATGTATAGCAAAGTTCATTTAAATCAGCTGGACCTTTACCTTTTAATGTATCGATTGCTTCCTGAACTTCAAGGGCATTTCCGATTGCATATCCTAAAGGTTGACTCATATCTGAAATAATCGCCATTGTTTTACGACCAACGCTGTTTCCGATTTTCACCATCGCTTCAGCCAATTTAATTGAATCTTCAACTGTTTTCATAAATGCGCCGTCACCAGTTTTAACATCGAGGACAATCGCATCTGCACCTGCAGCAATTTTCTTCGACATGATTGAACCGGCAATTAGCGGAATGCTCGAAACTGTTCCTGTAACGTCACGTAGCGCATAAAGCTTTTTATCTGCTGGTGTTAAGTTGCCTGATTGACCAATAACAGCCATTCCGATATCATTTACCTGTTTTGAAAACTCTTCACTTGATAACTCAACGTGGAAACCTTCAATCGCCTCAAGCTTATCGATCGTACCGCCTGTATGACCTAAACCGCGACCACTCATTTTTGCTACCGGAACACCGACAGCTGCTACCATTGCAGTTAATGGTAATGTCGTTGTATCGCCAATCGATTTTGCCTTTAATATGATGGTATTTTGCCAACAACACCCGTATTCAATTTATTGTCGCCTAATATTTAGGTGACTTTTAATTAACTTGTTATTGCTGAATTTACCTAGTTTAAAAAGTAAATTGTAATTTCAACACGAATAATTACAATTTAAAATGCTTTTCTTAGATTAATTATAAATTCTAAATGGATACGATAACTTGATAATTCAATATACTAGTTACAAATAAATTGATTTTCCTTTATTCCTCGGTTGAATAACTATAAACCTATCTGCATATTTAAAACAGCTACTTTATTTTCATTTAATAGCTGTTGGCACAAATGATTTTTAAACACAATGATTTACTCAACTTATTACAAAATTCACCATAATAAAGGACTGCCGAAATATTTATTATTTGGCAGTCCTTTATTATGGTTTTATTATTTTATCTCATCATATGTAGATAATTTTAATTAAGTAAATTATTTGCTATTAATTTATTCTGAATAATATGTTCTGTAATTTTACTAGCTACAAATGAGCAATAATCTTGAATGTCATCAGATTTGGTGTTGTCTGCATAATCTGATACAGTTTTAAAAGCAATAAACTTAGGCTTGGGGATTTTAGATAATAAACACGCTCTGTACATCCCGTATATTTCCATATCTATACCTAACAAATTTTTTTCGTTCAAAGTTAAACCTTTTAAGATACTTTCATTTGCTATTACTGCATTTCCGCTACTTAAAGGACCGATAAATATATTAGGAGGATTTGTAGTTTTATTTCCTATAAACATTTCATGAAATTCTTTGAATATTTGATTGTCATAGGATAATTCATTAGCTAAGGAAACCAACTCAGGGCTACTATTAACATGAGTAGAAGTAGGCAAAAAAGTGGTTTTCCCATTTGCATCTTCAGAATACTTTCCAGACTCATGAGAATAAGAAATACTAGCAAAAACTATATCGCCTAATTGAACTTTTTCTTTTACTCCTCCCATAATTCCATACATTAGGATTATCTTTGGTTTGAAATACTCAATCAATTTGGTCGTATATATTGATGTGTCTGAAATCCCCATCTGATTTGGAGAAAAACAAATTATTTTTATAGTAGTATCTAATTTTGTGAGGGATGCCTCAAAATAAAATAATGTAGGATCCTGTATATGCCTTTTTCTTTCCCATAGGAAATCTAATTGTAACAGAAAATCAAGTTCTTTTTTTAACGCACAAATAATAACAATATCATAAATATATTGTGTAGCTATGCTTGCTGCGCTCTCTAATATGCTGATAGTATGTTCAAGCATTTGATTTAGAATAATTTGCCAACCATCAGAGTTAACAGTATATTCCGCTATTTTAAACATAGTGTCAGAGAACTCTTCTTCAAAAGATGAAATACTTTCTTTGTGAGCACTTAATAATAAAATTGAAATAGGTCTATTCAGTGTTCGCCTACGCTGTTTCCGGGTACTTTCATGAAGTATTTCTTGCAAGAAAGTTATTCCTGCATCAGTTTTAACTACAGAATCAGGAAATTCAGGAAGTTGAATATCTAAAATTAATAAATCATACTTAGTTTCCATTAGTTCATATCTAGCAGTATTAATGCAATTACTGATTTTAATATTTAAAGGCAGAGAGGGGATAGAATCCCTTATAAAGTCAGTAATTTTTTTTAACTTATCGGTATTATCTTCGACTATTAAAATATTAATCATTTAGGAAGTTTTTTAAAGTACTTTTGACTTGTACTTCCCAATCAGATTTACTTGATTCATAATAAATCATTTCCAATAATATATTACTGAACTCCGCCTTTAGCTCCTCTTTCAACTCATTAAAGCTTTTCGAATTATTACTTTCACCAAAGCTTGAGTATTGCGTAATTACAATCACTGGAGTATTATTCTTCTTTCTTTTCATTTGGTTTAATATTTCTTTTCCAGCATACTGAATAGGTTTTCCTCCACTAGAACCATTGGTTTTATCGAAAGTTGGCATAGTCATATCTAGTAAAATTAAATCAAACTTATCAGTGAGGATTTTTCTCAAACCACTATTATAAGAATTAGATGTTGTAATATTTATCTTATTGAATTCTTTTTTTAAAAAATCTTCAATTTTAAAGATCTTATTAAAATCATCTTCAACTAACAGAATTTTCACATTTAATCCTCCTAGTATTAAGTGTTATATCAATATAAAAGTTTTCATCTTCATCTATTCCGAAATCTAGTCTAGGTAATTCAGATTTAATATCATATTTTAATAACTTTACAATTTTATAAAGTCCTGAACCCCCTTCTTTCGATGCTCTAGAAATAAGATTGCTTTCTTCATTTTCTGCTAAATAATGAATTTCTTTTAATGATTCTGCTAATTTAGCCTTTCTATCGTTTATTTCTCTTGGGTTTAATTTTAGAGGATTAGTACATCTAATGAAAATGATATCTTCCTCTAAGTGTTGTATAAGTATGTTTATTTCAAAAGACTCTCGGAACCCGCTTCTTTTAATTACATTATCAAAAATAGTAATAAATAACTCATTGAACCATTTTAAATATTTCCCATCAATAATTAAGGGAGTATCATCAATATTTTTATTGGAAATAATTTTAGAATTTAAATTAGAACTTTTGATATATTCTAAGGATATATTTACAGGAAGTTCTAAAGAAAAATTATCAACATCTATTACTTTTTCTTTTTTAAACCAATTCGAAACGTTAGTAATTTGATATTCTATATCAGTTTTTAAATCCGTTAGTTTTTGATTTAACTCCTCAAGATTTAAAATATTATTATTGTCAGAATTTATTTTTACAATATTTGCTTCAAAACTTTGTATTTCTAAAAATAAATCTTGTTTAAAATTATTTATTAAGTACTTTCTTACTTTTCCCAAATTCAACTCTGTGTATATCCACAAAAAATCAATATTTGAATCAATAAACTTATCTAAAGTTAGATATGGGTCTTGAGAGTCTTTAAAGAATAGCTTAGAAATCATTTGATATTTATCAATATAATAATTTAATAAAGATGTCCTATCATTATAATCAGTTGAAATTTGTAATTTTTCATTTTGTAACTTAAAAAGTAAAGAGTCAATATTTTTACTAAGAGTCTCAAAAATCAGATTCAAATCTCTATTAATTTTAGAAGTATGGGTATTTAATTTTTCAATGGTATTTAATTTTTCAATCCAAAAATCATTAGTTTTATATTGATTAGTACTAGAATTAAATAATGTTAGAAAATGATTTTTTTCAAATAGTTTTCTGAAATGAGAATTTATCGTTCCATGTCGTATTCCGAGGCTGAGATATACATCCAGCCCATACTCTTTACTAAATAGAAACGTGTCTCTGAATTGGAATATTAAATCATTATAAATTTCAGAATAACTATTATTTTTAAATGAACTAGTATCTAATTCATTATTTGTATCAATTTCGTAAGTTATAGGCGCGCCTTTTTTTCTATTACTAATAAAGTATTCTTGAATTCTATTAAAGTTATCTTCTATCTTAGAAGCAGCCTGTTTTTTAATACCCTCAATGTCCACATAGATTTTACTTTTTTCAAATGTAGCTGTATAAAAACGAATTTGCATTTTCTCAGTTATTTCTTTAATTTCTTGGTTATAGATTTTTTCATTAACAGGATCTATTTGCATTAATATGCTACAAATTTTTATACGTTCTTCTTCAACTTGTTCTTGTGAAATAAACATATAGTATTTAGACATACTATCAATAGTGCAATATTCTTTTAAAAAGTAGATTATTTTTTTCTTATCGTATAATGAAATATTTAATTCACTTACATATGTGATACTATTTGCCAAAAGAAAATCTTCAAGGTGATTATGTTTTCTAACTTCAGTAGATCCATTTGTATATTCAGCAACTAAATTAATAAAAATTAAAATATTTATATTAGAATAATCATATTCTATATCATCAATTTTTTCTAAAAGATCTGTACAATCGATATCTAAGAACAATTCATTTCCTTTGAAATAACTTTCAACCATTAAATTCATTGCTATCTCATAATTTTCTAAGGATTTATAAGCAATAACTTTACCTATAGTGATTTCAGATTCATATATGTTAGATGTTTTGGAATCAATACTGTTAAAGACCTTTAAGGCGTTCATATAGTCTTGGTTGATTAAATGTAAATTACCTATTAATCGAAGTTTTCTATTTTCATCAATTGATAAACTTGCCAGCCCCTCAATGTTTAGGGAACTATAATAGTTATGTACTTCCCTTGTTGTACTTTCGGGATCAAATATTAATTCGATATATTGTTTTTTATGAATATCAGAATCAAACATATTAGAAACAACTTGAGGCTTCATATAATTAGATAATTTATATCCCGTTTTGGAAAATGGAATTTTCTTCAATATATTATTTCCATATTTATGAGTTATTGCTGCACTCATTAATTTCCATGACCACGAATTATTGTTATGTACTAAGCCTATTTTTAAAATTTCATCTGTTATTGCTTCTGAGAGTTGTTTATCATTAGTTGTTGCCATATCTAAAAAGTAATTTAAAAGTTTCAAATAAAAAACATTCTTTGGATTATCAAGCTTATACACTTCTAAATTAATTAATGATTTAACGTAAATTTCATATATTTCAATTTCATGAGGATGTATTTCGATTACTCTTTCACAAATTTCCTTGGCTTTGCTATAATTACCATAGGTATATTCGTCTAAGGCTTGTAATGCTAACTTGCTAGTTAAAGGTGGATTTATTTCAGAATCATTGATTAAAATCTTATAATAAGGAGAAACCTGGCTAGGGTTTACATCTTGAATAAGAAGTTTTATTTTATTAAAGATTTCTTTTGATATGTGTTGCTTATCTGGACTTTCAACTATATTTTCGAAATATTTCACCAGTGTAAAATAACGATCAATTAAAGAGAAATTTTCTAAAATAGTAAATATATTATGGAAATCTAAATTATGAGAGTCGTATCTAAAAGAAGAAAAATGGAAAGCTAAAAAATCTTTCAATTTATGATTGGACACTGCAGGCCAACGATCAATAAGTCGATCTAATTCAATATTAAATCTTGAATTCGACACGAAATCTTCTGATTTTAGGTTTATTATCCAGCTAATTAATTTATATTGAAAACTAATTTTACTATTCATTAAAAGCTCAAAGTAAGCCCCATTTTCTTCCATAATATTAGATAAATTTATTTTACTTTCAATTAGCCAAAAGTTTAAACCATATTTATTTTCACAAATATCTAATATTTCCATACATCTTTCTAATTCCGATTTAAAAAAAGCTATAGTATATTCTTGTTTTAAATCCAAAAAATCTTGAAGTTGGCTCTTATATAATGAGATTAGATTTAAAGTCCATGTAATCTCGAAGTCTAGAGTATTTAAATTATTTACAATTCTAAAAGGTGACCTCCCTTTAGTTTGTGGAAACAACTGATTAACATAGGCCTTCCGTTTTAAAGGTGTCTTATGTATATCAAGAATTTTTATTTGGACGTTAGGGATTTTTGCTTTATTCTTTAATTGCAAAAGATCAAGGGAAGGTGTGCCGAAATATCTTTTTTTCATTAAGAATTCCTCCAATAAAATATTAAGGGTGAAAAAAATTGAATAGTATGGAAATTAACAATTTAGAAAATATAAAAGTTTACATTACAATTGGTACTGCCATTATTTCATTTGCAACATTGCTAGTAAGTTTAAAAATTAATAAAAGATCGATATTAAATAATTCAGTTACTAAAGAACGAATTGAATCGCTCACTTCTTTAAAGAATAATTTGGCAGAGTTTAATTCTCTAATCTATACGTATATTGTTTCAGAAAAAACAATTGATATTAATAGAGTCTATTTTTATAAAAATTTAATAGAATATCAATTTAATAATACTAAAGATATAGAGAAAGATATAGTGATTAAACTTGAAAAAATTGTATTTTTAACGTGCGAATTAGTGTATACCCAGAATGAATCTAAAGAAGAGTTTTTAAAAAAATTTGAAGCTATAGATTTTAAAAACGGAGATAGTTTAATATATATAAATAATAAACAATTTGTAAAATCTATATTAAAAATAGAATTTGATTTATTTGAATATTTAACAAAAAATCATTTGAAAAGTGAATGGGAAAAAGTCAAAGACGAAAGTAATTTAAAATTATTTTATTAAGTACAGAACTTTTAACATACATAATTATAACTGTCACCGTAAAATCTGTGGTTAGTCTTTAAACAAGTGGCCTATCTCCCTAAGAAATATTTTAAAAAATAGCCGTCTATCTGAAAAAATCATCAGATAGACGGCTATTTGCTATGCGTTCCATAAAGTTGCGCCTATTTTTGTTTTTCCGTACTTTAGACAACACTTGGTTAGCTACCTTAATTTATTGGACTATTTAAGCACAAATGCTTGTTCAGCCTTTTTAATGATATCTTGAGTAATTCCTTTGTTAGAGTATAATCGAGCAACTACATCGCCTTGTTTAATCTGCATGCCTTTCTTCCCCACTAAAGCTACTCCTGCATCATAATCTAAGGCAGACTCTTTAGTTAGACGTCCAGCACCTAAAGCTAAAGATACTTCACCAATAGATAATGCATTAACTTTTTCAACGGTACCGCTACCAATAGCCTTAACTTCTACAATATATTGTGTTTCATTTAGATGAAGGTCTGTAACATCTCCACCTTGAATAGTAATTAACTCTTTAAATTTCTCAAGGGCTTTACCATTTTCAATCACTTCTTTAACAGCAGTTACTGATTCTTCATTAGATTTGCCTGTTGCAATCTCATACATTAAAGAAGCAATAATTACACATTCTTCATAAAGATCTTCATGAGTATTATTCATATTACCTGAAAGCAACTCCATTGCCTCTACAACTTCCATCTTATTACCAACCATTAGTCCTAATGGGTTATCCATATCAGAGATATGAGCAATAACTTTTCTTCCTAACTTTTCGCCAATTGAAGACATTGTATCAGCTAAAACCTTCGCTTCTTCATAAGTCTTCATAAATGCTCCGGAACCACATTTAACGTCTAATACGATACCATCCGAACCACTTGCTATCTTCTTACTCATGATTGAAGCTGCAATTAGAGGAATAGAATCCACAGTTCCAGTTACATCACGTAATGCATATAACTTTTTATCTGCAGGAACAAGGTTTGCTGTTTGACCAGCAACAGCAATTTTATGTTTGTTTACATTATTAATAAATAACTCAGAACTTAATTCTGTTTTTAAACCTTTTACAGATTCTAATTTATCGATTGTTCCCCCAGTAATACCTAACCCTTTACCACTAAATTTAGCAACTGGAATTCCTAATGATGCAATAATTGGAGTTACAATTAAAGTAACCTTATCACCAACACCACCTGTTGAATGCTTATCTACTTTAAAGCCTTCAATTGAAGATAAATCAATAACATCACCTGATTCAATCATTGATTTTGTTAAATAGAATGTTTCATTATCAGTCATACCATTTAAACGAATCGCCATTAGCAAAGCAGAAATTTGATAATCTGGAATTTCATCAGTAGTGTAATTTTTAATAAAGTATTCAATTTCTTCTGCTGACAATTCAAGCATGTTTTTCTTTTTTTCAATAATCTCTATAATATTCATTTAAAATAACTCCTTATATTAAGCATTTTAATTACATTTCGTTGAATTACTTAATCTAAAATTTCACCTACAAGTTCTCTGTAGAATATGGAATATTTAGGATTTATATATTCTAAATATTCTTCAAATCGTGATTCGAATACATTTAATATTTTCACTAATGTACTCTTACTTGGAGTTGTTTTATTATTTTTATAACTATAATAACTTCCTTCACTAACTATTCCAGAAGCAACTAACCTTTGGTAAAGCGATTTGTCTGAATCTTTATTCAGGCGTTCTAAATAAGGGAAGAGATTGGTAGATATTTTTGATTGTATTTCCATTAACGTTTTAAAGACATCATAGTTCTTAATCTTATGTGAGCCAAGAAAGTCCCAAAATTCTTTTATGCCTTTTGGTTTTGTTGTATCGCCAACTCCGCCTGTTGAATGCTTGTCTACTTTTACACCAGCAATTGAAGAAAGGTCTATTTGATCACCAGACTCAACCATTGCCATTGTTAAATCCGCGCGTTCGCGATCTGTCATATCCTGAAAGTAAATAGCCATACATAACGCACTTGCCTGATAATCAGGAATCGTGCCATCAGTATATCCTTCTACAAAGAAGCGAATCTCAGCGGTTGTCAACTCTTCGCCGTTACGTTTTTTTTCAATAATATCTACCATTCTCATGTGGAAAATCCTCCTTATTTCAGCTCTGCTAAAAAGCTTTTTCCGAATTGCGGTGCCGCAATATTAAAATTATCTGCAATTGTTGCTGCAATATCCGCAAATGTTTCACGTAACTCTAATTCTGACCCAGCTGTAAAGCGCGGTGAGTAAACAATTAATGGTACGTATTCACGTGTATGGTCTGTACCAGGGAATGTCGGGTCGTTCCCGTGATCTGCCGTAATAATCAGCAAATCATCTGCTGACAAAGCATCCAGAACTTCCGGTAAACGACGGTCAAATTCTTCCAATGCTTGACCATAGCCAATTGGATCACGTCGGTGTCCAAAATTCGCATCGAAGTCCACTAGGTTCAAGAAGCTAATGCCATGGAAATCACGACGAACAACTTCCGCCATCTTATCCATACCGTCCGTGTTGTCTTTCGTACGGATCGCTTCTGTTACCCCGTCACCATTAAAGATGTCCGAGATTTTACCGATTGCAATGACATCAAGATTCGAGTCCTTCATTTCAGCCATTGTCGTGCGTCCAAATGGCGTTAATGCATAGTCATGACGGTTTGATGTACGCGTAAAATTACCTGGTTGGCCAACGAACGGACGGGCAATGACACGACCTACTAAAAATTCAGCGTCCAACGTTAGTTCACGTGCAATTTCACAAATTTTATAAAGTTCTTCTACTGGAATAATTTCTTCATGTGCTGCAATTTGCATAACCGGGTCTGCCGATGTATACACAATGATTGCACCTGTTTCCATATGTTCCGGACCGTAATCGTCAATGACAGCGGTTCCACTGTACGGTAAATTACAAAGCACTTTGCGGCCAGTTGCAGCTTCCAACTTAGAAATCAGTTCTTCAGGAAAGCCTTCAGGATATACTTTAAACGGCGTATCGATGTTAAGACCCATAATCTCCCAGTGACCCGTCATTGTATCTTTACCAACAGATGCTTCTTGCATCATGCCGTAAAATGCATCCGGTTCTTCAGTTTTATTAATCCCTTTAAGTTCACGAATATTCGATAAACCCAATTTCTCCATATTCGGCATATTTAAGCCATTCATTTTTTCCGCGATATGTCCTAATGTATTTGAGCCAGCATCGCCAAATTTATCGGCATCCGGTGCTTCACCGATACCAACAGAGTCCATTACAATTACATGTATTTTTTTAAAAGGTTGCATAATGCTTTCAACTCCTCTTCTTTCATTCTATTTTACATAAAACGTCTAAATAAAGTAAAGGTCAGACATCCGATTTCAGAAAGAATTATTTTTAATAGAAAAAAGTAAGCTTCCCATTAGTCTTACGCGTTTATGCCGTTTTTAAGCACGCGGATGGAATTGTTTATATACTTCCGATAAACGAGTTTTGCTTACATGTGTATAAATCTGGGTCGTCGATATATCTGCGTGTCCTAAAAGCTCCTGTACTGCACGTAGATCTGCCCCGTTTTCTATCAGATGTGTCGCAAAGGAATGACGCAGAACATGCGGTGTAATCTCTTTGGAAATACCTGCTGTTGCTGCATGCTCTTTAATGATCTTCCAGCAGCCTTGTCTTGTGAATCTTTTCCCTCTCTGTGTAATGAAAAACGCATCATTTTTTAATGCATCACCTAAAAGCTGAGGCCGCGCCTGTTCCAAATAATTGATACATGCCTGAATCGCACTTCGACCCAGTGGAATAATCCGCTCTTTACCGCCTTTACCAAACACACGGACAAAGCCCATCGTCAAATGAACATCCTCCAAGTTCAGGTCAATCAGTTCGCTTATACGCATACCTGAACCATACATCATTTCCAAAATCGCTATATCCCGCGTGCCCTGTGGTTTTTCAACGGACGGTGCTGTCAAAAGTGCATCAATTTCTTCTATTGATAATACTTTTGGTAAGGATAGTTCTTTTTTAGGCATTTCCAAATGAACGGTAGGATCTTGATTTGTCACCTTTTCCCTCAATAAAAACTGATGAAAGGAACGAATCGATGAAATTTGTCTTGAAATGGTCTTCGATGACTTCCCTACAGAACGTAAGCTGTCCAAATAAAGCAAAATATGTTCGCGCATAACGTTATCAAATTCCATAATCTGCTGTTCATAATGGATGTGACGGGCATATGCGACTAAATCACGCTTATAGGATTGTAGTGTATTATCAGAAAGCTGCCGTTCCACTTTAATAAAATGTAGATAATCTTCTATTGAATCTTTTAAAGCTTGCATAAAAATCGCCCCTCTTGCATTCTATACATCTATATTACCATTTTCGTACAATTGAAGTGACGTTTTATCCTTCGATGATCCATTTTTTCAACAAAACACACTGTTCATATGTAATAGCTTCCATTTACAAAATGTACTATTTGCGGTATTCTTGAAAGTAAAACGTGACAGATAGAGGTGATAATTTGGGATCGACAAACTAAAAATCGGAGAGCTTGCTGCAGCAACAGGTGTAACAAAACGAACTATTGATTATTATACGAATTTGGGCCTTCTAAAAGTTGAGCGTTCGGCATCCAATTATCGCTATTATGATAAAGAGATGATTGAGCGTATACACTGGATTGAAGAGCAGAAGAAGCTTGGCAAGTGCCTTGAAGAGATTCACAGCTTACTTGGCCCTTCTAAAGAAGAACCCGAAGAAATTGATATTCAGGATATTCGATTGCAAATGCGTAAGCTTGAACATGATGTAACGGTATTAATGGAGCATTTAGATGACAAAGAGCGGCAGAAGCTTCGAAAAAAAGTGTCGCCTGAAAGTGTTGCACTCATGCAATCACTATTATTAATTTTAAATAACTAGGAGGTGAACGTTCTACTTCGTGAGTAGGACGCTCGTTTGACCACAATCATTAACTTAATTATTTTCTCGGTTTTAATCGCTTTTACTGCCTTTTTCGTTGCAACGGAATTTGCGATCGTAAAAGTACGTCAATCCCGTATTGACCAACTTGTAGCTGAAGGTAAAGCCGGTTCCATTTCAGCTAAAAATGTAACAACCCACCTTGATGAATATTTATCGGCCTGTCAATTAGGTATTACGGTAACAGCACTAGGAATCGGTATGGTCGGTGAATCCACATTTGAGTTTATACTTCACCCACTGTTCGAATCGATCGGAATTGGCACAGAATATATTCATTGGTTTACATTAGGTGGCGCATTCTTTTTAGCGACATTCTTCCACGTAGTAGTAGGTGAACTTGCACCTAAAACGATTGCTATTCAAAGAGCAGAAGCTATTACACTGGCATTCGCAAAGCCTATTCAATTATTCTATAAGCTTATGTTCCCTTTAATCTGGCTATTAAATGGTTCTGCACGTTTATTATTAAAATTGTTCGGTATGCGACCAGCGAGCGAACATGAACTCTCACATACTGAAGAGGAATTGCGCCTGCTTCTATCGGAGAGCTACAAATCCGGCGAAATTAATGTCAATGAATTAAAATATGTAAACAATGTGTTTGAATTCGACGATAAAATCGCTCGTGAAATTATGGTTCCCCGAACAGATATTATCGGTTTCGATGTAACTGCAACGTTCGAGGAAGTGTTAACACAAGTTTCAGAGGAACGCTATACCCGCTACCCGGTTTACAATGGGGACCGCGATAATATATTAGGTTTTTTAAATATTAAAGATTTTTTAACACTTGGTATGAATAACAGGATTGACCCGGTAACGTTTAAGCTTGAAGACTTCATCAATCCAGTTATCCATACAATTGAAACAACACCTATTCAAAGTTTACTTCAGATTATGCAGAAAAAACGTATTCATATTGCCATTTTGCTCGATGAATACGGTGGTACGAGCGGCATGATTACTGTTGAAGATATATTGGAAGAACTTGTTGGTGAAATCCGTGATGAGTTTGACGATGATGAAGTTTCAGATATTCGGAAAATCGGTGAAGACCATTATTTAGTCTACTCGAAAGTATTGCTTGAAGATATTTCTAAATTGCTCTTTCTGGACATCGAAGACGCGAATGTGGATACAATCGGCGGCTGGTACTTCACAAACATGCCTGACCTGAATATTGAAGATACATTTATATTTGAAAACTATGCATTTAAGATCCATGAAATTGATGGTCATCAGCTACAATTTTTAGAGATCAAAAAAGTGCATGATCTTATTGAACAGTAACCTGTATACAAGATAATTTTCATCTGTATGCACATTCTCCTGAAAGTTAAATACGACAGTATGAATCTCGTAACGTTTTAATTGTAAGAGCTTCGGGAATACAATAAGTATTCATACAAAAGGAGAGTGTATATATATGGCAATTATCAAATCAGTAGAAAACGGTGTGCAAGCAAAATCAGTAATCGAATCATTTATTACCGAGGGCTATGATCGCGATCATATTCATGTTTTCGCAAACAGCAACAAGCGTGCAGAAGACATTGCAGACTTTTTCAATGTGGATGCAAGCAAAACGCCTGAAACAACGGAAGATGACAAAGGATTCCTGGCATCGATCAAAAACTTCTTCCAAAGTACTCCTGAAGATCTGCACCACCAGCTTGCTGATATTGGTGTAGGCGAAAGTGAACATGCATCAGCAAAGAATGATCTGGATGCCGGTAAGGTCCTGATTGTCGCCCATCATCCTGGGAAATAAATAAAAATATTAAAAACTCCATTTTCCTCAAATGAGGGAAATGGAGTTTTTTTACTGTCTTGGATTTCTCCATCTATTCCACGAACGAGCCAGTGAACTAGAATTCTTCAATTCTATTTTTACACACAAAAAAGAACAGCTGGATACGCTGCCCTTTTTTTGATTATAGATTATGCATCGCTGTCTCCAGAGTTGTCATTATTGTCATGACAACGCCAGCAGATGCCATGGAATGTCAGACGGTGATCTTTAATAATAAAGTTCCAACGTTTCTCCACAATTTCTTCTACATCTTCTAGTAAATCTTCTTGAATTTCATCTACTGCGCCACATTCGATACAAACTAAATGATGATGGAAATGCTTCGCGCCCTCTTGACGTAAATCATAACGGGATACGCCATCACCAAAATTAATTTTATCGACAATTTTCAGCTCTGTTAAAAGCTCCAGTGTACGGTATACAGTAGCTAGTCCAATCTCTGGTGCCTTTTCTTTTACTAATAAGTAAACATCCTCAGCACTTAAATGATCTTCCTCATGCTCCAATAAAACCGCTACTGTTGCTTCTCGCTGTGGCGTCAGCTTATAGCTCGCACTATGCAGTTGCT
Source organism: Solibacillus sp. FSL K6-1781 (assembly GCF_038630735.1). Lineage (GTDB taxonomy): Bacteria > Bacillota > Bacilli > Bacillales_A > Planococcaceae > Solibacillus > Solibacillus silvestris. The sequence continues at coordinate 1,272,287 of NZ_CP152038.1, read as the reverse complement.
TTTTAATTCGATCAATACGGCTCTCCATATGTGACGCCCTCCTAAACTCTTTTCATTATACCAAATGAGTAAATCTCATTACAAGATAATGATTATTTAAATAAATAAGTAATTGCTAAATATTCGACTGCAAAAACAATTATCATCACCACTATAAGGAAAATCACCTTTTTCCATGGCATCACCGTTTTCAATGCTCGTCTATTCGTAGTTTTAGTTGTTATTTGGTAAAGCATAATTAACAATACACAATATATTAACTGAAACGGAAACCACCAAAATGCATAGAGTTTAATAGATTCATGCTGTACGAGTAAATAGACCGAGCTAAAGCCTAAAAATGTTACTTTAATCGCAATAAAAATAAGGCCGATACGCGGCAAATATTTATGTGTCGAAAAGAATAATACAATACTTAAGGCAACTATGAAAGGAACTACACTCCAAAGCAATTCAGGTTTTTCCATTTGGAGCAGTCTACGATCACTATATTTAATAATTTGCTGCACTTGTCCAATATCGAATAACTGATAACATACCACACCACAAATGAAACATACGACAATCATCGAAGTATATTGAATATATAGATATTTACGCATTTGGACGCCTCCTTGTCCATACAACTTATGCACATAAATTGTCCTTATGCGTAAACAATTATTGATTTAAATATTCATTTTTAACTTCAACCATAAAATCGCAAAAGCCGTTTTGGCATCGTAAATACGGCCGTCCGCAACCATCGCTTCAGCTTCTTCCAGCGATACTTCCATTAACTCTACAAATTCATCTTCATCCAAATCAACCGGAATTTCTAATTTTTTTAACTTTTCGGCTACGTAAATATGAATAATTTCATCCGCAAATCCCGGTGAAGTTGCGAAAGCCTGAACAAATTCGAAATGATCAGACGTATACCCCGTTTCTTCCTCCAGCTCACGGCGAGCCGTTACAATAGGCTCCTCCCCTTTTTCCAGCTTACCGGCAGGAATCTCTACAATCGAACGTTCAAGAGCTTTACGGTATTGTTCCACAAGTAAAATTTTATTGTCTGTGATGGCAATTACTGCAACTGCACCTGGATGATTAATAATTTCACGCTTCCCTGTTTCACCATTCGGAAGCGATACATCGTCTACTTTTAATGAAATAACCTTCCCGGAATAAATAGGTTGGGATTGAATTGTTTTTTCTTCAAATTTTTTCATGACCATGCCTCCACTTGTTCTCTTGCTTCTATTCATTGTACCATTAGTAAGAGCTTTTCTAAAATATTGAACCAGGGAGGAAATTAAGATGAAAAAACGACAATTAGGTACAAGCAATCTTCATATTTCTGAAATTAGTCTAGGCTGTATGTCATTACCTCCAAATCCAGCAGAAGCAGAAGAGGTCATTCATGCTGCAATTGATGCAGGCATTAATTATTTTGATACCGCAGACCTGTATAATAAGGGAGAAAATGAAAAAGTTGTTGGCACTGCACTGAAACAACACCGCCACAATATTTACCTGGCATCAAAAGTCGGAAATCGTTGGGAAGAAGGAAAGGAAGGATGGGGCTGGGATACGTCCGCAAATTATATTAATAAAGCTGTACGTGACAGTCTGCAGCGTCTACAGACAGATTACCTGGATCTATATCAGCTACATGGCGGAACGACTGAAGATAACTGGGAAGAAATTACCGACACATTTGAAAGCCTGAAAAAAGAAGGACTTATTCGCGAATATGGCATTTCCTCCATCCGTCCGAATGTGTTCATGCCATTTCTGCAAAACAGTGATGCAATCAGCAATATGATGCAGTTTAATATTTTTGATGAACGTGCAAGTGAATTTTTCGATTCGATTCAACAGACTGGCGCTTCTGTCGTAACACGTGGATCAATTGCAAAAGGCTTGCTGACAAATGAATGGCGCACACGCTTAAAGCCCTTTATGAGTTACGATGAAGCGGCTGCAAACGATGTATTGCAGAAAATCGAACAGCAATTCGGCGATGTTCATGCAGCAGCCCTCGCTTTCAATTTACAGTATTCAACGGTTGCTTCAACAGTCATTGGTGCGCGTACACTTACACAACTGAAACAAAATCTGGATGCCTATGAAAAAGCGCAATCGCTGCAAAATATTTCGAAGATCGAAAAATGGACGAAAACCGACCGTTACACTGAGCATAGATGAAAAAATGGATTGCTCTCGTCATTGTCGGGGTAATGGTAGTCATCGTCATGTCCAATATGAGCTATGAACAGCAAACGATTATTCCGGCGTTAAAAGACCTTTTAAAAGACAAGCCATTTGAAGCATGGTTAAGTCAATTTGAAATTCCTTATTGGGGAAAAATTATATCAGTCGAAACTCGCGGCTACTTTCAATTCCTTGAATTTCTTATTCGGAAAGCAACGCATTTTTTCGGCTACGGTTTATTAGCGGTTATAGTCTATATTTTGTATCGAAAACTGAAATGGCGCTTTGCAGCATTGCTTGCCTTTATTACTACCGTACTGATCGCAAGTCTCGATGAATACCGCCAAAGTACGATTCCGGGTCGCAGCGGCCTCGTTGAAGATGTCGTACTTGATGCATGTGGCGCACTGACATTGTTAGTGTTGGCAAAACTTATTCTTGTTGTATTTAAAAAAGTAGGTAGGACATAAACAAAAGCCATTTTTCTCCGGGAGAAAAATGGCTTTTTGCTGTGCTTAAAAATTGATTTCCATTCCGGGACGCTTTCCGCGGGCGTGACCTGAGCCTGTAGTCTCAGGCGTCACGCTATTCCCGCAGGAGTCGCCCTCCATTCCAATCAATTTTATAAAATATCCGTTTCTTAATAAGGATTTTCTGCTTATCCAATAAAATCTTTGTTCTTTCTCAACATCTTACAAATATATTAAGCTTCTAGCGGGCCGTTTCGGATACCCGCTAAAATTTTGAACCTTTGTCACCGTATTGATTTAACAGTTCTTCAAAGCTCATATTTTTTTCGCGTTGTTTTCGTTCAAATGCCGCTTTTGCCAGACGTTCTTCCTCTTTCGCCTTTTCGTCTGCCATCATTTCCTGCTTCGCTGCCTTTAGCTTGGCCAATACATCGCCGCCTAGCTGATCGGCCAATGTTGCCGCCTTATCCTTTGGAAGCTCGAATTCATTCGTCGTTCTTTGCTGTTTCTTTTTTGCCATTATTTTCACCTACAATTAATTTTAGCGTTGTACAATTGTTGCAACACCCTGTCCCCCACCAATACATAAAGTTGCAAGACCTAATTTTGCATCTTGTTTTTGCATTTCATGTAACAAAGTAACTAAAATACGTGTTCCGCTTGCTCCAATTGGGTGACCAAGTGCAATTGCCCCGCCATTTACATTTAGTTTATCATGATTGAACGCCAATTCGCGATCAACTGCAATCGCCTGTGCTGCAAACGCTTCATTCGCTTCAATTAAATCCATTTCATCCAATGTTACATTCGCTTTCGCCAAGACTTTTTTGACCGCTGTTACCGGTCCGATTCCCATCACAGAAGGATCAACTCCAGCGCTCGCATTTGCGACGATTGTAGCCAGTGGTGTAAGGCCTAATTCAAAAGCCCGCTGCTTTGACATAACAACAACCGCTGCAGCTCCGTCGTTAATACCTGAAGCGTTCCCTGCAGTAACCGAACCTTCTTTCTTGAAAGCAGGTCGTAATCCGCTTAATTTTTCTGCTGTTGTTCCATGTTTCACATATTCATCTTGTGTAAATAGAATCGGATCCCCTTTACGTTGAGGAATTTCTACCGGAACAATTTCTTCAGCAAATTTATTTGCAGAAATCGCCTCAGATGCACGGGCCTGTGATCGTGCTGCAAATTCATCCTGTTCCTGACGCGAAATGTTATATTGATCACACAGGTTTTCAGCAGTGATCCCCATATGATAATCATTAAATGCACACCATAAGCCATCCTGAATTAATGTATCGACAATTTTTTGATCGCCCATGCGGAAACCTTCTCTTGCATTTCGCATAATATATGGTGCTTGACTCATATTTTCACAGCCTCCAGCGACAACAACATCTGCATCCCCGGCAATGATTGCTTGTGCTGCTAAATGAACGGCCTTTAAGCCTGAACCACATACTTTATTAATTGTCATCGCTGGAACGGTGTATGGAAGACCAGCCTGAATACTTGCCTGTCTTGCCGGGTTTTGACCTAAACCTGCTGCGAGAACATTCCCCATAATAACCTCATCAACTGTCGTCGGATCTAATTGAACCCGGTTTAACGCTTCTTTTATTACGATACTCCCTAAAGTCGGAGCTGAAATATCTTTTAATGCCCCCTGAAAAGCACCAATTGGCGTACGTACTGCACTTACTATTACAACTTCTGTCATGAATATATCCCCCTTTATTGTGAATGGTCCCTTTGTGAGCAAATATAATCAATTACGCCTTGGCGTAATTGCGTCAGGATTCGGCTTTGCGCTTGCGCAAAGAACTCATTGCCGAATCTTTGACATCCGCCTGGAGCCATAATTAATTTCAGCGGGTTTGCCATCTGCTGAAATTAATTACTTGCTTACAAAGATTTTATCAAATATTTCGTATTTTTCACACAAAAGATTCCAATAGTAAATAGATACATATTAGTTGATTTATCACAATAATTCATCGAATATTAAATTAATTAAGGAGTGATTTTCATGAAAAAACGTACACTGTTTTTATCTGGCAGTATTGTAACAACGCTGCTGGCAGCGGCTACAACGATCACTGGTGTCGTGATGACAAATCACATTATGTATATAAAGAAAAAGGACGATGCTTTCATCCGTGAACGTGAAATTGCGGCAAAACGCTTTGACGAAGCATGGTATGAAGGCTGTCCAAAAGAAATTTTAACGATCGATTCCCCAAATGGCTATACAATAAGCGGCATCTATTTAAAACCTCTGGAAACGAAAAATACAGTGATTATCTGTCATGGTGTCACAGAAAATAAAATCAACTCGATGCGCTATGCCCGTATGTTTGAACGTCTTGGTTTTAATGCATTTGTGTACGATCATCGCCGTCACGGAGAATCACAAGGGAAAACAACAAGTTACGGCCATTATGAAAAATACGATTTACAGGCAGCAGTTGAGACAATGCGAACTATTACCGGTGAAGACGCCCTGCTAGGTATTCACGGGGAATCAATGGGTGCGGCTACAACCCTGCTCTATGCAGGCACGCTGGCCGATAATGCAGATTTCTATGTTTCCGACTGTGCTTTTTCAAACTTCCCAGAACTATTAAAGCGGATTTTTGAAAGTGTTGTACCAATTGATTCGAAATATACACTCCCTTTTGCCGACTTTTTCATGCGGATTCGCGATGGCTATTCTGTTAAAGAAGTGATGCCGATTGATGCAGTGAAACACATTCAAAAACCTGTCCTCTTTATTCACAGTACACCGGATGATTTCATTCCTTCCTCTATGACCGAAGAACTGTACGAACAAAAACCTGAACCTAAAATGCTGAAACTGTTTGAAAAAGGAGAGCATGCGAAATCATTCAATGATAACCCGGGTGATTATGAGCAAACGGTTGCCAAGTTCTTGCACGACTGTGTACCGGCATACCGCAATATAACGGATTCTTTACTATAAAGGTAATAAGCACTTTCTGTTCATGCCATTGAACAGGAAGTGCTTTTTTAGTGGGACGGAAACTAATTCCCCTTATTCATCCCCCGCCCGAACAAAAAGCCCCCATTTATCTGAGGGCACTTCACATTACCTATTCATTATTAAAAACGATATGCCATTCATCGCGTTTTGCTAAAAATTCTTTGGCCAGCTGCTGTGCACCTTCTAAACTATGGCTTGCCGCCCAACCGCATTGGACTTCATTGCAGGCAGGTACAGCTGTCGCCGCCAACACATCCTGTACAGTCTTTTCCAAAATTGACAACACACCTTCGTAGTCATCATAGTTCATAAAGGAGACATAAAAGCCTGTTTGACAGCCCATTGGCGAGATATCAACAACTGCGTCACTATGATTGCGGATACGGTCTGCCATTAAATGCTCCAGTGAATGAAGTGCCGGCATTTCCATATGTTCTTTATTCGGCTGCTTGAAGCGGATATCATATTTTGTCACGACATCGCCCTTTGCCCCTTCTTTTGTGCCTGCTAACCGTACATACGGTGTAGCCACTATCGTATGGTCTAAATCAAAGCTCTCTACATTCGTTTTTTCTGTTGCCATTTATTTGTCCCTCCAATACTTACAATCTATATAAGGATAGACTAGATTATTTTTCTTTTCAACAAAATATTCTGAATTTTGTTTTAGAGGAAATAAAAACTACCTTCATCACTCAATAGAATGCGAAAGGTAGTCCAACTTTTTATTATTTATCTTGGAACTTGTTCATTTGTGCCATCATTTGACGCACTTGTTTTTCAGACGGTTTACGTCCCATTTGTGCCATCATCACGCGAATCATTTGTTCATTAATTGGCGGGTTTTCTTTTAAATACTTCATCATATATTGACGAGCCGCGTAGAACCCAATTGCCACGCCCCCGATTAAAGCTACGACGATAAGTGTAATACCTAACCATAAAGCCATTTTGTCCAACCTCCTCCACTACTTATGTACCGAGAAAAACTCTCCAACAAGCATTATACAATAAAAGTTATTACGTTTCTATATATTTTAACTTCTCCTGACAGAAGTTCAGTCATGCAAATAGCCGTCTGAGTCCATCTCAGCCTCGAGACCTAGATGAAAATACAGTAACAGGTCGTTATCGGATTTTTAAATCCACGGTAACATGAACATATCAACTACAAGGAGGAACACATAATGAAAAAGTTTTTCTTATATTCAGCGGCTTTTATCACAGCGATCATCGCACTTTGCCTGCTCGCACCGGTAGCCGGCTTATTAATCTCAGGAGCACTTTTAGCAGCGGGTCTGCACTATTACACAGAAAGTAAATCAACTTTCGGAAAAGTAATGAGCCTCGTTGTCGCTTTAGCCGGTTTAGTAAGTGCATTATCAAACATTCCAGGCTTTATCGGTTTAGCTGCGATCGGCGTATTGTTTTATCTTTATAAAGCACGTAAAAACGAAAAGATTGAATTTTTACCAGGCAAAAAAGAGGAAGAAGATCCATTTACAAACTTTGAACGTGAATGGGCAAATTTAAATAAATAGGAGCGATGGACAATGAAAAATTTATTTACAAAATTTAAGTATTCAATACAGGCAGATTTACATGATATGTTTGACAAAAAGGTGGACAAAAACCCGATTAAAATGCTTAACCACTATATTCGTGAAGCAGAAAAACAAACGGAAGAAACAGGTAAATTACTTGCACGTCAGGCACAGCTTAAAAAAGAACTGGAACTGCAGCTTTCCCAAACAATCGAAATGCTTGAGAAGCGTGAAAAACAGCTTCAATTGGCACTTTCGACAGAAGAGGCTGAACTGATTGCGTTTGCACAGGAAGAAGTCACAGCTTACACTGCCAGAAAGCATGCCCTTCTTGCAAGCATTGATGCGGCCAATACTGAATACTTTGCACTGGAACGCAAATTCGAAACGATGAAACATAAAATTAAAGACATGAAAGTGCGCCAACTTGAGCTGATGGGCAAGGAAAATGTTGTGCGTGCCAACCACCAGATGGATAAAGTTCTTACATCTGACAATGCCGGTAATTTCGATGAACTATCAACTTATATTGATGAATTATCACAAAATATTGAGCGTAAATATGAAATAACTACTTTTGAAGCTCGATTGGCACAGCTTGAAAAAGAACAAAAGCTCATAGAACAGCAAAAATAATGATATAATGCGTTAAAGGAGAAGGCATCGTGCTTTCTCCATTTTGTACGTTATAGGGGGAGGCACTATGCCGAAAATCACGTCTGATCAGCTTGCAATTATCGCGATGAGTATGGCACTTGTCGTATTAATCGAATTAACTCTATTCAATAATGGCACCGTGTTTATACTGATTTTAGGTGCACTGTTTCTCTTTTTCAGCTTTAAAAAGAAGAAACGTTACTTATTATGGACGGGACTCGTTCTATTATTCTTTGCCATAATTAATATTTGGACATTGCGCCTTTTAATCATTGGTGTGCTTATCTTTATTTTATACCAATACTTAACGAAAAAAGAGCAAGTGATGGAAATCAAAAGTCAGCTTGCCAATACATCCAACCAAAATATATTGATCGGAACAACGGGTGCTCCGACAGAAAGCTATCATTGGAAGGATATTCATATTCAACGCTTTATCGGCGATATTACAATCGATACGACCGAAACCATTTTACCAAACGGAAAATCAATTATAGTGATCCATCAATCTCTTGGAAAAGTACGGATTATCGTACCTTATGAAGTGACGATTCAGCTTCATTATTCCACTTTATATGGTGAAGCAGCATGCCTGCACTATGCGCCAAAGCAGTGTATTAATGAACAGCTCCATTTTGAGGATGGAGAAATGGATGCAAAACGTGTCCTTGTCCTTTATGTGACATCGTGGATTGGTGATGTGGAGGTGCAGCGCGGATGATTGCATTTATAATACGATTTTTTATATTGATGATGGTGTTTGCAACATTTGCTCTGAATATTTTTGTTTTCCTGCTCGGTCAGCCGCAGGAAGAGACTTGGCGTTTTTTATGGGAAAGCGGTGAGTATTCAATACCGATTGTCGCTGTGATCGCCATTACCGCAACAACGACCAGCTTCTTTATTTCTTTATGGATATCGATTTCATTAAAAATAAAAGAAAATCAGATGACCCGCATCGTGAAAAAAGTAGCAGAGCCTGATTTTGCACAAAAATTCAAGAAAGCAAATGGTTCGTTAAAAAAGGCCTTGCGCGAAACGAACGAATTAATTGAAACACAGCGGACATCTTTACAGCGACTTTCCAATGAAAAAGTGGAAACAAATGACGCCATCGTCCAGGAGCGGCTCCTTGCAGAACGTCAGCGTCTTGCGCGGGAACTGCATGATTCTGTTTCCCAACAGCTGTTTGCGGCATCCATGCTTCTCTCCGCGCTTACAGAACAGCGTCAAGATGATCTTGCACAAAAGCAGCTCAAACAGGTGGAAAAAATCGTCCAGCAGGCACAGCTCGAAATGCGCGCCCTTCTCCTTCACTTGCGACCTGTCGCTTTGCATAATAAAAGCTTGGCAGAAGGTTTAGAAGATCTGATTGTAGAATTACAGGAAAAAGTGTATTTCAATATTGATTACCAGATTGAAGAAATCGGATTATCGAAAGCGGAGGAAGATCATTTATTCCGTATTGCCCAAGAAGCTTTATCAAATACTTTACGGCATGCAAAAGCAACAGAAGTCGAGCTGTTATTAATCGCACGTGATCAGCTTGCGATTTTGCGCATTCAGGATAATGGCCTTGGCTTTAATTTGGAGGGAGATAAAACGACTTCTTACGGGCTGCGCAATATTGCCGAACGCGCTGTCGAAATTGGCTGTACGTATAAGATTGTCTCTGTACCGGATGAAGGAACAATTGTCGAAGTGAAAGTTCCGCTCAAAAAGGAGGAACAAATGAATGATTAAAGTTGTCATAGTAGATGATCACGAAATGGTTCGAATCGGTGTTGCTGCTTATTTATCGGCACAACCGGATATCGAAGTCATCGGTGAAGCGACAAACGGCGAGGAAGCGATTGAAAAAGTGTTGGCATTGAAGCCGGATATTGTGCTGATGGATAATGTGATGCCGATTAAAACGGGTGCTGAAGCGACTGCAGAAATTCTGACACAATGGCCGCAAGCAAAAGTAATGATTGTCACGAGCTTTATCGATGACGATAAATTATACCCTGCCCTTGAAGCAGGCGCTGTCAGCTATATACTGAAAACGAGCAACGCCAAACAGATTGCCGACGCAATCCGGAAAACGATGGACGGAGAAACGGTTCTTGAGCCGGAAGCAACGACTCGGGTAATGGCACGTATGCGCGGTACCGCCCCTGCCCTGCATAACCATTTAACAGACCGGGAAATGGAAGTCCTATTATGTATGGCTCGCGGCCTTGCCAATCAGGAAATCGCGGAAGAACTGTTTATCGCATTAAAAACGGTCAAAACCCATGTTAGCAACATTTTAAGTAAACTTGAAGTGCAGGACCGCACACAGGCTGTCGTCTATGCCTTTCAAAATGGCTTAGTAAAGTAAGGAGAATTATTCATGACATTTACGTACGAAAACTTTGCAAAAGACGGGACACTCACATTACTGGATCCCCTGTTCACCCTATTGCTGATTTTCTCAGCGTTGTTCATTATCGTGCTGCTGGGCTTTAGTGTCAATCCTAAGATCATGTTATTTATTGGTGCACTCATTATTTTATTAAGTGCACAATTGCAGTCGATTGCAGGAATTTTGGCAGATGAACTAAATTTAGCAAGTTCTTCGAAAAACTTTTACATTTTTATCGCAATCGTTGTGATTCAGTTAGGATTAATCGTGTTTGCGTTTGTGAAGGATAAAAAGAAGAAATAGTAGCGAATGGCTGAAGCTGCCCTGAAGGTTAGTTGATAACTTTTGGGGCGGTTTTTTTGGGGGTGGGCCGGGGCTTTAAGGGGTTATGGCGTACGCCTTTCGTTGATTTATTAGAACTTTTTTCGGTTTATTAGATGATCGGTGTAACTTATTAGAACTTCTGATGGCTTTATTAGAAAATCAGTTGTTTTTGGCCGAAGAACCGGTATTTATAGGCTTTTAGGGGAGCTATGGAATGCACCGGCATTGTTATATTAGAACTTTTGCCGGTTTATTAGATGATCGGAGTGGTATATTAGAACTTCTGACAGCGATATTAGAAAATTGGGCGTTTTTGACCGAAGAACCGGTCTTTATAGGCTTTCAGGGGAGCTATGGAATGCACCGCCATTGTTATATTAGAACTTTTTCCGGTTTATTAGATAATCGAAGAGACATATTAGAACTTCTGACAGCGATATTAAAAAATCGGATACACTTATTAGAAAAACCGCATCATATATTTGAAGATTGCCCATATATTGGAACTTTTTCGGTTTTATTAGAACTTCCAACACGGATATTAGAACTTTCGGCGTTTTATTAGCGTCCGTAGTGTTAATGAATACTTCAGCTTTAAAAAAGCCCACGCCCCGCTTCCTTGCAAAGCGTTCGTGAGCCCCAGACCATATTATTTCAAATCATTCAATATAGTAAACAGTGAATGTTTCGCATCGATCAACTGTTCATGTGCCTGTCCCTGCTGTTCCGCATTTTCCGCTTCATAAAATGATGATAATGCCTCATCGATTTGTTTATAGGAGTCAAATAGGTTTAAATCATCCACTTTTTTATTACCGAAAATATCAATGAACATGCTTAGCTGATATTGAAAGTTTTTTTCATACATCGTCAACACATGCTTGTTGTCATCGATCTGCACTTCATCGTTCAAAATATACGTCTGAAAATCGACCAGATCTATATACGCTTTTTCCAGTTCTACTGCATATTGGGCCTCTTTATCATTCCCTTTATTCCAGTCCAGAATCTGAATAAAAATGAGTAAAAATAGAATGATTGTTAAGTAGATCGAAATACCTTTCCAAGATAAAAACTTCATGCTTTTTCCTCCATCTGCCGGTCCTTGTTTAATTGAAAAGATATTCTTTCAAATTTTCCAATGTTGTGTCGATGCCTGAACGCAGCGATGTTTGATCTTCGCGGCATGTCTCAATTGCCTTTTCAATGGCCATCAAAGCATTTTCCAAAAACGGTTCGGCATTCAAATCTTTATAAAGCTGTGTTAACACGAGCGCCTTATTCCAGTACCATCTTGCATTTTCCGGGTCCAGTTCGATTGCCCGCTCAATATAGACCATCACATCAAACGGCGACCAGTTAAAACGGTTCATCGTCTGTCCAGCTATCCCGTAATACAACGCCTTGTTCGGATGATGCTTCACCGCTTCCATAAAGCAGTGCACACTTTCATCATAATGGTGCGCCATTAAAAAAAGATGCCCCTGTACATAAAACGACTGCGCTTTCCGTTCCGCATCGGCTGTTCGTGCATCATCTTCAAGCTGTTTGACTTTTGCTGAAAACTGCTGTTCATCCTTGATTGCCCGCAATTGCTCAAGCTCATCATTTTCAGGATAGCTTTCATTCGCACGTTCGACACTTTGCGAAATCTGTACGGTCGGTTTCGGAAATTTTTCATACTCGTATTTTTCGAAGACTTTTAAAAATTGAGTTGCCTGTTCATTTTCGCCGCTGTGTGATTGGCGTTTCGCTTCTTCATAGCATTTCAAAAACTGCCCGTCATAAAAATACTGCTCCATGTTCGACATTTAAAACACCCTTCTGTTTTTCATTCACTATTTGTGAATGCATCGATAATATGTATTTCATTCAAAAGTATGTATAGTAATAAAGGTGTCCTAACGAAAACATTAGGACACCCCTTTGAACTATTTTGAGATTGTGCCTGCTACTTCGGCAATCACGATTTGTGAACCTAGCATTGGTGACTCACCTTGGTGGTGGCCGCCGCCTTCACCTTCAGATGGACGTTTATGAGATTGTTTGAATGCATCACTTTCACGCCATACAGCAAAGTTTTCTTTTGAATCCCAGTACATAACAACGCTCATTTCATCATATTCTTCAAATTGCGTTGAAACTAATACTTCTACTTTTTGGAAACCTTCAAATTCCTGTAATGGACCTGGTTGTACAAATTGTGGGGCCATTTTTTCGGCAAAACCTTTTTTTACTTGGATACGGTTTGTTACTGTAATCATGATTACCAACTCCTATAATTTAGCGTTAACTACTTATATATTTATTTAAGCACTTTCAGAACTGTTGCGCAATAATTCACGCTATAATAAGGGAAATCAAATATTAAGGAAGTTATCTCAATGAAATTTACTATTATTGCGACGAGCGATATTCATGGACATACAGAACGTTTTTCACAGCTTGCGCAAATGATTGCTGCTAGACAGCCCGCGCTGTTAATCGATAATGGCGATTTTTTGCAGGGCAGTCATTTAAGCTATTATTATGATTATATTGTCGAAAAACAGCACCCGCAAATCGAACTTGCGAACAAACTCGGCTATGATGTCGCAGTTTTCGGGAATCATGAATTCAACTATTCTTCCGAAAAAATACAATCGATCCGTGATGCATGCAGTTTTCCTTGGATTGCCGCAAATATCCCGGGGTTTGCTCAACCGTATGTTATTAAGGAAATAAACGGACTACGTATTGCTGTCATAGGGATCACAACTCATTTCACAAAAAACTGGGATGAATGTGAATCGACAAAGCATCTGCATTTTGAAAACGCATTTGAATGTGCGATAAAAACCGTTAAGCACGTCCGCGAAATTGAACAGGCACAGCTTGTCATTTTAAGCTATCACGGCGGTTTTGAACGTGATCTTCATAGCGGTCACCTAATAGATCTGGAACAAGGCGAAAATGAAGGCTATCGTATGCTTCAAGAAATAGAAGGCATTGATCTATTCATTACAGGACATCAGCATTTGGAAATTGCCACAGTGGCAAACGGTGTCACAGTCGTACAGCCGGGAGCAAATGCACATTGCTTTGCGCAAATCGATGTCACTATTGAACATGGTACATTTTCCTTTGAACCATCTATCGTCCAAGTTGATTCCACATTAAAAATACAGTCTTTTCCCCAATTTGATGCCTGGAAAAAGCAACCGATCGGAACAGCGGATAGAGCGCTTACCTATGCAGACTTTTTTACTCCCCGCACAAAAATGACCGCATATACACAAACGCTACATAATATGCAGCTTCATTACACCGGTGCCCAAATTTCTGTTATTGAACTGCCCTACCATTCCCAAGGGGGCTTTCCTCAAAGAATAACCCGTGAAGATGTTTTACATAATCTCCCCCGGGCAAACCGACTGCTCGTCATCCAAATGACAGGCGCTGAAATCCGCCGGGCGATTGAACAAAATGCTGCTGTCTTTGCGCTAAATGATCAAGGGGAAATCGATTTTAGTATGGCTGTGTACTATCCGGAGCCTCAGCCGTATATTTACGATCTGTGGGGCGGCATTGATTATACAATTGATTTACGCCAACAAACAGGTCAACGCGTCACAAAGCTGACTTTTGAAGGAAATCCCATTCAGGATAATGAGATCTTTGAAGTTGCCGTCAATAGTTACCGTGCTACAGGGGCGCACCAGTTGCCGATGTTTCAAAAACAGCCTATTCGAGAAGCGGATAAATTCATTCCCGATTTAATGATGGATTACATAGAACAAACCAGTCCGCTAACGATTCAGATTAAAAATGAGTTCCAAATGAAGTAAATTATCTGCGCATTATGTATGTCAATCACTTAAATTGGCATACATTTTTTATTTTTCGAAAAAATTGAAACTTTTTCCCAATTCATCCGTAAATTTATATAAATAGCATGAAGGAGGTGGCAACTTGTTTGGTTATTCCATTGAAACCATTTATTTATTCATCTTAATCGTTATTGGGTGTTGCACTATTCTTTACTTATTTTTTGCAGATATTGCAGATGTGTCCATCGATGGAACGCCATTTTTTGACCCGGCTGTAATCCTATCGTTTATTACATTCACTTCGGCTGCGGGTTACTTGCTGGAACAGTTTACAGGATTAACAAGTTTCATCATATTCATCATTGCTCTTTTAATTGCAAGTTTATTGACAGCGCTTCTCTATTTTTTCCTGCTCGTTCCTTTACGTTCAGCGGAAGTGTCCCTTGCCTATACAGATGAATCGCTTGAAGGTCAGACAGGAAAAGTGATTGTTCCCGTTCCTCTTGATGGTTTTGGGGAAATGGTGATTGAAACGGCAAACGGCATTATATCAAAGCGTGCAGCAAGTTATCATCAAGTAGAGATACCGTATGACACACAGGTTTTAATTATTGAGATGCGTGATGGTACAGCAATGGTCGCGATTTATGAGAAAGAAGAAATTCATTTTTAGAAACAGGGAGGAATTTTTATGTCAGGTTTAGCAGGTATATCTGGAATTTTAATAGCAGTTGGGGTAGTCGTATTTCTAATTGTCGCTCTTGTAGCCGTCTATATTATGAAATATCGCACAGCTGGTCCGGATGAAGCATTAATCGTAACAGGTAGTTATTTAGGCAGCAAAAATGTACATACCGACGATTCAGGAAATCGTATTAAAATTATCCGCGGTGGTGGTACATTTGTATTCCCGGTTTTCCAGCAGGCAAAACCATTAAGTCTACTTTCAAGTAAATTAGAAGTAACGACTCCGGAAGTTTATACAGAGCAAGGCGTTCCTGTAATGGCAGATGGGACAGCAATCATTAAAATCGGTGGCTCAATTTCGGAAATTGCAACAGCGGCCGAGCAATTTTTAGGAAAAGATAAACAGGAACGCGAAAGTGAAGCACGCGAAGTACTGGAAGGTCACTTACGTTCGATTTTAGGTTCGATGACGGTAGAAGAAATCTATAAAAACCGTGATAAATTCTCGCAGGAAGTACAACGTGTCGCATCTCAGGATTTAGCGAAAATGGGCTTGATCATTGTATCATTTACAATTAAAGATGTGCGCGATAAAAATGGTTACCTGGATTCACTTGGTAAACCGCGAATCGCTCAAGTGAAGCGTGATGCTGATATCGCAACAGCGGAAGCAGATAAAGAAACACGTATTAAACGTGCTCAAGCAGCTCAGGAAGCGCAACAGGCCGAATTAGAGCGCGCTACTGAGATTGCAGAAGCCGAGAAAAATAATCAGTTAAAAGTGGCAGAATACCGCCGCGAGCAGGACATTGCAAAAGCCCGTGCCGATCAGGCGTACGAATTGGAATCTGCACGTGCTAAACAGGAAGTAACGGAACAGGAAATGCAAGTACGAATTATTGAGCGTCAAAAGCAAATCGAATTAGAAGAAAAAGAAATTCTGCGTCGTGAAAAGCAATACGATTCAGAAGTGAAGAAAAAGGCAGATGCTGATCGTTATGCGATCGAACAAAATGCCGAAGCACAAAAACGTAAAGAGCTTGCGCAGGCAGATGCGGAGAAATACCGTATTGAAGCACAGGCACAAGCTGAAGCAGAGCGCATTCGTTTAGATGGTCTTGCGAAAGCAGATGCAGAGCGTGCACAAGGTACGGCTGAAGCAGAAATTATCCGTCTACGCGGTCTTGCGGAAGCGGAAGCGAAAGAGAAAATTGCGGAAGCGTTTGAACAGTACGGTCAGGCAGCTGTCCTTGATATGATTGTTAAAATGTTACCGGAATACGCAAAACAAGTTGCTAGTCCACTTTCGAATATCGACAAGATTACAGTTGTGGATACAGGAGGCGGTGCAAACGGCGGCGCTGGTAAAGTGACGGGCTATGCGACGGATTTAATGGCTGGCTTGCAGGAAACATTAAAAGCATCTTCCGGTATTGATGTAAAAGAACTAATCGAAACATATGTCGGAAAAAATGCGTTTGAAAAATCGGCAATAATTCCTCGCGAAGACTTCTCACGAGTAGAAGAAATACTTGAAAAATAAGTTGTTCAATAAAAAATACAGCATTCTTCCATAACGGAAAATGCTGTATTTTCTTTTTATTAAATTTTAACCGTCCAGCCAAATGTATCTGCAACTTTACCGTATTGGATGCCTGTTAATGTATCGTAAAGCATTTGTGTTACTTCACCGATTTGGCCATTGTTGACAGAAATGACATCATCCAGCCATTTCAGCTCCCCTACCGGCGAAATTACAGCGGCAGTTCCTGTACCGAACGCCTCTTCCAGTGTGCCGTTTTTAGCAGCTTCTACAACTTCTTCAAAGGCAATTGCTCGCTCTTCAATCGGGATATTTTTTGATTTTAATACTTCAATCATCGAATCGCGTGTAATCCCTGGTAAAATACTGCCGTTTAATGCAGGCGTAATTACTTTTCCTGAAATTTTAAAGAAGATGTTCATACTTCCGACTTCTTCCACGTATTTATTTTCTTTCCCGTCCAGCCATAATGTTTGAGAATAGCCTTGTTGCGCAGCAATTTCCGATCCTTTTAAGCTCGACGCATAGTTGCCGGCTGTTTTCGCTTCACCTGTACCGCCAACTACGGCACGAACATATTGCTGTTCTACTAAAATTTTAACCGGGTTAATGCCTTCTTTATAATAAGAGCCAACCGGTGACATAATAATCATAAATTTATAGCTTTTCGCAGGATTTACACCTAAATAGCTCTCTGTCGCAATAATAAATGGTCGAATATAAAGTGATGTACCTGGAGCTGTCGGAACCCACTCGCGATCTACTCGAAGTAATTCTTTTAATGCTTCTAATGCAAAATCCTCATCAATCGGCGGAATGCAAAGGCGTGCATTGGAAGAATTTAATCGCTGGAAGTTACGGTCCGGGCGGAATAGCTGGACTTCACCATCTTCTGTCATATATGCTTTTAAACCTTCAAATACCGCTTGTCCATAGTGGAATACCATCGCAGCAGGACTTAATGTAATCGGAGCATATGGTGTAATCGTCGCATTATGCCATCCTTTTCCATCTTCATAATCCATAACAAACATATGGTCAGTAAAAATCTTACCAAAACCAAGCTGTTCTGCAGGTGTTTTTTGTTTTCTATTTGTTGATAACTCAGTTGTAATTTGGTATGTTGTCATAATCTCATGCTCCTTAACTAATTTTAAGTTGATACACTATATCATACCATGTTATTTTTAGAAAATTTAGTATTTTTTAATTTCCGTCAAAAAATATTTTATTCTAGCAGTTTCATTAGTTTTCGAGCAAATTTTTACCCAATCACTCTTTTACTTTTATAAGTTTATTAACAGGTGCTGTCATGCTATGTAAGAACGTTTCTTCATGTTCCTTTTTCACAGCAGCCAAAACCGCACATGACGGACCTGCAGAATCGGTTAATTTGACATCGGCTGTATAACACTCTCCGGTAAAACGTGTAATTTCTGCCCCAACCC
Organism: Solibacillus sp. FSL K6-1781; assembly: GCF_038630735.1. GTDB lineage: Bacteria > Bacillota > Bacilli > Bacillales_A > Planococcaceae > Solibacillus > Solibacillus silvestris. The sequence goes on along the minus strand of NZ_CP152038.1, from coordinate 1,254,216 downwards.
CCTTAGAACCTGTTGGCCATATTGCTTGGATGAAGCCATTGATCAGTCCTTCATACACCTCATTTAACTGTGCAATTTTATGTGGATTTTCTATCACATCGTTTCCGACAAGCGGTTCGCCGATAACATAAAACTCACAACGATCAGTATTCCGTTCGAATTGTTTTTTTCCAAGCATCGTAAGAGAGACCGCCGACTGAAGCGACTGAAAATTCGTTTCACTCGAACCCATTAAAGGAGGCATTTCCAGCCCCATTTCCGAAAATGCTCTTTTAAACCCTTGCTCGTACTCTGACCATACATCATCGCCCGAGAAATTGGCCATTAATAATTGAACCGGGATGGCACCCCCGCAAAGCTGCTCTAAAATAGCAGTACGTGCTGTAAAATAGGCGGTCACTTCATTTGGTACATGTACAATATCGTGCTCTTTTGTGCCGATACAACCCGAATTATCAATCGAAACGACTAACCCGTTCACTTCTATCGAGTTTCTCATACATTAACCCCTACTCGCTGTACGACTGTTTTCAATACAGGCATGACAAGTATTGCGATCAGGCAGTTTACAGCTGTCGCAATTGTTAATGAGGCAATCGAGCCGATGTAAAATGCCGGAGAAATAAGAAAATAAAATGGAATCGGTGCAATAATACCATTTGCGATAATGACAAATATCCATTTTAAAATTTGAAGGCCTTTTTGATGCATAACTGCAAAGATCGCAACAATGACAAACATTTCCGCCGCAATTAAAAGATGTAAAATGCCTAGCGGGAAACCGGATGTGAATCCTGTCGCGACATGCCCGAGTGCTCCTGCCGCGCCTGCAAAGACTGGCGGTAGAAAGATTGCACTAATTAAAGCAGGAGCAGAATCGAGTGCAGCTGTTGCCACGACCCCTACCGGCACTTTAATAAAACTACCAATCACACAAATAGCCGCAATTAATGCTGTTAAAATAATTAAACGTAATTTAGTTTTGTTCATGAGAATCTCCTTTTAAAATTTGTGGTATGCCGTACCATACACGAATGACCGTCTGTGCTTCATTGCAAAGCTTCTGGTATAACCGGCCGCAAGTATCTCTTAATTGCCGTGCTTCTTTTTCAAGCGGGACAACACCGCGGCTCGTATCTGTACAAATACAGATCAGTTCAGCCTGTTCAGCAATTTGCATAAGCTGTCCGAAAATTTGCTGTGCCACCTTTTCTTCGGATTCATGAAGATACGGTAAAATCATCTGTTCAAAATTGCTTATTATGTAACGCTCGTTTTCTTTTATTTCTTCCGGTTGTGGTAAGTATCCTTCATAAATAATCAGTTCTTTTGCCGGTAACTGCGCGATCACTTTTTCTGCATATTTTCGTTTACCGTTATGTGCGCCTCCGAGTATAACGTACATCTCGCACCTCCTATGAGTTCCTCTATTGTATTCCAGCCAAGTGTGTAAATCGTTCGATGATTGGCCACTGTTTGCTGAAAGGATTGCGCTTTCACTCCGTAAACGGCAAGTAATAACCGAATCACTCCTCCGTGTACGATCAGCGTATATTCTTTCTTTTCATTTACAATTTCACGAAAGCCTTTCAATACACGCTGCTTGAACTGGAAAAAGGTTTCCCCGTTTGGGATCGGATGATTAGTCGGGTCATCAATCCAAGCCCGGTATATTCCTTTATGCTGCAATTGTTCATATGTACACATTTCAAAGTCCCCAAAATGCAGCTCACGCAAATTTCGGGAAGCGATAAATTCGGCATTCGGAAAATAACATTGTGAAGTTTCACGGCATCTCCTTAAATCGCTCCCATAAACGATACCTGGCTGTAGATCGATCTTGGCTTCCACTTTTTTCAGGATCGGCTCATCTGTCCAGCCAATATATTTCCGTTCTGTATTTGCTTTCGTTTTTTCGTGCCTGATTAAATGCACAGTAATATCGAGAGCCATAGGACAACCTCCAATCCTTCACCGAGCGCACCGAGCAAATCGCCTGTTACACCGCCGAAATGTTTCCTTGACCAATTCCGGTAAAAAACAACGACGACCATCATCACGACAACTAAAATAAATAAGCTGAATGCGCCAATGTAAAACCAGCTTACAAATGCTAGAATACTTTGAAAAACGATTAAAAAAACAAGCTTATTTCGAATGACAATCCCTTTAAAATAAGCAGCGAGTCCCTTTTCTTTTGCCGGCTGCATCGTTACAAAATAGAGCAGCATCCCCATTCGCGCTATAAAAGGAATAAAGATTAAATAGGGCACAATCGCCAATTGCCCATACGTCAACATTTCATAAATAACGCCGATTTTTAATACAAGTAAACCAAAAACACTAATTACCCCAAATGCGCCTGTTCGCGGATCATCTAATATCTCCAGCCGTTTCTCCTTTTCTCCATAGGAAAAGAACGCATCGCTCATATCGATCCAGCCGTCTAAATGCAGTCCACCTGTCAGAACGATTAATCCGATCACAATCAAAATCGCCAACAGCAACTCTGAAACCTCACTATAGCGAGATAGTATAAATACACCACTACTAATGATGGACCCGATAAGTAAACCGACAATCGGTAAAAATCCATACATCCATGTAACAGACTTGGCATTCATATCCAGCTGTTTTTTTATCGGCACTGCCGAAAAAAATTGCCAAGCTAACAAAAAACCGCTCAAACTATTTTTCAACTTGGTTCCTCCTTACTTCCAACGCTGTACAAGCTGAAATTGTACTTCATATGCTTCATCACTATTTTGGACAATCCATTGATGAAGCTCACCTAACAATTTGCGATACAAATTTACCTCATCATACTGTGATGGCAGTTCATCCAGCACTTCATTTGATACAACTATTATTGTAGCACCTTGCTTCCGCCATGTTAGCAATTGCTTTTGCAGTGATTCGATACAATTATCGATGTACTCGCTATTTTCATTTTTTTGTTCATATGTATACAGTACATTCGAAAGCCATGTTGTCACACATTCAAAAAGCACAACATCATTATTTGAAAGCTGCTCGATCGTAAAAGGAATCTGTACTTGCATTTCCACTGTGCTCCAATGGGCGTTCTGATTTTCGCGGTCTTGCTGATGGCGGATAATTCGTTTTTCCATTTCCTCATCAAAGGATACACCTGTCGCGACATAGTAGAGCGTCTTTTCTTCACCTAACTGCCTAGCAAATTTTTCTGCAAAAGCACTTTTGCCGCTGCGCACACCACCGGTTATAAAAATCAATCGTATCCCCCCTTATTTTTATCAATTACGCCTCGGCGTAATTGCGTCCGTATACGGCTTTGCGCTGAAGCGCAAAGAATTCATCGCCGAAGTCGTGACATCCGCCGGAAGCCAATTAATTTCATTCAGCGATATCCGCTGAATGAAGTTAATTGAAAAAGACATGCCTAAACTTAGGCATGTCCTTTTATTCTATACTTATTTAAATAGCTCCGGGTATACTGATTGTGCCATAATTTCAACGGCTTCACCAATACGCGGTCCAGGACGGGACATAATATCTCCATCGACTAGATAGACTGCCTTTTCTGAAACTGCCTGTATTTTATCCCAACCTGTGCGTCCTAGAATCTCATCAACTGCATTTTCCATATAGGTTGCCGGTGTAATAATAATTTCAGGATTACGAGTAATGACATCTTCTTCCGTCACACTAATCCAGCTCGTCTGATCAGCAAAAATATTTTCAACATTGGCGTGATCCATTATTTCCTGCTGGAACGTACTGCTGCCGGTAGTCCAAAGATCCGGAGCTGGCGAAACTTCATAATATGCTTTTTTCTTCGTATCAATTGTCGCTGTTTTTTCTTGTACTGTTTCGATTTGTGCTTTAATGTCGGCTACAATTTCTTCGCCTTTTTCTTTTACATCCATTACTTCGGACAGTTGGATAATATCCGTATAAACATCATCAAATGTCGCAGCCGAAGCAATTACAAACACTTTCAAACCTGCATCTTCCAATTGGGCAATTTGTGCTTCCTCCCCAATTGTATAGGCAACAACGACATCCGGATCCAATTCCAGAATTCGCTCTGCATTGATGACAGTAGAAGTCGACACACGTTCAATTTTTTGTGCGGCTTCCGGATATGTATCATATTCTGTTGCCCCGATAATTTGTTCACCGACACCCAGCTCAAACAAAATTTCTGTATTGCTAGGCTGCAGGGAAATAATCGTTTCCGGTACTTCATCGAATGTTACTTCAACACCACGATCATCAACAACTGTATACGGTGCACCTTCACTTTTCGAACCGGCCTGCTCTTCTTTTTTCACATCATTTTCTGACTTTTCATCATTTGATCCGCATGCTGCTAATAAGAATGTTGCCGCTAAAGCAACGATCCATTTGTTCTTAAATTTCATTTGTTGTAACCCCTTTTTTCTTTTTCGTCGGATAAGATTTTGAGATAAATGGAATTTCCTCTTGTTGATGCTGCTGATTCATATAGACCGCCATGACAAAAAACACATTGGCAAGCAGCCCGAGAAAATCAAACAAAATTTCATCCACTTCTCTTTCCTCGCTCACTTTATGTAATGCCCTGTAAGACTTTTTCGCCTCACTGCGGCAAATATGCAGTCTTGCTGCACTTTCGATTCCTTGTGGCAGTACAAACTGCTGAATCGCTTCTCCAACTTCACTTACATAAAAATCGTATCGATCGCTTAGCCATTGCAAATCCTCAAATGTAATGGCTAATTTACCGCGTACCGAACCATTGGCATGATAAGCTAACGGTTGGATTCTCCTCAAATCTTCCAAAACGGGGTGACCGGAAGCATCATCAACTAACGTCGGAAAGACTGTACCGATTCGCGTTGTTAAAGAATCGGTGCGGATTTCATAGTCGACGCAGCTTGATTTTTCCCGCATAAACGGATAACAGGAAAAACGGATATCCTTTTTCATAAAATTCTCCTCACTTCTAGTAGTGCCTCACGAAATTACGAGTGTACGAAAAAAAGCCACCCAAGAAAATGGATGGCTTCAAAAATCAAAAAAGAGTGCTGCAAGAGGATGCTCATTCGATCAGTGACTGCCGTACATTCTCTTTAATTCCGAAGAGGGATGTTACGATAAGAAAAAGATTGGTCTCCTGGCTCTGCGTTTCACTTTACTCATAAGTACCTTCCCGCTATATTAGCAGTGGTCTCACACTTATTTTCATCAACGCTTACAGTTACGGAAATAGCTTCGGATTTACACCGAATTCCCATTTATGCATAATGCATCTTTTTCCTGCAAATTTATTCAATTTGTCTTAATCACTTTAGCATATTAACAGAAATATGCAATGGAAATTTACAAACAATCCGGACATTTGCCATAAATCTCAAATTTGTGTGCTTCTACAGCATAACCCGGCAGCTTTTCACCGAGCATTTCCATCGGGCAAACAGACAGTTCCTTTACATTCCCGCAATCACGGCAAATAAAATGGTGGTGATGATGATCCGACTCACAATGCATACGGAAGTTACGCTCACCGTTTAATTCTGTTTCTTCTAGAATATCAAGCTCCACGAAAGTAGCGAGGTTACGGTAAATTGTATCGAAACTCATCCCAGGGAAATCTTTTTTCAATACTGATAACAAATCACGGGCAGTCAAATATTTGTCTGTAGCCGCAAACATACCCAAAATCAACTCTCGTTTATCCGTCTTTTTATAGCCATTATCCTTTAATATTTCCCACGCGCGCGCTGCATTCACAGTATCTCTTCCCCTTCCGATTTAATTGTGAATTTCAAAACAAGCTTTTTGATTAAAATTACTAATAGCAAGATCAAAATAGATGTGACAACAATTGTTCCACCCGGTGCCAAGTTCAGGTAAAATGCAGAAATGAGTCCGATTACTACTGCCAGCTCTCCAAATACAATCGCTAAAATAATCGCCTCTTTAAAACCGCGAGCTAAACGCATCGCTGCAGCTACCGGCAATGTCATTAAGCTTGAAACAAGCAAAATCCCGACAATACGCATACTTGCTGCGATAACGAGTGCGACAACGATCATGAACAATAAATGAATCCATTTCGCAGGTAAACCGCTCGCTTTCGCATATTCCTCATCGAATGACAATACGAAAAGCTCTTTAAAAAATAAAACTAAAAATAATACAACTACGACTGCAATTGCCAGCACAACATATAGATCCTGACGTGATACAGCCGATACAGAGCCAAATAAATAGCTCATTAAATCGGTATTAAATCCGCTTGCAAGTGATATTAAAATGGCACTTACACCGATTCCGCCCGACATAATAATTGGTATCGCAAGTTCTTCATAATGTTTATATAGTCGGCGTAATCGTTCAATTAAGATCGAACCACTTACAGATGCGATAATCCCTAAATAAATCGGGTTCAGCAAAGCCAGCGCTGCAAACGATTGGCTCAAGTACAGGCTCCCGGCAATCCCCGCCAGTGTTACATGCGACAGTGCATCCGCAATTAGCGATAAACGTCTTACTACGATAAATACACCAAGCAATGGTGCAATTACTCCAATAACAAGCCCTGAGAAAAAGGCATTTTGCAAAAATTCATAGTTTAATATAGCTTCTATCATAACGGCCTGCTCCTCTTAGTGAATCTTTCGAACAGAGTGGCCGTTCCAGCTAGCAATCTGTTCTTCCGAAATCGTATCAAAATCATTTTTGTACCCGTGGAAATGAATCGACTGATTTAAGCACGCTACATGACTGACACGATCCGAAACCGTGTCCACATCATGTGTAACTAAAATCATTGTCATATTGTGATGCTTATTTAAATGTGCGAGCATATCATAGAATGCCTGCACATTTTCTCGGTCAATTCCGACTGTCGGTTCATCCAAAATAAGAAGCTTCGGATCGGATACTAAAGCACGTGCAATGAACACACGCTGCTGCTGCCCGCCGGAAAGCTGTCCAATATTCCGTTTTAGAAATTTCTCCATGCCGACATCTTTTAAAGCACTTTTCACTAAAATATCCGCATCTTTTGGATAGCGTTTAAACAGCCCTACCTTTTGCGATAAACCACTTTTCACGACTTCTTCGACCGTTGCAGGAAACCCCGAGTTAAAGGCATTGGATTTTTGAGAAACATAGCCAATCCATTCGCGGTGTTTAAAATGGCTTGCTTGTTCGCCAAATAATTTAATTTCCCCTGACATAGGCTTTAACAGTCCTAAAATTAATTTCAAAAGTGTCGATTTACCAGAGCCGTTTTGCCCAATTAATGCTAAAAAATCGCCTTCATTGACACGTAGTGAAATATTTTTCAATGCTTGTGTGTATTCATATTGAAAGGAAACATCCTTCAATTCTATCAATGGTTTTTTCATTTCGTTCGCTTCTTTCTAATTCAAAATCATTACGATTTACATCAAGTTAGTATAATGCAGTTTTTTGTTTATGTAAAGGGATTAAGGTTGAACTTCAATCAGTGGGGATTTTTTTCATCCCCCACTGAAAGTTAGTTTAACCAATCGGGCTTTTACGGGTAGTTGACCTCCCGCCTATCCTTTTCGATCTGATTAGGTTTAGAGGCGGGAGTCTTGGCTCTGCCGCTACGCTTTCAAGGCAGATAAATTATTACCTGTTAATGCGGGATAAACTTGAAAGGATGAAGACAATTCAAATGCTACAATGGCTTGATAACTTAAAAGGAATGAATGACAGGCAACTGCAGGATTTCGCCAAACAGCAGGGACTTGAATTGAGCATAGAAGAAGTTCAAAAGCTGCAAAAAATTCTGAAGCATGCCAATATCAGCTGGGCTCTTACCGGCGTTCCAAAAGAAGTTTTAAAAAAAATTCAGAAGCTGCTTGGGGATAGACGTTATAAAAAATTAATGAAGTTAGTCGGTTTGTAATTTAGACGGTTTTTCAGAACACATTTTTTTGTAATGCTCCGTAAATTATTTTCCAATCTTTTAAAAACAAAAATCAGCCGCAACACGGCTGATTTTTTTGTCTTATTATTTTCCCATTACTTTCAATGCCTTATCCAGCATTCTTACCTGCACATACATCGAGTACCAGTTCAATGGCCGCTGTTAAATCACGTATTGACCAGCCCGGAATCCGGCCGTGCTCGATCGCCAGCTCGAATGATGCAGGTATATGAATAAATCCTGCAGCTCGGATTGCTTCATTCTTTGCAGCGTAGTACAAACCTTCATACATAATATTATTACATAAATATGTTCCGGCAGAATTGGATATTGCTGTCGGATAACCTGCAGAATTTAAACGGTTGACAATTTTACGGATCGGCAATGTCGACAAATACGCAACATCCCCATCTTCTTTGATCGGTGCATCCTCAAATGCATTCCCTGCATTGTCCTTTTCCCCATCTTTTACATTCAATGCAACACGTTCCGGAGAAATTTTCGTAATGCCCGCCGCTAAGCCTAATGAAACGATAATCGTCGGCTTTACTTCTTCGACCAGTGCCAAAAACTGTTCCGGTGCTTTTGCAAAATCGACAGACAATACATGGCCAACAATTTCATACTGACCGATTGATTTTCCGTTCAGTGCCTGTACCACTTCCATTGTAGGGTTGATCGGATTTGATAAAAACGGTTCAAATCCTGTTAAAAGTAATTTCTCCATCTGTCTTGCCCCTCTATAAGTTTTTTACAAGCGCTGCCATTGTACGGTCAATATATACATTTCCACTTGATTTGTTCTCCAATAGGATCGAGAAGATATATTGTTTTCCGCTTTGGCCTTTCATATAACCTGATAATGTATATACATTCGGGATATAGCCTGTTTTTGCATAAATTCTATTTTGCAAAGCACTGTTTGTTAAACGGCTTTTTAATGTACCGCCGACCATGCGATCTTTATTGCCGGCGACTGGCAACGAATCAAAAAATGTACCGAAATAAGATTCTTTTTGAACTTTGTACAATAACTGCGAAAGTCCGTTTGACGTTACACGGTTTGAATTGGACAATCCAGAACCATCTGCAAAACGCCAGTTGTTCACAGGAATATCCAATGAAGCACTGTATTTTTTCAGTAACGTGGCACCTTTGTTCGTACTGCCTTCACCTAGCTGCTGCTTACCCATTGCCTTTACAAGAATATCGGCAATACTGTTGTTGCTCAGTTTCATAAATGCCGGGAAAATGGCTGCCAACGTGCGTGATTCATTCGTGTAAAGCAATGTTGCCTTTTGCGGAACTTTTCCTAATTCCACTTTCGAACTCTTCACAAATTTTAAACCTGTCCCTTGCAGCGTCTGCTTAATTGCCTGCATTGTGTTTTTCGACGGGTCCTGCAATGTTACCCATTCCTTCTTACTGCTCACTTGTGGCAGGTTTCCGGAAATGATAATACGGTTTGTATTGTAGGCACGCTTGATTGTGATTGTATTACGACTTCCTTTACTAACTGTTTTTGCTTGGTTGGAAATGACCATACCGCTTAAATTCGGTTCAATCGAATAGCTCGGTTTTGCTCCAACTTTACCAGGCTTTGCAGTAATAATGACTGTACTCGCATCAAAGTCATTGTTTTGTGACATCGTAATCGCAGAAGTACGCGCACCGAAGTAATACGTCTCATCCGACTTTAGAACACCCGGTGGCAATGTACTGCCGGAAAATGCTGTATCATCACCGATTAAATGACCATTGATTGTACGAATGCCAATGCGCTTCAATTCTTTTGCAAACTCTAAAAAGTCATCTTTTTTTAATGTCGGATCGCCACTGCCTTTTATGTAAACATTTCCATTTAATGTATCGTTGACAATAATTCCATCGATATATAAATTTGTTTTAAAACGATAGTCCTCGCCTAAAATCGACAATGCGGCAGCACCCGAAACTAATTTCATATTGGAAGCCGGTCGCATCAGTTTGTCCCCGTTTTGGGAATAGACGATTTTCCCGCTCTCTGCGTCACGAATCGTCACTGCTGCATTACTTTTCCCTAAATGTGTTGTAACCACACCATTGATCGATGCGAAACTTTGAATAGGCAATGAAAAGAATAACGCTAACAAAATGACGAGCTGAAATATTTTTTTCATCAACTGATACCTCCTTTTGAATATTGCTAATTTACAGTTAACTCATTATAACAAATTATGTCATAAAAAACGCAAAAAAACATACTTTGCATCAAATTTGTGCCAAGTATGTTTTTCTTATTCTTATTATTCGCGCATTGCATCAATTAATGCTGGCTGGAATTCACTATTGCGAAGCATCGCAATTTCATGTAAATATGGCGCTTTTTTGTTTTTTGCATCCGGACCGACAAATGGTGTTTCCAGTATTTTCGGTAAATGCATTAACTGTGGATGATGAACAATATAGTGCATTGCCTCAAAACCGATTTCACCAAAACCGATATTTTCATGACGGTCTTTTCCAGCACCGCGCACATTTTTCGAATCATTAATGTGCAGTACTTTTAAACGATCCAACCCGATGACTTTATCAAATTCATTTAACACTCCGTCAAAGTCACCTGTAACGTCGTAGCCGGCGTCATGAATATGGCATGTGTCCATACAAATCGACAAGCGCTCATTGTTTGTCACACCATCGATAATACGTGCCAATTCTTCAAATGTACGACCGATTTCAGTGCCTTTGCCCGCCATCGTTTCCAATGCGATCTGTACTGGGTAGTCCTGTGTCAGCACTTCATTTAAACCTTCTACAATCCGTTCAATACCCGCATCAACACCTGCACCGACATGTGCACCAGGATGCAGTACGATTTGTGTCGCTTCCAATGCAGCAGTACGTTTAATTTCTTCCTGCAAAAAGTTTACGCCAAGCTCAAAAGTTTCCGGTTTTGTCGTATTCCCTAAATTGATAATATACGGTGCATGGACAACAATGTTGGATAGTCCGTTCTCTTTCATATGGAGCAGGCCCTTCATAATATTCAGCTCTTCAATCGGCTTTCTGCGCGTATTTTGAGGTGCGCCTGTATAGATCATAAAAGTATTGGCACCATAGCTTAATGCTTCTTCGCTGGCACCTAGCAGCATTTTTTTTCCGCTCATCGAAACATGTGAACCTAATAACATTCTACTTTCCTCCATTTAACGAATAAACAGGCTGCATAGAAAAATCATTCTAAGCAGCCCCTTGTGTAATTAGTTATTGTTGCGGCGCGCTTTAATACGGCGTTCGCGTTTTTTCACTTTTTCCATTTCCCACTTCATATTACGTTTATAGCCTGGTTTAACTTTCTTCGGCTTACGTACTAGGGCTTTGGCTTTTGCATCGATTTCATCTTCTTTACGCTCACCTTTACGGCTTGCACGCTGGTGACGGTCTTTTAAGTCAGACCATTCGCCATTTTTAATATCTTTTTGTACAAATGGAATCCCCATTTTTTCGATGCGTACTACTGCATCCTCATCTTCCGGCTGGAATAACGTAATCGCTGTTCCTTTTGAGCCGGCACGTGCTGTACGACCAACACGGTGAATGAAGAACTCAAGATCTTCCGGAATTTCATAGTTGATAACATGCGAAATCCCTTGAATATCAATACCACGTGCAGCTAAATCTGTTGCTACGATATATTGGAACTCAAGATCACGTACTTGCTTCATCATTTTTTTACGGTCACGCGGACTTAAATCTCCGTGGATTTGTCCTGCACGGATACCTTGTTCTGCTAAAAAGCTCGCTACCGATTCTGCATTTTTACGTGTGTTACAGAAAATAACAGCAAGGAATGGATTGATTCCCTTAATTACTTCAAGTAAACGTGTATTACGTGCCTTCGAACGTACAGGTACTAATACAAAGTCAATGCCTTCCGCCACCGGACGTTTATCATTCATATGAATATGGATCGGTGAATCCATGTATTTCTTTAAGAATGGTTTTAATTTTTCTGGAATTGTCGCTGAGAACACGAACATTTCAAGCTTTTCAGGCATATGCGACGCAAAGCCGTCAATATCTTCAATGAAGCCCATGTCAAATGCCAGATCTGCTTCATCGACAACTAAAATCGGCGCAGTGTGAACAAGCAATGCATTTTCTTTCACCAAATCTTTAATACGACCCGGTGTACCTACAACGATTTGAGGCTGTGTTTTTAATCGGTCGATTGTACGTTGTTTGTCCGTACCGCCGATAAATAATTTTGTTGAAATTTCCGTTCCTTCAACAAGCTGGTTTAACGCATCAAAAATTTGTTGTGCCAGTTCTCGTGTCGGCGACGTGATAACTGCCTGTACTTCTTGTTTTTCTTCTACAATACGCTCTACGATCGGCAATAAAAAACTATGTGTTTTTCCTGTTCCTGTATGAGCTTGTCCGATTGCACTCTTACCTTTTAATACGAGTGGAATCATTTCTTTTTGAATGGGTGTCGGCTCTGTAAATCCAAGCTTTGCAATGGCGTCCTGCAAAAATGGCTTGAATTGATAATCAGTATATTTTGACATTCACGTACCTCCTTACATCTTTCCTAGTGTACCATAATTCGTACATTTAAGTGACCATCTGCATATCATAACGGTAAATAGTTTCAACGTCAAACTGTTGGGACGAATTTATGAAAGAAAATTGAAATATCATGTCGATTTTTAGAAAGGAGTTTATTATGCGCCCACCTTATTACTTTCCACCTCAAGGAATGATGAATCAAATGCCGGTTGCACCACGTTTTCCAATGTATGCACCATACATGATGCGAGGCCCGAGTCCAGGAGGAGGTCCGATTCCTGGAATAGGAGCTATTCCTGGAGCTGGTCAATTTATGAACCAAATGCCAATTCCACCTCAGGCAGCTGTGCAAGGTGCAGCAGGTGCACCGAAGCTCGAAGGGTTTTTATCAGGAGCAAACTCTTTATTTAGTAATGCCCAAAAGTTCACACCATATATTCAGCAGGCAGCCCCAATGTTTAAAAATCTGCCCGCTTTATGGCGTTTATATAAAGGATTTAAAGAAACTTCTGACCCGCTGGAGTCTTCTACTGTTTCAATGCCGCAGGAACGGCCAAGAGAGAGAGAAAGAGTGAGAGAAAGAGGAAATCCACGAGGCAACCGGCGAGAACAGGAGCCAGTTGAGGAGAAAATCACGACAAAACCATCATTACCGAAAATATTTCAGCCTCCTTTTGAATAACAAAATAAAAGCTACCCCAAGTAAATGAGTGCAGATTCGTATCTATTACGAGTCCTCTCATATACGTAATGGAGTAGCTTTCTATTTTTAACCGTGTATACTTACTGAATCAATATACTCCTTGGATCATGCTTATGAACACATAGTGCCGCCGCCATTTACATGGATACATTGGCCGGTAATATATGTTCCGTCCTGGGATGCCAGCAGCACATATGCTCCAGCAAGCTCACTCGGCTGTCCTGGGCGTTTTAATGGTGTTTCAGTACCGAATTCCGCTACTTGATCCGCATCGAATGTAGAAGGAATTAATGGTGTCCAAATCGGTCCTGGTGCGACCATATTTACGCGGATTCCTCGATCAGCTATATTTTGTGCCAAACTTCTGACAAATCCTACAATCGCACCTTTTGTGGATGTATAATCAATTAAAATCGAATGGCCTCGGTAGGCATTGACCGATGTCGTACATATAATAGTATCTCCCTGCCCCAAATGCGGAACAGCTTCTTTACATAAATAAAAAATACCATCCAAATTTGTACGGAATGTTTTGTCCCATTGTTCGACCGTAATATCTAAAAATGAATCGACAGGATATTGTACCGCTGCATTATTTACGACAATATTAATTTGCTGGAAATGGTCAAGTGCTGTCTTTACAAGTTTTTTACTTGTTTCATAATCACCAATATCCCCTTCAACAAGAACTGCCTGAACGCCTTCTTTTTCAACCAGTTGTTTCGTTTCTTCTGCATCGGATTGCTCTTTTTCCAAATAGTTTATAACAAGATTTGCCCCTTCTTTTGCGTAGGCAATGGCAACCGCTCGGCCAATTCCTGAATCACCGCCCGTAATAATTGCCACTTTGCCTTTTAACTTATCGCTTCCCGAATATTCATAAGGCTGTGTTGGTAATGGGTTCATTTTGCTTTCGATTCCAGGTTGTGATGGCTGAGTTTGTGCGGGTGTACCGCCAACTTGTTTATTTTCAACGTTTGTCATGAAAGAAACACTCCTCTATTGAAATATTGTTATAAAGTTTTAGTGAAAAGTTTTCGATTGTTTCGTTCACATAAAACTATTTATGTAATATTTTTTCCCCGGCTAGGCAGTTTAAAACAAGACTGAATTTTCTTTCAGCTCATTTCCTACATTTTGTAAGAGTGTTTCGGCATCTTCTGCTTTAATCAGTTCACCATTTACAATCGCAAATAGATGACATTCGCAAAGTTCACAGTTTGAAGTACAGCCGGATTCCGTTAATTCAATATCTTCCCGCTCCAGCAGCACATCATATACATCTGCTGCGCCGAGCGATAAATTTGTCATGCAAAACTCCACCTGATTTTTTAAAGCTACTGATTTATTCCTCCTAAAAAAAGAAAACGCCATCCCATTTCCCCACTTTACGTTTTATTTATTTCTGCTATTATAGCAAACGTTCACAAAATTCTGTACTTATGCGATTACTTCGCTATAGCGCGACATTTCCATCGAATTTACTAGAGATTTCAGTAAGCGAACTTTGAATAAAGCATACACGTCCTATATAATGAAATTACAGGGCTTTGAAAGGAGTTACGTATAAATGAAAGTTGTTAAAATTAATCCGCGTGGATACTGCTATGGGGTAGTAGACGCTATGGTCATTGCACGCAATGCCGCACTTGATCCTACATTACCAAGACCAATCTACATTTTAGGTATGATTGTACACAATAAACATGTTACAGATGCATTTGAACAAGATGGCATCATTACACTTGATGGCGACAACCGTAAAGAAATAATTGAACAGGTAGAGCAAGGCACAGTTATTTTCACGGCACACGGTGTATCACCTGAAATCCGTGAAATCGCGAAACGTAAAGGACTCGTATCAATTGACGCGACTTGCCCGGACGTTACGGTGACACATGACTTAATCCGCGAAAAAACAGCAGAAGGCTACGATATTATTTATATCGGTAAAAAGGGACATCCTGAACCGGAAGGCGCAATCGGTGTTGCACCAGACCATGTTCACCTAGTTCAATCGATGAACGATATCGATAATCTTGCTTTTGAAAATGAAAAAATTCTCGTAACAAACCAAACGACGATGAGCCAATGGGATGTCGCTTTCCTGATGGATAGTTTAAAAGAAAAATTCCCGCATGTCGAAGTGCATAAAGAAATTTGCCTGGCGACACAAGTCCGTCAAGAAGCAGTAGCTGAACAGGCCGGTGCTTCCGATTTATTAATCGTTGTAGGCGATCCAAAATCGAACAACTCGAACCGTTTAACACAAGTATCAGTAGAGATTGCCGGAACACCATCTTACCGCATTTCAGATATTTCAGAGCTGCAAATTGAATGGCTGGAAAACGTTGAAACAGTAGCAGTAACAGCAGGTGCTTCAACACCGACACCAATCGTTAAGGAAGTCATTTCATTCTTGGAAAAGTTCGACAAAAATGATCCTGCAACACATGAAATCGTACGCTCCGTAACATTGGACAAAATTTTGCCGAAAATTAAAGCTCCAAAACCAGTTGAAAAAATTATGCCTTACTAATCTTTAACAAAAAAGATCCTCATTTTTCTCTTCCCGGGAAAAATGAGGATCTTTTTATATGTAAAAAAATGATAAGAATTCCAGTCTTCACTATTCCTTGATAAAATATTGATTGATCGGTCGACCGACACTGCCATATTGGATATCAACTCGGATCAGATGATTTTTCTCCATAAAATCTAAATAGCGGCGCGCTGTTACACGAGCCACACCGATGCCTGTTGCAACATCATCTGCTGAGGCACCGCCCGGAGACTGTTTCAAAAAAACCAATACTTTATCCATTGTCGCGCGATTAAAGCCTTTAGGGAGCTCTTGAACAATCGTGCTGTGTGGATTTTGCCCATCCTTTTGAACCCTCACTTGACCGATTATTTCATCTAACTCTGCTTGCGTTACATCTCCTGCTGCATGCATTTTTTCTTTAAATTGACGATAATGAATTAACGTTTGCTCGATCCGTTCAAATGTAAACGGCTTCATAATATAATCAAAAACACCTAAATGCAAAATTTGCTGAATTGTTTGAACATCATTTGCGGCTGTTACCGAAATACAATCTACATTTATATTTTGCTGACGAATTTGGCGCAATGTTTCAATTCCATCTTGCTCTGGCATAAATATATCCATTACAACTAAATCCGGCATTAGATCTATTATTTTTTCTATTCCTTTAATACCGTTTGATGCCATATCGATGACTTTAAATCCTTCCACCCGTTCGATAAATTGACGATTTACTTCACGCACCATTGGATCATCTTCTACTAATAATACTTGAATGGTCTTCACAAGAAAGCCCCTTTCTTAATACTCGAATGTCAGGATGAATGTTGTGCCTTTATTTACTTCACTCGATATTTCAATTGTGCCATTCCCTTTTTTCACAATCTCATTTACCAAATATAAACCAATGCCCCTGTTTTCATTGTCCTTCGTTGAAAATCCGCTTTCAAAAATTTGTTCTAAATTTTCTTCTGAGATTCCGTCACCATTATCTGTAACCATAATTGCCAGTATACCATCGTTATCATCAATGGATATTAATACTTCTTTATGATTTCGTTCTACCACCGTAAGCGCATCAAAAGCATTCTCGATTAAATTACCGAATAACAATACAAAATCATGATGGTCTAACAACTCCGGAAACCTTGTCAGCTGGCTCTCCGCATCAATCGTCACTTCAATTCCAAGTTCATTTCCACGACTTATTTTACTTAGCAATAAGCCTGATATATTTTCATTATAAATACGCTCATTCAGAAACTTCGTCACTTGTTCATGCTGCATTTTTACTTGTGATAAATAATCAAGCGCCTGCTTATTATGACCAAGCTGCAAAAGGCCTGCAATCGTATGCAGCTTATTTTTATATTCATGCGTTTGAATACGTAAAGCTTGTACAAATGCTTTGACACCTGTTAATTCTTCGGCAAGTTGTTTAAATTCCGTTAAATCCTTAAAAACGGCTACCGCCCCAACTGTTTTTCCTTTTACAAAAATCGGGATACGATTACTTAAAATACTATGATTGTTCACGTAAATTTCTTGGTTGTATACAGCAACCCCACTCTCGACAATTTCAGGTAACCGCGTGTCAGGCAATACTTCAAAAATATTCTTTCCGATATATTTTTCAGGATTACCACCTACGCCTAAAATACGGCCTGCCTTTTGATTGAAAATCGTAATCACCATATTGTTATCTACTGCGATAATCCCTTCATGCATTGCATTAAACGTTTCAGTCCGCTCGACATACACTTTTGCAATTTCAATTGGTTCCAGCCCGAACATTTGACGCTTTATATGTCGCCCTAATAAATGTGCGCCCCAAATACTAAAAAGGAAGGACAACAGCACAGCCAAAATAATTTCATTTGTATTTTCGGCAAGAATATTCCAAAATGTCGGCAATGCAAACCCTACGACGACAACCCCAACCTGTTTTTTTTGCTCGTTTAAAATTGGTACAAATGCCCGAATTGTCTTGCCTTGTTCTCCAATTGCTTTTGAAATATAATAATTTTCATTAAATGCAGCATGCATATCCGTTGAGTTACTTTTTTTACCTAGTTGGTTCGGAGATGGATGCGATAATTTTATCCGATCCATATTCATGACAACGATATATTCCGCTTTATTAATAATTTTGATATCGTGAACAATTTGGGTAATCTTTGTTTGTGCCAATTGTATATCCTGCTCTTCAAGCTGCTTTTGAATTTCCGGCAAATCGGAAATAGTCCGGGCAATCAACATAGCACGGCTACCTACCGTTTCTTCATGTTCCCGTGTTAGATTGCTTAACAATAATATTCCTGCCACGAAAAAGGAGAAAGCAATAATGAAAAAGGTAAGCAGTACAATTTTTCCGTTCATTGTTAATTGTTTAATTTTCATTTTGTCCCTCCTTTTTTGCTATATAATATAACAAACTTCGAAGTGTGTGGAGATTTTCTACAACATTCAAAAAATTTCAATGTAAATGAGGGAATCCTAATGCGCCTTTATATCATAACTGCTATCGTTGCTGCTTTACTGTTAATCGTTACTATTTCCTACCGTTTCGACTTGTGGAATACAAAAGACTTACCTTACGATGACGAGCAAGTTGGGCTAGATGACCAAATTGTAATTAACTTTAGTCACGTTGTAGCTGAAAATACACCAAAAGGGCTTGCGGTTAATAAGTTTGCTGAACTAGTTAAAGAAAAATCGGATGGCGAAATCATTGTGCAAACTTATCCTAACGGTATTTTATACAATGATGAAAACGAATTAGCCGCCTTACAAAAAGGTGATATTCAAATGATTGCACCTACGATTTCAAAAATCACGGAAGCACTTCCAACATGGCAAGTTCTTGACCTGCCGTTTATTTTTGAAAATGACGAACAAGTATATGACATCCTGCACGGCGATCTTAGTGATTCCTTACTGCAAGAGCTAGACAGCATTAATGTACATGGTTTGACATTCTGGCATAACGGCTTTAAACAGATGGCTTCCAATACAACACCACTCCTTGAGGTTGATCAGTTTAAAGATCTCAAAATCCGTATCATGCCAAGTGATATACTAAAAGAACAGTTTTTATTATTAAAAGCAAAGCCAATTTTAAAAACTTTCAATGATTTATACATCGCGATTCAAAATAACGAAATCATTGCCCAAGAAAATACACTTTCAAATTTATATTCAAAGGGCTATTATTCAATGCAACCGAATATTACCTTGTCGAATCACGGCATACTTGCCTATAGTGTAATGATGAACGCTGATTTTTGGGAATCGCTTACTGACGACCAGCAAAAAATAATTCAAGATTCACTTGATGAAATGCAGCGCTGGCAACATGATCAAGCAGTGGCATTGAATGCAGAAAACTACCAGCAGCTTACAGCAGATGAGAATGTTCAGTTTTACATTATTTCAGAACAGCAACGTAAACATTGGATGGAAGCCCTACAGCCCATTTATAGCTCCTATGAAAAAATAAGTAATAAAGATTTCTTAACACAGCTTCGTAAAGAAATTCAAGATCATAACAATTGAACAAAATAAACAATATTCGACTACTTATGAAAATAAGTAGTCTTTCTTTTTGTTATAGTACAAAAACTTTCACCCTTATAACAGTATTATAACAAAGCAAACCCTTGCTATATCAAGGTTTCATATTATTGCAGTTAAAATAGACCAAAATGAACGATATGTTTTTTATCAACAAAATAAATATTCCGAATAATCCTACGTTATTATTGCAAATGTAAACGTTACCAAAGATAAATCACAGGGGGAAGCAAAATTGAAATTACTAAAAAATCTAACAGTCCAAGTAATTATCGCCATCATTCTTGGCGTTATCGTCGGTGCATTTTGGCCAGAGTTCGGCGCAAGCCTTAAAATTTTAGCTGACTTATTTATTAAATTAATTAAAATGTTAATCGCTCCAATTATCTTCTTAACGGTTGTTATTGGTATTGGTGGCATGGGTGATATGAAAAAGGTTGGTAAAATCGGTGGTAAAGCATTACTTTACTTCGAAATTGTATCAACAATCGCTCTTGCAATTGGTATTATGGTAGCTGTTGTCATAAATGCAGGGGCTGGAATCGATACATCTAAAGCTGGAGAAACGGATATTTCGAAATATACAACTGCTGCTGAAGAAAATAGTGAAGCTGGTTTAAGCGGATTCATTTACGAGATTATTCCTGAAAATTTTGTCGGTGCATTAGCTGAAGGTGCTTTACTTCCTACTTTATTTGCCGCTGTACTATTCGGTATTGCTGCAGCATCTTTAGGCGAAAAAACGCGTCCTGTAATAACATTTTTTGAACAAGTATCTGAAATTTTCTTCAAAATCGTTGGGATTGTAATGAAATTCTCGCCTATCGGTGCGTTCGGTGCAATGGCTTACACAATTGGTAATTTCGGTTTAGGTTCATTAAAATCCCTTGGTCTTTTAATGGCTGCAGTATATATTACAATGTTCCTGTTTGTTGTAGTCGTGCTTGGCTTAATTGCGAAATACTTTAACTTCAACATTTTCCGCTTTATTGCCTATATTAAGGAAGAAATTTTTATCGTAATCGGTACATCTTCTTCCGAATCGGCTTTACCAGCGATGATGCGAAAATTAGAAAACTATGGTTGCGGGAAGCAAGTAGTAGGATTAGTTGTACCTACCGGGTATTCCTTTAACTTGGACGGGACTTCTATTTACTTATCGATGGCAGCATTATTCATCGCACAGGCATATGGTGTTGATTTATCCTGGTTAGAAATTATCACACTTCTTGGGGTATTAATGATTACTTCAAAAGGGGCTGCCGGTGTAACGGGGTCGGGATTCATTACATTAGCCGCAACATTAGCTGCTTTCCCAATGGTACCACTAGAAGGAATTGCATTATTAATCGGGGTTGACCGTTTCATGTCTGAAGCTCGTGCTGTAACAAACATTATTGGTAATGGTGTAGCATGTGTCGTAGTGGCAAAATCCGAAAATGACTTTGACGAGGAAATGGCTGCAAAGGCGATTCCTGTACGTAACTAAGACGAAAACTATTAAGTAAAAGCCCATTTTTAACTCAATTGAGAAAAATGGGCTTTTTGATTTTCACATTAAATAAACTGAAACGGTTCTGTATTGATTTTGGATTGGATAAATTCAACAGGCAATTTTTGATCCGCACATAAAGAAGCCATTTTTTCTGCAACCCCTTTAATCATGACCTTTTCAACATGGTGACCTGGATCGATAATGCTTAAGCCTTCCACTTCTGCATCCTGCGCCATATGGAAGCCGATATCTCCTGTTACAAATACATCAGCCCCCGCAAATTTTGCAGCACGAATATATTTATTGCCGTCTCCTCCGACAACTGCAACCTTCTGGACAACACGGTCCAAAGGTCCAACAGCACGCAGACAAGGCACGTCCAACTGTACCTTCACTAATTGGGCAAATTCCCGTAATGTCATCGGTTGTTTTAACTTACCAATTCGGCCAAGTCCCTGTTTATTTGTGTCAACGTCCATCGTAAACAGATCATATGCAGGCTCTTCGTACGGGTGGTTGTTTAGCATCGCCTTTAATATTTTATTTTTCATCGATTGCGGGAACACGACTTCCACTTTTTCCTCTTCCTCGATGTGAAGCTCACCGATCTCCCCTACAGCCGGATCTGCTCCTTCTGTTGCACGAAAACGGCCTTTACCTTCCAGTGTATAGCTGCATGCCTCATAATGGCCTAAACGACCTGCTCCGGCTTTAGCCAGCACATCACGCAAAGCATCTGCATCATCCACAGGAACGAATACGGCTAGCTTCATCATTTTTTCTTCGAACGACACTTCTAGAATTTTGCGGTTTTCCAGTTGCAAAGCATCTGCCAGTAAATCATTGACCCCGCCCGGCGCTACATCGAGATTCGTGTGCGCTGCATATACAGCGATATCATTTTTCAGACACTTTTCATACAGTGCCCCTTTCGGATTATCTGTACGCAAGTTTGAGAGCTTCATAAAGATCGGCGGATGATGGGCAATAATAAGCTCACAGCCGTTGTCGATCGCTTCATCTACGACTTCATTTGTCACGTCAAGTGTTACAAGCACTTTTGTGACAGGCTTATTTAACGTACCAATGGCCAAGCCGATCGGATCATTCGGCATGCATGCATATTTTTTAGGTGACCATGATTCAAATACTTGGATAATCTCGTTGCCATTTACGGATTTCACGCAATCGCCTCCTGTACCATTTTAATGTAATGTGTAAGTTGTTCATACTTTTCCTGATTATCAGGTGTTTTTTCCGCTTCTGAAATTGCTTGTTGAACACGTTGCCAATTCGCGATTTCACGTGACCACTTTTCAATGAAAACAGGTACTTTTGTTTCCATCAGCTTCGGTCCAAGCAAAGTTTGCGCTTCGTTTAATTTCATTTCACCGCGCTGTAATACAAGGACCTCATAGATTTTCCCATCCTCTTCTAAAATGACCTCATCCTGGATTGCCCAGCCATTTTCCATTGCCCATTCACGGATGGCCTTTGCATGAATATTCGGCTGTAAAATTAAACGGGTTACCGATTTTAAAGCTTGTGGATGCTTTTCTAAAATGGACACGATCAATGGTCCGCCCATCCCTGCAATTGTAACGGCTGTAATTTCATCCGCTTCTTCAACAGCCGCCAGACCATCTGCCATGCGTACTGTAATTTTATCTGTTAAGCCTTCAGTGCGAACTTGTTTTACAGCTGATTCATAAGGTCCTTTTACAACCTCACCCGCTACTGCACGTGCAGCAATACCTTTATGCACTAAATAACATGGCAGGTAGGCATGGTCACTTCCGATATCCGCTACAATTGCTCCTGTCGGTACAAATGAAGCGACCGTTTCCAGTCGTTTTGAAAGTTTTTGTGCGTTCATATTTATATATCCTCTTTTCTATATCACAAACTACCCCTATTATATAGAACTTTCACAAAAACGTCTCTTTCCAGAATACAAAAAAGTGCAGAACAGGATTACTCCATTTCTGCACTTGATTATTCATTATAAACCTGAAATATACTCAGCTACCGCATCTGCTTCCGCTTCATTTTTAAGAACTGGCGGCATCATGCCGTTATCCGAACCATTTAATGCGAAGTCTTTAATATGCTCAGCATCTAATCCAACGATTGAAGGACCTCCACCACCAGTTAAATCACCACCGTGGCACGAAATACAGTTCTTTTGAGCAATATCTTCACCATTTAATTCAGCAGTTTCCCCTGAATGTTCGCCGTCCGCACTGTTTTTATCAGCTGCACCCTCAAATGACATGAAGAAAATTAGTCCGATACCGAATGCCATGATAAGTACGTAAGGAATAAGTGGATTGTTTCTCATTGCGTTCCCCTCCCTCATTAAATATTCTATTTCATGCTAGACATTAGCCTAGTAAACAATATTAATTGTACTTGATTCTATGGAAAACCGAAAGAGTTTACGGACAAGTTTTACTAGCTTTGTAACAATTTTACCAATTTGCTATTTCTATCATAATATATGTCTTGCAATTACCATTTTCTGTACTTCAGACGTACCTTCCCCAATTTCCAACAGTTTTGCATCCCGTAAAAAGCGTTCCACTTCATATTCTTTCATATAGCCGTAGCCGCCATGAATTTGAATGGCTTCATCGCAAACTTCCATTGCCATCTCGGAAGCGTAGTATTTGGCGATAGCAGCCTCTTTGCCGAATGGACGCCCCTGATCCTTCAGCCATGCCGCTTTATACACAAATGTCCGCGCTAATTGTATTTTTACCTCCATATCAGCCAATTTAAACTGTGTTGCCTGAAAATCCGCCAGTGCCTTTCCGAATTGCTTACGTTCTTTTGCATATTGAACCGCTTTATTTAATGCGCCTTGTGCAATTCCAACTGCCATTGCCGCAATACCGATCCGGCCGCCGTCAAGCGTCGTTAAAAATTGTTTAAAGCCATTCCCCCGGACTCCAAGTAAATTTTCTTCCGGAACGCGGACATTTTCTAAAATCAATTCCGTTGTATTCGAAGCATTTAAGCCCATTTTTTCGTATTCCGACTTAATCGTAAACCCTTTTGCATCAGTCGGTACAATTATGGCGCTGATCTCTTTTTTGTTTCCATCTCGATTTGTAATAGCTGTTAACGCTAAATGTTTGGCATAACTTGCATTTGTAATAAAAACTTTCGACCCGTTAATGACAAATTCTCCATTATCCAACACAGCGGTAGTTTCTGTCCCACCTGCATCAGAACCGGCATTAGGCTCTGTTAAACCGAATGCGCCGAATGATTCACCTGTACAGATCGGCGTTAAGTATTTTTCCTTCTGCGCTTCTGTACCGAATAAATGCAACGGTGCACCACCTAATGAAATATGTGCCGAATATGTAATTCCTGTCGAAGCACATGTACGGCTCAACTCTTCGGTAACGATCGCAAAGCTGATTGTATCTGCACCCGCCCCGCCATATTGTTCTGGAAATGGCAGACCCATAATGCCCATATTGGATAGTTCTTTAAAAATTTCTACTGGGAAGGCTTTCGTTTTATCACGCTCGATTGCTCCTGGTGCCACTACTTCATCCGAAAACTCACGTATCATCTTTTGTAACATCGCTTGCTCAGTTGTTAAATCAAAATGCATACCATTCATCCTCTCAGCCTATTTCATTTCAATTCTATTGTAATCTAAAAATATGTATTTTTACAGAAAATATATGTATTTTGCAGAGTATTTTGTAAAACGATACAAAAAAGCCATGCAGAAAAGTTTCATTTCTTCTGCATAGCTTAAAAGAATAGTATAAGTTTATGTATTATTTTGATGTTCCTACAGGAAATAAATCCATGCACTAATAATGGCAATTAACCCAAGAACGCCTGAGATCGTAAAATAAATAATTTTCAGCATGACACCGCTTAACAGCCAGAATAAACAGTTCACAATAAGGATGATATAAAGCATTTCATTATTGCCGGCAAAATATGTTGTACTCACTTTCAATGTTACACCTAAAATCGCTAAAGCGGTCGCCAGCTGCAGCATCACTGCCATCAGATGGTTTCTTTTTGCAAAATAGATAGCCCCGATCAGACAGCCTGTTGCAAAAACTGCGGCAACAGCAATGACAACCCATTCGAACTGCATTGTAAACAGCAGCAACAACATAACAAATGCGCTGATTGGAAAGAACATCGATAGATTGCGGTTTTTTCGTTTTTCGACATTTATGACGGCATTTTTTGATTTTCCTTCAATCTCTTCTTGATGATTTCCTTCCGAATAAAGGGACATCAAAAAATCGCAATAATGTTCTGGTAACATTTTATTTTGTTTCCAGAACGTGATTTCATTCATAATAATTTGTTTTTTTGGATTTGACATCGTTTCGCTCCAAATCTGTATTTATATGCTACATCATATTGTAAATAATTCACGAATAAACAACATCGGTAAAAAGCAATACCATTATTCTTGGAAAATAGTAATTACCTGCTATATTTACACAAAAAAAGATGAAGAGTAAAATACTCCTTCATCTTTTTCCTGTTTAGCTTATTCTAAGAAATCTTTTAAGCGTTTTGAGCGAGATGGATGACGCAGTTTACGTAATGCTTTCGCCTCGATTTGACGAATACGTTCACGTGTAACGCCAAACACTTTACCTACTTCTTCCAAAGTTCGCGTACGGCCGTCATCTAAACCAAAACGTAAACGCAATACGTTTTCTTCACGGTCTGTTAATGTATCCAGCACGTCTTCCAACTGTTCCTTCAATAACTCATATGCTGCATGATCAGAAGGAGATTGTGCTTCTGAGTCTTCGATGAAATCACCTAAATGTGAATCATCTTCTTCCCCAATTGGAGTTTCCAATGATACAGGCTCTTGTGCAATTTTTAAAATTTCACGAACTTTTTCAGGTGTTAAATCCATTTCTTCTCCAATTTCCTCCGGAGATGGTTCACGGCCTAAATCCTGAAGAAGCTGACGTTGTACACGGATTAATTTGTTAATTGTTTCAACCATGTGTACTGGAATACGGATTGTGCGGGCCTGGTCTGCAATCGCACGTGTAATCGCTTGACGAATCCACCAAGTTGCATAAGTCGAGAACTTGAACCCTTTACGGTGGTCAAATTTTTCAACTGCTTTAATCAGACCCATATTTCCTTCTTGAATAAGATCCAAGAACAACATTCCACGACCTACATAGCGTTTAGCAATCGAAACTACAAGACGTAAATTAGCTTCTGCCAGACGTTTACGTGCTTCTTCGTCACCTTGTTCAATACGTTCCGCTAAACGAATTTCCTGATCTGCGGAAAGTAAATCCACACGTCCGATTTCTTTTAAATACATACGTACCGGGTCATTAATTTTAACGCCAGGAGGAACACTTAAATCATTTAAGTCGAAAGCTTCTTCACTTGATTCTTGCTTAGAAAGTGCTTCTTCTTCAAATTCTTCTTTTCCTTCAACTGTTACATCATTTTTTTCGATTTCATCGGCAAAGTTGAAAATCTCTTCATTCTCCAGTTCAAAAAATGCTAATGTATCAGAGATTTCCTTCATTGACATTTCGCCAACCTGTTTTGCTTTAGCTAAAAGTTGCTTTTTTACCTGCTCTAATGAAACCCCGTTCACTACCGTATCTTTTGAATGTTTTGACTTGTCCGCCATAAACCTTCCTCCTTCTAAAAACAAATCGCGTTAAACGCCCATTTTTATCTTTCTATTTAAGTTAATTATTTGTTGGGCAATCTCAAGTGCTCGTCTATGCTCATGCATTTTTTCTGCTTCTTTTTGATCGTGCTTTAATTGTTCAATCTTTAGTTCTAATCGGCGTTTTTCGATTTGCTTTAAACAATCAATTATTTCCGCTTCACCATTATCAGGGTCACGCTCAAGTAACGCAGCATCCATCACGATTTTTCGTAAATCATGATCATCCAACACTTCGACGAATCGATGGAAATCAGCCATTTCATATTCTTCATAAAAACCAATTAAACGTACAAATACGGATAAATATTCCTCATGGATGAAAGGTTCGTTATTTCCCTCTCTGAGAACTTTATTCACAATATTTACATCATGCAACATATGTGCTAAAAGTATACTTTCGGCACGGTCTGTTGCGTCTTTTTTACGCTCCCTTTGGAGAAGGACAGTTGGTTCTTCCACCATTTTTTGATCGCGTTTCTGCTCTTTTACATTATCCGCGACCATTTTTCTTAATTGGGTGCTGATTGCCTCATGGGAAATATTTGTTTCATTTGCCAATTGGCGAATGTATAAATCACGTTCAGTTGGAGAAGTATTATTTTTTAATGTTTCCAGAACTTCTTGAATGTATTGAAGTGTGTCATTTTCAAATTGGAAATTTTTGCCGCGTTTCGCATGCATCATCATAAATGCAATATACGCGTGCGGCTTTTCTATTATTTGATTTTTAAATGCCTCTTGTCCGTGTGTACGAATATATTCGTCCGGATCAAGTTTATCTGGTAAAACAGCGACCTCAACTTTAATCTGTTCTTGATGAAGCATTTGTGCAGCGCGCTTGGCAGCCTCAAAACCAGCATTATCACCATCATAGCAAATCGTAATTTGCTGAACTAAGCGTTTGAGCTTTGTAATATGCTGGGGCGTAAGAGACGTACCCATCGTTGCTACAGCATTGTATATGCCCGCCTGGTTTGCTGCTAAAACATCAATAAAGCCTTCCATTAAAATTACTTGTCTTGATTTACGAATGGATGCCCGCGCCTTATCCAAATTATAAAGTACTTGACTTTTATGGAAGATCGGCGTTTCAGGACTATTTAAGTACTTAG
The DNA here is from genome assembly GCF_038630735.1 of Solibacillus sp. FSL K6-1781. Lineage (GTDB taxonomy): Bacteria > Bacillota > Bacilli > Bacillales_A > Planococcaceae > Solibacillus > Solibacillus silvestris. The sequence goes on along the minus strand of NZ_CP152038.1, from coordinate 1,226,585 downwards.
CATCTTCGCCATCGGAATTCAAAATCCTGCCTGAAAATGCAATCGTTTTTCCATTTTCATCTCGAATCGGAAACATAATCCGTCCCCGGAAACGGTCAAAGTAGCTATCATCACTTTCTTTACGAATGATCAGACCGCTTTCGGCCATTTCTTCCGGATCATATCCTTTGCGCTCCAGTAAGATGGACAGCGTGTCCCAGTTCGGTAACGCCCATCCTATCTGATGTGTTTCGATTTGCTCACGTGTAAATCCTCTTTCAAGCAAATAATTTAATGCAGGTTCGCCATCTTCTGTATTCATTAAAATATGATGATAAAACTCCACTGCAAACGTATGAGCCTCTCGCATTTGCTGCTCTTTTTTTGAAATGGGCGAATTCGACATCGATTGATCGGTCGACAATTCCATTTCAAGCGGAATTCCCGCACGTTGACTTAGTTTAATGAGTGCATCCGGAAACGACAGATGTTCCATATCCATTACAAAGGTAATGGCGTTTCCTCCTGCCCCACAGCCAAAACAGTGAAATATCTGTTTATCGCTGGATACGGAAAAAGAGGGTGTTTGCTCACCATGGAATGGACATAATCCAAAATAGTTGCGCCCTCTTTTCGTTAACTGCATATAATCGCTAATGACATCGACTATATCGGACTGCGAACGAATTTGTTCAATCACATGTTCGGGTATTTTTCCAGCCATATTATCACCATCTACAGTATTCGAGATAAATTACAAATTTCCTCTATAATACGACAAAATTCTTTAATAAATTTGTAATTACCCTATAATAAATATTTTTACCACAATTTTATTATTATAAAACAAAAAGACTATACTTGCTATATAATTTCAAAAAAATAATCAGAATATAACTATAAATGTCGAAATTCAGCAAAATACAAAAGGTTTTCTAAAACAAAAGTATAGTTCACTTAGTTTCTAAAAAAACGCGAATATTATTCCACCAAAAAAACCTCCTCTTCCTTTTTGGAGAGGCGGCTTCAGTTGCTATCAACAATCAAGCTCTAGCATATCAATTATTTTGTGCGCTGTTTCTTCGACAGCACGATTCGTCACATCAATCGTTCGACAACCTATTTTATCAACAATACTATAAAAATAGCTAATTTCCTGCTCAATTCTACTATGTTGCGCATAAAATGCATTTTCCGTTAATCCTAAAGTTATTAAGCGCTCTTTCCGGATATTATTGAGCTTTTCCGGTGTAATGACTAACCCAAAACATTTTTTCGGATCGATTTGCATTAATTCTATAGGGGGTTCCACTTCCGGAACAAGCGGCACGTTTGCCACTTTATATCGTTTATGCGCCAAATATTGCGATAAAGGAGTTTTGGATGTTCTTGATACACCGACCAACACAATATCCGCCAGCAAAATGCCGCGCGGGTCCTGGCCGTCATCATATTTAACAGCAAATTCAATCGCTTCGATCTTTTTAAAATAATCATCATCCAATTGATGCACAAGTCCAGGCTTTTGCAATGGCATTTCATCAAAAGAAGTTTCGATCAAATCAAGCATCGACCCCAATAAGTCGATTGCATGCACTTTATATTCACTTGCAATTTTTTGAAGTGCCTGTCTCATCTGCTTTTCAACTAGCGTAAAAACAATGGTTGCCTCATTTGCAATCGCAATTTGGACAATTTTTTCCAGTACATCAACATTCGCAATATGAGGAAACTTTCGAATCCTTACTTTTTCGAAATTTGGCCGAAACTGGCTTACTACCGCTTTCACAGCAGCTTCTCCAGTTTCACCGACCGAATCTGACACAACAAATATAGTCAATTTTTTCATGAGATCACCTATAAATCATGCGTTTCTGCTAACGAAATAAACGCACGTGTAATATTCGTCTTCGTTAACCGTCCGGTAATGACTAATCCCCGCTCTGTTTCTTCAACAACCGGCATGGAATCGATCTCTCGTTCTATTAACTTTTTAGCCGCCACGATTAATGAATCCGAATTAACACAATAGGCGATGTTCGGCATTCTCGTCATTATTATATGCACAGGCATTTTATTTAAATCCTGTGTTCCGATACTGGAACGCAGTAAATCTTTTCGAGACAGCACACCTTGTAATATTTCATCTTTATCAATAACGAATAGTGTTCCGACATCCTCGGAAAACATATGGATAATCGCATCATACACCGTCATATCATCGGGAACAACTACCGGGATTGACTGGAAATCTTTCACCTTTAAATTCAGCATTGATTCCGTAAAGGCTGCCGTTGTTTTTTTTCCTGCATAGAAGTAGCCCACACGTGGACGCGCATCTAAAAATCCAGCCATCGTTAGTATAGCTAGATCAGGTCTCAAAGTAGCGCGCGTTAATCCAAGGCGCTCTGCGATATGTTCGCCCGTAATAGGGCCATTTTCTTTTACAATTTGCAAGATTACATCTTGACGTTTATTGAGTTCGATTGGACTCACCCGCTTCAAATAATGTTATACTTTTTCATTAATTATTATATACTATTTCCTTCTATATTGCGAAGAAAACAAACCCATGCTACAATATTACCGAACAACTCACTTGTTGTTTATGATTATTAATATGTAAGCGATGAAGGGATTTATAAGTATCAATTCTAACATAAGCGAGTAGGGATAGTGCAAGCCTACATTGAATTGAGAAACGGCACCCCTGAGCTATTTTTATAAAAGAGGTTTTTATTTATTTAAAAACAAGCGGGGTGGAACCGCGGGTACATCGTCTTGATGCACTCGTCCCCGGGCAGAGCTTTTGTGCCCGGAGACGGGTGCTTTATTTTTATTCAGCGGGTGTTTATACACCCGCTGAATAAAAATAAGCTCTGGCAGATGTCACAGATTTTTTAGATGAAAAAAGAAGTCAGCCTAAATACGTCACATTCTGTGACAACGGCTGACTGACCCACATCCTGTGGGTCTAAAAATCTGGACGCAATTATGCCGAGGCATAATTAATTAAATATTTATGAGGAGGTTTTTTTATGGCAGAAAAATCAATGGAGACAATTGTATCATTAGCAAAACACCGCGGATTCGTATTTCCTGGATCTGATATTTATGGTGGTTTAGCAAACACTTGGGATTACGGTCCACTTGGTGTAGAACTTAAAAACAACGTAAAAAAAGCTTGGTGGCTAAAATTCGTTCAGGAATCAGAACATAACGTAGGCTTGGATGCTGCAATTTTGATGAATCCTAAAGCTTGGGTTGCATCTGGTCACGTAGGTAACTTCAACGACCCGATGATCGACTGTAAAGCATGTAAAGCGCGTCACCGTGCAGATAAATTGATTGAAGATGCTTCTTTAACAAAAACAGGCAAAGAAATTATCGTTGACGGTATGACTTTCGATCAAATGAAAGAAAAAATGGAAGAGCTTGAAGTAGCTTGTCCTGACTGCGGAAAAATCGACTTCACAGATATCCGCCAATTCAACTTAATGTTCAAAACGCACCAAGGTGTAACTGAATCTTCTTCAAACGAAATCTACCTGCGTCCTGAAACAGCACAAGGTATTTTCGTAAACTTTAAAAACGTTCAGCGTTCAATGCGTAAAAAAACACCATTCGGTATCGCACAAATCGGTAAATCTTTCCGAAATGAGATCACACCAGGTAACTTCACATTCCGTACTCGTGAATTCGAACAAATGGAACTTGAATTCTTCTGTAAACCGGGTGAAGATCTTGAATGGCACTCATACTGGAAAGAGTTCTGTAAAAACTGGCTTCTTGCATTAGGTATGAAAGAAGATTCAATGCGTTTACGTGACCATGAAGATGATGAGCTTTCACACTATTCAAATGCGACAACAGATATCGAATTCCGCTTCCCATTCGGATGGGGCGAACTATGGGGTATCGCAGACCGTACAGATTACGACTTAAAGCAGCATATGGAACATTCAGGTGAAGATTTCACTTACATCGATCCTGTTTCAAATGAGCGCTATGTACCATACTGCATCGAGCCATCATTAGGTGCAGACCGTGTAACATTGGCATTCTTATGTGATGCATATGAAGAAGAGCAATTAGAGGGCGATGATACGCGTACAGTATTACGCTTCCACCCTGCTCTAGCTCCATTTAAAGCAGCAGTATTGCCACTTTCTAAAAAGTTATCTGAAGAAGCTGGCGACGTTTGGGCTGACTTGCGTAAAGCATTCCCGGTTGATTACGATGAGTCACAATCGATCGGTAAACGTTACCGCCGCCAAGATGAAATCGGTACACCATTCTGTATTACGTACGATTTCGATTCAAAAGAAGACGGTCAAGTAACAGTTCGTCACCGCGATTCAATGGAACAAATCCGTATGCCGATCGCTGAAGTAAAAGCTTATATCGAAAAACATTTACAATTCTAATTTTATAAAACACTTTCTGTTCGTTTTGAGCAGAAAGTGTTTTTTAATTTAACAAAAAACAATCCAACCGTTTTACACCCGGTTGGATTGTTTTATTTATTCAGCTGTTTTTCAATATCGAATTTTGCATGTAAAATGAGTTCACGTAATTCATCAAACTGCTCTTCATCAAAGCGCGCTTCCGGAATAATAATTGCAATCGATGCAACCGGCCGCCCGTTAGAAATTATCGCCGTACTGAATGAGCAGGCACCGATAATACGTTCTGCACGTGTAAAAACATATTGCTGTTTTCGAATTTCCTGCAGCTGCTCCAACAACTGCTCGCGATCAACAACCGTATTTTCCGTTACGTGCTCCATCGCTACCTCATCCAAATACTGATCAATTTCTTCCTGCGGTAAAAAGGCCAGCAATGATTTAGCAGAGGCTCCGGCATAGAGCGGTGAAGTATCCCCAACATGATTACGTGCCGATAAAGCATATGAACTCTCGATATTCATAATACAGCGGCGCTCATTACCGTCAATAATGCTCATCGAAATACTTTCTTTCGTCGCTTTGTTCAGCTGCTGAAGAATGGGCTGTGCAATCGTAATGATGCTTGATTCTTCCTCAACTAGCTTGCCTAAGTGGATTAACGATAGGCCAAGCTGATACTGCTTCGTCCGATCATCCCGGATTAAAAAACCTTCATACACTAGTGTGGCAACAAAGCGTTGCAAGCTAGATAGCCCGATTCCTGTCTTTTTATTTAATTCAGTTAAAGAAAGCTTTGGCTGTTCTTTCGTAAAGGCACGCAATATTACAATTGTTTTTTGAACTGTTTGCATTAAATACATTTTTTCAAATTTTTGTTGTTCCACCCAAAAGCCCCCCTTTTCCTAATAGTAGCAAAACTCATTCATATAAAAAAGAAGGGGCTATGTTAAAAGTCATAAAACTTTTCACCTAACTTTTCCACCAACAATAGATATCAATCAATAGGAATCACCAATTTTGGCCCAACAACTCCTAGTTTTTATTAATTTTCAACAAATCATCCGTATGCTCCCCTAGCCGCGGTGCCCCATATTCATAGGAAATATTAAGCTCCGAATGTTGTAAAGGGTTTTTCACAAATTTCACTGTCCCGTATGACGGATGTTCGATTTCGCCTACTAGATTCCGGGCGACAACTTGCGGCTGCTGAAATGCCTCCTCTATTGTGTTGACACGTCCGCCAGGAATTTTATACTGCTGTAAAAGCTCGAGCCATTCATCACGGGTTTTCGTTTTTGTAATATCGGAAATATAAGCTGCTAGTACGTCTTCATTTTTTTTGCGCAATGAATTTGTTTTAAATCGCTCATCTGTCACCCAGCCCTCGCGATTAATCATCTTGCAAAACTTTTTGAACTGATCTTCAGTGCCGACACAAAACATGAGCGGACCATCCGAACATTCAAACACCTGATATGGCGCTACGTTATTATGCTGGTTGCCAAGACGGTTCGACTTGAAGCCGGTATTTAAATACGCGCTTGCAACGTTAGCGAGTGAACTCATTTGTACATCAAGCAGTGCCAGATCGATAAATTGACCTTTGCCCGTCATGTCACGCATTCTTAATGCCGACAGTATCCCAATTACGACATAGTGGGATGTTAAAATATCTGCAATTGGCACCCCTGCTTTTGTCGCTTCTCCATCAGGATGTCCCGTTACATCCATTAAACCGCTCATTGCCTGAATAACCGGATCAAATCCCGGCTCTGCAGCGAGCGGCCCGGTCTGACCAAATCCGGTCACCGAGCATTGAATAATTCGCGGATTAATTTGCTTAAGCTGCTCATAATCGAGCCCCATCTTTTTCATATCGCCCGCTTTAAAATTATCGATAATGACATCCGCTTCTTTTACTAAATCAAGCAGTACTTCTTTATCGGACTGGTCTTTTAAATTTAATGTGATTGATTTTTTATTGCGATTCGCACAAATATAATACGTGCTTTCCCCATTTATAAATGGTCCCCAACCACGCATACTATCCGAACCAGCCGGATGCTCGACCCGAATGACTTCAGCACCTAAATCCGCTAAAATCATCGTTCCTGCCGGAGCAGCATACACACGCGATAAATCCAATATTTTAACATTATCCAATGGGCGCATCCCCATCACCTCAATTCTTCTACTCTTTTATTAACGATGGTGCAATTTTCCGTTCCGGCTGCTTCAAAATGATTTGTGTCGCAACAGCAACGGCAATAACTGCTAAAGCGATTAAGTTATAAATTAACGTAGTATCCATTAACGCAATCCCAGCGCCAAAAAAGACGAGGCGCTCGATGAAATACGTGTGTCGGAATAAATAGCCTTTAATACCGGCAGCAATCGATACACCACCGATACAAGCCGTAATCGCTGCAAAAATGTATTCTCCGATTGTACCGCCTGTTAGCAGCAGCGCCGGGTTAAAAATAAAGAAGAACGGTACAATAAATCCGATCAACCCGAGACGAACCGATTCAAATGATACTTTATTCGGCGATTCACCGGCGATTCCTGCTGCGGCATACGGTGCCAATGCTACAGGAGGAGTAATGCTTGATAAAGCAGCAAAGTAGAAGGCAAACATATGGGCTGCAATCGCAGGTACACCCAATTGTGTTAAGATCGGCACAGAAATTGTTGCAACAATAATATATGCCGCTGTTGCCGGAATCCCCATTCCTAAAATAATACTGATTACCGCTGTTAAAATAGCTGCCAGCATGACACTGTCTCCAGCAAAACTTAATACGTTGTTTCCGATGATCAAACCGATACTTGTTAGCGTGATCGTCGCAATAACAATCCCTACGATCGCACAGGCAATTCCTACACTAATCGCTCCTTTGACCCCTTCAACAACAGAATCGATAACCGCTTTCAGATTCATACGTGTATGTTTGCGAATGGCTGCTGTCGGCACGATTGAAAATAGCGCGAAGATTGCCGCATATAACGGCGAATAGCCTGCAAACAGCATAAATAATAAAATAAATAAAGGGATTAATAAGTGCCCCCCGTTTTTAAGAACTTGCATTGCTACCGGAATATTCTCTTTTGAAATACCCGATAACCCCATTTTTTTCGCTTCAAAGTGCACAATCATAAACAATGTTAAATAGTAAAGTATTGCTGGTACAACTGCTGCCAGCATAACAACCGAATACGCAACACCTAAATACTCCGCCATAATAAAGGCTGCGGCACCCATTACCGGTGGTGCAATTAAGCCCCCTGTCGATGCTACCGCCTCAACAGCCCCGGCAAATTTTTTCGAATAGCCGGCCTTTTTCATCATCGGGATTGTCACTGTACCAGTTGTTACAACATTACTTACAGCACTCCCGCTGATTGTGGCCATCAACGCACTTGCAAATACTGCAACTTTAGCAGGTCCGCCTGCTGTACGGCCCGCAACTGTCAGTGCCAAGTCATTGATAAAATCCGAAAACCCGCTGTTTTTTAAAAAAGCACCAAACAGTACGAAAATAAAAATATATGTTGCCGAAACACCAAGAGCCGTTCCGAAAATTCCTTGCCCGCCCCAGAACATAATGTTGATGATACGCTCAAGGCTAAATCCGTAATGCCCTAAAATTCCTGGTATATAGGCACCAAAGAAATTGTAGGCAAGGAAAAACAGTGCAATTAATGTCAGCGCATTGCCGACAACGCGACGTGCAGCCTCAAATAGTAATACGATCGCTATCCCGCCGACCCATAAATCAAGAATCGTATTTTCTCCTGCACGGTCACGCACTAAAATATCGTAAATAATAACGAAATAAAGTGTCACGAAAATTGATAATGTAATACAGATGCTGTCAAACCATGTAGGCAACTTTCTCGTCCCAACACTTTTCTTTGTAGCAGGATAATAAATAAAACTAAATAAAAGCAAAAACCCTAAATGCCACGCACGAAATTTTGTCGCTTCCATCACACCGATACTGCTCATATATATTTGGAAGATGGACCAGATGATTGCAACAGCAATCACGATTTTTCCAAATATACCAACATAATTACGGGAATTGATATTTTTATCTTCAAGGTCCATTAATTGTTGAATTTCATCTTTTTCAAGTACTTTTTCTGTCATACCGTCCCCTCCTTGTCCTTTACTTTTAATCGATTACACCAATTTCACGATAATAGCGCTCTGCACCCGGATGTAGCGGTATATCTGCCGTTCCCGCAACCGCGCTTTCCGGACTGAACTGCTTCGCAATGCTGAATGATTTTTGCAGTAAGTTCAAGTTTTCCCACAGTTCTTTCGTCAACTGATAAACGGTTTCTTCATTCACACTTTCGTCAATTACGATCGTGCTGTACTGACCGACAGTTTGTATCGCTTCCGGCTGTTTATCATATGTGTTTGGCTCGATCGTATAAGCAAAGTTCCAAGGGTATTCCTCTACTAAATGGTCAATGGCGCTGTCAGAAAAGCTTAAAACTTTTGAATCTACTGTTGAGATCAGCTCTGTCGCAGCAGCTGCCGGTACACCTGTGTATATATTGACACCTTCCACCTGACCATTTCGCATTAAATCTGTCGCTTCTGTAAAGCCAACATAGTTTGCTTTAATATCCTTTTCTCCAATACCGTGTGCTTCAAGGACGAGACGGGATTCTACCTCAGTCGCACTTCCCGCAGCTCCGAATACGAAGCTTGTTCCTTTTAAATCTTCAATCGAATTGTATTTCTCATCGTTTTTCACAATAATATGACTGATATTAGGATATAAGTTCCCTAATATGCGAACGTCTTCATATTGTTTTCCTTCAAAGCTTCCTACACCGTTGTATGCTTCATAGGCAATATTCACCGTCGTAAATGAAATATTCGCCTCACCTTTACGCATTAAATTCAAGTTTTCAATACTCCCATTTGATGCTTGAGAAGCAACACGCTTTTCCAGTTCATTTGTCCACATCGTTGAGATACCTGCTCCAAGTGAATAGAAAACACCTGTTGTTGTACCTGTTGTAAAAATAAGCGGCTCCCCATAACGCTCAGCATTACTTTGGCAACCTACTAGCAACATAGCAGCCATTGATACTATTGCGAGAAATTTTTTCTTCATCCGCGTCCCCCCCATGTGCACTGTATTATTTGAAAACGGCTTTTCGTTTTTCTACTATTGCTTTGACTCCTTCTTCGTATGCTGGTAATTCTGTTACTAAGCCCATTTTTGACGAAATATAGTCAAGTGAAGAACGAAGACTCATTGATTGGCTTTGATAAACAGCACGTTTAATGATTTTAATCGTTTCAATTGGACCATTTGCCAGTTTCTCCGCATAACTTTGTGTAAAGCTTTCCAAATCCTCATCATTCACAACAAATGTTACGAGACGTGCCTCCTTTGCTTCCTCTGCCGTTAAGACCCGCGCTGTCCATAACATGTCAAGTGCCTTGTCGATACCGACGAGGCGAGGTAAAAAGTAAGCACCGCCATCACCAGGAACAATCCCTACATTAATATAGCTTTCAGAGAACTTCGCAGACTGTGCAGCAATACGGATATCGCACATCAATGCCATATCAAGACCTGCACCCATTGCAAAGCCGTGCATCTGCGCAATGACCGGCTTATCGATTTCCTCAAGTAATAAAGGTACGCGCTGCACCTTTTTCCATAAAGAATTTTTACGGGCCAACGCTGTTGAAGTAATATCTTCCTCACTATGGTAAAAGCCCTGGCCCGCCACCATTGCTTTTATATCTCCGCCTGCGCAAAATGCTTTGCCGTTTCCTTTCAAAATGACAGCTCGAATGTCATCATTGTCACGCACTTCTTCCAGCGCTTTAATCCACGAAAGGATCATTTCTTCGCTAAATGCATTTAAACTTTCCGGGCGATTCAGTGTTATTGTTGCAATATGGTCCTTCACTTCAAATAATAAATCCGACATTGTTTTTCCTCCTTATGCATGTACATGCTTTTCTACTTCATCTGTAATGCTTTCCCACAAGTCTATTTTTGTTTCCAGCAGTTGCTGTGCCAACTGTTTTTTCCAGTAGCGTGCCGTAAATTCTTCATCTCGCCAAGCCCATAAGCGGCGCGTATACTGGTGGAGGCGATGTTCATGTGTCACACCGATTGCTGCATGAACTTGGTGCGCAGAAGTTGCCACTGCACGACTCGCATCATCCATTCGCAAGCGTGCATACGCCACTTCGCTTTCTTCTCGCCCAACTGCCAATAATGTTTGGATATTATTAACTGCCACTTTCATAAGCGTCTGTTCTCCTGCCATATTCGCTAAATGCTGCTGCACAAGCTGGAACCTGTGAATTGGACGGCCGAATTGTTCGCGTTCTTTGCTAAACTGAACACTCAGCTGGAATGCGGTTGTTAGTGCTCCGCTCATTTTGCTGACAGATGCCGCTGTAGCTAACTTTTTAAATTGTTCATACTGCTTTGCTGAAATCGGCACTTTTTGAAGCGCTTTCATATTTTCGAATACGACTTCTGAACGTGGTTCGGCTGCCAAATTTGTGCTGTTTTTCAGAAGGGCATCTTGTAAGTTGGCAACAATAATAAACTGCTGTGCCTCTTCCTGTGCAACCGCCACAATTTTTTCGGCATACTGGGCCCACCCGACATGCTTTAATGTACCGGAAAAAGCATTGTCCTTTAACTGCAGCGGGGTTGTAATGCTGTAGGTAGTTAACTGCTCAAATCCTTTTAGGTCCACTTGCTGCAATAAAAAATGGGCTAACGTATGCTCAATAAACGGAACAGGTACAGCATATTTCCCTAAAAGTTCATAGAGTGCCAATAAATCTTCAATATCCCCACCTGCTCCTCCATCTTCTTCACTTACCACTACCTGATGGAGTTCATTATCTAGCAACAGCTGCCAAACATCTTCGGCCCACTTATTCTCCTCCAAAAGATCAACCGTTTCTTTTTCGACTTTATCTTTAAAAATCTTTTCAACTACTTCTAAGACCATTTCTTTAATTTCGCTCATTGTGCAATAACCCCCTTCGCTAAAATTCCATACAGAACTTCTGATGTTCCGCCACGAATTGTAAAGCCTGGTGCATGTAAAATAGATTCAGCCAAATATCGCTCGACCCTATTGTCACTGTGCAAGTTGGGATAAACATCAAGCATCAGGCGGATGATCTCAGGAATTTTCTGTTCAAACTTCGTGCCGATACTTTTTACAAGTGCTGCCGGTATCGCAACTTCGCCGCCTTCTTCCAATACTTTTGCAACCCCAATTGATAAGTTGCGTAATGACCACAGTTCAGCAACAAGCTTCGTCGCTTCTTCCAGACCCACTAGATCTCTCTTAATCTTCAATTGTTCAATTACCTCGTTTAAAAGCGGGAATGTACTTAAAATTCGCTCAGGCCCACTTCGTTCAAATGCCAGCTCTGCCAAACCTTGCTTCCACCCGTTACCTAGTGTCCCTACTACCATTTCATCTGGAACAAATACATTATCCAAGTAGATATCGTTAAAATGCGGTTCTCCTGTTAAATAACGAATTGGCGCAATCGTCACACCTTCACCTTTTAAATCGATAATAAATTGCGAAAGACCCTCATGCTTTTTCTCACCTAATGGTTCTGTACGTATGAGCGTTACCATGTAATGTGCATTATGGGCATTACTGGACCAAGTTTTTGCACCATTCACAATCCAGCCGCCTTCCACTTTTTCCGCGCGTGTTGCAACAGATGCCAAATCTGATCCACTGTTCGGTTCACTTAAACCGATCGCGAAAAAGCATTCACCTTTCACAATTTTCGGTAGGAAAAATTCCTTCTGGTAGTCTGTACCAAAACGTAACAGCAATGGTCCTGTCTGACGATCTGCAAACCAGTGTGCGGCTACCGGCGCGCCAAATGCCAAAAACTCTTCCGTTAAAATATAGCGGTCAATTGTACTGCGCTCACTGCCACCATATTGCTTCGGCCAGGTCATTCCGATCCATCCCTGCTCTGCCACTAGTTTTGAAAAAGAAGGGTCAGAGCCGCTAAGCCATGAGTCACAGCGTGTTTCAAATGTCCCCTTTTCAATATGTTGCTTTAAAAAACTTCGCACTTCCTGTCTAAACTGCTTTTGTTCTTCTGTAAATTGTACATTCGGTAGATTCATAACTTTACCTCCAATTACGCATATTGTGTAACTACTTTCTAATAACGATATTATAAAATACATTTTTCTGAATTGTCAAAACTTTTGTACAATATCATTGCCTATTGCAGAAAAAATGTGCATTATCGAGAACTTATCATTTTTCAATCTATTTCGTGATAAATATACAATTTCAACCTGTTAATATTTTGATTATTTAGATAATTAATGTAAAAAAACGATATAATCTAATAAAGAATAGATGGAGGGGATTACATGTTTTTTCAGTTAAAGGACAGCACCACCACAACTTTAGACACATTCGATAAAATTTCACATCTCGTTAAAGCTATACTCCACTTTGAATGCCCGGAACACCGCGCACAGCATCACATCCTCTACACGGCGAATATGAAACTTGAAACTTATCGTGAAGCCCAGTCATTTTACAGAAAATTTGACGATCCGAGCAATGCACTTGGTCGGTTAAGTCGAGAAGCGTATGAACTGGCAAACAAAAAATACCATCAATTATTTACAATAATCCGGGGCTATATGCATTTAAGCGACCATAATAAGCGCAACCACTTTAATCACCACTTCCGCTTTTCTAAAGAAAAAATCGAAGCGATGTTTACCCTTTTTGAACAAATGCACCATCATGAACACTTAAAACTTGAAGTAGAGTTTTATGAGCGGTTAAAAGAAGATATCATCCCATTGCTGACACAATTCGAATGACTCGCTGAAACCTTTTTCATTTAGGAACGTAAAATAAGTAACATGTCCATCAGGAGGGCGATTCATGGAAACACAACAGCAGCTGGAAAATCACTTATTAACAATCCAACAATGGGAGAAAGATCAAAGCGGTTTATGGTTTTGGGAAAAGATTGGCCGCATCCCATTTAAAATACTCGATAAATTAACACCGAAATTCATTCAAGAGAAAATATCCGTTTTAATCGACGAACTGGTGAGTTATGTTCAAACCGGTGGAAAATATTTAGTAAGCGAAAGATCGATGATGCGTCATATTCAAAAACATACGCTGCATTCGGTTTCCACATTGGAGGATATTGGACAAATGCCAATTGAAGATATGGTGGAACTGAGTGAAAAGCTACAAAAAAACCGTGCAAATATTGCAACCGTACAAGGAGCATCCGCCGGCTTTGGTGGTGTGTTTACATTGGCGCTCGATATTCCTGTCATTCTAGGGATTGCGTTAAAAACATTACAGGAAATTGCGATGATCCATGGTTATGATCCAAATGAAAAAGCCGAGCGTATTTTCATCGTAAAGTGTCTGCAATTTGCTTCTTCTGATGTTGTCGGCAAAGAAGCGATATTAAATGAGCTGGCACAGCATTATGAAAAACCTAACGCGGCAGAAAATATGGTTTCTCAGTTACAAGGCTGGCAGGAAGTCTTCTTTACGTACCGGGACAATTTTGGTATGAAAAAGCTCTTTCAAATGATTCCTGTAGCAGGTATGATTTTTGGTGCCTTTATCAATAAGTCAATGATTGAAGATATTGCCGAGGCAGGCATGATGCTGTACCGCAAGCGACGAGTGCTGGAGCGGATGAATGAACTGGATAACCGCTAGATGCACAAAAAAATAGCCAAAGAATTTAAGTTCTATCTCTTAAATCCTGTGGCTATTTTTGTTGAATATTTTTTTATTGAGTTCGTGCATTTCTTTTAATCCTTTATAAAACGGATAAAGTTTCTGTAATTCCGATTCATCCACATTACCGCTTGATAAATTATTTAAATATAATAACGATGCATCAATACGTTTTTGAATTTCACTTCGGTTATTTGTCGTTGTCCCATGTCCTGGCACAATAACTTCAACTTTTTTATCCAATATAATTTTTTGCGCCTTTTGGATTGTTGCTAAATAGGCTTCATAATCTTCTATAAAAGGAAACTCGACATCCGATAAATAATCCCCCGCCAAAAAAATACCGAACGACTCCACAACTGTAAATAATCCATCTGCCGTATGCCCTGGTGAAAAGTAAAAGCTACATGTTATATCCGGCAGCTCAAGTGTTTGGCCATCTTCTTTAATCACGATGTCTATGTGAGGATAGATAATAGAATAATCTCTATCAATATAGTACTGGGCATCAAACTGACGGATTTGTTCCAATACCTCTTCTTTATTCGTCCGCTTGACAAAAGCTTCACTTGCAATTGTTGTCGCATTCGGAAATGCGCCTGCTGCAATAATATGATCATAATCACTATGTGTATAAATAAGATATAATTTCCGATCTTCAATAATCGACTCGATATAGGTTTTTATTTCGGCAATTTCGTTCGGCAGCCAGTTAGGATCGGTTACGATTAATGCCTGCTTTGTTTTGATTACCGCTGATGTCGTTTGATATAACACACTTTGAAATACGGTTAAATGCTCATTTTCAAATTGGCGCATTGTGTTTCCCTCCTTAACAAAAGAAAGCAAGTCTGCGCGATTCTACGCTTTCGACTCGCTTTATTTCCTAGGCAATAATTTTCCCGGTGCTTAAACAGGAGTTGATTTCCATTTCGGGTCGGACGCTTTCCGCGGGCCCGGTCTGAGCCTGTAGTCTCAGACGTCGGGCTGTTTCCGCTGGAGTCCCCCCTTCATTTCAATCAACTCTTTTAATCTAGACTTTGCCCTCTTAAAATGGAATAGCAATAATTTTATTCCTCTTCCTTCTTTTCACGCTGCAGTAATGGTGTACGCTCCAGTTGTTCGATGAAGTTACGTGATTTCAGACGAATTCCCGTTTGTTCTTCATAGATTGTCGTGACAATTTTTTTGATAAATTGTTTTGTCTGCGGTTTTAAATCCAGCTTGCCGACTTGCTCAATCGGCACCGTATAAAACATGCGAATCAACTTGAGCTGTGTTGGTGACAACCTGATAATATACGGGTCTAAATGGAAGCACCGATGACATATAAATCCGCCTTGTGTAAATGAAAACGCAAATTCTCCATCAACAGCTCCACACCCTGCACATGCATGCAAAATCGGCTGAATCCCTGCAAACGGGAGCATTTTCCAATCGACAAACAATGTAATCGCTTCAGGATCATACCCTTCTTCAATTGCATTCAATGCCTGAATTAATATATCAAAAGCATAAGGTTCCGGTCTGCCTTCTTCAACGAGGCGATCGACAATTTCCACGATGTAGCTTGCATAAGCTGTTGCCACAATATCAGTTTGGATGTGGCGCATCGAATTGAAATGTTCCCCTTGCTGCAATGTCCCCATGCCTGATGTTCGCTGGACTAAAAACGAGCCATGCATAAATGTTTGCGTTACACCTGCCAAACGGCTCGTAGGTTTTTTCGCTCCACGTGCCATACACGCAACTTTACCGGCTTCACGTGTCATCAGAGTCACGATTTTATTGGATTCACCATAAGCACGCGCCTTTAAAACGATGCCTTCCCATTTATGTAGCATCTGTTGCACATCCTTTTATTTCTTTCGTATCTCTATTATACCGCACAATTGCTAGAAAAGTTTAATAAACGGTTACATGTTGGCCCATGATTTGCTTTACCCACTGCAAATTTTTAACAGAGCGCTGTTCCACATCTTTTAATGGATAAACCCGATAAATTCCATCTGCATCCAGTATTACAGAAGTGGCATAAAGCTCAGGTTCATCTATAGTAATCCGGTCGCCTTCCTTAGTAATTTCAAGGCTCGCGATTCCGCCAATCATTGTGTTCGGGATCGTTATAATTGTTGAAAAGAAATTACCGAGCGAATAAAAAATATGCGTCTCCTGTCCCTGTTCATTGATGAGCTTGTCATACGGTTGCAGGACATGCGGATGGGTCCCGAAAATGATATCGGCTCCCGCTTCATTTAATATATCTGCATAATGTTTTTGGTTGTCATTTGCTTCATACACATATTCCGATCCCCAATGCATCGATACTGCTACAACATCGACCGATTGTTTTAATTCCTCGACATCCGCTTTTATTTTCGCTTCATCAATATAATTTATGAGAAATGGCGATTCCTGTGGCAAATAAAGTCCATTTGTCCCATATGTGTAGGCAAGTAGTCCAATTTTTATCGATCCGATTTCCATAATACGTTGGGTAGACCTGTCATCTTCATTTTTATAAGCCCCTACATAAGGCATATGGTAGTCTTCAAGATTGTTAAAGACGGTACGCATTCCATTTTCCCCTTGATCGATAATATGATTATTGGCGATTGTGACTAAATCGACTCCCGCATGTTGAATATCCCGAATAATATGGGGCGGACTCGAAAATAGTGGATAGCCGCTTAGTGGATATTCATTTCCGACAGGAGGCGATTCCTGATTGGCGATCAGAAAATCATAGCTTTGCATCATCTGTGTCACTGCTGAAAAAGATGAAGTAAAATCATTATATTTCGCAAGTCTTAAGTGCAGTAAAATATCCCCCGCCATTGCAAGACGAATCGATTCTTTTGGTGCTTGTTGCTCACGTTCACTAATTGGCTCGTTTTTGTCTTTTATATCATTCTCTATATTTATTGTTGGCGACGGGATGGGCTCTTCGATATTCATTTGTCCTTCTGCGACAATAATCGCTTTGTCCTGATCGACTGTCGCAACGACAATAAATAATAAAGCGAGTGAAATCCCCCAAAGTGCCAATAAAAATTTATTTAAATTATTCAATGCGTTCACCTTCTAACTTCTGTTAAATATTCCCTTACTAAATGGTAGCAGAACATTGCCTATAATCAAGAACAAAATCATTGTCGTCCTGGGGTGGGGGATTTATTCGCAAATGTTGAGAGGAAAGTAGAATGTTTCCGGCCGAATGTAGAAAACTTCTAATGAAATGTGGAACAAAACTGCTGAAATGTAGAACCTATTCATTTTATTCGCTCATTCATCAGAGTATGTAGAATGTTTAGAGAGCAAAGTAGAAAGTTTCCGGCCAAATGTAGAACTTTTCACCTATAATGTGGAACAACGCATCTAAAAAGTGAACTCCATATAAAAACACACCGAGTTTCCCTTAAAGAAAATCGGTGTGTTCTGCTGCTATCTATTAATACTCGTCTTCTCTAAATCCGAAATCGCGTAAATGCGTTTGCTTGTTACGCCAATCTTTTTGAACTTTTACCCAAAGCTCTAAGTATACTTTTGAGCCTAGTAGCATTTCAATATCCTGGCGGGCACGTGAGCCGACTTCTTTTAAAAGAGCACCGCGTTTGCCGATGACAATTCCTTTTTGTGAATCGCGTTCTACCATGATTGTCGCCTGTACATGAATCATATTTTCCTTTTCTTCATGTGGCTTAATGCGCTCAATGACAACCGCAATTGAATGTGGAATTTCTTCGCGTGTTAAGTGCAATACCTTTTCACGAATCAGCTCGGAAATAATGAAGCGTTCCGGGTGGTCCGTTACTTGGTCTGCCGGGTAATATTGCGGGCCTTCGGGTAAATACTTTTCGATTGTCGATAATAAGTTTTCCACGTTGTTGCCCTGTAATGCTGAAATTGGAATAATTTCAGCAAAGTCGAACTTATCTTTATACGAATCAATGATTTTTACCAGTTCATCCGGATGTACTAAATCAATTTTATTGATGATTAAAAATACCGGTGTTTTATTGCCTTGTAACAACTCGATGATAAATTCATCACCTTTTCCGATAGCTTGTTCAGCATTAACCATAAACATGATCACATCCACTTCACGTAAAGCATTACGTGAAGTTTTCAGCATGAATTCGCCTAATTTATGTTTCGGCTTATGAATCCCCGGTGTATCGATGAAAATCGTTTGAGAGTTTTGTTGTGTTAAAACACCTTGTACTTTATTACGTGTCGTTTGTGGTTTGTCAGACATAATCGCAATTTTCTGGCCGATTACTCGGTTTAAAAATGTTGATTTGCCCACATTAGGACGACCTACAATCGAGACAAAGCCCGATTTGTATCCTTTATTTTCCTGCATTTTTCATATCCTCCGTATTAAATGCACCCGGGATTAGCTCACCTACTGTTGTTTGTTGAACGTCACCATTCATATTTGTTAAGTAGACGGGCATATCCGGAGCACAAAATTCACTCATTACTTGTCGACAAGCTCCGCATGGGGAACATGGACCCGGTGTGTCTGCTACGATCGCCAGCGCTTTAAATTTCATATTGCCTTCTGACACTGCTTTGAAAAACGCAGTACGTTCCGCGCAGTTTGTCATGCTGTAACCTGCATTCTCGATATTGCAGCCATTGTACACTGTACCGTCTTCTGCTAATAATGCCGCACCTACTTTAAATTTCGAGTAAGGTACATATGCAAATTCACGTGCAATTTTAGATTGTTCCATTAATTGTTCCATGTTCATCTTTGGTTCCCCCAAAACATTATTTTTAAAACCATTTTGGTAAAAATATGAGTAGTCCGATTATAACACTTGCGAGCGCAAAAACAAGTACAGCACCTGCCGCAACATCCTTTGCCTGCTTGGCGAGCGGATGAATTTCCGGTGATGCCAAGTCCACTACACGCTCGATTGCCGTATTAATCAACTCAGTTCCGATGACAAAAGCTATGACTAAAGTGATGATACACCATTCAACGATCGATAGCCCCGTCAGTAAACCAGCCATCAGGACAATTACTGCACTCACTAAGTGAAATCTGAAGTTTTGTTCCTGTACAGCCGTAACTAGTCCTTCCATTGCATAACGAAAAGAACGAAAAAATTTACGGACGTTCATTCGTATCACGACCTAGGCCGTATGACTGTAAAATCGTATCTTGCTTCCCGAACATAACTTTTTCATCTTCCGGTGTCATATGATCATAGCCTAGCAGGTGCAAAAAGCCATGGACAGCCAAGAAGCCAAGCTCACGTTCAAACGTATGGCCATATTCAGCTGCCTGTTCACGAGTACGGTCTGTCGAGATGATAATATCACCTAAAATACGTGGAATCCCTTCACCGATAATTTGCAGTTCCCCTTCACCCATTTCCTCCAATGCAAAAGAAATGACATCAGTAGGCTGGTCTTTATCGCGGTATTCACGGTTAATTTCATGGATTGCTTCATTCGTCACAAATGTCACCGACACTTCCGAGCCATCCTCGATTCCTTCCTGTTCCGCTGCATGCTGAAGGAGTTTTTCCACTAACTCCAAGTGGGATTCTTGTACTTCATTTGTTTCATCTAAAAAATCAATTAATAACATGTAGTTCCCTCCTACTATTCCTTTGGATATTCAATACGCGAGTGGAACGTTCCATTTAATGTTTCACATAATACGTCTTCTATCTTTTTCAGTTCTTTTAATGAAATATCGCATTCATCAAACTGGTCATCCTGTACACGATCCTGAATAATCGTTTGCACAAGCTTCTGTATTTTCTCTGCATTTGGGTGCTGCATTGAACGTACTGCTGCTTCAACACTGTCCGCAATACTAATGATTGCGGCCTCTTTCGTCTGTGGCTTTGGACCCGGATATCGGAATACACTTTCGTCCAATTCTTTCCCTTCTTCCTTAGCCTTAAACAAAAAGAATTTCAATGTGCTTGTCCCATGATGCTGTAGACAAATATCGATGATTTCCTGAGGCATTTTATGCTTGCGCAGCAGCTCTGCCCCATCTGTAGTATGTGCAATAATAATTTCTGCACTACTTTCGGGTGCCATCGTATCATGAGGATTTGTCCCCATTTGGTTTTCAATGAAAAATAAAGGTCTTCGCGTTTTCCCTACATCATGATAATAGCAACCGACTCTTGCTAGCAAGCCATCAGCCCCAATTGCTTCACATGCTGCTTCAGCCAGATTGGCAACCATTATACTATGGTGATACGTACCGGGTGTTTCCGTCAAAATTTTCTTTAACAACGGGTGATTCGGATTCGATAATTCGATCAGACGCACGACCGATAAAAGACCGAAAGCCGATTCGAAATACGGAAGGAGACCCATCATTAAAGCACCGGATAACAATCCTGAAATTATCGCTGCAGCAACATAAAACGCAACTTCCTTCATTCCGTATCCTGACTGTCCCATCAGTATATAAAATGCGATAAATACGATGTTAACAAGCGTTACGATACCTACCGCCTGCAAAATGTCTGTCCGTTTTTCAAGGCTGCGCATAAAAATAATCGATGCAAATCCGCCAAATAAAATGTAAAGCGCTGTATCCATCTGCAAAATACCCGATAATCCTTCATGGAAGATGATGCCTGCAGACGCAGCAGTAATGATTGTCACAATACTTGCGATACGGTCATTGGCTAACACGCGGACTAGCATTGTCACTAATGCCGATGGGAATATAAAGGCAATCATCAGATCAAAATTCGTTGAAATCAGTGCGATCAGTTTCATCATGATTAACGCAATCACATATACAATAATCGTCACGAGCAGTTCATTGCGCTTTGAAGCAATGTCTTTTTCCGTGCGATCAAACAGAACAAACAGGAAAGACATTTGTAGTAAAATCAAAATGATTAATCCGGCAATCGGTTTAATCGATTCTTCACTGTCCAGCATCCCTAATAGTTCAAGCTGACGATAAATTTCGCGTGTAATTACTTCGCCTTCCTGGACAATAATCTGTCCTTGCAAAATACGTGTTGGCTCAACTGCTTCCTTTGCCTGCTGTTTGGCAATGGCCGTTTTTTCTTCATCCAGTACTTCTGTTTCCACAATAGCTGCACGACCAATAACGATCGCCACACTCATTAAGCCTTCAGATATCGAAGGCTGCTGACGGATCTTGCTTTCCAGTTCATTACGGTACGGCAGCAAGCTATCCTTACGAAGGGGATAATTTAAGTTCACTTCAACCAATGTCGCCAATGCATCACGTGCAGACTCAAGATTTGCTTGTGGTGCACTTAATACATTCAGCAACTGTGCATCCGATAAAATCAGATTTTGATGGTTATCAAATATATCTTTTAATCCGGAACGCAGCATTTTTATTTGTTCGGCTTCTGGTATTTCTTCCTCCGCCTCTTCAATATCCTTCTTCACTTCCAATGCAATATCAAAAATGGTTGTCACAAAAGTTGCACGCTGACTTGGCACTTCATCTTTATATATGTATACAGGGTCTACGGCTTTCTCCGCATTTTCCCTTTCTATTTCTGTCTTTACCGTATCTTCCACTGTTTTAGATGAACGAATGGTTTCCGGTGATAATTCAGTTAGTTGGATATCATATGTAACGCCCCGAACATTATCAATCATCAGGAAAAACTGCAGGAGTGCAGTAGCCGCAAGGACGATGAATAACAGTGCGCGAAAGCTGATTAATTGGATGAGCTTGTTAAATCTTTTTATGATCATGCACCTCCCTTTGTTTCTATGTTCATTTTATCAAATTTATATGTTGGGTGTTACGAAAAGTACGTATGTTTTTCAAATAAATGTCTTTCCACCTACTAATGGGTGGAATAATTCCTCCTCTTAGTTTATATACGGAGTTTTTTCCAATAAGTTTCATGCTATTTTTCCCAATAAAAAACTTTCAACCTTTAAATAAAAGTTGAAAGTTCCATTTTTTATAATTCCTGCTCTGTGTAAGCCTGAATGACTCTCGCTACTAATGGGTGACGGACTACGTCACCTTGCTCAAGTATTTGGAAGTGGATGTCTTTTACATAGCGTAATGTACGCTCTGCAATAATCAGACCGGACTCCGTGTTTTTAGGTAAATCAATTTGTGTTTTATCGCCTGTAATGACCATTTTTGAGCCAAAACCTAAACGCGTTAAAAACATCTTCATTTGCTGATGCGTTGTATTTTGAGCTTCGTCTAAAATGACGAATGCATCATCCAATGTACGGCCACGCATATACGCTAAAGGTGCGATTTCAATCGTCCCGCGCTCTATTAGACGCTGCGTCTGCTCCTGTCCATAAATGTCATGAAGTGCATCATAGAGCGGACGTAAATACGGATCGACCTTTTCCTTCAAGTCCCCCGGTAAAAACCCTAATGACTCTCCTGCTTCAACGGCAGGACGGGTTAAAATAATCCGTTTTACATGACCATTTTTTAATGCCTGTGTAGCCATCACAACCGCTAAATACGTTTTACCGGTTCCGGCAGGTCCAATTCCGAAAATCAGGTCTTTATGACGGATTGCCCGGATATATTCACGTTGACCAATCGTTTTTGCACGGATTGGCTTACCTTTTGTATTACGCGCAATTTCTTCATCATATAACTCCGCATAATATTCAATTGTGCCTTTGCTGGCCATTTCAATAGCTGTTGACACATCACGCTGATCGATATTAATATTTTTTCGTATAACTTTCAATAACGCTTCTAAAACGGCATATGCTTGATTTTTCTTTTCTAAATCATCGCCTGCAATTTGTATGACTTCCCCACGCGTAATAATTTGTACGCTATAAGTTTCTTCAATCAATGTTATATTTGCATCTGACATTCCTAAAAGCATTACAGCTTCATTTGGATTGTCGATTTGAAGCTCAACATATTTTTCTGACATACTCATTCTCCTTGGTGAATTGGATGTGGTTGTGCGATATTTTCATTAATTAAATACAAGACTTTCCCTTTAACTGTATCATCATCACTGTGGACGTGCAAAAGTTTTTCTGCTTTTATGGCGGTTTCAAGCGGTAATGAAGAAATCATCTTTTCGTGCAATAATGGCAAGATAGTCGTTTCTACATCCTTTTCACTTATCTTTTCCTTCTTTTTATGAAACATTCGATAAGGCTTATACGTTACAAAAGTCTTTAACGGTTCAATAGACATCTGTTCTATTGCTGTCCCGATTTTCTCCCAGTTCACGTCATACTTCCAGCCATGATCATCCAATACTTCAATTTCGATTGTTTTAGGAACAGAAAATGATGTTTCAAGCCAGTAATCAACAAACACTTCGCCTTCTGCACCAACAATGATTTCTTTATCCCCATGCTGCAAAACACCTGAAACGAGAATATCTCCCTTGTATACCGTCATATTTTGTTCAACTTGACGAACTCCGCGCTCAATTTGGAAATGAGTTACGACACCACTGTTGTTCGCCACTAAATGCTGGTTCTTATTTACTTTTGGTACCGGCTTAATCTTTGGCGCCAATTGCGGATTAATCGTAATCTTACTTCCATTTTTCATAATATGTACCCATGAAAACTCCCGAAACTCCTTCATCATCGTCTGTCTGATTTCATTATCGGATAAAAACGTTTTTTTCGGTACAGGAAACTCCACACCCATTTCCTTTTGCAGATAGTGTGCCACTTCATCTTCCAGCTCGATTGTGGCGGCATCAACTTCAACTTGCCATACAAACCGTGACAGTATGATCGGCAGGACGATTAACATGATGATGCCAATCGCCGTAACCATATCTTTTTGCAGAATTCTCTCCGGCTCGCTGTAACGGACGGTAATTTTAACTTTCGCTTTTTTTCTTAGTCTGCGCAGTAAGGACAAGTTACTATGCGCTACTTGGAAAGTTATTTCGCTCTGTTTAAAATTCAAGTTGAAAATCCGGATTTTATGCTCTTTCATCAGCATAATAAAAGCACTAGCTTCTTTAGATTGCTTTAGTTTAATTGTTATAAGCTTTTTATAGGATTTACTCATTTTGCATTCCGCTCAATCGTAAGCTTCTGCAGATTTTTACATTGAATTAAAAAACCTTCTTCGAATAAATGCTGGACTTCCACTTCCCCTGCATGAACATACATCGTAAAATCTTTAGTTGTACAGTTATATTCAGTCGGGGTTACATCACCTATCGTATAGGAACCATCATAGCGGATATCCATAAAAGAGGTGATTTGCAATTTATTGTTTTTAGGAAATAAATTTTTCAATAAAAGCCTCCTTTTTACGTCACTATATGCTTGGAAAAAAGAAGGCATGTATAGATAATTTTATCCCGCATTAACAGGTAGTAAAACTACCCGTAAAAGCCCGATTGGTTCGGGCCAACACGATGTTGGTCACACAAGTGTTGTCACAGGATGTGACGGTTTTAACTTGTGTTCCTTCTAATCAGTTTGGGGTTGATGAAAGACCCCACTGATTGAAGTTTCACTTTATCCCGCATTAACGGGTTGTAAAACTACCCGTTAATGCCTTATTGGTCACTTGATCGGAATTTCCCAGTTTGCAAAGTCACCTAACGCGTCACCGGAACTTTCGCTTTCCGGCTCCTTAAATGCAGCTGGAACCCGCATATTCAGTGATTTATTTTCATCGTATATGTGCTGAGGAATCAAATAAGTCACGTTAAAAGTTGTTTCCATTTGAGGATTCACCATAATTTGCTCGTTCTCAACAGAAGACGACAGCTGCTCTATTTCATCCTGCTCTAATGTTTGAATTGTAAAATCCGGCGTATAGTAGACAATTTGACTGTACTCATTTTCTATAGTTCCTTTAATTTCAAGAATTAATTCTCCCGGCTCAGCGGAAACCTTATTGACCGTATAGTCGAGCTTTAAAGTGACACCTTCCATACTATGTGTCAATGACTCCTCACTCTCATATACAGTAGACGTTCCATCCGTCTCCAAAAGTGTTTCTTCCTCTTCCTTACCGCATGCGGCCAATACTAAAATAAGAATTAACAATAACATCCATCTTTTTTTCATGTCTGTATCCCCCTCTCATAATAGATATACCCGTTTCCGCATAAATTTAGTTACTGGTTTACATAAAGTCCGTTGATTTCCATTATGGGCGGACGCTTTCCACGAACACGGCCTGTGCCTGTAGTCTCAGGCGTCGGTGCACCTGTCGCTTCGCTTTCGCCGCAAAATAAATTTTGCAGTTCCCTCAGGAGTCTGCCGCCCTCCATTCCAATCAACTCTGTTATGCCATTAAATATCACCATTTCATTATATACTATGTAAAAAAACTACCTATTCCCACATTACGTTGAAATAGGTAGTCTCGTATTATTTTTTTCTTGCTTTAGGTGGGCCCAGAACTTCTGTCATAATAATGGCCTGCATTAAATCACGTTTGCTCGATGGCACAACTTGGAAGGCTTCTGCTTCTTTTTTGGCCATTGCAACAATTGGATGCTCCTTTAATGAACGAGGATTATGGATCTTGTCAGTTACTGGTTCCACGATTGAGCGAGCAGCTTCAACAGGTTTTTCTACTTGTTTAGGGAGCTCTCGTTCTATTCTTTGACTTACTGGTTTTGCTTTTTCATTCAGCTGTCCGAATACTTCATTCGCAAAATCCTCCAATGATTTTGGACGTTTTTGCTCTGTTCGACGTTGAACTTCCTGTTTTCGAGGAGCAGGTTGACTGCTAAATGGCGGCATCTGTTTTGATTCTTTTTTTTGCTGTTGTTCTTTACCTTTACCCAATAAAGAACTGACAATAAAGACAATCACCATAATGATAATTCCTTCCATTTAGTGCTCACTCCTTTCCTCGATTATTTGTTTTTCGGATCTTTGTTGTCGTCATTCGATACTTTTGAGATCGAATCACGCATTGATGTGTCCGCCTGAATATTTTTGTAGTTCATGTAATCCATAATACCGAAGTTGCCAGAACGTAGCGCTTCTGCAAGAGCCATTGGAACTTCTGCCTCTGCTTCTACTACTTTTGCTTTCATTTCCTGAACTTTTGCAATCATCTCTTGCTCGCTTGCTACGGCCATTGCACGACGCTCTTCGGCTTTTGCCTGAGCGATGTTTTTATCTGCCTGTGCTTGCTCGATTTGAAGCTCGGCACCGATGTTTTTACCGATATCAACGTCCGCAATATCGATCGATAGAATTTCAAATGCCGTACCAGAGTCTAAACCTTTAGATAAAACTGTTTGAGAAATTAAATCCGGGTTTTCCAGTACTTTTGAATGTGATGCACTAGAACCTAGTGTCGATACGATACCTTCACCAACACGGGCAACGATTGTTTCTTCACCAGCACCACCGACTAAGCGGTCCAGGTTTGCACGTACTGTAATACGCGCTTTTGCTTTTACTTCAATCCCGTTCATCGCAACACCGGCAATAAATGGTGTTTCAATTACTTTCGGGTTAACCGACATTTGTACCGCTTCTAAAACGTCACGGCCAGCTAAGTCGATTGCTGCTGCACGTTCAAATGTTAACTCAATATTCGCTCGGTGTGCCGCGATCAATGCATTGACAACACGGTCTACGTTACCACCTGCTAAATAGTGTGATTCCAATTGGTTAATCGATACTTCTAAACCGGCTTTATGAGCCTTAATTAAAGGATTCACAATACGCGACGGAATTACTCGACGTAAACGCATTCCGACTAATGTGAAAATACTTACTCTTACACCTGCTGCTAGTGCACTAATCCATAGTGCAACCGGAACAAATGTGAAAAATACTGCCAGGATAATAAATGCAATGACTAATCCGACAATTAATGTTATTGTTCCTGCATCTGCCAACATATTCATACTTATTCTCCACCTCTTCCAATAAATTCTCTTACGACAATACGAGAGCCTTCTACTTTCACTACTTCAACTGTTTTACCAGCATCAATATAACCACCTTGTGTTACAACATCAAGACGTTCCTGGTCAACAACAACGGTTCCTGATGGTCGCAACGGCGTAATAGCCTGCCCTGTTTTGCCTATTAATTCAATTCGGTTTTTGTTTGAAACATAACCTTCTTCCGTCGTCGTTGCATCTCTCAGCACGAGACGGTTGAACATATGCAACTTTTTCCCGAAGAATTTCATAAGTATCACCATTCCTATACCTGCAATTATCATTGCGATTAAAATCGAATAAGCCATATGAACAAAGCTTTCCCCTGCAAAAAGCAAACTTCCTATCATTAATGCGCCACCGATAATACCAACTATACCACCTGGTACAAATAGCTCGGCAATGAGTAAAATAAGTCCGATTACAAAAATGATGACTGTTTCATATCCGGCAAAACCTGCAATCGTATGTCCAAAGAAGAACATACCTAATGAAGCAAGCCCCATTGTCCCTGCAACACCAAAGCCTGGTGAATACAGCTCAACAACTAATCCGATACTTGCAATCGACAGTAAAATAGGAACGATAATCGGATTTGTAATAAAGCGTGCCAGTTTTTCAGCAAATGTTAGCTCAACTTTTACTACTTCGCTGCCATCAAGGTTGGTGATTTCAAGCAGTTCCGTTATCGAAGCAACAGTGCCTTCTGAGTACTTAACTTTTTCCGCATCTTCTGCAGTTAAAGTGAGGAGCTTTCCTTTAGGGGCTCTTAGTTCAGGCAAATCGTAGTCGTTTCTGACCATTGCCTGCGCATATATAGGATCCCTGCCGGAGTTTTCGGCAGCCGAAGTCATTTTGGCAAGCCAGTCACTTTCCGCCTTTTCTCCTGCTGTGTTACCGGAAGAATCGATGACCGCCGCAGCACCCATTGTTGCGTTTGGTGTCATATAAATTTTATCAGCATGTAAAGCAATATACGCACCAGCAGACAGCGCATCCGAATTGACGAATGCAATAATCGGTATATCGATTGCATCCATCAGCCTGCCGATTTCCGAAGCCGCAGCAACAAATCCGCCGGGTGTATGCATATTCAGAATAATTGCTTCTGCGTTATTACTTTTTGCTTCATCGAATCCACGCTTTAAATGCTCCACCAAACCTTTTTCAATTTCATTATTGATGGATATTTCATACACTTTACCATCTGCAAATGCTGTTAAAGAAGGAAACATTAATACGAATGACATGACCATCAGAAAAATCCAACTAATCCCTTTCGTTCGTCTCAATTTTATCACCCCTTTAGCTAAGTTATGTACAGTTAATTCTACGGATGAGATGAAGAAAAGTTTCAATTTTTTTAAAATACCTAAAAAAAACTTCCTCCTATATTATTTGCTAACATATACCAATTATACGGTACTGATCGCTAATTATTAAAAGTTTCTCGAAAACGCTTTCTTTCTCTTCTCTATTATGGTTGATTTGAAGAATAAAAACAAATGCAAATACCCCGCAGTTATATAAATAACTGCGGGGTATATCATTTGTCTGCTCAGTTAAATCTGAAAATTGCGTGTTATGAACGTAGGGTTTTTACAGGGAAAATTACCACTTACGTTTACGTGCAGCTTCTGATTTCTTTTTACGTTTAACGCTAGGTTTTTCGTAGAACTCGCGCTTTCTAACTTCCTGAATTGTACCTGATTTTGATACAGTACGTTTGAAGCGACGAAGAGCATCTTCAAGCGATTCGTTTTTGCGAACGACAGTTTTTGACATCTCTCTTTCCCTCCCTCCGAACACACGTCATACATGCATTAACTGTTAGTTAATGTGTACTAAAGTAGTATAGCGTATGATTAAAAAAGAGTCAACAAAAACTATCGAATTAGTAATTAGAATCTGATTTTAGACCATTCATAATAGCAACACCAGAAGAAGCGCCAATTCGAGTAGCACCATTTTCAATCATACGTTGCATATCTTCCAGGCTACGAACACCGCCGGATGCTTTCACACCAAGATCCGGACCGACTGTTTTACGCATTAATGCGATATCTTCAGCTGTCGCTCCACCTGTTGAAAAACCAGTAGAAGTTTTAACGAAATCGGCACCTGCTTCAACAGAAAGTTCGCAAGCTTTTACTTTTTCTTCATCCGTTAATAGGCAAGTTTCTATAATTACTTTTACTAAAGTACCATTTGCAGCGTCTACTACTGCTTTGATATCATCACGAACTAAATCGTAATTTCCGTCTTTTAGAGCACCAATATTAATAACCATATCGATTTCGCCAGCACCGTTTGCAATCGCATCTTTTGTTTCAAATGCTTTTACTGCAGATGTTGTAGCACCTAGCGGGAAGCCGATAACTGTACATACTTTTACGTCTGACCCAGCTAATTGCTCTGCACTGAATTTCACCCATGTAGGATTTACACATACTGAAGCAAATCCATATTGCTTTGCTTCTGCACAAATTTTTTCTACTTGATCTTTTGTAGATTCAGCTTTTAATAAAGTATGATCAATCATTACTGCATAATTTTGAGTCATTTCTCATTACTCCTTTTACTAAACATTAGTTGTCCGTACATCTATAGTTTAGCATGTATTTTAATTGACGCAAACTATCAGACAACTTAAATTATTCGTCTGAATAGGCAAATTTTGTACGAATAATTTTTCTGTCCAAAGGTTCACCGTTATCTGTGACATACTGAATATTTAACTCAGGAATATTACGGTGGACTAACTGGTACGTTAAAATATTTTTAATTAAATGCTCTTGTGCCAAATCAAATGCTTCTTCGTCTAAAAGTGCATCATCAGATAATACAATTTTCCAATTTGAAAAGTCTTCATTAGCATCGATATGTGTAATTCCATCTTCTGTACTTTGCTCACTCGTTTCTTTGTACTGCTTCAGGAATTGTTCCGTTTGTTGCGCAATTTCAGTTAACTGTTGCTTATTAATCTCTAAAGAAACGGCACCATTCGGCTGAATAGTTTTATAAACGTCCGATGCTTTGTACTCGATATTAAGCGAGCCGTAATGCTGGGCTACTTCCGTAGGGATATTGACTTCTACCATAGCCGATTCACTTTCTACTGTTGGTTCTTCTTTTTTCTCCGTGCAACCATATAAAATAAATAGAATTGCAGCAACCATCCATATTTTCTTCATATAAATTGCTCACCTTCTTTGCTTGTAATCGGGATAAACATAATGTTCCAAATAATAGTGTTGGCTTGTCCTCTACATAATATACTTAAAATTCCATTAGTTTAGGACTAACTATTTGTAAATTAATATGCTGTAAAAAAATACATAACGTTTTGCCCGATTATAAAAACTTGCGCGCACTATTTTCTCTACCCTATTTTTTATTATTAAAAAGAATTAGTGTTATTAAAGGAGAACAACGGACAAAAAGAGGAATTGCACAGTGCAATCCCTCTTTTTTATCAAGCATATTATTAAATTGCCTGGCCTTCCAATACGCGAACGAATTGTCCTTCGTTGTACGGGTAGCCTGCTTTAGTAACTTTAACTTTTACAAGCTGGCCGACCATTTCCTCTGTGCCTTCAAAAATTACTTTTAAGTAGTTCGTTGTATAGCCGACATATAGGTTTTCATTGTCGCTATCTTTAAAGCGCTCTTCCGGAATGACTTCCAGTACTTCTCCTTCAAAACGAGAAGCATATTCTTTTGCAAGCTGGTCATTCAGTGCAATCAAACGGTGAACGCGTTCGTTTTTGATTTCTTCATCAACTTGATCTTCCATTCTTGCTGCCGGTGTCCCTGTACGTTGAGAGTACGGGAATACATGAAGCTCAGAGAATTTGTGATCGCGGATAAAGTTGTATGTTTCCATGAATTCTTCTTCCGTTTCACCCGGGAAACCTACGATTACGTCAGAAGTAACCGCTAAGTCAGGTAAAGCAATTTTCAGCTTTTCAAGACGCTCTGCGAAAAACTCCATCGTATATTTACGACGCATACGTTTTAAAACTGTATCTGAACCTGATTGAATCGGAATGTGTAAGTGGTTTACAACGATTTCAGAGTTTTGTAGTACATCAATTACTTCATCTGTTAATTGAGATGCTTCAATTGAAGAAATACGTAAACGTTTCAATCCTTTTACTTGCGCTTCCAAGTCACGCAACAGCTGCGCTAAGTTATAGTCTTTGAAGTCTTGTCCATATCCGCCTGTGTGAATACCTGTCAGGACAATTTCCAAATAACCCGCATCCACAAGCTGCTGAGCCTGGCGAATAACTTCTTCCGGATCACGTGAACGCATTAAGCCGCGCGCCCAAGGAATGATACAGAACGTACAGAAGTTATTGCAGCCTTCCTGGATTTTCAGTGAGGCACGAGTACGGTCAGTAAATGCCGGTACATCCAATTCCTCATACACACGGTTTTTCATAATATTACGTACCGCATTGATCGGCTGGCGCTCGTTACGGTATTGATCGATATATCCAAGCATTTTCTCGCGGTCCTGAGTACCAACAACGATATCGACCCCTGGAATTGCCATAATTTCAGCAGGTGAAGTTTGTGCATAACAGCCAGTAACACATATAACCGCATCCGGATTTTGACGGATAGCACGGCGAATAACTTGGCGTGATTTTTTATCGCCAGTGTTTGTTACTGTACATGTATTAATAACATAAACGTCCGCCTGATGATCGAACTCTGTACGCTCATATCCCTGCTCTTTAAATAGCTGCCAGATTGCTTCTGTTTCATAGTGGTTTACTTTACACCCTAATGTATGTAGAGATACGGTTTTCGTACGTTCGTAACTCATAATTTATATCATCCTTTCAAGGTTAGCACTTATCTATTTTACTCCGGCGAATTGCCTCTTTTTAGTCGACCGGTAGCATGCTCTTCATTCTCTAAATGAAGAAAAATATCAACGTGTTTTATAATAGCATAAAACGCTATACAAAGCCTATTTTTTTAACTACTTGTTAAACTACCGGCTTTCTTCCACAGATGTAGCCGGAGAGATATGTTCTTCACTGTCGGAAACCTGCTGCAGTATTACCTGTCCATCCGGTAAATCCATCAGTGATAAAGCTGCCTGTTTTCGAACATGGCTATTTGAATCAAGCATTAACATTTTCAGATAAGTGTATGAATCATCCTCTTTGACAAAACGTAAAATTTCGGCAAGCAATAGACGCTCCTCCCAAAGGGCTGAATGAACAAAGGCTTCATAATGCTTCACATGCGAAATTTTGCCATACGACGAAATGGCTCTTAATGCTCGAAGACGGATTCCCGGACACTCGGACGTCAATAACTGTTCAAATAATGAAAGGTATGAAGGATTCATGTTCATGTTCAGGCATGAAAACTCCAGAAATGCTAATTTCAGCTGAATCGGCAATTCTTCAAAATGATCTTTAAAGTAGTCACAATAACTATTCTCAATATTCGATAGCAACAGATGGTACTCGCTATCATAAAAAGTCAATCTAGGCTTATACATATGCGCCAAAAATAAATTTCTATTATATTTCGCTGCAACTTGTAACATTAATAAATATTCTTCGATCGAGCCGATACGATTATCTTTTAGCCGGCGTTCGATTAACGGCACTAAAAATTCCAGCTCCAAAATCAATGTGCGCTGTAAAACATGTAGACGGACAGTTTCATCACGGCTATTCAATTGCTCCACATAATAGTTTTTCATATTTAACGCTGCATATGTTGAAGCTCTCTCCAGGATTTCTTCTTTATTCATCGTTGTAACATACGAAACAAAAATAGTATCAATTGCCGCCAGCTCATTCTTTGTAGTTGAATGATTCCGAAGAGGCTTGTTTAAAACTAAATAATTATACCAGTCCCTTTCATTTTGCTGGATATAGTTATTAATTTTATTAAAAGAATGTTTCTTTCTGTTCTTACGATAAATTGCATAAAAATAAATACATAATAAAATAAAAAGCATTACACTACAGATAATTAAGATCCCTTTTAAAATTTCTTCAATCTCCATTATTATCGCGACCCTCTCAATCTGTTTTCCATGTTATTTACTAATATATCACCTTTTTCCGTTATCTTTATACAACCAATTTTTTCTCCTGTCTCCAATACTTCATTTATCTATGGAATTTGCCCCAATTTTTGGTTATTAATGGGGAGTCTTTATGAATTTGTTTTGAAAAATTTATGTACGGACAAATTCCGGTTCTTTTGAAAATAAAGAAGAAGACAGACAAAATAGACGGAGTAGTTCCGCCTATCAACTTAGTCTATATTATAAAGTATCATTTGTTTTCTTTTGCAATCCAGAACGCGTTAGGCTTCCCCAATCGTTTTTACCCCGAATAAAGTACCAGAATCCTTGAAGACGGAAAACAACCATTAGCGGACGGAACCAGAACACTTCCGATAAAGAATACAATAATAGTTTTACCGAATCACGGATACGTGGATAAGTGCCCATACTCCATGCTTCCAGCAAAATAGAAAACATTGAAATGACGGTACTGTAAATTAAAAACAGGACAAATAAAGTAAGAGCCGATTCCAAATAGATATTCCCGATTACAAATGATAAAATGACATATATATATCCCAATAGTTCAACAATTGGGCCGATTAATTCAATAAATACAAAATACGGAACAGATATGAGACCGATTTGTTTGTATTTCGGATTGAGCAGCATTCCACGGTTCAGCATAAGACTGCTTAACAGCCCCTGATGCCACCGTCTCCGCTGTGTTTTTAAATCCTTTAAATTATCCGGGGCCTCTGTCCAGCATACCGGATCTGGAATAAATTCAATCGATTTTTTTATTTTATTCTTTAGTAAATAGTTGTGCAGCCGGACGACCAGTTCCATATCTTCGCCAATCGTATTCTTATTGTAGCCACCGACTTTTATTGTATATTCTTTCGAAAAGACACTAAACGCACCGGAAATAATTAATAATAAATTAAAACGGCTCAGCGCAATTCTTCCCATATAAAAAGCACGTAAATATTCAATAATCTGCATGACGACAATCGGGTTATTCGGGACAACCGATTTCAATACACTGCCGTACTCGATTTCAGAACCGTTTGCTATACGCACACTTCCACCTGCAGCAATGACTTTCCCGTTGGAAGAGACAATCGGCTTCATCACCTGCAGCAATGATTTAGTGGATAAAATTGAATCACCGTCAATCGAGCAAAAATAAGGAAATCTTGATACATTTATGCCTGCGTTTAACGCATCGGCCTTTCCTCCATTTTCCTTGTCTACTAAAACAATATTGTAATGGAGCTTCGAGTGGTAAATGCCCCTGATTTCCGCTGACGGCAGCTGATTCTGTACAGTCCGGAAAACAGGCTCCATCTGAAAGACATCAATCACTGTCTGCAATGTCGAATCTTTTGAACCATCGTTTACAATCACGATTTCATATTGCGGGTATTCAAGTGTCAATAATGATTGAACCGTACTGATAATACCGATTTCCTCATTATAAGCCGGGACAATGATTGAAACAGGCTTCGAGTAAACCGCATTTAAATTTACTTTCCCTTCCAAATTCTTATCCAGATTCCTGTCTTTTCTCAACTGTAAGAAAGCAAAGACCAGCATTAATGAATAAACCAATATAACAAATAACATGTATATAAAAATTAATGAACTGAACACTTCGTTAAACCAATAAAGTATGTTATCTAGATTCATTTATCATCATCCTAACTTCATGACTTCCCTTGCCATATCTGCTGCATACAAATCGTTTTCACTGTCGATTATTTGCTGTAAAATTACTCGTCCATTTGGCATATTCAGTAAAGATAATGCCGCCTGTTTTCGTACTTGCCAATTTGAATCAGCCATTAACCGCTGAAGATTTTGATAAGATACCTCTTCTTTTACAAACCGCAAAATTTTCGCTATCATCAATCTCTCTTCCCAGCTGGCGGAATCGACAAAGCGCTCATACAGTTGGAAATCAGAAACCATCCCGAATGATGCAATCGCTTTTAGAACCCGAATTCTTAACTCCTGATCTTCCGATGTTAACAAACGCTCATAGAAAGAAAGAAAATCATTACTTACATTTGTGCTTAAACTCAGAAAATCAAGGAGGGCAAGTTTCAATCCGATTGGCAAGGAATCAAAATGGCTTGTGAAATAGTCGATATAGCCTTCATCAATTGTCGATAATAAAAGTTTATATTCATAGTCATCCAATGGTAATCTCGGCTTATAAACATGGGCATAAAATAAATTCCGATTATATTTCGCGACTACCCGCAGCATTAATAAATACTCTTCCATCTCATAATCTCGTTTTCTTTTTAAACGCCGCTCAATAAGGGGCACTAAAAATTCCAGCTCCAGCAGTAATGTACGCTGCAATACATTCAAACGGACCGATCGATCACGGCTTTTTATTTGCTCGATATAATAATTCTGCATATTCGATGCAGCGTATTCGGAAACTTTGGTGTGAATAGAAACATTATTAAGCGTTGTCAAATAGGAAACAAATAGATGATCAACCGCCTTCATTGTAATTTGATTTTCCGGCCGGTGATCCAGCGGTTTGTTATAAACAAGATAGTTATACCATTGCGTTTTATATTGTTCGAAATACGCATTCATCTTTTCATTGATTCGATTTCTTTTCGTCCCTTTATAGACTAAATATATAAATATACATAAAATAACGATCAGCATGATAGTGCCGGCAATAACCGCCCCGACTAAAAATTGACGATCTATCATATTATCGCGACCTTCTCAAATGATTTTTAATACGTATTTCAAAAATTTTCAAATTAAAGGGACGGACAAAGTAAGCATCAGCTCCATTTTCAAAACTATAAAGCTGTGCTTCCTCGGAATTACGTGATGAAATAAATAAAATTAAATATTTTTGTTCATTAGGCAAACCGCGCAAATAATGCAAAACCTCAAAGCCATTTTTTCTAGGTAAAATATCATTCAGCACGATAATATGATGATGCTCACTTCGGTACCAGTCGGATTCTATAAATTCAAGTCCGTCATTAAACACCCGGACCTCCAAATCTTGTTCAGCTGTTTCCAGATTGTGAAACAGATTCGAAAAAATAGATTGTGTAATATGATCATTTTCGATGATGCTGACTTTCATCTTGATTCGCTCTTTTTCCATAAACTGCGGAATCACCACTATTTGTGTATCTGAAAAATCAAGGCTCATCACCTCTTCCTCACCAACTTCCAGTATTTCTTCAAGCGGATGCAAAGAATTCGCAATTTCTGCAATAACGGCAACAAGCGGCATTTTGAAAGGTGACATAGCAGTTTGAAGCCGACCTAGAAATGATTTGGATTCCATTGCTTTACTGATCGACAGAACAAGAATGATGTATTGTTTTGACTGATGCGAAAAGGCAAAATCCGACTTACGTAAATTTTCTTTTACCAACTGATAGAATTCTTCATAGCTTACAGACATTTCATCTGAATATTTCACGAAAACAAACGTAAAATGAATCCCCTTTTTTCGGATATAAGTTAACTGCAAATCATAAAGATGCTTCAAATTTTGAAGATTCTTTACGCTATTACTAAACTGATTCTCCGTTTCTTTCATTTTTATTTCACCCCTGTTCATACATATGCCTCAACCCACTGTAATCCACTTCAATCGCTCGAAAAACAGTGGATCTTCACCTTAGCTCAATGTATCTCTGAAAATTTTTCCTGTAAAATATAATACGATTGCTTTAAACGTTCCTTATACTCGGGTATTGTCCAGCCTTCCCAAGTATAGGTTTTTAGGTCGGATTTTTTGTCCGGTATACGGTTTTTCACGGTATTATTTTCGACGAGCAATGCACCGACTTCAATTCCTTCTATTATTTCCTTTGTCATTTCTTCATTTTCATATAAATCCGACCAAACTTCCAGACGGCTCGGATCCGTAAAATTCAGCAATAGCCAAGGAATACGAATTTCGACAATCCCATCTGCTTTGTTGATTTCATAATCGGCAAGCGAATCATAATCCGGGCTTTCCGGGTTACCATTTCCTTTTCGCAGCTTCCCTGTCTCGTATTTTTCGAATGGATAGGTTTTATCGAGAATCGGAATCGTGAGCTGTTTATTTATTGCATACTCAATAGGGTTAAATTGCCCACTGTTTTTTTCGGTCATCCCTTCAAACGGGACGAGCTTCAATCGGTCGCCGTACAGTTTCTGGAACACATCATAGTAGGCATCGACTTCAATTCTGCTATTTTCCTCATCTTTAATCGTCAGTACAAAATCAGCTTTGTTCAATAACGGGTATTCCTTATATGTTGAATTCCCCTGCCCTTTCACTGTATTGAAATAAATTAACGGAAAATCGGCATTTGAGAATTCCGTATTTTCCACATCCAACCGTATATACAAATAGCGTTCGTCGGAATCCATATACATGGCCATCTGTTTCGTTTTATACATCGGCTTTTTCCCTGACCAGTCCGAAATATCCCCATCCACTTTTATTTTCAATGTATCAAAACTGAGCAGTCCGAACTGCTGTTCATTTGTTTGTGCATTAGACCAAAATGGCCGTTGATCCGGATTATCGAGATCCATCGTATTCCATGTCCGCTTAAACCATTCATCCTGCCAGGAGAACACTAAACCGCCAAGCATGCCTTCTTGCAGAATATCTTCATAGAGACTGACTAAATATTCCCCTTGCTGACGCTCGGTCACAAAGCCCTGATTCCAGCCAAACGGATTTTTATGAGTCAATCCACGGGAAGCCGGTATTCCGAATTCGGAGATTAATATCGGCAGACGGTGCGCTTTTTTCAAATCATTTAAATATGCTGCATAGCTATTCGGTTCACCGCGATGGTCCTTATATTGTAAATACTCAGGCGTAAAGTTCAAAAAATCCGGATAATACGGATAGACATGGTAGTTTGCAAATTGACCAACATGCTGCAGCTCGTTTTTCTCATAAATGACATTCGGATTTACGGTCGCCATATCTTCCTCTTCACTCGGTTCGTACGGGTGGTCCAATAAATCGGTCGTTACCCAGTTCGTAAAGCTGAACGGCCGCATCCATTTGTATTCGTCCATTTCGTACTGGGCGGCATATTCCATCTGCTCTGCTAGCCAGATTTCAAATGGAGCAGCATCTTTTGTCGAAAAGTACTTGCCGTCATATTGTGCCTTGCCTTTATTTTTCTCATTAACTGAATTAACTGCATCCGGATACCACTCGATGCCCATCATCCAGCCAATAACATATGGAGCGACATTGGCAGTATAATTCCCAAAAGCATGTCCCGGCTGATGTTCAATTTCTGCATTGCCGTGTAAAATATCGATAATATCTTTTATTTCCTTTTGAAACTTTTCTGTCGGTTCACCATATACATCCAATTGCTCAATTACCGGCTCTTCTTCCAGCCAAACCCCATGGAACAAGTAAATCGGCTGTTCATGCGACTCATTGTACTCCAGCAACGCTTCATAAAATACCGGCGGGTGGATTGTATAAACACGGATTGCATTCGCGTGCATATCACCAATTGATTTGAGCCATCTTGTATAATCTTTTTTTGTAATTCCTGCTTCACCCGGGAAAAGACCGGGCTTAGCCATCCCGATATTTACCCCTTTTATGGTCATTTCCTGCCATTTACCGTTTTGCATCACTTCATATCGATTGCTTAGCACCCGGGCATTATAGGCAATATTCTGCTCATAGACCGGTTCAACGGATGTTGTAACTATTTGCTTCGATGTTGAAGAATCCTCATCTGCATCATCACTTTCCGAAACGGATTTATCATTGATGAAATAAATCCCTAACGGAACTGTAATCATCAGCAGCAATCCTAGTACGAGTAATATTTTTTTCATCAGCGCCACCTATCATCATTTATAATTAAAAAGGGAAAGAATTACTTTATTGTTTCTCTTCCCCTTAAACACGGTCCAAAAACGGAAAATAATTGAAAAGAAAAACACTCATAACCTATTTCAGATATGAGTGTCATCTTCAATCTATTAGTTATTAATATATTTCTCGAAAACATCGCCGAAATCTTTTTTAACAAACGCTTTCTTTTGCTCCAGCAGCCAGCTATGTGAAAATGCTGTGATTTCCTTAAATGCATCAGCTGGTGAAACACCCTCATTACCCGCGCGGCCGATTGCAGAGGCAGCTAAATTCAAGCTTTGTTTTGCAGCATCCATGCTGAATGTATTCGCTTTTTGTTCAAGGGAAATGGCATGTAGCGCTTTGTATAAATCTTTAATTTCCGTTAAGTGTTTTTTATGAATATCAATACTTAACGGCATATTTCCGATCACAAATTTAATTTCCACATCCAAATCAATTGTTCCGGCAGTTTCCAGCAGTACTTCTTCAATCGCAAAATGTTCGTAGTCATAGCGGCGCAGCATACGTTTTTTACTGATCGCATTTGCCCCGTCCACATGGATTAATGCATAGTTGGTGAAGCAATACTCATCCGCTTTTGTTTTGATCAGAAAATAGATTTGTTCATCCACTTCATTAAAAATAAAATCATCTGCATCTGTTTTGTCAAAGTCCTGTCTTGAAATCACTACCCCGATATCTGATAACCCTAATGCATCTGATGCTAATTTTTTGAACATTGTATTGCCTCCTTTAATTGAATAGTTATTATACGTTTCCATTCAATTAAAAGTTTCATTACATTACAATCCCTAGTCAGACATTTGTTTGAATGGCTGCAGGCTGATGCTTTAATTGAGATTGTTTCTTTCTATACAGTTCCACTTTCGGCAGTGGTTTAACCGGGAGTAACGTCTGTTTATCCTGCTGTAAAATGCCGTTTGCTGTAATTCGTGCCGATTCCAGAATAATCGGCAAGCCACTGCCCGGATGTGTACCACCACCGACTAACCAGCAATGATCGAGCTCTTCAAATTTATTGCGCGGGCGGAATACAAGCATTTGCGATAATTGGTGCCCTAAATTGAACGTTGCCCCTTTATATACATGAATATCGCGTTCCCAGTCGGCTGGTGTAATCATGCGCTCCTCTTCGATATATTCCCACATATCCTTAACACCCAGTTTATCCGCTACCATATTTAAAATCATATCCCGGAAAGGACCTGCCTTTTTTGACCAGTCGATACCGCTCATATTATTCGGCACCGGAACTAAAATGTATAATGTCGACTTCCCTTTTGGTGCAACCGTTTCATCCGTAACGACGGCATTTTGAATGTAAATCGAAGGATCCTCAGACATCAATTTCGTTTTTGTAATTTCCTCTACATTTTTCCGGTAATCTTTTGCAAACCAGATTGTATGGTGCGGTAAATCAAATCGTTTATTAACACCTAAATACAGCATGAACGTTGAACAAGAGTATTGTTTTTTCTCGAGCTTTTCCGGAGTATATTTTTTTAATAGACCGGGTTCCACAAGATTCGTCATCGCATGTGCGAAATCTCCGTTAATGATTACTTCATCTACCTCAATTTCTTGACCATCTTCCAGCAGTAGACCCGTTACTTTTTTGCCTGTTGTTCTTAATTTCTTCACACCGTTATTTAATAAAATTTTCCCGCCTGATTCCAGGACAACTTTCGCCATCGCTTCTGTCAGCTTATTGATACCACCTTTAATGTGGTAAACGCCGTAAGCGTGTTCAATATATGAAAGAATTGAAAATGCGCCGGGACTTTCCCATGGAGACATCCCCAGATATTTTGCCTGGAATGTAAAAGCGAGCTGTAATTCCTCTTCGTTATAAAACTTTGAAAGCGTATCTACAAGAGA
Organism: Solibacillus sp. FSL K6-1781; assembly: GCF_038630735.1. Classification (GTDB taxonomy): domain Bacteria; phylum Bacillota; class Bacilli; order Bacillales_A; family Planococcaceae; genus Solibacillus; species Solibacillus silvestris. The sequence continues at coordinate 1,185,677 of NZ_CP152038.1, read as the reverse complement.
ATTCCCTACTTCCAATTCTTTGAAAGCTTTCATCACTTTCGGATTGAACAGGTCTGTTAGCTTGTTCATCGGTGCCTGCAATACAGGAGCAAGCACTTCAAGTTTCTTTTGCGTCTGTTCCATGTAACGCTCATAACTTCCCTCATTTCCAGGGAACAGCTCATCGATTTGACGAATCATCTCATCTGCATCACGCGTCATATTAATCTTTTTATTATGGTAGATTAATTGATACATCGGATTTAAATCGATCAAATCCACATAGTCGTGAATATCGCGACCTGTTAACTCAAAAATTTCCTCTGCAATGTACAACATATTTAAAAATGTTGGTCCCATATCAAATTTATAATCACCAAGCTTAATCTCGCTTGTTCGCCCACCTACATAAGCCTGCTTTTCATATACCGTCACTTCATAACCTTTATGCGCCAATAACATGGCAACCGCTAATCCACCAGGTCCTGCCCCTACCACTGCAATTTTTTTCATCTATAGTTCCTCCCTGTTTCGATTCGATATTGTACAACGATTTCCTCGTACAGAATAATTTGTATAATGTTTAGTAATATTCTTTATTCATTTCACGATTAATATTAATAAATTTCCATATTGTAGCTGTTTACAATAAAAATTTGTCCAGAGATACTGTTTCATGTTATACAAACATTATACATATTTATTTTTCGTTATACAAGGGAGAAATACACTTAATTTGAGATAGTTTGTAAATACCGGATTTCCGGTGTACAAAACAAAAAGCCTTAATTTCTCTTTGTGTGAGAAATTAAGGCTCTTCGCTTTGTTTAGATCTGTTATTTTAAATCATTCACTATTCAAATTCATACGAAATTGCAGATAACGCATACAACGGTGCCGTCTCTGCCCGTAAAATACGAGGCCCAAGTGACATTGTCTGTGCACCGGCTTCAAGGAATACTGCCGATTCATTACGGGAAATGCCGCCTTCAGGACCGAAAATACATAAAATGCGCAACGTTTTTTCCTTATTTAACGATTGCAGTTTTCGTTTGAATGTCGTACGGTTTGCCAACTTCGCATCCTCTTCATCAGCAATATAGACAGCATCATAGTTAGAGAATGTTTGTACAAGCTGCTTAAAACTGATTGGCTGTACAACATCCGGGACATATGTACGATGCGATTGCTCCGCTGCTTCCTGGGAGATTTTTTGAAGACGTTCCTGGTTTTTCTTTGCTTTTTTATCATCCCATTTTACAATCGAACGTTCCGCAGCAAACGGAATTAACGCGTGCATACCAAGTTCCGTCGCTTTTTGCGCAATCAGTTCCAGTTTGTCGCCTTTTGGCAAGCCGCAAGCAATATCGACTTGTACCGGCATTTCCGGCGAAGGGATTGTCGTACCTGTTTTTTTCACACGTACATCCTGGTCCAGCTCGATAATTTCACAAACATACGCTACATTATCATGTACAACAATGATTTCTTCTCCTACCGCCATACGCATTACTTTTGAAATATGGCGTGCGTTTTCCCCGGAAATCATAAAGTGGTCCATATCATTTTCCACAGTATCTACAAAATACCTTTGCATTGTCTTCACTCCTAGTTGATAACGTAAAAATCGAACATTTTGCACATTAGCAAAATGTTCGATTTTCGATTAAACGATTTAATTAAGGACGACGTGAAATAATCGCTACCCAATCTTCCATCATTAATACTTCTTCAATGACAAATCCGGCTTTTTCAAGAGCTGCTTTGACATCATCTTTCTTCGCTCCGATAATGCCCGATGTCACGTAGATGCCGCCTGGTTTTACAATTGAAAATGCATCGTCCGTAAATGACATAATGATTTCTGCTAAAATATTCGCTACGACAATATCAGCCGGTTCTTTTACTGTGTCCAATAAATTGCCGTGGAATACTTCTACAATATCACTCATTTTATTCAATTCAACGTTTTCACGCGCTGCATTTACTGCCACTTCATCTAAGTCCAGTGCATGAACGCTTTTCGCGCCAAGCATGGCAGCACCAATTGACAGTACGCCAGATCCTGTACCAACATCGACTACTGTGTGGTCATGTTGTACAACTTTTTCAAGTGCCTGTAAACACATGACCGTTGTAGGGTGTGTTCCTGTTCCGAACGCCATTCCCGGATCTAGCTCAATGATCAGCTCATCCGTTGATACCGGTTTGTAGTCTTCCCAAGTCGGCACAATTGTAAAGCGTTCCGAAATTTTTACCGGATGGTAGTATTGTTTCCACGCCGTTGACCAATCTTCTTCATCAACTTCACATAAAGTTAATACATTTTCACCAATATTAATATCAAAGTTTACAAGGTTTGCGATTGCAAGCTTAATTTCTTCGATTGTTTCCGCTAAAAAACTTGAAGCCGATAAGTATGCTTTTACAATGACACCTGTTTTCGGAAAATCTTCTGGGTTCAGTGCGTAAATTTCACCAAATTTATCGATTCTCTCTTTGTCTAATTCCTTTGAATCTTCAATTACTACACCGCTTGCACCAGCTTCGTGTAAAATGTTCGTCACTGCATCAACAGCTTCATGCGTTGTTAAAATCGAAAGTTCTGTCCATTTCACTTGCAATACACTCCTTAGTCGCCTTTAATTTTTTTCTTGATTTTGTCGAACAGCGAGCTTCCGTGTTCTTCCGGAATGTCTCCACTAATTTCTGCGAATTCACGTAACAATTGTTTTTGTTTTTCCGTTAATTTCGTCGGTGTTACAACGTTTACGATAACATACTGGTTCCCCATGCCATAGCCGTGTACATTTTTTACGCCTTTATCTTTCAGGCGGAATTGTGCACCGGATTGTGTACCTGCAGGGATTTTCAGCTTCACTTTACCGTGAATTGTCGGTACTTCGATTTCATCACCTAATGCAGCTTGCGGGATTGTTAGTTTTAATTCATATAAAATATCATCGCCGTCACGTTCGAAATACTCATGCTTGCGAACATTGAAAATAATGTATAAATCGCCGGCCGGACCATTGTTGAATCCTGCTTCACCTTGACCTGCTACGCGTAATTGTTGACCATCATCAACACCTGCAGGGATTGTGATTTTGATTTTTTTCTTTTTCGTAATCGTACCAGTACCGCGACATGGTGTACATTTTTCCACGATAATTTTACCTTGACCACGACATGATGGACAAGAACGTTTGTTTACCATACGGCCAAACGGTGTGTCAACCGCTTGGTTAATTTGGCCCGCACCATTACATTGTGTACATGTTTGTGGCTGCGTACCTGGTTTTGCACCGGAACCGTGACATGTATCACATGTTTCTTCTTTCGGAATTTCGATTTCTGTTTCTTTTCCGAATACTGCTTCTTCGAAAGAGATGTTCATACGGAACTGAAGATCGTCACCTTTACGTGGGGCGTTTGGATCTTGGCGTCGGCCGCCTCCGAAGAACGAACTGAAAATGTCTTCGAATCCGCCGAAGCCAGCGCCGCCTCCGAAGCCGCCGCCACCAAAGCCTGCATTTGGATCTTCATGGCCGAACTGGTCATAGCGTGCGCGTTTTTGGTCGTCTGACAGCACTTCATATGCTTCTGCGACTTCTTTGAACTTTTCGTCTGCACCCTCTTCTTTGTTTAAATCCGGGTGATACTGTTTTGATAATTTACGATACGCTTTTTTTATTTCATCTTTGCTTGCACCTTTGCTCAGGCCAAGTACCTCATAGTAATCGCGCTTACTCATTGTTCACTCTCCGCTCTTTTTACATAACGTCTATTTTAACATGTTGAAAAAATGATGTATAGCTTTTGCTTTGCATAATGAATGCAATTAATATTCCGTTGTGCTGCGTTGCGGGGCACGCTTTCCTGGGGGCGTGGCTCCAAAGCTTTGAATAAAGCTTTGCGACGAGTAACCGCAGGAGCAACCTGATTTTCCGCGCACGCTAATCCCCTAGGAGTCGGCCCCTCCACTTCGCACAACTAACGGTTAGTATTAAAGTACTAACATTAAAGTTAGTAAATAAATTTCCTCATAGCTAATTATAAAGAAAATTAGTTAGGAGACGAAATTTCTATTTTAGCAGAAGTGCTTGGAATGGAGGGGAGGCGACTCCTGCGGGAACAGCACGATGCCTGAGACTACAGGCTCAGGCCGTGCCCGCGGAAAGCGTCCGACCCGGAATGGAAAGCACTGGACTTTATAAGTAGCTTACGGTATTTATTAACATTACTGTACAAACTTAAAAGCCAAAGCCGCAAGCGGTCTTTGGCTTTTATGTGAAAATCAGAAAGAATTATTTATTGTCTTTGTCGTCTTTAACTTCTTCAAAGTCAGCGTCTACGATACCGTCGTCTTTTTGACCAGCGTCTGCTGCACCTTCAAAGCCTTCAGCGCCGCCTTGTGCTGCTTGCGCTGCTGCCGCTGCTTGCTCGTATACTTTCATTACTAATGGTTGTAGTACGCCTTCTAATTTTTCTTTAGAAGCTTTAATGCCTTCAAGCTCGCCTTTTTCTAAAGCTGCTTTTAACTCGTCGCGTGCATCTTCAACAGATTTCTTTTCATCTTCTGTAATTTGCTCACCTAAGTCTGTGATTGTTTTATCCACTTGGAATACTAATTGGTCTGCTTCGTTGCGAAGATCTGCTTCTTCTTTACGTTTCGCATCAGCTTCAGCGTTTGCTTCAGCATCTTTCACCATACGCTCGATTTCTTCTTCTGATAAACCTGAATCAGATTGGATCACGATTGTTTGTTCTTTTTGTGTACCTAAGTCTTTCGCTTTAACTGATACGATACCGTTCGCATCAATATCGAATGTTACTTCGATTTGTGGAATTCCACGTGGTGCTGGTGGAATATCAGATAATTGGAAGCGACCAAGTGTTTTGTTGTCTGCAGCCATTGAACGCTCACCTTGTAATACGTGAATGTCTACTGCTGGTTGGTTGTCTGCAGCTGTTGAGAACACTTGTGATTTAGATGTTGGGATTGTTGTGTTACGATCGATTAATTTCGTCATAACGCCGCCCATTGTTTCGATACCTAATGATAATGGTGTTACGTCTAATAATAATACGCCTTGTACGTCACCAGCTAATACGCCACCTTGTACAGCAGCACCCATTGCTACTACTTCATCTGGGTTTACGCCTTTGTGTGGCTCATGACCAGTAGCTTTTTTGATTGCTTCCACTACTGCAGGAATACGAGTAGAACCACCAACTAAGATTACTTTATCTAATTCAGAAGCAGAAAGACCTGCATCTGATAATGCTTGACGTGTAGGAACGATTGTACGTTCTACCAAGTCTTTTGTTAAATCATCGAATTTCGCACGTGATAATGACATTTCTAAGTGAAGCGGGCCATCAGCACCTGCTGTGATGAATGGTAATGAAATTTGAGTAGAAGTTACACCTGATAAGTCTTTTTTCGCTTTTTCAGCTGCATCTTTTAAACGTTGCATTGCCATTTTGTCTTTTGATAAGTCTACTGAGTTTTCTTTTTTGAACTCTTCTACTAAATAAGCAATGATTTTGTCGTCGAAGTCGTCACCACCAAGTTTGTTGTCACCTGCTGTTGCTAATACTTCGAATACGCCGTCAGCTAATTCAAGGATTGATACGTCGAATGTACCGCCACCTAAGTCGAATACTAAGATTTTTTGGTCAACATCTTGCTGATCTAAACCGTAAGCTAAAGCAGCTGCTGTTGGTTCGTTAATGATACGCTCTACTTCTAAACCAGCGATTTTACCAGCGTCTTTAGTTGCTTGACGTTGAGCATCGTTGAAGTAAGCAGGAACTGTAATAACAGCTTTTGTTACTTTTTCGCCTAAGTAGTCTTCAGCATAGCCTTTTAAGTATTGTAAAATCATTGCAGATACTTCTTGTGGTGTGTACTCTGTATCATCCACTTTTACTTTATCATTCGTACCCATTTTTGATTTGATTGAAATAATTGTGTTCGGGTTTGTTACAGCTTGGCGTTTTGCTACTTCACCAACTTGTTTTTCTCCATTTTTGAATGCTACTACAGATGGAGATGTACGGTTACCTTCTGGGTTTGGAATTACTTTTGGTTCTCCGCCTTCTAATACAGATACACAAGAGTTTGTTGTTCCTAAGTCAATACCGATAATTTTACTCATAATTTAATTTCCTCCTAATAGTAAAAAACAAAATGTGTTTGATATGAAAACATCAAAGTTAAATATATAAATAGCACCGAAAAGCACTAAATTACTCGTTTACAGATACCATTGACGGACGCAGTACACGGTCCTTTAACTGATACCCTTTTTGCAGTTCGCGTAAAATGATGCCTGTTTCCTTTTCACTGTCCTGCTCTTGCATTACAGCTTGGTGGAAGTTCGGATCAAAGCTTTCGCCCTCTGCCGGAATGATCGAAAGACCTTCTTTTTCGGTTGCAGCAAGTAACTGGTCATATACCATTTGTACACCTTTGTATAATGATGCCGCTTCTTCTGTCGTCACTTCTATTTGCAGAGCACGGTCTAAATTGTCCAGCACTGGTAAAAGTTCTGTCAGCAGGCTTTGTGCACGGTATTTCTCCGCTGCTTCACGATCTAAACGCGTGCGACGCGCCAAGTTATCGTAGTCTGCACGCAAACGCAGATAACGTGCATCCTCTTCAGCAAGTTTTGCTTCCAGTTCAGCGATTTTCTGATCTTTTTCATCTACTGCGATTTCTTCTGTTTCAGTAGTTTCAGCTGTTTCCACTACTTCTTCCGTAGTTTCTTCTTGCTGCAATTCTTCATTGTTTTTTGTTTCTGACACTTCTTTTCCTCCTCGAGTATCAATCATTTATAAATTCAGCGGTAATGTATTACGCTACGACCGCTGAATCAACGGCATTACTGCTTTTTATCGAAAAACGCTCTGGACAGACTGTTTGTCATAACATCCAATAATGTAACAACACGTCGGTAATCCATGCGCGTCGGGCCGATAATTGCGATCGCCCCCTGCTGTTCTTCCCCGACAAGGAAGGAAGCGGTGATGACACTGCAGTTCTCCATTGCTAAATGATTGTTTTCTGAACCTATTCGGATTTGAATACCATGTTTCTGTTCATTGAATAAAGTTTGAACTTGGCTTTCCTTGTCGATCAGATCCATCAGCATTCGCATTTTCTCTAAATCATGGAACTCCGGCTGATTCAACATGTTGGACTTACCACCGTAATAAACTTTATTTTCGTGATGGTTTGAAGTAATGGATAACAAGGACCGGACAATCGAATCGGATGCATGAATATGAGACTTCAATACCGATATTGCCTCAGTCTGAAGCTTTACCGGCAGCTCATATAACGGTACACCAACTAGGCGGTCATTCAAAATATTAACCATCTTTTCAATATCATGCGGGTTAAAACCCGGTGGTAACGTTAATGTGCGATTTTCTACATGACCGTTATCTGTGATGATAATAGCCACCGCTGTCTGTTCTGTTAACGGTACAATTTGGAATTTCTTGACACGATGTTTTTGAACATCCGGACCGAGTAAAATCGTCGTGTATGTCGTTAACTCCGATAATATATTTGCGGATTCTTTTATAATTTGTTCTGCTTCAACAATCTGCTTTTTAAAGAGCGACTGGATTTGCGCTACTTCGCCACTCGAAATGATTTGAGGCTGAAGTAAATGGTCGACATAAAAGCGATACCCTTTTTCAGAAGGTACCCTGCCTGAAGAAGTATGCGTTTTTTCTAAAAACCCTAACTCCTCCAAATCTGCCATTTCATTACGTATTGTAGCAGCACTATACGTAATTCCTTCTTTTTTGGATAGTTGACGCGAACCAACAGGCTGTGCTGACATCACAAATTCGTCTATGATTACTTGCAATAGTTGTAACTGCCGATTTGTTAACATCTTTCTCACCTCTGTTAGCACTCGATTAAGAGGAGTGCTAATATATTTATAAATTAGCAAATCTCTAAATTGATGTCAATGAATTCGTCCGTTTTTTTTAACATTTTTCAAGTATCGGCTGTAAAAAGATTATTCCCCTACTAAAAACCGCTGAAATACTTCATTGCCGATAAAACGGCCTTTTCTAGTTAAACGGATCCCTTCAGAGTCCAGTTCAATCAGTTGCTCTTCCTTTAATTGGTCGATTATTTCCTTATATATAGAAAGCATCGGCTGAGCGAATTTCATTTCAAATTCTTCATGTGTCACACCAGCAGATTTTCTTAATCCTAAAAACATCTGCTCTTCCAGCTTCTCATCAGCTGTCACTTCATGCTCATGCAATAAAGGACGCTCCCCTGCCATCACCGTTTCAATATATTTTTTGATCGGTGCGACATTCGAATAACGTATTCCTTCCAAATAACCGTGAGCACCAGCGCCAAATCCTGCGTATTCGTCATTATCCCAATAGATTTTATTATGTGTGGATGCATAGCCTTCATTCGCAAAATTACTGATTTCATATTGCTTTAATCCATGCGCTTCCATCGTGTCCATCAAAACACTATACATGTCCGTTTCCAGATCTTCTGTCGGCAAGTGCAGCTTTCCTTTAGCATACTGGATATAAAAGATCGTTTTAGGCTCTACAATAAGCGAGTACGCCGAATAATGCGGCAGCTTCAGTGCCAATGCCTTTTCAAGCGTTTCCTGCCATTGTTCCATCGTCTGGCCAGGCAGACCATACATTAAATCAATGCTTATATTTTCAAATCCAACATTTTTTGCGTTTTGGATTGTTTCATATACATGTTCATTTGAATGGGTACGTCCGATTTTCTCAAGCAGTGACTGGTCGAATGATTGGACACCCATACTTAATCGGTTGACGCCTCCATTATAAAGTGCCTGTAATTTATCGATTGTCAGCTCATCCGGATTGGCTTCACTACTAAATTCTTTTACGGATGACATCGGAATAAGTTTCGTAATCAGTCCCAATAATTTTTCAATTTGCTGTGCGGATAATGCCGTCGGGGTACCGCCGCCAAGGAAAATCGTTTCAATATTCGTGAACGCTTCCGGCATTTGCGCTACCGTCATTTCCATTTCCCGTCCAAGCGCTTCAATATATTCATCTACTGGCTGATTTTTAAAAAATACTTTATTAAAATCGCAGTAGTTACAAATTTGATGACAAAAAGGAATGTGAATATATACACCTCTAGCCATTTAAATCACTTCCTTATTCTAGTTGTTCTCCTTTATTGTAGCCTTTCTCCACTAAAATACAAATACGGACCCTCGGAAAAAGAACAACAAAAAAAGCTTTGTTAAATGAAAATTCATTCAACAAAGCTGGATTAATCTATTAAATAGAAAATACAGGCTCTTCCTTATTCATTAGCATAACCAAATCAATAGCCGTCATTTCAGGCAGCTTTGCACAAAATTGCTGCGCTTCTTCAGCAGTGTCAAATTGGAAGGCATCCAATTCTTTTGTTATTTCATATTGGTCATTAAATAGTTGGATCATATAAAGTCGAACTGTTGGATGGCATCGCTTTGTTGCATCGAAGTTTTCACCTGCAATGACAATACCTGTATCCGCTGACGTTTTGCTTACGATCGTTTCGATAATATGTAGCTCATCCTGGACAAACCACTTTGGTGCAATTAGTTGAATTTGACTGTTCATAAAAAATACATCCCCTTAATTAATATATTTATCTAATGACAAATCTAATTGATCACAGCAATTATTAAATATTTGCCACGTTGAACATAACACTCTGTCCTTTTGCAAACATTCAGAATAATGAAGTCTGCAATGAAAAGAAACGGTACGACCTAAGTATTTTCTACTAACTATTCTCTCTATATAATTTCGTATTAATAAATAAAACACATATTTTTATACCACTATTCTACTACAGTCAATAATTTATTAAAAGATAGATTCTTAAAAATATTCTTAATATTAAATTAACGACTATAAGCGTATTGCATTATGGAATAAATTTACATATCATTCATTAATATGACTTCTTGATTAAAGATACCAGTTTTCATGATAAATTTCATCAGTTTTCAGAAAATAATTACAAATTTTATCGTATTTTTATCTTTTCCTGTAAATTACTTATAAATATTACAGTAATATAACAAAAATTAAAATGCTTTCGACAAAACTCGTCAAAAGCATTTTGTTTAAATTTGAAATCGTTTTACTGCATGTGTTAAGGACCGCATATTTTTTGCGATGCTTTGGATCTCTTCATAAATTTCGGTTGTTGATTTTTTCTGCATGTCAATCTGTTCCTGAATGAGGTGCATTGACACAAGATTTTCCTCGGAGCGGTTGCTTAATTCAATGGAACTATGCGCCACATCATGGGTATGGTCGGAAATTTCATTCATAATAGTAGAAACGTGCTCCATTTGCGGACTGATTTGTTGTACTTGCATTGTAATTTCTCTGAACTTGGCCGCGCTGAGTTGCGTTGTAGTGACGCCCGTATCAACACTGCGCATCGCATTTTCCATATTGGTCGTCGCTTCCAATGTTCCTTGCTGAATTTTAGTGACAATAGTTGCAATGGATTTTGTAAACTCCTGCGATTGTTCCGCCAATTTACGTACTTCCTGAGCTACTACAGCGAAACCTCGACCATGTTCCCCTGCTCTTGCCGCTTCGATCGAGGCATTCAGTGCAAGCAAATTCGTCTGATCGGCAATTGAGTGGATCATCGTGACCGCCCTTGAAACATGCTGTGTCTGTTCATTCAGCTCGATAATCGTATTACTCGCTGTTTGCATCGCCCGTTCCACATTCTGCATTTGTGCTATATTTTGCCCGACGATTGCTTCCCCATCCACTGCCTGTGCAATCGTTTCTTTTATATAATGATCGACATGGTGCATACGCTCGGTTATTTCATCAATTCCGGCTGCCACTTGCTGTACAGATGCCGCATTATCCGATAATCGGGCTGTGGCATATTGCAGTGAACCTCTCATGTCATCCGAGCTTGCCGCAATCCGGACTGCCCCTGTCGTAATTTGCTCTGCATTTGTTTGAAGTTCGTTATTCGCTTCTGTCGCCGATTCTGTATTTTTCCGCACTGTTTTTAGGAGTTCCTTCATGTCCGCGATCATTAAGTTATAATATTTTGTTGTTTCCCCAAGCTCATCACGCGCCGAGTATGTCGCGTATTTCGTCAAATCCCCATGCTGCACAAGCTTGAATAGCTGCTTTAGCTCCCGTGTCGGCTTATTGATCGAGCGAATCGCCTGTATGCCGAAAAACAGGATAAGCACCATTAATATAATGGAAATTGATAATAGGAGACTGTAGCCGAATTTTATATCGTTCTCATGATTGGTTAATTGTGCGGATGCCCGCTCGATTATGTATGCATCTATTTCCTCGAATAGTGCCGCAGATGGATCGCTTGCCAGCTGCTTCATATAAAATTCCATTTTGGAATCGAAAGCAGCTGTTTTTAAGTGTTCTGTGGATTGCGCCGGGATTTCATTCGTTTGGAGATACTGTTGTTCGATGTCTTGCATCATATGTAAGGTTATGAGCTTTTCTTCATATAAAGCCTGTGCTTCTCTTTCCATTTTCCTCAAGTAATCCATACTAAATACGGTTAAAATGATATTCGAGCAAATACAAATGATCATTAATACGGCAAGCCGGTCTTTAAATTTAATTGCATTCCGAAAGCGCACGTTACACTACCTCATTTATCTATGTATTTTGATTCAGTATAAAGGGACTATGTAAAAGGATATATGTAAATATGTAAAATTGTTGTAAAAGTGTGGGGGTTTTCATTTCTGTTATCTTAGAAGACTTAATGAAATTCATTGGAAGAATGGTATTTAGAGTCGGATAATCTGTTGTGTAAATTATAATAGCTGTCGTCATAACGGACAAGTCAGCGATTGAGCCGAAATTTGAACCAATTAGTATCCCCGCTATATTTCGTTTTGTCGAGCAAGGTCTAGTTCTTTTTTTAATTAAGAAAGGCTGGCGGCTGGAGATGTTCTAATATATTAAGAAATCTTCCAATATATTTTTATTTGTTCTAATAAAATGCGGATTTTCTAATATAGCCCCCTGTTGTTCTAATAAGTGTTCAGAATGTTCAAATATCATCTCCTGATTTGCTAATCTCACGGTGACTTTTTCTAATAAACCACTACAATGTTCTAATAAAAACCGAAGCCAACTCATTCCCTATCGCATCTGAATTCAAAAATAGCTCTAAAGATGCTTTATTCAAATTTGGTTGTTCGATTTTCTAATAAGACACCAACTTTTTCTAATAAACTATTATTATTGTCCAATAAACCACTCCATTGTTCTAATAAAAGCCAAAGCCCGCTACTTCACTGGTGCATCTACCGTCAATCGCTACTCTTTTTTTATATGCCACTCCATTGTTTCAATAAAAGCGCTCGCCGCATACTTATCCAATGAATCTCCTAGTATTTCACCAAAAGCACAATGCCCAAATCTATAATTCCCCCCAAAACAAAAAAACTATACAAGCCGGAAACTCCAGCCTGTATAGCCCTAAAAACTATTTACATAAATTCCTTAGTCAACTGATCAAATTGTTCTTCTGATAAGCTAATATCGATATCTGTTAACGGCAGCTCTGAGTAGCCTTTGATTTTTTCCTGATACGAAGTTGTTTCAGTATCCTGATAAATAATGCCTGTTACAAGACCTTCATGGCGCATTACTGTTTGCATGGCCATTTCGCGGTTAGAAGAATCATAGCCTTCGATGTCAGCAAGCTTTGTTAAATTCTCTTTGAACCAGTCGTATGTGTTTACTTTGTTGTAAGTTACACATGGAGAGAATACGTTAATGAATGAAAAACCTTTATGGTTCAGACCGGCTTCGATCATTGCTGTCAGTTCTTTAATATCCGTTGAGAAGCCTTGTGCCACAAATGTCGCACCTGCTGTTAAAGCAACTTCCAATGGTTTTAATGATGGCTCGATTGCTCCGCCTGGTGTTGATTTCGTAATGAAACCAGCAGCAGAACGTGGAGATGTTTGCCCTTTTGTTAATCCGTAAATTTGGTTGTCCATTACTACATACGTAATGTCGATGTTACGGCGGATTGCATGGATTGTATGACCCATACCGATTGCGAAGCCGTCACCGTCACCGCCAGAAGCGATAACTTTCAGGTCTTTGTTCGCCATTTTAAGGCCTTGTGCGATCGGCAATGCACGACCGTGAATGCCGTGGAAACCGTATGAGTTAATATAGCCTGAAATACGACCAGAACAGCCGATTCCTGAAATAACTGCTAATTCGCTTGGTTCATAGCCTACATTTGCTGCTGCACGCTGAATCGCCGCTTGTACGGAGAAGTCACCACAGCCTGGACACCAGTTAGGTTTTACGGAATTTCGGAAATCTTTAAATGTTGCCATGATTAAATTTCCTCCTTCACTAAGTTTGTTAATTCGCGTGGTAAGAATGGTGTACCATCGTATTTTAAAATCGATTTAGTCTTCGCGTGACCACCGATATTCATTTTCATAATATTTGCAAGCTGCCCTGTCGCATTGTTTTCCACAACAATCACTTTTTTCGCTTTATCCATCTGTGCAATCATCTCTTCTGCAGGGAATGGATGGATCAGCTTAATATGTGCGTGGTTCACTTTCACACCTTCAGAGTTCAGCTTTTCCTGTACTTCTTCCAATGCACCACGCGTTGAGTTGAAACCTACAAGTAATACGTCCGCATCTTCATGAGGCGCATTCACGTACACGGGATTTTCAAAGCGGACATGCTGTAATTTACGCATACGCTTATCCATTTGTGTACGACGGTTGCCCGTTGCTTCAGATGGCTTACCTGTTTCATCATGCTCTACACCTGTTACGTGGTGAATACCGCCTTTTGTACCTGGCAGGACACGTGGTGAAACGCCGTCTTCTGTATTTTCATAACGCTTGAAGTAGTCTTTCGTTTCTTCGTCTTCCACCGCTTCGACGATTTTACCGCGGCGAATTTCAATTTTGCTGTAGTCAAATGGATCAACTGACTGTTTACCTAATGATAACTGCAAATCTGTCATAACGATTACTGGTATTTGTAATTCTTCGGCAATGTTAAACGCCTGAATTGTATCATAAAACGCTTCTTCCATTGTAGAAGGCGCAATGACTACTTTCGGGATTTCACCGTGTGTACCGTAAAGCATTGCCATTAAATCCGATTGTTCCTGTTTTGTCGGTAAACCTGTTGATGGACCACCACGCTGTGTATCAAAAATTACAAGCGGCTGTTCCGTCATACCTGAAAGACCAATTGCTTCCATCATTAATGAAAGACCAGGACCAGCTGATGCCGTGAATGCACGCACACCACCGTAGTTCGCACCGATCGCCATTGTTGCTGCAGCAATCTCATCTTCTGTTTGAATAACCGCTCCACCTACTAATGGAAGCTTCTTAATCATGTATTCCATAATTTCAGATGCCGGTGTAATCGGGTAAGCCGCCATGAATCGAGAGCCGGCTGCCAATGCACCTAATGCAGCTGCATCGTTACCGATCATGAACATACGGCGTTTTCCGTCAGCAGGGGCAATTTCCCACGCGCCTGTACTGTCACCGATCTGCTCTGAAATCGCCTGACGTCCGCGTTCGATCGCTTCAATGTTTTTCGCAACGACTTCTTCACCTTTACGTCCGAAAATTTCATTAACAACACTTTGGAAAACCGATTCATCCAAGTTTAAAAGTGCTGCTGTTGCACCAATCGCAACCATGTTTTTCATAAGAGACGTACCAAGTTCAGCCGCAATTTCCGTAAATGGCACCGCGTATAATGGCGCAACACAGTCTTCCGGATTTTTCGGATCAAATTTCGCGTCCGCTAAAATGATACTTGATGGTGTTAATTCTTTATAGTTCACGTCGATCGTTTCCTGGTCAAACGCCACTAGTATATCTAAGTCGTCCGCAATTGCGCGTACTTCTGTCGGACGAACCGTAATTTTATTATTCGTATGGCCACCTTTAATACGAGAAGAGAAATGACGGTAACCGTATAGGAAATACCCTAGACGATTCATTGCCATTGAGAAGATTTCACCTGTACTCTCAATCCCTTCACCTTGCTGCCCACCGACTTTCCATGAAAGCTGATGTAACATATCAACATCTCCTTAAGTTCTGTATTTATAAATAAAGCGTATAAGATGCTTTATCGAGCAGCTGCCGATTGCACAGCCTTGTAGAAATCAATTACGCTAATGCGTAATTGCATCCGAATTCGGTTTTGTGCTAGCACAAAAAACTCCTTTCCGAATTCGTGATATCCGCCGGTGCTTAACTTCTTTCAGTGAATTAGCATTTCACTTAAAAAGTAAACACTTGCTTTTATCCTGCCTCTTGTAAATATAAGAAGACTTCTACTGAAAGAAGTTATTTTTCCTACATTAGTTTAACATGAAGTGTTAGTCTCTACTATTGCAAATGTCATATCGAGTCAAAAAATCAGACCTTTGACGGAAAGTTCTGTACACAACTTGTTTTGAATTAAAACAAGATTTCTATTCCCTAAAATTTATATGAGAAATCTTTTATTGGAGGACGATTGGTTATGTAAATGGGTTGCGTTCAGGAATAAATGTGGTTAGGATTTCAATATATGAAGGGAGAGTTTCATTTCCACGCAAAAGTGGCGATTAAAAATGGAAGTGACGAATATCCGTTCATGATTGACGATTATCTACTGCAAAGTGACGATTAAAATTCCCATCCTCATAAAGGGGCGAATAAAAAATCCCTGTTGACGATAAAACGTCAAAAGTGACGAATAACTAGCCTAAATTGACGATTAAAACTCCCACCAATTTAAATCCCTTCTATTTAAATATACCCCGCAAACCAAAAAACACCCGCTTAGCAAATTGGATGCTAAGCGGGTGTATGGCTCTTCATGAATTAACGACTTCTTTTTTCAACGAGTAGTTTTAATGCCGTACGATCTTCTCCTGCAATGATGATGTCCGCGAAAGCCGGAGCACAAATTAAATCTGTGCCGCTTGGGGCTACAAACCCTCGAGCGATTGCTACTGCTTTAATTGCCTGGTTTAACGCACCTGCACCTACCGCCTGCATTTCAGCAAACCCTTGCTCTCGTATAACCGCAACGAGTGCTCCTGCAACAGAATTAGGATTAGAACGAGATGATACTTTTAATGAATCCACAGCTATTTCCTCCTCATCTAGTACTGCTTTATCTTTTTTTAGGCAATTTTTATTGCCTGTACGTCATTGTATGCGCTTCAATGATTAATTAGAATTCGAATATTTGTAATTATTGAAAGATTTTACTCAATGAAACTATATTCTTCATAATAATTGAAATGGCTTGGCGTTTTATAATTATTCAACACAACACCCAAAATCTTTGTGTGTGAAGCTGCCAGTAACGCTTTCGCTTTTTTAACAGCCCGTTTATCGACAACCCCCGTATTTAAAATGAGAATCGTACCATCACATTTATTCGCCAGTATTTGCGCATCCGTCACCGATAATAATGGCGGTGAATCAATAATAATGATGTCGTAATCATTCTTCACCTGTTGAAGTAAAGCATCCAATCCTTTGGAAGAAAGCAATTCAGCAGGGTTTGGTGGAATGGGGCCGCTTGTAATGACATCGAGACCCACAACAAATGTTTCCTGAACCGCCTCATGAAGTGCCGATCTTCTTGCAAGTATATTGGAGAGTCCTACCTTATTAAATGTTTTAAAAGTGTGATGCAACGTCGGTTTCCTCATATCTCCATCAATAATTAGCACTCTTTTGTCTTCCTGTGCGAACACTACACCTAGATTCGCCGCATTCGTGGATTTCCCTTCACCTGGAGTTGAAGAAGTAATTAAAATTGTCTTTAATGGCTCACCAGGCATGGAAAACTTGATATTTGTACGAATCGTGCGAAACTGTTCGATAATGTATGATTTCGTCTCGGAAATAGTTACAAGTTTTCGAGCTACTTGCGTATTATCTACATTTTTCCCTATTTTTCTTAAACTCAATTTAACCATTTAGCTTCTCCTCGCTTTTCGGAGATTCAATGAAAATTTCCTTTTCTTATCTTCTTTAATAAAATCAACCATTCCGATCACCGGTAATTCTAAATAATCTTCCACTTCCCGCTCACTCTTGATTGTCATATCTAAAAATTCAAGCAGAAATGACATACCAATGCCAACCATTAGACCGATAAGACCACCAATCGCAATATTCAGCATTTTATTCGGTTTAACCGGGGTAGGATTTTCACTTAGTTTAGCCGCGGATAAAACGGAAATATTATCGATGCTCATCAACTGCGGAATTTGTTCTTTAAACACTTCCGCTACTGTATTTGAAATTTCTACTGCTATTGATGGATTTGAATCTTCTACGCTGATCGTTACAACTTTCGATTCACTTTCGTTAGTAATGGAGATTTGATGTGTTAATTGTGATGGAGTTAAGTTTAGATTGAGTGCTTCGATTACTGGGGTTAGAATGACTGGGCTTGTAATAATAACATTATAAGTATTGATTAAACGTAAATCGGTTTCAGTTGTTTGCCAAGAGTATACTCCCTCAGCACCATTGTTTTGATTTACTAAAATTTGAGTTTGTGCCTTATAAACTGGGGTTAAGGCATAAAAACTGATACCTGCACTGATTGCAATGCTAATAACAGTTAAAATAATGATAAGCCATAATCGTTTCTTTAATATTTTTGCAACTTCTTGTAGACCGAGTGTTTCTTCCAATTCCATTCCCTCCTTGTAAAACTATTCTCCTCTATTAATGATTATTTTTTTAGATAGAAAACTGATTATTTTCTTTTTTAGAGTTATGCAAGCGATTCTTTATAAACAATTTCTCTTTGCATTAACTCGCGTGTCTTCGACTTATAGGCCTCTACACCCGGTTGGTCAAATGGATTAACTTCCAATAAATAAGCGCTCATCGCACAAGATCTCATAAAAAAATAGATAAGATAACCAATATGATAGGCATCTAATCTCTCTAATTCCAACTGTATAATAGGAATTCCGCCTTCTGTATGTGCAGCAATTACACCTTGTTTGGAAATTGCATTTATTTCATTAAAGCTTCTATTCGACAAATAATTTAGCCCATCCCGATTATATCTGTCAAACGGGATGATACAGTCTGTAGCAATTTCATTAAAATGAAGGATTGTTTCAAAAAGGATTGGATTTCCTTCTTGAATAAACTGCCCAATAGAATGTAAGTCAGTTGAGTAAATTACACCACTCGGGTATAACCCCTTTTTTTCCTTCCCTTCGCTTTCGCCGAATAATTGCTTCCACCATTCCTGAAGCATTGAAAGTCCAGGTTCAAATGAAGCAAGCAATTCCATCTTGTACCCTCTTTTATAAAGCACGTGACGAATGACTGCATAACGATAGGCTTCGTTTTTTTCAAGGCTTTCTTCTCTTAATTGAAGTGCAGCTATTTTCGCTCCTTCTAATAGTTGTGTTATATCTATGCCAGCAACAGCGATTGGCAATAGTCCGACTGGCGTTAATACAGAATACCTACCACCAATATTTTCAGGAATAACAAATTGTCGATAACCCGAACTACTAGCTATTTTCTTTAACAGACCATTTTTAGCATCTGTCGTAACAATAATTCTATTTTGAACATCCTCACCATATCTATTTTCCATATAATTGCGTAATACTCGGAATGCCAATGCAGGCTCAAGTGTAGTACCGGATTTGGAAATAATATTTACATAGACACTTTTAGCTTCAAGGCTTTTCAGTAATTGTTTTATATAGGTCCCACTCATATTGTGACCGACATATATAACTTCAATTCCACTAGGAATTTGCCCAAAATAAGGAGTTAATGCATCTTGAATCGCTTTAGCGCCTAAAAAAGAGCCCCCGATTCCTACTACTACTAAAACATCTGCGTTCAATTTGATTTTGTTGGCTGTTTGAAGAATTGAGTTCAACATTACACCACTGTTTTCTATAGGTGCATTTATCCAACCCGTTAGTTCACCGTTTTCTCTTTCTATATAGTGATGAATAGCAGTTACTGATTCATAATAGTCAGACCATTTAATGTGTACGAGTGATTCATTTAAGATACTAGTTTGGAGTAATTGAGTCTTCACGTTTTTCCTCATCTCCCGGTAGCTTTATTTATAAATTCTATCTATGAGCACGTTTTTAATAACATAATAATAAGATTCATTTCTTAAATAATGCATATTGGTTACTTTTTTATCGATTTTATCTTTTTTGAACATACTTCTGATAAAATTATTATTTTTTATAACATTTTTTAAATTTATATTAGAGGTTTTCGCAAATAACCTAGTTACTGTTAGTATGTTTGCATATGCTTCATAACTTATTTTTTTATGAAGATATTCATACCCTTTACCTAGTAAATTATTTAATTCTTCAATATCGACTTCATCTTTAGTTGCTAATCGTACCTTGTTAATTTCTGTATAATGGTAAACAAAATCGATTCCTGATATCTTTTTGTCATCGATCTGAATTAAAATTGAAAATGAACTATCCCTTTTTGCCAAGTGAATAGCAGTATCATCAAAATAAAAATTACCTAAACTATAAAAAATATAAGAATTATTATATTTTTCATATCCTTGTGGAACATGAGGATGAGAACCTACTACTATATCCACTCCTAAATCACAAAAAAGCTTGTACTTTTCACGCCATTCTATTTGTGGGATAGAAACATCTTCTAAGCCGGCATGAGCAAGTAATATAACACAATCACATTCTTCCTTTAAATCCAAAATTGTCTGACACACGAGTCGATGATTAATCCATGCATATCCAGCATCAGTTTTGTTACTTTTATTATCTAAAACCCCAAACTGGGCTTCGCAACAGTTAATAATCCCAAGTTTTGTATTATCAATTTGTTTAATTAGCGGCTTATATGCCGATTTAAAATCCATTCCTGCCCCAATATGTTCTAGGTTATTTTTCTCAATTTCATTTATTGTGTCATTTAATGCCTCTTTGCCATAATCCATTATGTGATTATTGGATAAGCATAATAAGTTAAATCCAGTATTCTTTAAAATTTCAACCGTTTCTCTCTTTTGTCGGAGATGAATACCTGATTTCTGAATTTTACTACCACACCCTTCAATAGGTGCTTCAAAATTACAAATCGCATAATCAGACTTTTTTATGATTTCCTTTAATTCTTGGTCACAAATTTCCTGATTATTATACTCATTTAAAATATCTCCACAAATAAATAAACTAGTCAATGTCTCCCCCCTTACTCTCATCGAATTTTCTTACTTTAATAAATGTTTGTAAAATTAAAGTTATATTTATTATGAATCCAAGTACTGCGAAGAGAATAATTGCAATTAACTCGTCTTTAAAATATGCTGCACCAATGATTAATAACATCAACCTAAAAATGAGTGTAATTATCGTGAACTTTAGACTCCATTTTTGCGCACCAATTACTATTAAGGCTTTTACACTTGGACCATTTACAAACATCATATAAATCCATAAAACTAACCATCTTGAATATTCTCCTGCTGTTCTCCACTCTTCTCCAAATATTATTTCAAATATTAACGGCGAAAAGATAAAAAACACTGTGTAAGGAAACGCCCCTACAAGGATTAAAGCTTTTGTAGCCTTTATTAAAATAGGCCTGATTGGCTCGTTATTTTGTTTCGCTTGTGCTAATCTTGGATAATATACATCATTTATTGCATTCCCTAATAGAGAAGAAGGGGTAGAAATCACCATTCTACTTAACGTATAAAACCCTGCACTCATAGGACCAAAAAAAACCGTTAATATGATTACCGGAATCCCTTGAGAAATGGCATCGATAAATTCCTCAGGTGCCTGGTATAAAGGAAAGTTCTTATATTTCTTTAATAACCTACGATTTTTCCACTGATTTTTTTGGAAAAATCCAAAGTTAATATCCATTCTATGCTTTAATGAAAACATAATAGTATTGGCCCGTAATAAATCTACTATAGACGATATAATAATTAAATTGGCCGTTATTGGAGTTATCCATCCAGTTAAAACTTTTCCTCCATAATTATATAAAGATTGATATACTGCTGTTTTCGCGAATATTCCAAATTGATTTTCTCTAATTGCCCACTGCTGCGTAATTTGAAGAATACCAGAAAAAAATGCAGCGATTGGGACCAAAAGTATCCAGTTACCGATTGTTTCAATTCCTAATAATGTCATTATTTTATTTTTAGTGAAAATTAAAATAATGAATGAAAGTATTGTCATGGAAATAATTATTTTAAAAGATACAGCAGTTATTGCTTGTGCTTCTTCTCTTTTTTCAGGTAAAACAATAGCTCTAGGAAGTGTAAGGGCCACTATACTTGTCAATAATGCAAGAGTGGATAAATATACGCCCATAATTCCATATGATTCTGCTCCATAAACTTTTGTTATAAATGGGATAAGCAATAATGCAATTATTTGTGCAAAAGCAGTACCTGATGCCACCTTCATGACACTTCTTACTATAAAATTATTCATTAAATATTTTATTTTAGACGATGGTGTCACATGAATGAGAGAATAGATTTTTTTCATTTCATATTCTAATCAATCTATTGTTCAAGTTTTCTTTTCTTAAGATCGTCAAATCGATTAACTGCCCCATCTTATAATCAACGCCCTCAGCATAATCTGTATCTAAACAAGCTCCAGGTGTAAATGTCAGTTCGCCAAAATAGATCTTATCATTATAATAATAAAAATCTGCTCTTACATAAGTGAACCCCTTACTTAGTTCCCTTGCCATCTCCAACATTTCTTTTAATTTCTCAGGTTTTTTAATCTCTTCTTTGAAGTTTATACTATCATTTGTAAAGGGAATCATTTCCCAATCACTATTGAACATAATGTGTTTTTTTTCGTTCGTTCCTCGATCCAATACGATGTCCAAAATTTTTGGTTCCCCATGAAAACAATGTATTTTGTAGTCTACTGGTAATTTGTTATTTCCTTTTTCACCCAAATATTGTTCTGCAATTATGCGCGGTTTGATTTTAGAATAATGCGATTCGCCCATCAGCAATGAATAATCAATTATCATCCACTTTTTTAAGTGTTTTATGGCACTCTCTTTATCCAAGGTATTCTTATTAGAACATATAATATTAAAGCCAGACCCATGTGTACACTTCAGTACAAAACTGTTCGGCAATTGTTCAAAATCAATTTGTTCAGTACTTTCATACGTTTGGTATAAATCAACTAATATATCGGAGTAACCTAATTTACTGACATAATCTCTTACTAAAAATTTATCTGTACAGAGCGTTTTTAAAGAATTTTCTTCGTTAAATTTTAACCACATTAATTTTTCATTAAATGTTTGAGGATTTTTCAAATTCAAACGTTTTCTAAACTTTTTAAAATATATTAACTTACTGGCAAATACAGGTGAACTTTTAACGATTTTCGTAAATAAGAACCGAATAACCTTTAAAATTATCTTTTCTAAAAATCGACTCTTCTCTACAATATTTTTATCTACTTTTAATAAACTAGCCTTTAACAATATCTTTCCCAAATTCAAAAAATGTTTTTGCTTTTCTTTTATTGACAGCGCTTTAATTTGTTGGCGATATTTACTGTGAATTTTTAAATGTCCATTTACAACTGCCTTAGGGTTAGTGGAAATTCTTGTACCCCCATGCTCTAAATATAAAACTAAAGGTTCTGCAATATAATCAATTTCACAAACTTGGCCTATTCTTATAAATAAATCCCAATCTTGGCAACTAGGAAGAGTTACATCAAATCCTCCTACCTTATCAATTAATGCTTTTTTTATCAATACAGAAGATGTAGGTCCTACATAATTTTTCTTTAAAATACTCTTACTAATTTCTCCTCTAACTTTTGGAACTAAGATTCTTTCAAATTGTTTATTTATAAATTTTATCCCTGTATACACTAGACCAATATGTTGCTCTCTTTCAAAAAGCGCTATCTGTTTTTCTAATTTCGTAGAAACCCATTGATCGTCTGAATCTAAGAAAGCAATTAGTTGACCACTTGCTTTTTTTAAACCTATATTTCTTGCTGCTGGCGCACCTTGGTTTTTATTTAAACGAAAATAACAAATTCTACCATCATTTATCTTACTTATTAACTCAGCAGTATTATCAGAAGAATTATCATCAATTATAATAATTTCAAATCTTTTATAAGTTTGATTTAATACACTTTTAATAGCTTCCGTTACTAGTTGGGCTCTGTTAAATGTGGGAACTATTATACTTACTAAAGGATTATAGTTTGCAGTCATGTAATCACCCTTTCATTCGAAATTTACAGCAATAAAAACAATTTATAATTTTTTATGAGTTCAATTTCATGAATAATATCTTTACTACATAATTTAAATTTCCATATATATATCTCTTATATAATCTTCTCGGCTCCTGAAATAGTCTAAAAAGCCATTCGAAACCTGTTTTTTGAAAAATAATTGGAGCTCTTTTTACATTGTTCGCATAATAATCAAATAGCCCCCCACAAGTAATTATTGAATTTACTTCAAGTAAAAAGAGATGCTTCTCTACCCATTTTTCTTGAAGTGGATTTCCAAATCCTACAAATAAAACATTCACATCCAAAGAATTTATAATATCAATGATACTTTTACTATCTGTATCCTTGTTAAAATATCCATGATGTGTCCCAACAATATTCACATTAGGATATATTTCCGAGAAATTCCTTTTAACTGTCTCAGCTGTATCTTGTTCTCCTCCCAACAAAAATATATTTAAATTGATTTTGTGCATATTTAAATAATTCATTAATTCCGGAAAGAGATCAGTCGTTGCGATTCTTTCTTTTGCTACAGGTAAATTAAGAATTTTTTGTGCATAAATTACACCCATCCCATCAACATAAGAAATATTATCCTTTTTATCAATAATATCCCTGTACTCTTTATCATTCCAATATTTAAGCATACAGTCCGAATTAATAGCATAATAAGCAGTTTTAATTTCGTCATTTATATTTTTTACAATTAGTTTAATGAGTTCCAACTGACTGCCTAAGTATAAATCCTTATCTATAAAAGTCCTCATCCTGCGCCTCCCTTAAAGATAGTGAGCTTATATTCGACTCTCTTTATATACGATTGTTGTTTTATTAAAAATTGTAGCTACTAATAGGAAGTACATTATCATTAACCAATTTGTCCCATCTATATCTTCAAAAATAAAGAGAAGAGGCATCATTAATATTGAAATTTTAATTACCGTCTTATCGATACCCACTCTAGTAAATAAAATTTTTACAGTTATTATTACAAAAATTGGTAAAACTAAAATAACTCCTGCAATTCCCGTTCTATAAAATAATCCTACATAGGTCGAATGAGACCCTAGTGGATAACCGATTAATGAAGTGACTTTTACACCCATACCGATTATTGGGGATTCAACTAGTGTGATTTTTATACTTTCAACCATTAAATAAATTCTACTAACATTACTACCTTGACGTGCATTTAATAATTCCTGGAAAATAGATACTGCCTCGTTATAAGCATTGGTATAAAATATCATTAGGGAGAATATTGAAAGACTAAAGAAAGAAATAGCAATAAATAAATTTCTATTCATTTTTGTATAAGTAAAATAAATACTTACTATTAGTAAATAAGTTAACATGATGACATAGCCACTTCTTGAAAAAGAGCCAATTATTGGAAGTATACCGAGGATCATTAATAGTATTTTAAGAATGTAATTTTTAAAATACTTCAAATATGATAAAAAGAGTGGATAGAAAAACATAAAAAACATAATTATTAAATTTGGATAATCCATAAAACCGACAAACCTAATTACCTGCATATTGCCAAACCATTCTGTGTAATATAATTCTCTATTGAGCATTTCAAATCTGGGGAACTTAGTAATAAAGTAAACAATTATACTGCATATCCATAAAATGATTAAAATACAGTAATTAATAAATGTAATTTTTTTTAAATGATCTAAATCGAGTGGAATTACTTTAAAAATCAAGTAAAAAAACAAAGAACATACCCATATGCTAAAAGTATTTACAGTAGCAAATATTCGCTCTAATTCATAAGAATTCCCAATAAGATTGACGATAATTGAAAATAAATAAATTGTAATAAATGCCAACATAAAATAACTTAAAACATCAAAATTTAGTTTATGTCTACGAAGTAAATAAACTAATACAAGGGTAATTCCAACAAATTGAATTTCCTTGGGGACTATTATAATTGGCCATAATAAGTAAAATATAAGAAAATCTTTCTTTATTTTTGTTTCATTGTGTAATATAGACACTTAGTATTTACCTTTCTTGTAAAATCAGGAAATTTATTCTATTTCTTAAAATTAATACATTTTCATTCTTTTCTAATAGGCATTTCTAGATCCGAATAACACAAAAATAGTTTTATAAATTAGTTTTATATCAAGAAATAAATTTCTTTCATTGATATATTTTAAATCCATTTCAATCCATTGCTCAAAACTAATGTTACTTCTCCCATTTACCTGCCAATAACATGTAAGCCCAGGTGTTACTCTTAATCTTTGCATTTCATAACTGGAGTATTTTTCAACTTCTTCAGGTAATGGTGGTCTTGGACCGACTAAGGTCATTTCACCTTTTAACACATTAATGAGTTGAGGCAATTCATCTAAACTCGTTTTCCGTATAAGCCTACCAAATTTGGTGACTCTAGGGTCTTGTTTCATTTTAAAAACAGGTCCTGATGCTTCATTTTGATGCACTAAAAGTAACTTTAATTCCTCGGCATTCGTTATCATCGAACGAAATTTATAAATTCGAAATGTTTTTCCGTTCTCTCCAACACGAACCTGTTTAAAAATTACTGAACCTTTTCTATCCTCTAACTTTATTAAAAAAGCAATAATGATACATATCGGAAATAATAGAATAATTCCCAATAACGAAAATATGATGTCAATAATTCTTTTACTAACCAAGTAAAGTTTGTTATTATTTATTTGAATTTGTTGCATTGGTGTGTTTTGGTCTTTAATAATTTTTTTTGACTCTCTAATGGACTGAAACATCACTTTAATCACCGACTTTCCAACAAAGGGTAATGTGGTTTTAAGGTGCTTCTTCCTATAGAATAATATTCATATTGAAATTGTTCCAATTGGTTTATTTCAAAACAATTTCTCCCATCAATAATCAACGGGTAATTCATCCTATAAAAAATCGATAAATTTATATTTAAAATTTCGTCCAATTCTGTCAGAATGAGCACTGCATCGGCCTGTTCGATTGCGCTCTCAATTTTTTCTACATAATGGACAGACGAATCTAAAAATTTCCTTGCATTTTCTTCCGCAATGGGATCATAAGCATAAATTATTGCTCCTGCTTCGATTAACTCATTAATAATAGGGATTGATGGCGCTTCACGCATGTCATCCGTTTTTGGTTTAAATGCTAATCCAAGAACGGCAATTTTTTTATCTTGAACTCGGGGCAGTTGCTCGTATAGGAAAGATAATACTTTTCTTTGTTGTTTTTTATTTACATTGACTACACCTTTTAATACTTCAAAATCATACTCCACATTCCCGGCAATTTGGATTAATGCTTTTGTATCTTTTGGGAAACAAGAGCCGCCATAGCCAATTCCCGCTTTTAAAAAACCTGGCCCTATTCGTTTATCAAGTCCCATTCCAACTGCAACCTTTTCCACATCAGCTCCTACTCGTTCGCAAATATTAGCGATTTCATTAATGAAACTAATTTTTGTTGCTAAAAAAGCGTTAGAAGCATACTTAATCATTTCTGCACTCCGAATATCTGTTGTGTAAACTGGAATATTTAATGGACGGTTCACCTCAGCAACAATATTGGCTGCCTTTTCACTCTTAGCACCAATTACAATGCGATCTCCTTGAAAAGTATCCAAAATTGCAGATCCTTCTCTTAAAAATTCAGGATTTGACACTACCTCTATCGAAATATGATATAATTTAGTACAATCGATTATTCGCTGTAATCGATCGTTCGTGCCAACCGGTACGGTACTTTTTGTCACAACAATCGTATCTTGCTTGGCAGTTAGTGCGATTGTTGTGGCTACTTGTTCTACATATTGTAAGTTAGCGGAACCATCATCATTTTCCGGTGTTCCGACAGCAATATAGATCACTTGTGCATTACTAAATCCCTCTTCATAATTCGTTGTAAAATTTAATCTTCCAGCTCCTATATTCTTATTCATCAATTCTGATAAGTTAGGCTCGTATATAGGAGAAATTCCTTTTTTCATTTTGTCTACCTTTACTTCATCGATATCTACACACGTCACATGATGGCCAATTTCAGATAAAGTGACACCTGTTACTAATCCTACATATCCTGTACCAACTACCGCTACTTTCAACTGATTCCCTCCTTTAACGGTAATTTTAAAGTATTATTATATGTTTGCTCCAGAAATTTAAGTATATCGGCGGCCAGCTCCTCATTTTGTAGAGCAAACTCAATTGTCGTCAATATAAACCCTAGCTTTTCGCCTACATCAAAGCGTTTCCCTTCAAAGTTATATGCATGGACGGGCTGTTTTTCATTTAGTTTTTGAATCGCGTCAGTCAACTGGATTTCTCCTCCTGCCCCAACTTCCTGAAGCTCTAAAAACGTAAAAATTTCAGGCGTTAATACGTAACGCCCCATTATTGCAAGATTTGATGGTGCACTTCCCAACTCAGGTTTTTCAATAAATTGTCTTACGCGATACAATCGATTTTCGTTGTTAATTGGGTCGATTATACCGTAGCGATTTGTCTCTTCATGTGGTACAGATTGAACACCAATAACAGAAAATTGGGTTTGCTCATATTGTGCGATTAATTGCTTTATACATGGTACTGTTGCTTGTACAATATCATCACCTAAAAGCACAGCAAATGGCTCATTTCCAATAAACTTACGCGCGCACCAAATGGCATGCCCTAATCCTTTTGGCTCTTTTTGGCGGATATAATGAATATTGACTTTCGAAGATTTATTCACCTTTTCCAACAAATCAACTTTCCCTTTTTCTATTAAATATTGCTCAAGTTCTACATTTCGATCAAAATGATCTTCAATTGCCCGCTTTCCTTTTCCAGTTACGATAATAATATCTTCAATACCCGACTGAATTGCTTCATCTACGATATATTCAATAGTAGGGCGATCGACAATCGGTAACATTTCTTTAGGCATCGCTTTTGTCGCAGGCAAAAATCTTGTACCTAATCCCGCTGCTGGAATGATGGCTTTTTTCACTGTTCTCATTAAAGCACCCTTTCAGTATCCAATTCATTTAGGTCTTTCGAAGTTTGATTGTATTTTATATGTTACCTATAGAGGCTTTATCACTAATAATCTAATTTAAATTCATACCTACTCTTCAGTTTCTCGTTCATTCTTTATTCCTAAATGCTCTTGTAAATTATTTTGAACATCAGAAAGTTCCTTCTCATCCGGCACATAATAATAAATTTTGTTTTTTATCATCGATGTCCCGTCATTTATGTGAAGTTGCTCAATGTTTTTTAAACTATCACCGTAATTTTTTTGAAGTTTATATAAATCATTAAATGGGATATTCATTTCTATATTTTTTTCTACTGTTTTGAAAATTGATTTGTAGTTCCAAACCGTATTTAGGGACAACCCTTCCTTTAAGACACCCTGGATAACCTGCTTTTGTCGATTTTGTCTGCCAAAGTCACCTGTCGGATCGTCATAACGCATGCGAACATATTTCAGAGATTTTACTCCGTCCAATGTCAATTTACCAATTGGAAAGTGCTCATTTTCATAATAAAAATCTAACCCATTATCAACTGTTATACCTCCTACAATATCAACAATATCAACAAAACCCTCCATATTAACTTTCACTACATAATCTACCGGAATCTCTAAAAAATTTTTTACTGTTTTAATTGACATTTCCATTCCTCCAAAAGAGTAGGCATGATTAATCTTATCTTTAAATCCTTTACCTACAATCTCGGTATACGTATCTCGAGGTATGCTAAGCATTTTTGTCGTTTGGAGCGATGGATTAACTGTTAAAACAATCATCGTGTCTGTACGACCAGAATCTCCACTGCGCTCATCTACGCCTAAAAGCAATGCTGAAAACGGTTCTGCTTTTATTTTTATGTCAACAGGTTGTGAACGAATAGTTGAATTATCAAGTTGAAGAGGGGTATAGATTTCATTTGCAGTACTTTTAATATCTCCGTATACATTAAGTAAGACAATCAGCAATACTATACAAAAAAGAATAATAATGCCAATTCCCCACTTCCATCTCGTCTTCATGAAGTGCCTCCTGATTAGTTTATTAATTATTCTTGATTAGTTAAAAGTAGATTGGCGAAGTAGGATTAGCTAATGCCACTATATTAGGATAGATAGAGTAGGATAGTTAGAAAATAATTAAGGCTTATACTTCTTGATAGTTTTGCTCAAAGCGCCATGCATCACGGCACATGCCGATTAAATCGCGTTTTGCTGACCATTGTAGTTGTCGCTGTGCTTTTGAAACGTCTGCATAACACGATGCAATGTCTCCTTGTCTTTGTACCGAAATTTTAAAGGGAATTGTAATTCCAGTAGCTTGTTCAAATGCTTTTACTAACTCTAATACTGTTGTGCCACGACCAGTTCCCAAGTTATAAATATGAACCCCTTCAGTCATTTGCTCCATCGCAGCCACATGTCCTTCAGCTAAGTCCATAACATGAATATAATCACGTTCCCCTGTACCATCAGTTGTTGGGTAGTGATTGCCGAATATATTTAAAAATGGATGTTTACCTTTAGCGACTTGTGTAATATATGGCATAAGATTGTTAGGAATGCCAGTTGGCGACTCGCCTATCAATCCACTTTCATGTGCACCAATCGGATTAAAGTAGCGCAATATGGAAACAGAAAATGCCTGATTGGTTTTAGCGATATCAGTTAAAATTCGTTCACACATTACCTTTGTCTCGCCATACGGATTAGTAGTTGGCATTAAGACCATTGTTTCAGTAAACGGGGACTTATTTTCTCCATACACTGTAGCAGAAGAACTAAATACAAATCGGTTCACATTAAATTTCTGGCATGCATTTAGAATGGATAGTGTACTCATGAGGTTATTTTCATAATATTCCAACGGTTTTATTACTGAATCACCGACTGCTTTCAATCCAGCCAGATGAATCACACCGTCAAATGAATTCTTTTCGAAAATCCTTTCAACCGCAGATTTATCCGAAACATCTATTTTACAAAAAGAAATATCTTGATTTGTAATTCTCTTAATACTCTCTATGGAATATTTGCTACTATTTCTCAGATTATCTATAACCACTACTGAATGTCCTGCCTCAATTAATGCAATACAGGTATGCGAACCGATGTACCCTGCTCCGCCCGTCACTAAAATATTCACGATATCCCCACCTTAATACATGTTTAACTATTAATTCGAATTATTAGTAGTTTTAGCATATTCATACGGGTGAGAAACTATTCATTTCTCCTAAAAAAAGAGAATAGAATCTTGTATTCGACAAGGTTCTATCCTCAGATTAACAATATGTTTTATAGAATAATTCACTATCTACCATTGCTCACGATCATATTTATGCACACTAACTTTCAAAGACTCTTGTTTAGATTGAGCCATTCTGGATTTTCTTATCATACCAATAAGAGAGGCAATAGTAATACCAGTAGTAGCTCCTACCAAATCAATTAGAACGTCTTTTACTTGAGCACCCCTGCCGAGAACAAATAATTGATGAAATTCATCGGTAACTGCGTAAATCATACAAATAATTAGCGCGATTACTACACTGCAATAACCTTTTATCCCACTTATTTTTAGTGCCAGCAGCGCAGAAATACCGAGGAGAAAATAAATATTGAAATGCGCATTTTTCCGGACAAGATAATGAATCTGATCTAATTTCATATTTTCTATTGGTGTCACTTTTTCCACAATCTCTATCAATCGTTTTGTGATCATTGTACTCAAATCTCTCGATTCAAATACTGATTGTTGTGAAAAATAAAAAATGAGCAACATCCATAAAACTACTATCAGCCAGGCCACTATTTTTCTCATCTCTTTTCTTCCACCCTTTTAATGTAAGCCATATCGTATACGACATTTCAATTCAATACGTTTATTTCCATATTCTTTCCGTTTTATTCTATTTTCTACTGCCATACTTTTAAATTCATTCGATTTTACAGGGTTTATTATATGTGCTGCAATTACAATCCTCAATATGCATGACTTTCCACTTAAATTATAACCATTAATTCTCAGTTTCAAGAAAGTTGCCAGCAATTTGCACTCTACAAAATTTGATGCTCAATTCTAGACGGATAATATCACCTTGAGCTGTATAATCTTCTATTCCCCCTGCTTAATCCTCAATTTCCATTTATAATTCTCAATTGCAATTAATAAAAACCCGTAACTAAATTCACCCGAACAAAAAACACCTATTACTGACTGCAAAAGGCGGTTGCCTCTCATGTCAGTGATAGGTGCTTAAATCTTCAATGTCTACTTAGCCGCGAAACGGATTATCTTCATTAATCATTACACGTTCCTGGCGAATCGCTTTACCTGTTTTGTCATCAATTTCTACGAAGAATGCACTTAAAACAGCGCGGCCTTTTTTCGGTACTTCATAGCGTGCAGGCATATTTGTAAGGAATTTATAGATGACATTGTCTTTTCCCATGCCCAACACTTCATCATATGGACCTGTCATGCCAACGTCTGTAATATATGCTGTACCGCCTGGATAAATGCGGTTGTCCGCTGTTTGGACATGTGTATGTGTCCCGACAACGACAGATGCTTTGCCGTCCAGATGCCAGCTTAATGCGATTTTTTCGCTTGTCGCTTCAGCGTGGAAATCGACAAATACGATTGGCGATGTTTTTTTCGCTTCTTCGACCATTTCAACTGCCATCGCAAACGGATCTTCATGCGGTGGCAAGAATACGCGCCCGTGCAGATTGATGACTGAAATCGTCACACCATTTTTCGATACTTGTGTCACCCCGCGGCCCGGCGCATCTTTTGAAAAGTTTGCCGGCCGGACTAAGTAATCCGCATCATCGATAAAATCAAAAATGTCTTTGTTGTCCCATGTATGGTTCCCCATCGTAATGACATCGACACCCATTTGCAGTAAATCATTATAGATCGCACGTGTAATGCCGCGCCCTGCTGCAGCGTTTTCACCGTTTGCAATCACTACATCCAGATTATATTTTTTCTTCAATCGAGGCAAATACTGCTCCACAGCATCGCGACCGATTGAACCGACGATATCGCCAATAAATAATACCTTCATTTTTAAAAACCACTCTTTCTGCTCTCATCAATTACGCCTTGGCGTAATTGCGTCCAGATTCGGATTGCGCTAGCGCAATTAACTCCTTTTCCGAATCTGTGACATCCGCCGGGGCGTTCACTTCCATCAGTGGTATTTCCACTGATGGAAGTGAATCATCTGTCCATTTTACCACTGTTTTCACGCTAGACGCAAAAAAACTGCTACAAATTGAATTGTAACAGAGTAAGAAGCTAACATTTTGAGTTTTCATGCCAATTCCAGGCATCTTCAATCATTTCATGTACATTTCGGTCCGCCTGCCAGTCAATTTCCTGCTGCAAATTTTCCGAGCTAACTGCCGATAAATCATATATTTTATAAGCCAATTCGCCCCGCTCCAGCGCTTCAAGCACCAAAACATGGGCATTCGCTACATCGGTCACATTGTTAAAACCCCGAGTGCCTGTCCCTTCAGAAATTGCATCTTCAGGACTTCCACTAATCGAAGCTTGTACATTCGTACTCTTACAATAACGAAGAACAATTCCATTCATATCATAAGCTTTTGTATAAACTTCCAGCATCTGTTCAATCATGCACTTTTGCTCAAGTAACTTATTTTCCTCTGTAACAGCTGAAGATAACACAATATTTTTCACTCGGCATGCCCTCATAACTTTCAATAACGCCAATGTGCCACCGACATTATTTTCATAATAATATTCAGGATTCCCCATTGCTTCCTTGACTGAGTCCGATGCTGCGAAATGGACGACAGATTGAACTGGAAACAACGTGAATATTTGTGTTAGACGTTTCTGATCTGATAAATCGCCTTCAATAA
This sequence comes from Solibacillus sp. FSL K6-1781, assembly GCF_038630735.1. GTDB lineage: Bacteria > Bacillota > Bacilli > Bacillales_A > Planococcaceae > Solibacillus > Solibacillus silvestris. The sequence goes on along the minus strand of NZ_CP152038.1, from coordinate 1,152,367 downwards.
AAATAGCCCGCTCATCAACTGATCCGCGGTGTCCTGTGGATAAATTATCATACACCACGACCGGCCCTTTTTCCAGTAATAAATTTACGACATGGCTTCCAACATAGCCTGCTCCACCAACGACTAATATCACAAATATTCCCCCTTATCAGCTCCGAATTTTACTTATAATGTAACGAGTTTGCCCACACTCTCTAAGCCCTTACTCTATGAACCAACCGGAAAAATGTCGGATACACCCTCATTTTCACTAATGGTTTCATGATGCGCAGATTCCATGGAAGCTGGGAAAAATTCTTGCTTTCCCGGATGATTTGACGTTCCAGCGATTTCACCTGTCGTGAGTTGGACGTCGTTAACAATACATGATGATAACGGTGAATATATAAACGTAAATTTAAACCTTCCATCACATTGCGGTATTGCCTTTTATCAAAAAACTGCTTCAATTGCGCATACGTTTGCGCATGTGAATGGGCAATAGACGGACTATAATTATTCATCAGCATGTCTTCATATTGCACAAAGTTGTACTGCGCTTCGTTCACAATAGCAATCTTCTTCGCAAAAGATAAGTACTGCGCGATAAATCCGACATCTTCAAAAAACGGATGATTATCAAAATATAATTGTTCCCCCATAATGATGGAACGTAAAAACAGTTTGTTCCACGGCACAATATATGCTTCATTATGCTTTGTAAGATAATAGTTAACAGGGTTCGGTTTTGTTAACAGTGCTTCATTTACTTTCACCTGTTTTTTGCGCTCCGTTTCTGGCCAGTATTTCGTATAGCCGCATAGTACGAGATCCGCATGCTTCTGCTCTGCACGCTGTACAAGCTTTTCATACATTGTACTTTCCACAAAATCATGCCCATCAACGAACGCAATATATTTTCCGGCAGCTTCCTGCATCCCGTAATTTCGCGCTTCACTTAACGTAAGGTTTTGCGCGTTAAATAAACTGAAACGTTCATCTTCGCTGACAAACTCTTCACAAATAAGAGCCGTTCCTTTAGAAGAACCATTGTTCATAATCAGTATTTCAATCGCTTGCAATGTTTGCTGCTGCAGGCTTTTCAGACATTCTCTTATCGAATATTCAACATTATGTGTTGCCACAATAATAGACACAATCGGTATCATGGAAATCCTCCTAAATAGTTAAGGTGATTAATATTTTGAACGGGCTACAGTAACTGGATGCCTCGACTTCCCAATATCCAAATCAAGCCATTGCCCAAGCTTCAGACTGTCATCTTCTTGTATTTGGTTATTTAAACAAGCGTCCGGTGTAAACGTAAAGTTGTTAAAATAAACTTTTTCATCTACTACCTTTAAATCGATCCGTACATACGTAAACGGCTTGCTTAGCTTTTTCGCAATAGCGAGCAGTTCGTCCAACTGTGCAGGTCTTGCTTTTGCTTCGTCAAACGGATGCTTTTTCTTTAAATAATTCGTATTGAACCAATCCGGTGTTAACATTAATGTTTGCTCTTTCGGTGTAAAGCGGTCGAAAGTGGATTCAATAGTCTTCGGTACCCCATGGAAACAATGAATGTTGTACTCTTGTACATCATCGCCAGTCGATGATTCGATTAAACGTTCGATAATAATTCTAGGAATGATTGATGAATAGTGAGGCTCCGCATATTTCAGCGAATAATCCGTTGCCATCATTTCCGCTAATTGCAGCCTAGTTTCCCGATAATCCATTTCACGTTTGTTCTCACAAATAATTGTCATGCCCTCGCCGTGCGAACATTTCAATACGAATTTCCTCGGCAATTGCTCGAAAATAATATCTTCCACTTCATCAAAAATACCGATCAGCGGCGGCAGTAAATAGTTGTAGCCGACTGTGATCATATATTCGCGGGCCTTCACCTTATCAGTAAATCTTCTTTTAAATTCAACATCCTCAAATAGTTTGAGCCACATTAATTTTTCATTGAAGGTTTTTGGGTTTTCCAGGTTTAAACGGGTTTTGAATTTGTTCCAATATAATAATTTACTTGCGGCAATTGGGGATAGCTTTACGACTTGTGTGAATGCATAGCGCTTTGCATGTAATGGGATTTGCATAAACGAATCACAGCTCCTTCTATTATTTTTTCACATTTTAACTGGTTGTAATTAAGTAAATTAGTGAAGTTTTAGCTGTGAATAATAGAGTGGCAATGGTAGTGTTTTAAAGGTGAAATATGATTGTTAAAATTGTATTAGATAGGCCGAATAACGATTTGTTGTTTTCAACTATTTTGGTGCATTAAAATAGACTCTATAAATATCTTTCTATTAGTATAGTCTCGAAACATCTAATATATGCCTACTATTCAAGTTTTTCTTCTATTAAATGTAAAAAGGTATTTAGAATATTGTCATTCTAAATACCTTTACATCATCTATATAAAACTCAATTTTAATTGTTCCAATCGTTCAGCAGCTTGACTTGCACTTTCACCCGTCACACCAAAATAGTATTTACATTTTGGCTCGGTTCCGGATGGACGGATGGCGATCCATGATTCGTCTTCCAGTTTAAATTTCAATACATTTTCTTTCGGTAAATCGATTGGTAGCTTATCACCTGTAATCGTAGTTGCTGTCGCTGTTAAATAATCTTCGTATAGAACAACTTTTTTACCGGCGATTTCAGCCGGCGGATTTTGGCGAACTGTATCTAACAGTGCGGCCATTTCCTCTTGACCCGATTTACCTTCGAAAACTTTTGAAATGAGTGCTTCTTTGTAATAGCCAAACTGCTTGTACACATTTTCTAGGGCATCAAGCAATGTTTTGCCTTGTGACTCATAGAAGCTTGCCATTTCCGCTACTTTTAACGCCACTTGTACGGCGTCTTTATCGCGTACGAAGGATTCGATTAAATAGCCATAGCTTTCTTCATAGCCGAACAAATACTTATAAGCACCCGACTGTTCATATTCGGCGATTTTTTCAGCAATGTATTTGAACCCTGTTAACGTATTGATTGTCTTCACACCATAATGAGCAGCAATTTTTGCTCCTAATTCCGATGTGACAATGGTTTTAATCATGACGCCGTTTACAGGGAGTGTTCCGTTACTTTGCTTTGTCTTTAGAAGATAGTTTAACAGTAGTGCCCCCAACTGATTACCAGTTAGAAGTTCGTAAGATTGACCATTTCTTACTGCTACTCCTAGACGATCTGCATCCGGATCAGTTGCGAGCAGTAAATCAGCACCAACTTTATAACCGAGCTCCATTGCCATTTCGAAAGCTGCTGCTTCTTCGGGATTGGGATAAGGAACTGTTGGAAACTCACCATCTTGGATCCCCTGCGCTTCAACGACATGTACTTCATCAAAACCAAATGCCTTCAGCCCTTCACATACAGGTACTAAACCCGCCCCATGAAGTGGTGTGTAAACAAGCTTCATATTGCTTTTTACAGGCTGTTCTTTTAGTTGAAGCAGACTCGTTTGATAAGCTTGGTCAATCTTTTCTAAAATATATTGACCATACTGTTCAAACTCCGCTGTTTCAATTGCAAAAATATCTTCTATTTTATCCATATAAGAAACAATCGCATCTGCCCCTGCAGGTACAAGTTGTGCTCCGTCTGCACCGTATACTTTGAAGCCATTATATTGTTTCGGATTATGGCTTGCCGTAATAACAACACCCGCATAGGTGTATAAATAACGCACTGCAAATGAAAGCTCCGGGGTCGGACGTGATTCACTGAACACATAACTATGCACACCATATGCTCCTAAAACTTTCGCTGTTTCTATCGCGAATTCTTCCGAAAAATGACGTGTATCATAAGCAATTACCACACCTCTTGTTTTCGCTTCTTCGCCGCCTTCACATACATACTGTGCAAGACCTGCCGCTGCACGGCGCACAGTATAAATGTTCATACGATTCGTGCCAACACCTATTACACCACGCATACCACCTGTACCGAATTTCACATATTGATAAAAGTGATCTTCTACTAACTTGTTGTCATTTGTAATTTCTTCAAGCTCTTTCTGCAAATAGTGGGGTAGCTTTGCCATTCTCCACTCCTCAACTTGCGTTTGATTCTTAATCAATTAATCACCTTCATTTGCATTAATAATTTTCTTTTTTATATTCTTGAATCTAAAATTTATTACATGTATTGCTTAAATATATTTTCAGCAGAATAGGCAGTAAGCGGTAAGTTATATAAACTAAAAAATTAACCAGGATTTTTTAAATTGTACTTCCTCTGGTTCATATAATATAAAATTTTTATTTTCAATTATCCGAGCATTATTCTCTAACAATAACTCTATCGCATCAAATTGTTTCTTTTTTTCTAAAAATGATAGTCCTGCATTAAAGAGAATTGGTCGCGTAGTTAGATTATGGACATCAGAACCATACGTATGAACTAAGTTAGATTTTACTAAATCTAATGAAAGCTTTTGAAGCTTTTTTCCAAATTGCCCTGCAAGACTTCCAGCAGTAATTTGTGTCATTGCCCCTTCCCTTACTAACTCCTCTAGCTTGCTTGGGCGTTCTGCAATTACTTTATTACGCTCTGGATGCGCTATAATTGGGATAATTCCTTTTAATTTAAGCTTAATGATAATTTCCTTTGTATAGAATGGGATAGTATGGGACGGTAATTCAATGAGTATATATTTGGAATTTGCAAGGGTTAATACTTTCCTTTCCTCTAATAGTGTAGAAAGCTCTCCGACTAAGCGCACTTCTTGTCCAGCATATATTTTTAAAGGAATATTATATTTATTTACCTGTTGCTGTATAATAGCAATCTGTTCATACACCGTTTCGGGAGATACATGGTACAGAGGATGGAAACTATGTGAAGTTGCAATTATTGCTGTGATTCCTTCATCCACAGCTTTTTGCAACATTTCAAGTGTATGCTGCAATTCTTTTGGCCCATCATCAACTCCAAATAATATATGGCTATGGATATCAATCATTGTCTTTTCCCCTCTCTCTATTAATTTTAAGAAGAATTCCTACGAAGCCTTATAAATACGCAAATCTCTATATTATAATATATGAATAAAAAAATGCTCTTAAAACTCTAAAACTCTTTTATAATGCCCTAAATAATTATTATTAATTTCAAATTTCCTTAAAGGCTGAATGAGAAATATAAAATTTTATATAATAAAAATCCCCATTTCATAGATTAGTTTCTATGAAATGGGGAGCTATTTACAAAAGTTAAAAATAAAATTATACGTTAATAATTATTTCGCATACTCCACTGAACGTGTTTCACGAATAACTGTTACTTTAATGTGACCTGGGTAATCGAGTTCTTCTTCAATGCGTTTGCGGATATCTCGCGCTAAACGATGTGATGCCAGATCATCGATTTTTTCAGGCTGTACGATGATACGTACTTCACGACCTGCTTGGATCGCGAATGATTTTTCAACGCCGTCATAGCTTTCCGAAATTTCTTCCAGCTTTTCAAGGCGGCGAATATAGTTTTCCAATGTTTCACTGCGGGCACCTGGGCGGGCTGCTGATAATGCATCGGCTGCTGCTACAAGTACGGCGATAACTGAAGTTGCTTCTGTGTCACCATGGTGGGATGCAATCGAGTTAATAACAACTGGGTGTTCTTTATACTTCGTTGCCAGTTCCACACCAATTTCTACGTGGCTTCCTTCGACTTCATGGTCAATCGCTTTACCGATATCATGCAGTAAACCTGCACGACGCGCTAATGTCACATCTTCGCCTAGTTCAGCAGCAAGTAATCCTGCTAAGTGGGCTACTTCGATTGAGTGTTTTAATACATTTTGACCATAGCTTGTACGGTATTTCATACGACCTAGGATCTTCATTAAATCCGGATGCAGGTTATGAATACCTACTTCAAATGTTGTTTGCTCACCTGTTTCGCGGATTTGCTCGTCCACTTCACGGCGGGATTTTTCAACCATTTCTTCGATACGTGCCGGGTGAATACGACCATCTTGAACTAGTTTTTCTAATGCAAGACGAGCTGTTTCGCGGCGGATCGGATCAAAGCCGGATAAAATAACTGCTTCAGGTGTATCATCAATAATCAGATCAATACCTGTAAGTGTTTCTAATGTACGGATGTTACGGCCTTCACGACCAATAATGCGGCCTTTCATCTCATCATTTGGTAGATTTACAACGGACACTGTTGTTTCTGCAACATGGTCAGCTGCAAAGCGTTGTAATGCAAGTGATAAAATTTCTCGAGCCTTTTTGTCTGATTCTTCTTTTGCACGCAATTCTGATTCCTTCGTCATTACAGCGATATCTGTAGAAAGTTCGTTTTCAACTTCCTTCAAGATAACCTCTTTCGCCTCTTCGCGCGTCAGAGCTGCAATGCGCTCAAGCTCAGTTTTTTGACTTGCAACAAGTTGTTCTACTTTGCTTTCCATCTGTTCAATATGCTGTTGTCTGCTTGCCAGAGCTTCTTCCTTACGCTCTAAGCTTATCTCTCTTTTGTTCAGAGTTTCATCTTTGCGGTCAAGGTTTTCTTCTCTTTGCAATAAACGGTTCTCTTGTTTCTGAAGTTCTCCACGACGGTCACGAATGTCATTTTCCGCTTCAGTACGAAATTTGTGAGTTTCATCCTTTGCTTCAAGCAGTGCTTCTTTTTTCAGTGCATCCGCTTCACGTTTCGCGTCTTCCACGATTTGCTCGGCAACATGCTTTGCACCAGTCACTTTTGAATCATTCACGTTTTTCATGTAGAAATAGATAACAGCGACACCGACAGCGAATCCTAGCAAAGCAGGGAGTATCATTTCCATATCGTTTCCCTCCTATGCCTATATATGTCTGATGTTCTTTTAGTCGGCATAATATATCTGAATTATTCAAACATACCGCCTATTCATTTCAAAATTTAGAAATTATACATTTTAATTGTATAGTTCAAAATAAGGTATGTCAAGAATAGCCATGGTTTAAGGGGTTTTTTATATTTTTTTGGACCATTAGGGGACTTCCAGAAATTAGTCCGGAATGTGGTGGCGGGTTACCAATCTTTTCTATAAAGAATCCGGTTAACGCGATTTGCGGGCTGCCAGGAGGCGGGAAGTTCTAATATAGTTCTAAAAGTTCTAATATATTTTTATTTGTTCTAATAAACTTGCGATTTTCTAATATATTCTGTACTTCTTCAAATATGTCGTACCGATTTTCAAATATCCTCTTCGAATCTTCTAATATGGGGTGGATATTTTCTAATATAACAAACATTTGTTCTAATAAAAATCCATGCTTTATTTTTCCCACCGGTTTTACCTAGAAAAATTCAATCAAAGTCGGCTAAGTCATTCCCATTTTCTAATATCTCCTTCCCATCTTCTAATAACACTCAAAGATCGTCTAATAAAACCTATATTTGTTCTAATAAACTCCAACGCTACCCTAACCCAACAGGTACTTCAACCAAAGACCGCCCCACCCTAGCTATAAAACCGCCCTTCCCTAACAAAAACAAAAACCCAAGCAAATTTCTTCGCTTGGGTCTGTAACATTATTCTTTATCTTTTTCGTCTTCAAATAGTTCTAGTTCGTCCAGTTCTTCTTCAGTTGTATCGTTGGCGCCGATTGTGTAGCCTAGTTCGCCGATACCGAAGTGTTGACGGATTTTTTCTGTCACTTCTTCTTTGATTGCAGGGTTTTCTTTGAAGAATTGTTTTACATTTTCACGACCTTGGCCGATTCGTTCGCTGTTGTATGAATACCAAGAACCACTCTTTTGGATGATGTCCAGTTCTGCACCGATGTCGACGATTTCGCCTTCTTTTGAAATCCCTTCGCCGTACATAATATCCACTTCCGCTGTACGGAATGGTGGTGCTACTTTATTTTTAACGACTTTGATTTTCGTTTTGTTCCCGATAATTTCTGTACCTTGTTTGATCGCTTCACCGCGTCGTACTTCTAAACGGATAGAAGAGTAGAATTTAAGGGCACGTCCACCTGTTGTTGTTTCCGGGTTACCGAACATAACACCGATTTTTTCACGAACTTGGTTGATGAAAATAGCAAGCGTATTCGATTTATTAATAACACCTGATAATTTACGTAATGCCTGTGACATTAAACGCGCTTGGAGACCCATGTGCGAGTCACCCATTTCGCCTTCGATCTCGGCTTTTGGCACTAATGCCGCTACAGAGTCGATTACGATAATATCAATTGCACCAGAACGTACTAATGCTTCCGCGATTTCAAGTGCTTGTTCACCTGTATCCGGCTGTGATAATAATAATTCGTCAATGTTAACGCCTAATTTTTGTGCATATACCGGGTCAAGTGCGTGCTCAGCATCGATAAACGCTGCCGTACCGCCGTTTGCCTGAATTTCTGCGATGGCATGTAATGTAACTGTTGTTTTACCAGATGATTCCGGTCCGTAAACTTCTACAATACGTCCGCGCGGGTAGCCGCCTATACCTAATGCTGCATCAATTGCGATAGAGCCTGATGAAGTAGTCTCCATATGACGGTTCGAGTTTTCACCTAACTTCATGACAGAACCTTTACCGAATTGTTTTTCTATTTGTTTTAACGCCATATCTAATGCTGCTTTACGATCGCTCAAACTATTTCCTCCTTAAGAAAAAGCTTTATTTAACTTATGTCTCTATTATACTTGCTAATGAGATAACATTCAAGAAAAAAGCGAACATATTTTCGCTTTTTCTTTGAATGTTTCTAAATGCCTTTAAATCACTGATCAAATCGTCTTTATCAAAAGAAAACGACAACTAAATCAGCTTTTTGTATCCTTGATTCGCTAATTCTCTCATTAAATAGCTGAACGTAAACTTCACTGCGCGAATTCGGTTCGTATTTCTTGAACCGGTTAATTGCAGTCGGTACGTGAGCGGTTCTGTGTCACCGATCTTTATGCCAACCCAGATTGATCCTGCAGGCTGTCCGTCATGATCACCCGGTCCTGCTGCACCTGTCAACCCAACGCCGATATCTGTACCGAACTTTTCACGGACTTGTGTTGCCATTGCTGCTGCACATTCACTGCTGACGATGCCTTTTTCATCAAGCAGTTCACCGGAAACACCGAGGTGCTTAATTTTCGCTTCTTTCGTATACGTCACAACACCGCCGATTAATGCAGATCCAACACCCGGGATTTCTGCCAGCTCCGACTGGAACAGACCGGCCGTTAAACTTTCAGCAGCGGAAACTGTTAATTCATTTTCAAGAAGCATTTGCACAAGCTTGAAACCTAATGATTCATCATTTACACCGTAATAGTATTCTCCGACGATATCGAGAATTTCACGTTTCTTTAACTCAATCAGACGGAATGCCTGTTGTTCGTTTTGCGCTTTTGCCGTAATGCGCAATGTTACTTCACCATCTGAAGCAAGCGGGGCAACTGTAGGGTTTGTCTGTTCATCCAAAATACTCTGTATGCGGGTTTCCATATCTGCTTCACCGATCCCGTAAAAACGTAGTACATGCGATAAAATTACCCCGCCGTCATGTAGAAGTGCCGCCAGTTTTGGCTTCGTTTCATATTGGAACATTGGCTCAAGTTCTTTTGGCGGACCCGGCAGTAAAATATAAATACGGTCATTTTCCTCCAAAAACATACCCGGTGCCATCCCATGCTGGTTCAACAAGACATCGCAGCCATCCAGCACTAGCGCCTGTTTCCGGTTGTTTTCCGTCATCGGTCGTCTTTGCTTCGAGAAAAATTCCTCAATCGCAAACAGCGCCGTTTCATCAAATACTAACGTACGATTCAAATGCTTCGCAATCGCTTCTTTCGTCAGATCATCCTTTGTCGGACCTAAACCACCTGAGAAAATAATTACATCCGCGCGCTGTTCCGCAATTTTGATCGCCTCTAGTAGCCGCGCCTCGTTATCTCCTACAACTGTATGATAATAAACATTAATGCCAAGTTCCGAAAGCTGGCTCGAAATAAATTTCGCATTCGTGTTGGCGATTTGTCCTAATAATAATTCCGATCCTACCGCTATAATTTCTGCATTCATTCCTAAAACCCCCTAAATATCAATTACGCCTCGGCGGAATTGCAGGCACACAGGATGTGGGTCAGTCAGCCATTGTCGCACGACGCGACGTTTTTTGGCTGACTTCCATTCCTTTAAAAAATCTGTGACATCTGCCAGAGGCTTTTTTACAGCAGTTGTTTTGTCAACTGCTGTAAAAATAAAGAAAACTAGATTAGAAAAACAGCGCCGTCCAAAATGCACGGGCAACTGTTATGTCTTTTATGGATACTTATTACTATTACCTATCCTAAAAGAAATTCTAACCTAGTTTTAGAAATTTTATTTATTTTGAATCCAATAATGCACGACGGTTTATATAGAAATAATCCCATCCAGACCATACTGTAAAGAACAATGCTACATAAAGCATAATCATATCAAAAGGTATGCCAACTAATGTAAAAATCGTATTGTGTAAAATTAATGCAGAAATCGCCACGATTTGGGCCCAAGTCTTAATTTTACCAAGCTGGTTAGCCGCTATGACTTCCCCTTGTCCTGCTAAAATCAGTCGAAGTCCCGTTACCGCGAACTCACGCGAAATAATGATAATGACAATCCACGCAGGTGCCAAGTCGATTTCCACCAATAAAATAAAGGCAGCGGAAACGAGCAGCTTATCTGCAAGCGGGTCCAAAAACTTCCCTAAGTTCGTCACTAAATTATATTTGCGGGCATAGTAGCCATCTACCCAGTCCGTTGCAGAAGCGAAAATAAAAATAAGTGCCCCGACAAAATAGTTCACTTGCATTTCCGCGCCAAACAGCGTCATATTCCCCCAACCGAAATCAAACATCATTACAATCACAAATAGTGGGATCAATAAAATGCGCGAGACTGTAATCTTATTTGGTATGTTCATTTGCTAACACCTTTCGTCTAAAGAAAAGAGCCATCTTTTAAGATGACTACTCTCCTTGTCCTTCATTCACTAACTTTAAAATCACGTTTTGAGAAACCATATCTTGTGCGTATGCTAATTCTACATCATTTACGTAAACTTTTGCCACTTTTGAGTTTCCTAAGCGAATACGTGCATAACCGTTTGCCGTTGAATCATGTTCTACTACTTCTCCAGCTTTGTAGACACGTGCATTTACTTGCTCTTGGCGGTTTTCATTACGAATGCCAACCCATGTATCACCTGCTACTTCAACACGGATATTCAGGCTGTCTGTTCCCGATACTTCAAACGTTGTATCTTCACCTTGTACAACACCTTCACTGATTGTTTGAGCTGCTTCAGGCTCTTCTGTGACAGGTTCTTCAGGCTCAGTGTTTTCTTCTGTGTCTGCATCTGTGTTTTCTTCGCTGTCTTCAACAGGTTTTGTTGGTGTTGAATTAGGATTTTGTTCGTATTCAATCGGTTCAATATCCTCTTCTGCTCCATCCGGGGTACTGCCCGTTTTTTGAATGTAGAGAGTTGTAATCACGACAATAATGACAATCGCAAACAATGCGACGATCAACTTCGGCATTGCTTCATTCATTTTATTGCTCGATGTCGCTTTCATATTGCGGCGACTCGGACTTTGTGTGAATGATTGAGCGACCTCTTCTTTTTGCATTTCCGGAATATCTTTTCGATACTCAGTCAATACTTCATCCGCATCTAATCCAACTGCCTCTGCATATTGCTTAATGAAGGCACGTACATAGAAAGAACCAGGCATAATAGTATAGTTGCCTTCTTCGATTCCTATTAAATAACGTTTTTGGATTTTTGTGATGTTTTGTAAATCATCTAAACTATAACCTCTAGCTAATCTCGCTTCTTTCAAGCGAGCTCCTAGTTCCGTCAAAAAAAACACCTACTTTTAATATATTCAAATAATGGGAGCACATACTATGTACCCTCATATTTACTAAAAATCAAATCCGCCAAAATGGTCTGTACTTGATAACATATTATTCTTTTCAATAATTTCATATGTTATTTCTTCATCCGGCTCATGGCGCAATTCGATAATATAGTCAAAATCTTCTATTTTATATGATGAATGCTGTACGAACAGATCTGGATGCTCAATGACTTTAATCGTCGGCATACCCATGATTTCCCGAACTAACTGCTGGTGGCGTTCATCCGTCGAGCGACGTGTGACGGCACCGTCCATTATAAAAATATTATTCCCATTAAACTCATCGCCCATTAACGTATTCCGGACGGTTTGTTTAATCATAGTAGAAGAAATGAAAATCCATTTTTTATTCGCGCACACACTTGCGGCAACGATTGACTCTGTCTTTCCTACACGCGGCATTCCACGGATCCCAATTAATTTATGCCCTTCCTTTTTAAATAATTCGGCCATAAAATCAACTAAAATTCCTAATTCGTCACGTACGAACCGGAATGTATTTTTTTCATCCGCATCTTTCGGTATATAATGCCCATGCCGAACAGCCAACCGATCACGCAGCTTTGGCTCACGAAATCTTGTTACATTAATATTTTCCATTGTTGAGACGATTGAAATAAAACGCTGGATAGATTCTTCGTTTTCTGTAGATAACAGCATTCCACGATGCTCCTCATCCACACCGTTAATCGAGACAATATTAACGCGAAGCATTCCTAACAGCGATGCAATATCTCCTAATAAACCTGGTCGATTCACTTGAATTTCATATTCAAAATACCATTCGCCCATTTTGTATCTGTCCCCTCATAATAGAAACGTATTTATTTCTTACAAGTTCCATCATAGCGGATTTTCTACCTATTGAAAAGTTAGAAAGCCACGTTTTTGTTAGTTTTCTTGAAATAATTTTTAAAAAAACCCGTTCTGGAAGTAACAATGTTGGACAATCATGCATTTATAGTTGGAGATTGGTTCGATTAGTAAATCATGCAAATATGTAAACCGAAAAAAATGCCGCTCACTTATGCAGTGAGTGACATTTTTTCGTATAGCCGATTAGTGTTGTGGCTTATTTTGAACGAGCTTCATAATACAGCTTGCAATTGCTTGCTTTTCGTCCTTTTCGGCAACAGACCATAAGTCTGATAACACACGCTCTTGCTCGTTTTGTGGGTCAACGTTTTTCGCAAGATATTCACCAATCTGAACTGCGGCCTTCTCAATCATTTTATTAGGCATGCCGCTTTCTTTTGCATCAGATACTTGTTTACCTAAGAAGCTTGTCCATTGTTCCCAGTTTTGTAAAAGTCCCATTTGCTTTCCCTCCTCTCGCACAATTAGTATGTGCGGATATCAGGAAATTATATGTACCAACCGCCATTAACTCGAATTATTTGCCCTGTCACATAATCCGCACGTCCGCTTAAATAAAAAGCCGCCATATTCGCGATATCGAGTGCTTCCCCAAAAGATTGTAAAGGAATTTGACTTTCGATTATTTCGCGCTCCTCGGCATCAAACTTTGCGTTCATCTTCGTATTAATAATTCCAGGTGCAATTGCATTAACACGAATGCCGCTAAACGCCGCTTCCTGCGAGTATGCTTTTACGAAACTGTGCTGAGCGCCTTTTACAGCTGAGTAGGCTACTTCGCCCGCTGCTCCGACATCACCCCAGATTGAACCGATGACAAGCACATAGCTGACTTTGTTCGCTCGTAATTTGCCCGCGAGCAGTGCGGTTGTTCGCATCGGATTTTGTACATGGACGTGCCAAAGTTTGGTCATTTCCGCGGCTGGTGTGTTTTCCAGCAAATCATAATATGCATGGCCGTTCGCATAAACGATCGCCTGTAAAGAATAAATTTGGGCGGCAATTTGTTCCGCCCCGGTGTCACTGCTGAAATCTGCTTTTACTGGTATAAACTCCTGATTCGGAAAGTTTTCGGTAAACGTTTGAAGCATACTGTCAATGACAGTATGCCCTGTGTGATAATGCAGATAGAGTGACCAGCCATCCTGTGCTAACTGCTGGCAAATCGCTTGCCCAATCGCACCGGATGCACCGCAAACTAATGCAAACTTCTTCATTTTTGATCGCGCCCGCTAACCGGCATGATTGTAAACACCGTTTGTTGCTCTTCACCTTGAATCGTCTTAAATGCATTGACGATATCTTCGACTGTAATCGTCTCCAGCACCGGTACCACATCAAATAAGTTCATGTCGTTAAATTTATAACGTGTAAACTGGTTGGCGATAAATTCAATCGAATTCAATGCGCGCAGGAAGAAACCGATTTTTTTGCGTTTAATACGTTCTACATCTTCAGAAGTGAATAAGTTCTCCTGTTCTGATTGTGCAAGCTTCTCTTTAATCAATTTGGCAAGCTGCTCCGGCTGCTCCGAATCAGAGCCGATCAGTGCAAAACCGTAGCCATTTTCCAATGAGAAATCATAGCCGTATGATTCGTCAATTAAGCCGTTTTCATATACATCTGTATAGAACGATGAAGCGCGGCCGAATAAACATTCAACGCCGATCTGAACAGCAAGCTCATGCTTCAGCATTTCTTCGCCGCTTAAATCAACCTGCTTCGCCTTTAAACCAACATACACTTTAGGTTTTTGGACATCCATATGAAGCACGCGCTCTTTTTCTGCCACATTTGTTGGTTCTTCATCAAACAAACGTTTTAAATCTGTCGGCTTCTGGAACGTCTTTTTGTTTTGGTTGTCTTCAATAAATGCCATCATTTCAACAGGATCTACAGCACCGATTACGAACAACAGCATATTTGATGGATGGTAAAACGTGTTGTAGCACGTATATAAATGCTCGGCCGTAATTCCGTCAATTGACTCGATCGTGCCGGCAATATCAATTTTCACCGGGTGGTTATGATACATGTTTTCGATCGCGCCAAAATATAAACGCCAATCCGGCTGGTCATCGTACATCGTAATTTCCTGTCCGATAATGCCTTTTTCTTTATTCACCGTTTCTTCTGTGAAGTACGGCTCCTGAACGAAATTCAATAATGTTTCTGTACTTTTATAAATATGGTCTGTTGCTGAGAACAGATATGCTGTGCGGGTAAATGATGTAAACGCATTCGCCTGCGCACCGACTTCACTGAACTTTTGGAATACATCCCCGTCTTCTTTTTCGAACATTTTATGCTCTAAAAAGTGGGCAATCCCGTCCGGAACAGTAACCGGTTCTGTTTCTCCAATCGGTACGAATGTACGGTCAATCGAACCATATTTTGTTGTGAATGTCACAAATGTTTTTGAAAAGCCTTTTTTCGGCAAAATGTATACGTCTAATCCATTGTTTAGCTGCTTGTAATATAATGTTTCATCTAGTTGCTGGAATTCAATTGTTTCCATGGATTACTCCCCCTTACCGCATAAGAAATACGTTGCTTCTAATTTAATATCCTGTGCCACTTTTTGCACATCTTCTTTTGACACAGCTTGCCAGCGTGCAGTCCACGTATCCAAATTAAACGGTTCGTCTAATGCTTTGTATTGATCAAAAATTTCGATTTGGCCACGAGGTGAATCCAATGCTTCTTTTAACTGGTTAATAAGCATCGCCTTCGTTTGCGCCAATTCTAAATCGGTAATTTCTCCGTTTTGCATCACTTTTAACTGTTCAGCAATTAGTTGGCGTGCCTTTTCTTCATTTGCCGGCTCAATACCTGACACGACAAACAATAATCCGTATTGAGAAGCGTAAGAACTTGATGCATAATAAGCTAAACTTTCTTTTTCACGGACATTCATAAATAATTTTGAATGGGCATATCCGCCAAAGATACCGTTGAAAATTTGCATGATTGGGAAATCTTTATCGCCAAATCGTACAGGTGTCGAGTAGCCGATATGCAGTTTCCCTTGTTTCATTTCCTGCGTTTCTTTTGTGTACGGTTCAATGTTTGCAGGAGTTGTATCTTCTTTTGTTGTCTGATGTGCATCGCGGTCAGCAAACGGGAATGCTGCTTTTAGCTGCTGCGTCATTTCTTCGATATTAATATCGCCGACAACGTAAATATCAATGACATCATTTGCTAGCATATCTTCATATGTTTTTGTTAATGATTGTGGTGTAATTGCTTTTACAGCTTCGATATTTCCGTTTGCAGAAAATGATGCTGCGCTGTTTGGACGGATAATTTCTGTTAAACGTTTTTGTGCATAGCGTGACTTGTCATCAAAAATGGATTGGATACGTTGGATGACCATCTCTTTTTCGCGGTTGACAATTGATTCTTTAAATACGCCGTTTTCGAAGTTCGGTTTGAAGATTGCTTCATGGATCAGATCGATTACTTCATTTAATACATTGCCATGTGATAAATACTGGTCGTTTACTGTTTCGACATTTAATAGTACAGTATGCTCCTGACCGCGCTTTGCTGTGTCAAAATACAATACTGTGCCAAAAAGGTCATCTAAATAGCTGCGGTAACTTGCCGATGTTGGAAATTTTTCGTTGCTGTGCTGCAGGACATTCGATAATACTGTACGCTGTGCCGCTGTTTCTTCATTTAATGGTGCTCTCCATTTGATCGAAAAGTTCACCGTTTTGAATTGGGCGGTTTGTCGTATATGAAGCGAAACACCTTTCGCAATTTCGGTTGTTAAAAACAAAAAAACTCCTCCTGACTACCTCGTGAATATAAATATAAATGCTTCTTCTCTACTATACATGTGTTGCCTTGATTTGTGCAAAGTTATTATCCGTACTAAGTGTTCCCTAATTCGTGACATTTATGAATAAAAAGTATGAACGGTAAAAAATTAAAAATATTTCTTTTTATAATAAAATTTCTAGACACTTTCTGCGTTTCTTAATGGAGTCCGTTGTGCTGCGTTCCGGGAGGCCAACACGATGTTGGTCACGAATGCGTTGTCACACGATGTGACGCTCTTAGCATTCGTTCCTTTATTCCTGGGGGCGTGGCTCCAACTAACTTGATGTTTGCCTCTACGGCGGGATACATCAAGTGGATTTTCCGCGCACGCTTAATCCCCTAGGAGTCGGCCCCCTCCACTCCGCACAACTCAGGTTTGGTATGTGGTCAGGGCTTCTTGTTTAATTTGGGTAAAGGTTTGTTGAATTTTATTGCCTTTCTCTTCAATAAGTTCGCGTTTCCATTCAACTTGGCTAATTAAATTCGCGTTTTCTATTTTCCAGAGGGGGTATTTCCACTTTATATGAATAGCTTTCACTTTCGCTGTAAAAAATTCTACTTTCTTTTTAGGATGTTCCACTTTCTTATGCAACTTAGCTAATAAAACCCTGGCTTTCTTCTTTTCGAGTGCGCCGTTCTACTTTTCTATAAATAGCTTCCACTTTAGTCGCAGGCCTTTCTACTATTTCTTCATTACCTTCTACTTTCCCACGTGACTTGGCTAATAAATTTCAGCTTTCTACTTTTCAGGCGAACTGTCCTACTTTTGCAGAAATAGTTTCCACTTTAATCGCAGAACCTTCTACTTTCTATTCAAAACATTCTACTTTCTACAGCAACTGGGCTAATAAAATTCGGTTTTTCTAGTTTCTAGAAATCCGTTCTACTTTTACATGAAAAGTTTCCACTTCAGCCGCAGAACTTTCCACTTTCTCTTCAATCAGTTCTACTTTCTCCAGCAATTTGGCTATTAAATTCAGTGCCCACACTTATTCAACATAAAAAAACCGCCTGTACAAATCCACTTTGTACAGACGGTTCTATAATTAGCGTTTTCCTTTGATGTATGGAACGCCTGATGCTTTTGGTGCTACTGCTTTTCCTACGAAGCCTGCTAATGCCAGGATTGTCAGGACGTACGGCAGGACTTGCAGGATGACTGGTGGGATATCCTGAATGTATGGGATGTTCCCGCCACCGATACTTAATGTTTGTGCTAATCCGAAGAACAGTGCAGCACCTAGGGTACCAAGTGGATGCCATTTACCGAAGATCATTGCGGCAATGGCGATGAAACCTTGTCCTGCTACTGTAGAGCCAGAGAAATCACCAGATGATGTCATAGCCAATGAAGCACCACCAACACCTGCTAATGCACCGGAAATCATAACGCCGATATAACGCATTTTTGCTACGTTAATCCCCATCGTATCCGCTGCCATTGGATGTTCTCCTACTGATCGAATACGTAAACCGAATGGCATTTTGTAAAGAACAAACCATGCTCCTACCGCAACAACCAATGCGATAATTGTTGTAGAGTATACATTTTGGAACAAAAGCGGTCCTAAAAACGGTATATCGGATAAATACGGTATTTCAAAACGTTGTAATGGCGCTGAAACCATGTCTGTTTGACCTTTACCGTAAATTAATTTTACCAAGAATACTGTAATCGCTGCAGCAAGCATGTTCAGGGCAACACCTGTAACAGTTTGGTCTGCACGGAATGTTACGGCTGCAACGGCAATAATCAACGAGAAAATTGCCCCTGCCAACAACGCTGCCAATAAAGCCAGCCAAATGACGTTTTTCCCAAAATCAGCATAGTATTCAAGGTTTATATAAATACCTGTAAATGCACCGACAATCATTAACCCTTCAACACCAAGACCGATTACCCCTGCACGCTCCGAGAATAGAGCCCCGATACCTGTTAAAATAAGCGGTGTTGCGTATAAAAGGGCAGAAGGGACGATAAAGTATAACACTTCTAAAAAGCTCATGTTACTTGCCCTCCTTTTTCTTTCCGAATTTCTGTAAACCAACACGTAAAATATAGCCTGATGCTACGAATAAAATAATTACTGCGATAATGATCGATACGATTTCTTCCGGAATTCCAGCTTCGTTCGGCATGTTTAAAGAACCGTATTTCAGGGAACCGAATAATGAAGCCCCGAAGAATACACCGATTGGATTGTTTGCACCAAGTAATGCTACGGCAATCCCGTCGAATCCGATACCTGAAGCAGCTGCTTTAATCGATGCGTTCTGGTATGTTCCCAATGCTTCCATCGCACCGCCAAGACCGGCGAATACACCGGAAATTGTCATCGCTAAAATGATATTGCGGTTTACGTTCATACCAGCATATTCAGCAGCGTTTTTATTGAAACCTACTGCTTTCAACTCATAACCGCGCGTTGTTTTTTCTAAAATGAACCACATGACAACAACCATGATCAGCGCAACGATAATCCCTAAGTGAAGACTTGAATTATCTGTAATGTCACGTAACCACTGATTACGTAATGTAGCGGACTCTAATACTGTCGGCGTTTTGAAACCGCCGTCTGATAATGATTTAATTGCAGCATTTGTTAAATATAATGCTGTGTAGTTTAACATGATCGACGCAATTACTTCGTGTACTTGAAGTTTTGCTTTCAGGAAACCGACGATAAATGCCCAGAATGCACCAGCTGCCGCAGCCGCTAGTAATGCTAATGGCAAGTGGATAATACGTGGTAATCCTTCAATTGCATATCCGACATATGCCGCTGCAAGCCAGCCCATTAATAGCTGACCTTCAACACCGATGTTGAATAATCCAGTACGGAAGGCGAATGCTACCGCAAGACCTGCTAAAATATACGGTGTAATTTGGCGAATTGTATTACCGATAGAATAAGAATCTCCGAAAATACCATTCCATAGGGCAGTATACCCATCGATTGCATCATAGCCGCTGACAACCATGATGATTCCGCCAACGAGTAATCCTAAAACTACCGAGATGAGTGGAACGAGCAGATTCACAACTCGATTTGACATTATTCGTTCCCCTCCTTAACTGCCTTTGCTTTACGTTTTTCACCGGCCATTAATAAGCCCAGCTCTTGTTCAGATGTTTCTTTCGGATAAACCGTATCGACGATTGTTCCGTCATAAATAACGGCAATGCGGTCAGAAACATTCATTACTTCATCTAATTCAAACGAAATTAATAATACGGCTTTTCCTTTATCACGTTGCTCGATTAAACGAGAGTGGATAAATTCAATTGCCCCAACGTCCAATCCACGAGTAGGAAGTGCTGCAATCAGCAGATCCGGATCACGGTCAACTTCACGGCCGATAATTGCTTTTTGCTGGTTACCGCCTGAAAGTGCACGTGCAGGCGTCATTTCGCCTTGACCTGTACGAACATCATACTCTTCAATAATTTTACGTGCTTTTTCGTTAATTTTCTTATAATCCATAATTGTGCCTTTTGAAATTGGCGATTTATAGTAAGTTTGTAGTGCGATATTGTGCCCAATAGGGAAATCCAGGACAAGCCCGTGTTTGTGACGGTCCTGAGGAATATGTCCTACCCCTGTTTCCGTAATTTCACGCGGTTTTAAACCTGTAATATCTTTGCCGCCTAAAGTAACTTTACCGCTCTTAATTTTACGAAGCCCTGTAATTGCTTCGATTAATTCTGATTGACCATTTCCGTCAATCCCTGCAATACCAACGATCTCACCACGACGAATCGATAAATTCAAACCTTTTACTTTTTCGACATCCCGGTAATCCGTTACAACAAGATTTTCGATTTTGAAGATTTCTTCAGTAGGGTTTGCTTCCCCTTTTTCTGTTTTGAATTCTACTTGTCGGCCTACCATTAATTCCGCAAGCTGATCCGGGTTTGTTTCGTTCGTTACGACTGTTCCAACCCCTTCACCTTTACGGATAATCGTTACACGGTCAGATACTTCCATAATTTCTTTTAGCTTATGCGTAATGATAATGATCGATTTGCCTTCTTTGATCAGAAGTTTTAAAATCGCCATTAATTCCGTAATCTCTTGCGGTGTTAATGATGCAGTGGGCTCGTCAAAAATAAGGATTTCCGCACCACGGTATAACGTTTTCAAAATTTCTACACGTTGTTGCATTCCGACAGAAATATCTTCAATTTTCGCATATGGATCCACATCCAGATTGTATTTCTTCGATAATGCAGCGATGTCTTTTGCGGCATCTTTAATGTTGATGGCTCCTAGTTTCGTAGGTTCACTACCTAAAATGATATTTTCCGTAACCGTAAAGTTCTCCACAAGCATAAAGTGCTGGTGGACCATTCCGATTCCTAAATCATTTGCTTTGTTTGGATCTGTAATTTTTACTGATTCTCCGCGTACTTTAATTTCTCCGGCTTCTGGTTGATATAGACCGAAAAGTACATTCATTAAAGTCGATTTACCTGCACCGTTTTCTCCTAGTAGTGCATGAATTTCGCCTTTTTTTAACTGGAGGGTGATATTGTTGTTTGCTACGAAATTACCGAACTCTTTACGGATTCCTAGCATTTCAATCACGTATTCCAATAGACTCACTCCCTTAGGCTATTTATCTTTTAAAATTATTTTTATAAAATTAACACATGAAAGATTTTTGGTAAAATCTTTCATCTATCAATTTTCAGACGAATTCAACACTAAACAGGTCTTTTTCTTACCATTCTATGAAAATATAACGCTTACATTTCTATCAATACTAAATTTACTGAATTTTTAAAACGCGCGTTCACATTAGAAAATCATCATAGGGAATAATTCCCCTATGATGATTACCATTAAGAATTATTATTTATCTTTCGGTTTTTCTTCTGAAACTTTAATTTCGCCAGAAGCAATCTTCTCTTTATATTCTTCTACTTTATCTAATACTTCTTGAGGAATTGCACCACGAGAATCTGCTAAGCCAACACCGTCTTCAGCTAAACCGTAAACAGTTGTTTCACCGCCTGGGAACTCACCGTTTTTCGCTTTTGTAGCGATATCCACTACTGCGTTGTTAACACCTTTTAACATAGAAGTTAAAGTGATGTTTGTAGAGTCATCCACTTGACCTTCTGCATATTGGTCAGCGTCAACACCGATTACCCATACGTTAGCATCTTTGTCTTTTGCTTTACGCTCTTTTGCTTCTGAGAATACACCGTTACCAGTACCACCAGCAGCGTGGAAAATAATGTCTACGCCAGAAGAGTACATTGAGTTCGCAGCAATTTTACCTTTAGATGCATCATCGAACACACCTGTGTAGTTTACTTGAATTTCGATATCCGGGTTAACAGCTTTAGCACCTTCGATGAAACCAGCGTGGAAGCGGTTAATTACTGGAATATCAACGCCGCCTACGAAACCGATTTTGCCTGATTCAGACATTGAAGCAGCAACAACACCAGCTAAGAAAGCACCTTCTTGTTCTTTGAACAGGATGTTTGCTACGTTGTCAGCTTCAACTTCAGCATCGATTAATGCCAACTGTGCATCTGGATTGTCATTAGCGATTTCTTCAATTGCATCACCCATCATGAAACCAACACCGAATACTAAATCGAAGTCACGACGTAATAAGTTGTTTAAGTTTGTGTTGTAGTCAGCATCTGATTGAGATTGTAAGTAGTCGAAACCACCTTCACCTTTAGAAAGGCCGTTGTCAGCACCGAACTGTTGAACACCTTCCCAAGCTGATTGGTTGAATGATTTGTCGTCTACACCACCAACGTCTGTTACCATTGCGATTGAGAAATCGCCAGAACCAGCGTCTGTGCTTGTTTCAGAACCAGAAGTAGAATCGTTTTTAGAAGTGTCTTTTGAATCAGTGCCCTCATCGTCAGTTCCGCATGCTGCCAAAATTGCACCAGTTGCTACTACAGAAGAAATTAATAAACCAAATTTACGCTTTTTCATTAATGAGTCCCCCTCAAAGGTAATTGATATTAGCAGGAATTAAATAATAGAAATTATTGTTCTACACCCGTTTACGTACTACATGGAAGCTGAATTTGTCAGCTCTGAAATAATTTTTTGAATAAAGAACAACACGATCATTTTCATCATAGTGAAGTTGCTTTAATACAAGCAATGCTGTTTCCGGCCCACATTTCAATATCGGTGATACTTCATCGTGGAAGCCTACAGGATCGATATATGTCACTGCATATGCGACACGGATGGATCCGGTTTGCTCTAAAGCCGAGAAAATAGAAACGTTTTGATTACTTATAAATTCTTTTGGCAGTAAATTTGCCGGTACTTTGTCCACACAGTAGACGACCGGTTCATTGTCTGCCGTTCTTACACGTTCAATCGTGATAACATTGTCATCAATGTCAGCTTGGAAACGTTCGACATCATCTTCCGTGGCTTTTTCTTCCTTCGCACTGATGAAGATTGTGCCTGGATTCATACCAGCGTTTTCAATCATAGATGATACACTCGATAAATGTTCAATACCTGACGTAAAGACCGGCTTTGGATTGACGAATGTACCAACACCATGACGACGGACAATAATGTTTTCTTCTTCCAACAGTCGCAGTGCTTCACGAAGCGTTGCACGACTTACACCTAATGTCTTTGAAAGTTCGAATTCTGAGGGTAATTTTTCGTTCTCACGATAGGTCCCTTTATCTATATCTGACTTCAAACGATCAATAACTTGTAAGTATAAATGACGATGATCTGCTTTAATTGTCAATTAGTATCACCACCATAACATAGAGATCAGACATCTGATGTACAACATTCCTACTAATTCGTGAATAATATAACACTTTAAACGAAAAAAGAAAACATATTTCTTTAAATGTGTTACGTTAATGTGAAAAATTAGCGAATTTATTTCAAAACTTATAGAAAAGAATATATTCCGAAAAGTCCGATAATGTCAAGGTTTTCTAGTTAAATCGGTTCCCTAGAACTTGGCGCGGTTTACTGCCTTCAGGTGGTCCGACGACACCGCGTTGCTCCATTTGATCGACAATTCGGGCTGCACGTGAATACCCGATTCTAAATCGGCGCTGCAGTAAAGATACGGAAGCTGTTTGCATTTCCATTACGAGCTGTACTGCATCGTCATACAAGTCATCCGTTTCATCCATCACATCAACAATCGGTTCATCTGTCGGAATCATCGCCTCCTCATATTGTGCTTTTTGCTGTTCAATGACACTATTAATAATTCGTTCTACTTCATGATCACTTACAAATGCACCTTGCACACGGACTGGTTTGGATGCTCCTGCCGGTAAATACAGCATATCGCCGCGGCCAAGTAGTCGCTCTGCCCCACCCATATCCAAAATGGTGCGGGAATCGACTGCAGATGACACGGCAAATGCAATACGGGAAGGAATATTTGCTTTGATGATGCCGGTAATAACATCAACAGACGGTCTTTGTGTCGCGATAATGAGGTGAATCCCTGCTGCACGCGCCATTTGGGCAAGCCGTGTAATCGCATCCTCCACTTCACTTGACGCAACCATCATTAAGTCCGCCAGCTCGTCGACAATTACGACAATGTAGGGAAGCTTCGGCTGTTTCTCCATTGCCTCTTCATTGCTTATATCGATATATTCGTTATATCCTTCAATATTCCTTGTACCGGAATGTGAAAATAGATCGTAGCGTCGTTCCATTTCCGACACAACTTTTTGTAAAGCCTGTGCCGCTTTACGCGGATCTGTTACAACCGGTGCCAATAAATGCGGAATACCATTATATACACTTAGCTCCACCATTTTCGGATCGATCATCATCATTTTCACTTCACTTGGTTTTGCGCGCATTAATAGTGACACAATAATGCCATTGATACATACACTTTTACCGCTGCCGGTTGAACCTGCGACCAATAAATGGGGCATTTTGTTAAGTTCTGCCGCAATCGCCTGACCTGTTACATCGCGTCCCAAACTTACCAGCAATTTGGCCCCGACTTTCACCTGCTCATTTGCTTCAAGCACTTCACGTAATGTTACGACAGCTACTTCACTGTTCGGTACTTCAATCCCGACAGCCGACTTACCTGGAATCGGAGCTTCAATACGAATATCTTTTGCTGCTAGGGCAAGTGCCAAATCATCTTGAAGGCTGACAATTTTACTTACTTTTACACCAGTGTCCGGCATGACTTCATATTTTGTAACTGCAGGACCTAAATGAACCTGTGTCACTTTCGCTTTTACACCGAAGCTTAAAAACGTTTGTTCCAGTTTTTTTGCATTCATTTGAATGACCGAATATTCACCGCTTTGATCATGTTCTGGTGGTGGGTTCAGTTGCTGCATGGACGGTAAAATGTAAGTTTGGTCCGGTTCGGAAGTTACAGCCATGATCGGCTCACTTATTTTTTCTTCTACCTCAATTTCGCTACCCTTTTGCTTTTCCTGTTTTACCTGCTCCACAAAATTTGAAATGATCGGTTCATGATGTGGTGCTGGCGTTGCCGTTGTAATAATCAGGTCTTCCAAATCAGCCGCTTCCTCTTCTATAATCGGTTCGGTTTTAGAACGACGCTGCTTCTCTTTCGTTTCAGGTTGCGGCTTACTTCTTGTGCTGCGTTTCGTCCTTTTGAACTTTCCCTTAAGTTTCGGGGCTTTCTCCACTAATATTGGCACGAGCGCTTTTCCGGTAATTAAAATAATCCCGATTGCCAATAATACAAATGCGGCAATTTTAGCTCCCGAAGCATCAAATAAAACGTGGAACAGGCTGAATAATAACCCGCCGATCATCCCCCCGCCGAGCGCATTGCTGCGGTTTACGATTCCGTCCGTACTGATGAGAATTCTCCAAGTTTCCTTTAATACGGAATTGGACAACAATGTATTTGTTGCATGCATTTGTTCGAATAACAAACTATGACTGAAAATTGTCAAGCTTGCCCCGACAAACAGCACACCGTATACGACACGGGTATTGAATGCGACACCACGGCGTTTAACCATTAACATCCCTGCGATTAAAAAGCATAATAACGGAATGATAAAATGTAAATTGCCGAAGAAAAACATGGCAATTGAATGGAGCATTCGTCCAACAAGTCCGAACTCCAAAAATTCGATAATGGCTAATGCGATGAGCAGCAATCCGATAATTTCATATGCGAGCGGATGCATCTCTTCTTTTGTTTTTGGCTTTAGCGTCGGCTTTGCTTTTGCTTTTGACTTACTACTTTTCTTTTTATCCAATCGTTGTTCACCTACTTAAAAATTGTTCCATATTGTTAGACGCCAAAGTTGCAATATAGGCTTCCGAATTATGTTGATGTGTTATTTAAGCGTAAGCGATAACTTAGTTTGTGCTGAATTAAAATAGTTTTACCGCTATGTACCGAAAAATCAGTTTTTTTCACGTAATCTTCAGGTTTTACTGTCTTTATCCAGCTCTCGCGAATTTCAACTCTATAAAGAACATCTCGACTCCGGAAATTTAGTTAGAAAAAGGGCTTTCTCACGCTTAATGTAAGAAAACCCTTTTTGATTATTAGATATAGCGCATCCTCATGAGACAAGGATGATTTCCATTACGGGTCGGACGCTTTCCGCGGGCACGAGGCCAACACGATGTTGGTCACAAAAGCGTTGCCACAGGATGTGGCGTTCTTAGCTTTTGTTCCTTATGCTCAGGCATCCGTGCTCCTGTCGCTTCGCTTTCGTCGCAAAATAAATTTTGCTGTTCCCGCTGGAAGCTCGCTTGTAGCGAAAGGCGCTAGCCGTCAGCTACACTCGCCTCCCCTTCATTCCAATCATCTATTTTAATAGTTGATGTGGTTTTTTTAATATTTAAATTAGTACTCCATAATGATCGGAATAATCATTGGACGACGTTTTGTTTTTTGGAATAAATATTGATTTAGTGTGTCGCGAATTTCTTGCTTAATGTTTGTCCATTCGAACGTTTCTTTGCCGACATATTTCTCGATCACTTCGCGTGCGATTTCAGATGCTTCTTCCATTAACTGTTCTGATTCACGAACGTAAACGAATCCGCGCGATAAAATTTCGGGACCTGAAGCAATTTTCTTCTGTGCACGGTTTAATGTCACAACAACAATGAAGATACCATCTTGAGAAAGCAGTTTACGGTCGCGCAGTACGATATTCCCTACATCGCCTACACCGATTCCGTCAATCAGTACATTCCCTGCCTGTACACGACCTGTCATACGCACTTTGCCGTTTTTGTATTCAACAATATCGCCTTTATCTGCGATGAAGATTTGCGATTTTTGCAGACCTACTTGTTGTGCAAGTTTCGAGTGCGCAATTAACATGCGGTACTCCCCTTGAACCGGGATAAAGTATTTCGGCTTCATAAAGTTCAGCATCAGTTTTAAATCTTCCGCGCTGCCGTGACCGGAAACATGGACTTTCTTATTCGAAGTCATGACATGTGCGCCCGCTTTTGCCAATTGGTTCATCGTGTTATACATTTGCACTTCCATGCTTGGTGATGGTGTAAATGTGATCAGGACTGTATCTGTATTTCTGATTTTAATGTCACGGTGGTGTTTACGCACAATTTTATCTAGTGCATCAAGTGGTTCACCTTTGTTACCCGTTGCCATAATAATAATTTCGTCATCATGATATTTATGAATTTCGTTTACTGGTACAAGTGTTGATTCATCGATTTCCAAGTAGCCTAGGTTCACACCGATATCGACCATTTTTTCTAACGATTTTCCGACTACCGCGACTTTACGGTGCGATGCGGCAGCTTGTCTAAACACTTGCTGAATACGAATAAAGTTTGATGCATATAATGCTACGATAATTCGACCTGGTGCCGAATGGAACGTTTTTTGCAATTCTTCTGCAATAACTGCTTCACTTGTTGTATAGCCTGGACGTTCTGCTTCCATTGATTCTGATAAAAGCATGAATACGCCTTCTTCACCGAGCATCGCCATCTTTGCCAAATCCGGCTTGAACTTGCCTGTTGCCGACTGGTCAAATTTAAATTCACCCGTGTGAACGATAGCGCCTTCCGAAGTATGGAACACGATACCTAATGAATCTGGAATACTATGTGTTGTATGGAAGAATGTCACATAAGTAGAATTGAAGTTCATGCGACTATTGCTCGATACTTCAAAGAATTTCACTTGGTAAGGTGCAGGCAATTCTTTTAAATGCTCCTTCGCCAATGCAATCGTTAACTTCGAACCGTATACCGGTGCTTTAATTTTCTTTAATACATACGCAATCGATCCAATTGCATCTTCATGTCCATGTGTCAGGAAAATACCTTTTACGCGATCTTTATTTTCCTCTAAATACGTGATATCTGGAATGACGATATCAATTCCAAG
This sequence comes from Solibacillus sp. FSL K6-1781, assembly GCF_038630735.1. Classification (GTDB taxonomy): domain Bacteria; phylum Bacillota; class Bacilli; order Bacillales_A; family Planococcaceae; genus Solibacillus; species Solibacillus silvestris. Next base: position 1,124,365 of record NZ_CP152038.1, on the reverse strand, counting down.
CATTTCGTCTTCTGGGAACATGAGCCCACTGTCTACTACGAAAAGCTCTTCATCGATTTCTATTACATACATTGATTTTCCGATTTCGCCAACTCCACCTAATGGAATGACACGGATTAGTTCATTTTTTGATTTTGTCACTTTATTTCCTCCTAAATTGTTCCGAACAGCAACCACTTAAAGTTCATTATACGGTGAGAATGACGTTAGTACAAATAAAAAAGTGATTTTCTTTTTTTACGTTATGCCGGGCAAATTAAAATCGCAGCCGTTTTACTTGGCGCCGAAATTTTAATCCTCAGTTTAAACTGTGTAATCCTCAGCTGGTGACGGATATTCCTCAAGCATTGACGCATTATCCTCAGTTAGTTATGAATAATTCTCAGTTCATCCTCTATAATCCTCATTTCGCTAAAATAAAAAAAACAGTCACCCGCTTCTCATCGGAAGGAGTGACTGTGTATGTGTTAGTTTACTTGTAATGCGCGGAAACCTTTTGCTTTTTCCTGATACGTATCCCAAATTTCATCAAATGCTGCCTTTTCTTCCGGTAGCATTTCCATCATTGGCATCCGTACATCAAGCGTATCAAAGCCTAGTTTTGTCATCGCATATTTAATTGGTGATGGATTTGGTTGTGCAAACAGCGCACGAACGAGCGGCAGTAATGCACGGTGAATTTTTGCAGCCTCCTGATGACGGCCTTCTTCAAATGCGCGAACCATTTGCTGCATATCTTTTCCTACAACATGTGAAGCGACAGAAATAATACCGCGACCGCCGATTGCAAGAAGTGGCAATGTTAACCCGTCATCACCTGAGTACACATGGAAATCCGAATCGACATTTTCAATGATGTCGCCCATCTGATCCAGGTTACCGCTTGCTTCTTTAATGCATGTAATATTCGGTACGTCTTTGCTGATCGCAATCGTTGTTTCCGCTAAAATGTTGGCACCTGTACGACCAGGGACATTATATAGCATGACAGGAAGTTTCGTTTCTTTTGCGATTGTTTTAAAGTGGGCATACATGCCGCGCTGGTTTGGCTTATTATAATATGGAGTTACGAGCATGATTCCGTTTGCCCCATTTTCCTCTGCTTTATGAGTCATCATAATCGAGTAAGCTGTTTCGTTATCACCTGTACCTGCGATAACAGGGATGCGTCCTGCCACTTTTTCAACTGTAAAGCGCACGACCTCGATTTTTTCCTCAGTTGACATTGTCGGGTTTTCCGAAGTTGTTCCACAAGCAATAATTGAATCTGTACCATTTTCAATTAAATGATTAATGATACGTTCTAACTCAGGATAATTAATCGTACCGTCTTTTTTAAACGGTGTAATCATCGCTGTACCAATACGTCCGAAATCCATAACTAATAATCCTCCCCTTATAGTAAGTGATCCTCTAGCATAGCTTCTGCAATTTGAATTGAGTTGAGTGCAGCCCCTTTTAATAAATTATCTGACACAATCCATAAGTGGAATCCTTTTTTGTTGTCTAAATCTTGGCGAATACGTCCAACATATGTCGGTTCTTCATTTTCCGCAAAAATTGGCATCGGGTAAAGCTGTTCGCGAATGTCATCTTGCAGAACAATTCCCGGTGCATCCGTTAATGCGTCAAAAATTTGCTGTACTGTTGCTTCTTGCTCAAGTTCGATATAAACCGATTCTGAGTGGCCGGAAACAACCGGAACACGTACACATGTTGCAGCGACTTTCAGCTCAGGTGCTTCCATAATTTTTTTCGTTTCATTGATCATTTTCATTTCTTCATATGTAAAGCCATTGTCCGTAAATTTATCGATTTGCGGAATGACGTTACGTGCGATTGGATAATGTTTTTTATCTGATTTTACCGGCAAAACTTTCGCTTCAACGTTTTTACCTGCATCCCACTGTGCACTTTGCTCACGCAGCTCTTCAATTGCTGCCACACCAGAACCGGATACCGCTTGATATGTCGATACGACAACTTTTGTTAGACCGAACTTTTCACGGATTGGCTGTAATGCTGCAACCATTTGAATTGTCGAACAGTTTGGATTTGCGATAATCCCTTTTGGAATCGTTTTTAATGCATGGCGATTTACTTCCGGTACAACAAGCGGTACCTCTGGATCCATACGGAAATGGCTTGTGTTATCAATCACAATCGCTCCACGCTTTGCTGCTTCAGGTGCCAATACTTCTGATACAGCCCCGCCTGCTGAAAATAATGCTAGATCGATCCCTTCAAAGCTTTCCGGTTTCGCTTCTTCTATCGTATAGTTTTCACCATTAAATTCAATTTGTTTTCCCGCTGAACGAGCAGAAGCTAAAAACTTGATAGATGCAATTGGAAATTTGCGCTCAATCAGCTTCTCCATCATTTTTGAACCAACAGCTCCTGTTGCCCCAACTACGGCAACATTCAATTTCTTTGTCATGTCTCATCTCTCCTAAAATTATCGGTATGTATATAATGTTGGATATTGTATCATATATTATTAGAATTGTGCGAGATAATTTGATTATTTAAAATATTGTATAAATATCGGTTGAATCTGTTTTTTATGAGCGAGCGTATATGCTACAGTATCGAGCATTTTTGTGAAATCCGCTATAAGCGACGTCGGTTTTTTAATTGGATCGTCCTGACCGAATGGAATGAAGAAAATGTTTTTCGCATTCATTAATTTCATTAAATTCATCCCGTTTAACCCAAGCGCATCATTCGTTGAAATACCAAGTACTACAGGTGAACCATTTCGGAGTGTTGCTTTTGCTGCCATCAGTACGGCACTGTCTGTTGCGGCATTCGCAAATTTACTGATGGAATTCCCTGTCATCGGCGCGATTACCATACAGTCTAACGGATTACTCGGCCCAAATGGCTCCGCTTCCGCAATGGAACTGACAACCTTTTCCCCAGAGAATTCTTCGATTTTCGCAATCCATTCTTCACCCGTTCCAAATCGTGTAGCAGCGTGTAATACAGAAGGCGTTATAATCGGTACAACGGTTGCACCGGCTTCACGAAATTGGGTAATTTTCGGTATGACATCTTCATACGTACAATGTGATGCGGTAATTCCTAAACCAATGCGTTTTCCCTCAAGCATTTGCTTCCTCCTTTCGTAAATCTAGTATCGTTTCGTATAACAAGTTTGCTGCAGCTTGCGGAAAGTATTTCCCAGGTAATGCAGGTAGCAGCTCATATTGAGATAATTTGATATCGTTCAAACATCCCGGGCTTGATGCGACATCATAAATCGGACGGACCATCCATGATTCAAAATCCTTTGTCAGCCATTTTGTCGGAATCGTATTAATCAGAAAATCCGCTTCCATATCATTTTTCTCATTTAATTCAATACCAGTATAGCCATATGCAAGGGCCTCGGCTTTTTGCGTTTCCGAACGAACGGCGATGATGACCTTTGCATTGAGACGTGTTAAAAACAGGGCAAGCATTTTTGCTACACGTCCAAACCCTGTAATCATAATTGTTTTATACTGCACATTTACTTTTTCTTTATACAGGTGCGCTAAAAAGCCCTCTGCAGTAAGTGCGGCATTTTTCCAGATGAATGTTTCATCTTCCAAATAATAATGCAAGCACTTGTTTTCAAGTATTTCTTTCCACTGATCTGTCAATTTCCCCGCAAAAAACTGTGCCTGTCGAATGCCTAGAAGCTCCTCCACTTGAATCGTTAAAGGGTGGATCGGCAACACAATTTCTGTCGGGTGCAGCTCCAACGCCACTTTGTTCAGCGCTTCATCCCAAACAGTCGTGTTTTTGTAATACACCGTGCGATCATTTGTCGATAATTGCTTCGCCAAAAACTTCATCCGCTCATCTGTCCCGATCACAAGCCAGCGTTCAGTCATCATAGGCATGCTTTAATGTCGATGTTGTTTTTTGAAATAATACCCGGTCTTCCCCAATTAAAATAATTTCACTCCAGGGAATGTATTTTACCATACCTGCCTTTTTCTTTTGGAAGGGCATTTTCACCATTTGTGCCGGCATTTCAAATCCGACAATCTTCCCTGTTTTGGCATCAAAAATACATTCCGTCTCGGCTAAAAATCCATATCGAACACCGTTTTCCATTTCGATCAGTTCTTTTTCAGCGAGCTCCGATAAAAGCATTGCATCCCTCCTCTTGTAAGAGCCTACATTACTATATGCATTAACTTTGGCAGAAGTGAAATGGTTCATCATTTAAGTTTGAAGGACCTACTCACAGGAAGCGGCTCACACAGCACTCGTTCGAAAAAATAATGGTAGTAATTAACCTAATTAAAAAATCCCTCTGAAATTGCTTAATTTTTCAGTAGACATAATATGCCATATCTGTATATACTGTATATACACAGTTTGAACATGTGAGGTGAAACGATTGATAATCAAATTGAGCAATAGTAGCGAAAAGCCTATTTATGAACAAATTACCGATCAGCTAAAACAGGCCATTTTGACAGGCACACTATTAACCGGTGATTCTCTACCTTCTATTAGGGCGTTGGCGAAAGAATTGAAAATCAGTGTGATGACAACGAAGAGGGCGTATGCCGATTTGGAACGGGACGGCTTTATCGTCACGATTGCCGGGAAAGGGAGCTATGTATCAGAGCGCAATCAGGATTTCCTGCGTGAAGAGCTGATCCGACAAATTGAAGTTCATTTCACAAAGGCGGTATCCATTGCCAAAACGGCAAATGTGCCAAAAGAGGAACTGCATGACTTACTCGACTTACTATTGGAGGAATGATGATGAATGCAATTGAAGTAAAAAATGTTACGAAGCAATTCAAAAAATTTCGTTTAAATAATATTTCGTTCACTGTTGAGAGCGGGACCATTGCAGGCTTTATCGGGCAAAACGGTGCCGGGAAATCAACGACGATCAAACTGATGTTAAATTTGCTGAAAAAGATTGACGGCGACATTCTTTTATTCGGAAAAGATCATATCGAACATGAGGTGGAGCTAAAGGCGCAAATCGGGGTCGTGTTTGATGAACTGCATGTACCGGAAAGCTTTACACCAAAGGAGCTCGATGTCCTGTACGGGAATGTGTATCCTACTTGGGACCGTCCTTATTTTGACGGGTTGCTGGAGCAGCTGGATGTACCGAAGTATGACAAGATTAAAACGATGTCAAAAGGAACGAAAATGAAGCTCGCTCTTTCACTGGCACTAGGACACCGGCCGAAGCTTTTGCTGCTTGATGAACCAACGAGCGGGCTTGACCCGATTGTGCGCGATGAAGTGCTAAGTATGCTTCAACACTTTATGGAACAGGAAGATCATGCCATTCTCTTTTCTTCGCATATAACAACGGATCTAGAAAAAATTGCGGATACGATTACATTTATCCATGAAGGCGAAATTTTGTTCAGTGAAAATAAAGATGACCTGCTGTACGGTTACGGGATTTGGAAAGGAACGTATGAAGAAGCGAAAGTGATACCGAACCATTCGATTATCGGCCAACGGGATTATGTATTTGGAATCGAGTACTTAGTCTTGCGTGAATTTGTGAATCCAGTGATTGAATTGCAAAAACCGACGATTGATGATTTGATGTTGTTTTTCGTAAAGGGGCGAAAATAATGAAAAAAGTGCTTCTTCATTATTACGAACAGGGGTTGGCTTCCTGGCTTTTGTTTACACCACTTGTAGCATCTTTTTTTGCTCTTCCTTTATTATTTGAAGGTGCCGAAATGGCTGCATACTTAATACTGTCCATCAGTATTACAGCGCTTTGTGCCGTCTATTTGGATCAACGTGAGAACCAGCTCGTCATGACAAGTTTATTTCCGATTTCCAGAAAGACATTTTTCATTGTGGATCTCTCTTTTTTAGGTCGTTACACACTATATTATATCCTTTATACAATCGTAGCAACGACCGCTATTCAAACATTACTGGAAAAGCAGCTTGTTTTGCCTTCCGTCAGACAGCTATTAGTAAGCTTCGCCATCAGCTTTTTTATTATCGCTTTTTTCCTGCTGTTTCGTCGCAGCAAGTTTGGGCAAATGATAAACTTCTCTATATTTCTTATTCCATTAGGATTATCTCAACTACTTGTATTTTTAGGAAGCTTATCTACTTTTCAGAGTTTCAGTTTATTTATGAGTTTACTGATACTTCTCATCATCGCAGCAAGCATTACTTACTTTCGTGAATACTGGAGGGACGTCCCATGATTGCAATGCTTAAAATGCATTTTTATTTATCAAGAAAGTTATTCATCACTGTTTTTTTATTCTTTTTAATCATGATCGGAATTCAGTGGGCGATCATTAAAGAAGTTAATTTAGGTTTTTTGACACTCTATTTTTTAGCTTTGTCGCCCGCATTAGGTGTTAGCTATTTACTTGAAAACCATTTTATAAACCGATTCCGTGTCATGCCGATTGACCCAAAGACTTTTGTGAAAAGTTTATTTATTTTCAGTTTGCTGCTTATGCTGATCATCACGGTTCCAATCGGGATTTATCAAACTTATTTATATTTAAATAATCAAATGGGAGGCATTGAACTTTCATTAATTTCAATTGTCTTTGCTGCTGGAATTGCTTCTATCGGCTCGATGCTGAAAAACTATTTAAGCAATCCGACAAAGGGTACGAAAAGCATATCAATTGGGACAATTATCGGTTATTTTTTTATCTTTACCTTTGTTCATTTACTGATCATGCTTATATTTAGTATGATGGACATTGAGCTCATAGGGGCACCGATTGTTCCAGTTTTAGGATTGATTGTTTATTACCGCTACTTTAAAACAGCCATCACAAAATTTAAAGCTGCCGAATTTTAAAAGGACAGCGCATGCTAACTACTAGCCCGCGCTGTCCTTTTGCGTTATTCGTTTTCCGGTCCGATAATCGCAATTGCCGGTTCGGATAATAAAATTTGTGTAATTAACTCATCGATCGTTTCCATCGAAATGGCATCGATTTTTGCCAATACTTCATCGACTGAACGGTGATTTTGGTGAATGAGTTCATTGACCCCGTTACGGTTCATAAAGTCTTCCGTACCTTCAAGCCCTAAAACGAAGCCGCCTTTTAACTGCTCCTTCGCATTTTCAAGCTCGGTTTCCGTTACCCCTCCTGCAACGAGGTCAAATAACGTCTGATCGATCTGCTGCTTTAATGAATCGAGGTTTTGTTTTGATGCCGACGCGTAAATCGTAAATGTCCCTACATCCTCATAGCTCGACTGGTAGCTGAATACAGAATACGCCAACCCGCGATCTTCTCGCACTTCCTGGAACAGGCGAGAGCTCATATTGCCGCCGATTATATTATTCAACGCAATAAAGCTGTACATTTTCGGATCTTTTACCGCAATTGCAGGGAAAGAAATCGCAATATGCGCCTGTTCCGTATCACGCAATTTTTCAATTTCACCTGGTGTAAATACCGGATAGGATGGTTTGGAAACAATCGATTTCGCACTTGCTTCATAGTTTCCGAATAATGCTTCCACTTTTTCCAGTAAACTCTCTTCAATATTACCGGCAATTGAGATGACAACATTTTGAGGGCCGTAATGTTTCGCCATATACGTACGGATCATCTCTTCATCAAATGTCGCCAATGTTTCCGGTGTCCCTAAAATCGGACGGCCTAGCGCATCATCTGGGAACATGACGCCCCATAATTTTTCATGGACATCATCTGCCGGATCGTCTTCGCTCATGTAGATTTCTTCAAGAACAACTTGGCGTTCTTTTTCGATATCTTCCTGCGTAAACAGCGAGTTAAAGAACATATCTGCCAGAATATCGATAGCCAGTTCCCCATGATGGTCCAGCACTTTCGCGTAATAACATGTATGTTCCTTCGATGTGAAGGCATTAATCTCTCCGCCGATGCGGTCGAACTCTTCCGCGATTTGACGGGCTGTACGGTTTTTCGTTCCTTTGAAAAGCATATGCTCGATGAAATGGGTAATCCCATTTTCTTCTTTTGTTTCGTAGCGTGAGCCCGCGTTGACCCAAATGCCGACCGATAAAGATCGGACATGCGGCATTTGCTCTGTAACAATGCGCACGCCATTTTTTGCTGTAATTACTTGTACCATAAATTTCTCCTTTATTTCGGCTAATAAACTATAAGTATTATTTAAAAATCTGTAATATTACAATTTTAAGCTTATTTTTGTAGTAAGGGTATGCTCCAATACGCATACCTCCCCTTACCATACTTCATCAAGTAATGGAAATCTCCAAACATCAGCTTAACGTTATTTAAAAAAGAGGCTGTACAATAGTGTACAACCTCCCTTTTTATCTTGTTTGAAACGCTTGTTTCAATTATTTCCCTTGTTCTGCGCGCTCTTTTTCTTCTTTGATTACTACTTTACGTGATAAGTTTACGCGACCTTGTTTATCGATTTCGATACATTTCACAAGTAATTCATCGCCTAGTTTTAATACGTCTTCTACTTCTTTCGTACGTTCTTCCTGAATTTCCGAAATGTGCAGTAAGCCGTCTTTACCTGGGAAGATTTCACAGAATGCACCGAATTTTTCAATGCGTTTTACTGTTGCCATGTAGTACTCGCCTACTTTAGCTTCGCGTACGATTGATTCGATCATTTCTTTAGCACGGTTAATCATTGCTTCATCAGCTGAAGCGATGTAAATTGTACCATCTTGTTCTGTATCAATTTTAACGCCTGTTTCATCAATAATTTTATTGATGACTTTACCACCCGGTCCGATTACATCGCGGATTTTGTCAGGATTAATTTTGATTGAAACAATTTTTGGTGCGTATTGTGATAATGAAGTGCGAGACGCTGAAATCGTTGACATCATATGCTCTAAAATGTGCATACGGCCGATTTTCGCCTGTGTTAATGCTTCTTCTAATATATCACGAGACAGACCATCGATTTTAATGTCCATTTGAAGTGCTGTTACACCTTTAGCTGTACCTGCCACTTTAAAGTCCATATCGCCAAGGTGGTCTTCCATACCTTGGATATCTGATAATACTGTATAGTGCTCGCCTTTTTTAACAAGACCCATTGCAATACCTGCAACCGGTGCTTTAATTGGAACACCAGCAGCCATAAGTGCCATTGTTGATGCACAAATTGATGCTTGAGAAGTAGAACCGTTTGATTCCAATACTTCCGATACGCAACGGATTGCATACGGGAATTCCTCTTCTGTTGGCATTACCGCTAAAATCGCACGCTCACCTAATGCACCGTGACCAATTTCACGACGGCCTGGGCTACCGTAACGGCCTGTTTCCCCAACCGAGAATTGAGGGAAGTTGTAGTGGTGCATCCAGCGTTTTGACTCTTCAATACCTAAGCCGTCAATAATTTGAACGTCGCCTAAAGCACCTAAAGTACAAATTGATAATGCTTGCGTTTGTCCACGAGTGAATAATGCTGAACCGTGTGCACGTGGCAATAAATCTACTTCAGAAGAAAGTGGACGGATTTCATCTTGCTTACGACCATCCGGACGAACTTTATCTTCTGTAATTAAACGACGCACTTCATCTTTTACCATTTTATCTAAAATAGCATTCACTTGTTTCATCGTAGCTTCGTCAGCTTCCTGCGCTTCATAAGCTTCGATTACACGTGTTTTTACTGCTGTAATATTTTCTTGGCGTAATTGCTTGTCCACTGTTTGGATCGCTGTATTCATATCAGCTTCACATTCAGCTTTGATCGCTGCTGTTAAGTCTGCATCTAATTCATATAATGTTACTTCAAGTTTTTCTTTACCAACTTCAGCAACAATTTGCTCTTGGAAGGCAATTAATTTTTTAATTTCTTCATGACCGAACATGATCGCTTCAAGCATAATATCTTCAGTTACTTCTAAAGCACCTGCTTCTACCATGTTAACCGCGTCTTTGTTACCTGCTACTGTTAAGTGAACAGTCGATTTAGCAGATTGTTCTACAGTCGGGTTCACAACGAATTCACCGTCGATATATCCTACATGTACACCTGCAATCGGTCCGTCGAATGGGATATCAGAAATTGCTAATGATAATGAAGAACCAAACATTGCCGCTACATCAGCAGGGCAGTTTGAATCATTTGACATAACCATTAAAATTGATTGTACTTCGTTACGGAAACCATCCGGGAACATAGGACGGATTGGACGGTCAATTAGGCGAGAAGTTAATACTGCCGCTTCTGATGGACGTCCTTCACGTTTAATGAAACCACCAGGGATTTTACCTGCTGCATATAGACGTTCTTCAAAGTTTACTGTTAACGGGAAGAAATCTAATGCTTTTGGTTGTTTTGACATTGTTGCCGTAGCTAGAACTGCTGTTTCGCCGTAGCGGATCATTGCAGCACCATTTGCTTGTTTTGCCAGCTGTCCTACTTCTATTACGAGTGGACGGCCTGCCCATTCATACGAAAAGACCTTTTTTTCGTTCATTAAATGAACCCCTTTCTTATTGAAACACTCTACGTATCATATTATGTACCATAGTTAGTGTATCAAAAAAGCGTTTTCTATGCTAAATTTTTTGATCTAAATATCGATAAATTTAATAAAATATTTTTGGCTTTCCAGCAATGGTTTAACTTCTTTCAACAGGCGTGTTGACACCTGCTCAAAGAAGTTAAACATCGCACCATTGATTCGGAAAGCTTAATCTTTTCAAACATAATAAAAAGCGGGAAAAATCCCGCTTTTTATTGTCAGATTAACGACGTATTAGCGACGTAATCCAAGTTTAGTAATTAATTCACGGTAACGAGCTACGTCGTTTTCACGTAAATATTTTAATAAATGACGACGTTTACCTACCATTTTAAGAAGACCACGTTGAGAGTGGAAATCTTTCTTGTGAGTAGCTAAGTGAGCGTTTAATGCGTTGATTTCTGCAGTTAATACAGCTACTTGTACTTCTGGAGAACCAGTGTCTGTTTCGTGTACGCGGTACTCAGCGATAATTTCGTTTTTACGTTCTTGTGTAATTGCCATTTTAAATGACCTCCTGATAATTAAGATATCCCCAATAGCACAGCAGTCGCTGGAGTTGCGAAAAGCCGAGCTAAGGTTCATACGAGAATTTCGTACTAGTGAATAGTACCATAATTGTTTATAGATGCGCAACTATTTAGCGTAGTTGCTCAAAATAGGCGATCGCTTGCTGTTTGTCCAATTCAATTTGCTCAATCAACGCTTCGATGCCGTTAAATTTCCGTTCGCTGCGAATGCGTTTATACCAACCTACAACGACCTCTTCACCGTAAATATTTTTATTGAAATTCAAAATATGCACTTCAATCGACAGCTGCTTTTCATCCGGATTGTTGAATGTCGGTTTATAGCCTACATTACAAACACCGTCATACCATTTATTTTGAACTGAAATTTTCACCGCATACACACCTGTTGCCGGTATGTAGCAGCCTTCCATCGCTTGGACATTCGCTGTCGGGAAGCCCATTGTCCGTCCGCGCTTATCTCCGTGCACGACGATTCCCGGCACTTCGAATGCGCGGCCTAATAGATTACGAGCCTGTTCCATATCCCCATCCTGCAATGCTTTGCGAATGCGTGTAGAACTAATTTTTTCAACTTCATCCTGCTGCTTTTCGATTACCGTCACACCATACTTTCCGTTTGACAGTTGGTCCATCAGCTCCATATTGCCTTTGCCGTAAGCGCCAAACGAGAAATCAAAGCCTGCAGTTACATGCTGAACATTTAAATCTACGATAAAGTACTTAATGAATTCTTCAGGTGTAAGCTTCGCAAAATCTGACGTAAAGTTTACAACAAATACTGTATCGATATTCAATTTTTTAAAAGTATCTATTTTTTGTGAAAGTGGCGTAATGTAGAATACTTTTTCATTACGTCTACCTAATACAATCGATGGATGTGGATCAAAAGTCATCACGGCGCTTTTAATATTTAGCTGCTCAGCTTTTTGCTTTGCCACTTCAATAACTGCCTGATGTCCTTTATGTACCCCATCAAAAAATCCGATTGCTAATGAGTACGCCTCTTTTTCTATTTCCTGTGCTAATTGATGGGGGTATTTCAAATGAATAACGTTCATCTCGTGCCTCCTAATTAATTTCGGGAAACATCTTATCCGGCTTCATTTGCCCGCTCTTTGTCGGATGGGCGATGTAAACCGCAAATGCTCGTCCCTCTACACCATATACAATTTTATCATGTTCCGTTAATAAAGTATGCATCGGGAGAACTTGCCCATTGAAAATTTGCTTTTCAATGTCTTCCGTAATTTCAACGTATGGATAGTCGGATAATGCATATTCAACCGGCAACAGAAACTTCTCCTGCTCCCCGGCTTCCATCATTTCCGCGATTTCGGCCAATGTGAAGCAATTGTCTTTTGTGAATGTGCCTGATGCTGTTCGTACTAATTCATGCATATGTGCCGGGTAGCCTAATGCTTCACCGATCTGAACAGCTAATGTACGGATATACGTCCCTTTAGAACATTTGATGCGAATAGAGAACGTCACTTCTTCCCCTTCGAATGTTTGTGCATCATCCAATAATTCCAGCTCATAAATCGTAATTTTACGTGTTGGTCGCTCGACTGTTTGACCAGCTCTTGCATATTCATACAGTCGTTTCCCGTTCACCTTTACAGCGGAGAACATCGGTGGCGTTTGTTCGATTTCACCTGTCAATGTTTGAAGTGCGTGTAAAATTTCTTCACGTGTAAACGATTTGAAATCTGTATTTTGCTCGACCGTTTCACCTTCTGCATCTTCTGTTGTTGTCGTGCGTCCAATCGATACGACTGCCTCATACGTTTTGCCGGCATCTGTTAAATATTCGGCAATCCGTGTTGCCTGGCCGATACAAATTGGCAGTACGCCTTCTACACCCGGATCAAGTGTCCCGGTATGGCCTACTTTTTTCGTCTTTAATATTTTTCGTAATTTAAACACACAGTCATGACTAGTCATGCCGCGCTCTTTCCATAATGGCAAAATACCGTTCATTGTTTTGCTCCTTTGTTTGAAATAGGGATTTCGATATTTAATAGATTCTTTGATATAAGCTTCAGCTATAGTTGGTACTTTTCATACGATCCGTTCTGCTTCGCTACGGGAGGCCAACAGGATGTTGGTCACGAATGCGTTGTTACACGATGTAACGGTTTTAGCATTCGTTCTAATATTCCTGGGGGCGTGGCTCCAACTAACTTTATCGCTACCTCTTACGGCGGCAGCGATAAAGTGGATTTTCCGCGCACGCTGATCCCCTAGGAGTCGCCCCCCTTCGCTTCGCGTCATTCTTACCTTAGCATAAAGTTTATTTTCTTAACAAAACTTCTTTATTCAACAATTTAGTTAAAGAACCTTCTAATGCAAAAAAGTCTGCCCGCATAGTTATGCAGTGCAGACTTCTTAGTTTTATTTCTCTTCGTGTAAACCACGTAGTAATGCATCGATTTTGTTCCCGTATTCGATTGCTGTATCGAATTCGAATGCCAGTTCAGGCGTACGGCGTAAGCGGATACGTGAACCAACTTCCGAACGGATGAAACCGGATGCTTTTTCCAACGCTTGCAATGTTTCCGCACGTTCGCGGTCATTGCCTAACGATGTAATATAAACAGTTGCTTGCTGTAAGTCTCCTGTTACTGCTACATCTGTAACCGTAACGAAGCCTACACGCGGATCTTTGATTTTGCGCGCAATGATTTCAGTAATTTCTTTTTTCATTTGCTCAGCAACTCGATTGGAACGTAGAGACATAAATGTCACCTCATTTAAATTGCGTAATTAATAGTACATTTGCCACAAATCGTGGGCTTTATAAATATTCACGATAGAAATCCAACTGTTCCCATTGTGGATTTGACTGCAGATAATGAATCGCCCGCATTAGCTCGCGTTCAGCCGCTTCTTTGGAAGAAGCAACTGCGACAAGCGCAAGCTTCGTACGCTGCCATACATCCTGATGATCAATTTCAGCAACGGAAACATTGAATTTTTGTTTCGTACGCGTCACCATCCGCTGAAGGACGGCGCGCTTTTCTTTTAATGAGTGGGCAGTCTGAATCATGAATTCAACTTCTGCGTATACAATCATTATTTACGAACGATTTCTTCCATTACGAAGGCTTCGATAATGTCGCCTTCTTTAATGTCGTTGTAGTTTTTGATCGTAATACCACACTCATACCCTTTTGCAACTTCTTTTGCATCATCTTTGAAGCGTTTTAGTGAATCCAGTTCACCTTCGAACACAACAACGTTTTCGCGGATAACACGTACTCCGGCATCGCGAACGATTTTACCTTCAATAACGTATGAACCAGCGATCGTACCCACTTTAGATACTTTAATTGTTTGACGAACTTCCGCTTGACCAACGATTTTCTCTTCGAACTCAGGATCAAGCATCCCTTTCATCGCGTGTTCGATTTCTTCGATTACTTTATAGATGATACGGTGCAGACGAATATCTACGCCTTCTTCATCAGCAGCACGTTTTGCATTTGTGTCCGGACGTACGTTGAATCCGATAACGATTGCATTTGATGCAGCAGCAAGAGAGATATCCGATTCTGTAATCGCACCCGCACCAGTGTGGATAATTTTAACATTAACGCCTTCAACATCAATTTTCATTAATGAAGAAGCCATTGCTTCCACTGTACCTTGTACGTCTGCTTTTACGATTAAGTTTAACTCTTTCATTTCGCCTTGGCTCATTTGTTCAAATAAGTTATCAAGAGTTACACGTTGTTTTTCTGAACGTGACGCTTGGATAGCTGTCATTGAACGAGATTCACCAACTTGACGAGCTGTTTTCTCATCTTGGAATACTACGAAACGGTCGCCCGCTTGTGGTACTTCGTTTAAGCCTGTAATTTCAATCGGCATAGAAGGACCAGCTGTTTTAATACGACGGCCAAGATCATTGACCATTGCACGTACACGACCATATGCATGACCGACTACGATTGGATCACCAACACGTAATGTACCATCCTGAACTAAAAGTGTTGCAACTGCTCCACGACCTTTATCAAGCTGTGCTTCAATAACTGTACCGATTGCTGAGCGGGTTGGGTTCGCTTTTAATTCGCCTACTTCGGAAACTAATAAAATCATTTCTAGAAGCTGGTCAATACCTTCACCTTTTAGTGCTGAAATTGGTACGAAGATTGTATCTCCACCCCATGCTTCAGGAACTAATCCATGCTCTGTTAATTCTTGTTGTACACGGTCCGGATTGGCAGATGGTTTATCCATTTTGTTGATTGCTACGATAATTGGTACTTCTGCAGCTTTTGCGTGGTTGATTGCTTCAACTGTTTGAGGCATTACACCGTCATCTGCTGCTACTACGATAATTGCGATATCTGTAATTGATGCACCGCGCGCACGCATTGTTGTGAATGCCGCGTGTCCAGGAGTATCAAGGAATGAAATTTTCTTTCCGTTAACTTCTACTTGGTATGCACCGATATGCTGTGTAATACCGCCTGCTTCACCCGCAGTAACTTTCGTTTTACGGATTGAGTCAAGCAATGATGTTTTACCATGGTCAACGTGTCCCATGATTGTTACAACTGGTGGACGTTCTTCTAATGCGTTTTCGTCAACTTCCACGATTGTATCATCGAAGTACGTATCTAAATCTGTTTTGTCGATACGGATTTCTTCTTCAACTTCTACCCCGTAGTCTGCACAGATTAGCTCGATTGCATCCTTATCAAGTTCTTGGTTAATTGTTGCCATTACACCAAGCATGAATAATTTTTTAATAATTTCCGATGGCTCACGGTGTAATTTTTTTGCAAGTTCTGCAACTGATAAACTTTCATAGAAAGTAATTTTTTCAGGTAATTCTTTTTGCACCATTGGTTGTGGTGCAGGACGGTGCGTACGACGTTTACCACCATTGATACCTGGTTTTCTACGTTGTTGATAGCCGCCTTTATTTTGTGTGTTACCACCTTTATTTGGCGTGTTACCGCCTCTATTTGGCGTGTTACCGCCGCCTTTATTATTACTAGTGTTTTGTGTTGTGCCGCCTTTGCGGTTGTTAGAGTTATTTTGAGTCATATTTCGATTTTGGTTACCTTTTTCATTTCTTATTTTTTCGCCTTGTTGCGATTTTGTTTGCCCTTGGGCGTTTGAAGCTTTGTTCGGTTGTTGGTTATTCGAAGCAGATTGTGGACGATCCTGCTTTTGACCTTGCTGCACTTTTTTCTGCCCTTGATCACCGCGTCTCGGTGTTACATTTACAGCTTTGGCAGGTGTCTTTGCAGGAGAATCTTTCGTTGGTTCCACTGCTTGCTTAAAGACAGAATTTAGTTTTGAGACCGCCTGCTCATCAATTACCGCCATGTGATTTTTCACCGGCAGATTATGTTTTGCAAGCTCCTCAATAACTTCCTTACTTGTTTTATTTACCTTTTTCGCATATTCATGAACTCTTACTTTGCTCATCTGCTCACCCCCGATTAATTTTCGTTGAGTAGACTAGACATTTTTTTAGCAAATCCGCTATCTGTAATAGCAATCGCTACACGGGCTTCCTTCCCGGTAGCATGTCCAAGATCATATCGATCCCCGAAAACATAATACTCAACATTATAAAACGTACATTTATCCTGAATCTTTTTGCTCGTATTTGCCGAAGCATCTGAAGCTAAAAAGACAAGCTTAGCTTTGCCGCTGCGAATTTCCTTTACGACAAGCTCTTCTCCGGATATAGTTTTTCGTGCACGTGCTGCTAAACCTAATAGCTGTAGCAATGCAGGGTTTGTCATAAAATCGACTCCCTGCGGATTAGCGTTAGCAACTCCTCATACACCTCATCCGGCACTTTTGCATCAAGCTGGCGATCTAAAATATTCTTTTTACGCGCCATTTCAACAGCATCTTCCGTTTTAGAAACATATGCTCCACGACCGGATTTTTTTCCTGTAATATCAACAGTCACTTCGCCCTCTTTAGAACGAACGACGCGAATCATTGATTTTTTCGGAAGCATCTCGCCTGTTGCAACACATTTGCGTAAAGGAATTTTTTTATTAACGACCATATTGCTTACCCTCCTTGCAAAATCATTCCAAATGACGGCTTATTCTTCGTCATCACCGTATAAATCAAATTTTACTTCTTCTGCATCTTCACGTGGAACGAATGTGCTCGTTTCAGAAGGATAGATTCCTAATTCGCGTGCATCTGTTTCACTCTTGATGTCGATTTTCCAGCCCGTTAATTTTGCTGCTAAACGAGCATTTTGTCCGCGCTTACCAATCGCTAGTGATAATTGATAATCCGGTACGACAACTGTTGTTGACTTTTCTTCTTCATTTACTTGAACGTCCAGAACTTTTGAAGGACTTAGTGCATTTGCAACGAATACAACCGGATCTTCTGACCATTCTACGATATCAATTTTCTCACCGTTTAATTCGTTTACAATTGTCTGCACACGGGCACCTTTTGCTCCAACACATGAACCTACTGGATCTACTTCTTCATTATGTGCATATACAGAGATTTTTGAACGGTCTCCCGCTTCACGCGCGATTGATTTAATTTCAACTGTGCCATCATAAATTTCCGGAACTTCCATTTCAAATAGGCGGCGCAATAATCCAGGATGAGTACGAGATACAATTACTTGTGGACCACGTGTTGTGCGTTCAACTTTTGTAATGTAAACACGGATGCGAGATGTTGGCTTGTAAACTTCACCTTGAATTTGTTCGTTAACAGGTAATGCCGCTTCCACTTTACCGATTGACACATAAATATTACGTGCATCTTGACGCTCGATTACGCCTGTTACGATGTCATCTTCACGGTCTACATACTCTTCATAAATTAAACCGCGCTCTGCTTCACGAACACGTTGCGTCACAACTTGCTTAGCCGTCTGTGCCGCGATACGTCCGAAGTTACGTGGTGTTACTTCTTCCTCTACGACGTCACCAATTTCATAAGCTGCATTAATAAACTTCGCGTCTTCCAAAGCGATTTCCAGACGATCGTCTTCTACTTCTTCTACTACGTCTTTACGAGAATAAACAACCATTGAACCTGTTTGTAGGTTAAGATCCACGCGAACGTTTTGCGCTTGGTTGAAGTTACGTTTGTACGCCGTTACTAAAGCCGCCTCAATCGCCTCAATTAATACATCTCTTGAAATACCTTTCTGCTCTTCAAGGGCAGTTAGGGCATCTAGTAATTCACTACTCATTTTTGTTTTCACTCCTAAATTTGCTTATCTGAAAAATCGATAGCAAGACGCGCTTGCGCAATTTTTTCTTTTTCAATTTGTACTGTAACTTTACGTGTTTTAATACGGAATTCCATTTCTAAAAATTCATCTGTATATGCGCGTAAATAACCATAGAATTCTTTTAAATCCTTAACTGGCTCATAAGTTTTCACATAAATATATTTGCCGATTGCTTTTTCAAAGTCCTGTTGTTTCTTTAACGGACGTTCTGCTCCTGGTGAAGAAACCTCTAAGTAGTAGTTTTGCTCGATTGGATCATTTTCATCCAATTTCTCGCTTAAACGCTCACTCACTTGTGCACATTGTAAAATATCAATGCCGCCTTCTGGTGTGTCAACATAAATACGCAGGAACCAGTCGCGTCCTTCTTTTACGAACTCGATATCAACTAATTCCAAATCAAGCTCTTCCACAATCGGTGTCACTAGCTCTTCAATGATCGACGTAACTTTGCTCATCGTATCCTCCCTAACGTCTTTGTTTGTTTTAGATCTTCATAGTATTGGTTAAACAAAAGACGAGTTTTCATTGAAAAAATTGGACATTTACAACTAAATGCAATGGCGTCCAGATTTCTTTTTGAGGCCCACAGGACGTGGGTCAGCCAGTCTTTGCCGCACGATGCGACGCGTTAGACGGACTTCTTTTTTTCATTATAAAATCTGCGACATTCGCCAGAGGTTTAACTCCACTCACAAAAATCAGAACACTTGCTCGTTGAAATTAAATAGTTGTGTAAACAACAGAAAAGAGCGGGAAACCCCACTCTTTTGCTGGCGAACTATCAACAAATTATTACATTTAGCATAGCACAAAGGCTATCCTAATGCAAATTTTGCCTATTAACACATAGAATTAACAACTACTGAGAGAATATGCATCCGAAAATACAAAATCCTCTCTTTTAGCCTGTCTGTACATTAGAATAAGGACAGCTGGTTGGCATCCGGCATTCCTTCCAAACATCCAAGCTCATCCATATACTCGATTAATGTCTTCGATACACGGCCGCGCTGCTGTAAATCTTCTTTTGATAAAAATTCTCCATTTTTACGTGCTTCAACAATTTGTTTCGCTACGTTAGTACCAAGACCCGGAATGGCATCAAAAGGAGGAATCAATGAGTTTCCTTCGATGATGAACTCACTCGCATGCGAACGGTATAAATCAACCTTTTTGAAGCTCATCCCGCGTTCACACATTTCCAGTGCTAGTTCCATAACTGTCAGTAAACTTTTCTCTTTCGGCGCTGCATCGAGCCCCTTCATGTTGATTTCATCGATTTTTTTGCGGATCATGACAGAACCTTGTGTCATCGCAATTAAATCAAAGTCCGACGCACGCACAGTGAAGTACGCTGCATAATAAAGAATCGGATGATGGACCTTGAACCATGCGATACGCACAGCCATTAATACATACGCTGCGGCGTGGGCTTTCGGGAACATGTATTTTATCTTTTTACAAGAATCGATATACCATTCAGGCACTTTTTTCGCACGCATTTCCGCTTCCATTTCATCTGTTAACCCTTTACCTTTACGAACGGACTCCATAATTTTAAAGGCAAACGACGGTTCCAGATCCTGATAAATTAAATAAACCATAATATCGTCACGACAGCCGATTACTTCTTTTAATACACAAGTGCCGTCTTTAATCAGTTCCTGTGCATTTCCAAGCCATACGTCTGTACCATGTGAAAGTCCGGAAATCTGAACAAGTTCACTGAATGTCGACGGTTTTGTTTCTTCAAGCATTTGGCGTACGAATTTTGTCCCGAACTCCGGAATTCCGAGCGTTCCTGTTTTCGTTCCAATTTGCTTTTCGGTCACACCTAGCGATTCAGTTGAACTGAAAATCTTCATAACAATCGGGTCGTCCGTCGGGATTGTTTTTGGATCGATTCCGGATAAATCCTGAAGCATACGAATTACGGTCGGATCATCGTGCCCAAGTATATCAAGCTTTAAAATATTATCGTGGATCGAGTGGAAGTCGAAATGGGTTGTTTTCCATTCCGAATCCTGAGCATCCGCCGGGAACTGCACTGGCGAGAAGTCGTAAATATCCATATAATCCGGTACTACGATAATTCCCCCCGGGTGTTGTCCAGTTGTACGTTTTACTCCTGTACATCCTTGCACAAGGCGGTCCACTTCCGCATTTCGGTAAGTGATGCCATTGTCGCTTCCGTACCCTTTTACATAACCATATGCCGTCTTTTCGGCAACCGTACCAATCGTTCCGGCACGGAATACATAATCCTCACCGAACAGCACTTTCGTGTAGTTATGCGCTTGTGGCTGATATTCGCCGGAGAAGTTCAGATCGATATCGGGCACCTTGTCGCCCTTGAATCCTAGGAACGTTTCGAACGGGATATCCTGGCCGTCTTTTTTGAACGGGGCACCACATTCCGGACATTGTTTGTTCGGTAAGTCATAGCCTGATGCAACCGAACCGTCCGCGATAAACTCGGAATGCTTACAGTTTGGACAAACATAATGCGGCGGCAGCGGGTTTACTTCGGTAATTTCCATAAATGTCGCGACAAGGGAAGACCCTACCGATCCACGTGAACCTACTAAGTAACCGTCAGCCAGCGATTTTTTTACGAGCTTCGCGGAAATTAGATAAATTACCCCGAACCCGTGTCCTAAAATAGATTTCAGTTCCTTATCAATACGGGCCTGGACAATTTCCGGTAATTTTTCGCCGTAAATGCTATGTGCCATCTCATAAGTTAAATTCGTTACTTCATCATCCGAGCCTTCAATTTTCGGCGTATATAAATCATCCTTGATCGGTTTTACATCGCCGATCATATCGGCAACTCGCTGCGTATTTGTCACGACAATTTCCTTTGCCAAATCCGGCCCTAAAAAGTCGAATTCCTTCAGCATTTCATCCGTTGTACGGAAATGGACTTTCGGTAAAGGATTACGATTTAACGGGTTTGCGCCACCCATTGACCCAACTAAGATTTGACGGAACTTTGCATCGGTTTCATGCAAGTAGTGGACATTTCCCGTTGCTACGACCGGTAAGTTCAGCTTTTTGCCAAGCTTTACGATACGGCGGATAATATCTTCCAATGCCCATTCATCATGGACAGTACCGCCGTCCACTAAGGGAGAATAGACCGGTTTCGGCATAACTTCCAAATAATCATAGAATTTTGCGATACGCTCGGCTTCTTCCTGCGTTTTATTCATCATCGTTTCAAAGAGCTCACCATTCGAGCAGCCTGAGCCGACGATTAATCCTTGTCGTAGTTTCTGCAAATCGGAGCGGCGAATACGTGGTACACGGTAAAATGTTTCCGTATGCGAAATCGAAATTAACTTAAACAGATTTTTCAGCCCGGCATCATCTACAGCCAAAACTGTACAGTGACTTGGACGTGACTGCTTGTACCCTTCTTCACCGCCGACGTGGTCGTTCATTTCAATCAGATTTTTAATGCCTAAATCTGCAGCCTGTTTCAGCAAATGCAGGAATAGTTCACCTGTTGCTTCGGTATCATAAATTGCCCGGTGATGCTGGGTAAGTTCAATATTGTATTTTTTCGTTAAGGTTTTTAAGTTATGCGATTTTTGCCCTGGGTTTACAAGACGAGAAAGCTCGACCGTATCGATCCCCGGGTGACGAACTTCTATGCCGGCATTTTTGTAGGCAACATATAAGAAGCCTAAGTCAAACGCTGCATTATGCGCAACAACGACCCCATCGCCGATAAAGTCATGGAATTCACGAATGACATCACTCAGCTCTGGTGCATTGACGAGCATATCATCGGTAATATGTGTCAGCTCGATAATTTTTGCTGTTAATTTTCGGTGCGGATTTGAGAATCGTTCAAATGTATCAATAACCTGACCATTCTTTATTTTGACGGCCGCCAGTTCGATAATCGTGTCATACACGTTTGAAAAGCCGGTCGTCTCTACGTCAAATACGATATACGTTGCTTCTTCAAGATCAACATTTATCGGATCGTAAACAATTGGTTTCCCGTCATCAACTAAGTTTGCCTCAACGCCGTAAATGACTTTAATGCCGTTTTTCTTGCCGGCAGCGTACGCTTCAGGGAATGCCTGAACAACAGCATGGTCAGTAACCGCAATCGCAGGATGTCCCCATTTAGCTGCCTGTGCTACTAGTTTATCGACAGATGTCATCGCATCCATTTGACTCATTGGTGTGTGCAAGTGAAGCTCAACACGCTTTTCGCCTTCCGGAGCATGGTCTTTTTTAGGTTCATGCTTAATTTCATTGATGTCTTTTACCATCATGACTAAATCGCGTGCAAATGTATCAAGCTGAATGGATCCGCGTACACGCACCCACATCCCTTTACTCATCTGCTTCATTTTCACGACATCCTCATCCCCGTTTGAGAACATTTTGACAAGTAATGAGTCGGTGTAATCGGAAATTTTAAATTCCAGTAAAGAACGGCCGCTTCGAAGTTCTTTAATATCACATGCAAAAATAAACCCTTCCAGTACAATCGAACGTTCTTCTTCCAGTACTGTGCGGATTTCAACAGGATCCGGATTTTTAATGAGTGCACCAATCTGGAACGGTGTATCTCCAGTAACAGCACCAGGATTGGCCGCCTTCTCTTTTTCGCGTGTGGCAAAATCGGCCATTGCCTGTTTCGACAACCGTTCTTCCTCTTCCTGACGTTGCTGATAAAACGCTTCTTGCTGCGCGATAAATTCATCTGACTCTTCCACCAGCTGGAAATCAAGCGGAATATGCGGGAAACCAAATGTCTTGTAAGAATCGGCAATTTTATCCGTATACTTTGATTTTAATGATAAGTACTCTACTTCGAGCATCGACGTCACGACAAGCTTATGACCTGTCCATTTCGGTGTTTGCTTCGATAAATTGGTACGCAGCATTGGCGACATTTCATCCATTTGCTCAATAACTACTTGCCAATAATCCAAAATATGCTGCTCATTGACTACTGGATTATATGATTCAATCGTCAGTAACACATTGGCAATGGGCGAAAATTTCTCGACCATCCGCATCCGCAGTAATTGATACACTTGGTAAGGCAATATATTTTCTATTTTTATTTTAAAGTCCCAAACACGCTTCTTTTTATGAACTGTTACACGTTCGAGTGTTCCATTTTCAAAAAAGGACATATAGACATCATCAGTCAATTCAAGCTGCTGTAACAATAGTAGGAATTTTTGTCTTCCTTCCTGTTTTGACAATTGTTTCACCCTTTCATCATGCTGCTTTCATTGTGAGGCAAGGGTTGCACCGGCATGGAAAACACTCCGCGCGCACCAATCACCGGTCCCTTCACATCCAATGAAAAAGAAAAGAAAGTACATAAAAAATTGTACTTTCCCGTTCTCTCTATCTTAATCGTTACTAGTTTTGGCGGAAATATTCGTTTAAGCGATCGACTACTTCTTCTTTCGCCCATTCTGCAGATTCGCCTGTTGAACGGAATTTCACTTCCACAAGACCTTCTGAAGCTTTTTTACCTACTGTAATACGAACAGGTAATCCGATTAAATCCGCATCCGCAAATTTAACGCCGGCACGTTCTGCACGGTCATCATATAACACTTCATAGCGGTATGATTTCAGTACACCGTAAAGCTCGTCTGCTAATTGAACTTGTGCTTCGTCTTTAGCATTGACCGGTACTAACTGCAAATCATATGGCGCTAATTGTGCAGGCCATACAAATCCGTTTTCATCTTGGAAATGTTCTGCAACAGCAGCAAGTATACGTGAAACCCCGATACCATAGCATCCCATAATATAAGGTTTTGCTTTACCTTGCTCATCAAGGAATGTTGCATTTAGTTTTTCTGAATATGTTGTACCTAATTTGAAAATATGTCCAACTTCAATTCCTTCAGCAAACTTAATGATACCTTGACCGTCCGGAGATGGGTCACCTTGTTGGATGAAACGGATATCTTCATAAGAGCTGATCGCAAAGTCGCGCTCCGGATTGACATTTAATAAATGGAATCCATCTTCGTTTGCACCTGCAACACCGTTACGGATTGATTTGATTGCATTATCTGCAATTACTTTTACATTCACCGGCAATTTCACAGGACCGATTGAACCTGGTGTACAGCCAAGTAATTCTTTAATCGCTGCGTCTTCTGCCAATTCAACAGATGTAGCACCTAATGCATTTTTTAATTTAATGTCGTTAATTTCGTGGTCACCGCGCGCTAAAACAACAACCAATTCACCATCAATATCAAAAACTAGTGATTTAATCACATTTGAAGGTTCTACATTTAAAAATGCAGATACTTCTTCGATTGTTTTTTGATCTGGTGTTTCAATCTTTTCGATGTCTTTCATCGGTGTTGTCGGTGCTGTATATTCTACAACAACCTCTGCCATTTCGATGTTTGCCGCATAATCCGATGTATCCGAATAAGCGATTGTATCTTCCCCGATTTCAGAAAGTACCATGAATTCGTGTGTACCTTTACCGCCAATTGTACCTGCATCCGCAATTACGGCACGGAAGTTTAAGCCAAGACGCGTGAAGATATTTGAATAGGCACGGTACATATCATCATATGTGGCATCAAGTGATTCACGTGAAGAGTGGAAAGAATATGCATCTTTCATAATGAACTCGCGGCCGCGCAGTAAGCCGAAGCGTGGGCGTTTTTCATCACGGAATTTACTTTGGATTTGATAAAGTGTTAACGGTAATTTTTTATATGATTTAATTTCATCACGCACTAAAGTTGTGATCACTTCTTCATGTGTTGCACCTAAAGCGAAGTCACGGTCATGACGGTCTTTTAAACGCATAAGCTCCGGACCGTATGCTTCCCAGCGACCTGACTCCTGCCATAGCTCTGCTGGTTGCAATGCAGGCATTAATAGCTCGATTGAATTGATTGCTTCCATTTCTTCACGGATGATTTGTTCGATTTTTGATAATACTCTGCGCGCTAATGGTAAGTATGAGTATACTCCGGCCGCATTTTGACGGATAAATCCGGCACGCAATAGCATGCGATGCGATTTCACGTCGGCATCGGATGGATTTTCCCTTAAAGTTGGGATAAACGTTTTGGTCTGTTTCATAAATAGTGCCACCTTTTTTATTTAAATTGCTACTTCTATAATACTAATCAAATTTAGCTTTGAACGCTAGTATTATTCATACAAAACGCTCAAAGCTGCCATTTTAAAACGTATTTTGTTTTAGAAGAAGAATCGCTGGATATCGTTCCATGTTACGACGACCATCAAGATCATCAGGAGGAGGATGCCGACGAAGTGAACCATACCTTCTTTTTGACGGTCGATCGGTTTTCCTCTTACTGCTTCCACAGCGAAGAAAAGTAAACGGCCACCATCAAGTGCTGGTAGTGGTAACAAGTTCATAATCCCTAAGTTGACGCTCAGCATTGCCGCAAAGTATAAAATATTATATAAACCGAATGTGACAACCGTTTCAGTTGTTTTATAAATTCCTACAGGGCCTGATAATGCGTCAATCGAGAATTGGCCGGTAATCAGTTTGCCGACAAGTGTTCCGATTGTAATAATCATGTTATACGTTTCTTCCACACCATACACAACGGCTTTTAGCGGATTTTTTTCAATGGAACGCATCACACCGATTTGTCCGTAATCTGGACCACCTTCCTGCTCTACTGCTTTTGGTGTAAGTTCAATTACTTCATTACCAGTTTCACGTTCGACTTCGAATGTTACGGCTTTGTTCGGGTTCTTGAAAATTTGTTCTGATAATTCTTCCCAAGTTGAAATCGACTGTCCGTTCACTTTGACTACTTTATCGCCATCGACCAATCCGGCACTGCTCGCAACAGAATTGTCCATAACTTCGGCAATAATCGGTTCCTCAGAAGGAATCCCTTGAATAAGCCCGATAATCAGGAAGATGAAGAACGCTAAAATAAAATTGAATAATGGACCAGCGAAAATCGCCATTGCACGAGCACCAACAGATTTTGAATTAAATTGGCGATCAAGTGGCGCAATCATCTGCTCCGTACCATTTTCAACGATGCTTGCTGTACGGGATACATTGTAGCGAATGAACTGGTCATCCTCATCATAACCTTCAATCCAAAGTTCACGTTCAAGATCTGCACGCTCTACTTCTAAAAAGATGACGTTTTGATAATGTGTTTTTTGATTGAGTATGATTTTTTCTACGATATTTTCTTCATTTGTTATTAAAGCTACGCGGTAACCAGGCTGCAGCTCTACCGTATCGGTATCTTCGCCGGCCATTCTTACATAACCGCCAATTGGTAATAGTCGTAGCGTATAGACTGTTTCACCTTTCGTCATCCCAAAAATCTTCGGTCCCATACCAATCGCAAATTCACGTACCATAATTCCTGCGCGTTTTGCAAATAAGAAGTGACCTAGCTCATGGAAAAAAACGAGTGAGCCAAAAATTAAAATAAAGGCTATAACTGTTTGCATAATCTCCCACCTTCATTGGAACTGAGCCGAATATTATTTCGCCCAATCTTTTTTAGCAATCAAGCTCTTTGAAAAAAGGCACCGCTTGTACAAAAAGGGGATGTCCACCTTTTTGTTCTTCACATCCGTTTTTCACACTTTCCTATTTTACCATGCTTGCGACTGTTTTTCTCGTTTCACTGTCTACATGTAAAATAGTTGCTAAATCTGGCAAAGCGATATTGTTATGACTATTCATAATACGCTCAATACATTCTTCAATTTCTAAAAAAGTAATTTTTTCTTGTAAAAACAATGCAACGGCTGCTTCGTTTGCTGCGTTCATTGCCGTTAAGATTGTCCCGCCCATGCGCCCTGCATCATAAGCAAGCTTTAATGCACGGAAACGGTCAAAATCCACTTCCTTAAAATGAAGCTGTCCAATTTGGGCCAAATTTAAACGTTGGCCATTTGCAAGCGGCAGACGATCCGGATAGCTAAGCGCATATTGAATCGGTACACGCATGTCCGGTGTTCCGAGCTGTGCGATGACACTTGTATCCTCATATTCAACCATCGAGTGAATGATGCTTTCACGGTGCAGCAATACGTCGATGTTGTCATAAGGCATATCAAACAGTACATGTGCCTCAATCACTTCAAGCCCTTTATTCATCATTGTAGCTGAGTCAATCGTAATTTTGGCTCCCATTGACCAGTTCGGATGATTCAGAGCATCTTTTACCGTTACTCCTACTAGCTCATCTCTTGTTCGATCTCTGAATGAACCACCTGATGCCGTTAAAACAATGCGCTCGATACGCTTTTTGTTTTCACCGTTCATCGATTGGAAAACCGCAGAATGTTCACTGTCTACCGGTAAGATCGGTGCATTGTATTTTTTTGCTTCAGCCATGACAAGATGACCTGCTGTTACAAGTGTTTCTTTGTTTGCAATGGCAATCGTTTTCCCCATGCGGATCGCAGCAAGTGTCGATTCCAGTCCAACGCTGCCTAATACCGCATTAATAAGCACTGTCGAATCAGGATGTGTCGCTACTTCGACCAATCCTTTTTCACCATATGTAAAGGAAATATGCGGAAACTCTTTTTGTAAAGTGCCTGCCGCTTCCTCTGTTTGCATTGAAACTAATTCTGGTTGCAGTTTTTTTATGATTTCGCGGGACTTTTCAATATTTTGTCCGGCTGAAAATGCAACAAGCTTAAATTCATTCGGATTTGCAAGTAAAATATCAAAGGTTTGCCATCCGATGGAACCTGTTGCACCTAATAAACTAATTTTTTTCACAATGATACGTCCCTTCTATGTCCTAGGAAAAGAAATGTAAAAAATGCAGTAATGGTACGACAAATAGTAAACTGTCAAAGCGGTCCAATATGCCGCCGTGTCCTGGCAGAATATTGCCTGAATCTTTTACATCATAATGACGTTTAATAGCCGATTCGACCAAATCACCCATTTGACCTATAATTGATGCGATAATTGTCACAACGATTAATTGCAGCCAGCTTGAGGCAAAAGGATAGATGAGCTGCATAGCAATTGCGAAAATAACGGCAATCACAATCCCGCCCACAAAACCTTCCACTGTTTTCTTCGGCGAAATTTCCGGCCATAATTTATTTTTCCCTAATTTACGCCCAACAAAATAGGCGCCGGAATCTGTTGTCCACACGACTAACAATACAAAGACGACAAATTCTAGACCGATAAAACGTGTTTCGATAAAATAATGGAATCCAAGGCCGACATAAAATGCCCCTAACAATATAAAACCAATTTCATCAAAAGTCATTTTATTTTTTACAAGTACAATATAAATCAATAACAGTGCCGTAATTCCATACACAATCATCAAAATTGAATCATATTGAAAAAATTCAACGATATTCAGTGACCATTCATTTGGTACAACCAATACTATTAATGCAAGTGTACCAATAATACCTGGAACAGATGCAATTGAAATTCCTTTCATTTTCAGCAATTCATAGAAACCAATGACTGCGATAATACTCATTAAAATCGCAAATGGCGTTCCTCCATAAATTACGAATGGAATAAATAATGCTGCAGCAATTACTCCGGTAATGATGCGTTGTTTCAACTTGTTCCTTCTCCTTTCAGCCCTCCATAACGGCGGTTACGGTTTTGATACACGGAGATTGCCTCTTTTAAGCATGCTTCGTCAAAATCAGGCCAATGCGTATCAGTGAACCAAAACTCCGTATAGGCAAGCTGCCATAGCATAAAGTTACTTATGCGCACTTCACCACTCGTGCGAATTAATAAATCGGGTTCAGGTAAATGAGCCGTCATTACATACTGGGAAATATGTTGTTCATTTAATTCGTCAATTGTAAGACTTCCTGCTTCTACCTCTTTCAGAAGCTGTTGCATCGCCATTACA
This sequence comes from Solibacillus sp. FSL K6-1781, assembly GCF_038630735.1. Lineage (GTDB taxonomy): Bacteria > Bacillota > Bacilli > Bacillales_A > Planococcaceae > Solibacillus > Solibacillus silvestris. Next base: position 1,095,184 of record NZ_CP152038.1, on the reverse strand, counting down.
ATTTCAGCACGCCCACCGTAATTCATCGCAAAATTTAAGACCAGTCCCGTATTCCCTGCAGTAGCTTCCATCGCCTTTTTTAAAGCGGATTGCGTATAGTCCGGCAATGAATCCATTACACCTATCATTTCCACTTTAATATTTCGCTCCATTAGCTCCGGCAAAAAGGAATTTAAAAATTGCTCTGGTAAACGCATTAAAAATTCCACTTCTGATTTAGGACGCTTCCAGTTTTCTGTTGAAAATGCGTAGAGCGTCAATACTTGTACTCCTAAATCACAAGCGCAACGTGTTATCTTTCGAATGGTTTTCATTCCTTCATGATGACCTGCGACCCTTGGCAATGAACGCTTTTTCGCCCAGCGTCCATTTCCATCCATAATAATTGCAATATGGGTAGGGATTTCCTCTCCCTTAACTAAGTCCACATTTTCACTACTGAATGACTGTTCTTTATTTGTATTTTTTCCAAAAAATTTTTTAAACATAGTTAATACCCCCAACTGCACAGATCGGACCGTTTCCCTTTTTATCATATCAAAAAAGGGATAGCCTGTCCTTTTTATATAATGAACTTCTTTAGTATCTAAAAGAATAAAGAATAAATTGTTCTTCTATTAACTTTCATATGTATTTTTTCTACAATTTATACTTTCAATTAGGGGAAATGGGTTAATGCGCATTTTTTTGCTACAGCTATACTTCCCTAACAAACTTAAGTTTTATCTATTATTGTAAAAAAAACGTCCTTATTAGCAGGACGTTTTAATCCATGTAAAGTTCATACATCGCCAGAAAAAGATTTCGCGCTAATGTGATCCACCAGCGCGAAACAATATTATTAAAAATTAAGTATTATCTTATTAACATTCGGGTTGATATCCATTGCGGGTCGGACGCTTTCCGCGGGCACGGCTCGAGCCTGTAGTCTCTCGTTTGTGCTGTTCCCGCTGGAGTCGCCTCCCCTCCATTCCAATCAACCTGTTTTATAAAATATGCTTAAAATTAAACTGTTAAAATTTCTTTTTCTTTTTCTTTCACTAACTCCTCGATTTTAACAATTGAGTTGTCTGTTAGCTTTTGGATGTCATCGTTGAAGCCGCGTAGTTCGTCTTCTGTGATTTCACCGTTCTTTTCTAATTTTTTCAGGTCATCGTTAGCATCGCGGCGCACGTTACGTACAGCAACTTTCGCTTCTTCCGATTCTTTTTTCACCTGTTTAACTAATTCTTTACGGCGCTCTTCTGTTAATGCCGGAACTGCTAAACGAATAACATTCCCGTCATTTGTAGGAGTGATTCCGATGTCTGAACGCATAATCGCTTTTTCGATTTCGCCTAAAATTGATTTATCATAAGGCTGGATTACTAAAAGGCGTGCTTCCGGTACAGAGATACCTGCCATTTGGTTGATCGGTGTTGGAGAACCATAGTAGTCCACCGTAATACGATCCAATAGTGAAGCATTTGCTACACCTGCGCGAATTGAAGCTAATTCACGTGAGAAAGCATTAATAGATTTTGTCATTTTTTCTTGTGCTTGATTTAATACTTGTTGTGTCATTACGCATCTCTCCTAACAACTGTTCCAATTTTTTCGCCTAATGCGGCACGTTTAATATTACCTGGTTCTGATAAGTTGAAAACGACAAGCTTAATATCATTATCCATACATAATGTTGAAGCTGTAGAATCCATTACTTGCAAACCTTGTTGAATAACGTCTAAATACGTAAGTGTGTCATACTTAACTGCTTCAGAATCTAATTTTGGATCTGCAGAATAAACGCCATCCACATTGTTTTTCGCCATTAAAATTGCATCTGCATTAATTTCTGCGGCACGTAAAGCGGCTGTCGTATCTGTCGAGAAGTATGGGTTACCTGTTCCCGCAGCAAAGATTACGACACGTGCTTTTTCCAAATGACGAACTGCTTTACGTCGAATATATGGCTCTGCCACTTGTGTCATAACGATCGATGATTGAACACGTGTAGGAACACCCAGATTTTCCAGCGAGTCTTGTAATGCCAGTGCATTCATCACTGTTCCTAACATACCCATATAATCTGCATTGGCACGTTCCATTCCCATTTCAGCGCCGATTTTTCCGCGCCAAATGTTGCCTCCGCCGACAACTAATGCGACCTCTACACCTAAGTCGATAACTTCTTTAATTTCTCCAGCGATCGATTTAATAACATCCGGTGAGAAACCGAAGCCTAATTCTCCAGCTAATGCTTCCCCGCTAAGTTTAATAACTACTCGTTTGTACTCTGACACACCCATAGTAGACCTCCGTTACTCATTTATTTAAAAGGAAATACGACGCGATTTTTTTATGTATCGTACTTCGCTTCATTTAAAAATAGATTTCTTTAAAAATAGGGAACACGCAAATGGTGCTCCCTACTGTTTGCTTAAATTAATGTTAATTTAAGTTGTAATTTAATTAGTTACCTTTAACTTGGCTCATTACTTCTTCAGCGAAGTTATCTTCACGCTTTTCGATACCTTCACCAACAGCATAACGAGTGAAGCTTGTTACAGTAGCACCTAATGAGTTTACGAAGTCGCGTACTTTTTGATCTGAGTTTTTAACGAAAGCTTGGTCTAATAAACATACGTCTTCGAAGTATTTACCAAGACGGCCTTCTACCATTTTCGCTACGATGTTTTCTGGTTTACCTTCGTTTAACGCTTGCTCAGTTAATACTTTGCGCTCACGTTCAACTTCGTCAGCAGAAACTTCGTCACGAGAAATGTAAGTTGGGTTGATTGCAGCGATATGCATAGCGATATCTTTTGCAGCAGCAGCGTCAGTAGAACCTTCAAGAACTACTAATACACCAATACGTCCGCCCATGTGTAAGTAAGAACCGAATGCATCTGCATCAGTTTTTGTTTTGATTTCGAAACGACGTAATGAGATTTTTTCACCGATTGTAGCAGTAGCTGTAGAAATTTGGTCAGCGATTTTCACGCCGTCTTTTTCTAATTCTAAAGCAGCTTCTACTGATTCTGGTTTAGCAGATAATAATTGCTCTGCTAAAGAAGAAACTAAAACTTGGAACTTGTCGTTTTTCGCAACGAAGTCTGTTTCAGCGTTTACTTCTAAAAGAATTGCTTCATTACCGTTTTCTAAAATGTAAGTTGTACCTTCAGCAGCGATACGGTCAGCTTTTTTGCCAGCAGCAGCTAAACCTTTTTCACGTAGGAAATCGATTGCAGCATCGATGTCACCTTCTGTTGATACTAATGCTTTTTTACAGTCCATCATGCCTGCGCCTGTTTTTTCGCGTAATTCTTTTACTAATTGTGCAGTAATGTTTGCCATGTTGAGTTTCCTCCTAAATATAATGAAAAATTTATTTACACTATTTCATACTTTAAGCGATAAATCGCGATTTTTCAACGATTCATACATCTTCAAATTCATTTCTCAAAAAAAGGTGATAAGGGGTTCATCCACTTATCACCTTTTCTAACAGTGAATTACTCAGCTGTAGCTTCTTCTACTGCAGGAGCTTCTTCTTCACCTTGTTTAGCTTCTAATAAAGCGTCAGCCATTTTAGCAGTTAATAATTTAACCGCGCGGATAGCATCGTCGTTTGCAGGGATTACGTAATCAATTTCATCTGGATCACAGTTAGTGTCTACGATACCAACTAGAGGGATGTTTAATTTGATTGCTTCTGCAACTGCGATACGCTCTTTACGAGGGTCTACAACGAACATTACGTCCGGAATAGCTTTCATATCACGGATACCGCCTAAGAATTTAACTAAGCGCTCGTGCTCTTTTTTAAGTTGGATTACTTCTTTTTTAGGAAGTACAGCAAAAGTACCGTCTTCTTCCATTTTTTCGATATCTTTCATACGTTTTACACGTTTTTGAATAGTACCGAAGTTTGTTAAAGTACCACCTAACCAACGTTGGTTGATGTAGTAGTTACCTGAACGTTCAGCTTCTTCTTTGATCGCTTCTTGTGCTTGTTTTTTCGTACCTACGAATAAAACTTTACCACCGTCTTGACCAACTTGACGCATGAAATCGTATGCTTCTTCTAATTTTTTAACCGTTTTTTGTAAATCGATAATGTAAATACCGTTACGCTCTACGAAGATATATTTCTTCATTTTTGGGTTCCAACGGCGAGTTTGGTGACCGAAATGTACACCAGCTTCTAGTAATTGTTTCATTGAAATTACTGACATGAGTGTTTCCTCCTAATATGTTTGGTTTTTTTCCTCCGTATTTTTCATCTGCAACAAGCTACCCGTAGACTTACGAGCACCACTTACTACATCAAAATACGTGTGTATTGTTAACACCGCTTGTAACTATATCATAATGGACTTTCAAGTGCAACTACTTTACGCATGAAACTTTACGAGGAGCTCAATTTCCGTTTTTCCGCGTCCCATCATTCTCGCAATTTCTTCGATTGTTTTTCCGTTGCGATAATGATTGATTACTTGCTGTTCAAATGTCAGGTTTTGTTCTTGAATTTCATTGTCTTCAGAAAGTGTTTCCGCTTTTTCTAAATCCTCATTGTCCTTTTCTTCAACTTGCTGCTGTGTCTTTTGCTTTTGATAGGCACTTGCTGCTTGCTTGACCGGTACGAATTTGCGCGGTTCCATTTCCTGTTCTTTTACCGGTTGTTCTTTTATAGTCTGTGCCGGTCCTTCTTTACGGGTTGATGCGGCCTTTTGGGCAACATTCGGTTTTTTCAGTTCACTGATTAACCGGTCGTTTTCTTCTTTCATCTCCATTAAATATACGCTAATCGCATTGTCCATTTCATTAATCAGTTCATTTTGGCGCTTTTCTATATTCTGAAACTTAGAAAGCTTACTATATAAAAGAACAATTACAAAAATCGTAATCATCTGGATGAGAAATAAGGTAATTACAACTGCGATCATGATGACTGCTCCTAGCCACTAAAATCAAAAAGGTTCCCTTTGAACGGGTGCTGCACTTTTTTTTCTAGCTGTTCTTTATTTTTCTTATTTTCTTGAGTTTGCTCTTGTCCGTTTTGGGAAGACTTATCCTGTTCCTCATCATTGAGGGCGTTCAGATGCTCTGTTTCATTGACGGATAATTGTTTGCGTTCCAGTTCCTTGTTCAATGCTTCATTTGCATGCATTTGCTGCAGGATTGTATTTTGTTGACGCTGATCCGCCATCTTCCCCGCCTCAAATGTTTTAGGAATCGCAATCTGTAATTCCAGGCCCTTTAAACTCATAACGCCGCCTCCTTACGTATTAATCATTTCTGAAGACAATAATTTACGTAATTTAAACAATGCTTTTGAGTGAATTTGCGAAATTCTAGATGTGGACAGGTCCAGTATTTCACCGATTTCGGTTAATGTTAATTCTTCCGAGTAAAATAAACTAATGACAATCTGTTCTTTTTCATTCAGCTTTTTAATATTTTCAGCCAAATCGCCTAACAGTTCTACATGAACGCTATGCTGCTCCGGTGTTTTCGTATTGTCATCACGGATAACAAAGGACTTACCTTCCGATTCTTCCTGGTCCAGCTGCTCATTGATGGACAGCACATTAGAGAAAAAATGTTCCTGGAAAGTTTGGTACACTTCTTCGACAGGCAGATTCATATGTGCTGCAACTTCTTCTGCTGTCGCATGGCGCATCAGCTTTTGCTCAAGTGACTCAATTTGCGATTCCAGTTTTTTTGCTTTTTCACGCGCTGATCTTGGGAGCCAGTCCTCTTTTCGTAAACCATCGAGGATAGCACCACGAACACGGAATGAAGCATACGTATCAAATTTTAAATCTCGGTTTATATCAAATTTATTTAACGCATCAAACAGCCCCATCATCCCAAGACTCATTAAGTCATCTCTGGAAATGTTTTTCGGAAGCCCGACAGCGATACGCTGTACATGATAGGATACGAGTGGTTTAAACTTTTTTATTAATAAATCGCCTGCTTCGGGATCACGGTTCTTTGTCCAACGAACCCATAATGATTGTTCGTCTCTATGCCTTTGTTCTGTCAAACATACCCACCCCTTTTTTGAAAAGTAACATATTTATGTTTATTATACCAAAAAGCCTTTTAATATACATTTAATCCAATAATTCGACACAGTATTTCCTTATATTATGCTAAATAAAAAAGAGCCGGATATACGACTCTTTTACCTTGAAAGGGATTCATCGCCTTGAAGCATCGAACGAACGACTTGTGCAATTTCTTCCGAATTCTCATCTTCAACTTCCTTTGCCGGAAGGTCGCTTTGCGGAACAGCCTGTGTTTTGTCCGTCTCTTTCGCAACTGCTCCCGGAAGCTCCTCTTCTGTTTGTAACAAAACAGGTGATTCCGGTGTATAAAATACATACCCAAGGAAATAACGGATAAGAAACATTAAACTAAATGCAATGACAGCAACGACAAAAGCTGCGCCAATCGTCGGCAGTGGCAACGCATACGGATTTTGAATTGCAGCGATAAAATATACAGCGAATGAAAATAGTGCTGCCCAAAAATTATAAAATATTGAACCAAACATTAAATTTCACTCACTCCTTTATTGACGGTACGAACTGAAAGGATGCTCGTTTCAGGGTTAAACTCAATCGTACGACCGCTGTTACCGCCCGTATCTTCAGCGATGAGCGGTATGCCCAGTTCTTTTAACTGCGCTTTTACAGCTTCCACATTTCTAGGTCCAATCCTCATCGAATCTTTGTCTGCTGTAAATTGGAACATTTGTGCACCACCCGCAATCTTCGCCTTCAGCTTAAAGCGTTGTGCTCCTTCTTGTTTTAAAAGATCAACTAAAGCAGCAATTCCGGTATCAGCAAATTTTGCGGCATTCATTGTTGCCGTCCGATTTAAACTAGAATCCGGCAGCATGACATGGACCATACCGGCAACTTTTTTGGAATCGTCGTAAATGACTGCACCAACACAAGAACCTAAACCTGACGTACGGATCGTTTTTGGAACTTTTACGATATCCAATTGTGCAATACCTACTTTAATCACTTCGCTTGAATGGGTAACTATCATGTCGTAGGCACTCCTAATGCTTTAAAAATCGCTTCAAATGAATCAGGTTCAGGTAACAGGAAGAACTGCCCCTTTACTGCGTCATCATCAGACATGACTTCTTCATATATGGACGTGTTAATGACGATGACTGTATCGCTTACTTGTGAAAGTTCAATCAGGCCGATACTAATAATCGCACCAAACATATCCACACTCAATCCAGGGACAGTCGGATAGATTTTCAGCCCTGTAAAATCGGATAAAGCCGATAAATAAGAGCCGGATAAAATATTGCCCATTTCCTGCATTGCCGATAAGCCCATTTCCGAATATGGAGGTGTGTGAAAATCAAATGATTCATCCTGAATAAGACTTCGAATAAATCGGTTTGCCTGCTCAATCGGCAAAATGAAAAACATGCTTCCTTGGGCATCCCCTTCTATACGAAGATAAATACCGACGACAGCATTTTCCGAGCCGCCAGCGAGTTCCATCATTTCATTAAACGAGGCCATCTTCACGTCGGGTACACGCATATCGATCTTTTTTCCCAATAAATTCGATAATGCCGTAGCCGCATGTGCAGCACCAATATTTCCGATTTCCTTTAAAACATCTAAATGCAGCAATGTGATTTTTTCACTAAAGTTCATTTTCAATCCCTACTTTAATAGATTCCAGGCAAGCGAAGCTCACCCGGGAAATTATTCATTGAAATCAATCGAACGGATTTAACACTTTATCTAAGTGAAGTAAAATTAATAAGCGGTTTTCCAATTTTGCGACACCAGCGATAAAATCTTCTTCTAATGAGCCCACCACTTCCGGCTGCTGTTCAATGGAAGATGCATCAATATCCAACACATCATTTGCTGAATCTACTATAAAACCGACTTCCATCGTTTCCAGTGTAATAATAATGATTCGAGTTGTTTCCTCGTTCCCTGAAACCGGCAATTCAAACCGTTCACGTAAATCGATAACAGGGGTTACAACACCTCGAAGATTAATGACACCTTTTACATAACGTTCTGTTTTCGGCACACGTGTAATATGCATTAATTTTTCGATTCCTTTTACGTGCGAAACAGGAATGGCATATTCTTTATCTGCTAATTGAAACACAATTACTTTCAAGTTTTTTTGCTCTGTTGCATTCGTCATCCTTCACACCTCTTATCCTTTTACTTCATTAGTGCGTTACAGTCTACTATTAACGCCACTTTTCCGTTTCCTAATATCGTCGCACCTGAAATCGCAAAAATGTTCGTTAAGTAGTTTCCTAATGATTTCAGCACAATTTCCTGCTGACCGATAAATGAATCAACTACTAAACCAGCTAATTTATCGCCTTTACGGACAATTACAACTGAATGGAAGCCATCATCTTTTTGTTCAGCGCGCGGTACTTCAAAAATTTCTTCCAGGAATACAAGCGGTACAACTTTACCACGGAAATCGATTACTTTTTGATTATGGGCATTTAAAATATCTGAATGACGGATAATCGATGTTTCAATAATAGATGATAACGGAATTGCATAAATTTCATTTTCAATTTCTACAAGCATGACTGAAATAATTGACAGTGTCAGCGGTAATTGGATCGAGAAGACTGAACCGACATTTTGAGTTGATTCAATCGAAATATTCCCGCCTAATGATTCAATCGTTGTTTTAACAACATCCAAACCGACACCACGGCCTGATACATCCGAAATGACGTCCGCTGTTGAGAAACCAGATGCCATAATTAGCTCATTAATTTGCTTGTCTGTCATCGTTAATGACTGTTCATGTGTAACAATCCCTTTAGACAGCGCTTTTGCCAATACTTTTTCTCGGTTGATTCCTGCCCCATCATCTTCAATCTCGATGAATACATAGTTCCCGCTATGATAAGCACGAAGTTCCACCGTTCCTTCTTCCGGTTTGCCTTTTGCACGGCGTACTTCCGGACTTTCGATTCCATGGTCAACTGAGTTGCGGATCAGATGCACCAACGGATCTCCAATTTCATCAATTACTGTGCGGTCAAGCTCTGTTTCTGCACCGACAATATTAAGTTCGATTTTTTTGTTTAAATCACGCGATAATTGACGTACCATTTTCGGAAAACGGTTAAATACTGTGTCTACAGGAACCATGCGCATCGTTAAGACGATATTTTGCAGGTCACCCATTGTACGGCTCATACGTTCAACTGTTTCATTCAGTTCACCGTGATTCACGTCCCCAGCAATTGTTAAAAGACGGCCGCGATCAATCGCAAGTTCTTCAAACAAGTTCATCAATATGTCTAGGCGTTCAATATTTACGCGGATCGTTTTACTCGATGCATGACCCGATTTACTATTGTTTTTAGCAGCTGCTGTTTTTGGCTGTTCTTCAGACACGGCAGTTACAGTTTCCTGTACTGCTGGCTGTGATTGTACTTCTTCTACAGGTACGTCGATGGCCGTAGTTTTTGTAACAAATACATCTCGGCTGATTTTATTGACAACTACACGATCGACCTCTGATACTTTCATGAGCATCTTTTGCAAATCTTCAGCTGACTCTTTCGAAATAAAGGCAACGTGGAATTCACTATCAAACTGTTCTTCTTCTAATTTATCTACTGTCGGCGAAGATTTAATGACATCTCCATTTTTCTCCAGTATTTCGAATACCATGAACACACGAGCCGCTTTTAATAAACAGTCTTCACGCAAAAATACTGTAATTTCAAATGCATTGAAATCTTGTTCAGATGATTGCAGAATGACCGTTTTTTCAAAATCATCATAAGACAATTTTAATTCCAATCCTTGGGCTGGCTGTTCAAGCTCAGTTGCTACTACTGCAGCAGCAACTTCCTGTTCTGCCTTTGTTTCTTCTGTATCGGAAGTAGCCGATTCGCCTGCTTCAATGCGCTTTAGCTTTTCCACTGTTGCCTGCACATTGCGTTTACCGTCGCCGCCATCAGCAATGTCAAATACCATTTCTTCTAAATGGTCGACTGATTCGAAAACGACATCTAAAATTTCTGCGTTCACTTTAATTTTACTGTTGCGGATCGCATCTAATATATTTTCCATTTTATGTGTTAAATCAGCTAAATCTTCAAAGCCCATTGTTGCTGCCATACCTTTTAAAGTATGTGCCGAGCGGAAAATCTCTCCGACAATCGTTAAATCTTCCGGATTTTTTTCAAGTTCCAATAAGTGTTCACTGCATGCTTGTAAATGTTCTTTACTTTCTTCAATGAACATTTCTAAGTATTGATTTAATTCCATTTAGAGGGCACCCCTTTTTAAGGCATATATTTCATAATTGTTCGGGCAATATCATCAACATCCGCCACTTCATCTACAAGCTGCGTTTCCACGGCAGCTTTTGGCATTCCATATACGATACATGTTTCTGCTGACTCGGCAATAGCCGTGACATTCCCTGTTTTTTTGAGCGAGACAAGTCCTTTTGATCCGTCATAGCCCATTCCGGTCATAATGACGGCAATTTTATCGAATTCCGAATACTGACTGACATCTTCAAACAAGACGTCTACAGAAGGGCGATGTCCCGCTCTTGGCGGTTCCTGATTATCGAGGACGACAGCAAATGCCGATCCGACTTTTCTTAATTTAAGATGATAGCCACCAGGGGCAATATAGGCCGTTCCCTTTTGCAATAGGTCGCCTTGTTCTGCTTCTTTTACATGAATTTCACTTAATTGATCAAGTCTGGCTGCCAATGATTTTGTAAATCCGGCAGGCATATGCTGCACGATTAAGATCGGTGCATCCACATTTGCGGGAATTTTTGTAATGACTTCCTGTAAAGCTCTTGGACCACCTGTTGAAGTTCCGATTAAAATGATTTTCTTCGAAGTTTTGCTCCACTCCGTCTTTTGGGTCGGTACATCAATTTTGATGGTTGGTTTAGTCATGCTTTTTAGTTTTGATTCTTCATTATGAAGAGGTTGACGGATTGCTCTACTTACAACAGTCGATTTTTCGTATGGTTTTCTCAGTTTTGAAACCGTTACTTTAGATGCCTCTTCCACTTTTCGTACAAGTTCATCTTTAATTTTATGTAAATCCAATGAAATGGAACCGCTTGGTTTTGCAACGAAATCGACTGCTCCGTACTCCATTGCCATTAATGTATTCTCTGCACCGCGCTTTGTCGTACTTGAAAGCATGATGACAGGCAATGGGTACTTTTGCATGATTTCTTTTAACGCTTCCATCCCATTCATTTCCGGCATTTCCACATCCATTGTCACGACATCGGGTTTAAGCTGCTCAATTTTTTTTATCGCGTCTTTCCCATTACGGGCCGCCCCGATGACCTCAATATGCAGATGATCCGAAAAAAAATCGCTTATTAGCTTCCGCATAAAGGCGGAATCATCAACAACTAGCAGTTTTGTTTTCTGTAAGTTGCTCATTTACTCACGCCCTCTCGAAAAGATGCTTTTTAATTTTGATATAAATTTCATCGACTCATTTGTTGCATGTACTTCTTTCATTACTGCCTGCGTTGTTAAAAATTGCTCTACAATTTTATCCATTGTTTTTGTGACAGGAGCATCAGGATAGAGCAATGCAAATAAGGCTTGCTGACGTACTGCTTGACGCACAACAGGGTCTTCCGGCAGCGATCCTAAAATCGATACTTCCTTTTCCAAAAAACGTTGCATCACTGTTTTCAGGCGCTGTGTCGTATCTTGCCCTTCCTCGATGGTAAATGCTCGATTGCATAATAGATAAAATTTCTTCATCGGGTCTTTTAGATGGATAAATTTCATCATAGAATAGGCATCCATAATGGATGTCGGTTCCGCGGTAGAAATAACGATAATTTCTTCTATGGATGTTAATAGATCGAGTGACCAATCCACAACACCTGCTCCCATATCAAATAAGACAAAATCATAATTTTTCTGCAATGTTTCAAAAGCCGTGATTAAACGTGCAAAAACATCAGGAGACCATTCCATTAACGACGACATACCGGTACCGCCGGAAATATAGCTTACCCCTTCCTTTGTTTCGCAAAGAACATCTTCCAGCGGCACTTGACCATCCAGGTAATCTTTTAAACTGTATTTCACGGAGCTTCCTATGAGAATGTGTACATTACCCATGCCAATATCCATATCTAATATAGCTACTTTTTTCCCCTTTTTAGATAACAGGGTAGCGAAGTTTGTCGTGAAATTACTTTTACCAACTCCACCTTTTCCACTAACAACTGCAATTGATCGCCCTGGCTTATGTTCACTTTCAAGCATCTTCTGACGTAGTTTTTCAGCTTGATCTTTCATCGGAGTTCTCCTTGAAGAAAAGTTCTAGTAAATTATCACTATTAGGTTGTTCGATATCTTCTGGTACTTCTTGACCATTTGTATAATAAGCTAGTCCTTTATTATATTTAATCATTAAATTAAACATAGTGCCAATAGAATTTGTTTCATCAAGCTTCGTAAAGATAAATTTTTCAATATGCAAGTTCGCAAATTGTTCAATAATTGATTCTAAGTCTTTTTGCTTAGACGTTAACGATAAAACTAAGTAAGATTCTACTTGTTTGCTAAATTGTATCAATGACTTTAAATCATCTACATATTTCGCTTCTTTGTAGTTTCTACCGGCTGTATCAATAAAAATTAAATCCAGATGGTCAAACTTTTGAAGCGCCTCTGCATAATCTGTTGGATTATAGACAACTTCAACCGGGGCCTGCAGCAATGCAGCATACGTTTTCAATTGTTCAATCGCAGCTATACGATAAGTGTCTGTTGTTATAAAACCGATTTTCTTTTTCTTTTCAAGTACAGCGCGTGCAGCCATTTTCGCAATCGTAGTCGTTTTCCCAACACCGGTTGGACCTAGCACGTTAATATATTTTTTCTCATATGAAATTCCGCTAATCGGCAAGTCATACAATTCTTTTCTTAAATAATCTTTGGCAACTTCCTGCATTTCGTTCCATGTCATTTGTTTGCCATGCTCGTTATAATACATAAAAAGCTCATCACTGATTTTTGTGATAAGCTCCTCTCCAAGTTCCTGCTCACGTAGAAAGTCGATAAATGATAAGAGTTCATCAGGATATTGAGACTGTGTAGACATACGTTGCATCGATTGCATCATCGATTTTAAATCAGCAATTTCTTTGATCAAGTTTTCAGGTAAGCCAGCAGCACCGTTTTGCGGAACTTTTGTATGTTGTTCCACAGACGATGCTGCTTCGCTGATTCCTTCCTCTTTCAATTGCGGTGCAAATGTCGGAATGTCTTCAAAAGACGGTAATGAAGGTTTCTTTTCCAACGCGTCATATCCTGCCACGACTTCATAGCTTTTATTTTTTACTAATCCGAAAAACTTTTTCGTCACGACGACTTTCGAATTCAGAATAACTGCATCTTCCCCTAGATCAGCGCGAATTTGTTTCATTGCTTCAGCAATGGAAGGTGCATTGTATTTTTTCATCTTCATTCAACATTCACCACCCCTACACTTTGAATTTCAACGGCTGCATCCAATTCGTTATACGAAAGAATCGGGACTTGCGGGAAATAACGTTCTGTCAGTTGTCTTATGTACAGACGCACACCCGGCGAACATAAAATAATTGGCGACTGTTCCGTATAGGAAACACGCTCCACTTCTTTCGCAATAGCTTCCAATACGAATTGCGACTGCTGTGGATCCATCGCTAAATAGTTGCCATGGTCTGTTTGCTGAATGCTGTCAGCTACAAGTTTTTCGACTTTTGCAGACACTGTAATAACTTTTAGCGCTTGTTGACCGTTAATAAATTGAGATGTAATTTGTCTAGCCAATGCCTGTCTCACATACTCAGTTAAAATATCGGGATCACTAGTAAGCTTTGCATAATCTGCTAATGTTTCGAAAATGATCGGCAAATTCCGTATCGAAACATTTTCACGCAATAATTTTGCCAATACTTTTTGTACTTCCCCTATCGATAATGGTGTCGGAATTAAATCGTCCACTAAAATGGCATGTGTTTCGCGTAAATGATCGATCAATTGCTTCGTCTCTTGACGGCCGAGCAGATCGTGGGCATTTGCACGGATAATTTCGGTTAAATGTGTAGAAACAACACTTGGCGGATCAACAACTGTATAGCCGAACATTTCCGCATCCTCTTTTACTGCTTCTGTAATCCATTTTGCAGGCAGGCCGAATGATGGCTCAATTGTGTCAATACCATCAATCGAATTATCATCCCCTGGACTCATTGCCAAATAATGATCCAGTAACAATTCACCTCTTGCCATTTCATTTCCCTTTATTTTAATCCGGTACTCATTTGGCTGCAGCTGAATATTGTCACGGATACGTACAATCGGTATGACAATCCCAAGCTCCAATGCAAGCTGACGACGAATCATAACAACGCGGTCCAGTAAATCCCCGCCCTGTGCTGCATCTACTAAAGGAATTAATCCGTAGCCAAATTCGAATTCTATCGGATCAACATTTAATAGATTAATAACATTTTCCGGACTTTTCATCGTATCAGAGGCAACTTCCTCTTCGAATTCCATAATTTCTTCCGGTGTTTCTTCCTTTTTACGGTCCATTAAGAATGCGCCAACCGCTAATGCGGTTGCAATCGGAATCGTAATCCAGTCTGGAATCGGTGTAAATAATCCGAGCAGGAGAATTGTACCTGCAGCTACATACAATAGCTTGGATTGTGCAAATAACTGTGCTGTAATGTCTGAACCAAGATTTCCTTTTGAAGCAGCACGTGTTACAACAATCCCTGTCGCAGTAGAAATTAATAAGGCTGGGATTTGCGATACTAGTCCATCACCGACTGTCAGCATCGAATATTTAGATGCTGCTTCAGCAAAGCTTAGCTCCATCTGAATCATACCGATGATCATACCGAACAGTAAGTTAATACCAACCATAATAATCGAGGCAATAGCATCCCCTTTTACGAATTTCGTTGCACCATCCATTGCTCCGTAAAAGTCCGCTTCGCCGGATACTTTTTCACGGCGTTCCCGCGCTTCTTTTTCCGAAATCATTCCGGCGTTTAAATCCGCATCGATACTCATTTGCTTACCGGGCATCGCATCCAATGTGAAACGTGCAGCAACTTCCGCAACACGCTCCGAACCCTTTGTAATTACGATGAACTGGATAATAACTAGTAATAAGAAAATAACTAAACCTACTAAAATATTACCGCCTGTAACGAAATTACCAAATGTCTCTACTACTTTACCTGCGTCACCTTCCGCTAAAATGGCACGTGTTGTCGATACGGACAATGCCAGACGGAACAGTGTTAATAATAGAATAACAGTAGGGAAAATCGAGAAATCGAGCGCTTCCTTCATATTCATCGAAGTTAATAATACGAGTAGTGCCAATGTAATATTAATAATAATTAAAAAACTGAGTAGCCAATGTGGAAGAGGGATAATGAGCATCGCTACAACCATAATCACTGCAGCTAAAACCCCTAAGTCGCGTATTTGCATTGTTGTCCCTCCTGAAATCTATGTCAAATTTTGCGTTTGATTCGGTATACATATGCAAGAACTTCGGCAACAGCTTTGAAAAACTCTTCCGGTACAGCCTGGCCGATTTCAACCTGGTCATACATCGCACGGGCAAGCGGACGATTTTCTACCATAATGACATCATGTTCTTTTGCAATAAGTTTTATTTTCTGTGCGACAAAATCGGTCCCTTTTGCTACAACTTTCGGAGCATCCATCATATCTTCGTCGTATTTTAAAGCAATCGCAAAATGGGTCGGGTTTGTAATGACAACATCTGCAGCAGGTACTTCCTGCATCATTCTGCGCATCGCCATTTCACGTTGACGCTGTTTAATTTTCGACTTGATCAACGGGTCACCTTCTGCATTTTTATGCTCATCTTTAACATCCTGTTTCGACATTTTCAATTGTTTCTCATATTCATGCCGTTCATATATATAGTCAAACAATGCAATAAAAACGAGCATAATCGACGCGGCAATTCCCATGATTGCCGACATATATGCTACAGTGGCCAAAATTTCTGCCGGGCTATGTAAAGCAAGCGACAATACATCTTCCAGATATATAATTATGACAACGGTTGTCACGGTTCCGATTAACGTTACTTTCAATAATGATTTAATTAAATTGACGATTGCACGTACAGAAATAATCTTTTTGATCCCTTTAATCGGATCCATTTTTTTCAAATCTATTTTTAATGTTTCTGTTGTAAAAAGTAAGCCAAACTGAAAAAAGTTAGCTCCAATACCTGCAATAATGGCAATGACCATAATCGGCAGAACGATAATTGCCATCTCTTTAATGGATTCAACATACATATCCATTACGGTTTCAGCGTTCAGCGTTTCAATTAACATATTGCGGTTAAGTGCTTGTAATAAAAAATCTTTCATTCCTTCGTACATGAATGGTGCGAAGAAAAGTAAAAAGAAAAATGACAATAGCAGTAATACGGCAGCTGTGACGTCCTGACTTTTTAATACTTGTCCTTTTTTTCGTGAATCCTGCCGCTTTTTCGGTGTTGCTTTTTCCGTTTTTTCACCTGCAAAAAACTGAAGGTCAACGTTAATTAATAGCTTTCTGTCCATGTTAGCCACCACCTAAAATAACCATTAAGTCACGTAAAGAAATAATCATAAATTCAATTAGCTCTTTCATAACTCCCACTAATACACCCATTGTCACAATCAATACAAGAAACCCTACTGCAATTTTGATCGGGAATCCGATTACAAATATATTCATTTGCGGTACCGTTTTCCCTGTAATTCCTAACGCTAATGTTACTAAAAATAATGTTGCAACTATTGGAGCTGACATTTGAAATGCTATGGCAAAAACAGAAACAAATATTTTAATAATAAACAATGCGGTTCCTTCTTCACCGAAATTCGGGAAAAACTGATCCATCGGCATAAATTGATAACTATAATAAATACCATCTAAAATGAGATGATGACCATTTATTGACAGCAATAATAAAAGCATTAAAAAGTTTAAAAACTGCCCCATTAACGGAGACTGGGCACCTGTTTGCGGATCGATAATATTCGCCATCGCAAAACCCATCTGGAAATCGATAAATCCGCCTGCTATTTGAACAGCGGAAACGATAATCATCGCGGCCAAACCCAGCATGAGCCCGATAATTGCCTCTTTTAAAACGAGCAGCAAGTAAAACGCATTAATTTCAAACGGCTCGATATTAAACGTATAGTACATCATCCAAGCTAAAGCGACAGCCAATATAATACGCACTTGCGGTGGTATTGTACGATATGAAAATAAAGGGACGGAGACGAAAAATGCAGAAACACGTACTAAAATTAATAGCAATATTGATAAATTCGGTAATAATTCCGTCATCTACTCACCCAATATACCGAACTAGGTTATTTAAAATGTCGTGAAAGTAGTCCGTCATCTTGCTGATCATAAACGGGCCAAAAAAAATAATCGCCACTAATACCGCTACGATTTTAGGTACGAACGCCAATGTTTGTTCTTGAATGGAAGTTGTTGCCTGAAATATACTGACTATTAAACCACTGATAAGCGCGATTAATAGTAAAGGTCCCGAAACTATCAATATCGTGAATACTGCATTTTCTGCAATTGCAATGACCATTTCCTGTGTCACTTTATATCATCCCCTAAAAACTTTGAAGTAAAGATTTCATCACTAAATACCAACCATCGACGAGTACAAATAATAAGATTTTAAATGGCAGTGAAATCATTACTGGAGGCAGCATCATCATCCCCATTGACATCAGTGTGCTTGCGACCACCATATCAATAACTAAAAACGGAATGAAGATCATAAAACCCATTTGAAAAGCTGTTTTAATTTCACTTAACGCAAATGCGGGTACTAACAGTGTCATCGGAATTTCCTCAATGGAATCCGGATACTCCGCCTGATTATATTCGATAAAAAGCTCTAAATCCTTTTGCCTTGTATGCTGAGCCATAAATTGTTTAAACGGAATCGTCGCCCGATCATACGCCTCTTCCAAATTAATTTCTTCATCAAAAAGCGGTTGTAATGCCTGCTCATTTACTTGCTGGAAAGTCGGCGCCATAATAAAGAATGTTAAAAACAATGCCAACCCGATAATTACCTGGTTAGGCGGCATTTGGTTCGTCGCAAGGGCTGTCCTAGTAAACGACAAAACGATGACAATACGCGCAAAAGAAGTCATTAAGATTAATAGACTCGGCGCTAAAGATAGAACGGTTAACAGGAATAACAGCGTAACCGATGTGGATACATTTCCGGGATCACTTTCAGAAAACACGGAAAGAAGGTCGTTCATCGATCATCACGCTCCTGTTCTTTCCAACGCTCCAGCTCATCACTTCGTTGTTGCTTGATTTTCCCGATTTTTTCATTGAACAAATCATTGAATTTAGGGCTTTCCGAAATATCTTGAGGGCGTTTTTTTTGTGAAAACTTATTAAATAATTGTGCTATATACGGTGAAGTATTCACCATGCTCTGTTTAGTTTCGATTTGATTCAGTAAATGGTCGATTTCTTCCTCGGAATCAATTTCCTTCAGAAGCTGAATGTTATCGCCGACACCCACTACATAAACTCGTTTTCCAATTAACAATAATTGTACAGACTTTTGCTGTCCTACAGACATGCCACCGATATTTTTAATTACGGCATTTTGTTGATAGTTGAAGTTACGCTTGTTTAAATACTTTAAAATGAACAATAATAGCCCTATGACGAAGACAAGTGCTATTAAAACTTTAAGATAATCCCAAAATCCAATACTAACGGATGCCGAGTCAGTTTGTTCTGTGTCGGCATCCGGAGTATTTTCATCTGAAATTTTTTCTTCTGAACATACTTCAGGGTTTTCATTACAGTTTTCGTATACGTTACTTACCATCGCAAAAGTTCCATTTGAGTTTGGTGTAAATAATGCCGTCATCCATACAATTCCAACAGCGAGCCAAAATCGAAATGATTTTTTTGCTTTCATCACATCAACCTAAAGCTTTTTGAATCGCTTCGATTACACGATCTGCTTGGAAAGGCTTTACGATAAAGTCTTTTGCACCTGCTTGAATCGCATCGATTACCATAGCTTGTTGGCCCATTGCTGAACACATAATCACTACCGCGCTTGGATCCGTGCCTTTAATTTCTTTTAATGCTGCAATACCATCCATTTCAGGCATTGTAATATCCATCGTTACTAAATCCGGACGTAATTCATTGTACTTTTCAACCGCTTGAATTCCGTCAGCTGCTTCCCCTACTACTTCAAAACCATTTTTCGTTAAAATATCTTTGATCATCATGCGCATGAAAGCTGCATCGTCCACAATTAAAATCCTTTTAGACATAATCTAATTCCTCCAATTAAAACTATCTAATATTGTTCAAGCGATCTGCCTGACTTAAAATATCTGTGATGCGAACACCGAAGTTCTCATCAATTACTACAACTTCACCTTTGGCAATTAACCGACTGTTTACTAAAATATCAACAGGTTCACCTGCAAGCTTATCCAATTCAATAATCGATCCGCTCGAAAGTTCCAGTATTTCTTTTACAGAACGTTTAGTCCGTCCCAGCTCAACTGTTACTTGCAATGGAATATCAAGCAGCATATTTAAATTGCGTGCTTCTGACTGTGTAATATTTGCCGACTCGAAGCTCGCAAATTGAGCTTGCTGTACATTTGCCGGTGGTGCTGTATAAGCAGGCTGCTGATAAACCGGCTGTTCATATACAGGTTGCTGTTGCACCGGTTGCTCATATATTGGCTGCTGATAGACCGGCTGCTGTACTGGCTGCTCATTCATTGGCTGCTGAACAGGTTGTTCAAACATCGGTTGCTGTGCAGTCGGTTGTTGCGCCTGCTGCATTGGCTGCTGTTGTGTCTGCTGGACTGGCGAAGGCTCCACAGTTGTTGTTGCGGCAGTAAGGGGTTCGTCAGTTTCTCCCATTAATGACTTTACTATTTTTTTACTAAACTTTAAAGGTAATAATTGCATTAAATTCGAATCGATCAATTCACCGATACGCAATCTGAATGAAATTTTTACTAATAATTCATCATCAGGAATGTTGTCTGTACCTTCATTTTGTGAAATGTTCAGTAAATCAATTGTCGGCGGTGAAATATCAACCTTTTGGTTAAATACTGTTGACATGGAAGTCGCAGCTGAACCCATCATCTGATTCATTGCTTCTTGAACAGCACTTAACTGGATTTCACTTAATTCAGGTCTTGGATTTATTCCATCGCCGCCTAGCATTAAATCTGCAATAATGGCAGCATCCGATTGTTTTATTACGAGCAGATTCATTCCTGAAAGTCCAGTTGTATACTCTACTTGTACAGCAACATATGGATGTGGGAATTCCTGTTCCAAGCGATTACGGTTAATCATAGAGATACTTGGAGTTGTAATTTCAACTTTTTGACCTAACAATGCAGATAATGCAGTTGCCGAACTGCCGAATGAGATATTACCAACCTCACCTAATGCATCAATTTCTATTGGAGTTAAGTGATCCTCAACTTTAATTTCTTCTTGCGGACTTGCTGTATTTGCAGAAAAATCCTCCAGCGTTTCGCCCCTTAATAGAGCCTCAATTTCTTCTTGGGAGAGCATTTCATCACTCATCTTCGTCTCCTCCTTTCAAAGGGTCGATAATTTGAACAGCCATTTTATTATTCAATTTCCCTGGCTGAACAGTAAATTTCGGTAAACTGCCGACTTTTAGTGTTAACGGATTTTCAATTTTTTGATTTAACGGAATGACATCACCGACAGCCATTGTCAGGAAATCTTCAATCGTAATATCCGTCGTTCCTAACTCTGCAATTATGGGTAATTTAGCTTGTTTTACACGAGTTTCAAGCATTTTCGTTTGTTCCGGTGAAATTTCCTTCGTATTCGTCTGCATCCAGTAGCGAACAGATAAATTCGGAACAATCGGCTCTAATACAACATGCGGGATACAAATATTGATCATCCCTGTCGTATCTCCGATGATTGTATTAAATGAAATGACAACAACGGTCTCATTTGGCGAAATCATCTGTAAAAACTGTGGATTTACTTCCAATTCCACAAGCATCGGATCGATTTCCGCAACGTTTTCCCATGCTTCACGCAAATTATCAAAAGAACGCTCGAATAAATTCGTCATGATTTTCGTTTCGATTTCAGTTAAATTATCAACATTGCTATGACTTCCCCCTGCTCCGCCCATCAAGCGGTCTAGCATCGAATAGGCGATGTTCGGGTTAATCTCCATTAAAATATTGCCATCCAAAGGCGGAACCTCAAATACATTGATCAATGTCATGTTTGGGATGGAACGAACAAATTCTTCAAACGGAATTTGGTCAACAGATGCAACTGTAATTTGGACATAGCTTCTTAACTGTGCAGAAAAGAAAGTTGTTAACAGTCGCGCAAAATTTTCATGTATACGGGTCAAACTTCGGATTTGGTCTTTTGAGAAGCGCAGAGCCCGCTTAAAGTCATATACTTTTACTTTTCGTGTCTCATCTTCTTTTTTAATGTCTTCTGCAGACATCTCTCCGGTCGATATCGCGGATAAGAGCGCATCGATTTCGGATTGCGACATTATATCTCCTGCCATTTGCCCACCTCCATTTCAAAAATTAAAATTGTGTAGTACTGATTACTGAAGTACGTATGAAGTAATATACACTTGCGTAACTTCCCCTTCTTGCATTAACTCATTCACTTGAGATTTAATTGCATCTTGGAATGTAATTTTCCCTTGCTTACCTTCTAAAGCTTCTTCTTCCATTTCAGAAAGTTCCTGAATTACGATATTTTTCACTTGGAAATCTCGTTTAAACAACTCTTCACCAGCTTTTTTATCTGATGCCTGAATTTTCAATGTAATTCGGACAAAGCTTCCATCTGCTAAGTTCGTCGTAATCTCAGGAATGTCTACCGATGACTCGATGATTTCATCAATCGTTGGACCATCCGGCTTCTCTTTGTTGAGCTGTGTCAATAACACAACGACAATAACACCGAATAATGTAATCGTCACTAATATAATTAGCATAATTGTCAGTAATTTATTATTCTTCATCTTCTTCACCTCTAAGATGCGGGTTAGATAATACTTGGACATGCTGATAGAATGTCTTCACCTTTTGCCGCACCTGTTCTTCAGTCTCTAACACAATGAATTTACGTCCAGTCGTCAGCGTAATTTGGGTGTCCGGAAATGCTTCAACTGTTTCTATGTATAAAGCATTTAAAGTAAATGCTTTACCGTTAAGGCGAGTCACCTCGATCATTGAAATAGGGCCGGACCTGACTTGAGAGCCGGCCCGCCCCCCTTCTATAATGAATTTTTCAATGAATTTCAAATGAACTTAAACTATCGTTTTAAGTTAACTAACTCTTGTAAAATTTCATCTGACGTTGTTATAATACGAGAGTTTGCCTGGAACCCGCGCTGTGCAACAATCATCTCTGTGAATTCTTCAGAAAGATCCACGTTGGACATTTCCATGAAGCCTGAGTTAATTGAACCTAGGCCATCCACTGTACCAAAATGTGCATAAGCTTCTCCAGAGTTTTGCGTAACTTGGAAGTAGTTTGACCCAGTTTTCTCTAAACCACTAGCATTAGGGAATTTAGATAAAATCAAGGTGCCGGCATATTGTAATTTACCAGCAGCATCCACAAATGAAATTGTCCCATCTTGAGAAATACTCATAGATTGAGCTGTAGTTGGTATTCGGATAGGATTTGTACCATCTGGTAAAGCACCCGCTTCTAATAGGTTTGCACCTGCTTCAATATCACCGACTGTTGCAGCCTTTTCATCATCAAAGTTAGAGAGCCACCCTTCCGGATCATCAATAGAATCGTATTCAGCGATATTTTCATTCGCAAATCCTACCAAATATTTTCCATCACCATTGACCAAATAACCATTTTTATCCATATAAAAATTCCCGGCACGTGTATAGGCTGTGTTTGTCAAACCTGTAATTTCATCGATTTCTCCATCTACTCCAGGAGTCATTTCTACAGAATCTGCCACCATAAAGAACCCATCTCCCGAAATCGCTAAATCCAATGTTCGGCCAGTAGTTTGCATAGACCCTGCATTATGAATAGTATCAATTGCAGCTAACTGAGATCCTAAGCCTACTTGAATTGCATTTACTCCACCACGAGTTGCTGATGGACCAGAAGCACCTGATTGTGTTTGCGAAATTAAATCTTTAAAAATAGTACGCTCTTTCTTATACCCGTACGTATTAACGTTTGCGATGTTATTCCCAATCACGTCTAATTTTGTCTGGAAGTTTTTTAAACCTGATATACCTGAATACATTGAACGTAACATAAAATGTCGTTCTCCCTTCGTTTTTCACATCTGTTTTTTAGTTCAGCCGTCTCAATCATTCAACGACTGTAGGCTTCCTTACTTCTGAAGGTCCGGCCTATAAAAGGATTGTTCCATCAATATTGGTAAAGAGTTGTTGTTTTGCTTCATTACGATCCAATGCCGTAATAACCGTCGCATTTTTTGCACTAATAATTAATGCAGCCTGATCTAACAGAACTAACGGCTGCTTCACGCCTTTATTTTTTGCCTCAAATACTTTTTCTGAAATTTGCTGCCATTCACGATCTGTTATAGAAATATTTCGTTCATTCAAACGTTCTGAAGCATGCTTGCTTATTTTTAATTCCTCACCGCTCGCCTGTTTTAAATGGTCCATAAAGGACTGCTTTGAAACTTGGTCTGTATGCTGTTTTACTATTGGCTTTATCGGCGGATGGTACGGGATATGTTGAATATTGACTCGATTCATCAGTCCCACCTCTTATTCTGTTACATTTTCATTTTGGGCTGTTTGAGAACTCACCGTAAATTGGTCTTTTGTCAAACGGGAACCGTCATTTAAAATGTATTCGATATTCACATTATTTGTTTTTATTGCTTCAATGATCGCTTCAACGACCTGATTTCCATCTGTATATTGAACGGTCTGTCCGATCAGCTGGCTTGCTTCTGCTAATGGATTTCCTGCTGGAACTGAAGGCTGTGTCTCACTCGTACTACCAAGAATCGATGAAATATTGCCTGGTTTAATTTCCTTACCATCAGCCAGTACAAACACGGCCTCACCATCAACAAATTTCAATTCCTTAATAGTGTCTGTTCCTTCGTTGTAGATCGGCTTATTATCTGCATCCACTTTATCTGTAATCTCATGCCACTTCACTTCTTTGCCTACAAATGTTGTATAACTCATCAATTGTGACTGTTGCTGTGATTGAAGTAAATTCTCCATCGCTTTTGTCATATTCTGCATTTGTTCCAGCGATGAAAATTGTGCCATCTGAGAAATGAATTCTTTGTCATCCATTGGGCTTGTTGGATCCTGATTTTGCAATTGGGTAATTAATATTTTTAGAAACGCATCTTTTCCGAGCGCCCCGTTATCCTGTTTATCCGTTACTTTGAAATTTGCATTATTTGCCGGTAAATAATAATCATTTGAAATTGGGTTTGCCACTTATTCTACCTCCTCACTTAATAGATCTTTAAACGATAGACTTTCGTCATCTAGGGTATCTTCATTATTTTCTTGTTTTTCTTCATCTTTTTGACGGAAGAAATTATTAAAGAAGTTTTGATCACGCGCATTTCGATCGGCATCCTGTAAAGACTGTGCAACATCGATTCGTTCCATTTGAATATTCTGAGCGACGAAACCGGCTTTTAACTGGTTAATATTATTTTCCAGTAATTCTTTCCCCATCGCTGTCGTTGCCAATAATCGGGCAGTCATAACTCCATCTTTTTGAACTAGTTCAATGCGAATTTGACCGAGGTTTTCCGGAAACAGTTTCAGGAATAATTTCATATTACCTGGCTGTCCTGAAAGCTGGCTGCGATTTATCAAGTTTTGAATTTCTTTTATTAATGCATCCGACTGTGCCGGCTTTTCAGCGGGTAATGTAACAGTCACGGTTTTTGTCTGTGTCACTTGCTGCTGTATATGACCGGCTGTTTGCGTATCCGTTTCAACTTTTACGGTCGTCTGCTGGTTTAGTGAAGACTGTTGACCTTGCTGTACTACTTGTTGGAAAGTTGTAGTTTTTACAGCACTCTGCTCTGTGCCTGCTGATTTCTGAGCTTCATTTGCCAATGCCAGTAATGCATCTTTTAAACTGGCTAATTGGATTTCCTGTTGATAGACAGTATCGACTTTACTTCCGGCCAATTGAGCTAACTTTAACAGCTGAACAATTTGCTGCAATTCTTTTGGTTGCACATTGTTTTGTTCAGGCTTCTGCACAGCTGCCAATACTTCATTTAAAATATTCGGTGCCTGCTCGATAAGAGACCAAACATCCGTAATTTCTTGCTTTGCATCGCCTAATAACTGTTCAATAATTTGACTCAATTCCGCTTTTGTTATTCCTAAAAGCTCCGTTAAGTTATCCAAAGTCATTAGTTCGTCCAATGCGATTAGTGTACTTTCTTCACCTACTAATGCAAATAATCCCGTCTCATCCATTTCAACACCTAATTGTTCAAGTAAACTTTCCAGTGAGTCCTCTTCTAAAATTCCGGAAATACTTTCAGCTAGCGGCGGTTCTGTCATTTCCGGTTGCTTGGCAGTTGGAGCAGATGACTTTGTAATCATCGAATTAAACACACTTCCAAATGCTTTTGAATCCAGCTTTTCTGATTTCACTAAGTTTGGCTGGAAATCTTGCTTCGGCATTTTTACTGTTTGTAGCATTGCGATATTCATTTATTACACCTCCCTCCATTCAAGGACTATTGCTGTGATAAAAGCTCTGTATAGCGGGCAGCATCTGCCGGCTCCATTTTTGCGAAAATAGCTGATAATGTATCGGGTTTCATCTCCGACAGAATACGCACGCTTTCTGTATCACTCATTTCAACAAGTATAGGAGCTGCTTTTCTAGCAGACATTTTTTCGAAAGTAGACAGAATCTCTTTGAACTCTTTTTTCGTCTCTTCCTGATCGCGCTGAAGCTTTTCAATTTCAAACAGCAATCGCTCCTGTTCGATTAAAAGCTCTTCCTTTTCAGTCGCCGATGCGTCAATTTGTGTTTGCAGCTGGGAAATTTGCGCTTCCTTCTCTTGAATTTCCGCTTGCAGCTCTACTACTTTTTGTTCATTTAGTGAGCTGTTTTCTACTGCTCCATCTTTTTCATCAGAGCTGATAAAGGGGATTTTCTCAACTGCCTCATCCGCTATTTTAAACACGTTATATTCCGTCATAGTTGAAATAATCAATAAAATTGCGATGAGAAACATAAACGGGATTAAAAAAAGGTAGAAAAACTTTTTGAAAAAACCTGGAGATTGGCTTTCCAACTCCATTTCTTCCACTTGTTCCATCGTATTTTTTATTTTTTTTGCCACGGAATCACCTGATTTCCTTCTTGTAATACGCAATTGTCGAAAGCTCATCCAGTTGTATTGCTTCTATATGAAGTTGATCTTCTATAAATCTTTCATGATCTCTTTCACGCATTTTTTCATATTTGCGTACTTCCAAACTTTTTTCCAATAATTTTTGCTCATGCCAATTCATTTTTGCCCGTGCCTGTATTACTTTTTGCTGTGCATCCTCGATTGTTTTTTCCATACTATCGATAAATTTCGAATAATGGTTAATTTCATCAATGGATGATCCTATTTTTAACCGTTCCTGCTGATATTCGATTAAATCTTCTTTTTTCTTTAACAGGTCATACAGCTTTGTAGCAATTTCCTCAAACACTTGCACGGATTCTTTAAAAGCCAGTTCCGATTCCATTTTTTCCTGATCTTTTACAACAAGAATTTTCTCAAAACGATAATTGTATTTCATAGTTAACGGGCACCACCATTCGATAATGCGATAATTTCATTGACTGTTTGATCGATCGAAATTTTATCTTTATACCCTTGCTTTAAAAATTCCGTAATGAGCGG
Source organism: Solibacillus sp. FSL K6-1781 (assembly GCF_038630735.1). GTDB lineage: Bacteria > Bacillota > Bacilli > Bacillales_A > Planococcaceae > Solibacillus > Solibacillus silvestris. Next base: position 1,068,092 of record NZ_CP152038.1, on the reverse strand, counting down.
CTCATACATAATTGCTTCGTCGATTTCCTTTGATGTGCCGCGCTTATAGGCCCCGATATTGATCAGGTCCTCCGATTTTGAATAGCTGTAGTATAATTCCCGCAATCGGCTTGCTGCACGCACATGTTCAGGCTGTGCAATATGATTCATTAAACGACTTACACTTTTTAATACGTTAATCGCAGGATACTGGCCTTTATTGGCAAGATTCCGGTCCAGTACAATATGACCGTCCAAAATCCCCCGGACCGCATCTGCAATTGGTTCATTCATATCATCACCGTCAACTAGCACTGTATAAAATGCGGTAATTGTCCCATTTATATTCGTACCTGACCGTTCCAATAATGTTGGTAATATTGCAAAAACAGATGGTGTATAACCTCTTGTAGCAGGCGGTTCACCGATTGCCAGTCCAATTTCGCGCTGTGCCATCGCAACACGTGTTACGGAATCCATCATTAACATGACGTTCTTTCCGCGATCCCTAAAATATTCTGCAATGGCTGTGGCGGTAAATGCCGCTTTAATCCGCATTAATGCTGGCTGATCACTGGTAGCCGCTACAACAACCGACCTTTGTAACCCTTCTGGACCTAAATCCCGTTCGATAAACTCCCGTACTTCACGTCCACGTTCTCCTACAAGCGCAATGACATTGATATCTGCTTCCGTGTTTCGGGCAATCATACCAAGCAATGTACTTTTTCCGACGCCCGATCCTGCAAATATACCTACACGCTGACCGCTGCCAACTGTAAGCATTCCGTCAATCGCCTTTACCCCGACCTCTAACTGTTCGTTAATCGGCGGACGACTTAAAGGATTTGGCGGCTCTTTTTCCGTTGGTACTGTCATTAAACCTTTTGGCAATGGTTGTCCATCAAACGGGTTACCCATCGCATCAAGAACTTTCCCAATCAGTTCAGGACCTACTTTCACTTCCAGCGGTGAACCTGTCCCCTCTACAAGACAGCCAATCGAAATTTCCTTCAGCGAAGAGTATGGCATTAAAATCACAATCTCATCTTTAAAACCTACAACCTCCGCCAGCATAACTTGCGGACCGTTTTTCGATGTTTGAATATGGATTTTACATACGTCACCGATGGAACTTTCAGGACCTTGGGACTCAATCATCAAGCCGACAACTCTCGTCACTCTCCCATACTTTTTAAATGTATTAAGATTAGGAATTTGTTCAACTAATTGAGCCATTTTCATCCTTATCATTCCTTACTTTCGATTAGTTCGTATAACTGTCTGCGAAGCTCCTGCAACTGTTCATCTATTGAAACGACGATGCGTCCATGATTTGTTTCGATATAACTTTCCGAATCTAGTAAATCTTCATTGACAAATACCATAAACGGAACATTTACAGGAAACATTTCCGCTAATTCCTTTTGTTGCTCTGTTACAATCGGATGGTATTTTGGCGAAACATATAATTTAATTTCTTTCATTTCACGTGCTTCTTTTAAACCACGTCGTACAATGGAAACGAATATTTCATCGTCACGGTCAAGTGTTGTATGAATGATGCGTTCTGCAGCTGTTAATGCCAGTTCCAAAAGGACTGCCTCCTGTGACTCAATATAGGAAGCTGCATTTTTTTGTGCATTTGCCATCGTCTCATTTGCCGTTTGTAACGACTGTTGCATCGTTGCATTTGCCTTTTGTACGCCATCCTCATACCCTTGCGCAAAACCGCCTTCATAAGCTTCCTGCTGAAGAATGATTTTTTCTTCTTCCCACGATTGCTTTAACGCTTCAATTTCCGCAAGCTGCTCTTTTCGATATTGCTCAAATTGGGCTTTTTGCTGTTCGATTTCATCATTTACCTGTTCCAGCATTTGCTGACGTTCAGCTTCAATGTCTATTGTTTTTTGTTGTGACAATTCCTCTATACGTTCATCTTCCGTTTTCCCATAATGAATCGGCTCGAAGAAATTTTGAAGTTTAATTTCTACTATTGATGAATCTTCGGGTTGCTGTGCATTTGTTGAACGGATGATTTTAGACAATTACATCATCTCCTCCGCCACGTGCAATTATAATTTCACCTGCATCTTCTAAACGTCGGATAACTGCTACAATTCGAGACTGTGCCTCTTCTACATCACGCAAGCGTACTGGCCCCATAATATCCATTTCTTCACGGAATGTATCCGCCATACGTTGGGACATATTGCGGAAAATAATCTCTTTTACTTCTTCTGACGAAACTTTCATCGATAATAATAAGTCTTCGTTTTCACAGTCACGAATAACGCGCTGGATTGAACGATTATCGAGTGTAACAATATCTTCAAACACAAACATGCGCTTTTTAATTTCTTCGGCTAGTTCCGGATCTTGAATTTCGAGTGCATCAAGAATCGTTTTCTCTGTTTGACGGTCCACACCATTCAATACTTCCACGACCGCATCTACACCGCCTGTTTCTGTGTAATCCTGCGTAACCGTAGATGATAGTTTTCGCTCTAAAACGGACTCAATTTCACTAATGACTTCCGGAGACGTCGATTCCATAATTGCAATACGCTTTGCAATATCCGCTTGTACTTCCTGTGGTAACGAAGAAAGAATAACTCCCGCTTGCCCTGGTTCTAAATAAGATAGAATAAGGGCAATTGTTTGGGGATGTTCATTTTGGATAAAATTGAATATTTGTGCCGGATCTGCTTTTCTGGCAAAATCAAATGGTCTTACTTGTAATGAAGAAGTTAAACGATTCAGTATCGCCTGTGCCTGTTCAGCACCTAATGCTTTTTCCAGTACCGTCTTCGCATACCCTATACCGCCCTGCGTAATATAATCCTGCGCGAGTGCAATTTGATGAAATTCTTCTATAATTTCTTCTTTGACAGTCGATTCCACTCTTTTAACACCTGAAATTTCCAGTGTCAGACGTTCAATTTCCTCTTCACTTAAATGCTTATATACAGAAGCCGAAACTTCCGGTCCTAGAGAAATTAACAGTAAAGCAGCCTTTTGCTTTCCTGATAGGTCTTTATCTTTCTTGGACACAGCGGAACCTCCTATTAGTCTTCAGCAATCCAGCTACGCAATAGTTTCGCAAAATCTTCCGGCTTATCTTTAGCCATTTTCTCTAATTGCTTACGGCGTACAGTCGCTTCAGTTTCTTTTTCTTCGGAAATATCTTCTATTTCGATTAATTGCTGTTGCTGTTCTAAAATTTCCAGCTCTTCTTCATCTTGTTTACGTCGACGTGCACGCAGAACATTAATAACCAATAAAATAATTGCAACAACTAATATACCGCCAATTACCCATACCCACCATGGAATAACTGACTGCGGCTGATCTTCCGCTGTATCATTTCCTTGGAATTGCTGTACAGATACGACAATGCGATTTGCAATATCTTCGTCTGTCAGATTACCGGCAGCTTCTTGATCAATCGAAGTACGGACTATTGTCGATAAAATTTGTTCAATATCTGTTCGAACACCTTGATCGAACCCCTCTTCTGTATTTGGAGGGTCTACCATTACTTGAATACCCAAATTACGAATTTTGTAAGGACTTTCCTGTATCTCACGGCGAATGCGGTTAACATCATTGTTAATTGTCTCTTCTACTCGTTCATAATCGCCGTCACCGTTTGTTCCTTCTACATAATCCACAAAGTTATCTGTTACACTTCCTGCTTCAGTCGTACCTTCTGCAGCTCCTGCAGCACCGCCCGAGTATGTTTCTGTAATACGTTGGGCACTTATTTCAATACCCTCCATATTCTCCTCATCAACAGGTCGGACCAGGTTTTCTTCGCGATTTTCTTTTTTAAAGTCAATATCAGCCGATACATTTACTACAACTTTATCCGGACCGATTAACGTACCGAGCATTTGCTGTACTTGGCGCTGCAAATCACGCTCAATTGTTTTTTTCACTTCCATTTGTCCAGTAACTGAATCGATTCCGCCGTCTCCATTTTCTGCTGAAGCCAGATCATAATATTCAGAATACTGATTCATGATCGTGATATTTTCTTTAGGTAAATTCGGTATACTCATCGATACTAAATTAAATAACCCTTTAATTTGGTCGTCTGAGAACTTGTGTCCAGGTGCTGTATCCAATACAATTGCAGCCTGTGCTTCACCTTTGGCATCTTTAAGAAAGACACCTTCTTCAGGTAAAGTAATCATGACACTTGCATCTTTAACTCCTTCGAATTTCCGAACTAAATTAGCCAGATCCGTTTCGATCGTCGCTTGTTTAATTACGTTAAATTCATTGTCTGTCATCCCAAAGCCTGCGTTAGAAGTAAAAAAAGACGTGTCAATTTCCCCAGAATCAGGATAACCCTGGGCTGCTAATGACACTTGTAAGTCCTGTACTTGATTTTCCGGCACTAAAATTACTGTCCCGCCATTTGTCACTTCGTACGTGACACCTTGTGAAGCAAGAACTTCCGTAATTCTTCCTACTTCAGCTTGAGACATCTCAGGAAATAACTGAGCCATTGTCGTACGTGTTGAGAAATACGTAATTGCAGCTGCAATCGCAATGACAGCAACAAACGCCCCGATTAGTGCGCCTTTTTGATTTTTTGTACGACTTTGCCAGAAACCGGTTGAGTCGCTTTTAATTTTTGTAAGTCGTTCATTCATTATGAATCCTCCGCTTAAAGTGAATGCCCAACAATTCGTCAGTCGTTTTTCAAATCATTACACACTCATACGCATAATTTCTTGATAAGCTTCCACAGCTTTATTACGAACTTCAATTGTTGTGTTTAAAGTAACACTTGCTTTTTGTGCAGCAATCATCACTTCAAATAAATCAACATCTCCACCGTTAATTAATTTTTGAGTCATTGTATCCGATGTTTTTTGATGTTCAGTGACACTTGCAATCGCTTCTTTTAATGTATCCGCAAATTGCTGTTGGGCATTTGCAGGAGTCAGTTGATTCTGAACATTTACTTCATTCACAGATTGTGCAGGAGACATGAACGTTATTGGATTAATCGCCATTTAAATATCACCCTTTCCCGATTTCTAATGCTTTTGTCAACATGTTCTTGTTTGCATTAAAAGCAGTAATATTTGCTTCATAAGAGCGGCTCGCCGAAATCAGATCAACCATTTCTTTTAATACGTCAACATTCGACATTTGGACATACCCTTCTGCATTCGCATCGGGATGTGATGGATCATACATCAATTTAAAAGGGGTTTCCGTATCTTCTTTAATAGAACTTACTTTAACACCGTTACCGACACCGTTTTTTTCCGTTTTTCCGATTGCCATATTTAAAAAGTTAGAAAATTGGCCTTCCTGCTCTTTTAATGTGACAGATTTTTTCCGGTATGGCTCCCATTCTCCATTTACTTGCTTCGCTCGCGTTGTATCGACATTGGCAATGTTGGAGGAAATTACATCCATTCGTAATCGCTGTGTCGTTAATGCAGAAGCTGTCGTATTCATACTATGAAAAATCGACATCGCTATCTTCCTCCTTTAACAACATTATTCAATGTTGAAAATTTACTGCTGACACGATCTATAAGCGCATTATAGTAAATGGTGTTTTCAGCCAGCTTTGCTTGTTCAGCATCCATGTTTACAGCATTTCCATTTGCTCTGCTGCGGAAGTTTTCATTTGAATACACACCGCTGCTTCCAATATTAATTTTAAAATCATAATGCCTCGCATCTGTGCGATACGCAGGAATCGTGGCTTGCTTTGCATCATTTAATACGTCTTTGAAGCTTACTTCTTTTGTTTTATAGTTTGGTGTGTCAACATTCGCTATATTTTGTGTAATTGCTTTATTTTTCAATGTTGCATAGGAAAGTCCCTTTTCCAGGCTACTTATCGTCCCGCCAAATAAATCCAAATTTCTCACCTCATTCATATTTCGCTAAAATTTGCGCACAGAAACTTAATAATACAATTGTAATTATATTAAACCTTAGTGTCTATCGACTTTAGTCCCTTTCGAATAGTAACAAGGAACTATTTTTATGTTTAAAAAATAACAGTTAACTATATATTAGTTCGAATATTTTTCGACATTTCATTTTATCCTATTATTTAGACCTACGTAAACATTATAGGTGACAGAAAGTTATTATATAAATTTTTAATATAGATTTTCAATCTGGAAGAAATACTATTTAATTCCTTAAACATCATACATTAAATCCCTTTATATTAATATTTATATATATACATTTCATAAATTTGTAACAAATCGTTTGTCATATGGATTCTATCACCATTTAGGTCTAAAAGATATTTATTTTTTAATTTTAATAAAGACGATATACCTAATTATATATTAAATTCTAGAAAAATACTCGTTCAAACTCTTTTTATTCGACAATATTCTGCATTTTCTTAATTAAAAATAAATAAAAAAATAAATAAAAAAAGCAAGGAGGAAAACCTCCTTGCTGTGTGTGAATATCTCTTATTTCATTTTAATTTCTGCTAAAGCGTTCAGGAACTTATCGTTTAATACTTTAATATATGTTCCTTTCATACCTAATGAACGTGATTCAATAACACCAGCAGACTCCAGTTTACGTAATGCGTTTACGATAACCGAACGTGTAATACCAACACGGTCAGCAATTTTCGAAGCAACTAGTAAGCCTTCGTTGCCATCTAATTCTTCAAAAATATGCTCGATTGCTTCAAGCTCAGAATAAGATAATGAATTGATTGCCATTTGGACAACTGCTTTTGAACGTGCTTCTTCTTCAATTTCTTCTGATTTTTCACGTAAAATTTCCATACCAACTACTGTTGCACCGTATTCAGCTAAAATAAGATCATCATCTTCAAATTGATCGCTAATACGCGCTAACATTAACGTACCTAAACGCTCACCGCCACCGATAATCGGAACAATTGTTGTTAAACCAGATGCAAATAGGTCTTTATTTTCCACTGGGAATGCAGTATGTTCATTGTTAATATCTAAATTGGAAGAAGTTTCTGTAATATTAAATAAGTTTTGTGTATATTCTTCAGGGAATTGGCGCTCTTCGAACATTTTCTTGATGCGCTCATTCTCGATTTGTTGGTGAATTGAAATGCCAAGCAACTTACCTTTACGGCTTACGATAAAGACGTTACTTTCGATAATATCACCTAAAGTATTGGCCATCTCTTTAAAGTTAACTGGTTTACCAGCAGATGCTTGTAACATTGCGTTGATTTTTCGTGTTTTTGTTAATAAATTCATTTCTGTTTCCTCCTACGGAACGTTTCGTTTTAATTCACTTAATATTCTAAAGGTTTTTACAATTTAAAGATACTAATTCAACTTATACTTAAAGAATAAATTGCGATAAATCTTTGTTTTTTACTATATTCGCCAATTTTTGATCGACATAGTTCGGTGTAATGTCGATATGAGCGGGTGCAATTTCCGAAGCTTCAAAGGAAAGTTCCTCAAGCAAGCGTTCTAAAATGGTGTGAAGTCGGCGTGCACCAATGTTATCTGTCTCCTGATTTACTTCTGTTGCAATTTCCGCAATACGTTCTATCGCTTCGTCCGTAAAGTTAAGCGTAACACCTTCTGTTTCAAGCAATGCTTTATACTGCAATATTAACGATTGATCTGGTTCTTTTAAAATACGAACAAAATCATCTTTCGTTAACTTTTCGAGTTCGACGCGAATCGGGAATCGTCCTTGCAATTCAGGAATAAGATCGCTCGGTTTCGATATATGGAAAGCACCTGCTGCAATAAAGAGCATATAATCCGTTTTTACAGTGCCGTATTTTGTCGTAACTGTGGATCCTTCCACAATCGGTAATATGTCACGCTGAACGCCTTCGCGGGATACTTCCGCCGATGAAGAACCTTTGCTTGCAATTTTATCGATTTCATCAATAAAAATAATACCAGCCTGTTCTGCACGCTCGATCGCCTCACTAGACAATGCATCCGTATCGATCAGCTTGTTTGCTTCTTCTTGTGTTAATAAACGACGCGCATCCTTTACTTGGACTTTGCGTTTTTTTGTCTTTTTCGGCATTAAATTAGATAGCATATCTTGCATACCGTTAGCATTATCCATATTCATACCAGGCATTGCATCAAAAAGAGATGGGGCATTTTCCGTTACTTCTATTGTTACCCACTGCTCTTCTAATTTACCGTCTTTTAAATCTTGGGCAATTTGCGCACGTCGAGAACGAATTTCCGGTTCATCCTGATTTGCTGTATCTTCTTGAGATGACTCTTTTTGTCCGAACAGCATTTCAAAAGGATTTTGCGTAAGCTTTTCTTTCACTTTAGAGGGTACAAGCAGTTTAACGAGTATATCATTCGCATTGCGCTCCGCCTGATCCTTTACTCTTTCGAACATTTCGTCCTTCACTAGTCGACGAGAAGCTTCTACCAAATCGCGTACCATCGATTCGACATCACGCCCAACATAACCAACTTCCGTGAACTTTGTCGCTTCCACTTTAATAAACGGAGCATTCGTCAGTTTTGCGATTCTGCGTGCAATTTCTGTTTTACCTACCCCGGTAGGTCCAATCATTAAAATATTTTTCGGTATAACTTCTGTTTTTAATTCTTCGCTTAATAAAGAGCGGCGGTACCGGTTACGCAACGCAACTGCAACTGCACGTTTTGCTGTTTCCTGGCCAACAATATGCCGGTTTAATTGTTCCGTAATTTGTCTTGGTGTTAAATTGATCACAGTCATTATAATACCTCCAAGATAATATTATGGTTTGTAAACACACAAATATCCGCAGCGGTCGTCAGCGCAGCCTCTGCGATTTCTTTTGCCGATAAATGATCGCCCGCATGTTTTTTTAATGCTCTGCCAGCTGATAATGCATAGTTTCCACCTGACCCAATTGCTAAAATGCCATCGTCCGGCTCAATGACTTCACCAGTACCTGAAACAAGGAGCAATGTTGATTTATCCATTACAAGCAGCATCGCTTCCAGTTGACGGAGCATTTTATCTCCTCGCCATTGCTTCGCTACCTCTACTGAAGCTCTTTGCAGGTTACCATTATATTCATTCAGTTTTGCCTCAAACATTTCGAATAATGTAAAAGCGTCCGCAACAGAACCTGCGAAGCCTGCCAGTACTTTCCCATTAAACAGACGTCTGACCTTACGTGCCGTATGCTTCATTACAACTGCATTTCCTAATGTCACCTGTCCATCACCAGCCATTGCACATTCACCGTTGTGATGAATAGCGAATATCGTTGTCGCATGAATTTGACCCATTCTTTATTTCCTCCTTAACTATGCTCGCGGATGACTATTCATATATGTCTTTCTTAAAGCTTCCTTCGTTACATGAGTATAAATTTGAGTTGAAGATAAATTGGCGTGCCCAAGCAATTCCTGGACTGTACGCATATCTGCCCCATTATTCAATAAATGCGTAGCAAATGTATGTCGCAACATATGTGGATAAATTTTTGTATGCATACTGGCATTGTCAATCATCTCACTTAATATATAACGCACACCACGGGTAGTAAGTTCGCCACCGCGCATATTGACAAAAACTTTCTGATGATTTTCCTTCTTCATTAATGTCGGACGTACTTGTTCTATATAACGTATAAGTGCATCATGCGCATATTGACCGAACGGAATAATTCGCTCTTTCCGGCCTTTTCCCATTACACGGACGATATTGTAATGAAAATCGATATCCGTCAGTTCCAAACTGACACACTCGCTCACACGCATTCCAGTCGCATAAAGAAGTTCCAACAGCGCCATATTACGAATTTGAATCGGCTCTTCGCCTTCATTTTTCTCGAATAGTTCCTTCAATTCTTCCTCATAAAAAAAGCTCGGTAATCGCTCTTCCTTTTTCGGATGATAAAGTGAACGAAACGGAGCATCATCAATATTCTGTTCTCGATTTAAAAAACGGAAAAAAGAACGGATCGATGAGATTTTCCTGGAAATTGAAGTTCTTGCTTTTTGTTCATCATAAAGCTTTGTTACATATAGACGTGCATGGATATACTCAACTTCTGCAATTTTTTGGATACCCTCAGCGTGCAAAAATGCAAAAAATTCTTCTAAATCAGAAGTATATTCGCGAACAGTATGTAGGGAAAAGTTTTTTTCTAGTTGCACGTAGCGAATAAATTGATCAAGCTGACTTTGCAAATTTTCATCCATCGTGTATACCCCCTGTTATTGCAAAAGAGAAATGATGTTGTATGAATAAATATGTTCATTTTCCTACTAAAAAAACACACATATTGACACTATACCTATTATGAATACTTTTCAAGTAAAATTTGCTGGAGTTATTCAACTTCTTTGTATTATTCGACAAATTTCGCAATATCAAGTCAAGCAATTCTTGTTTTTATAGTTATTTACAAAAAATCACCGCAAAATTAAAAGCCCCTAAAGTATAACAATCTTTAAGGGCTTTACGCAATTAAATTGCCTGATTATTAATAAAATTCTGAATTGCATCTAATGCGCGGTTAGCATGGCGTTCAGCACGCTCAGGCTTTGATTTGATGCGTTCACCAAATTCCGGGAAAATCCCGAAGTTCACGTTCATCGGCTGGAAGTTTTTCGCATCTGTATGAGTAATGTATCGAGCCATTGCACCTAATGCTGTTTCATGCGGGAAGTAAAGTAACTCTTGACCTAACGCCATGCGAGCTGCATTAATTCCGGCAATCAGACCACTGCCGGCAGATTCTACATAACCTTCAACACCTGTCATCTGACCGGCGAAGAAAAGGTTTGGACGCGCTTTCAACTGATATGTCTGTGTCAGCACTTTTGGAGAATTGATGAATGTATTACGGTGCATTACGCCGTAGCGTACAATTTCCAAATTTTCTAAACCCGGAATCATCGAGAATACACGTTTTTGTTCCGGCCATTTTAAATGTGTTTGGAAACCTACTAAATTATAAAGTGTCCCCGCTGCATCATCTTGTCGTAACTGAACTACAGCATATGGACGCTTATCCGTTTTCGGATCTTCCAGACCAACCGGTTTCATCGGTCCGAATGTCATCGTTTTTTCACCGCGTGCGGCCATTACTTCAATTGGCATACACCCTTCGAAATACTTTTCTTTTTCGAATTCTTTTAGCGGTGCACATTCTGCTGTAATAAGTGCTTCACGGAAAGCATCAAATTCTTCTTTCGTCATCGGACAGTTCAAGTATGCCGCTTCACCTTTGTCATAGCGTGATTTCAAGTACACTTTATCCATATTGATCGAATCTTTCTCAATGATCGGTGCTGCGGCATCATAGAAGTACAAATAGTCTTCCCCTGTTAGGCCTTGGATTTGTTTTGCCAATGCTTCAGAAGTTAATGGACCTGTTGCGATTACTGTAATGCCTTCTGGAATTTCAGTTACCTCTTCATTGATTACCTCGATTAACGGGTGGTTTTTCACCTTTTCTGTTACAATTCCTGCAAATTCATGACGGTCAACGGCTAACGCACCGCCGGCAGGTACAGAACTATTGTCTGCTGCTGCAATAATAACAGAGTCCAATTTACGCATTTCCTCTTTAATTACACCGACAGCATTTGTCAGTCCGTTTGCACGTAAAGAGTTTGAGCATACAAGCTCTGCGAATTTATCTGTATGATGTGCCGGTGTTTGTTTTACTGGTCGCATTTCATATAAACGTACCTTCACACCGCGCTTTGCAATCTGCCAAGCTGCTTCTGAACCGGCTAAACCTGCACCAATTACATTTACTACTTGTTGTGTCATTTTTGTTACCTCTTCATTTTATTGTGACGGTGTTTCTTCATAATCACATTCACTGTTAGTACACTGAATCTGAACACCTTTTTTCAATTTCTTCTCTACTAATAATGCACTACATTTCGGACAAGGTCTACTAATCGGCTTATCCCATGATACGAAGTCACATTCCGGATACTGATTGCATCCGTAAAAAATGCGCTTTGTTTTGGATTTACGCTCGACAATTTCACCTGTCTCACATGAAGGACATTTAACGTCGATCGGTTTTACAATCGCTTTTGTATTGCGGCAATCCGGGAAGTTGGAACAAGCCATAAATTTCCCGTAACGTCCAAGCTTGAATACCATTGGCGCACCGCACTTTTCACAGTCTTCACCAGCAGGCTCATCTTTAATTTCGATTTTTTCCATCACTTCATCCGCATATTTTACCCGCGGTTCAAAGTCTTTGTAAAATTCATCGATGACATTTACCCATTGTGTAATGCCTTCTTCAATTTCATCCAGATTTTGCTCCATTTGTGCAGTAAATTCAATGTTGATGATTTCCGGGAAAAATTCCAATGTTGCTTGGTGAACGATTTCTCCAAGTTCTGTTGGTACAAAGCGTTTTGCATCAAGCTGAACATAGCCGCGCTTTTGGATTGTATCCAGTGTAGGGGCATATGTCGATGGACGACCTATACCTAGCTCTTCCAATGTCTTTACTAGACGCGCCTCCGAATAGCGAGGAGGTGGCTGAGTGAAATGCTGTTTCGGTTCGATTTCAAGCGATTTCACTTTATCGCCGATTTCCATTTCAGGTAAAAGCTTATTCGTTTCTTCTTCCTGATCGTCTGTACCCTCAATATAAAGTTTCATAAATCCGGCAAATTTCACTTGAGACCCGTTCGCACGGAATAATACGTCATTGTTTTGCAAATCAACTGTTACAGTATCGAGTACAGCTGGAGACATTTGACTCGCGATAAAGCGTTCCCAAATTAAACGATACAGTCGCAGCTGGTCACGGCTTAAAATCGCCTTAAGCTCCTCTGGTGTACGCATCGCACTTGTTGGACGGATCGCTTCATGGGCATCCTGTGCATTTGCCTTCGCTTTTGCCTGTTTTTGTTCTCCGGCAATGAAATCTTTGCCGTATTTTGTTTCGATATATGACTTAGCCTCTGTTTTTGCCGTATCGGAAATACGAGTCGAGTCAGTACGCATATACGTAATTAATCCGACTGCACCTTCTTTTTTGCTTAGCTCGATACCTTCATAAAGCTGCTGGGCAAGCATCATTGTCTTCTTGGCGCGGAAGTTTAATTTACGTGCGGCTTCCTGTTGGAGTGAAGAAGTCGTAAAGGCTGGAGAAGCATTGCGTTTCCGTTCTCTTTTTACAACATTCATTACTTCAAATTCTGAGCCTTTTATACCTTTTAATATATCTTTAACTTGTTGTTCATTTGTTAATTTAACTTTTTCTTTACCGTTTCCGTAATAAAACGCATCGAATTGCTTTTTGTTTTTTTCGAAACTTGCATCGATCGACCAATATTCTTCAGGCTCAAAGCTTTTGATTTCATTTTCGCGGTCAATAATCAAACGCAATGAAACGGATTGTACACGTCCTGCCGATAAGCCTTTCTTTACTTTTTTCCAAAGGATCGGGCTAATATTGTAGCCTACTAGACGGTCTAAAATACGACGAGCTTGCTGTGCATCGACTAAATCCATATTAATCGGGCGCGGGTGCTTGAAGCTCTCTAAAATTGCTTCTTTCGTAATCTCGTTAAATACGACGCGGCAATCTGAATTAATATCAATGTTCAAAGCAGTGGCTAAATGCCATGCGATCGCTTCCCCTTCACGGTCTGGATCGGCTGCGAGATAAATCTTTTTCACTTTTTTTGCTGCTGTTTTCAGTTCCTGAAGTACCGGACCTTTACCGCGAATCGTAATATATTTTGGATCATAATTATTTTCGGTATCGATTCCCATTTGACTACGTGGTAAATCACGTACATGTCCAATCGAAGCTTTTACTTTATATTTTTTTCCTAAATATCGTTCAATTGTTTTCGCCTTTGCAGGTGATTCAACAATTACTAAATAATCTGCCATCTGTTGTCCTCCTTATAGAGGTATAGTTATTTTTCTTATATTCACGCACATGAAGCTGTCCATGTATGTCAAAGCTTTTCCTGTTGCAAAATGTATAACAGATTGGCTAATATTGCAACTTTTTTTCAACGCGAATTTGAAAACAATTGGATTTCCTCTAAGATTTGAAAGCCATCCCACACTGGAATTGCACCTTCTTTTATTAATTTATTTGTCCCTCGTGACTGCTCGCTAAAAATATTTCCCGGCACTGCAAAAACATCTTTTCCTTGCTCAAGAGCAAGCTCTGTTGTGATAAGTGTCCCGCTTTTGAGTGCGGCTTCCGTTACGACCAGTGCTTCACACAATCCGCTAATAATCCGGTTTCGTGCAGGGAAATGCCATTTTTGCACACCTACATAGGGTGGATATTCTGTTATGAGTAAATGCTCACTTGCCATATATGCATTCAGCTCTTTATTTTGTGGTGGGTAGCTATGGAATAAGCCATGGCCTAAAACACCTATCGTCTTTCCACCATATCGGATTGTTGCTTCATGTGCAAGTCGGTCGGCACCTTTTGCAAGACCGCTCACTATGATATATTGCTCACGAATTAATGGGGGAAGGATGGATTTCAATACGTTTTCACTATAGCTAGTCGCTGCTCTCGAACCGATGACCGCCATCATTTTCGGTCTGTTCAGCAGCTGAACATCACCTTTCGCATATACAACAGCAGGTGCATCGTACAGCTGTTTTAAGCGTTCCGGATATAAAGGGTCCGTATAAGGAATGGGCGTAATATTATGTTGGTCATAATATATTGCCATCGACCTTTGTATGAGCTCTTTATAATGTTTTATGAGCTGTGCGGCTTTTTCTTCTCTTATATTTAGCTGGCTCGCTAAAAATTTTGGCGAAATATGCAGTATTTCGTCGAAATCATCTGTAATTTTCATTAAATTTCGGACTTTTTCCCAGGAGAGAGGAAGAATATAATGCAGTTTCAATAATTGTTCATTTGCTGGATTGGTCATATCAACACTCCTTTTTAATAGAAGAAATTCAGATGACCGCAGTTTTAAGTGTGAGGTAAGCATCGTGTAAAACATAGTATTGCCAATGAATACAGGCTATTAACCCGTCCACGCAACCTAATGTACGGAGACATACGAAAAAGATGTAGCGAGGCGACCGCTACATCTTTCATTTTAATGTGTTTTACAAGCTTCGTACAAGCCTTTTTCTTTGATTACTTTAATCAGTGTTTCACCGATTACAGAAGGCGTCGGAGCTACTTCAATACCTGCTGCATTCATTGCTTTGATTTTCTCTGCAGCTGTTCCTTTACCGCCGGAAATAATGGCACCTGCGTGACCCATACGCTTTCCTGGAGGTGCTGTTTGACCACCGATAAAGCCTACTACCGGTTTGTTCATGTTTTCCTGAATCCATTCAGCAGCTTCTTCTTCCGCTGTACCACCGATTTCTCCAATCATGACAACCGCATAAGTTTCCGGGTCTTCGTTGAATGCTTTTAAGCAGTCGATAAAGTTTGTCCCATTTACCGGGTCGCCCCCGATTCCTACCGCTGTTGTTTGACCAATTCCTGCCTGAGACAGCTGGTGTACCGCTTCATAAGTTAAAGTACCAGAACGTGAAACAACACCTACATGTCCTTTTGTATGAATGTAACCCGGCATGATACCAATTTTACATTCATCAGCAGTAATGACACCTGGACAGTTTGGACCAACTAAACGTGTCTTCTTGCCTTCCATATAGCGCTTTACTTTTACCATATCAAGTACCGGTATATGTTCTGTAATACAAATCGCCATATCCAGGTCCGCATCCACTGCTTCGATAATTGCATCTGCTGCAAATGGTGCCGGTACGTAAATAACGGATACATTGGCACCTGTCGCATCGACTGCTTCTTGTACTGTATTGAATACAGGAACACCTTCGATTTCAAGACCGCCTTTACCTGGTGTTACCCCTGCAACGATTTTTGTTCCGTATTCAAGCATTTGTTTTGTATGGAAAAGGGCTGTTTCCCCAGTAATCCCTTGTACGATTACTTTTGTTTCTTTATTAATGAACACACTCATGCCGTTACCCCGCCTTCAGCTTCAACTAATTTCACGATTTTTTGAGCGCCGTCTGACATTGAGTCAGCTGCCACAATGTTTAAACCAGATTCATTTAACAACTTTTTACCTAGCTCTACGTTTGTCCCTTCTAAACGTACTACTAACGGAACCGCTAAACCAACTTCTTTTGCAGCCGTAATAACACCTTTTGCAATGATGTCGCATTTCATGATTCCACCAAAGATGTTAACGAAAATTCCTTTAACATTTTTGTCTGATAAAATGATTTTAAAAGCTTCTGTTACTTTTTCGGCTGTAGCACCGCCCCCAACGTCAAGGAAGTTTGCGGGTGATCCGCCGTAGTAACTAATCGTATCCATCGTCGCCATGGCAAGACCTGCACCATTTACCATACATCCGATATTGCCGTCTAACGAAATATAACTTAAATCATATTTAGATGCTTCAATTTCTTTTGGATCTTCTTCATCGAAATCGCGTAATTCTACGATATCTTTGTGACGGTATAATGCGTTTGCATCAAAGTTGAATTTTGCATCAAGTGCCACTACCTGGTCATCACCAGTTACAACTAGCGGGTTGATTTCTACTGTTGATGCATCTTTATCGATAAATGCTTTGTAAATACCTAGCATTAATCCTACTGCTTTATTTACTAACTTAGCAGGAATATTCATATTGAATGCCATACGGCGTGCCTGGAAAGCATTCAGGCCCGTTACCGGATCAATCACTTCTTTGAAGATTTTTTCCGGATTCGTCTCGGCTACCTCTTCAATATCCATACCGCCCTCTTCAGAACCCATCATTACTACTCTAGAAGTTGCACGGTCTAATACTAAACTTAAGTAATACTCTTTTTTAATGTCCGAACCTTCTTCTATATAAAGACGCTTTACTTCTTTACCGTCTGGACCTGTCTGGTGAGTTACTAAAATTTTCCCTAATAATTCTTTAGAGAAAGAACGAACTTCATCCAGGTTTTTTGCAATTTTAACGCCACCCGCTTTACCGCGGCCCCCTGCATGAATTTGTGCTTTTACTACTGTTACGTTAGATCCTAGCTCTTTTGCTGCTTTTACTGCTTCGTCTGGTGAAAACGCGACACTTCCTCTTGGAACCGCTACACCGTATTGTCTTAATATCTCTTTCCCTTGATACTCATGGATATTCATGATACATCCTCCCATCGGACATTTGGAAATTATTCTACTAACATAATCTATTTTATACAATTATTCAGACAATGTCTATATTTGTCACACAAGCAATTTTTAGATTGCTTTATGTCAAAATATTCTTTGTCTAGATATTTTCTAATTTTCCGAAAGATATACTCTACATAAAAATAAAAAACATCGACTATTTATTTTTAAAAGTTAACCTCTGCTTTTCATCCAAATGATAAATAAAAGCAAAAACTTCTGCAACCGCCTGGTATAGTTCTTCCGGTATCGATGTGTTCAAATCAAGCTGGCCTAACAGCTCGACTAAGTTTGGGTCTTCATAAACGGGTACTTCATGCATCGCTGCTTTTTCTAATATATTTTCCGCAATTTTCCCTTTCCCTTTTGCAACGATTGTCGGACCACTGCCTTTTTGCGGATCATAGGACAGGGCGATTGCTTCTTTTCTTATATATTTTTTTTCGGTCATACGCGTATATCGACACCACCCTGCTCGTCTTCTCGCTGATTTGACAGTTTTGTGACAGTTTTTTCTCCTTGGTCTGCAAAAGGTTTGATAAACAGTCCCGATAATGTATATTCTTTTTCCAGCAATCCCGACTTTAATGTGCCTTTCAGCGATATCGCCAACGAATCCAAATTCGGCATATCATTATATATATTAATCGTGACAACACGGTTTTGTACTTGCATATCGATTACCGTCCGCTGCAATGTTTCCATATTTAAATAGAATAGAATACGTGCAAAATTGGCATCGATTTTACCATCTTCCTTCATTCGACCATTCCATTGCAATGTAGCATCCATTTTCTTGCCGAAAAAATTTAGCGGCACTTGCATGACAAGCTGATGCTGATGTCCATTTTCCCCTGAAGTGAGCTGCATACCATTTAGTCTGGCCATCACCATTTCAGCGGCATCTTTTATTGCAGCGGGTGTTTGGACATCTTGAAGAAGCGCCAATAATTGCGGTTTTATCTGCTGGGCAATGGCCTGAATATCCCCTGCCTTATTTGCAAGTGTCGCCTCATAGCTGACACCGAGCCCCTTTAAAACGGTTTTTATTGCCTGTTCCATCGCACGACCATCAACTGCCGCCTGTACTTGACCTTCTGCTTGCGTAAGAGCACTTTGCATGACCGGCTGTGGACTATCAGCCGTCACTTTCACTAAATTCCGTAACAGCTGCTCTGCAACCGGTAAATTCGCATCCGGCTTCAGTAACGTAAACAATTGATCCTTGGCGGTTAATCCTTGATTATTTTGCATAAACAATCTCGGTGTCACATTTTCACTGTATGCGTTTGTCAATTGCTGCCGTAGTTGATTTACCAATGCTTCCACTGCTTGCTTCGAAGCCGGAATTTGCTCAAAACGCGTTAATAATTGCTGTAGCTGCTGCTTTTGTGTTGACGATAATAAGCTTTCATTATTAATCCAGGCTCTTACTTGCTCTAACATCGGTTTTATCTGTTCAGAGCTTGTTTGCCCGAGCTGCTGCAGCATTTGACCCGCTTCTTTAAATAGCGGTGTTGATGTTGTCTGTACTTGATTCACAGATTGTTGGCTTCCTTGCTGGTTTACCGTTTGCCAATTTTGCAAAGTAGCATTTTGCGGTAAAATTCCGGCTTCTTTTAATACTGTCAGCGTCTGAAGTTTTGATGCAATCGGCAAATTATTATCCATTAAATTTTGGGTCGCCCGTGCAAGGAGAATACCGCCTGTTTCATTGTTTAACGGCTTTGCCAGCTGATCAATCTGCTGTAAAAGTGACAATTTAATCGCTTCATTCCCTCCAGACTGATTTGCCAAGAGCTGCGCTAAATTCGCTAAATTTGCCGACATACCATCTGTTTTAATCCCTTGAGTCAATGCTTGAAATACGGTATCTGTGAAAGGCATTTTCAGCTCCACCATACGCTGTAGTGCCTGAAGTGCACTATTTTTATCCACTCCTGCGGGCAAGTTTTTCATCCAGCTTTCCGCTGCAAGCAGCTGTTCTTTCGCAAGTGGCAGCTGGGCTTTCATAAAATGTGAAAGTACTTGCTGCATTTCATTCGATTTCGGCAAATTCATCGTCTCAAGCAGCTGGGACATTTGCTGGCCGGAAGTCATCGATTGTGACATCGGCCCGGTAATGACTTTTAATTCTGTTTGTGGATTTGTCGCTGTTACCTGAAAAAAGTGTGCATCGCCAAGCTTTAATGGAACTTCCAGCTTCGCCATGAGCTTTTGATTGCCCACTTGGACTTCCGCCATCTGATTTGGGTAGAGCTGCTTTATCGTCCCATGAAATACTTGATCTTGCCTTAGCGATAATGCCTGATTTGCTGGTACTTGCTGCGAAGTATTTGTTTGTACTGCATTAAACGTTGTGAAGTTCATGCCGTTACTCCCTTCTTTGAAGTATGGATTTTATCGGTTCGAATGTTTTTCGATGATGTATAGTCGGTCCATATTGCGCGATCGCTTCCAAATGCTGTTTTGTTCCATAACCTGCATGCTGGGCAAAACCATATTGCGGAAATTCGAGGTCCAGCTTCTCCATATAGTCATCACGTGCCGTTTTTGCTAAAATGGATGCCGCTGCGATTGCCAGGCTGCGGGCATCCCCCTTTATAATGGAAGCTTGCGGAATTGATGTTGAAAGAGTCATCGCATCGGCCAATATGTAATTTGGTGTGACTTCAAGTGCTTCAATACTTTTTAACATGGACTGTCGTGTTGCTTCATAAATGTTAAGGCGGTCAATTTCTTCGGCACTTTGAAAATGAACTGCATAATACAATGCATGTTTTTTAATCCGTTCAGCAAATTGATTGCGTTTTTCCTTTGACAATTGTTTGGAATCGTTTACACCAAGGAGTTCCTGACAGTGGTTCGGCAATATAACAGCCGCAGTTACGACAGGCCCTGCCAGTGGTCCGCGCCCGGCTTCATCTGTACCTGCAATATAGGCATGTTCATATGGTAAATAGCTTGCGTCAAATTGCAGTTTCTCATTATGTGCTTGTTGGAGTGCCTCCATCTTCTCAAGACGCTTTTGAAATTGTAACCATGCCTTTTGAACACCTGACCGTTCATCCTTTACTATAAAATCCATCCATGGCTCAATTTGTGCTGCTGTTTTCAATGCTTCTGTAATCTCTTTAATTGTTTTCATATAATGCCCTCAAATCTATTAATTCCGTTTTCTTTATATATCGTCAATTTCCATTCTGGAGGCCAACACGCTGTTGGTCACGAATGCGTTGTCACAGGGCGTGACGGTTTTAGCATTCGTTCCATACCCCCTTCATTCCAATCAACTTTGCTTTTTATCTAATTTTACTTTCTATCATTCTTACTTGTTATATCGTCTATTGTTCTTATTATAAAAGAAAAAACCTTTCTCAAATAAATGAAAAAGGTTTTGCCTGTCTATTATCCCACTTTATCCGTTGTTTTCTTGCTTTTTCTGGCGATTTAGCGCGGCAGTTTTTTTCCGGCGTTCTTCGTTTTCCAGGGCAATCGCTTCTTCCAGTTGCTCTTTTTCAAGTTGCTCGGAAACAAAGTCAAATGTGAGTTTCCCAAGATTCTGTTCACGAATGTCGCGTACAATTAATACGGACACCTGATCATAGTCAATCTCTCCGCCTTGTCCAAATACACGGCGTAATTTCCCGATTGCATCGAATGTTTCAACAAGCTCTTCGGATACAGATGAAATTTTATAGCGTTCTTCCATGCGTGTTGGATAGTGCGTTTCTAAAAAACGTAAGCCGTATACAGCCAAGTCTTCCATATTCGTAATCGTATCTTTAATCGCACCCGTTAATGCGAGCTTGTAGCCGACTTCCTGATCTTCAAACTTCGGCCATAAGATACCTGGTGTATCCAGAAGTTCTATTTCTTTACCGACTTTAATCCATTGCTGTGCTTTCGTAACACCTGGCATATTTCCTGTTTTCGCTAAGTTTTTCTTCGCTAAACGGTTGATTAAAGTGGATTTCCCGACGTTCGGAATACCGACAATCATGGCGCGGATCGCACGCGGCTTCATTCCTTTTGATTTCATGCGCTCCCATTTATCCGCCAAAATCTCCTGAGCAGCCTTTGTAACCGCCTGCAAGCCTTTCCCTTCCAACGAGTTGATTGCTACTGCTTTAAAGCCTCTGTCGGCAAAATATTGAATCCAGCGGCGTGTTTCCTGTTCATCGGCCATATCTTGTTTATTTAAAATGAGCAGACGCGGTTTTTGATGGATGACTTCATCGATCATCGGATTACGTGAAGATAATGGTAGACGTGCATCGACAAGTTCAAAAACGATATCGACAAGCTTTAAACTTTCCGATACTTGGCGGCGTGCTTTTGCCATATGTCCTGGAAACCATTGAATTGTCATAATGTATAACCTCCTGTAAATTACATACTTCTATTTTCAACAAAAAAATGAGGAGTTTAAACTGCCCCCTCATTTTAGACAATATTTAATATTTATTGTGATAATAATCCATCATCAAATATGGGGTTGATTTCCATTACGGGTCGGACGCTTTCCGCGGGCCCGGCTCGAGCCTGTAGTCTCTCCCTCGGGCTGATCCCGCAGGAGTCGCCTCCCCTTCATTCCAATCAACTGCTATGACATTTAAATAAGTCATCCTCATTTATTGATAAAAAACGATAAATATTACTTTACGATTTCAATTTCGTTTAACGGCCAGAAAATGATATTCGTATTACCGATAATTTCTTTCTGGTCGACAATGCCGATATGGCGGCTGTCTTTACTGAAGCGACGGTTATCGCCCATTACGAATACGTAGCCTTCCGGAATCACATCCAGTGACGGATCGATATCTTTCAGCGAGAAGTCGCCTGTTAGGTTGCCTTCGCTAATTTCGGCTTTATATGCGTCCAAATACGGTTCGTCGATCGGTTCCCCATTAATGTATAATTGATCATCCTTATATTCTACAAAGTCCCCTGGAACACCGATGACACGTTTAATATAGTCCTTTTGTTCTGGTGCGTGGAATACGACGATATCAAAACGGTCGGGTTCGCCGATTTTATAGCTGAATTTGTTGACGATCATGCGATCACCATTTTCAAGGGTAGGCATCATTGAATCCCCGTCTACTACAATCGGTGTAAATAAAAAGTAACGAATAAATGCGGCAATCGCAAACGCAATCAGTAGAGCTTTCGTCCATTCCCAAAGCTCATTTTTTTCTTTTTCAGTTTTTTCCACGTAGCTATCCCCCTTGCTCATCACATTTATTGTATACGAAATATGTATATCAAGCAAAAATCTAATCTAAATATTGCATCAGATTATCTATAGTTTATTGTCAAAATCACATGTTAATACACATTTTTTTATTTAAAGAAAGAAAGGGACTTGTATATACAAGCCCCCTTCTAAAAAGTTCTTATCGAATTTCTTTAATACGAGCAGCTTTACCACGTAAGTTACGTAGGTAGTAAAGTTTAGCACGACGTACTTTACCTTTACGTACTACTTCTAACTTAGCGATTTTTGGAGTGTGTACTGGGAAAGTACGCTCTACACCAACACCGTAAGAAATTTTACGTACTGTGAAAGTTTCGCTAATTCCGCCACCACGACGTTTAATAACTACACCTTCGAATAATTGGATACGTTCACGAGTACCCTCAACGATTTTAACGTGTACCTTAACTGTGTCACCTGGTTTGAATGTAGGTAAGTCTGAACGTAATTGATCTTTAGTGATCTCTGTAATAATGTTTGACATTGTTTTCTCTCCTTAGACAGATGCTCATGCACGCTAATTTAAGCCACAGCGGAACACCGTAATTCAGTGCTTACATTGAAGCACAAAATGAATCTTACCATAATTATTTTAGGCTTGCAAGTAGTTTTGCTTTACATTTCACTCTTAATTTTTTCAATTATTTTTATTTGCTTGTCCGTTAATTCAAGTGCTTCCAATAAATCCGGTCTACGCTCTAACGTACGCTTAAAGGACTGTTCCTCACGCCACGCTTCGATTTTCGCGTGATTGCCTGATAACAGTATATCCGGCACTTTCATCCCTCTAAAATCAGCTGGACGCGTATAATGAGGATGCTCTAATAACCCTGTTGAAAATGAATCCTGAATATGTGAATCTTCCTGCCCTAATACACCCGGCAATAAACGTACAACCGCATCGATTACCGTCATCGCAGGAAGCTCGCCGCCAGTTAAAACAAAGTCGCCGATTGAAATCTCATCTGTTACAAGATGTTCCCGGATTCGCTCATCATATCCTTCATAATGGCCGCAAAGGAATACTAAATCATCTTCCAGTGCAAGCTCCTCCGCCTTCTTTTGCGTGAAGCGCTCGCCTTGTGGACACATGAGTATAACACGCGGTTTGCGGCCTTCTGTAATGGCTTCAACCGCATTGAACATCGGCTCCGGCTTTAATACCATTCCCGCACCGCCGCCGTATGGGTAATCATCCACTTGTTTGTGCTTATTTACACTGTACTCCCGGATATCGGTTACTGCGAGCTCGACTGCACCTTTTTCCTGAGCCTTTTTTAAAATTGATGCGCCAAACACACCTGTGAACATATCGGGAAATAAACTTAATACGTGAATCTTCATTCTAGCAAACCTTCCATTACATGAATAATGATTTTCTTTTCATCGACATCAATATCTTTTACGATATCTTCAATGTAAGGAATGTAGTGTTTCTTACCATTTTGCGCTTTAACTTCCCATACGTCGTTTGCGCCTGTCTCTAAAATATCAGTAACAACGCCGATCAGTTCGCCCTCTTCCGAAAATACTTCACAATCTTTAATTTCAAAGTGATAGTATTCATTATCTTCAAGCTCATCTTCCGCTAATTGATCCATCGACACTTTTAAAAGACCTTCTTTAAATGGTTCCACTAAATTAATGTTTTCCATTCCTTCAAATGTCACCAATATAAAGTTTTTATGACGTCTTGAGGAACTGATCGTTACCCAAGTCGGTTTTTTATCATCTTTTTTGAATGCCGCAAGTTTAGAACCGACCGCAAAACGTTCTTCTTCAAAATCCGTCGTCGATAAAATTCGCAGTTCCCCACGAATACCATGTGTATTTACAATACGTCCTACATTAAACCATTCCATGTATATTCCACCTTTTATAATAATTTGTTACCACATAACTTTTATATACACCGTTGTTTGGAGTGAAGGCGGCGAAGTAACATTCAAATGCCTTTTGATTTGAATGTTACTTTGCGACGAAAGCGGAGCGACAGGAGCACATGCACAATGCTTCTATGGCAACCGCAATAAACTCCTACCGTAACGGAAAACAACATTATCATAACAAAAAAAGAAGGGTTAGCAAAATGCCACCCTTCTTTTACTAATCCAATATATCGACATACGTCTTTTTCTTCTGGTGGCCGCCCGCTGCTGAGTACACAATCGTACGAATTGCCTTCGCAACACGTCCTTGCTTGCCTATCACTTTCCCTCGATCCTCTGGATGAACAAAAAGTTTATAAACAACTCGATTGGAAGTTTCGTCCGTCTCAATACGAACGTCTTCCGGATAATCGACTAACGGTTTCACAATTGCTTCAATCAGCTGCTGCATAATGCCACCTCCGAATTAATCATTGAATTATTTGCTGTATTTAGCGTTATGGAATTTTTCCATGATACCTTGTTCTGAGAACAGGTTACGTACAGTATCAGATGGTTTTGCACCATCAGTTAACCATTTAAGAGCTTTCTCTTCATCGATTTGTACTGTAGCTGGAACTGTAAGTGGGTTGTAAGTACCTACTGTTTCGATTTGACGGCCATCACGTGGTGAACGAGCGTCTGCAACTACGATACGATAGAAAGGAGATTTTTTAGCTCCCATACGTTTTAAGCGAATTTTAACTGCCATTTTAATAGCACCTCCGAATAAGTTTCACACAAGATATTATATTAGCAATGTCTTGATGGTTTGTAAAGTGTTTTTTCTTAACACCTTATTTTTTATTTAAATAATGAATCAAAACCAGGCATTTTCATCTTCTTTTTACCTTTACCCTGAGCCATGCCCGTCATCTGTTTCATCATTTTTTTCATTTCTTCAAACTGCTTCAATAAGCGGTTTACTTCTTGAATTGTCGTCCCCGAACCAGTGGCAATACGCTTTTTACGGCTCGCCGAAATAATTTCAGGGTTTGTTTTTTCATTTGGTGTCATCGAATAGATAATTGCTTCGATGCGTCCCATCTGCTTTTCATCGACTTTGACATTGTCAAGGCCCTTCATTTTGTTTGCACCCGGAATCATTTTCAATAATTCATCAAGTGGTCCCATTTTTTTCACAGCTTGGAGTTGTTCGATAAAGTCATCAAATGTAAAGCTCTGTGTCATGAACTTTTCTTCTAGCTCTTTTGCCTTTTCCATATCAACGTTTGCTTGTGCTTTTTCGATCAGTGACAGGACATCGCCCATCCCTAAAATACGTGAAGCCATACGCTCCGGATGGAAAGGTTCCAGTGCATCCATCTTTTCGCCCATACCGACAAATTTAATCGGTTTCTCTGTAACCGAGCGAATCGACAGTGCCGCACCACCACGAGTATCACCGTCTAATTTTGTTAAGACAACGCCCGTAATGCCGACAGTTTCGTTAAAGCTTTGCGCAACATTTACAGCATCTTGACCTGTCATGGCATCAACAACTAAAAATACTTCATCCGGCTCTTTTAAACCGCGAATGTCTTTCAGTTCCTGCATCAGTTCTTCATCAATATGAAGACGACCGGCTGTATCGATTAATACAACGTCCAAATGCTCTTCCTTTGCATGCTCGATAGCCTGACGTGCAATTTCAACAGGTGAAACATCTGTACCAAGTGAGAACACCGGCAGTGATAATTGTTTCCCTAATGTCTGTAATTGCTCTACAGCCGCTGGACGGTATATATCTGCTGCAACGAGTAATGGTTTTTTATTATATTTTTTACGTAATACATTCGCCAATTTACCTGTAGTTGTCGTCTTACCTGCACCTTGTAAACCAACCATCATAATGACAGTAGGCGGACGGTTGCTGAATTTAATCGGACTCTGCTCGCCGCCCATTAAATTCTTCAATTCATCCTGAACAATTTTAATGACTTGCTGACCAGGTGTTAATGATTTCATGACGTCGACGCCGACTGCACGCTCACTAACTTTTTTAACGAATTCTTTTACTACCTTTAAGTTTACGTCCGCTTCGATTAAGGCAAATCGGACTTCACGCATCATTTCTTTAACGTCTTGTTCCGTTACTTTCCCTTTACCTTTAATCTTTTGGATCGTACCTTGGAGTCGCTCTGCTAAACCTTCAAAAGCCAACTCGTTCGCCCCCTAATCCGATTCCTTCAGTTGTTCAACCAATGCTAGTTTCGCCTCTGTCGTAGAAGCCTCATCCATGATCGCATTCGTCAATTGTTTTAACACGATTTGACGTTGTTGAAACTTTTCGAATAAATTTAGTTTTTCTTCATATTCTTCAAGCATCGCCTCAGTACGGCGAATATTATCGTAAACAGCTTGGCGTGAAATATTATAACTTTCGGCGATTTCTCCTAACGAGTGATCGTCCAAGTAATATAGTTCCATGTAGCTGCGCTGTTTATCAGTTAATAACGCTTGATAAAAGTCGAAGAGAAAGTTCATGCGTGTTGTTTTTTCAAGTAGCATTTTTATCTCTCCAATCATAATTTGTCTATCTTATCATAATCTTGTGGGCAGTTACTGTCAAGGTAATCCCCTTGTCCATTGAAGAACCTTTTCTTTTCATTAATAAACAATTTCAAAAAAATGACGATGCTCTTTCACGAAAAAGAGAGCATCGCCATTTCTTATATAATAGGAAGAATATGATAAACCGGACCAAATTTTCTACAGGGTAACACCTGTTTTAAAAATAGCCATTTCTTTGAAATTCATTCGTTCATGGTTTAATTGCTCGCCACTAGCAACAGCAATAATATATTGAATAAATTCTTCCAAAACCGCATCTTCGTCTACGCCATCTTCTAGTATTTGCCCTGCATTGAAATCAATCCAATGCTTTTTCTGTTCATAAATAGCGCTGTTTGTGGATATTTTCATCGTAGGTACAAATGAGCCGAATGGCGTACCGCGACCTGTAGTAAACAGCACTAATTGACAACCTGCAGATGCAAGCGCTGTACATGCAACAAGATCATTTCCCGGCGCACTCAATAAATTCAACCCGCGCTTTTTTAACCGCTCTCCGTATTTTAAAACGTCGACAATTTCAGCACTGCCCGCTTTTTGCGTACAGCCTAACGATTTGTCTTCAAGCGTAGTGATTCCGCCTGCCTTATTGCCTGGTGAAGGATTTTCATAGATCGGCTGATTGTAGTCGATAAAGTACTGCTTAAAGTCATTAATAAGCGAAACAATCTTCCCGAATGTTTCCTCATCTTGTGCGCGGTTCATTAAAATCGTTTCCGCTCCAAACATTTCCGGCACTTCCGTCAGCACTGTTGTACCACCCTGGGATACTAAAAAGTCGGAGAAACGCCCTAGAAGAGGATTCGCCGTAATGCCAGATAAGCCGTCTGAACCGCCACATTTCAGTCCGATACGCAATTCACTGATCGGAATATCCTCTCGTCGATCGTTGCGGACTGCCTCATGTAGTGCTACAAGCGCTTCTACACTTGCTTCAACCTCATCATCAACTTGTTGGGACACGACAAATTTCACACGGGACGTATCGTAATCGCCAAGTTCCTGCTTCATCTGTTCAATTGTATTATTCTCGCAGCCCAGCCCTAATACAAGCACAGCTGCAGCATTCGGATGGTTAACAGCATCCAGTAAAATAGTACGTGTATTTTCATGGTCATCACCTAATTGCGAACAACCAAAATTATGCTTTAATACAAGCGTGGATTCAAAAGGCGCAATACTTCCTACCCGTTGCTCAAATTCACGAATGATCATGTCCGCAATACCATTCACACATCCGACTGAGGGTATGATCCATAGTTCATTTCGTATACCGACTTCACCATTGCTGCGTCGGTACCCTTTAAATGTTAAATTACGTTGCGGATAGTTCAATGAAATATCTTTCTTGTCGTAATTGTAGTTAATGATGTCCTGCAAATTTGTTTTTACATTATGCGTGTGGACGACCGTTCCTTTTGCAATGTCTTCAGTAGCATGCCCAATCGGATAGCCGTACTTTATAATATGTTCCCCTTTTTGAATGTTACGTGTGGCAATTTTATGCCCTCTAGGAACTTCCTGCTCTAGATTAATCTTCTCTTGGCCGATTGAAAATGGTTCGCCCGCTTCAAAGGAACGTAAAGCGACCGCAACATTATCAGACGAATGAATGACAATCGTTTCTTTCATAATCCTAGTGCCTCCTCTTCCAATTCCGCAATGAACTGTGCTGTTTGGCTCTCTTTAAACGCCGTAATTGCCTGCCGGACAAATTGTTCAAGTTGCGGAATCGTTGTTAAATCTATCCCCCAAAGATTTTCATTACTCAGTACACCCGCTAATGGCTTTGCCTTAATTTGCTCGATCGCTTCCGGAGCATCTTGCGGTGAAAATACTTCTGGAGTTTGATATAAGTATATCCACGCAGCCAATGCTGTTGTTAAATGTTTTGGAAGTGTTGCATATTGCTTATAATACGCCAGTAGCGATGGGATATTTCTAGTTTTAAACTTGGCAAGCGCATTAAGTGCAATACTTTTTACGTAATGTGCAATAAACGGATTTTCAAAGCGTTCTAATATCGCCTGTTGATATGTCATTAACTGTTCTTTGTCGCCATTAATCGTAGGAATCACTTCCTTTACAAGTAAACGTTGAACGAAAGGTCTTAATTTAGAGTGTTCCATCACTTGCCCGACTGTATCTATATCCAGCAAAATAGCAAGCGGTGTTAAGGCAGAGTGTGCACCATTGAGCATTTTCACTTTACGCTCCCGGTAGTAACTCAAGTCGTCTACAAGCTTTACTTCAAATTGATTATTAACTAACGGAAAAGAATGAAGCGCTTCTTCATTTTCTATTACCCAAATATAATACGGTTCTGCAGCAACGAGTAATTTATCCTCATAACCAAGCTTCAACGTCAATTCTTCATATTGGCTTTTCGGGAATCCGGGTACGATTCGGTCAACAAGTGTATTGCAGAACGTATTGGCACCTGTCACCCAATCGATGAAGCTCTGCCCTAAATCCCATGCATTTGCATAGTTTACAATCCCGTTTTTTAAAGCGGTACCGTTCTGTTCAATTAATTCGCACGGTAAAAAGATCAGCCCTTTTGACGGATCCGCTCCAAATGTTTCATAGCGTTTCCATAAAAAGTGCGTCACATTGGCCACAAAGTTTGTTGATGGCTGTGTATCAAATGGAAGCTGCTCATATACAATTCCTGCCTCCGTTGTATTGGATACAACATATTGGAGGTCTTCCGAAACCGCGAGCTTCATATATTCTTCATACTGGTTTTGCAATGAAATACTGCGCGAGACACTTTCAATCACTTGTTCATAATTGACTTGCTGACCATTTTGAATCCCTTGCGTAACAAGTGTGTATAGACCGTCTTGCGCATTGATCAATTCTGATGTACTTCCTGATGTCGACTGGACAATAACAATTCCTAAATCCTGTTGCTGCTGTAAATTCGCTTCATGTATGAGCCAATCAACAAAAGCACGGAGAAAATTCCCCGTGCCGAATTGGACAATACGCTCTACGACAGCTGTTTTTCGAGTATACACTTCGTTAGATAACTGTTGCATGCTTCATCCACCTCATTTAAAAGTTAAAGTAATTTTTTGCATTGTAATAGCAAATATCTTGTACGATTGTTCCAAGAAGCTCGTAATCTTCAGGGAATTCTCCATTTTCCACCCATTCTCCAATGAGATTACATACTAAACGTCTAAAATATTCGTGACGTGTGTAGGACAGGAAACTACGCGAATCAGTCAGCATACCGATAAAGCGGCTGAAAATCCCGATACTCGCAAGTGCCTTCATCTGATCAAGCATTCCTTCTTTTTGGTCATTAAACCACCAGGCCGTACCGAATTGAATTTTCCCAGGGACTTTTTCCTGGAAGCTTCCGACTATACTTGCAATAACATAATAGTCTTTCGGATTTAATGAATAAACAATCGTTTTCGGTAATGCATCTTCAAGTGCAAGCGCATCCAATAAACGTGTCAATGGTATTGCGATTGGTCCGTCATTAATGCTGTCATACCCTGTATCCGGCCCTAAATTATTGAACTGACGTGTATTGTTGTTACGGTGTGCCGAAATATGATATTGCATCGCCCAATTGTAAGAAGCGTACTGTTTCCCTAAAAAGATCAGTAATGCTGTTTTATATTTTGCTTCTTCTTCCAGCGATACTTGTTCCCCCGCAAGCCCCTTTTCAAAAATAGCACTCACTTCTTGTTCTGTCGCTTCAGCATAATAAATCGTATCCAATGCATGGTCTGACACTTTACCACCGACTTCATTAAAAAACTGAATTCGTTTTGCAAGAGCTTCTTTTAATTGTTCATAAGACTCGATTGTTTCGCCGACAACTTCCGATAATGATCCGATCCAGGCCGCAAATGTCGGCTTATTGATTTCCAATGCTTTATCCGGTCTGAAACTCGGCAGTACTTTCACGTTAAACTGCTCATCTTTTTGAAGTGCAATATGATATTCAAGTGAGTCAATCGGATCATCTGTAGTGCAGATCACTTCTACTTTTGAGTCCAAAATTAACTGACGAGCTGTCTTTTGAGGTAATTGTTCATTTACATTATCCCAAATAGCCCGTGCTGTTTTTTCATTTAATATTGTTTCTTCATTAAAGAATCGGCGCAGTTCTAAATGTGTCCACTGATATAAAGGGTTGCCAATTGTATACGGAACGGTTTTTGCCCATGCTTCAAAACGCTCATAATCATCTGCATCACCTGTTACAAGATGCTCTGGAACTCCATTTGCGCGCATCGCACGCCATTTATAATGATCACCGTACAACCAAGCCTCTGTTATATTTTTAAATTGCTTATCCTCATAAATTTCCTGAGGACTTAAATGACAGTGGTAATCGATAATCGGTAAATCTTTTGCATAGTCGAAATACAACTTTTCCGCTACTTTATTGTTCAATAAAAATGAGTCATCCAAAAATATTTTTTCCATATTCTAGTCCCCTTACTTTAATAGTAATTCCGGAAGTTTTAACGTAATGTCTGGAACAAACGTAATTAATAATAGTATAATAATCATTGCACCATAGAATGGAAGCATTCCCTTTGTCGCTTTTTCAATCGGTATCTTTCCGATCGCACATCCGACAAACAGACATGTGCCAACTGGCGGCGTTACAAGACCGATTGCCAAGTTCAGAATTAATACAACACCGAATTGAACCGGATCCATACCTGCTTCAAGCGCTACAGGTAATAAAATTGGTGTCGCAATTAAAATTAACGGTGCCATGTCCATGAACATTCCTAATACTAGTAAAATGATATTAATAATTAATAATGTTACAAAATCATTCGGCGAAACAGCCAATAACGTTTCGGTTACCATTGCAGGTACTTTTAGAAATGCAAGTAACCAGCCGAATGCCGAAGAAGCAGCAATTAAAAACAGTACCATCGATAATGTTTTTACTGTACGTTTTAAAATGTTCCCCATTGCCGATAGCGGCACGTCTTTATAAACGAAGAACGAAATAATAAACGCATATAATGCACCGATTGCCGCAGATTCAGTCGCTGTGAAAACACCCGATAATATTCCACCAATAATAATGACCGCTGTAAACAATCCTAATAATCCTTCACGTACAATTTTCGGAACTTCTTCACGCTTAATCGGTTCACCTTTCGGATAATTACGTTTTACTGCAATCGTATACGCAAAGATCATTAAAATTAACCCTAATGCAATACCAGGAACTATTCCCCCCATAAACAATGCACCAACCGATACACCACCGGCAGCAGTAGAATAAATGATCATATTATGACTTGGCGGAATTAAAACCCCTTGTGCAGCACTTGAAATTGTAACGGCAACAGAATATTCCGCATCATATTTTTGCTTTTTCATCATCGGAATTAATACAGAACCAATTGATGAAACGTCCGCTACAGCCGAACCGGAAATACCCCCAAAAAACGTTGAAGATAAAACGTTTACCATTGCTAAACCGCCGCGTACTTTACCGACAATAACGTTCGCTAGATTAATTAAACGACGTGAAATACCGCCTTCATTCATAATTTCACCAGCTAAAATGAAAAATGGAATCGCAATAAGCGAAAAACTATTCAATCCACTTACCATTCGCTGTACAATAGCTGCTAAATCAATCCCTAAGTAAATCGTAGTGACAAATGACGATACAGCCAGACAAAGTGCAACCGGCACTCGTAAAAGTAATAACACTACAAATACTGCAAGTAAAATCCCAATCCCCATTATTTAGCCGCCTCCATCGCTTCTTTGGCATCGTCATCAAAATCTTCATGTATCGCATCTTTAAAGAACATTTCAACCCCATAAATGAACGTTAAAATACCACTGACAGGAATTGCACTGTATAGAAAACTTTGCGGTAATCCTGTACCAGCCATTAGCGATCCGTGCATTAAAAATGTAAAACGGAAGCCGTAGTAAATAAAAATAATACTCATGGCGATCACTAAAACTTTTGTAATGAGATCAATTTTCTTTTGAATGTTCTTTGGCATCAAGCCTACAAAAACCCCTACCCCAATATGTAAGTTGTCTCTAAAACCAATAGCAATTCCGATAAAGGCAATCCAAATCAGTAAAAGCAATGCCAACTCTTCCGTCCATCTCGGTGTGAAATCTAAAAAGTTACGTGTGAATATTTGATAAATGATGATTAGTGTCATTGCAACAATCATTGTTCCTAACAGATAATCAAGACTGCGGTCTAAAATACTTTTTGCTTTTTTTATAGTAGCCACTCGTTTGCCCTCCCCTTTGTTTTACTTAACTAATGATTGAATCTTCTCTAAATTCTCTTTAAATTGCTCACCGTATTTTGTGTAGATCGGTTGAACAGCTTCTTGCCAAGGTGTGACATCATCGATGACAGTAACTGTATTTCCGGCATTTTTTGCTTCACGCAAAGACTCTTCTTCCAACTCTGCCCACGCTTTTCGTTGCACTACTTGTGATTCCAGCGCCGCTTCCTTAAAGATTTCCTTATCTTTATCGGATAACGTATCCCAGAATGCTTTCGAAGCCGTCAAAACTTCGGGTACACCAGAATGTCCATCCATCGTTATGTACTTGGCCACTTCGAAATGATTCGTCGTGTAGTAACTCGGGAAGTTGTTTTCAGCCCCATCAATTACCCCTGTTTGAATAGCCGAATATACTTCACCATAGGACATTGCTGTGGCAGATGCTCCTAACGCCTCAACCATGTCAATATTTAAACTTGATTGCTGAACTCTTATTTTTAGCCCCGCTAAATCTTCCGGTGATTTTACTTCCCGGATTGCATTATAGAAATGACGATTTCCGGAATCGTAAAAAGCCAGACCTTGTAAATTTGATTCGCTTAATCCATCTAATAATGTCTCGCCGATATCACCATTCAATACTTCCCACTTATGTTCATCATCTGAAAACAAGTATGGTAAGGATAAAACACCTAATGACTCCGAGAATTCCATTAAAGGACTGCCATTAACTCGCGCCAGTTCAATTGCCCCAACCTGCATTAATTCAATGGCACTCTTTTCGTCACCAAGCTGTCCCCCTGTGTAAACTTCCACTTTATAACGTCCATTTGTTTTTTCTTCAATTAATCTCGCAAATTCATAATCGCCGACTGAAGTAGGATAATCATCTACCTGGTTCTCTGCTAAAATGATTGTTTGAGCTTCTTCTGAAGAATTACAAGCAGTTAAAAATATTGTTAATGCAAGTAATAGCATTAAAACCCCTTTTGTTTTCATCATTTTTCCCCCTTGTATGCGTTTACATTTAGCTAAAACGATTTAGTAAAACGTTTTATTAAGAAATAATAAATTATCTTTCAAACATTTGCAAGGACTATTCTTAATTTTTAGAATATTAAACATAAAAAATAATATTCTATAATTTAAGAGGACCTGTTCTTATACAGTTCCTCAATCGTTATCATTTTTATACTAAAATGGGATCAAAACGGTATGCGGATAATAATTCTTCTGTGTAGCCGCTTTTTTTGATTTGGAGAAACAAATGAACGGCTTGTTTGGCCATTTCTTCTGTTGGCTGTTCAATCGTTGTCAATTTTGTAGACATAAATTTAGCTAATGGCATTTCGTCAATTACGGCAATACCGATCTTCGCTAAAAAATCCGGAGCATGTTCTTTTAAATAATGTAAAATTGCGAGCAGCATGCGGTCATTTCCGGCAATGATACCATCGAGGTTGACTTCTGTAAGCAAATGATTGAACTTTTCAGGCAGTTTTTCTGCTGAAGTAGCAATTACTTGGTGTTCTCCATAAGCTATCCCCCTATTATTCATTGCCTTGCGGAAACCTTCAAGCCTTTCGACACGTGGCGTAATATTTTGTTCGATCGAGCCTGCCACAATAGCTAAATTGCTATACCCCTTATTTAACAATTCCCCAACTGCCAGATCGATTGCTTTTTCATTATTCAATAGAACACTTGGAATTTTCACATCGGCAATCATACGATCTAAAAATACTACCGGTATATTACTGTTATATAGATAGTCATACAAATCTTTGTTGTTGCCTGTAGGGAAAAGAATAAATCCTTCTACCTGCTTTGCGAGCAGCAAATCAATATGTTCACGTTCCAGTTGCGGATTATCATTTGCATTGCACACAATGACTTGAAAACCGTGCTGCTGAAACTGACGCTCTAAATGATGGACGATATGCGTAGTAAACGTGTACATAATATTGGCAACTATAATCCCTATTGTTTGTGTACCTTTGTTTTTCAGGCTTCGTGCTAAAATATTTGGTCGATAGCGTAGTTTTTCAACGGCTAACTGGATTTTTGCCCGTGTTTCAACACTCATGTACTCATAGCGCTGATTCATAAATTGTGAAACAGTACTGACCGAAACATTTGCTTCCTTAGCAACGTCGGCAATTGTTACTTTTTTCATTTTTGACTCCTTTTGTAAAAGTTTACTAAAACGTTTTGGTAAAGTTTATCATGTCAAAAGATAATACGTAATGCAACCCCTCAATTTGAAATTAAATGAAAAATCAGTCGATTGAATCATTTTTCAATAAAAAAGCAATTCGTAAAATGAATACGAATTGCTTTTTGAATATAATAAATCATTACTCTTCTGATTTTTTAAGTTCTTTTTCAAGTCCCTCGGCAAATAAACCGTATACATAACGTTCTGCGTCGAATGGCTGCAGATCGTCCATTTTTTCACCAAGTCCTACAAATTTCACCGGGATGTGCAGTTTATTGCGAATTGCCAATACAATACCGCCTTTTGCCGTACCATCCAGTTTTGTTAAAACAATACCAGTTACATTTGTTGCCTCTTTGAACATTTGAGCCTGAACAAGCGCATTTTGGCCTGTTGTCGCATCCAATGCGAGCAATACTTCATGCGGTGCATCCGGAATTTCACGAGAAATTACACGGTGCACTTTTTCAAGTTCGTTCATTAAGTTGACTTTGTTTTGCAGACGGCCGGCTGTATCGCAAATTAAAATATCGACACCTCGGTTTTTGGCTGCACGAATGGCATCATACATTACTGCAGCCGGATCGGAACCTTCTGACTGTGCTATGACTTCTACACCGACACGGTCACCCCATACTTGCAGCTGCTCAATGGCACCGGCACGGAAAGTATCACCCGCTGCCAGCATCACTGATTTCCCTTCTGATTTTAAACGGTGGGCCAATTTACCGATTGTCGTTGTCTTACCGACACCATTTACACCAACAAATAAAATAACCGTTAAATCTCCGCTCTGCTGAATATTTAATTCTATTAAATTTTCTTCGCCAGATTCATAAATTTCAACAAGCTTTTCAGATATAATCGCTTGAATTCCATTTGTATCTTTAATGTTTTGACGCTGTACTTCAAAACGTAATTTATCCATTAATTCCATCACGGTCTCAAAGCCTACATCCGCTTGCAGCAATACATCTTCAAGTTCTTCAAAGAAATCTTCATCCACTTTACGGTAACGTGCAACTAAATCATTTACTTTAGAAGTGAAAGAATTACGTGTTTTTTCTAATCCCGCTTTAAACTTCTGTGTAATCGACCAGGCAGACTCCTTTTGAGGTTGTTCCACAACATCAGTGTCCGATTGATTCGATATCTCCTCTTCAACAGGTTTATTTTCTTCAATTGCCGGCTGTTCAATTGTTTCTTCCTGCTCTTTTTCAACAATTTGTTCAGAATTAGGATCTTCTTCCTCGACAGTTTCAATTAATCGATTTTCTTCCTGTACTTGTTCGTCAAGCGGTAACAAATCCACCTGTTGATCTTGTTGTTCTTGTTGTTCACTATTACCTGCCAGTTTTTCTTTCAGTCGCTTAAAAAAACTCATCTTCCGCCACTCCCTTGCGCTACTAATTCAGCATGTTCTTCCAGTTTTACGGATACAAGTTTCGATACACCTGACTCTTGCATTGTAATACCATACAGAACATCTGCCCCTTCCATCGTGCCTTTACGGTGCGTAATGACGATGAATTGAGTATGCTCACTAAATTTACGTAAATATTCACTATAACGCACAACATTCGATTCATCCAATGCTGCTTCAACCTCATCCAAAATACAGAATGGTACAGGTCGCGTATTTAAAATCGCAAACAATAAAGCAATAGCCGTTAATGCTCGTTCTCCGCCGGAAAGCAGACTTAAGCTTTGTAGTTTCTTCCCTGGAGGCTGGGCAATAATTTCAATGCCTGTCTCTAACATATTATTAGGATCCAACAGCACCAGATCAGCTGTACCGCCACCAAACAGCTCTCTAAAGGAAATGACGAATTGCTTGCGAATTTGTTTAAATGTTTCACTGAAACGTTCTGTCATTTCTTCATCCATCTCGCCGATTGCTTTGTGCAGCGTATCTTTTGCAGCGACCAAATCTTCGCGTTGTTCACTTAAAAATGTATAGCGTTCCTGAACACGCTCATATTCTTCAATCGATGTTAAATTGACTGGACCTAGTTCCTCGATCGATTGCTTCAACAGCTTTACTTTCCGTCGAACTTGTTCTTCGTCCTCTATGCCGATTGCTTCTTCTTGAGCAGATAAAATATCAAGTTCATATTGCTCGAGCAACTGCTCTTGCAAACTATTCATTTCAAATTCAATTCGGCTGCATTTCAGCTCCAATGCACGCAAAGCATCGACATAGCTTTTGTGTACTCGCTGTATTTCCTGCAGGTGGATTTCATTTTCCGTAACTTGCTCATGCAAAGTAGAACGCATTGTTCGGTTCTTTTGAATAATTTCTGTTAACGCGTCTTTTTTCTCCGTCCATTCGACAATTGTTTGGGCCAATTCTTCTGCAGATGGCCCGTTTAAGCCATCTTCAGATTCCACCCAGTCGATTTCCCGGGAAATTTTTTCGACATTTGCCTGTGCTTTTGACAAATTCAGTTCAATTCCTGCAATCGATGCCTGTACTTGCGTTAATTGTTCTTGGGCAACAGCAAGCTCAGATCTTTGTTGGGCCAACTGTTCACGCAGCACATCTTTTTGTGTTTCACTCTGTGCCTTAGCAAGTGTCAGTTCATCAACCGTTTGCTGAATTTCCTGTAATTCTTTACTTAATTCGGCTAATCGTGATTGTGCAGCTACCTGTTGTTCATTTAAAGATTCTTTACGTGTCGATAATGAAGTTTGCTCCGACTGCGTAATCGTTACAGTCGTCTGCAGGTTCTTTACAATCATATCGAGCTCCATAAGCTTCGCACGGTGGATTTGCTCTTGTTCACGCAATGATTCACCTTGCAGCTTCATCTCTTCCAATGAATGTCGTAATGCTGCAATCTGTTCTTTCTTCGTCGCTACCGTATGCTCTGCAGAATGGATTGTTGTTTCCATTTCCCCTAATGTTGATACGAGTTTGTCGAGTTCGGCTTTTCGCGAGAACAATGAACTTTGCTGTTTTACGGCACCACCGGTTAAGGAACCACCAGCATTCACGATGTCTCCTTCAAGTGTAACAACCCGGTACTTAAATCCGCATAAACGGGCAATTTGACTCGCGCCTTCTAAAGAAGATGCAACTAGTACATTACCTAAAAGGTTTTCAATAATTGTAGTATTTTCTTGTGCATAATTCACTAGTTCATATGCTAAGGCAACATATGCAGGATGTGATTGAATATCACTTAATTGCTGTGCATGAATCTTCCGAGAGCGCATGACTGTTTTCGGTAAAAATGTTGCACGACCTGCACGTTTTTGCTTCAACCAGCCAATTGCTTTTTGGGCATGTTGTTCATTATCAGTCACAATATGCTGTGAAGCTGCGCCTAATGCTGTTTCAATTGCCTGTGAGTATTTCGCCTCGACTTGAATCAGCTCGGCAACCGCACCTTCAATCCCTTGCAGTTCTTTACGATCCCGCGCTAAAAGGACTTCCTTAACACCATGGAAGAAGCCTGAAAAATCAGCCTCAAGTTCAGCCAATGTTTCTTTACGTGCCTTTAATTGCTGATGATGCTGATAAGCTTTATACAATAATGCTTGCTTTTCATCTAAATCGGCAGTCGCTGATTTTAACTGAAGCTGCATGACATCAAAATGACCAAGCTGCTCTTTCACAGACTGTTCTGCCTGTTCCAGCGCACGTTCTGTCACTTCTTTTGCAACAAGTGCTTCAGTCAGTTCTTTTTG
Source organism: Solibacillus sp. FSL K6-1781 (assembly GCF_038630735.1). Taxonomy (GTDB): domain Bacteria; phylum Bacillota; class Bacilli; order Bacillales_A; family Planococcaceae; genus Solibacillus; species Solibacillus silvestris. The sequence continues at coordinate 1,028,989 of NZ_CP152038.1, read as the reverse complement.
AATTTCTGATGAACGACCTGTCATTCGCTCAACAGATGCCTGTTCCTGCGAAAGTTGCTGGTCGATATGCTTTAATTCATTTTTTACTGTCGCTTCTTCGTTCAGCAAGTTAATATACGTATTTTTCGCATCTTCAATTTCTTGTTCGATTTCCGAAGCAGAGCGTGTTAAAGCTTGCTCTACTTGCTTTAACGTTGAACGAATTTCAGTTACGATTTTTTGCTTTTCCGTAAACTGACCGTGTTTTTCCCGTTCAGCCTCTTGCAGATCTTTTACCGTATTGGATGCTTCCGTTAAGCTATCACGTAGTTGCTGAATTTGTTTTTCGGCATTTGAACGCTTTTCGTTAAATAGCGCTTTACGCCCTTCCCAACGTTCTACTTCTGCGCTCGCTTCGACAAGCTGCTCTTGAGAACTGTCCAGCACTTCATCAATCGCTTTTAACTCCGTACGCATTTTGCGCAATTGCTGTTCAACTGTCGCAATTTCCGTTGCATGTTCTTTTTCGGTTACTGTTAATTTGCGCTGCTCTTCGGTATAGCCTTGCAATACTTTCCCGCTTGTATGGATATCATGAACCATTAATGCTATATCAAAATCTTTCAGTTCTTCTGTCATCCGCACATAATCTTTCGCACTGGAAGCCTGAATTTTCAATGGCTCCAGGCGCTGGTCGATTTCATGCAAAATATCGAGAACCCGATTTAGATTTTCATCTGTTTCAACAAGTTTATGCTCCGCTTTTTTCTTACGCAGCTTATATTTTAAAACACCTGCAGCCTCTTCAAAAATACTGCGGCGGTCATCTGGACGGCTGTTTAATATTTCATCAACTCGTCCTTGGGAAATAATTGAAAAGGCTTCTTTCCCAAGCCCCGAATCCATAAACAAGTCTGTAATATCCTTCAGGCGACACTGCTGGTTATTCAATAAATATTCACTCTCGCCCGAGCGATAGACACGTCTTGTCACACTTACCTCTGTATAAGGTATTGCTACTTGTTCATCTGTATTATCTAAAACAAGTGTAACTTCCGCAAAGTTCAGTGCTCTTCTCGATTCACTTCCTGCAAAAATAACGTCTTCCATTTTGGCTCCACGCAGGCTTTTGGCAGACTGCTCTCCTAATACCCACCGGATTGCATCTGTTACATTACTTTTCCCACTACCATTTGGTCCTACAACTGCAGTAACACCAGGTACAAAATCGATCCCGATTCGTTCGGCAAATGATTTAAAGCCTACTACTTCGAGTCTTTTAAGGAACATGTTATTCCTCCTCTTGCTTTGACTGCTTAAGCATTAGCATGGCACATTGCGCTGCTTGCTGCTCAGCCTCTTTCTTTGATTTTCCACGGCCAATACCTAACTCTTGGCTGTTTAACAATACGCGTGAAACGAATGTTCGATTATGTGCTGGACCTTTTTCATCAACTATTTCGTAATTTAAAAGGCCGTTATTTGTTTGTTGAATAATTTCTTGTAATTGACTTTTAAAATCCATCACATGCGAAAAAGCACCGACTTCAACTTTAGGGAATACGACACGTTCTAAAAATGCGACAACAACTTCTAAACCTTGATCTAAATAAAGGGCTCCGACAAATGATTCAAATACGTCAGCAAGCAATGCCGGACGTTCACGACCACCTGTTAATTCTTCGCCTTTACCTAATAATACAAATTGTCCGAAGTTCAATTCGTTCGCAAAAACAACTAGTGATGGCTCACATACGATTGATGCACGTAATTTCGTAAGTTCCCCTTCGCTCATATGCGGAAATTTTTCAAATAAATATTTTGATACAGATAACTCTAATACAGCGTCCCCTAAAAATTCTAATCGTTCGTTGTCCGTAAATAATTTGCGGCGATGCTCATTCACATAAGATGAATGTGTAAATGCTTGATATAATAAATCTTTATTCTGGAAATGAATGTTCATTTCGTTTTCTAAAATTTCAAATTGTGATTTTACTTTTTCAGGGAGTACACCGGGTTTCTGGTTGTTCCCTTTTTTTCTATAGGTCATGTAATTCTGCCTTCCTTCTAGTTTCTATCGTTTAGTTTACCTTGTTCTATAGCATTGTGCAAAGGGTATCAGTCAAAAACCTATCAAATTTCACTATATTTATTCAGCCCACTAGAAATGGCAATTTAACGAAATTTTCAGACGTAAAAAAGGCTGTACAAAAGTCGTTGTGACTTAGTACAGCCTGGTGTTTTATAAATGAATTAGCTAATTTTGCTTTCGATGTATGAAATTGCATTACCAACTGTTGCAATTTTTTCTGCATCTTCATCAGAAATTTCCATATCGAACTCATCTTCAAGTTCCATTACTAACTCAACAACATCTAATGAATCTGCACCTAAATCCTCACGGAATGATGCTTCTAATTTCACTTCGCTTTCGTCAACGCCTAAACGGTCAACGACTACTTTTGAAACACGCTCAAATACTGTAGACAAATCAGTCACCTCCCCTCAATGCATGCTACTTTAATAATATCACTAACAATGCTTTCTACTACTAACAAGCGAAATTAGAGCTCGCTTTCCACGGGCGTGAGGCCAACACGATGTTGGTCACAAAAGCGTTGCCACAGGACGTGGCGCTCTTAGCTTTTGTTCCTTGTCTCAGGCATCACGCTTATCCCGCAGGAAGCTCGCTTGTAGCGAAAGGCATCGCCGGCAGCTACACTCGGCCCTTCACTCAAATCAACTAGATGGCTTATATTTCAATCATATTAAGCCATTACCATGCCGCCGTCTATTTGGAGCGTTTGGCCTGTAATGTAGTTGGAACTGTCTGATGCGAAAAATACGACAGCTTTTGCGATATCTTCCGGTTGACCTAGTTTTGCCAACGGAATTTGTTTAAGCATGCCTTCTTTTAAATCCTCCGGTAAGCCTTCCGTCATTTCCGTTGTAATAAAACCTGGTGCAATTGCATTGACTAAAATATTACGAGACGCAAGCTCCTGTGCAGTTGTTTTCGTCAGACCGATCACACCCGCTTTTGCCGCTACATAATTAGCCTGTCCAGCATTTCCGGCAACCCCAACGATTGAAGAAATATTAATGATGCGACCTGCACGCTGTTTCATCATTTGACGCGTAACAGCTTTTGTACAAAGGAAAACACCTTTTAAATTCGTATTGATGACATCATCCCATTCGTCATCTTTCATACGCATTAATAAATTATCGCGAGTGATGCCCGCATTGTTTACTAAAATGTCGATCGAACCATACGTATCAAGCGCTGTTTTCATTAAATTCTGCACAGAATCCGTATCTGCCACATTCGCCTGTACGGCAATTGCTTCGCCGCCATTTGCTTTAATTTCTTCTACAACTTCCTGCGCCTTTTGCTCGCTCCCGCTATAATTGACAACGACTTTTGCCCCTTCACTTGCCAATTGTAATGCGATCGCGCGACCAATGCCACGGGATGCCCCTGTTACGACAGCACATTTCCCTGTTAAACCCATTGTTTCCACTCCTTTGATGCCTCAACAACTTGTGTCAAACTCGCCTCATCATATACACAGTATGTTTGTACATTGCGGTCAATTTTTTTCACTAAGCCTGATAATACTTTTCCTGGTCCGCACTCGATAAAGACCGTTACCCCTTCAGCAATAAGCTTTTCAATGTTTTGTTGCCATTGTACGGAGCTTGTTACTTGGGCTACCATTTCTTCTTTAATCGCTTCAACAGTTGTTATGAGCTCTGAAGTCACATTGCTCACTACCGGAATGTTTGGTTCCTGTAATGGTAAATTTGCTACTGTATTCTTTAAATTATGTGCCGCTTCCTGCATTAATGAACTATGGAAAGGACCACTTACGACTAATGGTAAAGCTCGTTTTGCTCCTGCTTCCTTCGCTCTTTTACATGCTTCGTCAACACCTTGTTTCGTCCCTGAAATCACAATTTGGCCCGGACAGTTGAAGTTCGCTACTTGAACGACTTCTCCTTCAGCGGATACTTGCTGGCAAATGGCGTCTAGTTTTTCTCCGTCTAACGCCAATATAGCTGCCATTGCTCCTTGACCTGCAGGTACTGCCTCGTCCATAAATACACCCCGTCTATGAACCGTTTGAACTGCATCTTCAAAATCAATTACTCCTGAAATGACAAATGCACTGTACTCTCCTAATGAATGTCCCGCAGTATATTGCGGTGCAATACCAGCTTCAATCAGCTTATTTGCGATCATCACCCCTGATGTCAATAAAGCCGGCTGAGCATGGTATGTCAGTGTCAATGTTTCTTGTGGACCGTTTAACATATAGTCCGACAATGGCAGGTTTAACACTTCGTCCGCTCGTTTATAATACTGTTTGCTTACTTCATCATTCGCAACAAACTCCGCACCCATCCCTACAGTTTGTGAACCTTGTCCTGGAAAAATAAAAGCAATTTTTGTCATTTGATAATCCCCTTTGTAAATACGCTTATTCTGGCTTAGGCAATTGCTCGATTTTTTCGGCAATTGTTTCGCATACTTTATGCTCTACCATAATTGTCGCTTGACGAATCGCACTGTAAATCGCACGTGCATTCGATGAACCATGTGCTTTAATAACAGGTGCTTTCAGGCCGAATAAAGCCGCCCCACCGTATTCTGTATAGTCCATTTTACCTTTTAGCTGTTTTAAGTCATTCTTTACTAATGCAGCAGCAATTTTCGTTTTTGTCGTAGCAAATAACGCTTCCTTCAACATTTTGAATACCGTGCCTGCCGTACCTTCGATTGTTTTCAGCACCATATTGCCTGTAAATCCGTCCGTTACGACCACATCAGCGACCCCATTCAGCAATTCTCGTGCTTCTACATTGCCTTCAAAGTTAAAATCCGCTTCTTTTAGTAATGTGAATGACGCTTTAGTTAATTCATTCCCTTTTTTATCTTCTGTACCGATATTTAATAATCCAATTCGAGGTGCTTTTTGACCGCGAACTTGCTTCACATAAATATCTCCCATAATTGCGTACTGTAATAAGTTTTCAGGTTTTGCATCTGCATTGGCACCTAAATCAAGCATAAGGAAGCCGTCGCCATTAATTGTTGGTAAAGTTGTTGCTAATGCAGGACGCGCTACTCCATCAATACGTCCTACTTTGAAAAGTCCGCCTGCCATTAAGGCACCAGTATTCCCTGCCGATAAACAAGCGTCCGCCTTTCCTTCAGCAACTGCATCCAGCATACGAGCCATTGAAGAATCTTTTTTGCGGCGTACTGCGCGTGCCGGATCGTCCTCTGCCTCTACAACTTCACTACAATGAATAACCGTTAAGCGTTCGTGATTTTTTAAATATGGCGCCATTTTCTGTTCATCGCCATATAGATCAATCGTTAATTTCGGAAAATCTTCAAGCGCAATAAAGACTCCTTCTATGATTGCCTGTGGTGCGTTATCTCCGCCCATACCATCTACTGCTATTTTCATGTTGTTTCTTCACCTTTCATCCGATACATTTCAAACTCTCCCTTGAAAACTACTTCATTATCAACGGAAGAAGTCACTTCGATAAATGTACGGTTTTTATCAGGGTTTTTCCCTTTTACAACAGCCTTCGTTACGACACGATTGCCTGCACGAACCGGCTTTACGAAAGCTACATTTGATTTTACAGTAAGGGCAAGCTCATCATCAATTACTGCAACCGCCAAAGAATTGGCCTGTGCAAATAAATGGTGACCGCGCGCTATGCCGTTGCGCTGGAAAACATGTTCTTCTCCAACATCAAATATTGAAATTGCCCGATTATCCAGCTCTATATCAATAATTTCACCGATGACCTCATCAAGTGGCAACGATTTTACTTCATCATATTTTTTAGCAGCAACATCTTTAATACGTTCACGCAATTCCGGAATAGCGAGTTCCATGCGATCCAATCGAATTGTTTGAACGCTCACATTAAATTCAGCTGCTAATTGTTCATCTGTCACGAAAGGATTGTCTGCGATCTGTTCAGTCAATAACGACTGTCGCTCTTTTTTGGAACGCTTCATCGTATTTGTTACCTACCTTTAATTTTCTAAAAGATTAGTATTAGCACTTGGTACTAATATCAATATACATGTATAAAAAAAAGAACGCAACAACTTTTTGTTGCGTCCTTGAAATCTTAAGCTTCCAAGCTTAGCTGCCACAGCACACCAAACTTATCTGTTACTTGCCCATAGCACTTGCTCCAAAAGGTCTCCTGTAACTCCATTACGATCTTTCCGCCTTCTTTTAAACCATCGAAAATAAATCGGATTTCCTGCTCGTCTTTTGACGTATAGGCAATACTGATATTGTCCCCTACCGTCACTTGCGGAGAGCCCGGATACGTATCGGAAAACATCATTTGACCTTCCTCCAGTTCAATTTGTGCATTCATGACCAAATCTTTTGCTTCTGGCGGAATAGGGTGTTCAGGATTTGGCGGTAACTCTCCAAATGTTGAAATCGTTACACTTTTGGCATTAAACAGTTCTGCATATAACACTACTGCCTCTTTTGCTCGTCCATTTAACACGAAATACGGATACATGTTTCCCATCTTATTACCTCTTTTCAGCATTTTTAAGTAGCCTAAATAGTTTTCCACCAATTACAGGTTCTAACCGTTTAATCGATTCGTTCTCCTTGCATAACTCCAGAAGCCGTTAAATCTTCTCGTAAAAATTCATATTCCTGATCTTTCCAGAATGCTTCATCATAGAGCATTTTCTCGGCATCCTGTCTTGCCGTTTCAAGAGCCCGGTAATCATGGACAAGGTCGGCCAATTTAAATTCCGGCAACCCGCTTTGCCGTTTTCCGAAGAAATCCCCTGATCCTCGCAGCTCCAAATCTTTTTCAGCTAGGCGGAAACCATCATTCGTCTCGGTCATACTCATCATACGTTCTTTTCCTTCATCTGTTTTCGGATCGGCAATCAGCACACAATAGGATTGATGTTCTCCACGACCAACACGTCCACGAAGCTGGTGAAGCTGCGCCAAACCAAAACGCTCGGCATCATAAATTGTCATGAATGTCGCGTTTGGTACGTTTACCCCAACTTCGACAACAGTTGTCGATACAAGCACATGAATTTCCCCATCACTAAATGCTCGCATGACCGCATCTTTTTCGTCAGAATGCAATCGACCATGCATCAGGCCGATTTCAAAACGGGTGCCGAAATACGCCTTCAATTGTTCGTAAGCTTCCACTGCATTTTGCACATCCAGTTTATCGGACTCTTCGATTAACGGCGCAATGACATACGCTTGGCGGCCTGCTTCAAGTTCTTGGGTCATGCGCATCAGCACACTGTTCAGCTGTTCTTTTTTCAGCCAATGCGTTTCAATTTCTTTACGCCCAGCAGGCAACTCATCAATAATCGAAACATCCATCTCACCAAAAGCTGTAATGGCTAATGTACGCGGAATAGGTGTTGCGGTCATGAACAGTACATCCGGATTTTCGCCTTTTTCACGAAGTATACGACGTTGTTCTACACCAAAACGATGCTGTTCATCCGTTATGACAAATCCTAGCTTCTTGAATTCAACATCCGGCTGAATGAGTGCATGTGTCCCAATAAGAATATCGATTTCTCCTGCTGCAAGTTGTGCCAATAATTCACGGCGTGCCTTTGTCTTTGTCGAGCCCGATAATAATGCTATCTTAACGCCAATCGGATCAAACCACATATGCAGGTTTTCTGCATGTTGCTCTGCTAAAATTTCGGTCGGCGCCATTAGAGCCCCTTGATATCCTGCCGTTACAGCTGCATATAGTCCGATCGCTGCCACGACAGTCTTTCCAGATCCTACATCCCCTTGAAGCAGACGATTCATACGTTGCGGCAATAACAAATCTTTGCAAATTTCATTGACAACCCGCTTTTGGGCACCTGTAAGCTCATATGGCAATGTTGTTATAAATGCTTTTAATTTTTCCAGATCAAAGCGAACGGAAATTCCTTTCTCATTTTCCTTATTCGCTTTTCTCAGAGCTTGAATACGCAGCTGGAACTGCAGTAATTCCTCATATACGAAACGGCGACGGGCCTGTTTTGCATGATCTGCATTTAGCGGAAAATGCACCCCTTCGAGCGCTTCTTGAATATTAACTAACTGATAGCTTTCACGCAGATAATTTGGCAATGTTTCAGGCAGTTCTTCCTTCACAGTATCCAACGCCTGGCGCATATATTTACGGAAGCGCTTTTGCTGAGTATTCCCCTTTAAACTATAAACAGGTTCAAAATCCACTTGTTCTATTTTCGGTCCGAATGTCACGGACGATCCGACAATAACTTGACGTCCGCGATCCCATTTACCGGTAACGGTTATGATGCCGCCAGTTGAAATTTTTTGCCGCAAATAATTTTGATTGAAAAACACAACTTTAATTAAATGTCTTCCTGCAAGAGCCGTAAATTGTAGTCGGGATTTATTTTTCCCTAAAAATAATACGGTCGGTTCACTTTCGACACGTGCTTCAATCGTCACACGCTCATTATGCGGTGTTTCAGTTAAATCTTTTAATCGAAAATCTTCATGGCGGTATGGAAATGTCCAAATCAAGTCATGGATTGTCTCGATGCCAATTTTCATTAAATTTTCGGCTGTTTCTTTTCCGATTCCCTTTAATTGTGAAACTGGCTCATGAATCATTGTCGACACTTCCTTTACGAATTTTTTATCCCGCATTAGCGGGTAGTAAATGCCCGATTGGTTCGGGCCGACACGATGTTGGTCACACAAGCGTTGTCACAGGACGTGACGATTTTAGCTTGTGTTCCTTATAATCAGTGTGGGATGACCCCTCTGATTGAAGTTTCACTTTATAGTTTAACAATATCATAAAATGGGTGCATACGTTCTCTCATTAACTAAAAAAAGAACACAAAAATTTGTGTTCAATTTTTTATTAATTCAATGCAATATTATAACAAAGAGATAATTTCCTTATTAAATTATTATATTAATAAACAAACGTTAGTTACTGCCTACACGAGATTTGAGCAGGCTTTTCAGGTCTCCGCCTTCAAAGATTGCATGGGTAATCGCTTTGCCTGTTGGTGTTGCGGCTAAACCGCCTCGCGCTGTTTCTTTCAAGTTCGGGCTCATTGCCTGACCGATTCGGTACATTGCGCCGATTACCTCATCACATGGAATGCGGCTTGTCACACCCGCCAATGCCATATCCGCTGCGACTAATGAGTTGGATGCACCCATTGCATTACGTTTAACACAAGGTACTTCCACTAAGCCTGCAACCGGGTCACATACTAATCCGAGCATATTTTTCAGCGTGATGGCAAATGCTTCCGAACTTTGCTGCGCTGTTCCGCCAGCCATTTCTACAATCGCCGCCGCCGCCATTGCCGATGCACTGCCGACTTCTGCCTGACAGCCGCCTTCTGCACCTGAAATCGAAGCATTGTTCGCAACGATAAATCCAAATGCTCCCGAAGTGAATAAATAGCGAATCATTTGTTCACGTGTCGGATTTAATTTATTTTGAACTGCAAATAATGTCCCCGGAACTACTCCCGCTGAACCTGCTGTTGGAGTCGCACAAATTGTACCCATTGCCGCATTCACTTCATTTGTTGCAACAGCTTTGCTGACAGCATCAAGTAAAAGGTCTCCGGCTAATGTATTGCCCTTTTTAATATAGTTTTGAATGAGTACAGCATCGCCGCCCGTTAAACCTGTTACAGACTGTACACCATTTAATCCGCGCTCTACTGCTTCTTCCATAATCGTTAAGTTGCGGTCCATCTGTTTAAAAATATCTTCACGAGAGCGACCTGTAATTAACATTTCCTGCTCAATCATTAACTCGGAAATAAGCTTTCCTTCTCTCTCAGCCAACTCCACTAACTCTCGAACACTGCGGAATAAAACATCCATATTTGTCACCCCTAGTTATTAATTTTCGATACCTTCGTAATATGTGGAATATATGAGATTTGCTCTAACAGACGCTTATCTATATTTTGATCGACTTCAATTACCATTAAAGCCGTTAATCCACGTTCAATACGCGATACTTCCATATGTCCAATATTGACATCATGCATGGCCAAACAGTTCGCCACGTTTGCAATACAGCCGGCACGGTCATCATGCACAACCAGAATTGCCGGCATCCCGCCTGTCAGACGCAGCTTAAAGCCATTTACTTCGCTAATCTCAATTTTACCGCCACCAATTGAAATACCTTCAACGCTCATTTCCGATTCATCATCGCCCATTAAAATGCGCGCAGTATTCGGATGCTCTTTATTGGCTGTTTCAGGAATAAACTCAAACTGTAGGCCTGCTTTTTCCGCTTCAGCAAAAGAAGTTTTAATCCGTTCATCATCCGTATCGTAATCTAGTAGTCCACCTATAATTGCCACATCCGTACCATGACCGCGGTATGTTTCGGCAAAAGAACCGTATAAATAAATTTTCGCCCATTTCGGCTGACGTCCAAACAAATCGCGTGCAACACGTCCAATACGTGCTGCCCCTGCTGTATGTGAAGAGGACGGACCAATCATAACAGGTCCAATAATATCAAAAACCGAAGTAAATTTCATAAAGTTATCCCCCCATATTCTTTTATACTTTCATTTACTCCTAGTGTACTCATTTTTTCTGCAATTAACAAACTTCTTGTTGTAAAAACAGAATAATAACCATAATGAGGATTAAACTCCATAAGTTAACGCTGACAATTAAGCGGTTAGATGGATAAATCAATAGAATTATTCCCCTTATTTTCCACCAATTAGGTCTCACTACTGTAAATACCGCAAATTTTGGGTTTATTACCGAAGCGCCCGCTTAAGACACTTAAACATAATGAAAGCAGTGCATACTTGAAAGTACACACTGCTTTCACTATTTATTTTATTCTACAGATAAAATGAACGGATAAAGGGATTGTTTACCTTCAACAATTTCCACTTCAGCATCCGGATAATTTTCTTCGATAAAGTTTTGTAATTCTTCGGCTTGTTCAGCTGTTGCATCTTCACCATAAATGATTGTGATGATTTCTGAATCTTCATCCATCAATCCTTCAAGCACTTTTTTAGCTGCATCCATCATTTCAGGAGTCGATAAAATAATTTTACCTTCAGCCAATGCCATATAATCATCTTTACGGATTTCAACACCGTCGATCGATGTATCACGCACGGCAAATGTTACTTGACCAGTCTTTACATGTGCAAAGCCTTGTGTCATGTTTGCCTTATTCGTTTCAACTGACTCGGCAGGATTATATGCTAAAATAGCTGCCATTCCTTGAGGGATCGTTTTTGTCGGCACAACCGCTGCTTCAATTTCCAGAAGTTCAGCTGCTTGCTCTGCCGCCATAATGATATTTTTGTTGTTCGGTAAAATTAGTACTCGCTCTGCACCAATTTCTTTTACCGCTTTTACGATATCTTCTGTAGAAGGGTTCATCGTCTGTCCGCCTTCAATTACATAAGAAGCACCGATCGAGCGTAGAAGATTGGATACACCTTCACCCATTGCAATCGTTACAATCGCATATGGTACTTTTGTTTTTTGCTGTTTCGCAGGTGCTTGTGGTGCATCGTTGACAATCGCAGAATGCTGTTCACGCATATTGTCTACTTTAATTTTAATTAAGCTACCATATTTTTGACCCGCTGCAAGTACGGCACCTGGAGTTTCCGAGTGTATATGTACTTTTGCAATTTCATCGTCCGAGATGACCAGTAATGAGTCGCCCATCGGATTCAACTCTTGGCGGAACTCCTCTTCATCAAAAGGCGCTTTGTCTTCTTCGAAACGCACCATGATTTCTGTACAGTATCCAAATTCAATGTCAGATGTGTCCATGAAGTCTTGTACACGGTGATGTTCTGCACTAATTAAATCATCCAGTGAAGATTCATTTTTTTCCGGTAATGGCTCGCCTTTCATAGAAGCAAGGAATCCTTCATAAACGAACAGTAAACCTTGGCCGCCACTATCGACAACGCCTACTTCTTTTAATACAGGTAAAAGATCCGGCGTGCGGTTTAATGATTGTTTTGCTTCCTCGATAAACGCTTCCATCAAGACAATCATATCTTCTTCTGTTTCAGCAACTTCCACACCTTTTGCCGCCGCTTCACGAGCAACCGTTAAGATTGTCCCTTCCACTGGTTTCATAACGGCTTTATAGGCAGTATCTACGCCAGCCTGGAATGCGTTCGCTAAGCCTTTTGCATCGATTTCAGCTTCTTTTTCAATCGCTTTACCGAACCCGCGGAATAACTGCGATAAAATTACGCCTGAATTTCCGCGTGCGCCCATTAGTAAGCCTTTTGATAAAGCCTGAGCTGTTTTACCGATATGTGCACTTACATTGGCTTCTGTTTCATCTGCACCAGATGTCATTGATAAATTCATATTTGTCCCTGTATCACCATCCGGCACAGGGAATACATTTAGCGAATCTACATATGCTGCATTTTGGTATAGGTGATGTGCACCCATTTGTACCATTTCAGCAAATTTAATTCCGTCTAAAGACTTCATTCGATTCATTTCCTCCTCTTACACGTTCGCAACACGAACGCCTTGAACAAAAATATTAACTGATTTAACGCTCATACCTAATGTTTTATTTACTGTATATTTTACTTTGGATTGTACTTGATAAGCGATTTCAGAAATTTTCGTACCATAGCTTACAATAATGTACATATCAATATGTAAGTCATCACCTTCTTGGCGAATGAGCACACCTTTTGCAAAATTCTCTTTTCGTAAAATATCTGTTAATCCATCACGAATCTGATGTTTTGATGCCATGCCTACAATGCCATAGCATTCAATCGCTGCTCCACCAGCAATTTGAGCAATAACATCATTGGATATATCAATATGACCGAATTCGTTATTTAATTCTACTGACATAGTGAATGCCCCCTTGGCTCTATTTGACTAATTTATATTGTACTACACAAAAGTCGATTATAAAAGAAAACGTTCATCTACGTCTAGCCTGAAGTCGTTTTTTTGAATTTCTCTTTATTAAGAATCTCTTTATTTTTAATCTTTCAATAAAGTGAAATTTCAATCAGTTAGGTTCTTTATCCCCACTGAATGCAAAACAACATCATATATTTTTTTGCACAACCTATTTAGAGTATTCGACAATTTTCAGTTGTTATACAAGGAAGCATCTTTGAAACATATCACTGACTATTTTAGCTCAATACCCAAATATATGTTTATCCGCACATTCCACTACAGGCTGACGCTTTCCGCGGGCGTGGGCCATTCCTCACCGCTACGCTCTTGCGGTATATCGGCCGTCACGCTTATCCCGCAGGAGTCGCCGCCTTCCATTCCATATGCTTAGTTGCCAGCCGACTATTTATTACGTACCTATTTTGGTCGAGTCCCACTATTAACCGCGAAAAATTCGATATGATTATGCAAAATGGATATTTTTGCAGGAAGTTGGCTGATTAAGTCTCCGTCAACATTCAGCGGAAATGCTTCAGTCGCTTTTATATGCATTTCACGTGCATTCAATTTAATAATATTGTCATCGTCCTCATAATTGCCTGTAAGCAAATTTTTAGCCGTCCCTACTACTTGTAGTGTGCTCGTAGTTTTAATAATAAATCCGTGCAAGAGGCCGTCTGATTTATCGGCATCTTCATTTAGTTGGCGGAAGCTTCCGACTGAATCGGTTAATACACATATGAAGAGCATCATATTTTCTTTATACGTTTGTCCATCTGCCGTTACTTCCATTTCGTAGGAGTCATTTTGAATGGCCGCTTTCACTCCTTCAAATAAATAGGCGAGCGATCCAAGAGATGTTTTTTGCTCTACCGACACGTCACCAACCGCTTCTGCCAATAATCCGATTGCAATAACATTCGTGAAATAATGATCGTTCACTTTCCCGATGTCCGCTTTTGTTGTTTTTCCGCCAAGTAACGCTATCGCCTCATCAGGATCAAGCGATATGTCCAATGCACGCGCAAAATCATTGACTGTACCTAATGGAACAACTCCCACAACAGGGCGGTGAGGCTGCTCGGCAATTCCGTTGATCCCTTCATTTAGTGTACCGTCTCCGCCGACTAAAATGACCGCATCATATTGCTCATCACATGCCATTTTAGCAAAGCGGGTTGCATCCTTCTCACCTTCTGTTTCTTTTACAATGACTTCATAATTATGTAATTGTCCGATAATTTTCTTTTCATAATCACTTGCTTTTTCTTTCCCTGAAGATGGGTTGATGATGACCATACACTTTTTCATAAATATTTCCCCCAAATAATTAGTTTATATAGTACATTACCTTTTCCAGGAAGTTTTTAATCCCGATTAAGCAAAATGGGGTGTAAAGGTTTTTTTCTTGAAAGGTTATGTAAAATGTCTTGCACTCATTGACTCTGTATGTTAAATTATTATGGTATGTGAAATAACGAACTGAAATAAAGATTTCAGATTCAGCTGTAAGGAGGAATTTTACAATGCCAAAACAATGCGTAATTACTGGCCGTAAAGCTCGTACAGGCAACAACCGTTCACACGCTATGAACGCTAACAAACGTACTTGGGGTGCTAACCTTCAAAAAGTTCGTATCTTAGTTGACGGTAAGCCAAAACGTGTATGGGTTTCTGCTCGTGCTTTAAAATCAGGTAAAATCGAGCGCGTATAATCGCGTATAGAGTATCAGCAATTTGCTGGTACTCTATTTTTTTGCAAAAAATGAACAAAAGCGCTAAAGCGCCCGTTCAACTCCGAGGGGGTATAACGCCACGTCCTTGTGGCATGCCCCCAATGGCTCACATCGTGTGAGCCTCAGACATTGGAAGGCCCGACGCAAAAGTAAACGGTTCACCACTTTTGCACGGAGGGACTGGAATGGCCGAGGAGTTGGCGCTTTAGCCTGGACGGGGACAAAAACTTGTTTCCAGGTTATCCATAGTGCGATAGTATATAATTTCCTTAACAACATAAAAAATACAGCCCATAATCACTATGAGCTGTAGACAGGATCTTTATTTTTCTTTTTTATCTCTACGAAACAACTTCACGCAGCCTCTTGCCACACCGCTTAACCATTTTGGCATTTGGAATGTATATACTTTCAGTGTTGTTCCTCCTTAATCTTTACTCTTTATCATTAAACATATGCCTTCCCTAAATGAAATAGACCCTGTACCTATTATTTCATTGCTTGTGAAACGCGTTGTCCCCTGTTCAATCACTTCATCTGTCGTCTCATATTTAACACTACGCAACGTCACGTTTCGCAGAGTCTTTCCATAGGCAAAAAACGATACGTAAGAATAATAGTCTTCTGTCAAAATATGTGTACCCGGCAGTAAAAATTGAATGATATTATGAGAATTAATGATTTTAAAAGTAATATGAGGATGCTGCTGCTGCATGAGAAATACAGACCGCAATGTCGCTTCATAATGATCTAAACGCCCGCCTGTAACACCCGTTAAAAAGACTTCCTGCGGCTCGTATGTGAGTGCCTTCTGCAAGGCTAAGTCTGTATCCGTCTCATCTTTTTCTGCTTGAAATTGTTCAACATGGTCTACAGCTTCGGAAATCCGCGCAAATTCCTCCGCTGTAATGGAATCAAAATCGCCGACAATACTATGTGGCTGTATGCCTTTGTCCACTAAATATAATGCCCCCCGGTCGACTCCAATCCAGACATCCGGTGTTAAAGAAAAGGCGACCTCATGAACGGGGCCGCCTGAGCAGATTGCTACAATCATTGAATTGCCGCTAATCCTGCTTGTTTAATTTCCTGTAAAGCTTGTGCGCGATCTTCTTTACTGTAAATAGCTGAACCAGCTACAAAAACCGTTGCACCTGCTTTTGCACAAGGTACGATTGTTTCAGCGTTAATTCCGCCATCAATTTCAATTTCGATATTCAAGCCACGTTCTTTAATAATTTTCGATAATGCTTCTACTTTAGGCACAACCGATTCAATGAACTTTTGTCCGCCAAAGCCAGGGTTTACCGTCATAAACAGCACCATATCAACATCTTCCAAAATATGCTGTATTGTTTCAATCGGCGTATGCGGATTTAATACAACACCCGGTTTCACACCATGTGAACGAATTAACTGAATCGTACGGTGCAGATGGCGGCATGCTTCAACATGTACCGTAATATAATCTGCGCCCGCTTTCGCAAACTGTTCAATATACTGGTCCGGATTTTCAATCATTAAATGTACGTCCATCGGTAATGTAGAAAGAGGACGAATGGCTTCTAATGCAATTGCACCAAATGAAATATTCGGTACGAAATGACCGTCCATTACATCGATATGAATCAATTCGGCTCCTGCTGCTTCTACTTCTTTTACTTCTTGTCCCAGCTTTGCAAAGTCTGCTGCTAAAATTGATGGTGCAATTTTAATCATGTCTAATACCTCGGCTTTCGGTCAATAATTTCTTGTAAGATTTGTTCATAATGCTCATAGCGGTACGAACGGATTTCTCCCGTTTCTACTGCCTGTTTTACCGCACATTTCGGTTCTTTTATATGCAGACAACCACGGAACTTACAATTCTCGCTAATACGTTCGAACTCTGGTAAACAGGATGTCAGCTCTTCTTTTTCTATCATTTCAAAATCAAAAGAACTAAAGCCTGGTGTGTCCGCCAATAGTCCGCCGCATACTTCAATCAGCTCGACGTGGCGAGTTGTATGTTTCCCGCGCCCTAAACTTTTTGAAATAATACCTGTTTTTAAATCAAGCTCAGGAAGCAATGTATTTAATAATGTTGACTTCCCTACACCTGACTGGCCAGCAAGCACCGATGTTTTTTCTTGCAAGTATGGTTCAATTTTCTCCAGCAATGTTGGATCATCAATGTATGTTTCGATAATGTCATAGCCGATTTCTTTATAGTCGTCAATGTATGTTTGTAAATGTGCACGTTCTGCATCATTTAATAAATCCATCTTCGTTAAAATAATGATCGGCTGAACATGGAACGACTCGAGCACGACTAAAAAACGGTCGAGCAGTACTGTATTAAAATCCGGTTCTTTTGCGGAAAACACAAGTAATGCCTGATCCACATTCGCAATCGGTGGTCGGACGAGTTCGTTGTGACGTTCCAGTATTTTATCGATGGAACCATCCGATTCCCCATCATAGGAATATTCCACAAAATCGCCGACTAGTGGTGATTCTCCGCGATTACGGAAAATCCCACGAGCGCGACATTGAATTAAATTGCCGTCTTTTTCAACATAATAATAACCGCTTAATGCTTTTCGAATTTGGGCTTGCGCCATCCAATTCCTCCTTATTCCGCCAATTCTTCATACGTAATTGTTTTATTTTCGATTACATTGTTATCCCGTACAATCTGATAGGCTGCTTTGTCCCCTTCAACGATGACCAGCTTAATTGTATATAAAGTATCTTCATTAATTGTTAACTTTTCTACAGGTTCTGCCATTGTACGTGTTTTGTCCTGAATGTAAATGGAGACCTCTTGCTCGATCCCTTCTTCAAAAGGCTCGTACGGAATTTCAATTGTTTTTGTATAGAACTTTTCCTGTTTTGCTTTTGGTCCTTTTGAGATGACGACATTAATTGTGCTACCTTTTTCAAGCTTCGTGCCTGCTTTTGGTGTTTGACTGATTACTTCACCTGCCGGTTTATCCGAATATTCTTCACCAGTTACATTCACTTTAAAACCTGAGCTTTTTTCATATTCTGAACGGTTTGCATCATTAAACGCCATCAAGTCCCGCACCGTTACTTGTTCCTGTCCTCTACTAACTGTTAATACAACATCTGTCTCATTGACGTGAATTTCCTCTCCAGCTTCCGGTGTTTGACCGATAATTTCGCCCGCTGCATGCTCTGAAGAATATTCCTCTCTAAAATCATAGCTATTATATTCTTCTAATGCATCGATTACATCATCACGCTGTTTACCGACGAAATCCTCCATCTTTGTCAATTCCTTACCGATACTGACGATTAAATCGACCGTAGTGCCTTTATCACGTTCCCGACCTGCTTGCGGATTCGTTTCAATGATATTTCCGGATTCAATTTCTTCATTGTTACGTTCCTCTTGTTCGCCAATAACGAAACCTTGCTCTTCTAAAATTCGAATTGCTTCTTCAACCGTCATATCTGTCACATCTTCTATGACTACTCTATTTGGTGTTAAAAGAACAGCTGCTACTACTGCACCAATTGCTAAAAGAACTAATAGACCAACGATAAGCGGCCATTTTTTCTTTTTCTTTTTTGGCTTAAGCGGCTTCGGTTCTTCCTCTGCAGGCGGTTTTGAATCGATTCGGACTGTCTGTTCTGTAATGCCGGTAGATGGCTCCTGAACCGGGACAGGTACAGGCTTCGGATCTTTTATAATCGGCATTAGCTTTGTCGCCCCATTATCAACCGGCGGCATAAATTTAGGTTCATTCACCCGTTGTAATGATAAACATGTATTTAAATCTTCTTCCATCTCTTCTGCATTGCTGTAGCGGTGGTTTTGATCTTTTGCTGTTGCCTTCAATACGATATTTTCCACGCTTTGCGGAATGCTTGCATCGAATTCACGTACGGAAGGTGTTTCCGCCTGCAGATGCTTTAACGCAATAGATACAGCAGATTCCCCTGAAAATGGCAATTCACCTGTTAAAAGCTCATAAAAAACGATTCCAAGTGCATATATATCTGACTTCATCGTTGCTACACCGCCGCGTGCCTGCTCCGGCGATAAATAATGGACTGTTCCGATGACTGAGTTCGTTTGCGTGAAGCTTGTTGCTCCAAGCGATGTCGCAATCCCGAAATCAGTGATTTTCACATTTCCTTCTTCGTCCATCAATATATTTTGAGGCTTTATATCTCGATGAATAATTCCGTTTTCATGTGCATGGGCAATTGCCGATGTAAGCTGCTTCATTATATGGACACTACGCGCTGCAGATAAAGGTGAAAACTCTTGTATGTATTGTTTTAATGTTTTCCCTTTAATGTATTCCATGACAATATAGTGCATATCCCCATCTTCGCCAACATCATAGATGCTTACGATATTAGGATTAGTCAAACTTGTTGCAGACAATGCTTCACGCTGGAAACGACGGTGCAATTCTTCTTCATTCGATAAATCATAACGCAATATTTTAATTGCGACGTCACGGCTTAAAATAATGTCGTGTGCCAAATATACATTTGACATACCGCCTCCGCCAATTAATTTTAAAATTTTATAACGGCCACTTATATGTTTTCCTACTAGCATTGTTACACCTCCTGCACCGTTGTCATTAAGATAAGGGAAATATTATCTTCTCCACCACGCTCATTTGCTAATTGAACTAATTTTTTTCCTTTTTCCTGAACGGAAACCTGTGTAGTAATAATTTTGCCCATTTCCTCTGTAGACAGTTTATTACTTAACCCGTCGGAACAAATGAGTAAAAAGGCCTCATTTGATAGAGTGATTTCATAAAAATCAGGTTCAATCGAAATTTCTGTACCGAGTGCTTTTAAAATAAAGTTCCGTTGAGGATGATTTTGTGCCTCTTCTTCACTAATTTCTCCATTTTCCAATAAAATATTTACATAAGAATGATCTCTTGTTACTAACTTTACTGTTTCGTTTGTAATATGGTATACACGACTGTCGCCAACATGGCTTATCGTGCAATCATTCTTATCAAGCAACACAGCGATCATTGTCGTACCCATACCTTGACAATTTTCATGTGTTAATGAGTAATGATATATTTTTTGATTAATATGTGACACCGCATTACGCAACCATTCCAGCTTTAACTGTTTAGTTGCAAAATTTTCTGCATTTTCCTGTTTAAAGAGTGCATGCATTTCGGTAATAACCATTTCACTCGCTACATCACCAGCATTATGACCACCCATACCATCTGCTAAAATCGCAAGCTTAAAATGATCGGGACGCTCAAAAAACGCGGCCCGATCTTCATTTATTTTTCGCTTCAACCCAATATCACTTTCCACTGTAAAGTTCACTATAGTCCACCTACTTTGTTTCGTGTGATCGTTCTTGTGCACGTAACTGGCCACATGCAGCTGCAATATCTGCACCTTGCTCACGGCGGATTGTTACGTTAATACCTTGCTCCTTAAGCGTTCTTTCAAAAGCAAAAATTTTACTGCGTGATGTACGAATATAATCACGTTCCGGCACGTAGTTAATCGGAATTAAGTTAACATGACATTTAATATTTTTGATCAGCTTTGCCAGTTCCATTGCTACTTCTTCTGTATCATTTTGACCTGACATTAAACCGTATTCAAATGTAACACGACGCCCTGTTTTCTTCGTATAGTATTTTACTGCTTCCATCAACTCTTCTAATTTATATGCTTTGGCAATCGGCATTAATTTCTGACGTGCCTCTTGGTTCGGTGCGTGAAGAGAAACCGCAAAGTTAATTTGCATGCCTTCATCTGCGAATTCATAGATTTTCGGTACAATTCCCGAAGTCGAAACCGTAATATGACGCGCCCCAATATTTAATCCTTTGTCATCGTTCATAATTTTAAGGAAGTTCATCATCGCATCGTAGTTGTCAAACGGCTCACCGATTCCCATGATAACAATTGAAGATACACGCTCTTCTGATGCGTCAAGCTGTTGCTGAACTTTTACGACCTGCTCAACAATTTCACCTGCCATTAAATGACGCTTCAAGCCACCTAACGTAGATGCACAGAATGTACAACCGATACGGCAGCCTACTTGTGTCGTTACACAAATTGAATTACCGTAATCATGGCGCATCAATACAGTTTCAATTGAATAGCCGTCTTGCAGCTGAAATAAAAACTTGATCGTGCCGTCTTTTGATTCTTGTTTAATAATTGTCGATAGTGTCGTTAATGCAAACTCGGCCTCAAGTTTTTCACGCAATGCTTTCGGCAAGTTTGACATTTCTTCAAATGTTTGGACACGCTTTTCATAAAGCCATTCATAAATTTGCGCTGCCCGGAAAGCCTTTTCTCCATTTGCTGTCAGCCATTCCTTCATTTCATCTAGACGTAATGAGTAGACAGAAGGTTTTAACTGTGGCTTTTCTTTCTTCGCACGACGTACCGGTTTATCTGCTGTTTCTTCCACTAAATCCTGAATTCGTTCATCAAATTGTTTTAATTGTTCTTGCTCCATTAGTTAATTGGACGCTCCTTTTTTTACGAATGCAGCTACGAAAAATCCGTCACTGCCTATATCTTGCGGGAATACTTGCAGCATCCCGTCCTGTTGCTTCGCTTCTAGTTGTGTTGGTAAATTTTCAATCGGCACCAAGTTCATTTCAGGGTGCTCTTTTAAGAAGGCTTGTACCGTACCTTCATTTTCACTACGATCTACTGTGCATGTTGAATACACTAATCGTCCGTCTTGTTTTAATAGCTGGACTGCATTATTCAAAATCGAAAGCTGAATTGTTTGCAGGCTCTCTAAATCTTCTTCTCGCTTTGTATATTTAATATCCGGCTTGCGTCGCATTACGCCCAAACCTGAGCAAGGTGCGTCAACCAGAATCGCATCATAGCCTTCCTTTTGTAAGAAGCCTGCTGCTTTTCTTCCGTCAAGCGGAGCTGTTTCGATAATATTCAATCCTAGACGCGCGACATTCTCTTCGATTAAATCCAATTTTTTCGGATGAAGATCGGTCGCTAAAATCGAGCCTTCGTTTTTCATAACTTCAGCAAGATGCGTTGTTTTCCCTCCTGGTGCTGCACACATATCAAGTACTTTCATACCTGGTTGCGGATTCAGCACTTTTGCCGGCAGCATCGAACTTTCATCCTGAATCGTAATAAGCCCATTTCGAAACGCTCCCGTACGTGCGGCCTGCCCGCTTTCAAGATGCAGACATTCAGGTATATATTCACTGCGGCGCGCTTTTACACCTTCACGTTCAAGTGTTGTCAATACTTGTTCAACAGTTGCTTTTGTCGTGTTGACACGTACTGTCTGCAATGGTGCAATATTATTTTCAAGCAGCATTTCACGTGTTTTATCATAGCCGTAGCTTTCAACCCAGCGATCGACCAGCCATTGCGGGTGACTTGTTTCGATTGCCAGACGCTCATTTGCATCTTCTATTAAATCGGTTGAACGAACACCTTCACGTAAAATCGAACGTAAAATACCGTTTACCATTGAGGCAATCCCTTTATGGCCTCGGCGTTTTGCAATTTCCACTGCTTCATTGACAGCGGCGTGTGCAGGAATACGTGTTAAATACTGCATTTGATAGAGCGACATACGCAACAGCCAGCGCACCCAAATATCCACTTTTCCGCGAATAAATGGCTCCAGATAATAATCCAGTGTCAGTTTATGCTGCAATGTTCCATATGTGAGCTCTGTTAACAGGCCACGATCTTTCGCATCGATTTTATATTTTTCAATCGTTTGGTGTAATAATAAATTACTGTATGCCTGGCTTTTATCGACCGTCAGTAAAATCGTTAAAGCGGCATCCCGCACATTACCGTCCCAAATTACTTGTTTCTTTTTACTCATTCAAAACGGTCCCCAATCTGTAATTTCGAGCCCGTACCACGTAAAAACTCTTCTGCTGTCATGCGTTTCTTCCCTGCTGGTTGTACATCATACAGCGCCAATGTACTGCCATCGCCTGTCGCTACTTCAAAATGATCTTTTTCAATTTTCACGACTTCTCCCGGTGCAGCATTTGTTGCAGTTTCCCCAACCTTTGCTGCCCAGACTTTAAAGTTAGCCCCTTCAAATGTCGTATAGGCAACAGGCCAAGGGTGTAGTCCGCGCACTTGATTATACAATGCACGCGCTTCATTATTCCAATCAATCAACTCCTGCTCACGGCTAATATTGCGCGCAAATGTTACGAGTGATTCATCCTGTGGAATGCGGGCATTTGTTCCGTCGATAATCGATGGCATTGTTTCTTTTAATAGTTCACGACCTACTGCACTTAATTTATCAAACATTGTACCTGTATTGTCTGTATCTTCAATGGCAATTTCCCGTTGTGAAATAATATCCCCGGCATCCAGTTTTTCCGCCATATACATAATCGTTACACCCGTTGATGCCTGTCCATCGATAATTGCCTGATGAATTGGTGCACCGCCTCGATATGCAGGTAATAATGATGCATGGACATTAATACAACCTAGTTGAGGTGCTTCAAGCAGTTCTTTCGGCAAAATCTGTCCAAATGCCGCCGTTACGACAATGTCCGCATTTAATGCTAAAATTTCTTCCAGCTCCTGTGAACCGCGCAGCTTTTCAGGTTGAATAACCGGTAAGCCTAGTCGTAGTGCTTCTTCTTTTACAGGTGGCGGTGTTAATACTTTTTTACGCCCAACTGGACGATCCGGCTGTGTAACAACCGCTGCGATGTCATAGCCTTCTTCATGAAGCATACGCAAAATTGGCGCTGAAAAGGCAGGTGTTCCCATAAATACGATTTTTGTCATCGATTATTCCTCCTCAACGTCCGCGTATAGCTCTTCTAATTCTTCCTCTGTTAATACACGCGTCATTTTCGAATCAAATAAAACGCCATCTAAATGATCGATTTCATGCAAAATACAGCGTGCTTCAAAGTCTTCAGCTTCAAGTTCATAAATACTTCCTTCGCGATCTGAGGCTTCGATTTTTACGTATGTTGGGCGCTTTACCATGCCAAATAAGTCCGGGAAACTTAAACAGCCTTCCACATCTTCTTCTTCTCCACGTGTCTCAAGTACAATCGGGTTGATCATTTCTAAAATATCTTCACCTAATTCTACGATTGCTACACGTAAATCAACATTAATTTGAGGTGCAGCAATTCCTACACCATCATTTTCTACCATCGTGTCATATAAATCATCTAAAAGTTGAATGATATTTTCATCGATTACTTCAACTTCTCTTGTTTTTTTTGATAGTATATTCGCCGGGTTTTTTACAACTTCTTTAATTGCCATTTCAATACCTCTTTCTATATGCATTAGATCATTGTCGGATCTAAATCAACTGTTAACACAATGCCTTTTTTTATCCATTCCGAACGATACAGTTTTATTAGCTGTAAAAGAACCGGAATCAAATTTGGCTCTACTTTATATTTTATCAAACATTGATAACGATATCTATTTTGGAGACGAGCGATGCTGGCAGTGGTCGGTCCGATAACGGAAACATTAAATGATAAATTGGACCGCAAATACTCGGCAACACGGCCGGCATATTCAGCAGCAAACATGACGTCTTCATGCGACACTTGAATAAGCGCAATATAATAATATGGCGGATATCCTGCAATGTGTCTTGCATGCATTTCGCGTTCGTAAAACGGAGTATAATGCTGATCTTTTGATAGCTGGATTGCATAATGCTCCGGTGTATAAGTTTGGATATATACTTCTCCCAGCTTATTGTGGCGTCCTGCTCGACCACTTACTTGCGTCATGAGCTGGAATGTTTTTTCCGCTGCACGGTAGTCCGGTAAATGAAGCGAGGTATCGGCGCTCAATACTCCGACTAATGTAATATTCGGGAAATCAAGTCCTTTTGCAATCATTTGCGTCCCGAGCAGAATATCCGCTTCCCCTCGGCCGAACGCATCGAGCATTTTTTCATGTGCCCCTTTTTGTTTTGTCGTATCGACATCCATCCGCATAACACGTGCTTCCGGGAACAGCTTATGAATCTCTTCTTCAACCTTTTGTGTACCGGTACCGAAATAACGGATGTTTTCACTTAGGCATTCAGGACATGTTTCCGGTATATATTCATCGTGACCGCAATAATGGCATTTCAGCTTTTCCTGATAACGGTGGTACGTCAACGAAATATCACAGTTTGGACATTGCACTGTTGTCCCGCAATCCCTGCATAATACAAACGATGAGTAGCCGCGGCGATTTAAAAATAGGACGGTCTGTTCTTTTTTATCGAGACGATCCCTTAATGCTTCCATAAGCGGTTCAGAAAACATCGAACGGTTTCCTGCCTGCAGCTGTTCCCGCATATCGATAATCTGAACGGTTGGCAATGCCTGATTTTTTGCCCGCTGTGACAATGTCAGTAACGTATACACACCTTTTTTCGCACGTGCAAACGATTCTAATGCAGGTGTCGCACTTCCTAAAATAACCGGACAATTATAATAATTTCCGCGCCATATCGCAACATCCCGTGCATGGTAGCGAGGCGAATCTTCCTGCTTGTATGTTGACTCATGTTCCTCATCCAAAATAAGCAGACCGAGATTTTTAAACGGTGCAAAAATAGCTGACCGTGCACCTACTACTACCTTTACTTTTCCTTGCTGCACTTTCCGCCATTCATCATACTTTTCACCGACAGACAATCCGCTATGCATAACTGCCACTTCGTCACCGAAACGCGATTTAAAACGCTCCGTCATTTGTGGTGTCAATGATATTTCAGGTACGAGTACAATCGCTTCTTTCCCGTCTGCAATTGTGCGTTGAATTGCCTGTAGATACACTTCTGTTTTGCCGCTGCCTGTAATGCCGTGAAGAAGAAAGGTCTCTTGACGTTTTTCATCTATGGCTTCCGTAATTTTTTTCAGTGCCTTGTCTTGCTCATCTGTTAATTGTAAAAAGTCTGTTTTTACGACTTCCTTTGTAAACGGATCACGGTAAACTTCCTCTTGTATATACGTTGCTGCCCCTTTTTCAATGACACTGTTTAATACACTGCTTGTCACTTGAACGGCTTCATATATTTGTTCCGGTAAAACGATGGCTCCAGCATGGTCTTGCATCCATTCCATCAATGCCAGCTGCTTTGGTGCCCGTTTTCCCATTTGTCCTATCACTTCTTCTATTTGTTCACGGGAATAAATTTGCACTTTACGTACTTGTTTCACTTGGCCTTTTTGTTTCACTTCATTTTCAATATTGACAAGACCGTCTTTTACTGCCCGTTTTAATGGTTTTAATAAATTTGCCTTTTCAAATTGGGCTAAATTCACTTTTTCGGCTTTCTCAAAGTAAGGCTGCAGCATTTGAGGTAATTGCGGCACTTCGCCTAGCAGGACAGCATACTTCTCATACTTGGCCCGCAAAGCACCCGGTAGCATTACTTGTAATGCATCAATTTCATAACAGATTGTTTGATGCTTCAGCCATTTTGCCAAGCTCAGCATTTCCTCAGTCAAAATGGATTCCAAATCGAGTATTTCTGAAATCGGCTTTATTTTTTCAACCGGAACGTCTGATTCGGCTACAATGCCGACGACAAAACCAAGCACATTGCGCGGTCCGAATGGGACTTTTACACGACATCCTATGTCAATCAGCTCTTCCCAATCTTCCGGTATTAAATAGTCGAAAGGACGGTCAACCGGATATGCGGAAACATCGACGATTACTTGTGCAAATCTCATTGTCCATCGCTTCCTGATTGCTCACGGAAATGCTTTTCTACGAGTGCAGTAATTTTTTCCGGCTCTTCCAGACGACCTTTCCCTACATAGCCGCATGCCAAAAATCCTTCAGACGGTTCGATAAAGCGGATGCCATCTTCGTGAAGTTGTGCAATATTCCGTAAAACGGCCGGATGTTCATACATATGTACATTCATCGCCGGTGCCACCCAAACAGGTGCAGTCGTTGCAAGTAATGTTGTTGTTACCATATCATCCGCCATTCCATGTGCCATTTTGGCAATCATATTGGCTGTTGCAGGAGCTACGATAATTAAATCTGCCCAATCCGCCAGATCAATATGGGCAATGACATTGGAATCTTTTTCATCGAACGTATCAAAAAACACATCATTTTTAGACATCACCTGGAAGCTTAAAGGGGTAACGAACTTTTGTGCTGAAGCTGTCATGATCACTTTTACATTGAAGCCTGCCTGAGACAGTTTACTTACTAACGCTACCGCTTTATATACAGCAATTCCACCCGACACACACAATAGTATATTGTTTTTTTTCATTATTTTACCGTCCTTTCAAAGGATAAGCTCCCAAAGAAAAATTCTTAGGGAGCTTCTACTCAGGGAGTATTCTTTTAGTAAATTAACAACTAGATTTCGTCTTCGTAAACAGTTGAAGCGTCTTGTTGAACTTTGCGAAGCTTTCCGGCAGCTACTTCTTCCAATGCTTTTCCTACTGGTTTGTAAGAAACGTATGAGCTTAAGTGCTCGCCGCCCTCTTCTTGCATTTGGCGCGCGCGTTTTGAAGCTAAGCTCACTAAAGAATACTTAGAATCAATTTGTTTTTTTAACTTATCTACTGATGGATATAACATGGTTTCATTCTCCTCTCAACATTGACAAATAGCGTTTTTCCACACGTTCACGACGACAGTGCTCTGCTACTATGATAGCATTTATTTTATCACATGCATTTTGAACTTGGTCGTTTTCTACAACATAATCATATAAACTCATCATTTCGACTTCTTCACGTGCAGTAGCGATACGACGGGCGATTACATCTTCTGTTTCCGTACCACGACCAACTAAACGTTGTTCCAGTTCCGTAATGCTTGGTGGTGCTAAAAAGATAAACAACGCATCTGGTGCTTTTTCACGAATTTGTGCTGCTCCTTGTACTTCAATTTCCAAAAATACATCGCGTCCTGCTTCTAGCGTTTCATGTACATATGCAAGTGGTGTACCGTAATAATTGCCGACAAATTCCGCATGTTCCAGTAAGCCTCCTTGCTCAATTAACGATTCGAATTCCTCACGTGTTCTAAAGAAATAGTCTACACCATCTTCTTCTCCTTCGCGAGGATTACGCGTTGTCATTGAAATCGAATATTCGTAATTTGTATCCGGTTGTGAAAAGAGCTCTTTACGAACTGTCCCTTTACCGACACCTGATGGACCAGATAAAACAATTAATAATCCACGTTGTTTTTTCATAAGTAACTCCTTTATATTATTCAATATTTTGAACTTGTTCACGCATTTTTTCCAAAATCGTCTTTGCCTGTACAACTGCAGCCGAACATTGGGTTGACTGATTTTTTGAACCGATTGTATTAATTTCACGGTTCATTTCCTGCATAATGAAATCAAGCTTCCGTCCAATCGCAATGTTTTCATTTAATGTTTCGGACAACTGATTGAAATGGCTATCCAACCGGTCCAGCTCTTCTGTAATATCAATTCGCTCTGCATAAATCGCAACTTCCGTAAGTAAACGATCATCCAACGTTTGACCGCTCGCCACTTCTTCTAAACGGCTCATTAAACGTTCACGATATTTTTCAACTGCGAGCGGTGCATAGTGGCGTATTTCAGCAATTTGCGCTTCAAGGTCTTTTTTGTACTGTAGCATCACTTGCTGCAGACCTTGCCCTTCACGATCACGCATCGCAATGAGGTTTTGAATCGCTTCTGCCAATGCATTTTTTACAGCTTCTATGATCTCATCCTGCATGAACTCAATTTTTTCAACCTGCAACACTTGGTCCAAACTCACAATCTCCTGCATTGTCCACTTTTCCTCCATCGGAACCGTTTGTGACAATTCCTTTTTTGCCTGGAGGAAAGCATTGAGCAGTGACCAATTGATTTGAATCGTCTGTTCAGTGTCATGGAGCTCCTTCAGAAAAATGATAACATCTATTTTCCCACGAGAAACTGCATCCGACAACATTTTTTTTGCTACTACTTCAGATTCCATCCATTCTTTTGGAAACTTTGTATTAATTTCTAAAAAACGATGATTCACAGCACGAATTTCAACAGTGAGTTGAAAGTGTTTCGTTGTTGTGACCCCCCTGCCGAATCCGGTCATACTACGTACCAAGGTTCGTCACATCCTTCTTTACTTAATTGTTTCAATTATAGCATATGTGTTATCGATTTTGCTTTAACGTCTATTATCCAAATATATATTTTATCATAGATAGGATGTAATAAAATACTTTTTATTTTATGTAAGAAGGAAAGAATTGGCTTCCTATAATTAGGGAGTTGATTTCCATTCCGGGGCGGACGCTTTCCGCGGGCGTGGCCTGAGCCTGTAGTCTCAGGCGTCACGCTGCTCCCGCTGGAGTCGCCACCCCTCCATTCCAATCAACAGGCTTTAATCATATTTACCTCATATAAATAATACGTTTCCTTAATATATAGTAATTTGCGATAACTACAGGTTTCCACGAAAAAATGGTATGATAAAACAATCAAAGAACTTATTTAATGAAAGAGGCATAAAGATGGCATTTGACGGACTATTTACTCGTTCGATGAGCAAGGAACTACAAAGCTTGACTTCCGGACGTATTACAAAAATTTATCAGCCGAATGCACTTGAAGTTGTATTGCAAATTCGTGCAGCAGGCCAAAATAGTAAACTATTATTTTCTATTCACCCTTCATATTCCCGTGTTCACATAACAGATCAATCGATTGAAAATCCGGCAGATCCGCCAATGTTTTGTATGCTGTTACGCAAACATATTGAAGGAGGCTTTATTTCAGCTGTCATTCAGGACGGCTTTGAACGGGTAATCACTTTTGAAATTGACAGTAAAAATGAAATCGGCGATGCGGTAAAGCGAAAACTCGTCATTGAAATTATGGGGCGTCATAGTAACTTGCTGTTAATCGATGCTAAAAACGATGTAATTATCGATAGCATAAAACATCTGCCACCATCGATGAACAGCTTCCGGACTGTTTTACCGGGGCAGCAGTATGTCGCACCGCCCCAACAACAAAAAATTGCCCTGACAAGTTTATCGGAAGTTGAGTTGAAAGAGGTTTTCTCAAAACAACTAACCGCTAAAGACATTGTCGAACAGTTTGCCGGTTTTTCTCCATTGCATGCAAATGAATTGCTGCACCGTATCACAACAACTGATGCTGTTACTGCTTGCAGACAGCTGATGAATGAAATTGCAACGAGTGCAAACCCGACCTATGTTGAGCAGGAAGGAAAAATTTACTTCTCGCCAACAGCGCTAACTCATTTATCAGGTGCTGTTACAAACTATGGAACACTTGGCGAACTGCTTGACCGTGTATTTTTTGCCCGTGCAAAACGGGACCGGGTAAAACAGCAAGCAGGTGATCTTGAACGCTGGCTGCAAAATGAATTGAATAAATTAAAGCTGAAACAAAAAAAGCTTCAAAAAGATTTCGAACGTGCTCAAAATCTGGAGCAGTTCCAACTTTACGGTGAGCTTTTGATGGCCAATCTTTATAATTTCGAAAAAGGTGCAGAATTTGTAGATGTTGAAAACTATTATAGTGAAAATGCCGAAACAGTAAGAATACCGATTAGCCCGAGAAAAACACCGATCGAAAATGCACAAAGCTATTACACAAAGTACAATAAAGCAAAGACTGCGTTAGTTATGATTGAAGAACAGAAACAGAAAGCAACGGAAGATATCAACTATTTGGAAATGCTTACACAGCAAGTACAGCAAGCCTCCACTAAAGATATTGAAGAAATCCGTGAAGAACTGGCAGAACAAGGTTTACTGCGAATTCGCCAGGCTAAACGAAAAAAGAAACCGACAAAACCCGAACCTGAAAAATTTGTATCTACTTCAGGTATTTCAATTTCGGTCGGCAAAAACAATAAACAAAATGATTATTTGACATTCAAAATTGGAAAACGCAACGAAGTATGGCTACATACGAAAGATATTCCGGGCTCGCATGTTGTCATCCATTCGGAAAACCCGGATGAGCAGACATTAACGGAAGCCGCCGTATTATGTGCTTATTTTTCCAAAGCCCGCGACTCTTCATCGGTTCCGGTCGACTATACGGAAATTCGCCATGTGAAAAAACCGAATGGTGCAAAACCAGGATTTGTCATTTATTTTGAACAAAAAACGCTTTATGTAACACCGGATGAAGCGATTGTGATGCAATTGAAAAAATAAACATTGAAAAAACCGCTTAGAAAATTTCTAAGCGGCTTTTTTGTTAATAATTATTTAATTGGTGCGTCAGCTGTTAATTCAATTTCATGTAATTCAGTTGCATTTCCATAGTCAACATTGTAGTTTTTCACACGTTTGTTAACTGGAATGATTTCTGTACGGAAGTATGTTGGAACTGTTGTTGCTTGTTCGAACATGTACTCTTCCCACTTACGGAATGCATCAGCACGGTATTCTGCGTCAACCGCTTCTTTAGAGTCGATATCAGCTAATAATGTTTGTAATTCCGGTGTTACGAAACGGCTATAGTTGAATGAAGCTCCTTCACCGTATAAACCAAGTGGAGATGGGTTTGTACCAGTACCCCATGCAGCCATGAACATATCGATTTCTGGATCATCCGCTTTTACTTTGTCGTAGAAGCTGTTGAACTCGATTAAACGGCCAGTTGTTAACTGTACATCTAAACCAACATCTTTCCAGTTTTGACGGTAATATTCAACGATTGCTTCGTCAGTATCAGAACCTGACATACCTGCCATACGGATTTCGAATTTTTCACCGTTTTTATCTTCACGGATTCCGTCGCCGTCAACATCTTTGTATCCAGCTTCATCTAATAATGCTTTTGCTTTTTCCGGATCATAGTTGAATCCTTCTAAAGAATTGTCATGGAATGAAGCGAACGCTGGCGGAATTAATGAAGTTGCACGTGAACGTAAACCTTGGTAGAAACGCTCACCAACTTGCTCGATATCCATTGCGTAAGCGATTGCCTTACGTAAATTAGCATCATTCATTTTTGCGTTTTCATCTGTAATGTTTACACTTGCAGTTGCATCCCATTTACCAAGCTTGAAGCCAAGGTAAGAGTATGCTAACTCCGGACGAGCTAATACTGTTAAGTTTTCAAGATCTTTAACGCCATCATACTGGTTTGTCGGATATGCAGATGCCATATCATATTTACCTGTACGTAATGCTTCACCGATAGAAGATGAAGGTACTACTTGTAATACTACTTTGTCTAACTTCGGTTTACCTTTCCAGTAGTGCTCGTTCGCTACGAACTGAACAGATTCACCGTCAACTAATTTATCTAATTTAAATGGTCCTAAAGTTACAGGAGATTTACGTACCGCATCTGAAGAGATTAAGTCCTTAACAGGAATATCCTTCAGCACATGTTTCGGCGCTGCATAACCCCATAAGCCGTCACCTAAAGAGTAGATAGCCGGAGAAACTTTAGTCATTGAAATTTCAACTGTTTTGTCATCGATCTTTTTAATACCAGAGATTGTATCTGCAGTACCTGCTTTATATTCAGCAGCACCGATAATGTTTTTGAAATCATCATCATAACGGATACCTGTATAGTCAGGGTGACCGATAATTTCATATGCATAAATGATATCTTCAACAGTCATTGGCGTACCATCAGACCATTTCACTTCATCAGGTTGGATAGTGATTGTTACTTTGTTGTTATCTGCATCTACATCTAACTTCGCAATCCCTTCATCCGTTACAAGGAAGTCACCATCTGTTTCGAAAATTGAGTTTGTCATGAAATCTAAAATGTCTGAATCATAACCGTCTTCATATAATTCATACGAGAATACACCTTGGAAAGGAGAATCTGTTACTAAAGCGAATTGTAATGTACCGCCTTCGATTACATCTCCATCATTTGTAACGTCAGATGGTAATGTTGGAGATTCTGCAGTAGAACCGCCGTCATTTGTGTTTTCTTCTGTCTTTGTACCATCTGTATTTTCAGCTGGTTTTTCAGTTGTTGTTTCGTCATCGCCTCCACAAGCTGCTAATACTAGTGCCGTAGCAAATACTGATGACAGCATTAAACCTTTCTTTTTCTTCATCTGTTTTTCCTCCCTTATTATCCTAAACGTTGTTTTGCGTCAGCAGAGCGTCGTAACGCTTGACCAACGTAATTTATACCAAGCATCATTACTAAGATTAATATTGATGCAGGCAACCATACCCACCATTTACTCGATAAAATTATCGGGTTCATAGCATAACTTACTAAAGTTCCTAAACTTGGTGTTGACGGTGGTAAACCGAAACCTAAGAACGAAAGACCTGTTTCGATCCCTACATTTCCCGCAAAGCTTAATGTCACTTCGACAATTAAGAGCGAGCTTAAGTTTGGCAATAATCCTTTAAACATGATCGCGAAATCACTTGTACCCATTGTTTTAGAGGCACTAATGTAATCGCGTCGTGCTTCAGAAAGTGCTTTTGATCGCACAAGTCTGGCCGTCGACATCCACTGAAATGCTGCAATAATTAAGATTAAATCCAATATTCCGTATGATGGAATGATTGTTACGACTACGATGATGATCATAGTAGTTGGTAGAGTGATAAAGAAATCAATAATACGCATGAAGAAATTATCGATGAAACCACCGTAATATCCCATAATAATACCAAGACCGATACCTACTACATTTGCAATAATTGTAATAGCAATTGCAATCAAGATTGAGTTTTTAGCGCCAATGATCAGCTGCCCAAACATATCCCGTCCGGCTTCGTCGGCGCCAAGGAGATAACCTCGGACACCAGGTTCAGTGAAGCGCTCCAATAATTGAATTTTCATTACTTCAGTCTGATCAATAGTGAAGAATGCCATAATCATAATCGCAATCATTAGCAGAATACTTCCTATTAATGAGAACATTGCTAATTTATCTTTTTTAAACTCTCGCCATATTACTTGAATACCAGTTGGTGGAGAGCTTTGAGATTCTAATTTTTCTACTGTCTGTTCATTTTTGTTTTCCATGATTAAAATCACCTCTCCTTAGTCATTATTAATTGATTGATTAGTCTATGCGAATTCGCGGATCCACTATACTTAAGATAATATCGGATAATAGACTACCTAATAATGCTAAGAAGCCGTATAACATTACTAATGCCGTTATTACACTGTAGTCACGACTTGAAATGGACTCGACAAACAATTTACCCATTCCCGGATAAGCGAATACAGTTTCAATGAAAATCGATCCACCGAGTAAACCGGTAATCGTGAATCCTAAGAACGCTGCAATCGGTAACAAAGAGTTACGGAAGATATGACGTGAATATACTTTCTTCATCGGTATCCCTTTACTGCGTGCTGTTTTAACATAATCCATTGTTTTTGCATCAATAATTTCCGAACGTAAATATTGAATGACACCCGTCGTACCTAGCAGTGCATAGCTGGCTGCAGGTAACAATAAATGGTAGAATTTACTCCAATAATAACTCCAGGTTCCTGGATCTACCCCTATTTCCACCGTACCACTTGTCGGGAACCACATTAGTCGGTAACCGAAAATGAATACGAAAATTAAATACAGTACGAATGCAGGTATTGCATAAGAGATAAAGCTGTAAAGTACAATAGACTTATCTAAAAATGAATCGTGGTAACGTCCAGCCAGTACTCCTAGAGGAATTGCCAGCACATAAAGGAAAATTACACTAAGCAATGAAAGTAATAATGTGTTCATAGCACGATCCCCAATAATATCTGCAACCGGCTTTTTAAATGTATAACTTTGACCGAAGTCACCTTGTGCTGCATTTGTTATCCAGTTATAGTACTGTACATACCATGGATCATAAAAACCTGCTTTAACACGTAATTCTTCAATAACATTCGGATCTGTTTCAGGAGTAATTAATCCGGTAAATGGATCCCCTGGCATTTGTTTCGCTAATATGAAAATTAGGAGACTTAAAATAAATAGCTGCGGAATCATTATTAATACACGGCGAACTATCGTTTTCCACATACTATACACGCTCCTTTTCATCTTCAGACATTGCTACTCTATGTGAGTCTGAAATCGATTTTAAAGGATATACTTTTCCATCCTTATCGTAATATTTATGTTGTTCCTGGCGATATGCTGCTTCAACTTGCTGACGTTCAAGCTTACGTTCAATTCGAGTTTCAGGCTCAATATCAGGAATTGCAGAAAGCAGACGATTTGTATAAATATGCTGCGGATTTGTGTAAATATCTTCACGCTTACCTGTTTCTACGAATCTACCTTTATACATAATAGAAATGTGGTCACACATATGGCGAACAACACCTAAATCGTGAGAGATGAATAAATAACTAATTCCATATTGTTCCTGAATATCCTTCATAAAGTTTAAAACTTGTGCCTGTACGGATAAATCAAGTGCCGAAACGGGCTCATCAGCAATAATCATTTTTGGGTTACATGCAACAGCACGGGCAATCCCTAAACGTTGCTTTTGTCCACCAGAAAATTCGTGCGGATATTTAAGTAGTACGTCCTCTGACATCCCTACAATTGCCAGTAGCTCATTAATACGTTTGCGCTCTTCTTGCGGAGACAACTTCAGGAAATTACGAATTGGCTCTGCTAAAATATCTAATACACGTTTACGCGGGTTCATACTGGAATGTGAATCCTGGAATATCATCTGGATATCTCGGTTATAGGCTGAATCACGTTTACGGCGTGCATTTGTTACATCTTCACCTTCATAAAGAATACGGCCTGATGTAATTTTTTCCAACCCGATAATTGCTTTACCTGTAGTCGATTTACCTGAGCCCGATTCCCCTACAAGACCGTAAGTTTTCCCTCGGTCAAATTCCATCGTTACACCATCTACTGCGTAAACATGGTCAACTACTGTGTTAAAAAATCCACCTCGGATCGGATAGTGAACTTTTAAATCTTCTACTTGCATGAAACTCATTGATTTACGCTCCCTTCCTCATCCTCAAAATGGAAATCTTTCCAACATGTACAGCGTACAAGGTGGCCAGGAGCAACTTCATGAAGCTGTGGATTTGCTTCATGTGCTGATTGCGGAATCCAAGGGATACGTGATGAGAAACGGCAACCTTGGCGTGGTAACTTCATTAAAGAAGGAACCATCCCTTGAATTATTTCTAATTTTTCATTCTCACTGTTTGTTTGAGGAATTGATTTCAGTAAAGACCTTGTATACGGGTGCTTCGGGTTTCTGAATAATTCCACAACAGGTGCTTCCTCTATTACTTCTCCGGCATACATTACAGCTACTCGGTCCGCTACTTCAGCAACAACCCCTAAGTCATGTGTAATTAAAATAATGCCTGATTGAATTTCATCTTGTAGTGACTTTAATAAGTCTAAAATTTGCGCTTGGATTGTTACATCAAGCGCTGTTGTCGGTTCATCCGCAATAATGATTGCAGGCTTTCCTGATAATGCGATGGCGATCATGACACGCTGACGCATACCACCAGATAACTGATGCGGGAATTGACTTGCAACACGTTGCATATTCGCAATCCCTACTTGATCCAATAATTCAATAACACGTTTTTCACGTTGTTCTTTAGTTAATTTTGTATGATAAATTAACCCTTCCTCAATTTGCTCACCGATACGCATTAATGGGTTTAATGCAGAAAGTGGATCTTGGAAAATGAAACCGATGTCATTTCCTCTTAACTTATTAAACTGTTCATCTGTCAATTTAACTAAGTTTTGATTGTTGTAAAGAATTTCCCCTTCAACTTTTGTAGTAACAGAATTGTGCAACCCAACCACTGATGTTGCCAAAGTACTTTTCCCACAACCTGATTCACCAACAATTGCTAAAATCTCATTTTTGCGAAGCGTTAACGAAACATTGTCTACAGCTGGGTAGTATGTATCTTTAATTCGGAAACTCGTACGTAAATTTCGGATTTCTAATAATTCATTCGTAGACACTATATAACCGCTCCTTTCTCCTTAAACATACCTTCGACTCTGCTAAACTCGTTCTATAATTAAATTTTTCCAAATAGAATAAAATACCCTTATCAAAAAAATTTAAACCTTGCTAATACTCAGTCTTTTTAAAATATTAATTATTTGTTAATTTTTGTATTACATTGTAAATTATCCATAAAACATATTTACATGTCAATTATTAAACTTTCTAACTATTCTAATTTAACATTTTAAATTTATCAATAGCAAACTATTCTTTTAAGTTTAAATTTTCCGATAATTTATTTTAAAAATTAACGTTTAATGATTAAATTTATCGCTTTTCCAACATAAAACAACGAGAATTACTTTTAGGCTTTGTTTAATAAAAAAGCATTTCATTAAACTTCATTATTAAAAAAACTGATATTTCACATAATGGAATTATATAACTATAACAAAAACGTGTAAAGTATATTTTTAATAACTTCACACGTTTTTGAATATTTTTAATATTTTTTTATTTCAGTTTACCTGTTTTTAAATCTTGATGCCAATTTTTTAAGAAAGGAATGTCCTTTTCCTGAATGGCTGATGCCTCTTTTGCTGCATCGATTAAGTAATCAAAATTTGTTAATGAAACAAATTTCACGCCAGCTTCATCAAACGCCTGATCCGCTTTAGGCAAATTATATGTATACACACATACGACCCCTAACACTTCACAACCTGCATTGCGTAATGCTTCAACAGCAGTAATGGAAGAACCTCCTGTTGAAATGATATCCTCGATTACAACGACTTTTTGACCTTTTGCATATTTTCCTTCAATTTGATTTCCGCGGCCGTGCTCTTTTGCTTTTGAACGCACATAAACCATCGGCAATTGCATAATATCCGCTACCCATGCTGCATGAGGAATCCCCGCAGTTGCAGTACCCGCCACTACTTCACAGTCAGAAAAATGATCTTTAATTAATGAGGAAAGTCCATTGGCAAGCTGCTTGCGAATAACTGGATCCGAAATAGTTAAACGTGTATCGCAGTAAATTGGTGACTGAATTCCTGAAGCCCATGTAAATAAATCGGTCGGATTCAATTCCACCGCTCCTACTTTTAGCATTGCGTGTGCAATTTCGTTTTGTAATGACATTTTAATTAGCCTCCCATAAGTTACAAACTTCTTGATATGCTTTCACCGGATTGACGGCACCTGTAATGGCACGTCCTACAACAATAAGTGATGAGCCGTCTT
Organism: Solibacillus sp. FSL K6-1781; assembly: GCF_038630735.1. Classification (GTDB taxonomy): domain Bacteria; phylum Bacillota; class Bacilli; order Bacillales_A; family Planococcaceae; genus Solibacillus; species Solibacillus silvestris. The sequence goes on along the minus strand of NZ_CP152038.1, from coordinate 991,053 downwards.
TTTGAGCACCATCAGGGGTTGCAATACGCTGTTGATCATGTGCCTCCCCACCCAGCATACGGATTCCCGGTGTTACCCGTAAAAAGTCATCTCCGCATGCTTCACGAATAGCCTGTGCCTCATGAACAGAACAGACAACACCGTGAAGACCTGCTTGTTTTGTCAGCTGTGCATAATGTAAGACGGATTCTTTCAAAGATAGGGCAATTTTTTGCTCATCATGCATTCGCTGTTCAGTCGTAGAAGTCAGTTGTGTAACGGCAATTAACGCCGCTCTTTTAGCTCCTGCTGGTGTACCCGACTCCAAGCCTTCCAATGCACTTTCCATCATCATCCGTCCACCTGCTGCATGAACATTCACTAAATCCACACCTAGCCCTGCTAAGCCCTTCATTGCTGATTTCACTGTGTTCGGGATATCATGAAGCTTTAAGTCTAAAAATATATCATGTCCTTGTTCTTTTACTTTTCGGACAATAGTTGGGCCTTCCTGCATATACAGTTCCATCCCGATTTTAACGAAAAGTTTTTCTTCAAATTGTTCTAAAAAACCCATAACTTCTTTCTCACCAGGAAAATCTAAAGCAATAATTGGTTTTGTATTCATATTAACGGTGGCTCCTTCCGATAATTTCTGAAATATGCTTCACATTTAATGTATCAAGCAAGACCGGTAATTCCTCGATGATTGTCGGACATACGAAATGATCCACAAAGTTTGCTGTCCCTACTGCCACAGCTGATGCACCTGCAGACATAAAATCGATCACATCCTGTGCACAAGTCACTCCACCCATGCCGATAATCGGAATATTCACAGCTTTATAAACGTCATACACCATACGGATAGCTACCGGTTTAATGGCAGGACCTGATAAGCCGCCTGTCCCGTTTGCAATGACAGGTTTCCCTGTACGCTCGTCCAAACGCATACCCACAAGTGTATTAATCATCGTTATACCGTCCGCTCCGCCTGCTTCCACCGCTTTGGCAATGTCTACAATATTTGTCACGTTCGGAGATAGTTTCACATATACAGGTACACTTGAAACTGCCTTTACAGCAGCAGTTAACTGTCTAGCTGTTTCCGGATCTGTCCCGAATTGAATCCCGCCGCATTTTACATTCGGACAAGAAATATTTAATTCTAACGCCTTTATGTTAGAGGCCTTTGAAATACGGTCTGCTACTTCCACATAATCCGCAACTTCCGTGCCGGCAACATTGGCAATAACCGGGACATCATAGCTTTCCAAAAACTTCAGCTCTTCACCCATTACCTTTTCAATCCCTGGATTTTGCAGGCCGATCGCATTTAACATGCCTGCTGATGTTTCGGCTACACGCGGTGTCGGATTTCCTTTACGCGTTTCCACTGTTGTTGCTTTAATCATGATAGCACCTAGCTTTGATAAATCATAAAGCTGGGCATATTCGCGTCCAAAGCCAAAGCAGCCTGACGCGGGCATAATTGGATTTTTCAAGTCCAAACCTGGCAATTGTAAGTTTAATCGGCTCATAATGCCACAACTCCTTTCGGGAATACTGGCCCGTCTGAGCACACTTTTACATAGTCTTTTCCATAACCTTCTGTCGTATCGCATACACATGCAAAGCACGCACCGATTCCGCAGCCCATTCGTTCCTCAAAGGATAAGTACCCTTCTTTTTCAGGGTAATAGCCTTCTAAAGCACGAAGCATCGGCAATGGACCACATGAATAAAACAGATCGAACTCAGGCTTCACTTCATCAAATACTGTTGTAACAAACCCTTTCGTTCCCTTCGTGCCGTCTACTGTTGCATAGTAAGTATCGCCTAATGCAGTGAACTGTTCCTCGTAGAAGCATACATCCTCTGATTGGAAACCTAGAACATGGATCGTTTTCACGCCGCGCGCATTCAGTTGTTTCGCTAATTCATGGAGTGGCGGGACACCAATTCCCCCTCCTACTAAAAGCGCCGTCTGGCCGGGCTTTGCCGCTTCAACAGGAAACCCGTTCCCTAACGGACCTAACACATCCACGATTTCATTTTCCCGGTTTGTTGCCAGAAATTTCGTGCCACGGCCTTCAGCACGGTAAATCATCGTAAATTCATTTTTTTCTTTATCTACATTGGCAATACTGATTGGTCGACGTAACAAAGGTTCGAATGTATTTGACACCTTTACATGAACAAACTGGCCAGGCGTCATGTCCTGAACCAGTTGTCCTTGTAGTGTCAATTCGAAAATGTTCGTCGCAATTTGCTTTTGCGCTACAACTGTCATTTTCTCTTGACGAATCATTTTAGTGTACTACCTCCGCTTTCGGCATTTCTTCTGCTGTAAATGTCATTGATTCGATTACGCGCAGCATTGCTTCTGCTGTATCTAATGAAGTTAGGCATGGTACACCGTTTTCAACGGATTCTCGACGAATACGGAAACCATCACGTGCAGGCTGTTTCCCTTTTGTTAATGTATTGACAACTAATTGGGCTTCACCATTTTGAATCATATCGATCAATGTCTTCCCTTTACCGCCGATTTTCTCTACGACGTCAGTTTTAATACCCTTTTCTTCAAATGTTTTTGCTGTACCTTCTGTCGCTACGATACGGTAGCCGACTGTCGAGAAGCGTTTCGCCAGACTGATTGCTTCCTCTTTATCTTTATCCGATACAGTGAACAGGATTGTACCATGTGTTTTAATTTCCATTCCTGCTGCTACGAAACCTTTATATAATGCTTTTTCGTAAGTAGCGTCTTTCCCCATTACTTCCCCTGTTGATTTCATTTCAGGTCCTAATGTAATGTCGACACGGCGTAATTTTGCGAATGAGAATACCGGTACTTTTACGAATACGCCTTTCTGTTCTTGTGCCAGTCCTGTTGGATAGCCTTGTTCAATAATCGATTGACCAAGAATCGCTTTTGTTGCGATATTTGCCATTGGGATGTTTGTAATTTTACTTAAAAACGGTACAGTACGACTTGAGCGAGGATTTACTTCGATGACGTAAATTTCACCTTCACTCATTACATATTGGATATTCATTAAGCCGACAATACCAAGGCCTTTTGCCAGGCGAGTCGTATAGTCTACTAATATTTCTTTCTGAGCATCTGTTAACTTTTGTGGTGGATATACACTGATTGAGTCACCTGAGTGCACACCTGCTCGTTCAACATGTTCCATAATTCCTGGAATTAATACATTCTCACCGTCGCAAATTGCATCGACTTCAATTTCCTGTCCCGTTAAGTAACGGTCTACTAATACAGGGTGATCCGGTGATGCTTCAACCGCGTTTGTCATATAGTGAGCAAGCTCTTCCATGTTATAAACAATTTCCATTGCACGGCCGCCTAGTACATATGACGGGCGAACTAATACAGGGAAGCCTAAACCTTCTGCAATTTTCATCGCACCTTCTGCTGATGTTGCTGTATCGCCAGGAGGTTGCGGAATTTTCAGTTCTTGTAATGCCGTTTCGAACTTGTTACGGTTTTCAGCACGGTCAATATCTTCAAGTGTCGTCCCTAAAATTTTCACACCATTCGCTTCAAGCTTATCCGCTAAATTGATCGCTGTTTGCCCGCCGAACTGTACGACTACGCCGATTGGCTGTTCCAGATCAATAATGTGCATCACATCTTCAATTGTTAACGGCTCGAAGTATAATTTATCCGAAATCGAGAAGTCCGTCGAAACTGTTTCTGGATTTGAGTTAATGATGATCGCTTCATAGCCCGCTTCTTGAATTGCCCATACAGAGTGAACTGTTGCATAGTCGAACTCTACGCCTTGACCGATACGGATCGGACCTGAGCCGAGTACTACAACTGAAGGTTTGTCAGTTCGGATCGATTCATTTTCTTCCTCGTAAGTACCGTAGAAGTATGGTGTATTCGATTCGAATTCGGCCGCACATGTATCAACCATTTTATATACTGGAATAATGCCATGCTCTTTACGGAAATCATAAACCGCTTGCTCTTCCATTTCCCATAGCTGTGCAATTTTTTTATCTGCAAAGCCTAAACGTTTCGCTGTGCGTAAAACTTCCTGATTGCCTTTGTTCTCTGCCAATGTTGTTTCCATATCTACAATTTTTTTCAGCTTTGTTAAGAAGAACATGTCAATTGCAGACCATTCATGGATTTTTTCCACAGTAACACCACGTCGTATTGCTTCACCTATAAAGAATAGACGCTCATCCCCTGCTTTTTTAATACGCTTTTCAATCCATGTATCTGTTAATTCATCTGCATGTTTCATTTCAATATGCACATGGCCAGTTTCCAATGAACGGACAGCCTTTAAAATCGCTTCTTCAAATGTACGACCAAGTGCCATAACTTCCCCAGTCGCCTTCATTTGTGTACCAAGGTTACGTTTTGCCGATTCAAATTTATCAAATGGCCAACGTGGAATTTTTGCCACAATGTAGTCAAGTGCCGGCTCGAAGCACGCGAATGTTGAACCTGTAACAGGATTTTTAATCTCATCCAATGTAAGTCCTACAGCGATTTTTGCTGCAAGCTTCGCGATCGGGTATCCTGTCGCTTTTGATGCTAACGCAGATGATCGTGATACACGAGGGTTTACTTCAATTACATAGTACTGGAATGAGTATGGATCTAATGCAAGCTGTACGTTACAGCCACCTTCGATTTTTAATGCGCGAATAATATCAAGTGAAATGTTACGCAGCATTTGGTTTTCACGGTCTGATAAAGTTTGTGTTGGCGCCACGACAATTGAGTCACCTGTATGGATACCGACCGGGTCAAAGTTTTCCATGTTACATACAACGATCGCATTATCTGCCGCATCACGCATTACTTCATATTCAATCTCTTTAAAGCCTGCGATTGATTTTTCCAGTAAACATTGCGTTACAGGCGAGTATTTTAAACCAGACGTTACAATTTCCTGTAAGTCCTGATCGTTGTAGCAAATTCCGCCGCCTGTTCCGCCAAGTGTGAATGCCGGACGGACGATTACCGGATAACCGATTTTCGCAACGAACGCTTTCGCTTCTTCCATGTTATGGATAATATCAGACTCTGGAACCGGTGCACCAAGTTCATACATTAAGTTTCGGAATAAATCACGGTCTTCAGCTTTATGAATCGCATCCAATTTTGTACCAAGAATTTCAATTCCTAGTTCATCTAAAATTCCAGACTCATCAAGCTCGATTGCCATATTTAACCCTGTTTGACCACCTAATGTAGAAAGAATTGCATCCGGACGCTCTTTCCGTAAAATTCGCGATACAAATTCAAGGCTGATTGGCTCGATATATACTTTGTCTGCGATCTCAGTATCCGTCATAATTGTCGCCGGGTTCGAGTTGATTAAAATTACTTTATAGCCCTCTTCTTTTAACGATAGACATGCTTGTGTCCCTGCATAGTCAAACTCTGCTGCTTGACCGATTACGATCGGACCTGAGCCGATTACTAAAATTGTATTTATATCTGTACGTTTAGGCATATTGGTTCTCCTTTGCTGCTTCGATTTTCATCATTTCGATAAATTCGTCAAATAGGTAGTTTGAATCTTCAGGACCTGGTGATGCTTCCGGGTGATACTGCACAGTGAAAATCGGATAATTCTTATGGCGAACCCCTTCACAAGTACCATCATTTAAAGCGACATGTGTTAACTCTAGATCTGTATCCTTTAATGATTCAATATCGATTGCATAGCCATGGTTTTGGCTCGTTAAATCCGTGCGACCAGTACGAAGGTTTTTAACCGGATGATTTCCGCCTCGGTGACCGAATGGCAGTTTAAACGATTTTGCGCCACAAGCTAGTGAAAACAGTTGATGCCCTAAACAAATACCGAAGATTGGCACTTTTCCGATTAGTCCTTTAATTGTTTCGATTCCTTCTGTTACATCTTCCGGGTTTCCTGGACCGTTCGAAAGCATGATGCCATCCGGATGCATTGCTAAAATTTGCTCGGCTGTCGTGTTATAAGGTACGACCAGTACATCACAGTCACGCTTGTTTAATTCGCGTAAAATACCGTGCTTCATTCCGAAGTCGATCAGCACGACACGTTTTCCGCGTCCTGGTGACGGGTATGCCGCTTTTGGCGATACTTCGCGCACATGGTGTGTAATATAAGGTGTCTCCTGTAATTGAGCTACGATCTTTGCGATATCCACTTCGGCATTCGCTTCAGTTAAAATCGCTCGTACAGCTCCTTTTGCACGAATAATGCGCGTTAATTTTCTTGTATCGATTCCTTCTATGCCAGGGATATCTTGTGTTGCCAAGTAATCCCCTAAAGACATATCCGAGCGCCAGTTTGATGGCTGCTCTGCCAATTCACGTACGACAAAACCGCGGATTGCAGGAGTAATTGCTTCAAAGTCATCACGGTTAATGCCGTAATTTCCGACTAACGGGTATGTTAATGTAACAATTTGCCCGTAAAATGATGGGTCTGAAATAGTTTCCTGGTAGCCTGTCATCCCTGTAGTAAATACAACTTCTCCTTGACTCGCTTTGTCGCTTCCAAATGCAGTACCTGTAAATACAGTGCCATCTTCTAAGATTAGTAAACGCTTCTTCATTATTCTGCCTCCTGATATACAATATTGCCTTCAAACATCGTTACTACCGGCCATCCTTTTGCAGTCCATCCGTTAAATGGTGTGTTACGTCCTTTTGAGACAAACCCTTCTGCATCAATTGTCTGTTCTTTATCCAAATCGATTAGTACAAGATCCGCTGAAGCGCCTACTTCCAATGTTCCGTATGGAAGATCGAAAATTTGGGCTGCCTTTACACTCATCCAGTCGACTAATTGCTTCAATTTCCATTTCCCTGTCTCTACAAAATTTGTATACAATAACGGGAATGCTGTCTCAAAACCAACAATACCGAATGGTGCCCCAACCATACCGCAGCATTTTTCTTCTGCTGTATGCGGTGCATGGTCTGTTGCGATACAGTCGATCGTACCGTCAAGCAGTGCTGCATGCAGTGAATCTTTATCGTCTGCAGCACGTAATGGCGGGTTCATCTTCCAGTTAGCATCATCAGATGATATATCCATTTCTTCTAACAATAGATGGTGTGGACAAACTTCCGCTGTCACTTTAATTCCTGCTGCTTTTGCATCCCTTACAGCGCGTACGGATTCTTTCGTCGATACATGACATACATGGTATCGTGCACCAGCCGCTTCAGCCAGCAGTACATCTCGAGCAATCTGTACGGACTCGCAAATTGAAGGAATCCCTGGTAAACCAAGTTCTTTATTTCGCTTTCCTTCATGCATAACCCCATCGTAAATAAGTGAATTATCTTCACAGTGTGCTACGACAACCGCATCGAGCTTTGCTGCCTGCTGCATTTGCTCATACATGGTCGACGCTAGCTGAATACCGATGCCGTCATCCGAGAAAGCGACTGCCCCCTGTTCTTTTAACTCTTGCATATTCGTGCGGACTTCTCCGGAAATATCTTTCGTTAATGAGCCATATGGTAAAACGCGGATTACTGCACTTTCTTTGATCAATCCGTTAATGAGCTGCATATTTTCTACTGAATCCGGTACCGGCTTTGTATTTGGCATCGCACAAATTGTTGTGAAACCGCCTTTTGCTGCAGATGCAGAACCTGTTGCAATCGTTTCTTTATGTTCAAAGCCAGGCTCACGTAAATGGGTATGTACATCGACAAAACCGGGTGATGCGAAATGGCCATTCCCGTCAATCACCGTAGCGCCAGCTGGAATGTCTCCATTAATTGAAGCGATTTTGCCGTTTTCTATTACAATAGTAGAAACTACTAATTCGCCTTCCTCATTGAGTAGCTTCACATTTTGTATAACTGTTGTCATTTTGATCTCTTCCTTTCAAAATCGTTTCTAAAATGGCCATTCGTGTAAATACACCGTTTCGCACTTGTTCGAAAATGCGGGAACGACTGCATTCTACAAGGGCATCCGCAATTTCCACATCGCGGTTTACCGGTGCCGGGTGCATAATGATGGCCCTCTCTTTCATCCGCTGTTCACGTTCAATCGTTAAACCATACTCTTCATGGTAGCTTTCTTTTGAAAAGTTTTTACTTACGGAGTGACGTTCATGCTGGATTCGCAGCAGCATAATGACATCGCTGTCTTCTAGCACTTCATCCCAGCTATGTGCCGCTTCAAAATTGCCTGCCCATGCCGGCGGACAAAGGAATCGAACATTTGCCCCTAATCGAGTAAGTGCTGTCGCATTTGATTTTGCGACACGGCTATGTGAAATATCACCGACGATCGTAATATTCAAGTCTTCAAATCGACCGAACTCTTTTTGGATCGTATATAAATCCAGCAATGACTGGGAAGGATGTTGGCCAGCGCCATCACCTGCATTAATGACCGCACACCCGATGCCTTCTAGAAGCTCGTTGTAATATTCATCTTCCTTATCTCGAATAACGACAGCATCGATTCCGATCATTTCCAATGTTTTGACTGTATCGTACAGCGTTTCTCCCTTTGTCGTGCTGGAAAACTCGGCATCAAACGGTATAACAGTACATCCTAGTCGACGCTCCGCCATTTCAAAGCTCGTTTTTGTACGTGTACTTGGCTCAAAGAAAAGGTTTGCTACATGAAATTCGCGTTGTAACACAGGGTTTTCCCCATTTTCGAAATGCTGTGCTCGATTTAAAATCATCATTATTTCTTCATTTGACAAATGTTCCATCGATAATAAATTTTTCATGTGAGTGCCTCCGCTTATATCAATTACGCCCCGGCGCAAATGCTAGCTTGATATTATTTTATTACATTATGAATATTTAATCTACTTTTTGTTTAAATATACAATATCTCGTCATAAATAAGCCTCGCTATCATCATTAGCGAGGCTTGGAAGGTGTGACAAGGTAAGGTATCATTCTAAAAATGATCCTTTCATGCATGTCATACCCTTCCTTGCCTCTCTGGACAATCTTTAAAAGGTATTTCTTTTATTCTTCTGTTTCGTAAATATCTTTTTCTGTTACTTCACGACCTGGCAATACCAGGTTCAAGATGACACCGATAATCGACGCTAATGCCATTCCTTCAATCGCAAAGCTTTCCGTAAAGCGCATTGCCGCCCCGCCAATTCCGACTACTAATATTACGGATGCAATGACCATGTTACGGTTATTTCCGAAGTCTACTTTGCTCTCCACTAACATACGTAAACCACTTGCTGCAATAATCCCGAATAACAGGATTGAAATACCGCCAAGTACTGCTGTCGGGATTGTTTCAATCAGTGCCATCAGCTGACCCGAAAATGATACTACAATGGCCACAACTGCTGCTCCTAAAATTACATACACTGAATATACACGTGTGATAGCAAGAACCCCGATGTTTTCGCCGTATGTTGTTTTTGGCGGACCGCCGATCAGTGCTGAAGCAAATGTTCCAAGGCCATCACCTAACAGCGAACGATGTAAGCCCGGCTCTTTAATGAAGTTGCGGTTTACAACTTTCCCTAATACTAGCTGGTGGCCGATATGTTCTGAAATCGTCACAATGACAATCGGCACCATTCCGATAAAAATTGCGCCGGTAAGTTGGAAGTCATAGTGTACACCAGGGATTAAAAAGTCCGGCAATGCGAAGAACTTTGCATTTTTGACAGCTGTGAAGTCAACGATTCCGATGATGACCGAATAAATATAACCAACGATAATCCCCATTAAAATTGGCATTGCACTTAAAATGTTTTTAAAGAATACTGTGAAAATAATCGCAGTAGCTAACGTTACCAATGCCGCCGAGAAGTGAAGGCCGCTATATTCGCCGTCTACATTCATCGCCATATCGACTGCCGTGCCAGATAACCCTAATCCGATAACGATAATTACTGGTGCAACGACAATCGGCGGTAAAATATTCATCAGCCATTTGTAGCCTGTTTTCCAGATTAATAATGCTACGATTGCGTATACAACACCGACCATCATTGCTCCGATCATTGCATTTCCAGGGTTGATTGCAACACCTGCTTCCGATAAGCCTGCTACCAATATAATCGGAGAGATAAAGGCAAATGATGAACCTAAGTAAGCCGGTACTTTAAACTGTGTAATGATCAAAAAGATAATTGTCGCAATTCCGCTTGTTAAAAGTGCAATGGATGGGCTTAACCCGACTAATTTTGGTACTAAAATTGTTGATCCGAACATGGCAAACATGTGCTGGAAACTAAATGTAATCAGCTGCCCTACTGTAGGTTTTTCATGAATATCCAATACTGCTTTTGTCATGATGTTCTCTCCCTGTATTCACTTATTCCTCAAATTTATGAATTGTTACAATATCTTCTTTGTCTGTTTCTACGAGATTGACGACAATGCGTTCAGCGCTTGATGTCGGGATATTTTTCCCTACATAGTCAGCACGTATCGGCAATTCACGGTGGCCCCGGTCAACGAGAACCCCAAGCTGGATTTGCGCCGGTCTCCCTAAGTCCATAATGGCATCCAATGCTGCACGTACTGTTCTTCCTGTATAAAGAACATCATCAATCAGCACAACTTTCTGTTCCTTTACTTCGTGCTCAATATCAACTTGCTTAACCTGTGCCTGCTCGTGCTTAGGTGTTAAATCATCTCGGTACAATGTAATATCAAGCTCTCCTGTGCGAATTGCTTTTCCTTCAATCGATTCGATTCTTTCCGCAAGCCGTCTTGCCAAATAGGCACCGCGTGTTTTAATCCCGACTAAAATCACTTCATCAATGCCTTTGTTACGTTCAATAATTTCGTGTGCAATTCGTGTAATCGCACGGTTCATCGATGGGCCATCAAGTAATACTGTAAAATTTTCCATGGTGCTGCTCCTTTCGTTTTTTCCATGTTCACTGGGTATGATCAATGTAAATTTCAAACAAAAAACCCTCTAGAAAGTTCTAGAGGGTTTGAAAAGTCATGTTGAAAAACTGCACACGGGTATTTTTGCGCACAAAAATTCCGTTGCTTCACATTATCCCTTCTCAGCCTCTCTGGACTGCCATTAAAGGTGAACAATATTCAGATTGATTTGATTTGCTGTGACTACCTGCTTGCTCTCGTCAAGTTCTGTAGTCCACTGTTGTCAGTATAGGCTTGATTATTTAATAAGTCAACTAACTTAGCGAAGGTCAGACAACTAAAATTTAATGTTAGAAAAGTTTGAATATTATTTTATATTTGGTCTTGGTAGGGATTTTCTAATAAGTGTGCTGTATGTTCTAATATATTTTTAAATCTTCTAATAAAAGCTGTATCTTCTAATATATTGGCGCATTGTTCAAATAAGTATGCGTGATTTTCTAATAAAGCTCCCCAATGTGCTAATATGTACTGAGTATTTTCTAATATCCTCTTCAAATGTTCTAATAAAATCAATTTAAGCTACTCGAAAGCCTTTGCATGCAAAAGGTAATGTCTCAATTCGAACCAATTTCCATCCGTTTTCTAATAAAAGCCATACATCTTCTAATATCGCCGCAACTTCTTCTAATATCCACTGCGAATGTTCTAATTTAGGCTATGTGAATGCCTCTACATACCGAAATTACACCCCAAATTGAACCCCTTCCCAGTCATTTTCTAATAAAAGCTCTTCATCTTCTAATATCGCCGACCTACTTTCTAATATCCTCTTCAATAGTTCTAATAAAGCCGACCACAAACCTTCCCTAACTAAAAAACAGCCGCCCCCTATATAAGGAGCCGGCTGTTCAAAATTATCCGCGTAATTCTTCTATTAATTGTTTGAAATCTTCCGGTAGCGGTGATTCAAACTCTAAATATTCTTTCGTTACAGGATGGATAAATCCTAATACACCAGCATGTAATACTTGGCCGCCGAAATCGATTGTTTTTCTTGGACCGTATTTTGGATCTCCTGCTAACGGGAAACCGATATAGTTCATATGCACACGAATTTGGTGTGTACGGCCTGTTTCAAGACGGCACTCCACTAAAGTAAACTCACCGAAACGCTCGATCACTTGGAAATGTGTAACCGCATGCTTGCCTTTATCGACAACTGCCTGCTTTTGACGGTCTTTCTGGTCACGGCCGATTGGAGCATCAATTGTTCCTTTTTCATGCGCAATATGACCATGTACTAAAGCCGTATACTTACGTGTTACCGATTTTTCAACAAGCTGATTAACAAGACTTTCATGGGCAACATCATTTTTTGCAACCATTAATAAACCGGACGTATCCTTATCAATACGGTGTACAATACCTGGACGTGCCACACCGTTAATGCCGGATAAGTCTTTGCAATGATGCATTAAACCATTTACTAATGTGCCGGTTGCATGGCCTGGTGCCGGGTGAACAACCATTCCGCGCGGTTTATTCACAACTAAAACGTCCGCATCTTCGTAAACGATTTCCAAATTTAAATCTTCTGGAATGATTTCCAAATCTTCTACTTCCGGAACCGTTACTTCAATAACGTCGCCTTGCTTCACTTTATATTTTGCTTTTACAGCTGCACCGTTTACTAAAATACGTTCTTCATCCAGCCAGTTACTAATTTGCGAACGTGACCAAGATTCTTCCATTTGTGAAAGTGCCTTATCGATACGTTCCCCTGCAAATTCTTCTATTGTTAATGTGACTACTGTCATTATTTCACCTTTTTCTTATCCTTTTTTTCTTCTAGTATGATCGTAATGAAAAGCATTACAACAGCAATTGTCAAAGCTGCGTCCGCTATATTGAAGATCGGGAAATGATAATTGATTACCGGTATATAAACATCGACAAAATCAACTACTTCTCCACGGAATAATCGGTCAATAAAGTTACCAACCGCGCCACCTAATAACAGCATTAAGCTTACATGAAAAAGTGGCTTCCCTTTTGCTTCTGTATGATTAAAATAAATAATGGCGATAATGACAGCAACTGTAACAACTGAGAACAACCACATTTGTCCTTCCAACATGCCCCATGCCGCACCACGGTTACGATGCGATAAAATGCCAAACCAAGGATCCCATACACTGATGCGTTCCCCTAATTCCATATTTTTAACAATGAGCCACTTTGTCCATTGATCCAAAATGACTGCAATTATTGCGATTCCGTAATATTTATACACAGCAAATCCTCCGTTTACGATATATCTTACCTATTTTAACATAATATCAGACCATCTGATATTTTTAATGTGTGAAAAGTGACAATAAAAGCAGCAGCTTATACTTTTTAGGTGAAAGATCTACTTTTCATACTAAAGATTCTACTTTCGGTGATCAAGTTTCTACATTCGAATCCACATTAGCTAATAAAAGAGCGGCCACTACATTTCATATGAAAAAGCTTGTTTAGTCACATTCAACTAAACAAGCTCAAAATCCTCTAAACCTTCAACCAAAAAATAATCGCAATCCTGCCATTGTCAATACTCCGGCAATGACTGTTTTCGATAAACTTTTTGTAAGTAAAGCAATAAATAACGTAGGAATAAACGCCATCACATTAAGCCAATGAACCGTAACGATCGCTTCTTCTTTTTCGAAGAAACCTTCAATTACAAGGGCAGACAATATACAAACAGGTATGTAGGCAAGCCATCGCAGCACGATTTTCGGCATCTTCATATTTTTCACTAATATAAACGGCAATATTCTAGGAATCCACGTTACTAGGGCGCATCCTAAAATTAGTAATACCATCGCTACCGAGGTTGTCATTTTTCCAATGCCACCCCAATCGTTGCAACAATTACGGTTGATAACAGGACAGCTAAATGCCCGGGCATAAAGTAAAGCATCCCGTACATGCTGATAACCATAATGAGGATCAGTTTTATGTAATGCATTAATTTTTCTTTTGGAATGCTCGCAAGTGTCAGAACAAGCAGTGCGACAAACATTGCCACCAAAGCATAGTCCAGTCCCCACTTTTCCGGGTCTGGCAGCCATTGCCCGATAATGCCGCCTATTGAGCATGCCGCAATCCAAGTCGTATACGCTGTAATGTTTAAACCGTCCATCCACTTCCCGCCAAGACGTCCTTCTTTTCCGGCACTAACGACAGAAACACCAAATGTTTCATCTGTCAGCAATGTCCCAAACCCGATATTACGCAGCGTGGAATACTTTGTGAAATATGGGGCAATAGTCAAAGACATAAGCAAGTGCCGTAAATTGACGATAAAAATGGTAGCAATGACCGCCGTTACAGGGGCACCGGCTAAATACAGGCCACAAAAGATAAACTGGGCGGATCCTGCATATACAAGTACCGAAAGTAAAAATACTTCCAATACCGAAATTCCTGAAGCAATTCCGACAACACCAAATGCAAGACCGATGCTAATATAGCCGAGCAATGTCGGCACACAGTCTTTTACCCCCTGCAGAAACGTATCAGGAGTTAATGGCTTCTGTTCGATTCGTTCCAAAATGTACAACTCCTAAATAATTTATTTTTTCAAAAAATAAATAAGGTATAAAGGAACGCCATTGCCAAAATGGCAATAGCGTTCCGGATTTTTATACGTAATAGTTTTCTACAACATCTGCACAACGTTTACATAATGTAGGGTGATTTTCACTTGCGCCTACTGTTTCTGAAATTGTCCAGCAACGCTCACATTTTTCCCCATCAGCTTTTTCAACAACTAACGCTGTTTTATCAAGTACCAACGCTTCTGCAGGTGCATTTTCCTTACTGCCTGCGATAACGAATTGAGATACAATTGAAAGCTGTGCAAAATCGATGTTTGCATCATTCAATAGCTCGACTGTTTCACTATCTGCATAAACCGAAATTTTTGCTTCCAGTGATTTACCGATTGTTTTTGCATTACGCGCTTCTTCCAATGCTTTTAACACTTCATTGCGTACTGCAATTACTTTTACCCACTTCGTACGTAGTTCTGCAAAGTTTGCCTGTTCTACTACTTCAGGGAAATCTGTTAATTGGACAGATTGTGGCTTACCATCGAATTCGATGTAGCTCCATAACTCTTCAGTCGTATGTGGAATAATTGGCGTTAATAGTTTTACTAGTGCCATTAATGTATCATACATAACCGTTTGCATTGCACGACGGTCTTTATTATCTGTTCCTTCGATATATACAACATCCTTTGCGATATCCAAGTAGAATGAAGAAAGCTCGATAGCTACAAAGTTATTTACAGTTGTGTATACAGTTGAGAAGTCATAACGGTCATAAGCTTCACGGATTGTTTTTACAACATCCTGTAAGCGCATGTACATATACTGATCCATTTCACGTAATTCTTCATAAGCTACACGGTCAGTTGTTTCGTTAAAGTCAGTCACATTTCCGTGCAGGAAGCGCAATGTATTACGCACTTTACGGTATGTTTCAGAAACTTGCTTCAACATATCCATTGAAATTCGAACATCGCCTGTATAGTCGACAGATGCTACCCACATACGAATGATGTCGGCACCATATTGGTTCATTACTTTAATCGGGTCAATCGTGTTGCCAAGTGATTTAGACATTTTGCGTCCTTCACCGTCCAATACGAAACCATGTGTTAATAAACCTTTATATGGTGCATGGCCATTAATTGCAACAGATGTAATTAATGATGAGTTGAACCAGCCGCGGTGTTGGTCAGATCCTTCAAGATAAAGGTCAGCAGGATATTTCAGTCCACGCTCTACAAGCACACCTTGGTGAGATGATCCTGAGTCGAACCATACGTCCATAATGTCGTTCTCTTTAGTAAACTTGCCGTTCGGGCTACCTTCATGTGTAAAGCCTTCTGGAAGCAAGTCTTTCGCTTCACGCTGGAACCAAATATTTGAACCGTGTTCACGGAACAATTTTGAAATATGTGCGATTGTTTCTGGTGTGATGATCGGTGTTTCATCTTCCGCATAGAAAATCGGAATTGGCACACCCCATGCACGCTGACGAGAAATTACCCAGTCACCGCGATCACGGATCATATTGTAAAGACGAGTTTCGCCCCATGCCGGTGTAAATTCTGTCGCTTTTACGGCATCTAATAATTCATCACGGAACATTTCAACAGATGCAAACCATTGTGGTGTTGCACGGTAAATTACCGGTTTTTTCGTACGCCAGTCATGCGGGTATGAGTGTGTAAATTTAGAAACATGCAATAATGCATTTTCTTCTTTTAATTTTTCAATAACAACCGGATTTGCTTTTTCGTAGAATAATTCTTCAAAACCAGGTGCTTCATTTGTATAGCAGCCACCGTTATCTACTGGTGATAAAATGTCAAGACCATAGCGTTTCCCGATCTGATAGTCGTCTTCACCGTGTCCCGGCGCTGTGTGTACACAACCCGTACCAGCATCAGCAGTTACGTGGTCACCAACCATTACTAATGAATCACGTTTGTAAATAGGATGTTCTGCAACGATCATATCAAGCTGTTCACCTTGTACTTCCTGAACGATTTGAACATCTTCCCAACCAAATGTTGCTGATAACTTTTCAAGTAAATCTTTTGCTACGATATATTTGCTGCCGTTTGTTTCAACGACAACATAAGTGAATTCAGGGTTCACTGAAATCCCTAAGTTTGCTGGAATTGTCCATGGCGTTGTTGTCCAGATGACAAATTTAGCATCTGCCGGTACTACGCCTTTGCTGTCTTTAATGCCGAATGCAACATAAATTGAATACGATTCAACATCTTTATACTCGATTTCCGCTTCTGCCAATGCAGATTCAGAAGACGGTGACCAATAGACTGGTTTTAAGCCTTTATAAATATAGCCTTTCTCTGCCATTTTCCCGAATACTTCGATTTGACGTGCTTCGAATTCAGGTTTTAATGTAATATATGGATTTGCCCAGTCACCACGTACACCTAGACGACGGAATTGGCTTTTTTGGTTTTCAATTTGTTCATAAGCATATTTCTCACAAAGTTCACGGAATTCTGCAACCGACATTTCTTTGCGTTTAACACCTTTATTTGTCAGTGCCTGCTCGATTGGTAAACCGTGTGTATCCCAACCTGGAATATAAGGTACATGGAATCCTGACATTGATTTTTGGCGGTTAATCATATCTTTGATAACTTTGTTTAATGCGTGACCGATATGGATGTCTCCGTTTGCATATGGAGGGCCATCATGCAACAAGTAGTGAGGACGATCTTTTGTACGCTCCAGTACTAGCTTGTTGATATCCATTTCATCCCATTGTGCTTGAACTTGCGGTTCCTTTGTTGGTAAACCGCCGCGCATAGGGAAGTCGGTTTTCGGCATTAATAACGTGTCTTTATACTCTACCATTTTAAATTCCTCCTAATGATCTTATCGATTGCTGATTGTTGATTTTCAATTCTGCTGGGAGTCAACACGATGTTGGTCACGAATGCGGAATGCGATGTCACAGGACGTGACGATTTTAGCATTTGTTCCCCCTTCATTCCAATCAACAATTTCAGTATGATTTTTTTAATGCTCTAAAGGATTTGAAAGCTTTTCAAACAACAAAAAAGCCCCTCCATCCCTGTAAAAGGGACGAGGAGCATTAGTCTCGTGGTACCACCCTAAATTCGCTAAATAAAATTAGCCTCATTAGACACTGTAACGTCGTGTGCTACGAAATAACTTACTTGAATTTCAGTTATTTAGCTCAGGAGTGATTTTCGATTTAACTTGCTTCGTTCGAGCTCTCACCATCCTCGAATCGCTAACCCACAATGTCAAATTTACTGTCTCCGTCAAAGCATGATGCAAGTGCATCCTATTCATTATTTTTCAGTATATGAAAAGGCTGTATAAAATGTCAAGTACCGTTGACTAATACACGGCATTTTCGTCATTTTGGTTCTCTTCATTGGTTTCTTTACGATTGTGGTCCTGAATTTCCGTTAAGTCCACATCATATTCCAGTAACTGATCCCAATCGCCTGTATTCAGTAAATCAAGCTGTGCTTCCACCAACATTTTAAATCTGTTGCGGAATACTTTCGACTGTTTTTTCAATTCGTCAATCTCAATCGTTATTTTTCTTGCTTTTGCCAATGCGTCATTTACAATACGATCTGCATTTTTTTCAGCTTCTTTAACGATGAGCTTTGCTTCTTTTTCGGAATTGCGACGAACTTCGCCAGCTGCCTCTTGAGCAACAACAATTGATTTCTGTAATGTGTCTTCCAATGAATTGTAATGATTCATCTGTTCTGACATCATCTTAATCTTTTCTTCAAGCTCTTTTTTCTCGCGTAAAACAATCTCATAATCTTTTATAATCTGATCTAAAAATTCATTTACTTCGTCTTCTGCATATCCACGGAACCCACGTGTAAACTCCTTATTATGTATATCAAGAGGTGATAATGGCATATCGTTCTACTCTCCTTTTTACGTACATTCTTACAAGTATTATAAACGTTTCTTTTGGGAATAACATCATGTTTTCCTAAAAAACAGTTGAAAATTATACTTTTTGCTCTAAACGACCTACTTGTAATCGAATCTTATCTTTTTTTGTCCGGCCTTCTGTCAGGATAACTTTCAACCGCCCGTATCCTCGCGCAGAAATAATGTCGCCCTCCTGCAATTCAAACGCCACTGCTTCCCTAACAGTCCAGTTAACTTTTACTTTTCCGGCATTGATTAAGCTTTGTGATTTTTGACGGGAGATATTAACGATTGTCGCTAAGACGACATCCAGGCGCATTGAAGAAACGGTATGAGAGCTTTCGACCCATTGCTCCTCGTTTTGAATAAATGGTGTAGTCGGATCCATTTCCTCAGCACTTACCTTTACTTTGCCGATACTCGTTAAATTCGCCCGCACATAATCCGAGATTTCCGATGCAATTGCAAATTGAACTGTATTATCGGCAAGTCGGATATCCCCAAACTTGCTTCGGTCTAGCCCAATCGATAATAATGCACCTAAAACATCCGGATGGCGCAGCTGGACAAATTTCGTCGGGTAAATCAATGAATACACGGCAATTTGAAAATCGGCTTCTGCCGGCTCGTAATAGGAAGGGGCAATGAGCATGCGTTTGCGCTCTGCCTCTTCAAATATCCCTTCTGTGAATACATGGAGGTCATCTGATTGCTGAACAATGGACTCTACAATAAAACGCTGTCTCGGATCTAAAAAATCGGTCAATTTTGGAGCATAGCGATCTTCTACCTCACGTTGCCATCCAATGACTTGTTCAATAAAAGGTTGTTCATCTTTACGAAAATGTTGGATTAAATGCTCCATCACAATTCCTACTTTCTTCTAAACTGTGTTACTAATTTCTCCATATTTCAATTAAATTAAACTTTTATTTTATGTATAAATAACCTGCATTTTAATGCTGTTATGCATACAGATCCGTTAATTATTAATAACCTTAATCCATAACAACTAAACAAACGTAAATAAAGAAAACTCCTACATTTGCAGGAGTTCAATTATATTATAAGAAAAATGCTAGGACGCTATAGACGCCTCGCTCGATAAATACTAACGCGAATAACCCAACAATTGGTGAAATATCAATCATACCAATCGGTGGAATGAACTTACGGAAGAATCCTAAATACGGTTCACATACTGTTTCCAGGAAACGACCAACAGCCGATTCTTGCAGTGCCGGAACCCAAGACATTAATATGTATCCAATCAGCATAAAACGGTAAACAAGAAATGCTGTTGATACAATTGAAAATAGAATCATGTTTTTACCTCACAAAATTTAATTACTCGAACGTTAAATTAGAAATTTCTCCTGATACTTCTACATTTTCTGGTGTACATAAGAAAATATCATTTCCAATACGCTGAATATCTCCACCTAAAGCATACACTGTTCCGCTCAAAAAATCGATTATTCGCTTCCCTTGATCTCGGTCGATACGCTGTAAATTGACAACGGTAGCACGTTTATTTTTTAAATGTTCAGCGATATCCTGTGCTTCTGCATATACACGTGGTTCTAATAACACTAATTTTGAATTCTTCGATGAAGACGCAGCTTGAAGGCTCACAACATTGTTATGATTTTGCATCACGACTTCATTGCGTGGTGGTTGCTGTTGCATTTTACGCTCCTTCTTCATTCGATTTTGAATGAGTTGTGGTTGCTGCTTTTGTCCATAATCCTGGTAAAATTGCTGTGGTTCATTTTGAACTGCTTTTGGTGCTTGTTTTTGCGCTGTTTGCGTTTGGGCAGGAGCATATTCTTCTTCTATTTCTTCTAAATAAAAGAACTTGTCAAAAATATTTTTAATGCTCATATTAATCCTCCTTAACCAACAAGAGCTGTTCCAATTCTAACAAATGTTGCCCCTTCTTCAACTGCAATTTCGTAGTCATTTGACATGCCCATCGATAATTCAGTACAAGGTACATTTGGAATATTCAATTGTGACACTTCTTGTTGCAATTGTTTTAACTGTTTAAACACTTGTCTAATCATCGTTTCATCTTCTGTAAAAGGAGCCATTGTCATTAAACCTACTACTTCAATTTTTGGAAATTGCTCAAGCTGCTTTACAAAATCAAGCGCTTGTTCTCTCGTTAAGCCATGTTTTGATTCTTCACCGGAAACATTTACTTGTACGAAACATTTCACTCGTTTTGTTGCTCTTTTTTCAATTTCTTCTGCCAGGCTTAATCGATCAAGAGAATGTAAATAGTCAATCTGATCAATTACTTGCTTTACTTTTCTCGTCTGTAATGAACCAATATAATGCCAGGAAACAGCCGAGTTAATCGAATCTAGCTTATTTAATAAACCTTCCGGACGATTTTCTCCTAAATGGATGAGACCCGCCTCTATTGCCTCATCTGTCCGGTTAACATCTACTTCTTTAGTCACAGCAATAATTTCGACTGTCTGTTGTGCATTAACACGTTGTTTTGCAATTTCTATTTGATGTTGAATCTGTTTTAAGTTTTCTATGATTTTCGTCACTTTTTTCCCAACTTTACAACAATAGTTTCTCTCATTGTATCAAGTGATAGTTTAATTTTCAATGAATAGCGTGAACTATTCATCGGGTGACTTCACTAAGATGACATCTTTTCCGACTGTGAGTATATTACTAAAGTGAATTTTCTTAACTAATTCTTCCCCTTGAAATAAGTGGTAAAACTTTTTGGGCGGGGAAATTATAAATGCAGTAATGGCACCTTCTTTTTCGTCCACTTCCGCATCTACAATATAACCGATAAATTTTCCGCTTGTCGCCTCAATGATTTCCTTTTCCTGAACGGATGAAAACCGCATTCCTCCATCCTCTCTGTATCATTTAATTACAATTACCTCATTACAAGTATTTAAACATCATGAAATTATGATGAAAGGGACAGCCCTACGTGTTGGACAGTCCCTCAGAATTTCTATCTATTTAACGGAAATCCCGTTTCATCAATTCTACCGCACTCTTTTCCAATCTTGATATCTGAGCCTGTGAAATACCTAAAGACTGAGCAATTTCCGTTTGAGTTTCACCTAGGAAAAAGCGCTTTTCTATAATCATTTTTTGTCTGCTATTTAGCTTTTTCATACTCTCTTGCAATGAAATCGAGCCGACCCAATGCTCTTCTGTTACTTTATCTTTAATTTGGTCAATCATAAAGATTGCATCGCCACCATCGGAATAGATCGGTTCCTGCAGTGACATCGGGTCTTGAATTGCATCAAGTGCAAACAATACATCCTCTTTTTTCATCTCTATTGCCTGTGCCAATTGTTCGATTGTGGGTTCTGTTAAATGTTCCGCAATAAATTGCTCCTTCGCTTTCATCGCTTTATATGCAATATCACGCAATGAACGAGACACACGCAATGCATGATGATCGCGCAGGTGGCGGCGGATTTCTCCCATAATCATCGGTACAGCATATGTTGAAAATCGAACATTATGCTTTAAATCAAAATTATCAATCGCTTTTAATAAACCAATACATCCTACTTGGAATAAATCATCTGCCTGTTCGCCACGATAGGCATAACGGCCGACAATACTGAGCACTAATCGTAAATTGCAGAAAACTAGCTGCTCTCGAACAATCCATTCTCCTTGCTGTAATCGTATAAATAAATCTTTCATTTCATCTGGCTTCAGTACTGGTAATGTAGATGTATCCACACCACATAATTCGACTTTTGTACGCATCCAACTTCACCTTCCGAACTAGATTGTCTTTTGTCTTTTCAATCATTTTGTCCGAAATGGTCGTCGCTATGCGCGCCAAATTTAACCATCTTATGCAATTGGTTCGTTCAAGAATTCACGTAAATCCATAATAATTTTTTTCTCCAATCTTGAAATATAAGATTGTGAAATACCTAAATGGTCCGCTACTTCCTTTTGAGTCATTTCTTCTTTTCCGTTTAGACCAAAACGACATTCCATAATATATTTTTCACGAGGTGTCAGCTGATTAATGGCATTAAACATATGCTGACGTTCAATTTTACGTTCCACATCAAGTGTTATTATATGTTCTTCTGTCCCTAATATGTCTGAAAGTAATAGTTCATTGCCGTCTGCATCCGCATTTAACGGTTCATCAAAGGAAACCTCGCCTTTCATGCGGCTCGTCTTTCGTAAATGCATCAGTATTTCATTTTCAATACAGCGTGATGCATATGTCGCTAATTTAATGTTTTTATCCAAATTGAATGTTTCAATCGCTTTAATAAGGCCAATTGAACCGATGCTGATTAAATCCTCAATCGGCGTGCTTGTATTATCAAAACGTCTTGCAATATAAACGACTAAACGTAAATTTCTTTCAATTAACATATCTCTGGCATGCAAGTCACCATTCATAAATGCTTCGACTACGACAACTTCTTCTTCTCTAGTTAATGGAATAGGCAATGAATCATGTCCCCCTATATAGTATGTCCCTTTTTTTCTTCTAAAGTAGCTTAGTATGTTTACAATTATCGATTGAATTTTTTTAAGCAATATCGATCCTCCCTTATGAATTCGTTAGGACAAACACATGTGCAATCATTTGTGCATTTTGCGGAAATCGCGCATCATTTTTCGTAAATACAACATAGTGATTTGGATACGTCTTATTCTGAATGACAATTGTGGCACGAAAGGCCGGTACGAGTAATGTGCCTTTTTGGACCGTTGTAATAGGAACAATACGTATTCTTTTCTGTATTTCCTTTGAAAACATTGTCAATGAGTAAGGCTCCTGCTCATTCCATTTGAGCAGACATTCACTAAATTCATCTGGTAACATCGATTGAACTGATTTAAACGATATAAAATGGACCGGTGCCTGACTCAAAGGTTCAGTAGCTTCATTTCCGGTATCGATATATGTTACGAGCTCCATTTGATGTTCAAATAGTTCTACTTTGCTTGTCGTTACATAACGACTTTGTGCAACATTCTGCAGTTTTTGAAACCAGCCTTGTTTCATCACTGTCAAACTAATACATACTATGCCGAAACATATAAAAATATAAACGAAAAACGGAGATGCAAGCAAAAATGGTTGAATTGCTGTTATTAATCCACCTGCGAGCAAAGTAGCGACTACAATCCACTTCCCTTGTTCGCGAAAAATTTTCCATTTAAATGAAAAGGCAATCCCTAGTAGTACGATGAAACTTACAAGCAACATGAATATGTTTCCTATAAATAACACAGCAATCAGCGCACTACAAAAGGCACCTAATAGTAATCTCCAAATTGGAATGATGGTATATGTTATAGTTGCGGTAAATTTTAGTAGTACGAGATTCATTAAAAAGTTCATTAAAAGAATCCACTCTGCATACATGTATTGTCCTCCTGTAAATAAGATTATCAAAGCTCCCTAGAGATATTTGTCTAACCGTTGCATAAATTTGGAAGAATCGTATGACATATAGTTACGCTATTCAAATCCAATCGACAAAAAGTTGGTGGCAGGAAAGTTAAGGTGTAACAAGGGGATATGAGGAAGTTCCAATAAGATGCACAAAATTTATTCAGCTCTTTTCACTCCAATACATGCATAAAGCAACACATTTCTTAAGAATCTCTTAAACTAAAAAAAAACGATTATTCACATAAAAATGTAAATAATCGTTTTTCATATTATGAAAACTTGTACTATTAGCGATTGCGACGATTGCGTAAAAATGTCGGAATATCCAATGCATCGTCCTGCTGATAGTTTGTTTGTTGTGTTTGACGTGGCGCTTCTTGCTGCACTGGATCTTGTGAACGTACAGGCTGCTGTTGTTGCTGTTGAGTTGAGCTTGTTGCAGCTTGTTGACGAGCACCGATTGATGGACGTACAGGCTGTGGCTTTTGAATAATAAAGTCATCCGAGAAACCTGTTGCAATTACCGTTACGATAATTTCATCATTTAAGTTATCGTTAATTACCGAACCGAAGATCATATTTACTTCTTCATCTGAAGCAAGCTGTACAATATCGGCCGCTTCCTGAACTTCAAATAAACTTAAGTTCGTTCCGCCTGTAATGTTCATAATAACACCTTTTGCTCCATCGATAGATGTTTCCAGTAATGGAGAAGAAATTGCCTTTTTAGCTGCTTCTACTGCACGGTTTTCACCTGCTGCAATCCCGATACCCATTAATGCAGAACCTTTATCGGACATAATTGTTTTTACATCGGCAAAGTCCAGGTTAATTAAACCAGGTGTTGCGATTAAGTCAGATATACCTTGTACACCTTGACGCAATACATTGTCGGCTTCACGGAACGCTTCAAGCATCGGTGTTGATTTATCTACAATTTGCAGTAACTTATCATTTGGAATAACGATTAAAGTATCAACCGCTTCCTTCATTGAAGTAATACCGCCGATTGCCTGAGTTTGACGTTTACGGCCTTCAAATGTAAACGGACGTGTTACAACACCTACTGTCAATGCACCTAAATCACGTGCGATTGAAGCGATTACCGGTGCTGCACCTGTACCAGTACCACCGCCCATACCGGCAGTTACGAATACCATATCGGCACCACGTAATACTTCTTCCAATTGTTCGCGACTTTCTTCAGCAGCTTTTTTTCCTACTTCAGGGTTTGCCCCTGCACCAAGTCCACGTGTTAATTTACCGCCAATTTGTAGTTTATATTCAGCTTTTGATAGATTTAAAGCTTGCGCATCTGTATTAACAGCGATAAAGTCTACACCTTGTACACCATGTTCAATCATACGGTTTACGGCATTGTTACCGCCTCCGCCAACGCCGATTACTTTAATAACGGCTAATTGTTCAACATCCGTTTCAAATTCTAACATCTCTTCTCCTCCTAATTGTTCACGTCATTCATTTTCGTATTAATCGAAAAATTTGTTTAATAAGTTTTTCGCGCGATCAATCACACTTACTTTATTTGCGCTTTCTACTCTCTCCGGCACATTTGATTGTTTTTTAGAAGGAGTTGGTTGAGTAGGATAAGGTGCTGCATATGAAGAAGCTGGTACCGGCTCGCTTCTTCCGTAAAATTCGTCTTCTGCATTTGCATAGCGAATTAAACCTACCGACGTTGTAAAGGCCGGTTCACGTACACCGATGTAATCGGGTGTATAAATGCGAACACGCGTTAACATTACTTGTCGCGCCAGCTGGGCAATTCCTTCCAGCTGTGCTACCCCGCCAGAAATGACGACACCACCTGGTAAATCCTGTACCCCCATACGTGCTAGTTCATCCAATACTAATTCAAATAACTCTTCTAAACGTACTCCGATAATTTCTGATATGAAGCGTTGACTGTATTGATCTGTTGTATCAGTACCAACAACAGGAACGTCAAATGTTTGTTCATCGGAAGCATCATCGTAAAAGGCATGTCCATACTGCTTTTTGATTTTTTCGGCTTGTTCAGTCGGTGTTTTTAATACGATCGATAAATCTTTCGTAATATGATCTCCGCCTACCGGGATCACAGCTGTATTTGTCAGCAGTCCATCTTTGAATACCGCAACAGTTGTCGAGCCGCCGCCTAAATCGATATAAGCAGTTCCTTGATTTTTTTCATCTTCCGTCAGCGCAAAATTACCTGCTGCTAATGGTTGTAGATAAATCTCACGAATTTGCAAGCCTGCACGTTCTACACATCTTAAAACATTATGTACAAGCGTCTTGGATGTCGTAATCATTGTCGCATCCATCTCTAAACGAATGCCAATCATACCACGCGGGTCTTTAATCTCATCTAGGTTGTCCACGATAAATTGTTTAGGTATTAAATTTACTAACTCTCGCTCTGGTGGAATCGACATTACCTGTGCAGAGTCTATTACTCTAGCTAAATCATCATCCGTGATTTCCCGGTCTTCACCGTTTACCGCTACAACCCCTTTGACAGGTTGTAAAACTGTCTGGTTTGCAGGAACTCCAAGCACCACTTCTTCTATATTAATACCAGTCATTCGCTCTGCTTGATCTACAGCTTTTTTTATGGACTGTACAGTTGCATCTATATCAACTATTGCACCTTTTCTTATCCCTGTTGATTTCACATGACCTACACCAATTACGTGCAATTGATCACCGTTCATTTCTCCGATCAGGACCTTTATTGAAGATGATCCAATATCGAGAGAAACATAAATTTCTTGATGATTCAACTTTCTGCACCTCCTTCGATTACTCCTATAGTTCATTCTATTGTAAATTTCGTTGATTGTCTAAGTAAAACGATAAATTGTAATGATATTTTAACGTGATTGTTAAGAGTTTTCCTCCTTTTTCAATCTACTGTTCTCATATTTTGTCAATAATAGCCGACGAATGACTGCGATATTTTGAAACAGTCGAACTCCGAATGCAAAAATAGCGGCTAAATACAGATCGACCCCTATATGGACACCGAGAAAAGCCAGTCCCGCTGCTAAAATTATATTAAAGAAAAATCCGGAAATAAATACTTTGTCATCGTAAACTTGTTGCAATAACGCACGGATACCGCCGACCATTGTATCGAGAGCCGCCAGCACAGCAATGGATAAATAGTTTTCATAAACAGATGGAATTTGAATATCTGTTAAAATTCCTAATACCACACCTAATATTAGACCTAAAAGTGGTAACCACATATTCGCATCCCCTTCTACTTTTCTGATAAATACTTAATTCTTGGTACAGATGCAACTGAATCAATTTGTATATTCTGCTCTGCTTCATGAATCGTCAATACTAGATTATCAATATAAAACTCATCCTGGAATGAAGATGCAAGCAAATGGTTTTTCATTTTTTCGGCTTGCTCATACGTAAACGTAATAATATTTATTTCGATATCAGTATTTTGAATCGGTTCACTATTGATCGTCGTTTTTCCATTAATATCGCGAATGGCCGAATTGTAGCTTAAACGTTTGTCATCCACTTCAATCGCCCGGGCATTATAGCGATTTAAATCATTTATCAGCCGAATTAACAGTTCGGGGGATACAGGCTTTATTTCATAGCCTAACCCCATTAATTCGGGCGAAGCGCCAACTGTTAATGTTAACCCCGGCCCTTCAACTGGCAAGATTCCTGCACGTTCTTTTAGTTGATCAACTGTTTGCTGCAATAGTACTTCCGGATTATCAAATTCTGCATCCTCATATTTACTTACTGTTTCGGACAATTCGCTTATTGCGGTAAGCATTTCGGAATGCCGCTCCTGTTCCTCAGATAATTGCTGACGAATTTCCCAAATATCGACTGTCGTTCTTTCAGTCGGATTTTGAACAGTGTTGTACTGCACTGCGAGCATAAAGCCGATGATGAACGAGATAATTGTAATATTACGGTACATTTTTTTCGTCATCATCTTCCCTCCGATCTTATGCCTTATTCATCGCTGACTGTTTTCATTTCAATTAAATCGTTTGTTTCCAATGTAACGACAATTTGTTCATTTAATAATTGGTCAAATACTCCCCCTGTTAATTCTAACGAAGAAATAAGTACATCCTGATTACCTATCGCCTCGATTACAAATGGTGCAGGGTACTGTTGTCCATCAATTGTAATGACAGGACCGTTACAGACAATGTAGGAGTTTGGTTTCAAACGTTGCCCGTTAATCGAAATTGCCTCGGCACCTGCAATTTTTAATTCATTTAATACTTTAAATATGTGACTTTCATGCACAATATACTCATTTGGGTTGGTCGTCTTCGGATTATAATCACCATCTTGCAGTGTTATTGTGATCCCTTGTCCAATTCCATCTGTTAGTCCTAATAACAGCCGCAATTGTTCAGCATCTTGACGGTTCTGTTCATATTGCGTTTCGTTCGAAGAAAACTGCTTTTCATACATCCGAATTTTCTCCTCTAATTGGGCCAACTCATCTGCAAGCTCTTTGTTTCTTTCCTGTTTTCCAGTCAAATCTTCCATGTACTGATTTTCCTGTTCAAACTGGGGAGAGGCCGAACTTAATGTACGCTTGTCCTTTGATAAATTATAGGAAAAGCCGATAATAAATCCTGTGATTACGCATACAATTAGTATAGCGCCATACTTTTTCGAAATTAAGGTTGATTTTTTCTTCGGCTGCCTGCTGTTATCATTCTGGCTCTTCTTCATTTTGTTCTTCCAGTTGCCCCCCTTCCTCAGTATCCGCATTTTCTGTTTCTTCTGCAGGCTCTTCAGTTTTTTCAGTGTTTTCTTTTATGAGTGTATATTCATCTGAAAAAGGTCGGTAATATGAACCAACTTCAATATCTACAATCCCTTTTTCAGAAACGTCCTCGCTTTCAATTTGGGCGATAATTGATGGATAGTAGTTTAATTTTTCTGCTAAAGTATTCGCATCAGCGCGTACTTCATAGCCATCATTCATGAAAAGCGTAATTGAATACGGGTCCGCTTCTGTAGGATTTGCATTAATTTGTGAAATGAGCGACAGCACTTCCGGCTTTAGATTCGCAAGTTCCTTTAAAAGCTTTTTACGAAGTGTCTCATTTTCAAAGTCCCGAAAAATCGGTGCATCGATCGGGACAATTTCATTGGATTCTTCAAAAACAATGCCATTATCGAGCATAGGGTAAAATTCCCCGTCTTGTGAAATATATGCCACTTTTTGCCATTCCTCTACTGTAATTTGAACTTCATTTAGGAATTTCCTTTCGACAGTAACGGATTTTACCCATTCATGCTGTGCAATTGCCTGCTCCACTTCCGAAATTTTAAAGCCCCATAACGAATCATTGATTTTTAGATTTGACTGATCGATGTAATACGTATCTTCCTTAAGGGCTGCCCCTTTAATATCAATTTTCTTTATATCACTATAAGGTAATTGAAAATAAAGAAGGATGATAATGATAAAAAGAAAAATCGTCACTAGTGCTAAAAATTTAAAATTTGTACGGCGTCTTCTGCGTTTTTTCATAGCGGGTACTCGTTCTGTAATATCGATTACTTTTTCCATTATCCCTACTCCTTCCTTCTTTCATAAGAGAAATTTAAAATAAGGGCTACTGTTACCCAGACAACTACCAGCGATGTTCCGCCATAGCTTATAAATGGCAGTGTTACACCGGTTACTGGCAATAAATTAATAACTACCCCTATATTCAGTGCTGCCTGTACTGCAATCATCGTTGTAAGTCCACATATCGCATAAAAATGAAATACATGCTTACATTGTAATGCCAAACGATAGCCAAGAATTAAAAAGCACGCAAAAATAAGCAGCAGTCCCATTCCACCGACAAGTCCGATTTCTTCTAAAATAATTGCAAAGATAAAATCGTTCTGCGGTTCCGGTAAGTATAAATACTTTTGTCTACTTTTTAATAATCCATGTCCAAACAAGCCAGCCGGACCTATCGCAAATAAAGATTGTACTGCCTGGAAGCCACTTCCTAGCGGGTCTGCCCAAGGATTGATAAATGCTTCGATTCGTTTAAGACGATATGGAGCCGCAATAATTAACCCTGCAAGACCGCCAATTCCTAACGTGATAAGGACTACATATAAACGCAACGGATATTGTGCAATAAATAATATAATTAAAACAACTACAACTAAAATAAAGACAGCACCGAAATCAGGCTGAAGCATAATTAAGGCTGCGGGAAGAATCAAAATGAGAAAATGCTTCACTTGAACAATGCGCTCATACGATTTCCGCTCTGTTAATAATGCACTAATATAAATAATTGTCGTAACTTTCGCAATTTCAGCCGGTTGTATCGTTAAAGGACCGATTCCGATCCAACTTTGCGAACCGTTTCGGACAATCCCGATACCCGGAATAAGTACAGCAACAAGTAAACCAAGTGAGATGATATAAAAAATTTTCCACACTTTCGGTTGCTGTAAAAACTCCCAGTTCATAATTGCTGCACAAATGATAAGTGCAATGATGAAATAGATTGCCTGCTTCAGGTAAAACGGGGTTTGTCCATCATAGTGAACATTCCCCCAATATGTACCTGCAGAAAAAATAAAGAGAATGCCAATAAGCGACAATACAATCGCACTGATCATGAAATACTGTTGATTTTTTTGCGACAGTGTAACTATCCTTTCTTATGAAAGTTTCATGACACGATCAATAAATAAGTCGCCTCGAATTTCAAAGCTCGCATGTTGATCCCAGCTTGCACATGCCGGTGACAGTAAAATAATGTCACCTTCTTCCGACATTTTTGCTCCGTAACCGACTGCATCTTCAACATCAATTGCACGCACAATATTCGTAATGCCACATGATTTTGCAAATTCGATAAAGCGAAGTGCAGTCTCGCCAAACGCGACAACTGCTTTTACACGTGTCATTTCTTTACGAAGTTCTTCAAACGAATGCCCGCGATCCAATCCGCCGGCCAATAATACGATCGGTTGTTCAAATGCAGCCAAGGCACTTTTCGTTGCCAGTACATTAGTTGCTTTTGAATCATTGTAGATTTTACGTCCTTGCCATTCACGGACAAACTGCGTACGGTGACGTACCCCTGCAAATGTTCCTAAAACTTCTTCAATCGCTTCAACGGGACATTGCTGCAGTAGCGCCGCTGCCACAGCACATAAAATATTCTCTAAATTATGCTCTCCAGGCAATACAATATTATCACGTTTTAAGATTGCATCGCCTTGCCAATAAATGTTTTCTTTATCTGCACTGATTCCCTCATTTGCATGACCTTTTGTCGTAAATGGAATGAGTTTTGCCTTTGATTTTTGAGCATATTTTGCGACAACTTCCTGATCGGCATTATAGATAAAATAATCGTCAGCTGTTTGGTTGCGTGTGACACCAAATTTAGCCTCCGCATATTCTTCAAACGTTCCATGGTAATCTAAATGGGCTTCATACAGATTTGTCAAAATTGCAATATGGGGTCTAAATTCACGCGTCCCCATTAACTGGAACGATGATAATTCCGTAACGATGACTTCATCTGCTTTTGCTTCTGCTGCAACACCACAAGCAACGGTTCCAATATTCCCGGCGATTAATGGTTTTAAACGGCCGACTTTAAGCATTTCAAAAAGTAAAGTTGTCGTTGTTGTTTTACCATTCGAACCGGTAATACCGATAAATGGCGCTTCACTTACTAAATAGGCAAGTTCTATTTCTGTAATAACAGGTAGACCTTTTGCAATCGCATCGGCAACGATTGGATTTGTGTATGGAATGCCGGGGTTTTTTACGACAAGCTCAAAACCTTCGTCAAGTAAATCTTCTGGATGTCGTCCACAAATTACGGTAATTCCTTTCGATAAAAGCTCCTGTGCTTCAGAATTTGCATCAAATGGTTTTGCATCATTGACTGTTACAAATGCACCCAACCGATGCAAAAGCTCGGCAGCCGCTACACCACTTTTCGCCAATCCTAAAACGAGTACTTTTTTAGCTTGTAATCTTTCATATTCCATCATAATAACGCCTCCGCTAATACTGCTATAAGTGCTACGATACATCCAGTTGACCAAAATACAAGTACGACTTTCCATTCTGACCAGCCCGATAATTCAAAATGGTGGTGAATCGGACTCATTTTGAATATACGTTTTTTACGCAGTTTATAGCTTCCTACTTGTAAAATAACGGATAATGTTTCAATAACAAATACAAGACCGATTAACAGTAACAGCAATTCTTGTTTTACCAATACCGAAATCATTGCCAATGCACCGCCAAGCGCAAGGGAACCTGTATCTCCCATAAACACTTTTGCCGGGTTTGCATTGAAGATCAAAAATCCTAGTAATGCACCAGTTACAGCAAATGCAAATAAGGCGATATCGGCTTGCTCGTTAAATAATGCAATAACACCGAATGCAGCAAATGCGATTGAAGCCGTTCCTGATACGAGTCCATCTAAGCCATCTGTTAAATTGACTGCATTTGAAAAACCTACTAGCCAGAAAATTAAAAACCCAACATATAGGATTCCTAAATCAATCGATACATCGGTATACGGAATTCCTAGAGATGTATCAAATGAACCTAAACGTAATAGTAAAAACGCTGCAATCGCAATTGCGATTTGACCTATTAATTTTTGAAGGGAAGTCAATCCTAAATTACGTTTAAAAATTACTTTCAGCCCATCATCTAAAAAGCCAATTACGCCAAATCCAACTAAAACAAGTAATAGTACTATCGTTTGTGTTGTAAACAAGTCGAAAATCATTGCGACTACAATTGTCGAAATAATAATGGCTAACAAGAAAATTAATCCACCCATTGTAGGTGTTCCTGCTTTTTTCATATGTGATTGAGGGCCTTCTTCACGTATGCTTTGCCCGAATTTCAATCGGCGTAAAAGAGGGATTCCTACTGGTGCTAAAATGACCGTTACTAAAAATGATGAAAAGAGTATGGTCAATGTTGTTGATAATGTCATAATATATCTCCTTTAAAACTTCTGTCTGAATATGGTGGAACGTTTGATTTTCAACGGTTACGACCTCTAGTTATTATTGTGAAAAAACGTCCTTCACTATAATAGTTGTTTTAGTTGCATTTTGAAAGATGGAAATTCAAATTAATTCCCTAAATATAAATGAACACTACCACTTTGGTGAATGAGGCTATCAGCTGACGGAACTTGCTGAATCACTTTATCACCTTCTCCGTGCCATTCGATTTTATAAGGATATAAGTGTGGAATTACTTCTTCTTTGGTCATTCCAATAAAGTTTGGAGTACGCTCCGTCAATTCATCGCCCCAAACGTAATTCCGTTCTATTTGATCTTTTTGCTTTTCGATATTGTACAGTGGTGCTGCATCTTCAATAATGCGGCCTACAATCGGTGCAGCGATAACACTTCCGAATTGCAATGAACTTTTTGGATTGTCAATCGCAACATAGACAATAATTTCCGGGTCATTGGCAGGTGCAAAACCGATAAACGATACAATGTAGTCTCCGTCTTTATAGCGACCGTTTTCAACCTTTTGAGCTGTCCCTGTTTTGCCTCCGATGCGTAAGCCGTCACGAAATGCCTGGCGACCAGAACCTTTCGCAACTACAAGCTCCAATGCATGACGTACTTTTTCCGAAGTCTCTTCACTGATGACCTGGGCTTTCGCTTCCGGATCTTGTTCCATAATGACTTCGTTTGTTTTGGAATCCAGTATTTTCGAGACCGTATATGGTGTATATAATGTACCGCCATTAATTGCTGCTGACACCGCCTGCATCTGCTGAATCGGCGTAACGGACACACCTTGACCAAAAGAGGTCGTAGCATGCTCTACCGGGCCAAATGCTTCTTTCGAAAATAAAATGCCTGATGATTCTCCAGCAATGTTCGAGCCTGTTTTTTTCCCGAACCCGAATTTATGAATATACTCAAGTAACTTTGTTGAACCTACTCGTTGCCCTAGCTCTACAAATCCTGGGTTACAGGAATTTTGTACAACTTCGTAAAATGTCTGGTCTTTATGGCCTTCCCGTTTCCAACAGCGTAATCGTGCTCCCTCGACCATTGTATAGCCATGATCATGAAAGTGTTCTTCCTCCATGTTGACTACACCTTCTTCAATAGCAGCACTGAGGGTAATAATTTTGAATGTGGAACCTGGCTCATAGGACATAAATACAGGAAGGTTGCGGTTATATATACTTGGCTCCACTTCCGAAAATTTCGTCGGATCATATGTCGGAAATGATGCAAGTGCCAGTATTTCACCACTGTTTGGATTCATGGCAATAGCCAATGCCTGATCTGCATCATACTCCAGCATCGCCTGCGATAATTCTCGCTCGACAATTTTCTGAAGCTTTAAATCAATTGTCAGCTGTATTGTCGCTCCATCTTTTCCGTCTTTCCATTCATCATCTACATGCTCCAATGCATTCCCCTTCGCATCAGTAAATAACCGAATGGCCGCATCCGAGCTTTTTAATAGTTCATCATACTCGTACTCGATTCCTGCCAAACCCTGGTTATCGGCACCTGTAAACCCTAAAAAGCGCGCGAGCAAATTACCGTGTGGATAAGACCTTACATAATCGACACCACTGTATAAGCCCGGAATTTGAAGCTGCTGAATTTTTT
The DNA here is from genome assembly GCF_038630735.1 of Solibacillus sp. FSL K6-1781. Classification (GTDB taxonomy): domain Bacteria; phylum Bacillota; class Bacilli; order Bacillales_A; family Planococcaceae; genus Solibacillus; species Solibacillus silvestris. Next base: position 956,572 of record NZ_CP152038.1, on the reverse strand, counting down.
CCGCTTGCTCATAAGTAATGTTCTTTGCTTCTGGCGCAATTTTCACTAGAGATACCCGTTGCTGCAGTCTTTCCAATATTTTGGCTCGATCTTTATTGATTACGTTTGCAATGGCATCTGCTGCTTGTTCTTTATCTTCGTTTTGTGAAGGCATGAAGTACAAAGTCGGGGCAAGTTTATTCGTTACGATTACTTCGTTGTTACGGTCAGTAATTTCGCCTCGCTGTGTATGGAACGGAATTTCCCTGTCCCAATTTTCTTTTGCCTTCGTTGAAAGCTCATCATACTGAATAATTTGAACGGATACTAGTTTAACAAAAATCGCCACGCCGTATAGTACAAGTGCGATGGCGATCCATGTTAAACGTTTTTTAGATTTTGTAGTTACCCATTTCATAATATGACACCTCACCTAAAACAACGTATGTTAAAGATGAAGTTTGTATTCAAATCTCTCTAATCTTGTGGCGGTTCTTCACTAAATTCTTCGTCTTCCAGCTCCATATCCTCTGCCGGCGGAGTCAAATGCATTTCCTCAGGGGTTTTCAACTTGACAACGATTGGTGAATCATCCGTTATCGGCGTCCCTTGAGATACACTTTGGCTTTCAACATAGCCTTCCCCAACAATTTCAATTGGCAGTTTAGATAGTGACTTATAGACAAGTAAATTACGTAATGACCAATTATTAAACGATGGTAATGTAATTTCTCCATCGGTCTTTAAGAACACGATACTTCCACTTGTTAATGATGAATCCGCTGCAGGGAACTGTTCTGTAATTTCTCCGTCTTGACCAATTATTACCGGTATCAGTCCTTCTGCCTCCAGTTGAGTCATGACTGTATCTGTCTGCTCACCTACATAATCGTCAATCTTTGTCGTTTCGACTTCCGCTACGTCCGACGGATTAATATTCATATATTTCAAACTGTTTAGAACAACTGAATTGAACACTTGCGAAACTGGGTCAGAACCTATTTCGGTTGCACCTAGTTTTGGCTTTGCAACTGAGATAAATACAGCCAGCTGCGGATCTTCTGCAGGAGCCATTCCTAAAAACGAATAAAGGAATTCATTTTTACCCCAGTCATAACCGATACCGTTTGCTTTCGGCATTTGGGCAGTCCCTGTTTTCCCTGCTACTTTATAGCCTTCAATTTCGAAACGTTTCGCATTCCCTGCTTCTCCGTAAATAGTAGAAGCTAGAACTTCACGTGTTTTCTGTGCTGTCTCTGCCGAAATCGGTTCACCTTTTATAGTAGGTTCCGAATCTACTAAAACCTCACCAGTATTCGGATTAACAATTTTATCGATTACATATGGCTGCATCATTTTTCCGTCATTTGCAACTGCGGTTACTCCTTGAATTAACTGTATCGGTGTAACAGTCGAACCTTGACCGAATGTTGTCGTATACTTTTCTAAAGGATAGCGCGAGTTAATAATGCCGCTCGCTTCATTCGGTAAATCAATGCCTGTTTTTTGGCCGAATCCAAATTCCTTTAAATAACTTTCATACGTTTCCCATCCCATAATATCAAGCAAGTTCGTCATCGCCGTATTTGAAGAACGCTGTATGCCTTCCAAATAGGAAATTCTCCCCCAGCCGTATCGATTATGGTCTCGTATTGTATCGTTATAAACTTTATACTGTCCAGATTGATAAGTCGCATTCGGATGCCAGTTATCGGAGTCGATTGCGGCTGCTACTGTAAATGTTTTAAATGTAGAACCTGGTTCAATCGTATTTTCCACGACATCATTTAGCCAGTTCCCATCTAAGCCTGTACGCGTATCAGGATTGAATGTTGGCCGTTGTGACATCGCCAATATTTCTCCTGTTTTCGGATTCGCAACGACAGCAACCATAGACTGTGGCTTATACTCGTCATTAACACGTGTCATTGCTTCTTCCAGGAAGTTTTGGATTGTTTTATCGATTGTTAAATAAATATCGTTTCCATCCTGTGCTTCCTGTATTACTTTATCGCTGCTTGGCAATAAATAGTTACGGGCATCACGCTGGTATGTTAACTTCCCATCGGTCCCTGTTAATTGCTTGTCATAAATATATTCAAGCCCCATTTTCCCGACAACCGATGAATTTCCATCATCGTCAGTTTCACGCAAAGCAAAGCCTATAAGATGGGAGGCAAATGCACCATTAGGATAATAGCGTTTTTTATCGCTATATAATAGAATCCCAGGCAGATTCAGCTCTTCAATTTTCTTTTTCACTTCATGACTGATGCCGCGCCCTGCCAGTCCAAACTCGACTTGATATAAATCTTTGGAAGGGTTTAGCCGTTCATAAATTTTCTCTTCATCCATCGGTATATATTGTGCCAATAATTTTGCTGTTTCCGCTTTATCGACGACATGCCTTGGATTTTTTTTGTTTTCTGTTGCCGATTCTTTAATTACCGCTACAAGACGGTAACTCAATGTATCTTCGGCAATTACATTTGCATTGCGGTCCAGAATCTTCCCACGGTCTGCCGATAACACATAACCAGTTTCGTACCTTGATAATGCTTCTTCTTCTAATTCATGCCCTTTTACCATTCCTGTCGCCTGAATTGATGCAAAACGCCAATATAATAGTAAAAAGAGCCCTCCAAAGAATATAAACATTAGAAAGGCTCCTATCTGGTAACGAAATCTTCTCTTTTTCATTCTCCCGGCACTACTTTCACATTTTTCTCATTTAGTGTTAATCCGAGTTCTTTCGCTTTTTCCCAAATACGTTGGTGAGTGGAGCGTTCACTTACTTGTACTTTTAAATCTGTATTATTGTTATTGACTTCAGTTATGTCGCGTTCGATTTTTTGGATTTCCATACTGAGTGTTTGGATTTCTCCTTGAGTATGTAATATGGAAATAGCGAAAGATGCTACTACGATTGCAAATACTAGGAACAAAAACTTTTCCTGGGCCGAAAAATACTTTGCTTTTCGTTTTTTCGGCTGCACCGGCAGTCTTTGTTCCTGCTGCTGATGTTGAGGTAGTTCTGGCTGCTGTTGTATATAAGTTTGTCTTGCTCTTACTGCCATTTTTTACCCACGTCCTTTATCGTTAATTTTTTCAGCGATGCGCAATTTTGCTGAACGTGAACGATTATTCGCAGCTAACTCCTCGTCTGACGGTAAAATCGGTTTTCTTGACACTAATTTAAGTATTGGTTTCATATGCTCTGGAATAACCGGTAATCCGGGAGGTAAATCCGGCAGTGATGAAGCCTCTTTAAATAGTGTTTTTGTTAAGCGGTCTTCCAATGAGTGGAATGTAATCACACTTATACGACCACCAATTTTCAATAAATCGATTGCATCTACTAAAGAATCTTCCGCTGCGCCTAATTCATCATTTACAGCAATTCGAATAGCCTGGAAAATTCGTTTTGCAGGATGTCCACCTTTGCGACGTGCTGGGGCTGGAATACCATCTTTTATAAGCTCCACTAATTGACCTGTCGTTTCAACAGGAGCAATTTCACGGGCTTGTTCAATTTTGCGCGCAACTTGTTTCGAAAACTTTTCTTCGCCGTAGCGGAAGAAAATACGTACTAGATTTTCGTATGACCATTCATTCACAACATGATATGCGCTCAGTTCTGCAGTCTGATCCATTCGCATATCGAGCGGAGCATCATGGTGGTAACTAAATCCGCGTTCAGGTGTATCAAGTTGTGGTGACGAGACACCTAGATCATATAAAATTCCATCTATTTGATGAATGTTCAGTTTGTGTAACTCTTCTTTTAAATAGCGGAAATTTGAGTGTACGAATATAATGCGATCCAAATAATCGGCTAATCGTACTTTTGCATTTTCAATAGCCGTTGTATCTTGATCAAAACAAATTAAACGGCCTTTTTCTGACAATTGTTGTACAAGGTACTCACTATGTCCTGCACCACCTAATGTGCAGTCTACATAAATACCATCCGGATTGATGTTCAACCCATCAACAGTTTCTTTCAATAATACGGTTGTATGATCGAACATAGTTTGAAGCACCTCTTAATATTAATTCAATTACGTGTCGGTACTATTACACCCGGATTAAAAGTTCATGTCGGACATGTAATAGTGACCAAAATTCTAATTTCTTCATCTTTTAAATCTAAAAATCAAAGCCAATCAGATTTTCTGCGATTTCATCAAATGATTCAGCCGATTGCTCGAAGTATTGTTGCCAAGATTCTTTCGCCCAAATTTCTATTTTACTCGATACACCTAAGATTACGCATTCCTTTTCAAGATTAGCGTATCCAATCAGTGTAGATGGAATATTAATTCGGCCTTGCTTGTCCACTTCTACTTCTGTTGCCCCCGAAAAGAAAAACCGCGCAAATGCACGTGCATCTTTTTTGGTCATCGGTAAATCCTTTAATTTATCTTCGAGTTTTCGCCATTCATCCATAGGATATCCAAAAATGCATTGATCTAGCCCGCGTGTTATTACAAAGTGTTCTCCTAGTGATTCTCGAAACTTTGCAGGAACAATCATTCGGCCTTTCGCATCAATAGAATGTTGATATTCTCCCATGAACATGCTACTCACCCCACTTTAATAAATAATGTACCACATCCCCCCACTTTCTACCACCAAATTCCTTGCTTCTCATAACAATAAAACGAAATTACGTAAATGAGCATATTCTCACACATACGTTCGGTGCCAAAAGACACAAAAAAGAGTTATCTGCATATGAGATAACTCTTGTTTCTTATAAGGTAATAAGTTGGTGTTTCACGGAAATATTCATAGGTAACTCCAATAAATCATCAATCAGCTTTTCCCCATAGGTATTTAGGAACATATATGGATTGTACAAGCGCTCTTGGTAGCTATCATTCGGATATAATAGTGACTGAATTGTTTTATATTGGCGAATTGCGACTTCATACTTTTCTATATTTTGCTGCTCCAGTTTCGAACGTAAATATTGGAATTGACGTTCATGGTAATTTTTATTCTTCTCCAATAGATCTTCTACATGATAGTTGCCATGCTGCAGATAGCTCGTCAGTTGCTCATACTGCTCTTCCATCTGTTTTTGCATCTGCTCAATTGCGCGCGTTACTTGCTCATCTTTTACACTTTCCACAAATTGAGCTAAATGTTCTTCGACTTTGCCTGTTAGCACATCCGTTACAGTCAGCTCTTTTTGTTCTAATAATGCATCAACTTGACGTGTAACAAGCGTTATGCTGAGTCTTGGCGCAAATATCGGCATCTGCAGCTGCAGCTCATCAAACGCAGGTTTTAATGTAGCCCAATAAGCCAGTTCACCAGGACCGCCAACAAACGCCAGTACCGGAAGCGCCATTTCCTGCATTAATGGGCGGGTAACGACATTATTACTTAAACATTCAGGAGACTCATTCGCAATAGCTACTAATTCCTCTTTCGAAAAATTGGCATGGGCTGTCACATTTTTAAAATGGCCGCCACTGCGCTCCAACAGAAAACGCTCGCCTTCTTTAATGTAAAATAAATTGGCATTTTGCTCTGATGCATCAATCGGCATTGCATAGCCTTTCTCGCCGAGCTTTCTTTCCTGCGCTACAACACCCGTTGCAATCGATTCGTTCTTTTCGATCAATTGGACAAAATAGCTTTTTTCATACTTCCTAAACGGCCCATATGTAGCATCCAGCATTAATAAGCCATGCTTTTTAAATAAATCATTCATCAGCAACGTAAAGAAATCCGTAAAAGTTTCACTATTTTCCGCATGACTCAAAACACTATTCAATAAGTCCGCTGTATGTTCTGTTTCTCCAAAATCTTTAAATACATTTAATATAAACTGTTGTAGTGCTTCTTTATTCAATTGTGTAGTTGAAGCCATTTTCTTCAGCTTAGAACGTTCACTGTAACCACGTTTTTTCACTTCACCATTTGTCATTGAATACGTATGATTGATCTCTTCTATATCGTGATCTTCACCCGCAATCCAAAACATTGGTACGACCGGTGCATTTAATATTTTTCGTTGTTGTTCTGCCAGTAGAATAACCGAAATTGCTTTATGGACAGAATAGAGAGGCCCCGTCAGCAAACCAGCTTGCTGACCACCCACCACGACTACTGCACCTTGCTCAAGTTCTTCTAAATGGTGCGCCGTCTTTTCCGAGATGCCATACCGCTCCATATAACTGCGAATAATTTTTGCAAGCTCTTCCGAACGATATGTTCGATTTTTTAAATATGCGAATCGTTGTCCAAAAGCTTCCTCATTATATTTATATTCAAAAAACGAATGGATATCGGCATTCTCAGACCAATAGTCCGCTAATAGCTTATTCGTTACTGGTGAATTTATTTGTTCTAGCTCCATGAAAATTCTCCTCTACTTCTCTTTACTCAATTTTGAAATTACCTTAATCACTGTTTTATCCCACATTAACGGGTATTAATTTTCCGCCTTGAAAGCTTAATGTTTTCCCGGATACTAGTTTACAGTAAAAGAAAAGTTTAGCCACCTAATCAACCATCATAAACATCATAACTGAATGGGTAATTCCAACAATCCAAATTATAAAATAAGTGATGCTGAACAATAAAAAGTAAAAGCGCCAAATTTTTTTCAGTAATGACTTTACTTCAATTTCTTTTTTCGTTCGCCAATCAACATATGTAAAAACAATCGCGATTACGAGTACAACAATTAGCATCGGCATTAATATACCAATATTCCACAGTCCTTGTAACGCAATCGGTATCGAAAAAAACATAAAAAATGTTGTAATATCCGCTGCCAAGCCAATCGCTTTATGTTTTTTTATTCGAAGCTTACGGCATATGAGCAGCACAGTGATAAAAGCAATAATCGGGCATACAATAATTGTTGCCACCAAATATTGAAAAAATAATATCACATTTGTTCACCGCTCTCTTCAAATGCTTTCACTAAATAATAAAGTGTTTGTAAAACAGGCAATTTTTTCTCATTTTGCTCCGCTTTTTTCAAAATCGCACCTGCTATTGTATCAATCTCGGTTTTGCGATTTGCAAGACGATCAGCCAGCATAGACGATGTATTTTCCGCTGTCTTTTCACAAAGTGCAATGACCTGATTAAAATGGAATGTTTCTTTAAATTGCGGAAATGCCGTCATGAGTTCGTTGTATAAATCTTTCAATAATTGCAATGTATGGCTTTGTGTAATTAGCTGTCCATTTTTCACTTGCAGAATCGCGGTTAACGGATTGATAAAACAATTCAACAGTGCTTTCTCCATTAGCATTTTTTCGGCATCCTGTTCGAATACTATCGGAAGCTCCGCCGATGAAAGGCAGTTTAAAAAACTGAACTCACTGCCAGCGCCTTTTGCCACCGCAATTTTCATCATACCTTCCCCTTTATGGGCGACATGGTGCTCCGAAAATTTAAGTGCCCCGAATTGAATCGAGCTAAATGCAATATGCGTTTTACTTAATGCTAGTGCTTCCTCATAATGTGCTAAACCATTCTGTAAAAATAATAATGGAATAGAATCCTTTACATGCTCCATACTTGCATACACTTCATGAAGTTGTCCATATTTTACAGCTACAATGATTAAATTCGCTTTATTTGAAAGCGCCGAAATATATTTCACATTGACGGAAGTAACAGATTGATTTACATTCGTCCTTTCAATCTGTATGTCCATGCATACCGTTTCCCCCGTAGGTTTCCCGACAATGTACACATCCATATTCTTTTCAGCAAAATAACTTGCTACTAATAAACCAACTGCACCTGCACCAATGATTTCAATTCGCATTATATTATACCTCAAATTTATTTCGAATTAAAAAGGTCTGCCTTCAAGACAGACCTTTAGCTAAATTTATTATACTGGATATACCGGATGTTTTCGATATGGTAAAGCAATTTGTTTCGAATTATAGTAATTAAAACGTTGAATTAATGTATGTCGCAGTTGATTTGGCATGACAATATCATCAATTACCATTTCGGAAGCCAGTTTATATAAGTCGATTTCTTCTTTGTATTCCTCGATTTTTTGTTTCACAAATTGAATCCGCTCTTTCGGATCTTCAATCGCCTCGATCTTATTCGAATAAACAGCATTTACAGCTGCTTCCGGACCCATTACCGCAATTTGCGCAGTCGGCAACGCAATGACTGCATCCGGTTCGAATGCCGGGCCGCACATCGCATAAAGGCCAGCTCCATACGCTTTACGAACGATAACCGAAATTTTCGGTACCGTTGCCGAGCTCATCGCCGATATAAATTTTGCCCCATGTCGGATAATGCCCGCCTTTTCCACTTTTGTACCGATCATAAAGCCCGGTACATCCGCTAAAAATAATAGCGGGATGGAGAACGCATCACAAAGCGTAATAAACTTCGCTGCTTTGTCGGCAGAATCGATAAACAGTACGCCGCCTTTTACTTTCGGCTGATTGGCAATAATCCCTACAACTTGCCCATCAATGCGGGCAAGTCCTGTAATCAGTTCAGAAGCAAATAGCTTTTTAATTTCAAAGAAGCTGCCTTCATCAATCAGCTGTTCGATACATTCATACATATCAAATGGCGCATTCTGATTTTCCGGAATAATCTCTTCCAGCGTTCTCCCGCTTTTCGGTGCCTTTGTTTCATCAATTGGCGGGAATTCCGCAAAGTTTGCAGGGAAATAACTAATATAGCGTCTCGCTTCAAGGATTGCCTGTTCTTCGTTTTCAGCCAATACGTCCCCACATCCGCTAACGGTACAGTGCATGCGTGCTCCGCCCATTTCTTCGAGCGTAACCTTTTCACCGATTACTTTTTCAGCCATTCTCGGTGATCCTAAGTACATTGAAGCATTTCCGTCCACCATAATTACAATGTCACAGAAGGCCGGAATATAGGCCCCCCCTGCAGCAGATGGACCGAATAGTATACATATTTGAGGAATCATCCCACTCATACGTACTTGATTATGGAAAATACGGCCTGCCCCGCGTCGCCCAGGGAACATTTCCAGCTGATCTGTAATGCGTGCCCCTGCAGAATCGACTAAGTAAAGCATTGGTACTTGCATTTTTTCCGCAGTCTCTTGAATACGGATTATTTTTTCAACTGTGCGCGAACCCCATGATCCCGCTTTGATTGTAGAATCATTAGCCATAACACAAACGGTTTGCCCGTCAACTTGCCCGATAGCTGTTACAACACCATCTGCAGGCAAATCTCCGGCCTCATAATTTGCAAAACGGGCGTCTTCCTCATAAACCCCATCATCAAACAATTGCTTCAAGCGATCCCGGACAAAAAGTTTATTCGTTTCTTTTAACTTTTCGTGATATTTTGGTTGCCCGCCTGCGTATATTTTTTCTATTTTTTGCTGTAAGTGTTCGTTATAAGTAGGCTGTGTCATTATCGTCCCTCCATCACTTAAGCTAATTCTACTAAAATATCATTCTCTTCAACAAAATCTCCTTCAGCAACAGTAATTTTTGCTACTGTCCCATCCGTTTCTGCCTCATGTGGGATTTCCATTTTCATCGATTCTAAAATGATGAGTGTCTGCCCTTTTGTCACACTATCCCCTTCTTTAACACTTACCTCAAATACTGTCCCTGCCATTTGTGCTTTTACTTCTGCCATGCGAAAGGCCCCCTTGTTAGAAGATATTTGCGCTACTCGCGCTTTGTTTCTACTTCTATTGTAAGTAGCCTTAAAATTAATTACAATTATTTTCTCGAAAAATTATTTTATTTCTATTTATAACTAGTTTTTCTTTAACTCGGTTTCCCCTTCGTTAAGGCTACCCCTTGTTGTAGCCACTTCGAAATTTTGTCGTACTCTGATTGTAATTCCGAATACTTCATTTCCAGTTCATTATAGGCTTCAGTCAATTCTTCAAAACTAGATAACGCCAACTTTAAGTGACTGCGCATTAATTGTTTTGGACGCTTTCTGACACTGTTCAAAACCTGTCCATACTGTGCTCGCAATGTTTTATTCCATCGGAAGCCGCAAGCTTGCTTCGTCCGGTTTAACTCCTGTGCTGCCTGTTCAAAAGCTTCTAGTTGTGTACGTCCGTTTTGAACTGTTTGAATCACAATTTCAGCTAACTTTTCATCGTCTGCAATTGTCCATTGATCTTTCCTTCTTTTTTGCTCCACAGTTGCACCACCTCATATTTTTTACTACTATATGCCATGATGAACAAAATAGACTTAAAAACAAAAAAAGTTACGATAAAAATAGTTTTCATCGTAACTAGGGGAAGTTGATTTCTATTGCGGGTTGAGGCTTTTGTTCCTTTTGCTCAGTTGCCGGTGCCACTGAGGCATGAATCTGCTGCCCTCCCCTCCATTCCAATCAACGTACTTCCTATAAATTATTCTTTAAGCAGTCTGTTAACGAATTACTTTTTCTTCTCGAGGAAGTTCTGTACTGCAGTGTGGTGCGCTTCGGATTCCCACAGTTTTGCGCATAGTTTTATTTCTTCCATTACACGCTCATACATATTGCGCTCACGCCACTTTCGTAATTCAATTTCTTTATATGCCTGATGGACAGAAGGGTGGATTTTCGCCATGTGCTCTATAAAATCTGCGAGAGCCTGCTCTTTCGTCCCTTCAATATACACACGCATTGCCCAACCAATTTCATATAATGTTTGCGCGTCATACGGCTTAGCATCGATCAGCATTTTTAATGCACGATCATGGCGCAGGCCGCGCTCAAATAAATAAGTACCGCCACCCCACCCGGATGTAATTGCCAGCGTTCCTTGGATAAAGCCGGCTTTTGCATGAGAAGAAATGAGGCGGAAATCGCAAGCCGTCGCTATTTCACAACCTCCTCCTACAGCCGCTCCATTTATTAAGGCAATTGTCGGTACTGGCAATGTCGCTAAATCATATAAAATATGCCCCATTTTACTCAGCATGCCAAACGCTTCTTCTTCTGTTTCCAAACTATGAAATTCCGACAAGTCCCCGCCCGAGCAAAATGATTTTTCCCCAGCGCCTGTAATAACTAAAAAGCGCACATCATTATGTTCTTTTATGTATGTAATAACTTCCTTTAATCCATCCATCACCGCATAGTTTATGGCATTTCGTTTTTCCTCGCGATTAATTGTAAATGTTAGAATCCCGTCTTCATTCTGAATTAAGTAATCCATTTGCCCATCCCCTTTAGTAATTATTTCGATATATCAAACTATTCTAATAATAGTTGACCACTATTGTTTTGACAATGTTTCTATGCAAAAACAGAAAAAAGACTAGTTAAGAGCCATGGTCTCTTAACTAGTCTTTATATAGCGCAAATACTGAATTATTTCGCTACTACTTCTTTACCTTTGTATTGTCCGCAAGCTTTGCAAACACGGTGAGATAGTTTAGCTTCTCCACAGTTTGGGCAAGCTACCATACCAGGTACAGATAGTTTGAAATGCGTACGACGCTTTCTTTTTGCAGTTTTAGAAGTTCTTCTAAATGGTACAGCCATTGATGGCACCTCCTTACAGATATTTATTCATCTGTTTGATCAAAATACTTAGCTAAAGCAGCCAGTCTTGGATCCAATTTTGGTTCGTCAACTTCCTTAGCATTTTCTACATCTTCATCCGTTGAATAGTCCCAGCCTTTACCGCCCTGCACTTGTCCTTCGGTATTCTCTTTGAATACTTGCATCGGTACTTCCAGAAGAATTAATTCCTCCAGGACTGGTTTCATATCAACAACGTCACCATCAACATAATGGATATCGCCCTCAACATCCCCGCGATTTCTCTCATCGGTCCAGCTGAAAACTTCTACCGTTTCAATGTTCACAGGATATTCAACATCTTCCCACGTGCGTGCACATGGAAGCGTCAATGTAGTGCTAATCGTTAATTGACAAGTCATTTGCGATGCACCAAAAGTACAAAGCCCTTTTACATGAACGGGTGAAACGTTACGTATATCGGTGTTACGATTTTTTACTTCATCCAACTGAACAACTGTATCAATCGGCATTCCGTCTTTTCGAAACTTTGATAATTGATGAATTGACCATTTCATTCGTTAATCACCTCGAGACAACACTGTTTATTATATAGCCCATAAAAAAAGATGTCAAGATAATTTCTTGTCACTATTACAAAACGTGCTTATAATCAAATTAATTCTAACATATTGCATCGATACATTCATTTCGAACGTATTCATGCGAACAAAAAACTATTTTAGCGTAAGGGGGAAGTTTATGCAAGCAGTCGGTATAGTTGTTGAATATAATCCGTTTCACAATGGTCATTTGCATCACGTAAATGAAGCAAAGCGCACAACGAACAGTGATGTTGCGGTTGCTGTTATGAGCGGTCAATTTTTACAGCGAGGAGAGCCCGCACTCGTCGACAAATGGCATCGGACAAAGATGGCACTCGCAAGCGAAGTTGACATTGTAATCGAACTTCCTTATATTTTCAGTACCGCTCAGGCAACTGGTTTTGCTTCTGGTGCTGTCCAACTATTGGAAGCAATGCAGTGCACGACATTGGCATTCGGGAGCGAACAAGGAAGCATCACGCCGTTTCTAAACACTTTTCACTTAATCGAAAGCAATCGGACGCTCTATAACGCCATCATTAAAGAAACAATTCAGAAAGGCAAAAGCTACCCGCAAGCTCTTTTTGCGGCATATGAACAGCTTAAACAACTTTCCCCGAATGCATACATTGATTTAGGGCAACCAAATAATATATTAGGTTTCCATTATGTTGAAGCAATGGAGCAGCTTCAGACAGTTATGAGACCTGCTACCATTCAGCGAATTGCCGCGGGATATCATGATGCTATTGACACAGACAGTGAAATTGCCAGTGCTACCGGGATTCGTCAGGCATTGTTTAGCGGCCAGTCGCTTGAACAGGTAACACAGTATTTACCCGAAGCAAGTATTGAGCAGCTTGGAAACTGGCAGGCAGAACATGGGCGTTTTGCAAGCTGGGAAAGCTTTTGGCCACTTTTACAGTATGCTATTTTAAGACATACTCCACAGCAGTTGAAACAGTATGCAGACGTATCAGAAGGGCTTGAAAACTCGCTTATTAAATATGCAAGATCAAGTTCGAACTTTGTGGAATTTATGAATGCGATGAAATCGAAACGTTATACATGGACAAGACTCCAGCGAATGTTGACACATATTTATACCGGAGTCACGAAAGAACAGCTGCATGCTTATTCCAGCCCTACATATATACGGATATTGGGCATGACATCAGCAGGGCAGCAATATATTTCACGTATTAAAAAGTCCCTTTCATTGCCGCTCATCAGCCGGGTTGCAGCTGTCAGTGATCCAATATTGGCCATCGATCTTCACGCAACCCAAATGTACCAATTAGGCATCCAGCAATTTTCAAATAAAAAAATAGACGAAGATTATAAAACTCCGCCTATTCGCTATTAATTTTTCGGTTTTAGTTGATCTAAATAATTTAAGGCATCATCAATCGTTTTGACAGGAACAACTTTTATGTCGGAATTAATGGCTTTTGCTGTTTGGGCTGCTACTTCATAATTTGAAGTAATGCTTGGGTTATACTCAAGCATTTCTTTTGTTATTTCATCATCAGGGGCAAAGAAAATATCGACACCTTCTTTATCAGCAGAAACAACCTTTTTCTCAATACCGCCAATTCGGCCTACCGTTCCATCCTCCAGCATTTCACCGGTACCTGCAATTTCATAGCCTTTTGTCAGATCTTCATCGATTAGCTGATTTAACAGCTCTAATGTAAACATTAACCCGGCAGACGGTCCGCCAATATCTTCTGTTTTCACAGTCACTTTTGGATCGGTTTTGATTGATTTACTTTCGGAATAGGTGATACCTATGCCAAAACGCCCTTCAGAGCCTGGTATTTCTTTAATCTCCAGCGTTTCGTCAATGAGCTTTCCATCCCGTTTTACCACTAGATTAATTTTATCGCCCTTTACTTTCGGTGTAATGATGGTAACGAACGTTTCCAAACTATCAATACGCTCATTATCCACTTCCACAATCTCATCTCCCGGCTTTAGATGCCCGTCAGCAGCACCTTCTGCTAGAACATTCAATACATAAAGTCCTTTGTAGGTCACCTGATAATCAAGCCCCGCTCGATTGAACGCTACATACGTTGCATTAAACTGGGAGTCCGTCATATATTTCAATTGACGAACATTATATTCTTCGTCATCCTCTTCTTCTTGTCGCACATCTGTTAATTTTACAATATCATAATAATCCGCGACAGCTGCCATCGCATAAGTTAACGGGGTTGCCTGCCCCATTGCAACGGTCGTCATATAAAAAGAACCTTCATCGTCCGGATCCCCATTCTGAATCGCCAGAAAATCGCTTACATTATATGTACCACCCGGTTTTGTAATATAATAATCCAACCTATAAAAAGACAAACCCATTAATATAACTAAAAACAGGCCGAATGCTATTTTCCCTTTATTCCCCATGTATTTAAACTCCTCTATAATTAATCAATTTCGCATTGGCGCAATTGTATCAGGGCCAATTTTTGTAAGCCGTGATCAAATAACAAAGACGATTTAATGTCAAAATTCGTTCCTTTAAAATTATGTTCCGGCTAGTTGAAATACTAATTTAATCTTCAATTGCATACAATTAGTGTAGCATTTGAACGAGCGAATGACAAAATATTGAAAAGGATGAAGAATATTTGGACAATCCTTTTATGCATCACATTAATTAGTTTATTATTATTCTTTCCGGAAATGACACATGTAGGCGCAGACATTGGTGTATCGCTTTTTATGGAAGCTTTATTCCCCTATTTACTGCCGTATTTAGTGTTAACAACATGGCTTTTAAAATTGACGCATTCTTACAACAGTGCGCCATTTATCGTTTTTTTGCAAACTTACGGAATTAGTGCCGTCGGAGGGTACCCTACAGGTGCTGCCACAATTACGCAACTCGTGAAACGTAATTCAATCACAAAGCAGCAGGCTGCCTATTTGCTCGGTATTTGCCATTGTCCAAGTCCGCTTTTTTTATTCGGCTTTGTCGGAAGCGACTTATTAAATTCTACAACATTCAGCTGGCAATATTTAATTTTACTACATAGCTTTTCATTCATTTTATTGGTTGCCGTATATTTAATTTGCCCTCCGCTTTCAAAAGAAGTGCATAAAGCACCAAAAGATCCGACACCTTTTACGTCAAGTATTAAGGAAAGTGCTCCGACAATATTAATTGTTGCAACAACAATCATTTTTTTTACGACGATTTACCAAGTGTTTCTACATAGTGTCGAAGTTGTTTTCGAATCAATTCCTACCTATTTAGAAATTGGAATTGCCAGCTTTCTTGAAGTGACGAACGGATTACATTTGCTCCACCAGCAGCTCTATGGCGACATGCTTATTTTTTTCACAGTTGTATTCTTGACGACTCAAAGTTTAAGTATTCATCTGCAAGTAATCGTAATCGCCCGCTCTGCTAATATTGCAATTCGTCCGTATATTTTCATACGTATTGTTTACAGTATCGTCATCCCAATATTATTTTTCCTGCTGTTTTTATAAGAGAGGGGTTTTATTATCTTTCGGCGATTTCCTTTATGAAAAAAGAGCTTCTGTGTAAGGATTTTTCCTTACACAGAAGCTCTTTTTTATTTAGCGAATTTTTCTTTTAGTGCCTGTTCGACGATGGCTGGTACGAGTTCACTTACATTTCCGCCGTATTTGGCTACTTCTTTGACGATGCTTGAACTTAAAAATGAATACTGATTTTTTGACATGATGAAGAATGTCTCGATATTTTCATCAAGCACTCGGTTCATCGAAGTAATCTGCATTTCATATTCAAAGTCGGAAACGGCGCGTAAGCCACGTACAATGGCTTTCGCCTTCTTTTCACGGGCATAATCGATCAGCAGTCCCGAAGAAGTTTCGATTCGAATATTCGGCAAATCTTTTGTTACTTCTTTGATTAAGGCTGTACGCTCTTCAATTGAAAATAGTGGTTTTTTTGATGAGTTATTTAATACTGCGACATATACTGTGTCAAAAACATCGGCTGCCCGACGAATGATGTCAATATGACCATTCGTAATCGGATCAAAACTTCCAGGTACTACTGCGATTTTTTCTGTCAAACGATTTCTCCCTCTTCCTCTACATGACGATAAATAGAAATGATCGTACTGCCGTATTCTTCTTGTCTTACTAGGTGAAAGCGGCCGTAGTTTTCCGGCAATGTAACTTCTGTAGAATGTTCGCACATAATGATGGCATCTTGGGCCAACTTTCCGCCTTCAACAAGTGTTTCGACTAAGTCATAATATTCTTTTTTGTGATATGGCGGATCCAAAAATAAATAGTCAATGACAATATCTCTTTTTAATAAGGCTTTCACCGCACGCATCGCATCTGTACGGAAAAGTTCAGATACATCCTCATAACGGCATTTTTTTATATTTTCCTGAAGCACTTGGAAAGCACGGGCATCTTTCTCGATAAACAGCGCATGATCTGCCCCGCGACTTAGTGTTTCGATACCAAGCCCGCCGCTCCCTGCAAATAAATCAACCGCCAAACCGCCATTAAAGAATGGGCCGATCATATTAAAAATGGATTCCTTGACTTTATCTGTTGTCGGTCGTGTTGTATTTCCCGCAATTGCCTTTAATGGCATCCCTTTTCTGTCTCCTGCGACAACGCGCATGATTTCCACCAAACTTTCCTACTAAATCATCTAACATTTTTAAGGAGCCGAAATATTAATTCGGTCCTCCGTTTTTTCAATTTCAACTATAAACAAACGCTGTAACCATGATTCCTCAATGAAATATTGGCCAGCTACTTGTTTAACCGGTAAAGATACCGTGTCGTAGCGTCGCTGATTAAATACATAAAAACCCGGTTCATTCGGAAATCTGAATTCACGTGTTTCACTTACTACATAATACCCATGTTTTCCTATACTTACATCATAACCGATCGATTCCAGCAGTATATCTGCCCCGTACAATACTTCACCATCTTTTAAGACGACTTGAACGGCAGGCTGCTTTTCCGAATTGACATATAGTTGACGCGGGTCATTATATAGAAACGGATAGGACTTTTCTGATTGTGCATTCATCGAAATATATTTCGTAGAGGCATCCAATACTTCAGACAACTCCTTGTCGAGCAGTTCTCCGCTGATTGTTTTACCTTCCAGTGCCCGTAAACGTTCTTGCCACTCCTTCAGTTGCCCGTCCGTTAATTGGCCAGTAATTGTTGCAGCGACTTCTTTTGTTTTCTCGCCGCCAAATACAGTACCCGTTAAAAAGGATGCCAGTAATTCTTTCAGCCAATGCGGACTGTCACCAAAATCATAGGTTGCTTCCAGTTGTGTAATCAGGACATTTTGTTGCAACTTTGCCACTGTCACATTTGGTACAAAAATCATACGGAACCCATCGATACCATCTGTATTTGTTCCATTAACGATGGCAAGATGTTCATTGCTTAAAAAATTAACTTTTTCAAGCTTTTCATAAAATGCAGCTTTCAATGGGGTTCTTGAATAAATAGAGACAGCACCCATTTCATTTTGCAGCGCAAAGTCTCCATCTTGCCAAAACAGATCTTTCACTGGGCCTTCCCCACTGAACATGGAATAGTTGACAAGTGATAAATTTTGCTCACCGATTAACGGCAAACCCGTTACCCACTGTCCTTTCACATCTTTTTCTGTGGAAATATGAACCGTAGAAAACTGAACATCACCGTTTTTTAATGTAGCAAAGACATTTTTCATAAGCTGACGAGACTGTAAGCCATCCTTTAATGGAATGACATAGGAAATCGATTGTGCCCTCGTTTCTCCAGCTTTAAACTTCGTGGAGTCTTCACTTAGTCGAGCACAGCTATGTTCATTTTCTATAAAACAATCAGGATTGATGGAAGCTTTCGGCCATTCAATCGTCAATTCTTCATTCGGTAAATTTTTAAAATGCTGACGAATATCCAAGCTTTCGTCTCGGTACACAATTTCAATTTCCTGAGAATAACGATAGCCTTTTTCAGCTGAATCCACTTCCTCCGAATAAACTTGGAACTGCATAAAAAGTATAGTTCCGATTAGTATCGTTAAAAATGAAAAAATACTAACGGCAATTTTCAAGTGCCTGACCTCCTGCATCATGTTACTATTATAAAGAAAGGATGTGCTAAAAAAATGATTCAACAATTTATCGAACTCGGTCAAGGCTATGGCGATATATATGAGCTTTGCGAACTAGTCAAAACAAATGAGCATCGATTCCATAACGCATTTATTTTCACCGCAACTCACGATGGCAATTCAGTCGCTTCACTAGCCGTGGCGTTTAAACCATCAGGTGAAAGCAAATTCATGCCAATATACATTTGCCGCGAAGGGATTCCATATAACGAGGAAAAACTGTCAAAGCGAATTGAGATATTTAAACAAACGATTCAAGATGTTAAGCAGCAAGAAAACATTCTTGAAATTAAACACTCATCTGTTTTTTCGGAAAAAAATCAATATTATCAATACTTAATTGGTATTTTGAGATTAAACCGATACATACCACCTATGCAATAAAAGAAAAATTATAAACCTATTTTATAATCGTATTCTTTAGCCTTATCCGGCTTTGCATTTTCAAATTCATTTTTAACAAATGGACGGTATGATTCCACAACGTCTTTCACAAATGGAAGGCGTTGTATTTTATTTTTCAATGTTTCGATCTCGTCCCGATTACAATAAATTACAACGTATTTTAATCTCCTGGAGATGAAATTTACGTGACCATACTTCCTTAACGACTTCGCATGTTTTAATTGATGAACGTATATAATTAAACCTTGTCTTTCATTCATGGAAAACTCCCCGTTTCTTCATAAAAATATTTATATTCAGCCAAATCATGCAACAAATTCCTTTAAATTACCTCAGTTTCAAGCCGTCTTTTTCACTAAAAGCATACCAAATGTGCAAATTGTTAGCAACAGAGTTTAGACAGTTCCACTTCTTTTCCGTTATAATGGAAAATAGTAGAGTGAGATATACACTTCATACTATTTCAAGCTTTTTACACTCATTTATTGCACATAGCTTTCAACGAAACAATGTACGGTTAGAGGAGGACGAATTTAATGGGTAAGAAGACAAAAGTAGCTTTAGCAATCGCGGCGGCTAGTGCGGCGGCATGGGCAGGAACAAAAGCGATTTCAAAGCCGCAAAAACGTGAATCAAAAGAAGCATTACAATTTGAACGTCCAATTATTATCGCACAACATGGAGGCGCGGGTCTGGCACCTGAACATTCGTTACTTGCTTTTGAACGAGCAGCGGAAATCGGTGTGGATGGCTTTACAGTAAGTGTCCGCCTTTCAAAAGATGAAGAAATTATCGCTTTTCATGATGCAACGGTAGACCGCACAACTAATGGCTCTGGCTTTATTAAAGATTTTACATTCGAACAATTAAAAGAACTCAATATCGGCTATAACTTTGAAGATTTAGAAGGTGCTTTCCCATACAGAGAACAGCATGTACTGGCCGTGACATTACGCCAATTAATCGAAACATATCCAGATAAACTATTTATCGTAAACATCCAAGATAGTCCAGACACATATGAAGGTAGCTTAATGCCTTCTAAACTATGGCGGTTAATCGAAGAATTGAATATTCAATATCAAGTGATTGTGACAAGTCCTTATAGCGAACAAATCGACCGCTTCAATCTGTATGCACAAAACCGCATCGCTCTTGGTGCCGGTGAAGGCGACATCAAAAAGGCGATGACTTCATTTACAAGTCAATTCGGTCATTTGTATCATCCAAAAGTAGACTTGTTCATCGTTCCATTAAAACAGGGTGTTTTCAATTATGATTCACCGCGCTTTGTTAAGTTTTTATCGGAACTTAATGTGCCGACAATCTACAGCGACATTGATGATCTTGTAACAATGAACCGTGTCATCCGACAAGGAGCAATGGGTATCGTGACAAACCGTCCGGATATCGCAGAAGTGCTCATCCAAAAAGTATCGCAATAACCAAGGGCTAAAGCGCCCGTTTAACTCCGAGTGGGCAAAACACCCACATCCTTGTTGCATGCCCCCAATGACTCACATCGTGTGAGCCCAAGCCATTGGAAGAGCCGACGCAAAAGTAAACGTTCCACCACTTTTGCACGGAGGGGCCTCGTGCGAGGAGTTGGCGCTTTAGCTTAGACGGCAACCATAACAAAAGCTCCCGAAATTTTCGGGAGCTCTTTTTATTTCATTAAGCTGAACACGAACAACCGCCACCTGTACCGCATCCGCTGCCACAAGAAGAACTGCTGGCGAAAAATGGATTGCTTACCGGAACTTTTACAGCTTCCGAAACGGAATGGCCAATGAGCAGGCTGATTTCATCGAGAAGATCCTGAAAATCATTTTCCGCGACCTTCAGTGCTGCGATTTGTTCATTCATATCGATCAGACGCTTTTCTGTTCGAATTTTTTTCATAATTATATTGTAATCAGGATGATATTTGCCAAAGCGTTGTACATCCTCATATTGGTCTTTTAATCGTTGAAAGGCCATAATTTGTGCGCTTAATTTCGCATCCTCGTAGACTGCCTTTTTCGCAAGACGAAGGTTTTCGGCTTGCTCAGAGGAAAGGATCATCGCATTTAATTCATCGACCTCATCTAAAATAAAAACCCAATCAGAAGTCATGAGCATTGTTTATTCCTCCAATCTCACTTTATCATAACAGAATTGAAGGGAAAATCAATGATTGTTCAACCTACGTTTTTCCAATTGTCTTATCATTTCCCGAACAAATACTAAATCGGAAAAGTATTTTTGTTTGTCTCCAATTTGCTGTGTTTTTTCATGACCTTTACCTAACAGTACGATTGTATCGCCTTTTTCCGCATAATTAAGTGCATGCTCAATGGCTTCTTTCCGGTTGAGGCACTCAATATATTCCTGTGTGGAAGAAAAGCCTTCGCGGATCTGTTTATTGATCTGCTGCGGATTTTCGTTACGAGCATTATCGGTCGTTAAAATAATATAATCCGCATAAATTGATGCAATCATTCCCATTTTTGGACGTTTTGCCTTGTCTCGGTTACCGCCGCAACTAAACATGACAATTAATCGGCGCTTTGTATGTTTTTTCAATGTCTGTAAAATCATTTTCATCGCATCCGGTGTATGTGCATAATCGACGACGATCGATAAGCCTAACTGATTTTCCACATGCTCAAAACGACCTTCAGGCAATACTAAATTTCCGATTGTATTGCAGATGTCACTTAACGGAAAATCAAGCTGTGCAATACAGCTGATCGCTGCAAGCACATTGCTGCATTGATAGTCTCCCACTAACGGGATGTTCACTATATGCTTCTCTTTCTTATGCTGAATACAGCAAGTCGTTGATGCTGGTCCGTCAACTAGCGTTTGGAAAAAGTAGTCGACATGGCTCCCTTTGCCGAAAAAAATACGCTTGCCTTTTGTCGCTAAACCGATTGAACGACAAACACTGTCATCACTGTTTATAATATTTTTTTTCGCCAAAGTCGATAAAATCTGTTTGGATAGTTTGTAGCGTTCAAAACTACCATGGTCTTCAATATGATCTTCTGTCACATTCAAGAAAATACCGATATCAATATCACAATGATCCAGACGGTGCTTTTCCAGACCAATGGACGAAGCTTCCAGAACAACGTAAGGTACATCAAGACGGATTGCTTCTTTAAATAAAAATTGAATATTTTTCGCCTGTAATGTTGTTAGTGCTTCCATTTCCGGATAACATTTTTCCCGGTCGATAAAAACACCATTTGTCCCGATCACCATAGCGCGCTTATCCAACTGGTTTAAAATTTGTCCTATAAAATGTGTAACAGTTGTTTTACCGTTTGTTCCCGTTACTGCGATTACGGTTAATGCTTCGGCAGGGAAATTATAAATTTTTGCACTTGCATAAGCAATAAAACTTAAACAGTTCGGTACCCAAATAATCGGTACAGGTAAATCCGCTTCATTAAAGTAATTTTCATCATCTACTACAATTGCTGCTGCGCCCTTTTCCAAAGCGCTATCAATATACGAAATACCACTCGAATTATTTCCCTTCCTGGCGATAAAAGCATCTCCAGGTAAAATAAGATTCGCATCGTCTTCCACTCGTTTTATTTCCACTCTAATGGAGCCCTTCATAGTGCACGGCCAGTCTTTAATTAATTCTCCAATTTGCACGGTTTCACTCCTTACCCTACTTTATGAAGACAAAAAAAAAACGCTACATTTCGCAGCGTTTAATTTTTAATTTATTTCATTTTTGTTTCACATACAGCTGAGTATAGTAATTCATAAAAGCTCCTGAACCGATATGCGTAAATTCCTCATCCATCAGCAATGTCCGATGCTCTTTGGAGTTCATCCAGCCATGAATTACCTCAATGGCATCTTTATAATTTGTTGCAACATTGACACCATGCCGCTCATAATTTTGCTGTACTTCATTCAACTGGTCTCCAATCGCATATTCATCATTTGTTATTTGAGAATCCATCATTTCCAAAAACATATGTTCACTATTATAATCCGCCAAGGAAGCGAGCGTGTCTGTAGGCAATAATTTCGGTAACCCATACTCTACGCGCAAGGAATTTGCCAAATCCGTCAATTGTCTCCGATTCGCCAAATTGATGTCAATTTGCATATAGCTGGACGGCGTGCTTGCTTCATAGAGCTCCCCTATAAATTGCATTTCATATGGCTTATGTAATACGAGTGTTTCCCCATCCAGAAAACGGACACTGTGTAATTGATTCGTTTCATGATCTATGTATAATTGTGCATATAAATTATCATATTTTACTAAAATACGTTCATGTAAATCTTGTTCATTCATTGCAAATATATAAATATTATCACCGATTTCGACCGTTATCTCCTGCCCCAGTACTGTCGTACGATATATATCGTCCAGTGGCTCCCCAACTACAAACGGTGCAATATCGATTTCGCTATTATTTGTATAAATCTGATTTACCCGATTTCCCTTCATACTGACCATTAATAGTCCATTCTCTGTATCGTAAACCCACCATTCATATCCATATTCTGATGGATCGATTCGTTTTGGGGTACTGTATGTTTCCAATACTTCCTTCGATGTTTTTCCTATTAATGTAGAAATACCGGTATCTGGCCGCGGAAGAAACTGTTCAGACGGCATAGAAGGTTCAAGTTCCACTACCGGTTTTGTAATGCTTGGCGGACCTTCCAATAATTCTGTTTGAGAGGACTCTCCATTTGAATAATAAATAATAATCCCGATACAAGTAGCAATAATTAATATGCGAAATAAAACTTTCATTAAAATCCTCCAACATCATTTTCAGTTAGTATAATTATACCAATTTTGGACTCTATGACACAATGTTGTCATTGCATCAATTACCATTTTGTTCTATTATTAGAATTGACCGTAAACTTATGTACGATAGGCAAAGGGAGGATATAGAAATGTATTTTGAAAACACACAACTCGAACATGTTAAAGTTGATCAAGAAGTTTTAACGACAGTAATGGGCAAATTCGGTTTAGAGTGCCACGGTGCATGGGACTATGACCGGATGACATTTGACCGCTGCTATGATGTACGTGAAGGTCGTTTTTATTTACGTGTTTTTTGTAATGCAGTATCAGGTGATGTAGGAGCACATAATGCAACTTTAAATATCAACAAACCTGCAATTGGAAAATACTATTATCCACACGGTGTTGAATACACAGATGAGGTATTCCCGGGACATCTCGTAAAAGAATGTGAAAAAGTACTGGCAGATGTTCGCAGAGAGCTATCAGCATACGGTATTTAATCCCTTTAAAAGCTGGCAACTTCCAACCCAGCTTTTTTTATTTGCCAAAAAAGCTCCCTATACTAATGTATAGGAAGCCCCCAAATTTAAAAACCTAAAATTGCTTTAAAGACAGACGTCGTTTCGCCGCCCTCATAAATAACGTAAAGCAGTGAATAAACAATAACCCCGGTAATGGCTACAAAGAACCAAATAATACTCGTTATCGCACCAATTTTGCGGTGTAATTTCAGATTGGATTTAAGACCTGAAATTATACTTGTCAGACCGAATACTGCTCCAACTGTTGCTAATGTAATATGGAAAACTAAAAAGACTGTGTAATATATTTTCAGCTCATCCGGTCCACCAAAGGCTGTATTGCCAATGAACACAGTACGTGATACATAAATGATAAAGAATGCCAGTGCCGAAACACCTGCTGCCAGCATTACTTTTCTATGTGCTTCCACATTTTTCTTTGCGATCAATACCCAGCCAATTGCTACGAGCACTGCACTAAGGACAATAAACGTCGTGCTTATTGTGGGTAATATAGGTAAATTCATTTTCAAATCTCCATTCTTACTTAATCTATCAATATGAACAACATTACTATGTTGATTGCTCCATTTTTACACAGTTTAACATCTTATTAGTACTGTGTTCTATTTTGGAACTCTTTTAAAGCATTATCCGTAATTTCCTGCTGATTCGAGCGCTCTGTATTCCACCACTTACGGAAAATTTTAAATAAAATAACACCAAATATAATTTCCTGGATGATTTTCATCAATACGCCGCCAACTTGCTGATCGCTCAATAAATCCATGCTTGAGAACAATTCTGGTCCTGACAATGTAAGTCCCGACAACGTAGAGGAAGGAACACATAATTCCATTGCTTTCAGCCACATATCACTATCACTGTATGTACCGTACATTGGGCTTGAAGCAAATATGATGAGCGCACAGGCAGGCGTTATTAATACTGCATTAGAGGCAATATAGGCCAATTTAGTCATATTCTTCATTTCATGCTGACCTTCAACATTATTCAATAATGGCCAGTACATAAAAATAGCAGAAATAAACAGAACTGCTGTATATGCCAGGTGGTAAATTTCGTTTAATTTTATTGTGTCAAATACAGATGGCAAATGGTAGACCGAAAATAAGCCAATAAAGACGATAATAGAAACGAGCGGTTTTGTGAAAATTTTAAAAATTTTTCGCATAACCGGTGCTTCCACAACTACTTGCCAAACCCACCATGGAATTCCTTTAATAAAGAATATCGGCACTAATAATAATAAAAATGCCATTTGCGTCATATGCATTGTAAACATAATATGACCCAGCAAATCTATTGGAGATCCTTTAATTATATAAAAAGAAATGATACCTAGTACAAAATATGCTGCTTCACTTTTCTTTAACGGCTCGCTAACTTTAAACTTTTCTCGCCACGTAACAGTCAATAAAAAATAGAATGCCATTACGAGTAATAAAAACCCGAATAAATATGGGCTCCATAATGCTTGAAAACCGAATATACTTATTGGCATATGACCATGCTCCTTTAAACATCAGTAGTTTTATCCCGTAAAAGCCCGTTTGATTTAACTAACAATCAGTAGTGATAAAGAAAACCCCCATTAATTGTAGTTTCACCTTATTATAGATGGCAATTTCTCCAACATCAATGAAAGAACTATGACAATTGCTTGAATCAAACATGTATTTTATATACAGGTTAGATTGTACTTTAAATAGAAAAAGACTAAAGTCAATTTCAGCTTTTAAATATAGTCCGTTGATTTCCGTTGCGTGCGGACGCTTTCTGCGGGTAAACCCTAATATAATAAATTTTCTATGTACCTATATAATATTGCATTTGCTAATATCCTTAAAAACAAAAAACGTCCCCAGCATTTGCTAAGGACGTCATTGTTATGCGATTAACCCCACCAAATAATTGTCGTAAACGCCAGGAAGAACGTAAACGCGATGAAGGCTGCACTCCAGATGAAGAACTCAATAACACCAACCATATGAGTTGTGCGATCTTCCAAGTGCATAAAAGCATAAAGTTGCAGTACTACCTGTACTCCAGCCAATAATAAAATAATCGGAATGATAAATGTTGGAGCAAAATCAGCCAGTACAGCGGCAAATGCGATAAAAGTCAGGAAAATCATGATCGCAAAGTTTACTACTTGTTTACGCATATGCGCTTTGGCATGTTCTCTGTCATATTCGAATTGTGCCTGAGTACGTACTTCTACATGAGTTTCGTGTCCCATTTTATCCAACCACTCCCATCAGATAGACTACCGTGAAAATGAATACCCATACAACGTCAATGAAGTGCCAGTACAGTGAAGCTGCAAAGAACTTCGGTGCATTGTATAAGTTCAATCCACGGCTACTATTGCGGATGATTAATCCCGTAATCCAAACTAAACCGATAATAACGTGCAAACCGTGCATCCCTACGAGCGTAAAGAACGCAGAAGAGAACGCCGATTGTGTATAACCAAACCCGATGTGTACGTAGTGCTGGAATTCATAGATTTCCAGTGCAAGGAAGCCTAAGCCCAATAACACTGTAATGCCCATCCAAGTACGAACACCGGAATAGTTAAAGTTTCTCATATGGTACATCGCATATACAGAAGTTAATGAAGATGTTAATAATAACATTGTCATCACAAACGCCAACGGTAATTCATAAAGATCCTTTGCCGCGAATTCCATCCCTGCCGGACCGCTATCTTTAAGCGCGATATATGTAGCAAATACACTCGCGAATAATACTGTATCCGATGCCAGGAAAATCCAAAGTCCAACTAACTTGTTTTTCCCTTCCATAGTAGCTTGTTCAGGGTGTTTCGGCCAAGTTTGTGGAGTAAATTTTTGATTAAGATCCATTACTTGATACCCCCTTTATTACCTGTTGCACGGTAGTGAGCTAAATCCGCTTCCACTTTTTCAATTTCATCAACTGTTACATGGAATCCTAAATCGTCTTTGAACGAACGAGTGATCATACATGCAATTGTTAATCCTAGACCGCCAATAATTAATGCTAAAGAAATGGCAGGTGTTGTTCCTGTAGCTGTACCAGCCTGAACTTGATCTCCCCACGGGCTGTATAGAGCACCAAATGCGGCAATCATCATTCCAATTGACATAATGAATGGCAGAATTGAATTGTTTGGCATATGAATTTCACCTAATGGCTCAGCATAGACCATACCTTCTTTGTTGCCTTCTTCTTTTTCAATCCAATACGGATCATAACCACGAATAAGTGGTGTTTGTTTAAAGTTATAGAATGGCAGCGGTGTTTCAATCGCCCACTCAAGTGAACGACCATCGCCCCAGTAATCACGACGGTTAACCGGTTCTGATTTAATCGATAATATTGCATCGATTACTAACAATACTACCCCGATTCCCATCATAATAGCACCGATTGACGAGATAAAGTTGAATAAATCCCAACCTTGACCACCCATATAAGTGAATACACGACGTGGCATACCCATTAATCCTAAGAAATGCTGGATGAAGAACGTTAAGTGGAACCCGATGAAGAACATCCAGAAAGTAATCATTCCCAGTTTAGGATTTAATGCACGGTTAAACATAATCGGCCAGTAGAAATGGGCTGACCCGAATAACCCTGTTACGATACCACCAACGATTACATAGTGGAAGTGAGCAACGATAAAGTAAGAATCGTGCAGCTGATAATCAAGTGGTGCAGTTGCCTGCATTACCCCTGTAACCCCACCCGCAACGAATGACGGGATAAATCCAAGTGCATAAAGCATCGGCACTGTTACTTTAATCGAACCGCCCCAAATTGTCAGAATCCAGTTGAAGACTTTCATCCCTGTTGGAACAGCGATCGCCATTGTAGCAACAGCGAAAATTGCGTTCGCAGTAGCACCTAAACCAACTGTGAACATATGGTGGGCCCATACCATGAACCCTAAGAAACCGATTAAAATTGTAGCGAATACCATTGATGAGTATCCGAATAATCGTTTACGAGCGAAAACCGGAATAATTTCCGAGAATAAACCAAATGCCGGCAGTACTAAAATGTATACTTCAGGGTGACCGAAAATCCAGAATAAGTGCTCCCAAATAATTGTATTACCACCCATTGTATGATCAAAGAAGTTTGCCCCAAACATACGGTCAACTAACATTAAGAACAATCCACCTGTAAGTGGAGGGAATGCGAATAAAATTAATGAACTTGATACTAAAGTCGTCCAAGTAAATAAAGGCATACGCATGAACGTCATACCCGGTGCACGCATCGTAATGATTGTTACGATGAAGTTGATACCTGAAATTAACGTACCTGCACCCGAAATTTGCAGACCAAGAATATAGAAGTCAATACCATGGCCTGGTGAGTATAAAGATAATGATGCATAAGAAGTCCAACCTGCATCAGGTGCTCCACCTAAAAAGAATGAAAGGTGAAGGAATACTGCTCCAATAAAGAATAACCAAAACCCTAATGAGTTTAAAAATGGGAATGCAACGTCACGTGCACCAATTTGAAGTGGTACAACCGCATTCATAAAGGCAAATATTATTGGTGTTGCTGCTAAGAATAGCATCGTTGTGCCGTGCATCGTTAATAGTTCGTTAAATAGGCCTGCAGAAATGAATGTACTTTCAGGGAACATTAATTGAATACGCATCAGTAACGCTTCAAATCCTGCAATTGCGAAGAACAGAGTACCGGCTGCTAAATACATGATCGCGATCTTTTTATGATCGACCGTTGTTAAATAGTCCCATACATGTGCTCCAAAGCCCTTTTTCTGTGTAACAGAGCTCACACCTTTAACCTCCTTCAATGTTTCTCTCTAATGTATAATTACTTTTCAACTGATAATGTCATTAAATAGTCAGCAATCGCTTGTGCTTCTTCTTCTGTCACAAGTTTATCCGGCATTGTATTACCTGGTTTGTATTCAGAAGGTAAATAAATCCAGTTTGCCGTGTTTTCTACTGTATGCTCCATGTAACCGGCAACACGGTTACGATCGCCGAATGTTGTTAAGTTAGGACCTAATCCATTACCTGCAACTCCGGATACTGCGTGACATCCTAAGCAAGAGTTGGCAAATGTCGCTTCACCTAAATTAGATGACTCTTTATCCGCTGTAGCACCTTCAGTAGCCTGCATTGCTGTTACCCACGCGTTAAACGCTTCCGGCTCAAGTGCTTTTACTTTGAAGTCCATTAAAGCATGTGAAGGACCACATAACTCCGCACATTTTCCGTAGAATACACCCTCACCATCGTTTAACCCGGCTGATTCTCTATCAAACTGTAAATAGAATTTGTTGATACCATCAACGTTCGTATCCATTTTTCCGCCAATAGCCGGAATCCAGAATGAGTGCTTCACATCAGATGCGATTAAGTTGAAGTATACTTTTTCTCCTGTAGGAACAACCAGTTCCTGTGCTGTAATAATTCCTTGGTTTGGATATTCAAATTCCCACCAGTATAATTTTGCCGTAACATTTACTGTAAGTGCTGTATTGTTACCGCTTTCGTCTACTTTGTCCATTGCAGCAACATTTGAAAATTTATACGTATAGTGCAGTGTTGGAACAGCTAAGATAAGTAGTAAAATAATCGGAATAACTGTCCAAATCACCTCTAAAGTATGGCTTCCTTCCACTTGCTTCGGCATATGGTCTTCGCCAACTTTTGAACGGCGGAATTTAAAGAAAGCAACTAAATAAATTGTCGATACGACAATTACGACTAATGCCATAATAGCTATGGATAAATATAAGATGTTTAATTGCTCTTTACCGACTTGACCAGATGGACGAAGCGTCGAAATATACTCTTCACCACATGCTGAAAGGAATACTGTCATTACTGTTAATAACGAGAATAAACGCCATTTTTTAAGCCCTTTCATCATAGCTTAATAAACCCCTCTTTCTTTGTTGTATTTTAATGTGTAACCAGGACTGCGGTTATGTCTATGTGAATTCTTGTACAGTGCAATACCATACTGGAAAGAATCCCGATTTTATTAGCCGCCCATAATCGCTGCTTCACTTTATATTCAAATACTGATTAGTCTCCTGTTCTTCCAATCTATTAACGAAAATTCCAGATCGATTGGAAAAATTCTAAGATATTTGAGTAAAGTTTCGCTTAAATGATATGGCTTAGAAAATTATTAGTCCTCACATGCTGACAGCAGTCGCTGCTATCGGTTACAAAAATCCGCTTACAAAACAAGTAGGATTTTTCAATTATTGAGACATTTTTACTTATATCCCATTTCACTACTAACTCATAGTTTAAACTATTTTGCTAGAAAAATAAGCAAAATTCTAGAATTCTTCAATTCTTCTTTAAGTTTTCATTAATGTGAAGTACCAATCTCAATCTTTATAAGTGCAAGAAAACTTAAAGAATAATTGTGCTAAAATTATACATAGTTCGACGGGTTTTGGTAAAAGAGTCCAATAACTTACTTCTCCTTTCAAATTTGTAAGCATATTCCGTTACCATAACTATATCTAAATTTGGATAGGATTTCTAGACGTTTCATGAAATTTCAAACTACTTCATCTCAAACTTGACGAAACATGCAGAAATCCACATCAACAACTATATAGTAATGTATTTTTTGCCAATATTTGTGAATGCAAGGAGACGAATTTATGAACAATTTGTGAAAAAATGGTTGCGTTTACAATCCAATCCTTAATACGGTTGTATTTTTCAGATATTTTCGCTATTATCTAAAATTAGAGACGCTCTTTGTAGCGAAGCGAAAATTAAAGTAGGTGAGCTCATTTTATGCATCAAAAATATTACAAATTTTTAAAATGGTTTGCTGTTTTATCTACCCTCGGCATGTTGCTCATCCTTCAAGGTGGAGCACTAGTTACAAAGACTGACAGCGGATTGGGCTGTGGTAGAAACTGGCCGGACTGCAACGGCTCATTAATACCGAAAGAAATTACTACCGAAGTATTAATAGAATTTTCTCACCGTCTTGTAACAGGGTCAGTATCCATTTTTATTCTTATTCTTGTTATTTGGACATGGCGCGCACTAGGCCATATTCGTGAAGTTAAGCTCTTAGGATTTTTGGCATTGTTCTTTCTTGCTCTTCAGGCACTCATTGGAGCTGCCCAAGTATTATGGGGACAAGGTGACTTTATTTTAGCGTTACATTTCGGAATTTCATTAATCTCATTTGCAGCTGTACTGCTGCTTACCTTGATTGTATTTGAAGTCGACAAAAAATTTGATGCCGATCGATTGTACATGAGCAGGAAATTAAGAATACATACTATTTGCGTTACTTTATATTCATATGTAGTTGTTTATACAGGGGCTCTTGTACGTCATACCGATGCTAGTCTTGTTTGTCCGGACTGGCCGTT
This sequence comes from Solibacillus sp. FSL K6-1781, assembly GCF_038630735.1. Lineage (GTDB taxonomy): Bacteria > Bacillota > Bacilli > Bacillales_A > Planococcaceae > Solibacillus > Solibacillus silvestris. Next base: position 925,221 of record NZ_CP152038.1, on the reverse strand, counting down.
CTGCCGTAACGATCAGCCAATGACGATGCCGTACAATATGTATGAGTGGGTTCAGATGGGGCACCGTTTTGCAGTGTTAATCTTTGTTGTTTGGATTGCCTATATTGCTATCCATGTTATCAGAAACTACAAAAATCAGCGGATAATTTTCTGGGGCTGGACAATCGCCCTTTCACTTGTTATTTTACAAGTGATTGCAGGCATGCTCGTAGTCCTGTTAAAACTTCACTTATTCGTTTCATTAATGCACTCGTTATTAATAACACTTCTATTCGGTTTATTATGTTATTTGATTATGCTAGTTTCAAGGTCGAAATAAAACCCTATATTAAATTATCTTAAATTAAAAGACGTCCCAAATTTTGAATTCTAAAGTTTAGGACGTCTTATTTTTATCTGTTGAATATATTGTTTTCCGCTACGGCGGACGCTTTCCAGGGGGCACGGGTCGAGCCTGTACACTCCCCCACGTGCTTGTCCCCTAGGAAGCTGTTGAGTTACTACTCCGAATCCACTTCGCTCTGCAACGAAAGGCGAAGCCGGCAGTTGCACTCGCCGCCTTCACTACGAACAAAAATCATCTTTCTATTTAAAATGAACCTTGCATAATTTCAAGTATATAAATTTTCATTACGTAATAATTAATTCAAAAATGATATTTCCTTTCACATATACTCCCAAATATTTAAAAGCACAAAACGAGAAAATGCATAGTGCAATTTCTCGTTCTGCTGAATGGACTAATTATGTTCTACCTTATTCTAATTCAATAAGCAGATCACCTGTCGAGATGGCATCTCCTGCTTTTGCATAGATTTCTTTTACAATACCGTCTTTCGGCGCTTGTACTGTTGTTTCCATTTTCATCGCTTCAGTAATTAATAAATGCTCGCCACGTTTTACTGTGCTGCCTTTATTAACAACGACTTTTAGAACAGTACCCGGCATTGTTGCACCAATTTGGTTCGGGTTGGACGGATCGGCTTTCAAAGCAATGCTGCCGTCAACTTCAACCGTTAAGTCTTGAATTACCAGTTCACGAGATTGGCCATTCAGTTCAAAATAAATAATACGTGTTCCGTCATGCTGTGGTTCGCCGATTGATACGAGCTTAACAATCAGTGTCTTACCTTTTTCGATTTCTACTTCAATTTCTTCGCCAATTTTCAATCCATAGAAGAATGTAGGCGTATCGAGTACAGAAACATCGCCGAATGCATTTACAGCATCAATATATTGCTCAAATACTTTCGGGTAAAGCGCATAGGCCAATACGTCTTGTTTAGATGGTGCTCGTCCATACTTTTCAGTCAATTCTGCTGTCAGCTGATCAAAATCAACAGGCGGCAATAATTCTCCTGGGCGAACCGTAATAGGCGTACGATCCTTCAAGACAACTTTTTGAATTTCTTCCGGGAATCCGCCATGCGGCTGTCCTAAATAACCTTGGAAAAATTCAATAACAGATTCAGGGAAATCAATTGTTTGTCCACGCTCAACAATATTGTCTTCCGTTAAATCATTTTGTACCATAAACAACGCCATATCCCCTACGACTTTAGATGACGGTGTCACTTTTACAATATCACCGAACATTAGATTTACACGGGAATACATTGTCTTTACTTCATCCCATCGATCGCCTAAACCGACTGCTTTTGCTTGTTGCTGCAAGTTGCTGTATTGACCGCCAGGCATTTCATGTACATAAATTTCAGAATGTGGTGCATTCATGCCACTTTCGAAATCAACGTAATATTTACGAACATCTTCCCAGTAGTACGACAATTTTTCCAGGCTTTCGATATCTCCACGTACATTACGTTCAGAACCTTTCATTGCATAGTACAATGAGTTTGCGCTTGGCTGTGATGTTAAACCAGCCATTGAACCTAGTGCTGTATCAATAATATCAACACCCGCTTCAATTGCTTTCGCATATAAGAAAATTCCGTTACCGCTCGTATCATGTGTATGCAAGTGGATTGGCAGACTAGTCGCATCTTTCAGCTCGGAAATAAGTCGGTATGCAGCTTGTGGTTTCAGTAGTCCCGCCATATCTTTAATTGCTAAAATATGTGCGCCCGTCGCCTCTAGTTCACGTGCCATATCTTTGTAGTATTGAACCGTATATTTCGCTCGGCTGTCATCTAAAATATCGCCTGTGTAACAGATTGCCGCTTCCGCCACTTTTCCGCTATTGCGTACTTCATCGATTGCTACTTCCATTCCTTTAATCCAGTTAAGCGAGTCGAAAATTCGGAAAACGTCCACACCTGAAGAAGCGGATTCCTGAATAAATTCACGAATCAGATTATCTGGATAGTTCGTATAGCCCACCGCATTCGCTCCGCGTAACAGCATTTGAAACAGAACATTCGGAATTTTCTTTCTAAGTTTTTCCAAACGGTCCCAAGGATTTTCACTTAAGAAACGGTATGCAACATCAAACGTTGCCCCACCCCACATTTCAAGCGAGAAATAGTCATGCATTAAACGGGAAGTTTCGTCTGCAATTTCAAGCATATCCTGCGTACGCACACGCGTTGCAAGCAATGATTGATGGGCATCACGGAATGTCGTGTCTGTCAGTAAAACATCTTCTTGTTCTTTAATCCATTTCACAAGTCCATCTGCACCCTGTGCATCAAGAATTTGCTTTGTGCCTGCTGGAGAAGGAATAAGAATATCTAATTTTGGCTTATCTGGCTGTACAAAAATAGGCTTTGTCCGTTTTTCAACACCTGGGAATCCATTTAATGTGACATTCCCGATATAGTTTAATAGTTTCGTTCCACGGTCTTTACGTTCCGGGAATTCAAACAATTCAGGTGTCGTATCGATAAAACTTGTATCAAATTCGCCTTTTATGAACTTTTCATGTAAGACAACATTTCCTAAAAACGGAATATTCGTTTTCACACCTCGAATACGGAATTCACGTAAGTTACGGTCCATCTTCGCCGCAGCTTCTTCAAACGTCATTCCCCAAGTCGAGATTTTCACAAGCAAGGAATCATAGTATGGAGTGACAACAGCACCCTGGAAGCCATTTCCTGCGTCCAAACGAACACCAAAGCCGCCACTTGAACGGTATACCATTAATTTCCCTGTATCCGGCATAAAGTCATTCGCAGGGTCTTCCGTTGTAACACGAGACTGAATTGCGTAACCGAACAGCGGAATTTTGTCTTGCGCAGGAATTCCTACTTCTTTTGAATGAAGGTCAAGTCCTTCTGCAACTTTAATTTGTGCATGCACAATATCAAGACCGGTAATCATTTCCGTAATCGTATGTTCGACTTGAATACGCGGATTTACTTCGATGAAATAAAATTGATTGTCTGCAACTAAAAACTCGACAGTCCCTGCATTAATATAGCCGACATTTTTCATCAACTTCACAGCCGCATCACAAATATCATTACGGAGCTGTTCGGAAATGGAATTTGACGGTGCAATTTCCACAACCTTTTGATGACGACGTTGAATCGAACAATCCCGTTCATAGAGATGGACAATATTACCGTGTGTATCCCCGATAATTTGTACTTCAATATGCTTCGGCTTAATAATCGCCTTCTCCACATATACTTCATCCGAGCCAAATGCGGCTTTCGCTTCAGATTTTGCACGCTCATAAGCGGATTGCAGTTCTTCTTTGGAATTAACTAAACGCATTCCACGTCCGCCACCGCCAAGAGCCGCTTTAATCATGATCGGGAAGCCATATGAATCACTAAACTGTTCTACTTCCTGCAAGTTTGCTACAGGACCGTCCGTACCAGGAATAACCGGTATTTGTGCAGAAACTGCCTGTTCACGCGCTTTTACTTTGTCACCAAACATATCAAGATGCTTTGAAGTCGGTCCAATAAATTGAATACCTTCTTCTTCACAACGACGCGCGAAATCAACATTTTCAGATAAAAAACCGTAGCCAGGATGAATCGCATCCACGTTGGCCTCTTTTGCAATCTTAATGATACCTTCAATATCCAAATAAGCATCAATCGGTTTTTTCCCTACGCCAACGATATATGCCTCGTCTGCTTTATAACGGTGATAAGATCCGCTATCTTCACGAGAATAAATTGCCACTGTTTTAATATGTAACTCATTACAGGCGCGTAAAATACGGATGGCGATTTCGCCACGGTTTGCAACTAAAATCTTTTGAATCGACTTCATTTCTCCTTAACCCCCAATTACTTTCTTTTTTCCAATTTGTGATGTGTGGATACATTAATAAGTATCCCCATTGCCACTGAGAGCAATAATATAGAAGTACCGCCATAGCTAATGAAAGGTAGCGTTACTCCGGTTAACGGGATAAGTCCCGATAATCCACCTAAATTAATAAAAGTCTGTAATCCTATCCATGTAGAAATGCCCGCCGCTAACATTCGTGCAAGCGGATCTTTTGTTGACATCGCGATATAATAACCGCGCATCACAATAAAGCCTAAACCAAGAATAACAATTGATACACCAAAAATCCCTAACTCTTCGGCAATAATCGCCATAATGAAATCGGTTTGCGGTTCAGGTACATATCCCAGCTTTTGAATCGACTGACCGAGCCCTCGACCTTCCAAGCCCCCTGCTCCGATTGCATAATAGCCGTTGACAACATGATACCCGGAATTAAGCGGATCACTGAAAGGATCTAAATAGGAAGTAATCCGGCCTCTCCGACTTGCGTTAAAAACCGTGTCCCATTTGAAAATTAAGATTCCGATCATTCCGACAACCCCTAGAGCTGAGAGCAGTCCAAAAATTCTGCCGAGCGTCTTACCTCTAAGTCCGCTCGTAATAACGACAACAAGCGCAATAGCAACAATAATAACAAGTGCACCTAAATCAGTTTCAAAACCGACAACAAGTACGATAAATAGCCACATGCCCAGAGGATACGACACATCATCAAATGTTAACAGCTGCATCGAACCACGGTTCACACTTTTACGGTAAAAAGTTCCCGCAAAGAAAATAATAATAAAGAGTTTGGCAAATTCGGACGGCTGGAAATTCATAAGGCCGAACAGGCTGATCCAACTTCTAGAACCGTTAACACTATTACCGGCTATTAAAAGCCATAACTCTAGTATAAACATAACTGCCAGCAAAAGACCTAATATAGATTTATTGGATAATCTTTTATAGGGCGTAATGACAGCGACCGTAAACAAAATTAACGCTAAAATTATATTGACGAGCTGGCGATTATAATAAAAGTTCGGATTTGCATCATATTGAATAATAGATACCCAAATACTCGAACTGTAGATCATGACAAGTCCAAATAACATTAACAAAATGTAAACGAACAACAATCCATAATCAAAATTGCGAAAATAATTTTTAAAATATTGTTTCATGTTAAAAACCTCATCTTTGAAAAAAAAACTCAAACCGCATTGTTGCGTTTGAGTTTTCTTTTATTTGTCTGTATACGCATCATGTAGTAAAGAAAGCTCTTTCTCTAACGAATCGAGAATTTGCTTGCCTTGTTCACGTTCGATCAGCCCGAGTTTCGCGGCAAATTCAATTTCACGCGATAAACCAAACATTTGTGTATCTAAAACCTCTTCATATAACGGACAAGATGGCATTGTCAGATTATCCATTTGTACGCGAATTAATCGAGCAATTTTATCTGCATCCGCAGTTAACAGCTCTAATGCTTTTTCCTGAAAGGAAGCTTGTGCTTTCGTATCCATGAGGACGCCCCCATCTATGATATTTCTTCGATTCTATCTTAGTAAAGTGTATCTTTTTACATTCAAAAATGCAAGTGTCTTTGTATGTTTTACATTCAATTCAATTATATTTCTTTCTATGAGGAATCGCGTTATAATTATGAAGGAACATAGTGAAGGGGGACTGAAAAATGACCGAAACAATCATTCCAATTAAAGGCGCGGTTAAATTTGAACTAACATTAGATCCTACTGTATGGATTTTTGATGATCGTAAACTAGATCTGAATACATATTTTGTTTCAGAAAAAGTTGAAGAAAATAACGAAAAGTATTTACGTGAGATGGGCGCACACTGGTCGCGTGAAATTATGGAAGGTGCAGTATTTCCGCCTACATTAAAAACTGAACGTAAGTTTGACCGTAAAGGCATGATGACAGGTACATTCGGAATGGAAATTAAACCATTTCTGAAAAATGCCGAAATTGCTGATAGTGCAAATGAAGTTGTTTTTGAATGTACAACAGGCGAGGAATTTGCTTTTCCATTACAACAGGCTGAAACTTTCATTTTAAAATTCAGCCAGGATGGCAAACCTCTTTTGGAAGATGGACCTGTACATGTGCTATTTGCTGATGGTTCAAATGTAGAAAATCCAATAAAAAATGTGCGTGCGATTCGTATTCAATAGGAGGATTTCGTCATGCGTGTAAAATGTGTCATTTGCGATACACTACATGAACTACCAAACGATTTACCTTTAGCGAAAAAATTACGCAATCGTCCCATTCATACTTTTATGTGCACAGAATGTTCGGAACGTATTTCCGAAAACACACATACAAGAATAGCAACAGGAAAATTCCGCTTTTTCCGAACATCATCAAAATTTGATGAAGAATTTTAAAATGCGACGGGCTCATAAAGAGCTCGTCGCATTTTTATTAATATTCAAAAGACTGTTCGTGGAATTTAAAGTCGACAAAGCTTTTTCCGTTAATTTTGCTTAACTGGAAGAAGTTTAATACTTCTGTTTTTACCCCTTCAAAAACACGTTCTTCGTCAACAACATATGCTTCAACAGTTACTGGAATTTCGCCGAATTGTGACTTTAAAGCATCTGCAATTTGCTGTGCTGTTGCTTCTGAAATTTCTTCGTCCACTAATAAGTGCACAGTAGCTTTCTCCGCTTTCACATCTTCAAGTGCTGTCTCTTCTTCCAAGTCTTTCTGGAATACATTCGACATCACTAATATCTCTTCCCCAACGATTGGTTGAATCAGTTCATTTACTTGCATATTTACATTTTCACCATAATATTCGCCAAAATATTTACCGTCTTTTACATCAAAATCATACACTGTTTTTGAAGTTTCCGATTGGACCGTCACTTCAAAATCGTCCCCGATTGCAGGTGCCGTAGACTTTGTAACAACAAATTGGTCATTATAAATTTCACTTAATTCCGCTGCTGCATTATCTTCATTTTTTGCTGATAATACTGCAGGTATAAAAATAACGCAAGATATAATAATTAGCGCTAATCCAACAATGATAAAGATCTGCTTTTTAGTAAGATGCATTTTCCTCTACTCCATTTTAGTTATTATCCCCAGTTATGAATTATAACGCTCCGAATAAAGCGTTTTCAATTAAATTGTCTTAAAAAAAGAGGGGAATGTGTCCAAATTAACACACTCCCCTCTCTATTAATTTATTTGTTTCGCTTCTTCTCGTTTTTCACGCCATAAACGTGATTTATAGACGATCAGAATTAACGCAGCTACAATTAAACCTTCAATCATCGGTAAGAATAGTGCCAAAAATGTTAATACCATACATCCTAAAAACAGGAACGTATAAATGATGACATTTCTGCCGAATGAAAGTTTTTTTGCAAAGCCTAGTTTATATACAATTGCCGACATAAGGAATACAAGAACAAATGTTGCATAGCCAGCTATTTCGTAGCTAGGTAAATTTTCGTATAAATATCTTGTAATTCCGGACATACGATTAAACACGTAATCACTTTCATTTGTAGATACAGTTGCCAGTAATACTAAATTAAAATAGCTACCAAACACAGCCATCATATTCAACATCATTCAACCTTTCCTTAATGACGCCAATTAAGCTTCTAACTCAGCGTTCTTTTTCTTTTTAGCAACACGTTCACGTTCACCTTTATCAAGGATCTGTTTACGTAAACGGATTGATTCTGGAGTTACTTCTAAATACTCATCATCACCTAAGTATTCTAATGCTTCTTCAAGTGATAAAATACGAGGCTTTTTAATAACATTCGTTTGGTCTTTGTTCGCCGAACGGATATTTGTTTTTTGTTTTTGTTTTGTAATGTTTACAGTAATATCAGCATCACGTGTATTTTCACCAACGATCATACCTTCGTATACTTCAGTACCTGGCTCAATGAATAATGTACCGCGATCTTCTACACCCATCATACCGTAAGTTGTTGCTTTACCGTTTTCCATAGATACTAATACACCTTGGTGACGGCCGCCAACTTTACCTGCTACTACTGGAGCGTAGTGATCGAATGTATGGTTCATCATACCAAAACCTTTTGTGATAGACATGAACTCAGTTGTATAACCGATTAAACCACGTGCTGGTACGTTAAAGATTAAACGAACTTGTCCTGATCCGTTGTTTATCATATCTAACATTTCACCTTTACGAGTACCGATTGATTCAATGATAGAACCTACAGAATCTTCTGGTACGTCGATTTGAACGCGTTCGATTGGCTCAGATTTTACGCCATCGATGTTACGGATGATTACTTGTGGTTTAGATACTTGTAGTTCATAACCTTCACGACGCATGTTTTCGATTAAGATCGATAAGTGAAGCTCACCACGACCCGAAACTGTCCATGCATCTGGAGAATCTGTATCTTCTACGCGTAGAGATACATCTGTTTGTAATTGTGCAAGTAAACGCTCTTCAATTTTACGAGAAGTTACCCATTTCCCTTCGCGACCTGCGAATGGTGAGTTGTTTACTAAGAATGTCATTTGTAATGTTGGCTCATCAATACGTAATGGTGTTAACGCTTCTTGATGATCAATTGGACAAACTGTTTCACCAACGTTGATATCTTCCATTCCTGAAACCGCGATTAAATCACCAGCAATAGCTGTTTCGATTTCTTCACGCTTAAGACCGAAGAAACCAAAGATTTTTGTTACACGGAAGTTTTTCACTGTGCCATCTAATTTCATAAGAGAAACTTGTTGACCTACAGAAATTTTACCGCGGAATACGCGACCGATACCGATACGACCAACGAAGTCATTATAGTCAAGTAATGCTACTTGGAATTGTAAAGGCTCGTCCGAGTTATCAATTGGTGCTGGAATTGATTCAATGATTTTCTCGAATAGGCAAGTCATGTTTTCTTCTTGATTTGCTGGGTCTGGATCTAAAGATGCTGTACCATTTACACCAGAAGCATAAACAACTGGGAAATCTAATTGATCTTCATCTGCACCTAGCTCGATTAATAACTCTAATACTTCATCTACTACTTCTAGTGGACGAGCTGAGTCTTTATCTACTTTGTTTACTACAACGATTGGCGTTAAGCGTTGTTCTAACGCTTTCTTTAATACAAAACGTGTTTGCGGCATACAACCCTCATACGCATCGACAACTAAACAAACGCCATCTACCATTTTTAAGATACGTTCTACTTCTCCACCGAAGTCTGCGTGTCCAGGCGTATCAAGGATGTTGATACGAGTACCGTTATAATCTACTGCTGTATTTTTAGCTAAAATTGTAATTCCACGTTCACGCTCTATATCACCAGAATCCATTGCACGTTCTTCTACACGTTCATTTGAACGGAAAGTACCTGATTGTTTTAATAATTGGTCTACTAACGTTGTTTTACCATGGTCAACGTGAGCAATAATTGCGATATTACGAATATCTTGACGTAAATTTGTCATTATTCCACTCCATATTCTTTTTTCAATTGTTTAACTGTGATATTATAGCACATGAAAGATTAAATGTCTTTTCACAATAATTAATTACATTTATTGTCACATATAAAAAGTATATGGAGGTACGAACGATGAATAAAGCAAAATTTGTGATGTTTATTTACGCATTAACGGCAATTCTTTCAATGATTAGCATTGGATTTGCCTTTTCACTTGTTTTTATGACAGGGCCAAAGTATGAAACAACCGGCTGGATCGGTGTTATTTTAGGTGTTATCGTAATGTGTGGAATTTTCGGGATGGCATTTAAGACAAAACGTAAATTCAGAGATCAAGGTTTATTATAGAAAATAAAAACTTCGGTGCAATAATGCACCGAAGTTTTTATTTTTTTTCTTCAATATATTTATCCAAGATTAATTGATGAATTGAAGGATTGGCAATTAGGAATGTATCCTTCGATAAATAATCGAAATCTTTGCCGTCCAAGTTTGTGGCAACCGCCCCAACCTCTTTTGCAATGATCACTCCCCCGCCGATATCCCAAGGTGCAAGACGCATGGACATATAGGCATCCAGCTTTCCGCTTACAACAAAAGCTATTTCCATCGCAGCCGAACCGTAAGAACGTGTACCGCGCACCGTTTGAACAAGTTCGATAATTTTTTCGTGATTGATGCGAGTATTCGGTGTAACCCAATTTGCATTAATGCCGATTACCGCCTCTTCGATTTTCACCGGCTGCAATTTGCGCAATGGAGAATCATTATACCATGCACCTACACCGGCAATCGCATTAAATAAATCTTCTCGCATTACATCAAATATGTAGCCTAACACTCCGACACCATCGACATAAATACCAATCGTAATCATAAAGTGACGATGCTGCTTCACAAAGTTCATCGTCCCGTCAATCGGATCGATAATCCATACAACACCTTTCAAATTGTCAACCGTTTCGCCCATTCCTTCTTCACCTAAAATACGATGGTCCGGATTAAATGCCTTTATTCTTTCAATGAAAAATAATTCTGTCTCCCGATCTATATTCGTTACTAAATCATTGGGATTCGACTTTGTTTCAATTTCAATATTATAGGAAAATGCTGCTCGAATATTTTTCCCTGCTTCAAAAATAATTTCTTTTGCAAATTCATCCAGTTGTTTTATATCCATCGTTTATCCACCTTCCGACAACAATCACTAGTTTATTTATGTAAATATGTTGAGCATTTTCTAAAGTATCCTTATTATAACAAAAAATCACTTGCTTTCTTACGTCGGCAAGTGATTTTTTATTTTGGAAACATTTTTTTGTTACGCATATGCATGTAGACCTTTTAATTCCTCTTGAATTTCTGTTAAGCGTTTTTTAGATTTATCAATTTCAGATTGATTTTTGTCATTCATCGCAGCGTAGAGTGTTGCAAGTTCGTAATCCATTTCCAACATTAAAATCTCTTCGTATTGCTTTTCAATATCAACTTTGCGTATAATCTTAATCATCTGTTTCATAATAAATCACTTCCTTATCATAATTTTTCAGACTTTAACCAACCTGGATAATATGAGCAATTCCTTAAGACTTATAGCCTCGTCCCTGATATTTCCCATTGGTATAAAGTTTCTATTACAAGATTTTTTCCCAAAAAATTAATAAAATAAACATTAAATCGAAAGGAATTAAAAAAATGAGTATTGTCAAATGGACTAAAGAAGACTTTCAAGTATTTGATATTGACGGCCTAGATGAACGTATGGAAGCTTTAACAACTATTATTCGCCCAAAGTTTAATGAGCTTTCAGAAACGTTTACAGGGTATTTCAGTGCACAAACAGGAGAAGAATTTTTCGGTCATGTAGCTAAACATGCCCGCCGTACTGTAAACCCTCCAAAAGACTCCTGGGTTGCGTTCGCTCCTTATAAGCGTGGTTATAAAGCTTTACCGCATTTCCAGATTGGATTATGGGGTACGCATCTTTTCATCGTTGTTGCAGTGATTTATGAAGCGCCGCAAAAACAGGAAATGGCACAGCGCTTACTGAAAAATATGCAAGTGATTAAAGATTTATCCGATGATTACGTACTTTCCGGCGATCATATGCAACCAGATACAATCCCTTTAAAAGAAGCGCGCACCGAAAAGCTTGAACAGCTCCTTATACGCCTGCGTGATGTAAAAAAAGGAGAATTTCTTGTTGGGCGTCGTATACCTGCAGATGAGGCAATTAAAATGTCTGCAGAACAATTTTTGCAGTTGGCTGAACAAACATTTGATGAGCTTCTCCCTGTTTATGAAATCATCAAAGGTTAATTGAAACCATTTATTATTAATATGTACAAAAGACTGCTAAACATTCCAACAATTTAAAAATAATTTATAAAAGTTTCATCTTTAAAAAGAAAAGCAGCATTTTCTCTGTGAGAAAATGCTGCTTTCTGCTGTACCGAAAATTCGTTTCTTTTATAAGTGTGTTACCTTATCCAATAGCTTTCTATTTCTGTCACAGCGTTTTTATTTCATTCTTACAATTTGACCGTCCGATAATTCCTTTGCCAGCTTCACGACGCGGTATGGTACATATGAGCTTGCCTGCTCGAATTCACGAAAGATTGTTTTTTCTTCCGCCTGGGAAGGTACAATCTCTTTAAAACGTTTGTAGCGCGCCATGACTAATTCACGCTTTGCCCCTTTTTCGTATGCCATTTCCACCACTTCAAAAAAGCGTACGACATCAACCATTTCATCTGTTGACCAGTCCGTCGATAATGGGTATGAATATTCCATAAGTTATTACCTGCCTTTAATCATTACTGTCCCCATTTTAAACGGATTTTTTCCGCTTGTACAACCATACGCTGAATTAATTCTTCCACTGATGGTACATCTTGAATTAATCCCGTTACTTGGCCAGCCCATCCAAAACCTTTAGTTGCATCTCCATCGTAAATGAATTTTTTGTTTGCTTCACCGCTAATATATGATTTCAATGCTTCATAAGTAGGCGTTTTTTGTTCCACTCCTAAAATTTCATTTGTGAATGCATTGCGGATTACTCGGGCAGGTGCACCAATCGACCGTTTAATAATTGTTGTATCTGTTTCTTCGCTTTCAATCAGCGCCTGCTTATATGCTAGAGAAGCATGTACACATTCTTTTGTTGCAATAAAGCGTGTTCCCATTTCAATTCCTTCAGCCCCTAATGCATGTGCAGCCATCCATCCACGACCGTCTCCAATTCCTCCTGAAGCGATAACCGGAATCGATACGCTATCGACAACTTGTGGTACTAGCACCATAGTTCCGACGTCATCTCTTCCTAAATGACCGCCTCCTTCTTGCCCAACAACCATTACTGCATCCGCTCCCAGTTGTTCAGCTTTTTGGGCCTGTCGTTTCGCAGCGACAAGTACGAGTTTTTTACATGATGCGTCTTTTAATATGTCGAATATCGGTGCAGGGTTTCCTCCCGTTATTGTAACTACGGGCACATCCATTTCACCAGCCACCTCGATCATTTTTTCGTAACCTTTTCCATGCATCCCAATCGCAAAGTTTACTCCAAATGGTCGATCTGTCATTTCTCTTACTTTTTTTATTTCTTCCTTTAGCGCATCCGGTGACGATAGGCTCATCGCTGTAATCTGCCCTAAGGCTCCTGCATTTGAAACCGCTGCAGCAAGCTCAGAATAAGCCAGGTATGCCAATCCACCCTGAATAATCGGATAATTAATTTGCAGTAATTCAGTTACTTTTGTTTGCCATTTCATTGTTATTCCTCCTAAAATAATAACTGTCAATTCAGTTGATTAAAATATTTATATAGTCAGCAACTTTAATAGGTGCTATAATTCATTTGTTTTTAAAAAATACTATATAGTGAGGTGGTACCTGCGTTGTCACAGTTAGAGACTCCTTTGTTTGATGCATTACTTAAGCATCGCAACAGACACCCTATCCAGTTCCATATCCCAGGCCATAAAAAAGGGCAAGGTATGGATCCAGCTTACAGAGAATTTGTAGGCGACAACGTTTTATCAATTGATTTAATTAATATTGCTCCACTAGATGATTTACACGCTCCTAAAGGTGTGATTATGCAAGCACAAAACCTTGCTGCTGAAGCCTTTGGTGCTGACCATACATTTTTTTCCGTGCAAGGTACTAGTGGCGCCATTATGACGATGATTATGACTGTCGTTGGCCCAGGCGATAAAATTATAGTACCGCGGAATGTACATAAGTCAATTATGTCAGCAATTGTTTTTGCAGGTGCTATTCCTATTTTTATTCATCCGGAAGTTGACAGTGAGCTCGGCATTTCTCACGGTATTTCACCTGAGTCGGTTGAGCGTGCTTTGACGACATATCCAGATGCAAAAGCCGTACTTGTCATCAACCCGACATATTTTGGTTTTGTTGCAGATTTAAAACGCATTGTCGAAATTGTACATGCACGTAATATTCCAGTAATCGTGGATGAAGCGCATGGCGTTCATATTAAATTTCATGATGAATTGCCGCTATCCGCAATGCAAGCCGGTGCAGACATGGCCGCTACGAGCACACATAAGCTTGGAGGCTCGATGACAGGCAGTTCTGTATTAAACGTTAGAGAAGGCCTTGTAACAGCCAAACGCGTACAGGCTGTATTCTCAATGCTTACAACAACATCGACTTCCTATCCATTACTGGCGTCTTTAGATACGGCACGCCGCCAGCTTGCTGTCCACGGATATGATTTATTGGATGAAGCAATCCGCTTGGCAAAGGATGCCCGTAAACGAATTAACGCAATTCCGCATCTACATTGTGTAGGACGTGAAAGACTCGGAACTTCTGCTACATTCGATATGGATCCGTTAAAGCTGTTAATTAGCGTTAAAGATTTAGGTATTACCGGACATGTTGCAGAAGAATGGTTACGTCAAAATGCCAACTTAGAAGTAGAGTTGTCCGATCTATACAATATTTTATGCTTAGTAACAATCGGAGATTCGAAAAAAGAAATTAATTTACTTATAAATGCTTTGACACGTATGTCGAAAAATTTCGAATCGGAAGCATCGGTTATTGAAACAAATGTTCAAATACCTGAAATTCCTGCTCTTGCCATGACACCGCGCGATGCATTTTATGCGCAAACAGAAAGTATTCCCCTATCCCAGGCAGAAGGGTATATTTGCGCAGAATTTATTATGGTGTATCCACCGGGCATTCCAATTTTTATTCCCGGGGAAATAATTACGCAAAGCAACATAGATTTTATTAAGATGAATATTGAAGCAGGTCTTCCTGTTCAAGGTCCTGAAGATAGTACATTACAAAATATTCGTGTTATTAAAGAGCGTAAAGCGATTTATTAATATTACCGACAGACAGCTATGCTGTCTGTCTTTTTTAAAATAAATAAATCGAAATAAGGGGAATAATGAAAGCCCCTACAACTGCACTGAGCCCCATAGACAGGGAGCCAATCGATAAATCTTCTTCACTATACTCCTTTAATTTTGTCAATCCGACACCATGTGAAGCACTTCCCATAGCGACCCCTCGACTGATCGCCGTATCAATTTTAAATAATTTAAATAGTACAGGTCCTAAAATAGCACCCGTAAACCCGGCTACCATTACCATTACAGCAGTGAGCGGCGGTATCCCCCCAACAATATCACTTACTTGCATCGCAACGGGTGTTGTTAATGATTTAGGTAAAGAAGTAAGGATAAAGTCTTTGCTAGCCCCAAATAGTAAAAGTAAAGCTACAACGCTAATAAGACCAGCAAGCATTGCCACAATGATGCTTGTAATAATAGAATATTTGTATTTAAATATAAGCTCCCGCTGATTGTATAAAGGAAATGCGAGCGCTACAACAGCCGGACCAAGCATTTTGGATATCCACTCTCCCCCCTCCATGTATGTCCCATAAGGAATATTAAATACTAGTAAAATAATGACTGTAATAATAGTCGCCGTTAAAATAGGCAATAAAAATGGGTTACCCACTTTCAAGTACAGTCTATTCAGTAATATAAAAAGAAGAACGGTGCTACTTATGATGAATAGAATTAACAGTAGATGCAGCAATATTCTCTTCCTCCTTCATTTTGCGCTCTTTTCTTTCTATTAACTTGCTGATTTTTCCAGTAATAACAAGTGTAAAAATTGTACTGATTATAACAGCTAAAATGAATAGCCCCCCTGAAACCGTGAGCAGTTCAGGATAATTGATGACTGCCACTGTTGAAGGGATAAAAAACAATGTTAAAAACGCTAACATAAAACCGGCACCATCTTGTATGTATTTCACATTTAAAATTTTAAAGTAAAGAGCAAGCCATAATATCACTAACCCGATAATACTTCCTGGTATAATAATACCAGTAATCGAAACAATAAATTCTCCAGCGAGATAAAACAAAATGATAATACCAATTTGAACGATAGTACGGATAATTTCCATCAGCTAACCCCCCTTTACACAGTATTAATTGTACGTCCATTAGAAATTTCTGTCTATTTTATTTTCCTACTATAATTTGGTTATTTCTTTTAAAAGAAACGTTAAAAGCTACCTTGTTAAAATTTATACAAGATAGTTTCGTTCAGCAGTTTTCAATTAAAATATCCTTCAATATCCCGCTGCTCCCAATTCCGATATCTTTAATTACTCAATTCATCTTTTTTTATTAGCTGTACATCCATCCGTAATCCTAAAACGCTTCTTAAAGCAAAAATCAGTTCATGTATAGTTGTATTTTCAGCAATTGCTTCTTTTGCAAATTGGATTGTCTGATTTAATTGTGAGACAGATCGATTTGTCATTTCATTGTACGGAAATTGGTTTACATTGAATAAAATTGCCTGCAATGTATTACGTAAAACGAATTCGGCATATTGAACCGGATTTTCTCGATTAACATATTCATACGGAGGAAGCGATTCCATTATTAAAGGCTTTGTTTGAAGTATCCTGGCGGCTATTATCAGGTCGTCACAAGCTTGCCCTATATTAATTAGACTTAATATTGTTAGCATCGCATATGACGCGCTGTAACAACTCATAAGAGTCTTTTGTAAAATTTTCTTTTTGCACTTCCAGCAGTTTCCTTATTAATATATCTAAATCAATTATGGCAAAACGATCTGTTTTACCCTCATGTTTCTTTTCATTTGAATCGCTTAATAATACAACTGCCGAGGATGCCCATTTACTTTGCAGTTTCTTTTTTTCACTTTGTTAATTTAACTTTCCAAACGTTCTTCCGGTTATATTTAACCATTTTTCACAATATAAAAACCTTGAGTAATAAACGCAGGGAAATTATTTTCTAGCCTCTATAAAGCTTTTTTCCTTGTGAGAACCTCACATTATTCATACCATCAAAAAACACTGCCCATTTGATAATGGGCAGTGCATTTTATAAAATTATTTAGTTACAATATGGATTGGGTTGCCTAGTAAAACTTCAGCAGCTTCCATTGTAATTTCACCTAAAGTTGGGTGAGCATGGATAGTTAATGCGATATCTTCTGCAGTCATGCCGCCTTCAATAGCAGTTGCCATTTCAGCGATCATATCAGAAGCGCCAACACCAACGATTTGAGCACCGACTAATAAGCCGTCTTCTTTACGTGCTACTAGTTTCACGAAGCCTTCTGTTTCGTTTAATGCTAATGCACGACCGTTTGCAGCGAATGGGAATTTAGCAGCTTTCACTTCTAAACCTTCCGCTTTTGCTTGCTCTTCAGAGTAGCCTACAGTTGCCATTTCTGGATCAGTGAAGCATACTGCTGGAATTGCTAAGTAGTCAACTACTGATGGTTCACCAGCGATTGCTTCTGCAGCAACTTTACCTTCATAAGAAGCTTTATGAGCAAGTTGTGGACCTGCAACGATATCACCGATTGCATAAATGTTCGATACTGAAGTACGACCTTGTTTGTCTACTTCCAATAATCCGCGTTCTGCGAATTTAATACCTACTTCTTCTAAGCCCATTTCATCCGTATTCGGACGACGACCTACAGTTACTAATACGTAATCTGCTTCAACAGTTTTTTCTTCGCCACCTGCTTCATAAGTAACGATAACGCCGTTTTCGTTTTCTTCTACGCCTTTAGCAGATGCGTTTACTACAACTTCAACGCCCTTTTTCTTAAGACCTTTTTTAACGATTTGCGTCATTTGTTTTTCGAAGCCAGCTAAAATATCTTTACCGCCTTCGATAATTGTTACTTGAGAACCTAAGTTAGCATAAGCAGAACCAAGCTCAGTACCGATGTAACCGCCACCGATAACTACTAATTTACCTGGTACTTCAGGGAAAGATAACGCACCAGTTGAGCTTACTACACGCTTAGTAAATTTAAATGTTGGGATTTCGATTGGACGAGATCCTGTTGCTAAAATAGCATTTTTGAATGTATAAGTTTGAGCATTATCGCCGTCGATAACACGTACAGTGTTTGCATCCACGAAGTATGCTTCACCTTTTACGATATCTACTTTGTTTCCTTTTAATAAGCCTTCAACGCCGCCAACTAATTTTTTAACAACGCCGTCTTTAAATGCTTGTGCTTTAGACCAGTCTAATTTCACTTCAGATGCAGTAATACCCATATCATCTGAATGTTGGGCATTTTCAAAGCGGTGACCTACAGAAATTAAAGCTTTTGAAGGGATACAACCTACATTTAAACATACCCCACCTAATGCTCCACGTTCAACGATTGTTACTTTTTGACCTGTTTGTGCTGCACGAATTGCTGCTACATAGCCACCAGGGCCAGAACCTACTACAAGAGTATCTAGTTCGATTGGAAAATCTCCTACTACCATTTTTTTACGCCTCCATTAATAATAGTTGCGGCTCACTTAATAAACGTTTTAAATGATTTAAAGCGTTTTGTGCAGTCGCTCCATCGATCATTCGATGATCAAAGCTCAATGATAATGCTAACACATGTGCTGCTACAATTTCACCATTTTTTATTACTGGTTTCTCTGAAATACGACCAATTCCTAAGATCGCTACTTCAGGATGGTTAATTACCGGTGTGAACCATTGTCCACCAGCTGAACCGATATTTGAAATCGACATTGACGCACCCTTCATTTCATGCGGTGCTAGCTTACCATCACGTGCTTTTACAGCCAATTCATTAATTTCCTGTGATAAGCCGAATACAGATTTACGATCAGCATGCTTAAGAACAGGAACTAATAAACCTCTTTCTGTGTCAGCTGCAATACCAATATTATAGTAATGTTTTTGAATAATTTCTTGTGTTGCATCATCCAGTGAACGGTTAAATTCAGGATATTTACGCAAAGTCGAGATTAAAGCTTTCACAACGTACGGTAAAAACGTTAATTTAACACCTTGCTCTGCTGCAATATCTTTGAATTGCTTACGGTGTGCAACAAGTTCTGTTACGTCCACTTCATCCATTAACGTTACGTGCGGAGCCGTATGTTTTGAATGAACCATCGCTTTTGCAATTGCCTTGCGGATACCGCTCATTTTTTCGCGTGTTTCAGGGAATTCCCCTTCAAGTGCAACTGGTGCAGCTTGTTTTGTTGCTGCTTGTTTTTCTTCTGCTTGTGTCTCTTTCACTTCTTCTGTTTCAGAAGCAGACTGTTGACCTCCATTTAGGAAGCTTTCAATATCTTCTTTAAGCACACGGCCATTTTTGCCTGTGCCAGAAACTTGCTGAATCTCGACACCTTTTTCACGAGCATACTTACGTACAGAAGGCATTGCGATAATGCGTTTGCCTGAAGTTTCTGATTCAGATGGTGATGCAGCTTTTTCCGTTTCAGCTGGAGCTTCCGGCTGAGCAGTATCTGCATTTTTATCCGATTTAGTTTCTTCTTTTTTCACATCTTGGCCAGCCTCAGCAGTAGACTGTACTTGTGCTTCTGTTTTATTTGATTCATTTGATTCGTGGTGGTCATCACCTTTTAGTTTTAAATCTTCATAGCCTGGTGCATCAAAGCGGATTAAGGCATCCCCGACAATCGCCACCGTTCCTTCTTCTACGAAAATTTCTTCTACTGTACCATCAACTGGTGACGGAATTTCTACGACTGCTTTATCATTTTGAACTTCTGCTAAAATATCGTCTTCTTTTACTTGATCGCCAGGTTTAACGAACCATTTGACGATTTCACCTTCATGAATACCTTCTCCGATATCTGGTAAACGAAACGTAAATGCCATTTATCTCACCCTCAATTCTTAGAATGTTAAGACTTTCTTTGCAGTTTCCATTACATTTTTATACGTCGGTAACCATACACCTTCTGCTTGCGGGAATGAATAGATTGTATCTGGTGCAGCTACACGTAATACCGGCGCTTCCAATGATAGAATCGCACGTTCTGTAATTTCTGCGACAACATTTGCCGCAATACCTGCCTGCTTTTGAGCTTCCTGAACAACAATTGCGCGGCCTGTTTTTTCGACAGATGCAATAATTGTTTCGATATCTAACGGCTGAATTGTACGTAAATCGATTACTTCTACTGAGTAGCCTTCTTTCTCCAACTCTTCTGCCGCTTTTAGACTTTCGTGTACCATTAAGCCGTAAGCAATGATAGAAAGGTCTTTTCCTTCACGCTTCACATCTGCTTTACCCAATTCAATTGTATATGACTCCTCCGGAACTTCTTCACGGAATGAACGGTAAAGTTTTAAATGCTCTAAGAAAATAACCGGATTATCGTCACGAATAGAAGCTATTAGCAATCCTTTTGCATCATACGGTGTTGATGGAACGACTACTTTTAATCCAGGTGATTGAGCCATTAACCCTTCTAATGAATCCGAGTGCATTTCCGGTGTATGAACACCACCGCCAAATGGGGAACGGATTGTTACTGGTGCATTATACGTACCGCCTGAACGGTATTTCATACGTGCCATTTGCCCGCTGATTGAATCCATTACTTCGAATACGAAGCCGAAAAATTGAATTTCAGGTACTGGACGGTATCCAGTTAACGCTAAACCAATTGCTAAACCACCGATTCCTGATTCTGCAAGTGGCGTATCAAATACACGATCAACGCCGAATTCTTTTTGAAGACCTTCTGTTGCGCGGAAAACCCCGCCGTTTACACCAACGTCTTCACCGAATACTAAAACGTTCTCGTCATTTTTTAATTCGCAACGTAATGCATCTGTAATTGCTTGAATCATTGTCATTTGTGCCATGGCTTATTTCGACTCCTTCTCTTTATAAATCGCATACTGTTCTTTTAAGTTTGCCGGCATTTCTCCAGCGTACATATTTTCCATTAATTCCGTAACTTTTTGTTTTGGTGCTTGATCTGCTTGTTTAATCGCATCTTTAATCTCTTCTTTAGCACGTTCGATTACTGCTTCTTCTTTTTGCTCATCCCATAGACCTTTTCCTTCAAGGAATGTGCGGAAGCGTACTAATGGATCTTTCGCAGCCCACTCATTGTCGATATCTGTAGTACGATAACGTGTCGGGTCATCCCCTGCCATCGTATGAGGCCCATATCGGTAACACATTGTTTCGATTAAAGTCGGCCCTTCACCGCGAACTGCACGGTCACGCGCATCCTTTGTTGCTGCATATACTGCTAATGGGTCCATTCCATCTACCAATATACTTGGAATACCTGCTGCTATACCTTTTTGTGCAATTGTTTTAGCGGCCGTCTGTAATTCACGTGGTGTCGAAATTGCGTATTGGTTGTTTTGTACGATGAAAATCGCCGGAGATTTGAAAGCACCTGCAAAGTTAATACCTTCGTAGAAATCCCCTTGTGATGAACCACCATCACCTGTATAAGTAATCGCAACTGTTTTTGAACCACGTTTTTGTAAACCAAGTGCTACACCGGCAGTTTGGATATATTGTGCACCAATAATAATTTGTGGTGCCAATACATTAACGCCTTCCGGTACTTGGTTACCGATGAAGTGGCCACGGCTGAATAAAAATGCTTTCCATAATGGTAAACCGTGCATAACGATTTGTGGCACATCACGGTAACCCGGCAAAATCCAGTCTTCTTTTTCCAGCGCATAATGCGAAGCTAACTGAGAAGCTTCCTGACCCGCAGTCGGTGCATAGAAACCTAGGCGTCCTTGACGATTTAACGAAATCGAACGTTGATCTAAAATACGTACATATACCATACGTTCCATCAATTCAACTAATTGCTCGTCTGTTAAGTCCGGCATTGCCGCTTCGTTTACTATTTCACCCTGCTCGTTTAAAATTTGGAACATCTCAAACTTACTTTCAATATCCTGTAACGTTCCAGCTGGGTCCAATTGATTTTTCATTTTTTCTGCCATTGTTTACATCCCCTTTGAACTGTATTAAAAAAAATTCGTTTTTTACTAGTACAACGTTTCTATATCCCGAGTATAAAGAATAAAATTCTATCGGTCAATCATTGTTTATCATCTTAATTAAAGATTTTTCCTCACATTCGTCCAAACTAATACAGTTACATTACCTGTATCACACTTGAATCACCTCTGTACTATAATAGAAAAAACAGCCTATAAATATTGTTATTTAATTTATAACTCCTTATCATTTATTCATTCCCTTATAATGAATTGTTAAATCGGAATTTATGATAATTTTCTTTTCGAGAAGGTTTTTTCTTACTTCGATTCCGGAGAGTCGTGTATACTTACACATATAAGTTTGAACTGAAAGGAAGTTTCACATGATTTTAATGGAACATATTATCCGTGAAGGACACCCTACTTTACGCACCCGCGCGGAGGAAGTAACTTTTCCGTTATCAGCAGAAGATCGAAAGCTCGCAGATGATATGCTGCAATATTTAATTAATAGCCAAAATCCTGAAATTGCTGAAAAATATAATTTACGCGGCGGCATCGGCTTAGCTGCAAACCAGGTAAACAGTTTAAAACGCATGTTTGCATTGCATTTGGAAGATGAAAATGGTGAACTGATCAGCTTTGTGGCGATTAACCCTAAAATTGTAAGCCATTCCGTTGAACAGACTTATATAACAAGTGGTGAGGGCTGCTTATCTGTAGACCGCGCCATTCCCGGTTATGTCTATCGCTATGCACGTATCACTGTGAAATTTATGACAGTGGACGGAGAAGAAAAGAAAATGCGTTTATCTGGTCTTCCTGCAATCGCATTCCAGCACGAATTAGATCATTTAAACGGAGTTATGTTTTACGATCGTATCGATGAAAAAGACCCGTTTGTCCAATTGGAAAACAGTATTCCATTCGGAAGAGACTGACTTCTGCAGATCCCATTTACGTTAGTAGCGAAAATGGGGTCTTTTTTTGACCTGTTACTATAGAAGAAAGTAGCCACAGCTTTTAAAAGTTCTAATAAAATTGCAACTGTTCTAATATCCTTTTAACCTGTCTAATAAAATTAAAATTTTCTAATATACTTGCCATTTGTTCTAAAACGGCTGCTACATATTTTAAAATCCTTTCTCTATTTTCTAATGTCTGCTTCCGATTTTCCAATAAGCATTCACATTGTTCTAATAAAATCACGTCCATCTTTCAAAACAAAAAAACGCTGCGAAAAAATCTTCTCACAACGCTTTTTCCAACCTGCCTATATCAATTTCAACTTCTTCATTGCGTCAGCTAAACCGTCATTATCCACATGTCCTGTAATCATTGAAGCTACTTCCTTCGCTCGCTCATGTCCATTTTCCATTGCAACACTATAGCCAAACTCTGAAAGCATCTCAATATCATTTAATCCATCGCCAAATGTAATAACATCCTCTACCGGCACATCAATATGTTCCAGCAATTTTCGAATGCCGTTTGCCTTTGAACCACCGTCTGGCAGCACATCGCATGAGAAAGGATGCCAACGGATAAATTGGACTTGAGGGAATTGCTGTTCATAAATCGGCTGCTCTTTTTCTTCTATAAATACAAGCGTTTGATAAACCGGTGTATGCAAATAGTATTGCGGATCAATTTGCGGATATGGATATTGAAGTGTTGCTAAACTGCTTTCCACAGTTTCATAATCGCTTTCACTAGCGATCATTTCCTTTTCATTCAGGAAAACTAACGGATGATTTCGCTGTGCACCAAATTCCAGGATTTCCGTTAAAGTTTCATTGTCGATTTGATCTGTATAAACGACTTTACCTTTATAAACGACATATTGCCCGTTAAATGTCACATATGTATCGATTTGCAGTTCTTCCATTATATCTTTTATCATAAATGGTGCTCGTCCAGTTGCAATCGCAATTTCGTGACCATTTTCTCGTGCTTTAAATATAGCATCCTTTGCTGAAGCAGGTAATTTTTTATCTGAATTGTATAGTGTGCCGTCTACATCAAAAAATAATATTTTCTTCAATTTATAACACTCCTTTTATTTTATAGCCCTTTACAAAAATCTGAATATTTAGTATAATGAGTGTGAGGAGTGATGACCTATGTTAAAGCGTCTCAAAAAGAAATGGCGGAAACGATTAAATGGCATCCTCGGAAAAAAATTAATTGCCTAACACTTCATTTACAATGGCACGCCCGATTATAGGACGTGCCATTTTTTTTGATTCGTGAACACGTTGATGTTGACGAAATTTGAATGGCTTTTCTTTATTTTAAAGGAGTCCCGTGATAATATAAAGGAAATGCATTTTTCTACAAGTTAGAAGTGCAGTAATAATGTTCGTACTTAAAGGAGAGTAACTATGATTTACAAAGTCTATTATCAAGAAAACATTTCTGAGATTCCAGTTCGCGAAAACACAAAAACACTTTATTTAGAGGCGTCATCTGAACGTGAAGTACGTCACTATTTAAAAGACCGTAACTACAATATTGAACTTGTTCAACTTCTAGAAGGCAACTATTTAGAATATGAACAAAATAGCCCGAATTTCCGTCTGGAGAACGCTTAACAGTTATGAAATTCGTTAAGAATGATCAAGCGGCTGTATTCGCACTCGGCGGACTGGGCGAAATCGGCAAAAACACATATGCAGTACAATTCCAAGATGAAATCATACTAATAGATGCAGGTATTAAGTTCCCTGAAGACGATTTGCTTGGCATTGACTATGTAATTCCAGACTATACGTATTTAGTTCGAAACGTAGACAAAATCAAAGGCTTATTTATAACACATGGTCACGAAGATCATATCGGTGGTATTCCTTATTTATTACGTCAAGTTAACATTCCTGTATATGGAGGGAAACTTGCACTAGGTCTACTTCGCAACAAATTAGAAGAGCATGGCTTATTACGTACAACAAAACTGATTGAATTTAAAGAGAATGATGTCATTAAATTCCGTAAAACAGCTGTTAGCTTCTTCCGTACAACACATAGTATTCCAGATGCATATGGTATTGTCATCAAGACACCACCGGGTAATATTGTGCATACTGGTGACTTTAAGTTTGACTTTACTCCAGTAGGCGAGCCTGCTAACTTGACGAAAATGGCGGAAATCGGCCGCGATGGCGTTCTTTGTTTATTATCGGATAGTACAAACGCCGAAAAACCTGATTTCACAATGTCTGAGCGTACAGTTGGGAAAAGCATTGACGAAATCTTCCGTAAAGTTGATGGACGTATTATATTTGCAACATTCGCTTCCAATATCCACCGTTTACAACAGGCAACAGATGCAGCTGTAAAATATGGCCGTAAAGTTGCTGTGTTTGGTCGATCAATGGATAATGCGATTACAATCGGCCGTGAATTAGGCTATATTACAGCTCCTAAAGAAACATTTGTCGATATTCAAAGCTTAAACCGCTTACCTGCAAATGAAGTGATGATTTTATGTACTGGTTCTCAAGGTGAACCAATGGCTGCTTTATCACGTATTGCTAACGGTACACACCGTCAAATTCAAATCCAGCCTGGTGATACGGTTGTCTTCTCATCTTCTCCGGTTCCTGGTAACACGATGAGCGTAAACAAAATTATCAACTTATTATTCCGTGCTGGTGCAGAAGTTATCCACGGTGCGTTAAACAATATTCATACATCAGGTCACGGTTCTCAACAAGAACAAAAGCTTATGCTTCGTTTAATGAAACCGAAATTCTTTATGCCGATTCATGGTGAATATCGCATGTTGAAAATTCACACTGAATTAGCTGAGGCTTGTGAAGTTCCATTGGAAAACTCATTCGTTATGGAAAATGGGGATGTTCTTGCATTAAGTGCAAATGAAGCACATGTTGCAGGACGGATACCTTCAGGCGATGTATATATCGATGGAAACGGAATAGGGGATATCGGCAATATCGTATTACGCGATCGTCGAATTCTATCAGAAGAAGGGTTAGTCATCGTTGTCGTAAGTGTCGATATGGCTAAAAACAAAATTGTTTCTGGTCCGGATATTATTTCTCGCGGCTTTGTGTATATGCGTGAATCGGGCATGATGATTAATGAAGCGCAAAAAATGCTGAACCATCATTTAAACAGCACGATTCAGGAAAAAGATACACAATGGAATGATTTGAAAAATGAAATTACCGATGTATTAGGCCCATATTTATACGAAAAAACGAAACGTCGTCCAATGATTTTACCGATCATTATGGAAGTATAAAACGGCACTAGTCCTCAATATAAAGAATCCATCATTTTGCCTTCGCAAGATGATGGATTTTTTTATGTTTACATTTAATTTCTTCAACAACAGTCTAACTTACTTCTGAATGACCTTCTTTACAAACCGGTTAATATCGACATCTGCGCCGATAATGAGCAGGACATCCCCTACTTGAATGCGTTCTGTTGCATTTGGGGAAATCATAATTTCCTCTCCGCGCGTAATGCCGACGATATTCAAGCCGTATTTTGCACGTACATCGAGTTCAATGAGCGACTGGCCGGCAATACTTTCGTTTGCCTTAACTTCCATGATGGAATGTTCACCCGAAATCTCCAAGTAGTCAAGAACACTATTTGACATCATGTTATTGGCGATCCGGATTCCCATATCACGTTCAGGATGCACAACAAAGTCCGCACCGATTTTCAGCAATACTTTTTCATGGTAGTCGTTTTGCGCCTTCACTGTAATTTGCGGAACGCCGAGCTCTTTTAAAATAAGCGTCGTTAAAATACTCGACTGGATATCTTCTCCAATGGCTACAATGACATGTTCGAAATTCCATAAACCGAGTGATTTGATCGTTTCCTCTTCTGTCGTATCTGCTACTACAGCCTGTGTGGCAATCCGGGCATATTCATCGACACGTTCACTATCTGTATCAATGGCCATTACATTGGCTCCCTGTTTAACGAGTTCACGTACAATACTTCCTCCAAAACGACCAAGACCTATTACTACGAATTCTTTTTTCATACTATTCTCCTCCGAACATCCAGTTGCCACTAGTTTAACGCATACATTCAGTTATTGTCATTAAATTATGCGTTCTATTTTCTGTTGCAATAATTTCAATGCAAAATAGCCCGCCTTAAAAAAGCGCAATTGCTGCTGCTGATCAAATATATAGAATGCAGGTACAAATTTGTTTCCAAACCTGTCGCTTATTTTTAGTTCATTATCCAGATAAACAGGGTATATTATATCCAGTTGCTTTATTTTTTCTTTTACAAGGGTTTCCGAATAGTCCTCTTTCTCTCTGGGCATATGGATTGCGTGAACAGTTAACCGATCCCCAAATATACGTTCCAGTTCCTTCAAGTTCTTTATAGACTGGGCACATTCCGAACAGCTCATTGACCAAAAATACACCAATGTTGCTTTAGCACTTTCCTCGTAAGTATTTTTCCGATTTAATATTCTTGTCGCGCCACTTAACGATGGCATTAATGTGCGAATCCTCAATTATACTCACCTCGTTGTAACATATGTATTGACGGTTTTATCGGTACCACAAAAATTATCCCTTACGTATTTCCATACATATTTGGCTTAGACCCTTGAAAATACAGCGATATTATGTATAATTATTAATGCTTTCGTAAACTTAAAGTAATGTAAAAGTAAACTTCCTTACTCAAGGTTTATCAACAGTAAACTATTTGAGAACTAAAATAAAGGGTGTGACTATATGCAAATTGGTTCAAAAATTAAAGCCTTGCGCATAAAAAAGGGGTTAACCCAGGAAGAGCTCGGAGAACGTACCGATTTATCGAAGGGCTATATTTCTCAACTTGAGCGAGACTTAAATTCCCCTTCCATTGAAACATTGTTTAACTTACTGGAAGTTCTCGGGTGTACACCGCGAGACTTTTTTGATGATACGCAAGAAAATGAAAAAATTGTTTTCACAAAAGATGATCAAACATGCTTCATTGATCAGGATAAAAAATATGAAGTTGAATGGCTTATTCCTACTTCTAACGAGAAAGAAATGGAGCCTGTTTTCATTACATTGCAAAAAGATGCAGAATTTAAAGCATTTGAGCCGTCACTGGCAGAGACCTTCATCTATGTGCAAAATGGACGGATTCGAGTCGTTTTGGGCAATGATGAATACATAGCAAGTGAAGGTGATGCCGTATATTACGAAGCATCTTCCAACCATCAAATTTTCAATGCGCACAGTGGCATAACAAAATTGCTCCTTGTCGCGACACAATCATATTTATAAATTAGGAGGATGCAAAATGGATAACACAATTATTCGCTTTGAAAATGTCACAAAATCATATGATGACGGAACAGTGGTATTAAAAAATATTAACTTTGAATTGGAACGAGGCAAGTTCTACACATTACTCGGACCATCAGGGTGCGGAAAGACGACAATTTTACGTATTATCGCTGGGTTTACCGATGCTTCTACGGGGGATGTTTTCTTCAACGGGAAACGAATTAATGATATACCTGCAAATGAACGCCAAGTAAACACAGTATTTCAGGATTATGCGCTCTTCCCTCACTTGAATGTTTTTGAAAATGTAGCATTCGGCTTACGTATCAAAAAAGTGAAAGAAGCTGAAGTGAAGGAACGTGTGCAGGAAGCACTGAAGTTTGTTAACTTGGCAGGCTACGGCAGCCGCGAAATATCAGAAATGTCTGGTGGTCAGCGTCAGCGTGTTGCGATTGCCCGTGCGATTGTAAATGATCCGGATGTGATTTTACTCGATGAGCCTTTATCTGCACTTGATTTAAAATTACGTACAGAAATGCAGTATGAGCTTCGCGAACTGCAGCAGCGTCTTGGCAAAACATTTATATTTGTTACGCATGACCAGGAAGAAGCGCTTGCGATGAGTGATGAAATATTTGTTCTTTCTCAAGGTGAAATTAAACAATCCGGTACACCTGTTGATATTTATGATGAGCCAATCAACCGTTTTGTTGCGGACTTTATCGGTGAATCCAATATTGTGGACGGCATCATGATTGAAGATTACCGTGTTAAATTTGCCGGAAAAGAGTTTGAATGTGTCGATGCAGGGATGAAGCCGAATGAAAAAATCGATATTGTCATTCGTCCTGAAGACTTGGAAATAACAACACCTGAAAACGGCAAACTGATCGTAACAGTAGATACACAGTTGTTCCGTGGCGTGCACTACGAATTATCGACATATGATAAAGACGGCAATGAATGGCTTGTCCATTCATTGAAAAAAGCGGAAGTTGGAGCGGAAATTGGGCTGGACTTTGATCCGGAAGCAATTCACGTAATGCGTTTAAACGAAACGGAAGAAGATTTTGATAAACGTCTGGAAGCGTATGGGGATGAAGAACATGAATAAAACAGCTAAAGGACCGTTAATCCCCTACGTATTTTGGATAATTTTATTCGTTATCGCACCAATTGCGTTAATCGTCTATTATTCTGTTCTTGATTTGAACGGGAACTTTACATTGGCCAACTATGCAAAGTTCTTTACACCGGTTTATTTGAAAATGACATTGAGCAGTTTCTGGTATGCGTTTTTAATAACATTATTCACATTATTATTTGCCTACCCTACTGCCTACTTACTGACAAAAACGAAGCATAAACAGCTATGGCTTATGCTGATTATTATCCCTTCTTGGATTAACCTGCTGTTAAAAACATACGCATTTATCGGCATTTTCGGTTTATACGGTCCGATCAATGCACTGATCGAAGTGTTTGGTTTTGATCCAAAGCAAATTTTATTTACAGACTTTAGTTTCGTATTTGTATCGGTCTATATTTTCATTCCGTTTATGATTATTCCGATTTTCAATTCATTGGACAAAATGAATCCTTCACTTATTTATGCTTCACGTGATTTAGGGGCAAATGCATGGACAACTTTCCGCCGTGTCATTTTCCCGCTGACAATCGACGGCGTAAAATCAGGTATTCAAGTAACGTTCATTCCGGCACTGTCACTGTTTATGATTACACGTTTAATCGCCGGAAACCAGGTCATTACTTTAGGGACGGCGATCGAGCAACAATTCCTCGTTTCCCAAAACTGGGGTATGGGTTCGACAATTGCCGTGTTCTTAATTTTATTCATGGTACTCACAATGCTGTTCACGAAACAAAAATCTAAAGGAGGACGTGTCTGATGAAAAAGTTGTCCGCTATGTCGAAAGTATATTTACTTTTCGTATTCGCGATCCTTTACGCACCCATATTTTATTTAATTTTCTACTCCTTTAATAGTGGCGGCAGCATGAATAATTTTGAATCATTCACACTTGAGCACTATGCGGCTGTATTTGATGATTCACGATTAATTATTATTTTGCTGAATACAGTACTCGTTGCCCTTTTATCAGGTTTAATTGCAACGATTATCGGAACGCTCGGAGCAGTCGGTATTGTATCATTGAAAGACAAAAAGATGCGCAATACATTGCTTTCGTTAAATAATGTTTTGATTGTTTCACCTGACGTTGTCATCGGTGCAAGCTTCTTAATTTTATTTACGATGATCGGTGTAAAACTAGGATTCGCTTCTGTACTTGTATCGCATATTGCGTTCAGTGTACCAATCGTTGTACTCATGGTTTTACCTAAATTGCTTGAAATGAACACTTCCCTAATTGATGCTGCACGAGACTTAGGTGCAACGAAACGCGATGTCTTAACACGTGTTATTTTACCGTATATTTCACCAGGGATTTTTGCCGGATTCTTTATGGCGTTGACTTATTCTCTAGATGATTTCGCGGTTACATTTTTCGTAACAGGAAATGGCTTCAGTACATTATCTGTAGAAATTTACTCAATGGCCCGTGCCGGCATTTCGTTAACTATCAATGCCATTTCCGGGTTAGTATTTGCTGTAACGGTATTAATAGTAATCGGTTACTACTTTATTAACAAACGTTCAAAATCAGTAGCAACGGGGGGACAACGATGAGAGAATTAGTACAAGCAACGGCTGCCATTGTCATTGTATGTGCCCTACTGTTTTTTACAGTTGACCGTATGCAATCAGCTGGATCTGCAGGAAGTAAAGATACATTAACGGTTTATAACTGGGGTGAATATATCGACCCGGAATTAATCGATAAGTTTGAAGAAGAAACAGGAATTAAAGTAACATATGAAACATTTGATTCAAATGAAGCGATGTTGACGAAAGTACAGCAAGGCGGTTCTGCCTATGATATTGCGGTCCCTTCTGAATATACAATCGAATCGATGAAGGAAGATGACCTGCTCATTCCGATTGATCACGATTTAGTGCCGAATCTGAAAAATATTAATGCAGACTTTATGGATCTGCCGTTCGATCCGGGCAATGAATACTCCATTCCTTATTTCTGGGGAACAGTTGGGGTTGTCTATAATCCGAATTTAATCGAAGACCATTTAACATTCGAAACTTGGGAAGACTTATGGGATCCTTCATTAAAACGAAAAGTATTTCTAGTTGATGGTTCACGTGAAGTAATTGGGATGGGACTGAACTCAATCGGCGAATCGCTTAATGTGAAAGATGAAGATTTATTGCGTGAAGCGACAGATCACTTAATTGAGCTTTCACCAAATATTAAAGCGATTATCGGCGATGAGATTACTCCGCTTATGATAAACAATGAAGCATCTGTAGCATTAACATTCTCCGGTCAGGCAGCAGATATGATGTGGGAAAATGAAGAATTGGAGTTTGCCGTACCGCAAGAAGGCTCCAACTTATGGTTTGATAATATGGTCATTCCAAAAACTTCACAAAATATTGAAGGTGCCCATAAATTTATCAACTTTATGCTTGATCCTGAAAATGCTGCGCAAAACGCGGACTATGTCGGCTATTCAACACCGAATGAAGCAGCATGGGAACTCATGGACGAGGAAGTTATTAACGACGAACGTTTCTATCCGTCACATGACCAACGTGAAACATTGGAAGTTTATGAAAACCTTGGCCTTGAATGGTTAGGTAAATATAACGAATACTTCCTTGAATTTAAGATGAGTTTGAGATAGAACAAAAACGTGACCAAAATTTTTGGTCACGCTTTTTTATAGCTTATGTATGATTCGCTTATCGATTTGATTGTTTCGTTCATCCCACATTGTATGAATTTCAAATGTCCCTGGCTCAAAGAATAAATCGAAGCGCACTTGAATGTCTTCCTGCATCGGGTAATTCCTGGCTTCGCTTATTTTTACCCACTCCAGCTCCCCTTCATTGCAGGAGCCTAAAACTTCGCCCGTAAAATGATCCGTCCAATAGTTATAAATAATAAAATGATCGTGCAGTTCCGGATTTGTATAATGGGAGATTCCTTTAAATACTAAAGACTGTACATCCAGTCCTGTCTCTTCTTTTACTTCCCGGATTGCCCCTTCAGCAAAGCCTTCAGGAAAGTCCACTTTACCACCTGGTGGAATATAGCCTTTGAAATGATCATGCTGGCGGTTGAGCAATAACACACGATCCTCTTTTTGTATCATTACAACAGTCCAAAATTTATAATTCATCCATACCTCCCCTTTCACATGCCGCTAATTCCAGACATGATATATGGTATTACTGATTTAATATAGGTTTCCGGTTCAACTTTTTCACCGCTTCTTTTCCACTCCACAGAAGCTCCGTATATCCCCCAGCTCAACATGAGTGCTGTAAGCGTTAATGCTTGCACATCTTCATTGGCACGCTGTTTAAGGAGCATTTGATAAAAAATAATTTCAAGCTGTTCCCTGATAATTCGAGCAATCGTATCTTCATACCCCCGATGGCAGCGAGTAGATAGTGACATTTGGAAATCTGTGATCACTTTGAAAATACTGCTTAACACTTCTTCATTTAATTCACTGCTTTTGTACGTATCACAATCTAAATTAACTAATAGTACTTCTGATAATGATTTATCCAACAGATCATAAATATCTTCAAAATGATAATAGAAAGTGGCACGGTTAATCATAGCCTCAGCTGTAATATCCTTAACCGTTATATCCTTAAATTCCTTCTGACTTGAAAGTTCTATAAAAGCATCCATGATCAGTTTACGTGTACGGCGTATTCTAGGGTCTACTTTTACTTCCTTCATTGTTATCCCTCCTACTTTTTATACAGATTGCCGAATGTGTTGAATATACAACATATCGCCCGAACTATCGGTACTCAATATATTTTACATATTTTACAATTCAATTATAGAACAAAGATATCACTTAAGGGAGGAATTGACATTGAAAAATAATAATATGGTTTGTGATTTAGTAACTGGGGTTTGTGGTGTGGCTGAGGAAAATGAATTGGAACTAATTGATTTTAACAAACAGGAAAAATCAGTGGACCTTTATTATGTAACAGATCCTATTTGTTCGCATTGCTGGGCAATTGAACCTGTAATTGGACGTTTTGTAAAACAGTATGGAAAGCATTTCAACTTCCATACAGTAATGGGGGGCTTGCTGGAAAAATGGCATGATGGACCTATTGATCCTGCAAACGGAATATATAAGCCAGCTGACGTTGCAGGGCATTGGCGTGAAGTAGGGCAGTATTCAAGAATGCCGATTGATGGATCTTTAATGGTAGACAATCCTGTTCAATCATCCTATCCGCCATCTCATGTTTTTAAAATACTTCAAAAAAATTATAACGAGAAAATCGCATCTGAATATTTGCGTCGTGCAAGAGAAGCACTTTTTGTATTTAACGAGAATATTTCTGAAAGGTCCGTTTTAGTGGAGCTTGTCAATCAGGTTGGCCTTGATGGCGAAATAATTGTAAGTGAAGCAGAGCAACCGATCGGACAACAGTTATTAAATGAAGATTTTGATCTTGTTAAAACACTCGGTGTTAGAGGATTCCCAACGATCATCATAGTGAATAAGGAAAATAAAGGAGTCAAAATTGTTGGTGGTCAGCCATTACAGGCGTATATTGACGGATTAAAACAAGTTATTATTACAGAAGAACTTCGACCAGCAGAACAGCCATCCTTACCAGCGTTTCTAGAAACTGAAAAACTGATATTTTCTAAAGAAATTGAAGTGATGTACGATTTAGATAAATCGGATGTTCATTCTTTTATTGAACAACAGCTTTCCGCAGATCAATACGAGTTAAAAGAAATTCTTGGCGAAACTTATTTAGTTGCAGCGAATAAATAAATTAATTCGGAATAATGAACCCCCTGCATAAATGAATTATGTGCAGGGGGTTTACTCGTAATCACAAAATGGGAATTATATTCGGTATGAATAAATGCAATTTCAAAAATTTTAGAGTATGATATTCATTATAAATATATATTTCTATTATCGAATTATCTAAAAGGAAGGCTGGCATTATATGACAGAAAAATCCAATAAGTTAGCGCTTTATTTATTAATGTTTAATATGTTCATTACAATGGGCGGTATCGGGATTATTGTTCCTGTTATGCCTTCCTATTTACAAGTATTTGGTGTCGGTGGGCAGGTGCTCGGCTTCTTAGTTGCAGGCTTCGCACTCGCACAGTTCTTATTTTCTCCGATTGCAGGAGACTTATCGGACCGTCACGGACGAAAAATGTTTATTATTTGCGGGCTAATTGTCTATGGTTCTGCACAAATATTATTCGGTCTCGCTTCGGAAGTATGGATATTGTTTTTAGCAAGATTTTTAAGCGGAACAGGTGCGGCATTTATTATGGCTCCGATAATGGCATTTGTAGCTGATATTACGACATATGAAGAACGTGGAAAAGGGATGGGCATGATCGGTGCTGCGATGTCTTTAGGCTTTATGGTCGGTCCGGGTATCGGCGGATTTCTAGCTGAAGTCAACCTGACGTTTCCTTTCTATTTAGCGGGGGTTGTAGCATATATTGCAGCCATTTTATCCGCCATTTACTTACCTAATATAAAAAATGTTCGTGAGGTTATCGCACCAAGGGAAAAATTAGCAAGGCAATTGGCCAAGTCCGTGAAGACATCTTATTTTGTCTTTTTAATCATCGTCTTTACATTCAGTTTTGGTATTTCCAATTTCCAAGCAACTTTAACACTTTATTTAGACCATAAATTCGGTTATTCTCCATCAGAAATCGCCATAATTTTAACAGTCGGAGGGTTTGCAGGTGTAGTGCTGCAAATGTTTGTCGTGAACAAATTGTTTAAACGCTTCGGGGAAATGAAGGTTATTTTAGTCAACTTATTGTTGGCGGCCGCAATGATGCTGCTCGTTATTTACATTAGTGGCTTCTTCATCATTTTAGTTGTCGCTACACTGTTCTCGATTGCCACAACATTTATACGTCCTGCAGTAAATACACTCATTTCTAAGCTTGCTGGTAATGAACAAGGCTTTGCTGCCGGTATGAACAATGCTTATATGAGTCTTGGCAATATGTTCGGTCCAGCACTTGCCGGTGTACTATTTGACTGGAATCCTGATTCGCCATACATTTTAGGTACTTGTGTACTTGTCGGCTGTTTCATGCTTGCCTATTCATGGACAGTCAAAAAAGCACCCCATTTAATGAAAGCTGCTTCTTAAAAATCAAAAAGGGCTATCCAAAATTAAATTGGATAGCCCTTTTCATATGTTAAACAAGTTGGCGGATAAATTGTTCGACGAAGCGGCAATTAAGAGGAATGAGCGACTCATCCGGTGCCATTTTTGCATGGTGGAGGCCGTAGTTGGAATTGGCTCCTGTCCAGAACATAGCGCCTGGCAAGTCCTTAATGAAATAGCCAAAGTCTTCCCCTGTCATTGCAGCAGGACATTCATAAGCGGTTGTCCCGTCAAACTGTTCAGCAAACTCCAGCAGCGCATTGGCACAATTCGCATTATTATTTACCTCATAATACATCGAGCCGTAATCGATAGCGATAGTGCATTCAAATGCGGCTTCAATGCCCTTGCAAATTGCTTCAATACGTCGTTTTACCTCTGCCATCGCCTGTGCATTCAACGTCCGAATGGTTCCTTCAAGACGCGCATTTTCCGCGATGACATTTTGAACCGTACCGGAAGTCATTTTCCCGATTGTAATGACTGCACTATCCAATGGATCAACATTCCGGCTAATAATTGTTTGCAGCTGCATAACTAAATTGGCTGCTGCAATAGTCATATCTCTCGTTTTATGTGGATAGGCTGCATGTCCGCCAATCCCTTTCAAGTCAATAAACAGCTCGGAAGTATTGGCGAACAGCAGTCCTGGTCTCGTTGCGATCGTACCTACCGGATATTCCGGGGCAATATGCGTTGCATAAATCTCATCTGCAACAAGATGCGGCTGTTCTTCTTTTAGCCATTCCAGCATCGGCTCTGCTCCACCCGGACCTTCTTCGGCTGGCTGAAAGTAGACAACGACATTGTGAACAGGCGGCTGTTTTGAAAACGTCTCGACAAGGCCAAGCGCAATGGCCATATGACAATCATGACCACATGCATGCATAAATCCGTCAACTTCCGATTCAAACGGGAGTCCCGTCTCTTCTTGTACAGGAAGCGCATCTATATCTGTACGCCAACCGATCAGCTTTGACGGATTCGTGCCTTTTATCAATACAACAATACCTGTTTTCCAAGTCGTTATTTGCAAATGCTGCTGATCTAGATTTGATATGAATTGGAGTAAATAGCTTTGTGTTTTAAATTCATTAAAGCCTACTTCAGGAATTTTATGTAGGTCTCGTCTTACTTCAATAAGATGCCTCATGTTGTTCCCGCCTTTTTATAGATTACGCAGTGAATCGATAATTTCTGTTTTCGACTTTGTTTTTTCATCCAATACTTTAATTTGACGAGCTGGTACGCCTGCAACGACTGTATATGGCTCAACATCTTTAATAACGATTGCTCCTGCTGCTACTACCGCGCCTTTACCAATGCGAACACCTTCCAATACAACAGCATTTGCACCGATGACAACATCATCTTCCACAACAACCGGCAACGCACTCGGTGGCTCAACTACACCTGCTAGAACCGTTCCCGCACCAATATGGCAATTTTCTCCTACTGTTGCACGACCACCTAATACCGCGCCCATATCAATCATTGATTTTGCACCAATTTCAGCACCAATATTAATAATGGCACCCATCATAATGACTGCATTGTCACCAATTGTAACTTGATCACGGATAATCGCACCTGGTTCGATTCGCGCATTTACTTTTTTTGTATCCAAAAGCGGTACACCTGAATGACGGCGATCACTTTCTACTACATAGTCTTCAATAAGATCTGCATATTTTTTCAACGATGCTTCAATTTCCGACCATTCGCCAAACACTACCGCATTATTACCTTCACCAAACACTTTGCTTTCGGTACCAAATGATAAATCCGCAACACCAATTCCCTTTACATAAACTTTTACTGGTGTAACCTTTTTCGCTTCTGAAATAAAATCAATAATTTGCTGTGCATTTAATTTTTCCATATGACACCCCGCTGCGTGTTAGATTTTTTAACATGAATAATTGTACTAAATTTTCAGTAATATTAAAACTATTTTTTAGTTCGTTTCGTTTGAATAATCATACAGACAGCGTGCATGGTCCTGTACTAAATCGACAAAAGCTTCCACTTGGCGTAATTCGAATGTTGATTCATATCCGATCAGCCATGTATCCCGTGTTAGTCCATCGTCATTTCCATTATTCGCCAATGGTATTTTATGAACATTTTCCTCACCGTTCAGTGTGATGGATGGTAAAATCGCATATCCGATACCATTTACCGCCATCTGCTTGCATGTCTCAATTTGATCCACAATAATTTGGTGTCTTGGATTGTAGTTGAAATGACGTTGCCACCATTGCTGAATTTCCTGATAATAATTTGAATCACTTTTAAATTGGATAAATGGGCGGTCTGATGTCAATATATCTTCCATATCCTGAATTTCTTTATCAACTAAATACATCGTATCGCGGAACAAATGAATTTTCTTCCCCTTCCATTCTGCCTGCCCGCGGACGATACCAATATGCGCTTCCCCATCATACAGGGCTTTAATGATTTCCGAGCTCCATCCAGTAATTAATGAAATTTTCGTATCCGGATATTTTGTTACATAGTCTTTTAATACTTTCGGAAGCCAATTTTGACCGACAATCGATGCACAGGCAATTTTTAATGTGCCGTGCACTTTTGTATTTAACGAATGAATCGTTTCAAAAATTTCTTCACGCTTCACAAGCAAATCGTTCGAATATTGAATGACCAGTTCACCCGCGGGAGTTGGTGTTAATCCTTTCTGGGAACGAATAAACAATTGTACGCCCCACTCTTTTTCGATTGATTGAAGTCGCTGTGACAGTGCCGGCTGCGTTAAAAAAAGGCGCTCTGCCGCTTTTCGCATATTTCCTTCCTCTGCCAACACTTTAATAATTTCTGCTTCTGTTATTGTCACTGACAATCCTCCCTTTCCGACCGAACGGTTAAAAAAACGACAAAATCCCTTTAGGACTTTGTCGACTTTTATTTTAAGCGTTGTGTTGGTAAATATATTTCTTTAATTGTTTTAAAATAATTCTTCGCGTCATAATACCGACAAAAGTGCCTTCTTCATCGACTACACATAAAAAGGCATGGTTAATTACTAGATCGAGTGCACGTTGGAATGTATCCGTAATTTTTAAATATACAACTTCCTGATTCATGACCTCATCCACACGAATGTCTGCTAATCTATCATATTCAATTCGCTCTAAGCCTAAAATAGACTCTGTTATCATTTTGGTACTTAACAAACCTTTTAAACGATACTTTACATCAAGTACAGGAATAGAAGAATACCCCGTTTTTGTTAAAACTAATAATGCATGTTCAGCGTTATTTCCACTTTGTACATGGGCTACCTTCTCAGATGAAATAATAAAATCTTTTATAGGCATATCTAGTAAAGCTCTGTTGTTCGTTGAAATCATGACATTCTACTCCTTTATCCCGCTAATAACGGGCAGCACCATACTAAAAAAGCTGAAACTTACTGCCGTTATTCTTTGCTCTGTCATTCGACAAAACAGTTTCTCTAATCTCTATAATACCATATGGAGCATTTTTCTGACTATGAAAGGCGCCTATGATTGCAAAAGAAAAAGCATAATAAGACGAGAAAATTCGTCCCATTATGCATTAATTTCAGTAACCCCTTGCCCAATAATAAAAAATAATGATACCTGTAAATGTGCCAAAAACTGCATACGATAAAATGATCGGATTAAGAAGGAAAGGATGCTCCTGAATTTCTTCAGGCACTTCCGAATCACGTTCCTGACCGCTGTCCTCAATATTATGTCCAACGCGTACCGTTAAATAATAGCCTATAAAACATAGTAGGATGACAACAAAAATTGTTGGATAAAGCCAAATTCCGATTGCAATCGCCTCCTTTAAACAGTTAGCGATAGTATGCAGCAATAATTTGGAATTTATTCTTTTTTGATATCATTTTACAAAGTTAGAACGGATGCTGATTTAGCCATTGCCCGCCATCTAAAGTAATACATTCCCCGTTTAAATAGCCTGCCTTATCCGATAGCATAAATGCAGCAAGATCAGCTATTTCCTCAGGTGTGCCAAGACGCTTTAACGGAACAGAATCCAATGTGCGTTTCGCTTGTTCTTCGGATTCCCATAGTTTATCTGCTCCGCCTGTTCGCTCAATCGGCCCTGGTGCAACGGCATTTACGCGAATGCCATATTGACCGCCCCATTCAACCGCAAGCGAACGTGTCAACGAGAGCACGCCGGCTTTTGCTGCAGCTGAATGAATGACACCTGCTCCTGCGCCCCAAGCATATGTAGCCACCATATTGATAATCGAACCTTTTATACCGTTTTCAATCCAATAGCGACCAATTGCAGAAGTACAATAAAATGTTCCATTCAACACAATATCAATAACGGCCTTCCATCCATTCGGCGACAATTTTTCTGCATGCACTAAAAAGTTCCCTGCCGCATTGTTCACTAAGCCATCTACTTGACCAAATTTTTCAGCTGCATATGCAACCATTGCCTGAGCATGTTCCGGTTCTCGAACATCCATTTGAAATGTTTCGATTGAAGACCCAAATTCCTCGATTTCCTTTTTTGCATTGGCCAAACGCTCTAAGTCACGCCCAGTAATGACAACATTCGCTCCTTCTTTCACGAACTGCTTTGCCATACCAAGCCCCATCCCGCTAGAGCCACCTGTAATAATAATCGTTTTGCCTTGTAACATTCCATACATCCCCTTTGCATATAAAATGAACAGCCATTCATAAATAGAGTTTACTATAACAGGAGGGAAATAAATACTAAAATATAAAATATTTCTCACTTACACGGAATTTTAACTGATTTTATAGTGTTTTTTCTTCTTCAAA
Source organism: Solibacillus sp. FSL K6-1781 (assembly GCF_038630735.1). GTDB lineage: Bacteria > Bacillota > Bacilli > Bacillales_A > Planococcaceae > Solibacillus > Solibacillus silvestris. The sequence continues at coordinate 884,764 of NZ_CP152038.1, read as the reverse complement.
GGGAATGGAGTGAGCGATGAATTCTGATTTTCTAATATATCATTTAATCGTCTAATATAAATTTATTTGTTCTAATAAAATTATGATGTTCTAATATATCTTCAACATGTTCTAAAATGTATGCACTTTGTTCTAATATCACCTTCAGATCTTCTAAAATCACAGTTCTTTATTCTAATATCCTACACAATTGTGAGGTTAGTATAAAAAATGGACACGTCTTAAGAGACACTTTAAGATTAAGATATCTAAAAAAGGACGTGGAACCGATGAAAGAAAAACAAACTCGTAAGCGATTAGACGCACAAACAAAAGAATACATTTTAAAGTCTGTTTTAGAAGATGGCGCAAAAGTTTCAGATCTGGCATTTAAGTTTGAAATTGGGTCTTCAACTATCCATAAATGGATTAAAGATTATCGTGAATCGAAAAATCAGGATGTCACACGTTACTTTACTTCTAGCGAAGTAGATAAGTTGCAGGCAGCGTTTGATAAGAAGTTACGGGATTTGGAAGAAGAGAATGAAATTCTAAAAAAGGCTATGCACATCTTCGCGAAAAACCCCGAGTGATTTATGCATTCATTGAAAAGCATAAAAACGACTTTGGCATTGCGATGATGTGTAAAGTATTGATGGTTTCAAAAAGCGGTTATTATGATTGGCGTAAAAAACAGATACAGCCCTTATCGGAAAAAGAAGTACGTGATACAGAAATTGCCCATCAGATTCATCGATCGTATGCGAGGAGTTTTGGTACATACGGTAGCCCTCGAATTGCGCAAGACTTAGCGAGTTTAGGTTATGTCTGTTCGCAAAAGAAAATTGCGAATATGATGCGAAACCTTGGGTTAAGTGCCATAATCCCGAAAACTGTTCAACGAACAACGGATTCCAATCACCATCAATTTATTTATCCGAATCTAGTCAAACGTCAATTTCAAGTAAAAGATAAAAATAAAGTATGGGTCGCAGATATAACTTATATCCGAACACTGGAGGGGTGGGTGTATCTTGCGTCAATCATGGATTTATATTCTCGTAAAATCGTCGGCTGGGCCATCGCAGATCATATGGAAGAAACATTAGTAGATCAAGCCTTGAAGCATGCTTTAGCAGTTCGAAAACCCGAAAAAGGATTAGTTCATCATTCAGATCGAGGCGCACAATATTGTGCCACAAGCTATACAAGAACTTTAAAAGAACATGGGATTAAAATTAGCATGAGTCGTAAAGGAAATCCCTATGACAATGCGTGTATTGAATCTTTCCACGCCACAATCAAAAAAGAATGGATCTATCGTCACCGTTTCGAATCCAAAATAGAAGCAAGAAAGAGCGTGGAGTCATATATCGTAAACTTTTACAATGAACGACGACGCCATTCAACAATCGGTTATTTATCACCAAACCAATTTGAGAGAAATCAACAGGAGCCCGTTTGTCAAAATGCCTCATAAAGTTCTCTTACAGGGTTTTCATCCCTCCATGCCCAGGTCTGGGCATGGAGGGATGAAAAGCAGAGCAACCGAAGGGCGGTAGCAAAAAAAAGTCTCTTAACGTTTGTCCGAAATATTGACGGAAGACCAATTGTTCTAATAAAATCTCACAGTCCCTAGCCCAGCTCTAGGCAAAATTAAAAAGCTATGAACATTTCGTCCATAGCTTTAATTTTTCTACTATTCTTCAATAATTGGACCGAGTGATTCAGCTAAAAAGATTTCCTGACTGTTGATTCGGAGATCACTTTGATGGCCTTCTTTATAATGGTATTTTCCATTGGAATCCTGAATACGCACTTTTTGATTATCTTTAATTTGGAGCAGCATAATACGATTGATGCGGTATTTTATTTCCGGTGAATAGATGGGAAACAGTATCTCTACACGTTTAATCATATTCCGGGTCATCATATCTGCAGAAGATAAGTATAGATTATCCTCCCCGTTATGATGGAACCAGAAAATCCGGGAATGCTCCAGGAAACGGCCAACAATGCTCAAAACAGTTATATTTTCTGAAATCCCCGGGATGCCTGGACGCAGACAGCAAATACCACGAATAATCAGCTCGATTTTCACCCCTGCAATCGACGCTTCATACAGTTTCATCATTAATTCCTTGTCGGTTAAAGAATTCATTTTTGCCCGGATAAACCCGTTTCCATATTTTTTATGTAACGCAATTTCCTTATCGATTAAATCTAGGAATTCATCCCGAATATCAAAAGGCGCGACTACAATATGATGAAATTCAGGTTTTTCAGTATAACCGCTTAAATAATTAAAGAAATTTGTCGCATCAATTCCGAATTCCTTATGCGATGTAATAATCCCCATATCCGTATAAATCTTTGCCGTTGCATCATTGTAATTGCCCGTCCCTAAATGAACAAAACGTTCAATTTTCCCATTGCGTCGGCGCACAACAAGTGTAATTTTCGAATGGGTTTTTAAATTATTCATCCCATAAATGACGAGGCAACCTGCTTGTTCAAGCTGTTTCGCCCAATGCACATTATTTTCCTCATCAAAGCGTGCTTTTAACTCTACTAAAACCGTCACCTGTTTACCATTCTCCGCCGCCTGCTTTAAAGCTTGAATAATCGGCGAATTTCCGCTCACCCTGTATAGCGTTTGCTTAATGGCCAAAACGCTCGGATCTTCCGCTGCTTCTGCAATAAAATCAACAATCGGTCCAAATGATTCATAAGGATGATGGAAAAATATATCTTGGGTTAACGCTTTTTCAAAAATATTTTCGTCCGACTGTAAATCATGAGGCGGCTGCGGAATAAAACTTTCATATTCCAAATGTTCCCGCCCTACGGAAATCTCTTTGACAAAGCCGAACATTGCCGTTAAGTCGAGCGGGCCATCAATTTTGAAAACATCGGACTCTCCCAGTTCAAATTCATTTAGTAAATAATCCAGCACGTCGTCATTCATCTCACCGTCTCGCACTTCCAAACGTGAACCGACGCCCCATTTGCGCTTTTTCAGCTCCTTTTCAATTTCCACTAACAGGTCTTGGGCACCTTCCTCATGAATGGTCAAATCTGCATTTCTCGTTAACCGGAAAGCTTGTGTCGATTTCACTTTATAACCTAAAAATAAACTGTCGATATTACTTGAAATGACATCTTCCAATAATACAAACAACGTTTCCTTGCTTTTTGATGGTATTTTAATAAAACGATTCAATACAGAAGGCACTTGAACAATTGCGACCTTATCCATAGTATTTTCTAAATCCTCATTGCTGTTTTCCAGCATGACAAATAAATTGAGCGTACGGCCTAATAATGTAGGAAACGGACGGTAGGCATCGACCGCAACAGGTGTAAGGACAGGAAAAATCGTTTCTTCAAAAAATTCATTAATATAACTTTTTTCTTGCTCATTCAGCATTTTCAAATCAAGTATATGCACGCTTTCTTTCGGTAAAAGTTCATACACTAAATGGCGATATACTTCTGTTTGGCGTCTTACCAATGCTTGCGTACGTTCAGCAATTTTAGCAAGCTGCTCTTTCGGTGTTAAACCCGATTTATTTTCGGGTTTATGATAGCCAGCACGAATTTGGTCTTGCAAACCCGCAACCCGGACCATAAAAAATTCATCCAAATTGGAACTGAATATTGCCAAAAATTTCATCCGTTCCAACAACGGGTTATTTGTATCTTCCGCTTCTTCCAATACCCGTTCATTAAAAGCGAGCCAGCTCAGTTCACGGTTATTGTAGTACTGGGGCTTTGCGATTTCCTCAAGCAGCTCGTTGCTGTAACTTGTACTATTTTCGAATTCCTCATGTTCCGGATCAAAAAACGGATCCTTTTCCATATTCATTGTCATATCAACCCTGCCTTTCTTCGTTGAACTTAAGTTTTACCTCGCCTTTGAAAACACGTTCAATATGCTTTTTTTGTTTTTCTGCCTGAGCCAGTTCCGCTATTGCCCGTTCAGAAGTCAGTACTTCTATTTGAAAATGATTGTTTACTTTTTCAAGCGCAATATTTTTTACGACATTGCGCTTTGTCATATTTAAGGCGTAAACAAATTTTAAAATTGCGCCAAAATCACGCAGCTTTTTGAATTCTTCTTTTGAAATCCATGAATCGAATGGTCGTGCGAAACGCAAAAAGTAGTCACGGTTTTTATACGATGCCAGCAGAGCCAGTTTAACCCGATCTATATGGGACAAGCCCGGTATTGATTGATTGGAAATTAAATAAAATGTATGCTGGCTGGAGGAATCCAGCTCAATATATTCCCCGATTCCATAAACTTTTGCGGCTTTCTTTAATAGCTGTAAATCTACTTCACTATATTCAAATAGCTTTAAATTAATGCAGCCCCGGTATAACTGTTCTGTCAATGATTCCAGTGTTTGTACTTCCTCCTCCGTACGTCCATAAGCTAACGCAAGCTGCCGGCCACTTTCTTCAAAAACATTGTATTTATCATAGGCCTGGGGATTTCCTTGTAAGACACGGCTAATAATGAGCCCTTCCCGCAACCCTTTTTTACTGACCTGGAAAGAATTCGAATTTACAGTAGACAGAAGCTCCATAAATACTTCCAATGCCGGAACGATAATATCTGCCCGGTCTGACGAAAGACCATCTAGCTGTCTCAAATTATCGTACGAAAATTCCGTCAAATAGTCGCGCAGTTGTTGTAAGTCGCTCACAGTCATTTCGTATTGATGAACACCCGATAGCGGATAGCCAACTTTTTGCTGATGAACTTGGGCGATATTACGTGCACTTCCTCCAATTGCAATAACCGGTAATCCTACATCAACTATCCATTTTAGTGAGGAAAATTGTTCCTTTACAAACGTACGCAGCTTTTCACGTTCGATTTTATCAATAATCGGACCGCTTACAAACTTTTGCTTTAAGGAAACCGTACCGAATGGGAAACTGATCGTTTTTTGGAGTTTTTTGTTGATGAATAATGTAATTTCAGTTGAACCACCGCCAATATCTATCGTTACTGCAGACGGGGTATCCATTGAATGGGCTACTGCAACAAAGCCGTAGTATGCCTCTTCTTCTTCCGTTAAAATATCAATCAGAATACCTGTTTCTTCTTTCATACGGGCGATGATTTTATCATTATTGATCGCTTGTCGTACGGCAGCAGTTGCGGCCGCTTTTACGTCTGTTACATGATAGTCCGCCAATATTAAGCGGAACGATCTTAACGTCTCACCAAGTAGCTGAATGCCCTCTTCGGACATTTCTCCGTTTGGCAATAAGTATGTGCGCAGGCGGGCAACGGTTTTAATATTTCCAAATTCCTTTAGCCCTTCGTTTTTATTATAGGAATAAAGTACAAGTCGAATCGTGTTAGAACCAATATCAATGATGGCTGTCTTAATTTTTTTCATAATACGCTTCACTTCCTTCTGAATACCTTTGTATTCGATTACACTCTTTTAAGCGCCTTCAAGAAAATTTGCATAATACATCATTTCATTTTCAGTTTACAAAAAAAGCCGGAATTACTTTTTCAAGTATCCGGCTTTCCCATTATTCTATACAATTTAAAACGATGCATCAATTATTAGATAAGTTTTTTTACAGAATCAACTTATCCATCTGTAAAATTAATTCCGCAATTTCAGGTTTCGAAATTTGCTCTTCCGCTCCTACCTGCTCACCTTTATGACGTAAATCATCGGTAATTAGACTAGAGAAAATAATGACCGGAAGTTTTTTAAGATCAGGATTTGATTTAATTCTCTTAGTTAAGTGATGACCGTCCATTTGAGGCATTTCAATATCTGTAATCACGAGCTGTACATGGTTTTCGATCTGTTTATCTGCTTTAGCCAGCGCTTCCAGATAATCGTATGCATCACGGCCGTTTTCAAAAAACTCCGTATTTGCATAGCCTGCTTCATTCATCGTATCGAATAACAATTTGCGCAATAATGGCGAATCTTCCGCAATAATTACTTTTTTTTCGGTACGTTCACGCTTGCCAAGCTTTTTAACATCGTCCACACTTATGCTGGATTCAGGATTAATGTCAACCATGATTCGTTCAAAGTCCAGTAGTAGAATCATTTCATCTTGAGACTTGATGACGCCAATCACCTGAGATGATCCGCCTTGATACATATCTGAAGGTTTTTCAATCTGATCCCAGGAAATACGGTGAATTTGTGTAACATTATCCACATGGAATACAACACGTTGCTTATTAAATTCTGCCACGATGTATTTTTGCTGTGGGTTTCGGTTTTCTGTAGAGATCCCTAATACTTTTAACATATCTACAACCGGCAATACTTCCCCACGTAATTGAATAATACCTTCAACATGTGGATGTACATGTGGAATAAATGTCACTGGTATTGGCTGAATAATCTCTTTTACTTTAATTACATTTATACCAAACTTATTATTCGCAACCTCAAATTCAACAATCTCAAGCTCATTTGTTCCACTTTCTAGTAAAATCCCTTTCTGATTTTCCACTACTTGTCTCTCCTTCCAAACTGCCACGCTTACAATAATCCCATTGTATCATAAGAACTATTTAACTACTATCTATTATTGTGCCCTTTGTACTTATTCGTAATACTTGATTAATGCTTGCGTCCCATTGTCCCCATAGCCTTCTGCAAGTAACTGATCGTACATAGATTTCGCTAAAGTTAAGCCTGGCAATTGGAGATTCATACGCTCTGCTTCATCAAGCGCAATCTTTATATCTTTAATAATATGTTTAATGTAAAAGCCAGGCTCCAGATTCCCCTTCAACATACGTGGAGCAAGATTGGATAGCGACCAGGACCCTGCTGCCCCTGCTGTAATCGAACGAAGAACTTCCTCCATCGTCAACCCAGCTTTTAAACCATAAGCCATCGATTCGCAAACACCGATCATGCCGGATGCAATCGCAATCTGATTGCACATTTTCGTATGTTGCCCACTGCCCGCAACACCTTGGTAAACAATATTTTGTCCAAACAGTTCGAAAATAGGATAAAGTTTTTCAAATACATCTTTGTCGCCGCCAATCATAAGCGATAATGTACCATTTTTTGCACCAATGTCTCCACCAGATACAGGTGCATCAAGACTATGCAAACCACGTTCCCTTGCTTCATGATAAAGCTTTTTGGCAAGCGTCGGTTCAGATGTCGTCATATCGATGACAATTGCACCTTCTTTCGCAGCAGAAAAAATACCTTTATCACCAATGTAAACTTCTTCAACATCTTTTGGGTAGCCAACCATTGTAAAGATAATCTCCTGCTCTTTACTTGCTTCTGCTGGTGTTTCAGCCCATTTCGCGCCTGCAGAAATAAGATCTGCCGCTTTGCTTTTAGTTCTTGTATAAATTGTTACATCATGTCCGGCATTCAGCAAATGCATAACAATGCTTGCCCCCATTACACCAGTACCGATAAACCCTATTTTTTTTGATTCCATATGTATGCCCCTTTAGTATTTTCTTTTTATTTTAACAAACTCAGGGAGAACTTCAATGTCAGTGTTTTTTAATAATTCTAAAAATAACACCCTCACTAGGAAAGTTTCCAATATGCTTATCCCATAGGAGTGGCCTCTTAAAGAAAGATCTTCTAATGATATATTTTATTAGTTGGATTTAAGAAAATGTATGAATAAATTAAAATTTCCTGCATATATAAAAAAAGAGAGCAGTAGCGTTGGTCCGCTTCTACTCTAAAGGGGGAAATGAGAATGTTGCTGTGTTCAAAATTACTCTTCCCTTCTCATCACTGTTTTAAACATAAAATTTATAATTATTTTCAATTTAATGTTTAAATAACAGATGTGCACTTCTCGATTGATTAAAAGCATTCATTAGATTGTCTACTTGGACGCTTAGCTGTATCGTTTTAGCACTTCGTAAACCATTTTCTAAACCTGATTGAATCATTTGTTTGCGCTTTTCTTCAATTTCCAATAGTAGTGCCTCATTCGAGATAGGTCTACCCAAACTGTTTCCTCCTTTTTTAGCCATTTACCATTATTATACCCATTTTGTAATCTTCTTACAAAAATTTCATCATTCAAAATTCGACAATAATTACGCTCTTGAATTTTCCGAAAATGTATACACTACATCCCCACCTTGTTTTGCCTCACCACGGAAGTTTTTAAATTGTTCATCCTTAATAAGGTGTTCACGAAACTGAAGAAATTCCTCCTTCTTTATAATCACGGATTGTAAATCGCCATTGCGTAATTGATCGAGAACTGTTTTATAGTCTGTCATATGGACCCTCTTTCCATTTTTATATGTATAAATCCAATATATCAGACTATTAATTGAAAAGGAAAATTAAATATATTCCAAATATGTCCTAGTAAATTAATAAAATTATTCAAACTAATTGAATTTTGTAGTATAATTTCAAGCAAACTGTTAATTAGTAGTCGATGAAGGGACTGACTGTGTATGAAAATTGCGGAAGTTGGAAATATAATCGAGTTTAAAGACGGCTTAAAAGGAGTCGTTGAAAAAGTGAATGAGAATTCCGTTATCGTTGATATAACGATTATGGATAATTTTCATGATTTAGAAATGGAAGAAAAAACAGTTGTTAATCACAAACGGTATAAAATATTAGCTAATAACGAATAATTTAATGCAAATTACCCTTTTTAACATTGAGATGATGATAAAAAGGGTAATTTTTGTTACGATACGTAAGGGGAGGTTGAAGCTATTGAAAAACAAAAAACAAATCATTACACTCCTTCTGGCATTAGTTTTTATTTTCAGCATGATGTTTTTTACATTTTATGAAAAGACGATATTCTGGTATTTATATGCCTTTACCTTACTAGTTGGAATTGCCATCAGCTTAGTGGCAGGTAAATTTGAAGACCGTATTCCGACATGGCAATATTTGATATACGGAATTGGGTACGGGACAATTACGTATGGAATTGTAAAACTCGGTTATATGATAATGCCTTATCTCGATAAAAACGCATCAAAGGATATATCGAAATTTTTAGATGTATATGGTCCACAAAATATTTTCCATTATTTAATGCTCATTTTTATCGTAGTTGTAGGAGAAGAAATGTTTTGGCGAGGCTATGTTCAGCAGCAGTTAAAACAATACACAACGCCTTTCTGGGCTGTCGTAATCACTTCTATGCTATTTTCACTGTCTCTAGCAATTAGCGGGTTCCTGCCAGGTGCACTTGCAGCTATTATCGCTGGTTTGCTGTGGGGAGCGTTATATGAATGGAAAAAAAGTTTACCGTTAATTATCGTTACCCATATTGTCTTTGTTTTACTATTATTTTTAGTTTTACCATTATTCTGATACAATTAAAGCAGAAACTTATCTTTCTAAATTTTCGTCTATACATGTTAAAGGGGGATCCATATGAAGAAAACAATTTATCAAGTCGGTGCCGTAGTTATTTTATCTGCATTTTTAGCAGCTTGTAATACGGATACAGACGAGCCTACAACAACAAATGCAGCAAAAGAAGAGCCTACTGAAACAGAAGAAGTGCAAAATGAGGAAGAACAAGAAACAAACGAAACGAGCGAGACAAGCGAGGCCGATGAATCTTCTTCAGCTCAGCAAGAGGAAACTACTGAGTCATCAGAAGAAACAAAAGCTGAACAAGAAGATAAAAGTGATACTACTACATTGACATACATTTCAAATGGCCAGCCGTTTGAAGAAAAAGTAGTAACTTCAAAAAGTGATGAAATGAATTACACGATTCAACATTTAGAAAACTATACACTGACTTCAGAAGAACCAGGTGTCGACAGTTTATTAAATAATGCTGATGAAGCAACGTCAATGCAAATTGAAGTTGTAAAAAAAGAAGATGTAACTTTTGATCAGTTAAAAGAATCTGCAAAGGAAACAATTTCTGCCATTGCTCCTGAAAACACGAAAGATCTGGATTTAGCTTCAACTTTGACAGAGCGTAAAGAAATTTTAAATATTGTTGGATATGAAGCTTTATTAGAAGATGAAAAGGTTGTAAAAGTTGTAATTGAGCGCGAAAACCTGTTTGTTACGTTAACAATTTACGATAATGTCCAAGCAGACCTAACAGATGCCTTTTTACAAATGGGTTTAACAATTCAATAATGAGCAAAAAGGACGCCCGTAAATTTGGGGCGTCCTTTTCTTGATTAATAGGATAAATCTTTAATAGATAATCCTAATTTTTTTAATAACTCTATTGCTGTCTGTTTTTCTTCGGCTGATAATGCCCCTAAAAGTTCATGAATTTTCTGTTCATGCTCAGGAAACAGCTTGTCCATAAATTCGGAACCTAGATCGGTAATTTCCGCATATGTGACACGACGATCGGTTGGGCACGAAACACGCGCTAAAAAATTCCGTTTTTCCAACTTATCAACTACGTAAGTAATCGATCCGCTTGCTAACAGAATTTTGTTTCCGATTTGCTGCAGTGGCTGGCGACCTTTATGATATAAAAGTTCTAAAACCGCGAATTCTGTGGGATTTAAACCATTTGTTTGTATAAATTGATTCGTAGCTTCACTTATCGCTTTATGTGCTCTTGATAAAACGATAAATAATTTCAACGATTGCTTTACTTCCTCTGAAGCCATAAAAACCATCCTCTATTTTAAATAATCAATTACGCTGTGCGCAATTGCGTAGGATTTAAGGAGGCCCACAAGACGGGACAGACTTCTGTTGTCCATAATGGAACACTTTAAGCTAACTTCCTCTTTAAATCCCCTTTAATAATCTGTGACATCTGCAAGAAGCTTGGCTCACACGAGATTCGTACTCATTCATTGCTTCATGGAAGCGGTGCTCTTACACTGATTTGCTAAGATTTCAGCTAGTGTTTGCTAAATCTGCTAAATGAAGATGTACATATTATAGCGATGGATTGGAAGTTTTGTCAAAATCACTTCGAAATTGCCGCCATTCTTGCAACTCTCATTGAATAAGAAGGAGAAGAATTTAAATATTCAATTTCATTTCTTAAATCAAAATCAATTAAAAACTTAGATCCTGCACCTTGCTCACTTTCAATGTGAAGAGTCCCATTATGTTCTTTAATGACAGATTGTACAAGCAATAGTCCCAGTCCAGATCCTGTTTCTTTCGTTGTATAAAAAGGGTTTAACGCATTTTCAATATCAACCGCATTCATCCCTTTTCCACTATCCTGAACTGAAAGCTGCAGCATATTTTTGCCGCGGTAAAGTAAACGTACAACGATGTAATTATTCGTATCCATGGCTTCGATAGCATTTTTCAGCAAGTTAATGATCATTTGTATCAGGCGATTATAGTCCCCATTAATTCTGTATTCTACTTGTTCGTCATATTCAAACAAAATCATTGCATTTGTTTTCATTGCGAGAGGCTGCATACGCTGAATTGACTGGTCTACAACATCCTTCAAATCAAGCATTTGAAATACTTGTTTCTTTGGTTTTGAAATGTTCAGAAGGTCTCCAAGCAAATCATCCATACGTTTTAACTCAGATTCTAGAATTTTGAAGTAAGGATATTCCTGCTCATTTAAGCTGCTTTTAATCATCTGAATAAAGCCTTGGATCGATGTCATAGGATTGCGTATTTCATGGGCAATCGACGCAATATTTTGACCAATAAACGACAAAGATTGCTGATGCTCAATCCTTTTTAGCAACATCATCTCTTCCGTCTGGTCAATAATCGTTGTTACTAATATCCCTAAATTTTCATCTACTTTACTAATGAAGTTTAAATAGACCGGAGTGCCATCTCCGTTTTCTCTTTTAACAAAAATACTCGCCATTTCCCGATTTGAAATTTTTTTATAATATTGGATGATGACTTCAGAATCGTACTGGCAATCTTCAAATAGATAATCATAGCTTCTATTTTCTATTTGAGCGGCTTTTCGATCAAGTAAATGCAATGCCATTGCATTGCCGGATAATATTTTTCCATTCAACGTTGTTAATATTACCCCTTGTGCCATTCCATCAATTAAATTCTGAAACATAAGTGTTTTGCTTTTTTCTTCAAATGAAATAACATTGGATGGGTTAACTTGTATTCTAGTAAAGATCAGTTGTTTATGTTCAAGAAAATGCCCCCAAACCTGGACCGGTATTTTCTGATGATATTTATTAATTAATACAAATGTAGTAGTAGATGGTGATTTTTCATTGACGGAATGGATAAACCTCTCCCACTCACCACTAAGTTTGTCCGTACTTTCCCAAAAACATTTAGGTAAATGGGTTGACTGTAATATTTCCTCTGCTTTACTATTCATAAATTCAATCTTACCTTGGCGGTTTAATATAATAATTTGTTCATTGGATTGCTGAAAGAGATCTTCTAACATAAAATTCAATTGACCTTCCACTACAATTACAACCCCCCATTTTTAGATATTATAGAATTTTCAGAATTGTATACTTATGGTATATTATTTCACATTACTATTTGGAATAAAATGGGCAAATTCTCCCATATTGTTTGTATCTGTTTACACTGCTACAATATACTTTATGAAGAGGAGAATAAAATTATGAAAATTATATTAAGTACACTCAATGCAAAATATATTCATACAAATTTAGCGATCCGCTATTTAAAAGCAGCAGCACTACCTGAATTCGACTGTGAGCTTGCTGAATATACTATTAAAGACCCCGCTTTCAACATTGTATCAGACCTTTTCCAAAAGAAACCGGATGTTGTCGGATTCAGCTGTTATATTTGGAATATTAATGAGACGATTGCGGTAATTCGTATGCTAAAAACGGTATTGCCTAATGTCAAAATTGTATTAGGCGGTCCGGAAGTTTCCTATGATGTCCATGAATGGATTCGTAAACATGAAGAAATCGACTTCATTATTATGGGTGAAGGTGAAGTTTCATTTAAAGAAATGCTTCGCTACTTCAATGGTGAGATCCCACTCGAAAAGGTGCCGGGTATTTGCTATTTAGAAGAAGGAAAATTAAAAATTCATGCACAGCCACCGAAAATCGATTTGCGAGAAATTGCTACCCCTTTCCGATTTGAAGAAGATTTACCTCATCTAGGTAAACGGATTCAATATATTGAAACAAGCCGCGGCTGTCCTTTCAGCTGTCAATTCTGCTTATCTTCTATAGAAGTCGGGGTTCGTTATTTCAATCGTGAGAAAATTAAAGAAGATATTCGTTACTTAATGAATAACGGGGCAAAAACGATTAAATTCGTAGACCGTACCTTTAATATTAGCCGCAGCTATGCGATGGAAATGTTCCAATTTTTAATTGATGAACATCAGCCAGGTGTCGTATTCCAGTTTGAAATTACAGCGGACATTATGCGTCCTGAGGTCATTCAATTTTTAAATGACAACGCACCGAAAGGGCTGTTCCGTTTTGAAATCGGTGTCCAGTCAACTAATGACCTAACAAACGATCTTGTAAAGCGTCGTCAAAACTTCGAAAAACTTACTCGTACTGTCACAATGGTAAAAGAAGGCGGCAAAATTGACCAGCACCTGGATTTAATTGCCGGATTGCCTGAAGAGGATTATGCGTCTTTCCGCAAAACATTTAATGATGTATTTGCGATGCGTCCAGAAGAGCTGCAGCTTGGCTTCCTGAAACTGCTGCGCGGGACAGGCTTACGGTTGGAAGCCGAAAAGTACGGCTACACATATGTTGATATTTCGCCTTATGAAATTTTTTCAAATAATGTATTAACATTCGATGATATTGTTCGTATTAAACATGCGGAAGACGTACTGGAAAAGTATTGGAATGCACATCGTATGGACAATACGATTGAATATTTAGTAACAAAAGTATTTGAAACGCCATTCGATTTCTTCCAAAGTTTCGGCACATACTGGGAAACAAAAGGCTGGTCACGTATTGGACATCAGCTTGAAGATTTATTCCGCCGTTTACTAGAGTTCCTTCAAACGGTCGAGCATGCTGACTTAGAAGTGATTACAAGCTTAATGAAGTACGATTTCCTGCAAGGTCAGCAGTTCCAGCCGCGTAAACTTTGGTGGGATGACCGTCTTTCTGATGAAGAGATGAAAGATGTCTATACGCGTATTAAAGAAGGCCCTTCCCTTGTAGGTGAGGAATTTGAAGCAATGCAAATTACTGAACGCGAATTATTCAAGCATTCATTAATTATTCCGTTCCACATCGATTTAGAAAATTACGAAGTCGGTGCACCAGAAAAGAAAACAGGCTATTTATTCACATACTTCCGCAATGGACAACAGCCTTACTTCAACACATTCAATTAATTCAAAAGAGGGTGGGACATAACCCAAAAATGCCATTTTTCTCTTAGAGGAAAATGGCATTTTTTTGAAGAGCGTAAAAATTGATTTCCATTCCGGGACGCTTTCCGCGGGCGTGGCCTGAGCCTGTAGTCTCAGGCTGCACGCTATTCCCGCAGGAAGCTTGCTTGTAGCGAAAGGCGTAGCCGTCAGCTACACTCGCCCTCCATTCCAATCAATTTTATAAAATATCCGTTTCTTAATAAGGTTTTTCTCCTTAGTTTATGAAATTTCTACTTCTGTCCCAGTCTCTTTTTTCAAATTGAAAAATTTATCGATTATTTGATTTAGAACCATCCGATTGTTTCTTTTGAGGTCCATTTTTATATTGCTCTTCCGTTAAATCATTGTCTTCACGAAGATCCAGATCATCCGGGTTTAACTCCGGTCCAACCTCTTCTTTCATATTTTGTCGGTCATTGCCTTTCTTCTTTTCCATAATGATCACCTCCATTCATAAATTAACCAATTAGCTATAATCTATTCTGCTGATTGCAGTCGGCCTACTCGTTTTATACCCCAAAAAAGAGGGCATAATTCAATTAATAGAAAGGAGTGCTATTTTTGAAATTTTTATTGGTTATTTCAAGCATTGTTGTTCCGCTTATTATGGTCCTTCTAAGAAAGAAAATCAGCAAGTCAGCCTTTATTTTTAATATATTGGCTGTTATTTTTGTCATCATTTTCGGCAGTATTGCATCCACTTCAATTTATCAGATTATTATTGACGATGCTGTCTTTATGACAAAAATTCATGGTCTTTTTTTAAATGAACTCTTCTTAATTTCCGGCGCATATATCGGAGTATTTACTATTTACAGACTTATGATTCTCACATTGCATGAAAAATAGTTATGTTTTAAATACATTAAAGAACGCCCATTCCCTAAAAGGAAATGGACGTTTTTACGTATTGCCCGTTTTTTCTTTAATTACCATTATTACTCCGTAAGAAAGTGATGTTATTTAAGCATTATTATTATTTCTAACTCACTAATATTTAAAAATACATATTATGCAATTAGAGCCATTCTTTTTTAGTAAGGAGGATATTAAAAGTGAATGCCAATAAAAAAGAACAGTCCCCAGACTCTCAAGAAATTCAAATTGCCAGGCTTGCTTTTATTGGTGCATCCATCGCTACATTAGGTGATGGTATAGCTGCGATTGCTGCCGTCTAGCGTTGGAGGCATTAGAAAACTCAAGTAACCAAGGCACTCAAAGATCCGATTCATCTCCACAGTCAAAAGACATGCAAAAACAGCTTGACTATTTAATTAATGAATTGAAACAGATTAAAAAAATGATGAAATAAGTTTATTTGTATTAATTAGAGCCAAGTAGATACAATACGAATTTTTATGCCTAAAACTTCAAGACAAGTTTCGTTCTTATTTTAATCGAATATATTGGTTAAAAAGGAGTGTATTTTTGCAAAACTCTGCTTTTCCTTCACCAACCTCAAACTTAATTAGTAATTTAACAAAAGCGATCAATGGTGAATTCACGGCAATCCATTTTTATGAGCACTTAGCTAAACTCGCACCAACTCAAGAAATTCAAAACAGAATTCTTGAAATTCGAAATGATGAAATGAGACACTTTCAAGGCTTTTCTAATTCCTACTTCTCCATTACCGGCCATTATCCAACGCCTCAAATTACAGAAGAAATGCCAAATAACTTTAAACAAGGTGTATTAGGTGCATTTAAAGATGAACAAGAAGCTGTTGAATTTTACCATCTTGCTGCGAGACAAGCTGGGAATTCCTATATAGCACATCAATTTCAATCCAATGCATCAGATGAACAAAATCACGCAGTCTGGTTTTTATATTTCATGACCCATTATTAAGCCATATAAATAAGCCAACCTATTCTCCCATGATACCAGCAGCTCAACTAACCTTTTGGCGAGATTTTGGGGTGTCTTGTGGTTTGACGTCCTTCCTATCCTCAAAAAGTTGGTCTCCCCGATTCTTGTACCGATCCCAATAAAGGGTAAAATTCGTATATAGCTACTCCGATTAAAAATCCGTTGGTTAACATTTCCGAGAAGGGGTTTTATTACAATACTACGTATGAAAAAAAACCCATTACTTTTATAAAATGTACCCTTTGTAAAGGACATTGTGAAAAAGCCTAGGCAACTTGTTGAAGCTGCTGTCTGTATTTTGCAGGCGGCAGCTTTTTTAAATTCCATTGACCTCGATAATAATTGTAATACGTCATATAACTCTTAATCTCTCGTTTCACTTCTTCTAACGTCTCACACTCTTTTATCTTGGCTTCATCTTTAAAATGCCCAAAGAATGATTCCTGGGGCGCATTATCCCAACAGTTCCCACGACGTGACATGGACTGACCTAAGCCCAATCGCTTTACCAATGCTTGATAGATCGGGCTTGTATAATGAAAGCCCTGATCCGAGTGAATAAAGGCATCTTTCACTAAATGCTTGTGTTTTTTCAATTTCTTTAATGTATCGAGGGCGATATCCAACGATAAGGAATTTGATACTTCATACGCTAAAATTTCATTCGTTTCAGCGTCTTTAATCGTCGATAAATAAGCACGCTTTCCGTTTCGATACGTTAAATACGTGATATCTGTTAATAACACTTTTCCTGCTACACCTTGTTTGAAGTTCCGTTTTAAGTCGTTTGGGCATGTACGGTGTTCTTTCGTTGCTTTTACCATACGTCGATAAGGATTCGCTTTTCGAATGGGACAAACAATGTCATGCTTCTTCATAATGCGACGAATTCGTTTTAGGTTGTAGATGATACTATATTGATTTTGGAGTGTCATTTTGATTTGGCGTGCTCCCTTTTTGCGTCCTCGGAAATGATAGGCCTTTAAAATGTTTTCTTTCACTACTTGATCTGCCGCATCTTGGGTTGCCCGGTTTTGGGCGGATTGTTCATCAAAATAATTGTAATAACCTGAACGGGAAACACCCATCAGTTCACATAAGTAGCTCACCATGCGCTTCAATTTATACTTTTCGATAGCTCCTTGAATTAATTCAAATTTTATTTTCGCTTCAATTGTGATTTCTTCTTCAACATCTGCCTTTCGAGTAGATCCAGCTTTTTTAATAGTTCGTTCTCTGCCTCAAGTAATCGCGTTTTCGCTTCTAATCGTGCATATTTTTCTTCAAGGCTTAATTCACGTTCAAGTTGGCGTCCCGAATTCGTTTTACGTGTATCCTGTAAACCATTTATTCCGGCTTTTCGATAAGCTGCTTGCCAGCGTTTTGCGGAAGAACGAACACGCTCCAAACCGATTAATTCAACGTCCAATCCTGCTTCTTCAAAAATGGCTCTTGGTAATTTCCCCTTTTCATTTTCTGCAATAAAATGACGCTTAAATTCATCTGTATAGGTAATGGCCTTGTCACTGACGGCCAGTACATTCGGATTACATTTTAATTGTGCTTGTTGTTTCTCTGTGAAGTAGATTTTTGTCATTCGATTCCGCTCCAGTATCTTTTTTCTTATTATAATAAAAATACCCTACTAGATAGGCTTTTTTCAAAGTGTCTATCTTATAGGGTACATTTTATTACAGGTAATGGGTTTTAATGTGTATTTATGTGATTTAGTTTGTGCAATAACAGAGAATAAAAAGAATCATTTATACACTCATTCTAAACTTGAAAATTTTGCCAGGTCTTTTCTACTCCCTATGGTGACCAGTAAATCTTCTGGTTGAAGCAACTCTTCTGGAGAAGGAGAAACAATTATATCATCATTCCTAACAATCGCAATAATACTGACATTAAATTTAGCACGAATATCAAGTTCTTTTAGATTTTTACCGGCCATCCTTAAAGGAATTGTAATTTCCTCAATATTGTAATTTTTCGAGAGTTCAATATAGTTAAGTAACTTTGGTGAGAGGAGTTGATTGGCTACTCGTTCCCCCATATCTCTTTCCGGATAAATGACCCAATCAGCGCCGATCGCCTCTAATACCTGGCCATGCCTTTTACCAAGTGCCTTAGCAATAATTTTTGGAATTCCTAAATTTTTTAGGAGTACCACCGTTAAAATACTGGATTGAATATCATTTCCTATCGCTACAATTACACAATCAAAGTCTGTGATACCTAATGAAGTAAGAGCCTTTTCTTCCGTCGAATCAGCAATCACCGCATCTGTTACGTAACCTTCAGCAGCTTCGACATTTTCTTCAACTAAATCGATTCCTAATACTTCTTGCCCAGCTTCATGCAGCCTTCTAGCAACACTCGTTCCAAATCTCCCTAAACCTATCACAGCATATTGTTTTATTGCCATTTTGTATCCCTTTCCTTTGTTAATTAACCAATCATTATGTTCCCTTTTATATAGTGATATGCTTCTTTTTTACGTCGTTTGGAAATAGCAAATCCAAGTGTTAACGGACCTAATCTCCCTACGAACATTGTTAAGATAATTAGAACGCGTCCAAATGGAGATAGCTCTGGTGTTAATCCCATAGAAAGTCCCACGGTACCAAATGCTGAAGTTGCTTCAAATAAATATAGAATAAAGTCATGACCTGGTTCTGTGATGCTTAGCAAAAAGGTGACGATTACAACGATCATGATGCCGCTCATCGCAACAGTAAGTGCCTTTAGAATACTTTGCATAACAATACGACGTTTAAATAAAACCACATCTTCTCTCCCTTTAAGCTGGGAAAAAGCTGTTGCCATTAAAACTGCAAAAGTAGATACTTTAATACCTCCAGCAGTCGAGCCTGAACCTCCCCCGATAAACATTAGGAAAATGGTTAAGAATAGCGTGGCATGAGTCAAATCTGCCATTGGTAATGTATTTGCTCCCGCCGTTCTTGGCGTTATACTATGGAACAAGGCACCTAGAGCTTTTCCTGTGGAAGACAACGGTCCCAATGTTTTATCATTACTATATTCAAACAGGAAAATTAAGATGGATGCTCCAACGATAAGCATTAGTGTTGTAAACAATACAACTTTTGAATGTAATGAAATTTTATTTGTAACAGGGTATTCATATAATTCATGTATGACAATGAAACCTAAGCCACCTATAACGATCAGAGAGCAAACAGTTAATACTACAAATGGATCGTCAACGTATTCAGTAAGACTTTTAAATCCCCCCATTAAATCAAAGCCTGCATTATTAAAAATTGAAATTGAATGAAAAAAACCAAAATAAATTGCTTTGCCAATCGTCATATCAAATGAAAATCTGATCGATAATATGATAGCTCCAATACCCTCTACTATCACAGTAAAAATTAGTATTCTTTTAACTATTTTGACGATATCAAGAGTCGAAGCAGCATTAAAAGCTTCTTTTAATAAAATTCTTTCTTTTAAAGAGATTTTTTTTCCTAATAGAGTAAATAAAAAGGTTGCAAACGTCATAAATCCTAAACCGCCAATTTGAATAAGCGACAAGATCACTAATTCACCAAACAGTGAAAATGCCTCCTCTGTATCTACAACCACTAGACCTGTAACACATGTAGCAGAAGTAGCTGTAAATAACGCATCTAGGAATGGAAGTCCTTTACCATCTGCTGTAGCTACCGGGAAAGTCAACAAAAATGCACCTACAAGGATTAAAATGGCAAATCCCATAACAAGTATTTTTGATGGATTAAGGCTCTCTTTGAAAATTTTCATTGCTCCCTCCTAACAATAAGTTAAAAGTTATTTACCCATGAATTTATACCAAGTTTAGGCATCTACTAAGCTCTTATTCTAAAATAATTAATAAAGTTTTATGAACGCAAAAAGACCGATTTAAACAAGCATTAACTTTGCGGTAAACGACAAAAGGAATACTTGAATAAGGCGGTCTATTATATGACCTCCTCCGCATTAGCCGACGAAGTTAGCTGACGGGTTAGGATGGCGAAAGAGTATATATCATCCCTTCTGCAATGCAGAATTAACCCCAAAAGATCGGGTCCTCCGTTCTCAATGATTGAGATTTGGCTTTGTTAGTTTTCTTAATTACGAGCTTATTTTACTCCTGTGCATAACACTTGTAAACTGGTTAAAAAAATTTATTTTTAAGTTTGTTTGTAATGTCAAAATGATTCAAGAACAAAAATCACTCGAAAAATTTATAAACTTTCTCAAAATTAGAGCTTAGAGGATCTAAATGGGGGTGAAATAACTTCACCCCCTCGAAAACCCTTATAAAGCCTTGTTTTAAGCCACTTTTGAAAAACTACCCAATAATGATCCGTTCCTTCGGGTAATGGTACTTCTTCTTCTTGGCAGATCCTCCGATTGAATACAGGAAAGAAATGAGCCCTACACGTCCTACAAACATGAGCACCATAATGACCATTTTTCCGAATGCCGTTAAGTCCCCCGTTATGCCGAGCGACATCCCGCACGTTCCGAAAGCTGATGTAATTTCAAATATGACTTCCATCATAGAGGCGCTAGATTCTGTGATAAACAGCACCATCGCAGCGCCGAGCACCATAATAATCGCAAAAATAAGCACCGCAAACGAACGGTATACATCGATTAAATGAATCTCCCGGTTAAAAATTTGAATTTCCGACTGCCCGCGGGAAAATGCAATTAAAAACAAAATAACGATCGCAAATGTCGTGGTACGAATTCCCCCACCGACAGAGCTTGGTGATGCCCCAATAAACATTAGTGCACTCATAAAGAGCTGTGTCGCCTCGTTGAATGAAGTGACATCATAGGTTGTTAAACCAGCCGACCTCGTGGAAATCGATTGGAACATAGCCGAAAAAGCAGCCTCATGCCATCGCATCCCTTTAAAGGACTGAAAAGATTCGATAATAAAAATTACGACCGAACCAAAAACAAATAAGGCAACATACGTAAACGTCGTAACCTTTGTAAATAAGCTAAAGCGAAATGCCGGATCCTTTTTCGTTAAATAGGCCTTCACTTCAATTAATACGGGAAAACCGATCGCTCCGAGGAAGATTAAAATCATACAAACAAATTGTATGAAATAGTCGTGATGAAACGGCTGCAAACTCATTCCCGTAATATCAAAGCCTCCATTTGTTGTCGCAGAAATAGACGCAAACAATCCATTAATCGCCGATTCTTCCCATGTCGCAAAATAACGCTTAAAATGTACCGTTAATATAAGGGCACCTGTAAATTCAATGATAAACAGCAGCTTGGCTATTTGACGAATCAAGGCAACAACACCCGATAAATTATATTGATTATGGTCAATCATAATAAGCTGACGTTCACGCATGCCGATTTTCTTTCCAAACAGCAGCCATAAAAACGTACCGATGGACATAATCCCAATCGCACCGAATTGCAGAATAAGCAAAATCATGGCAAGTCCGAAGCTACTGTATGTTTCTGCAACAGTAACGGTCGTTAAACCCGTTACACTAACCGCACTGACTGCCGTAAATAGACTGTCTAAAAATGATACGTGTACACCTTCCAAATGGACTCCCGGAAGTCGCAGCAATAAAAACGAAATTAAAATGGCTACAGAATAATAAGTGATTAAAATTTGGAAAGGCGTAATTTTACGCTTTTCGAATTTTTTAAAAGGCATAGATTGGCCTCCGATAATTGATTACATTTTTACTAGTATAATGAATATCATGGAAAATGAAAAGAAGATACTTCTAATAGTTGAAGTATCTCCTAAAACATATATTATTCTGCTTTTGCTTTTTTGTTTTTGTATACACTTACTAAATAGCCGCCTACTGCAAGTCCAAGCAGTACTACCCAGAAGATGGCTTTCCATGTTGTCGAATGCGGGAAATGCGGGTCGATAATGGCCAAGTTCTCATGTCCTAACGCCAATACCGCCAATTTGACACCTACCCAGCCTACAATTAAAAAGGCTGCAGTTTCCAATGTTGGATAGTCGTTTAACAGCTTAACAAACATTTGGGCCGCAAAACGCATAATGACAAGCCCTATAAAGCCACCAAGGAACATAACAGCAAATGGACCGGCATTAATTCCGCCGATATGGTAATCACTAATGTGCGGTAATGTCATAGCAATAGCTACGGCTGCAAGCATTGAGTCGATTGCAAACGCAATATCCGCAAGCTCTACTTTTAATACCGTCATCCAGAAACCAGAACCTTTGCTCTCTTTCAATTCCAAATCTTCATCCTGCTTTTTAAAGTGATTATCGTATAGATGTTTTATGGATATGAATAATAGATAAGCCGCACCAAGCGCCTGAATTTCCCAGTATTTCGCTAAGAATGTAATTAGGAACAGCGCGATGAATCGGAATACGAACGCACCGAATAATCCGTAAAATAATGCCTTTTTCTGTTGTTCTTTCGGTAAGTGTTTAACCATTACTGCCATTACAACTGCATTATCTGCAGCTAACAGCCCTTCAAGGAAAACTAATACAAGTAAGACCCATGCATATTCTAATAAAATTGCTTCCATGAAATTTCTCCTCCTTATTATTTACTTGTACCCAATAAATTAGGCGTTAATAATGTGAATTTGAAAAAATACCCTTTTTGGCCAAAAAAGAAAAGACCTCTGCCTATGTAAATAGGCAAAGGTCTTGCTAAGCACATAATGCTATCACACCCGATGGCTCCTAACCATGTAATGACGAATGTGAAGTAAGTACATTTAAAAATAGCGCTTATCTAAAATGACAGGCTGCTACTTAAATCTCTTATAGCTACTCCCCTTTGACAAATGTCAATTGGATATTCAATTCAATTATATTGCTATTTTACCGATAACGTCCCGAAAAATCAAACATTCTTTTATAATTCATCAAAATTTTACATTGTCGTGCGATAAATAGTTTTTTCAATCTATTCTTTTGCTTCCTTTTCAATCAGGCTGTAAATGATCGGTACGATAAATAATGTTAAAACTGTTGAACTAACCAGCCCTCCAATAACGACAATGGCCATTGGCTGATTCATTTCTGTACCTTCACCAATTCCCAATGCCAATGGTACCAAACCTAAAATAGTCGTTAAAGCCGTCATCAAAATTGGTCTCATTCGATCCTGGGCACCCGTAATAATGGCCTCGGTTATATTTAATCCTAGCTGTCGTTTCTGATTAATATAATCTATAAGAACAATGCCGTTATTTACAACAATCCCCACTAATATAAGGATGCCGATAATGGCTGTAACACCGAGCAATGTATTAGTTACAAACAGAGAAACAGCGACACCGATAACCGTAAGCGGAACACTGAACATCATCACAAACGGCAGCTTAAAGGATTCAAATTGAGCGCCCATTACTAGATAAATAAGAATAACAGCCAGCAGAATGGCCAGTATCATATCTTGTTTTGCACTGTCGAAAAGCTCACGGTCGCCACCAAAAACAACTTTCGATGTTGCAGGAATACCCTCTTCTTCAATCGCATTATCCACTTTCTTAGAAATGCCGCTAAGGGACTCCGATGTATTGTATTTTACAAACACGGCTACGGCCGATGCCTGATCCGATCTTCGAATAGCCGTTTGGGTTTCTTTTATTTCAACCGATGCCAGCTGCTGCAGTTCGACAAACACCCCCGCATTTGTTCGAAGCTTCATCGTTTTAAGTGCTTCTACATCTTCACGGTATGCTTTTCCGAATCCAGTATATACACCTAGCACTTCACCATCTTCGGCAATGATCTGTGTTGTAAATGCGCCTCGTGTCATCATATTGACGGTTTGAGCAATTTGTGCGGGCATTAACCCATATTGAAGTGCATTATCACGATTTACTTCAATTTGAATTTCCTCTTGAACTTCATCCAAATCAGTCGTTACCTCGGTAACCGAATCAATCTTTGCAATACGTTGCTGGATGGAAGCGACCGTTTCTTTCAGCTGAGACTCATTGCTGTCTGTCACGCGAAATGTTAATGAGTTCGGTGTTGAACCTGAAGAAGATGAAAGCGAGAAATTCACTTCTGCACGCTCTCCGATTTGCTGTTGCACTTGTTTTTCAAAAAGCTCAACAAACTCGAATATGGAGCGATCTCGTTCCGATAATTCAACGAGCTTAACTGAAATCTCCCCTTCATTTTGTTCACTAGTACCCCGCGATAAAGATTGCTGATTCCCTCCAATTAAACTGACCACTACATCAACTTCTTCATACTGCTTTGCCATCTCCTCAATTTCCGAAACAATTTGTTCTGTTTTTTCAACTGTTGCACTGTTTGGAAGCTCAACGGACAAAGATACGAATCCTTCATCAGTCGGCGGCAAAAACTCTGTACCTGTTTTATATACCATAAATCCGGATATACCAACTAAGACGATGGTAATTGATAAAATAAGGGCTCGTCTCGTTAAGCCCCATTTTAGTATTTTCGTATAATTTCGGTACAGCCATGATTCTTGACGCTTCTTTACTACATTCGAAGGCTTTGTACGTAAGAAGCGGCTTGCCAGCATCGGTACAACCGTCAGTGCCACAAATAGTGAAGCAATCAAGCTAAATGAAATCGTTAACGCGAATTCCACAAAAATTTGACCGATTAACCCACTTATAAAAATGACCGGCACGAAGACTGCAATCGTCGTGACAGTAGAAGCGGTAATGGCTAAAGCCACTTCCTTCGTTCCATTGACTGCCGCTTCTTTCGGATTCTCACCAAGCTCTAAATGCCGCTCAATATTTTCTATAACAACAATGGCATTATCCACTAGCATCCCGATTCCAAGGGCAAGGGCACCAAGTGTCATAATGTTCAAAGAAAAGTCCGCAAAAAACATAAGCACAAAGGTTACGATGACCGAATACGGAATCGCAATGCCAATAATAAGCGGACTTTTTATTCCGGATAAAAAGACGAAAAGCACAAGCATCGCAAATAGCCCGCCAAAAATAAGCGAGGAGCTAATATTACCAATTGCTAAGCGAACATAATCCCCCTGGTCAAATAAAATTGTTGCTTCAACTCCATCATACTGGGGCTCATCCAATAATTGACCAAGTTCCTTCTGAAAAGTTTCGGAAACATTTGCAGTATTTGCCCCGGACTCCTGCAAAACCGAAATGAGGACAGCCTGTTGGTCATTTGCTCGAGTAATTGTATTCGTTTCCTGTTCTTTGCGTTCTACAGTCGCTATATCCTTAAGTTTTATTGCTTCACCTGTTAATGGGTTGACCGAAAGCGCAACATTCGCTATTTCTTCCGGACTTGTAAATAAACTGACTACTCGAGTCGTTAACAGCTGATTCTCATTTGTACTTAGCTCAGCTCCCGGCATCGAAATATTGCTAGCCTGGATAATTTTCATCACATCATTTTGCGTCAAATTATTCTGCTCAAGCTTCCGGGCATCAAGCTCAATCTGTACTTCTTCTACAATTTCACCTGAAACGGTTACACTTGCCACCCCTTCAGTCCGCTGCAATTCCTGTTCAAGTGATTCAGCGATTTGACGGATATCGACTTCTTCATTTTCTGCTGCGAGCGCCATTTGGATGACCGGAAATTGCGAAGGATCAAATTTCAAAAAGCTTGGTTTCCCCGCTTCTTCAGGAAGTGGAACAAGATCAATTCGCTGTAATATGTCGGTTTGCACATCATCCATACTTGTTGACCAATCAAATTCCAAAATAATCAGGTTCGAGCTTTCCAGCGATGTCGACTGCACTCGTTTAATCCCCGGCAATGTCGCCAGCGAAGCTTCAAGCGGCTTTGTCACTTTTTCGTTTACTTCAATCGGACTTGCACCCGGATAGCTTGTCACAACAACTCCAATCGGCGGATTTAAATCAGGTATTAACGTAACTGGAATTTTAAATAATGAAACTGCGCCGAGTATTAATACAAAAATTATTGAAACAATTGTAAAAACAGGGCGTTTTATAGAAAACTTACTTATATTCATCGGTGGAAAGTCCTTTCAATTTATCTTCATATTAATTAAAATTCGTGTAGAGCTATCTATTTCCCTTTAATCATTTGACAGAAACTACGTTACTACAGCAAAATGTTACAAAAAATCATACAAAGTAGGCAGGAATTAAGTACTCGATCTAGTGAATTCCAGTGAATTTTTCTTGCCTGCTATTCAAGAAACGGGGTCCAACTATGTGTTTAATTGCATTTTCTTATAAAGTTCATCCAGCATATCCGCTCATCATCGTTGCAAATCGTGACGAATTTTATGACCGTCCGACAGCCGCCGCCCATTTTTGGGAAGATGAACCTGACATATTAGCCGGACGGGATTTACGTCAGCAAGGAAGCTGGATGGGGCTGTCGAAAAGTGGTCGTTTTGCTGCAATTACAAATTACCGTGACCCGCGCCTTCCTGAAACCGGCCAATTGTCACGCGGCGAAATTGTACGGCTGTTTTTAACTTCAACGGAATCGACAGACTCATTTATTCAGTCTCTTCGTTCAAAAAGAGATTTGTACGGCGGCTTTAATGTCCTGCTTTACGACGGCGAAGACATGCATCATTACAATAATATTTACGATGAACACCGCATTGTAGAAAGCGGCATTCACGGTGTCAGTAACGCTACTTTCAATACACCATGGCCAAAAGTAGAAGCGGCAAAGAGCGTATTGGAAAAAGCAACCGATAAAGACACAATTGAAGTAAACAGTTTAATAACGTTATTGGCAAATGATGAAATCGCACAAGATGAAGTATTGCCAAATACTGGTGTAGGTATCCATCTAGAAAGATCCTTATCCGCTCAATTTGTTAAAATTCCTAATTATGGTACTCGCTGCTCGACAGCCATTGTTTATCACAATAATGGGGAAATCGATTTTCTTGAACGGACATATGAGAACGGTGATTATAAATTTAACCGGTCTTACCATATTGATACGGAGGAATGAGCATATGGAGAGGAGTTTGGGGATGGCGATAAGTTCTACTTTCTTGCGCTTTCTTTCAACATTCCGGGTGATTCTTTCTACTTTCTCCCGGAAATGTTCTACTTTTCTCGTTCTAATTTCTACATTTCAGCTGGAAAGTTCTAATTAATTTCCCGGGTTCTACTTTTCTCCCGCTTTTGTTCTACATTCCGGGTGATTTGTTCTACTTTCTCCCGGAAATATTCTACTTTTCTCGTTCTAATTTCTACATTTTAGCACGAAAGTTCTAATTAATTTCCGGGTTCTACTTTCTCGCGCTTTTGTTCTACATTCCGGGTGAATCGCTCTACTTTCTCCCGGAAATGTTCTACTTTTCCCGTTCTAATTTCTACATTACAACCCGAAACTTCTAATTAATTTCCGGGTTCTCCTTTCTCCCGCTTTCTTTCCACTTTCCCAATGAATCGCTCTACTTTCTCCCGGAAATGTTCTACTTTTCCCGTTCTAGTTTCTACATTTCTGCCCCTAAGTTCTAATTAATTTCCGGGTTCTACTTTCTCGAGCTTTATTTCCACTTTCCCAATAAATCGTTCTACTTTCTCCCGGAAATGTTCTACTTCCCCCGTCCACCGTTCTACATTTCAGCTCTAAACTTCTAATAAACGCCACGCCCAGCCCGACTCAGCACCCTCGCATCACATCATAGCTCCAAACACAAAAACCCCGGCAATTTTCCTTCGCAGAAAATTACCGGGGCTTTTAATATCAAATTATAACAAGCTGTATAACTGAATGTTTTCGTTCTTCTCTGAGAACCAACGCATTGCAAACTCATTTTCGAATAAGAATACTTTATTATCGAAACGGTCTTTTACAAGCATTGAACGTTGAGAGTGCATTGAATCTTTTACATCTTCTTCATTTTCAATCCAACGTGCAATCTTACTGCCAATCGGCTGCATAATTACTTCCACGTTGTATTCGTTAATCATTCGGTGCTGGAATACTTCAAACTGTAATTGACCAACCGCACCAAGGATTATTTCTTCAGTATGCATTGTTTTGAAATACTGAATTGCACCTTCTTGTACTAATTGAAGCACACCTTTTTGGAATTGCTTCCCTTTCATTACGTTTTTCGCCGAAACTTTCATGAAAATTTCAGGTGTGAATTGAGGTAGTTTTTCAAAGTTAAATGTTTTCTTACCGCCGACTACTGTATCCCCAATTTGATACGTCCCTGTATCATAAAGACCGATAATGTCACCTGCAACCGCTTCATTTACTGTTTCACGATCATCTGCAAGGAACTGTGTTGACTGTGTTACTTTGAAAGATTTACCTGTACGTGAAAGTGTCATATTCATACCGCGCTCAAATTTACCCGATACGATACGCACGAATGCGATACGGTCACGGTGAGCCGGATTCATATTCGCTTGAATTTTAAAAATGAAGCCAGAAAACTCGCCATGCTCTACAGGATCGATAAATTGCTCATCTTCTGTAATACGAGGCTGAGGAATCGGTGCAAATTTTAAATACGTATCAAGGAATGTCTGAACACCGAAGTTCGTTAATGCAGAACCGAAAAATACAGGTGTCAATTCACCACGTGCAATTTTATCCTCTGAATACGCATTACCAGCTTCATTTAAAAGTTCGATATCATCGATAGCTTGTGAATAGTACGATGTTTTTTTCATATCGTTGTCAATGGCTAAATGCCCTTCTTCATCAAGTGGTAAGTAGCGGTCACCTTCTTCTACACGGAACTGTTCGATACGTTTGTTGTAACGGTCGTAAATTCCAAGGAATTCTTTCCCCATACCAATTGGCCAGTTCATTGGGTACGCGTTAATGCCAAGCACTTCTTCTAATTCTTCGATAAGCTCTAATGGCTCTTTCCCTTGACGGTCCAATTTGTTGATAAACGTAAAAATAGGAATACCGCGCATTTTACAAACTTTGAATAGCTTTAATGTTTGTGCCTCGATCCCTTTAGCTGCATCGACTACCATGACAGCCGAGTCTACAGCCATTAACGTACGGTACGTATCTTCCGAGAAGTCTTGGTGTCCAGGTGTATCCAGAATGTTTACACGGCAATCTGAATAATCGAACTGCATTACAGAAGATGTAACCGAAATCCCACGTTGTTTCTCGATTTCCATCCAGTCAGATGTTGCAAACTTCCCTGATTTTTTACCTTTTACTGTTCCTGCGTCACGAATCGCACCACCGAATAATAGTAGCTTTTCTGTAATCGTCGTTTTACCGGCATCCGGGTGACTGATGATGGCGAATGTACGACGCGCTAATATATCTTGTTCTAAAGTCATTAATTTCGTCTCCTTTTTTCATACTTTCTTATTTTAAAAGACAACAGTCAGTTGTTACAACCTTTTTTACTTTGGCGCGCTCATTTTACATAATCTCCGGAATATTTTGAAGAGCACAAATCCTATCACGATGGCAATTGCATTTAATAATACATCATCGACATCTATACTACGACCAATAAAATATTGGGTACTTTCAATAAATAAGGGAATTGCGAATGCAACGATATGCATGATGCGCCATCCTCTAAATTTTTTCCATAACAGCGGAATAAAGAAGCCAAAAGGAATAAACAGGACAATATTGCCTGCCAAATTATAAAATGCGATATTTGCCAATGGTCCATTCAATTGATCATAATACAGCATAATTGTTTGTAATGGGGTGAAATTACTGCGCACATATGCGCTGGAAGTATCAAAAACGATCTGTCCATTTGAGAATTGGAAACTTGGGATAATCGTTTGTGAAAAAATACTGATACTGTAAAAGAAGAATAGGAGCATCATCAACTCGCGCCTTGCACTACTTGTTTTATTTTTCATATAAAACATTCGCAATATGCAATAAATCGGGAAGCTCACAGTGCAATAAGCAATCATACTAAGTAAAAATGAATGGATCATTTTTGTCACCTCCAAAAAAATCCACCGTTAACGCAATTACGTTAACACGGTGGATTCGAAAAAATTATAGCATAATCTATACAAATTTTAACTTTCCAGCTTCAATCGCAATTTTCGCATCACTATGCGGGTATTTCGTATTTTCGATAATTTGGTAATCTTCATGACCTTTACCTGCGAAAATAATAATATCGCCAGGATTTGCAACGCTTACCGCATGTCTAACCGCTTCTGCACGGTCACCGATACAGGCATAATTTTTATGTTTCATGCCTTTTGCCAAATCACCCGTAATACTGTCGAACTCTTCATAGCGAGGATCATCTGTCGTCAAGATAACATAATCGGCAACAGATGCTTTCTCTGCCATCGTCGGGCGTTTCGTTTTATCACGACCGCCACCTGTTCCAACAAGGAAAATCAGTTTATTTTCCGGTTTTTTATAGGGCATTGCCGCATTGATCGCTTTTTCGATAGCATCCGGTGTATGTGCATAGTCGATGAATATTTGAATCGGTAAATCCGAATCTACTTTCTCCATACGACCTTTCACCGGTGGCAGCATTTCAATTTGTTCAATAATGACTTCAATCGGGAAACCGCGTGCATAGAATACGGCTGTTGCTGCAAGGACGTTGTAAATATTAAATTCACCAAGTAAATGCATTGACACGGGGAATGTACCCTCCGGCGTTTCCATATCAAATTGCGTCATTCCATTACCATAATTGCAGTTTACTGCCCGGAAAATTGCATTATTATGCAATCCGTAAGTCCAAATTGGATATGGTGTCATTCCCGCATAGCGCTCAGACCAAGGATCATCCGCATTTAAAACGACATGCTTGTTCTTTTCCAAGTCTTGTCCAAGTTGAGAAAACAGTAACCCTTTTGTATTACCGTAGTTTTCCATCGTACCATGGAAATCTAAATGATCATGTGTTAAATTCGTAAATACCGCCACATCATAGTCGACACCTGCTAAACGGCCTAACGCTAACCCGTGTGATGACACTTCCATCACCATTGCACGGCAGCCTTCGCTTTTCGCACGGAAAATCATCTGTTGTGTATTCAATGAATCACTTGTTGTATTTGCCGACTCGTATAACACACCATTTAAATTAAAACCGATTGTTCCGGACAATGCCGATTTTTCGCCAAGCCCGATTAATATATTGTGGATAATTCCAGATACACTTGTTTTGCCGTTTGTACCTGTTACCCCGATCATCATAATATCCTTTGATGGATAATCAAAAAACTTTGCCGCTAAAATGCCAAGTGTACGTGTTGTATTTTTTACGATTACCTGTGTAATTTCCCCATCTAACTGTAAAAGACGTTCTGTAACGATTACAGTTGCACCTGCATCAACTGCCTTTTGAGCATAATCATGCCCGTCCACCGTAAAACCTTTTATACAAATAAATAAACTGTTTGGCTGTACACTGCGCGAGTCAATCGCAATATCGGTAATCAATTTCGGTAGTTGACCTACAACTTTTTTTTGCATCAGTGTACTTAAAAGTTCTTCTGCATACATAATTCTTTCCCCCACACTTGCAATATAATTGCGAATGATAATTTCCTTCTATGTACTAATCATCATACTGTGCATAGATTAAAATTTCCACGCTTTTCATTAACTGTAATGTTTCCGTATAAAATAAACTTGTTTGCAAAATAAGGACTTTGGACATATAATACATAAGTTCATTTTTCTCAATATTAAATCAATATACAGAAATGAACTAAAATTATATTAAGATAAAGACTCCACTTTTGTTTACTTATTTTTTTTATTTATACGATATATCTATCATATCAAAATTCGCCATTTATCGACATCATGAATTACTGTATCATTATAGTTAATATTACTTATCCGAGGTGTTTTATGCAGCAACATGAAATTTTAAATAAGCGAAACCTGCTTATGATTATTACTTATTTTTTCTCAACGCTTATTTTTACTACTGTCATTGTTACACAGCTGTTCAAGCATCCTTATTCATTTTTAGTCATTAATATTGGAAGTTTCTTTATACTCATTGCTTTGTTTTATTTAAAAACGCCTCCAAAAATACTTCAAATTATTTTGATTTGTACATGGCATTTAATCGTATTCCTTTTTAATTATCAAAATGTAAATATAATTTCGTTTTATACTTTTATATGGCTTATAGCGATTTTAACCATTTACCGTTCATATATTATTACTTTAATCAATATTTGCCTTGTATTTATTGAAATTTTTATTTTAGATAAATTATCAATGATTCCCTACCATAGCTTTAAATCAGAAGATCACCTTTTACTTTTCAGTTTTTTAATTACCGTTATCATCATGAGTATTGGTCAAAGTCTTTTTATAAAACAGATTTGGTTAAAGTTAGAAAAAAATGCAATTGACCGGGAGTATTATTTGAATTCCAAGCATGCATATTTACATTTGTTTTTCGAGCAGGCTAATGATGCAATTGCTGTATTTGATTTGGAGGACCGTGTCATTGCGGTCAATCCTGCATTCGAAAAATTGTATGGTTGGTCCAAAGAGGAGGCATTAGGCCGTATTTTACCGCTCATTCCCCCGGAAAGGGTGGAAGAGTCAAAGAAAAGAATAGAAGATTTAAAGCTTGGAAAGAAATATCATCTTCATGAAACGATCGATATGAGAAAAGACGGCACTTTTTTTGATGCACAACTTTCGTTATCGCCTATTTTGAGCCCGCATGGCGAAATTATCGGATCGTCCGTAATTTCACGGGACATTTCCTATATTAAAGAAAATGAAAATCTGATATTGCAATCGGAAAAACTAAAGCTTGTTGGAGAGCTTGCTGCGGGTGTAGCCCATGAAATCCGCAATCCGATGACGGTCATTTCCGGCTATGTACAAATGATGAATGATGATCCAGATTCACCTTACTATGAGTATACTAAGCTCATTCAAAATGAAACAGAGCGTATCGAATTAATTTTATCGGAGTTCCTTGTATTATCTAAACCTCATGCAAACCAGTATGCTCCGATTAATTTGGCGGAAGCATTATCGGAAGTCGTCCAGTTTCTACAATATGAGTTCCAATCAAAAGCGATTTCCTTGAATATTATTAATGAATTTTTGAACATTACAATTTTAGGAAACAAAAATCAACTGAAGCAAGTTTTCATCAATTTATTTAAAAATGCAATTGAAGCAATTAATGAAGACGGTTCAATTACATTGCAAGTATGCAAAAGTAAGGATGGGAAGGAAATCTATATCCAGATGATTGATACGGGATGCGGTATTCCGCCACATGTACTGGAACGGATATTTGAACCTTTCTATACGACGAAAACAAAAGGGACCGGGCTCGGCATGATGATTATCAATAAAATTGTGCAAGATCATCAAGGATCCATCCAAATTAAAAGCAAGCAGCATGTCGGTACTGAAATCTTATTAACATTCCCGATAATGACAGAATAATAGAAGAAGGCTTTCCTGATTTTTGCGGGAAAGCCTTCTTCTTATTTTATTTCATTATTGTTCGAACAAGCTTTACTTTTTGTTTATATGGTGGGTATAGCAAACTATTTGCCAGTTTATTAGAACGATGCATAATTGATTTCGGATGTGTGAAGTTTTCGAAACTTGCTTTCCCGTGATATGCCTTCACACCTGAAGGCCCCACTCCGCCAAACGGTAAATGCGTATTGCCGACATGTGTAATGACGTCATTTATACAGCCCCCGCCAAACGGAAGTTCCTCTAAAAAGTACTCGATGGCTTTTTCATTTTCCGAGAACAAATACGCACTTAATGGTTTTGGCAATTGACGAATTTCATGAATTGCTTTTGGTAAATTTTCATACGTCATAATCGGCAAAATCGGTCCAAACAGCTCATCTTCCATCGAAGGTCGATCCCACGTAATACTTTCCAGCACTGTCGGTTCCATATATAAATCTTCTCGGTCAGTTCGCCCGCCAAATGTGACAGTATCCCGTTCCTTATCTAAAATCGTCTGTAGACGGTCGAATTGGCGTTCATTAATAATACGCCCGTAGTCCTGACTTTGCTGTGGATCATTACCATAAAATTCTTTGATTGCTTTCTTTAGAAGACGCGTAAATTTTTTCGCAACGCTTGTATGGACAAGAACATAATCAGGCGCCACACATGTTTGCCCTGTATTGTTGAATTTCCCCCACACGATTCGCTTCGCTGCTACATCCAAATCTGCTGTTTGGTCGACAATCGCCGGACTTTTTCCACCCAATTCCAAAGCAATCGGCGTAAGACGTTCTGCTGCCGCTTTTGCAACAACCTTCCCTACCGCAACACTTCCCGTGAAGAAAATATAATCAAAAGATGCATGGATTAAAGCCGTAACTTCATCCTTTTCTCCCTCTACAACACGTACATATTCAGGCTGGAATACTTCTCCGAGAATTTTTTTCACAATAAATGCTGTATGTTCTGCGGATTCCGATGGTTTTACGATCGCCGTATTTCCTCCGATAATCGCTCCGATCAGTGGCTCCATAATTAATTGGAATGGATAATTGAACGGCCCAATGATTAATGCCACTCCATAGGGTTCACGCACAACATAGCTTTTTGCAGGCTGGAAATGAAGCGGTGTTTTGACAGGCTGCGGTTCCATCCAGCTATTTATATTTTTTAAAAAGTAGGAAATACTATCATATACAATACCGATTTCAGTCGTGAATGCTTCAAACTCACTTTTTCTTAAATCCAATGCTAGAGCTTCTATTACTTGTTCTTCGTATTTTTTTATTGTGTCCTTTAATTTTAAGAGCTGTTCTTTACGAAATTCTACATCTTTTGTTGCGCCAGTAAAATAAAAAGCGCGCTGATTCTCAATCATTACTTCAACATCATTTGCAGTAAAATTCATTTTTTTCATCCTTCCCCAAATTAATATCCGTGACATATACAGAGATTCAGCTTCATTCATAACGACTAAAGAAAATGGCCATTTTTTCTGAATGAAGATAAATGTATGCATAAATTATAGCTGTTCACACATATTAACTATAGTAATAACTACTACAAAGTTAATAAATTTTCCTGCTAATAAAAGGAGGCTTGATGATAAATTTGTCTTAATTTTTAAAGAAAGGTTTATAAATAAAGGCATATGGGAATTTCATAATTAAATAAATAATCGAACATAATAAGTAATGTAAAACAATCGTACAAGGAGGCTATATAAAATGATTATTACTGAAACTTGGTGGGGCGAGATTTTTTCGGGGCCATTATCTATTGGATTAAACGAACAGAAGGTTAAACAACTTGAGGATGAATCATTTTTATACTTTGACGAATTTGTTGCTACAATTCCTAATGAAGAACAAAATACTTAATTTTTAAAAGGACTGTCACAATTGGCAGTCCTTTTTTGTATTTTTTTGTGGCATAATGACTATATAATAGTGATTATTACGCTAGGTTCATAGGAGGTTATCCTTATTTTAAATAAATTACTGAAATTTATGTTAATCGCCTTACTTATTTTTGTTTGCGTCGTTTCAGTACAATATATTATAAAAATGCAGAATTCCGAAAAGGAAGAAACTCTCATTGAAGCTAAGGCATCAATGACCCAGGAACAATTGAAAACTCACACTATGCTTATGATGACAGAAATTGTGCTGAAGCAGTTTGTCGAAAATATAATGCTGAATATCGAAATCGTACCGGTTGACGACAAGCAAAATGTCATCGTCTCATTGCGGGCATCAGAATTTCTTAAAGAAAGTACACTCTTGAAAGATAGCTACAACTTATTAAAAGAAATTCAGCATGTGGAAGAAATAAATGATATTACATTAAAGTGGTTTATGCCTGTAAAGAACAATAATACTGAAATTCTCACTGTCACTTTTGATGACGAGGCGTTGGCTGCTATCAACGAAATTTCGTATAAAGACATTCCTCAAGCAGCCACTCAATATATAAAGCATGAACATTTAGATTAAAGTCCATTTACTAAATAAAAAGCGGTTCAAACTTTACGTGTCGTAGAATTTGAACCGCTTTAATTTATGTCTCATGATTTATCTGTAACTTGCTTATGCAAATAAAATTTTTCCGTTTATTCATCAGCATAGCTATTTTATTGATTCATTCATTTGCTGTAATGCCGCTTCCACATTTGTTACCGCTGTAATTAGCTCTTGTTCTTGTTTTGTCGTGAAGAGATTATAGTTTACGTAATCTTCTTTTCCCACTTCGTAGTACGCGACAATTTCGTTTAGTTTTGTAATAGCATTTGATGCAGCTTCGGCACTTTCATCAGAAACACGTGGAACAAACACTTCCATTAAATCTTCTGCTGCATCTGTTTGTGCTTTCACTGCATATACTTCATTTCCAGCAATGCCCGGCGATGTTAATCGGTTATTTGCCATATCCTGAAACATTGTTACTGCTGAAGCAAGTACATTAGTTTCAGAAACGTCAATTGTCGCAAAATCGGCTTGAAGTGACTTCACATCGGCAACAAGTTCCTCAGCAATTCCTTCGTAACCTGCTGTCTTCTTCTCACCAAATAATCCATATGCTATACGCTGAAAACCTGTTTTGTCCGTTTCTTTACCTTCAACAATGTCACCTTTTATTTTTTCGTCAAGCTCCTGGAAACTCGGGGCAAGCGGCTGTAATCGTTCAAAATACATCGTTACTAGCGGATACAGTTTCTGTGCGTCTTCCAGCTTTCCTTCGTTAATAGCAGTCGCTAAAAGTTCGGTATCTGTTACAAAGCTGTCCATTTCCCCTGCTAAAAGTGATTTGAACTGCTCTGCTTCTGCACTCACATCGATTACTGCTTCCTGCTGTTCCACAGGCTCTGCTTTCTGTTCTTCTTCTTTTTGTCCACATGCTGCCAATACTGAAACAGCAAGTAATGCCGTCATTATTTTTTTAGTGTTTTTCATCTTACTTCACCTCTTATTTTTCTAGTTCGACTACTTTTGCATGTACGACGAAACGTTCCTTATCGTTTTGTGATGTCGTGCATGTTGACAATGTAACTATTTTATCAGCAGCCGTTATATGAACCGGCAATTTTATATTGGAATGTTGCTGTATTTTCTCTAAGAACTGCGTATACGTGTTGTCTGTAAATTGTGTTTCAATATAATAAAAGTCGGTTGTCGTTTCATATGCGGCAAACACTTGCAATGCAAAGCGCTTGTCATTCGTTTCATAATAAAATACAGGATGGGCTTCTGCGTATACCTGCTCGCTAAACTTAGGCAAATCTCCGAACATCGTACCATTGCGTAAAACATGCCCGTAAAAAATCGTATGACGATCTTCCATTACCTCATTGCGAAAATCGGCAAATATGCTTCCGCCACGACTTTTCTCGTCTAAATAATTATGTTTTAAGTAAAATTCATTATTATCCCTTTGCAAAACAGGGTTATTAAGACGGGTATTTTCCAATGTGAGCCAGCCGATGATATGATCGTTTTGCTGTTGAATTGCAGCAAGCTCACTTTGTTCGACAATTTGCCGCGCATCTTCCAGCTTGGTTTCCACTTCCTGATAGCTGAAAAAATACCGGATAATAATCGCCGCGCAAATAATCATAACAATGCCGCTTACAATTTGAATAATTTTACGCATTTTAAATACTTAACGGCATCATATATAACCCGAGCTGCTCATCTTCATGAAACACGGTATTGACCCCGTATACTTCCTTAATTACTTCTTTTGTAATAACATCGCGCGGTGCACCTTCAGCAATGATTTTACCGGCTTTCATCAATATAATGTGGTCACTATAGCGGATTGCTTGATTAATGTCGTGGAGTACCATGACTATCGTCAAGCCATACTGTTCATTCAGTTGCTTAACGAGCTCCAGCAGTTCCAGCTGATAGTATATATCCAAATACGTTGTCGGCTCGTCCAGGCACAATATTTCCGATTTTTGTGCAAGTGCCATTGCAATCCATACACGCTGCCGTTCTCCGCCGGAAAGTGCCGACAAATCATTATGCCGTTTTTCAAGCAGATTCGTACATGTAAGCGCCCATGTAACGGCCTCCTCATCTTTTTCAGCTCGCTTCTTGAATAATGAAGTATGCGGCATCCGACCGTACATAACAAGCTTCTCCACCGTCAAATCTGAAGGAATATCGTTTTGCTGATAGACAATCGCCAATTTCTTTGCAAACTCTTTCGGCTTATATTCCACTAAATCCCGATTTTCGAGCGTTGCCTGACCTTCAAGCGGTTTTTTGTTCCGTGACATAACACTTAGCAATGTGGATTTCCCGCACCCATTCGGCCCTATGATTGTCGTCACTTTCCCTTTTGGAATGGCGGTCGATACTGCATTTAAATGGCGGGTCGCCCCATCATGGGAAACGACTACTTGTTTAATTTCCATATTGGTTGTCACTCTTTTCTAAGTAGGAATATGAGGAAAGGTCCTCCGATAATGGCCATAATCGTTGATGCCGGTACTTCCATCGGGCTGAACATTGTACGACCAAGGGTATCTGCCAACAAAATAATAAATGCACCGAGCAGTGCCGTAAATGGAATCAACACTTTATGATCATAACCAACAAGTCGACGCGCAATATGCGGCACTAAAATTCCAACAAATGAAATGACTCCTGCCACCACGACGGATGCTGCAGCTAGCAGCACGGCCACCGCTGCAATAAGGATGCGTGCACCCGTAACATTAAAACCGACACTTTTGGCAGTTTTATCGGATAACACGAGCACATTGCAGGAAGCGTATAAAATAAAAGCAAGAAGTAAACCGATTGAGCCATATGTAACAATTAACGATACATCATCCCATGTTTTTAAGGACAGGTTCGATGTAATTGCGCCTGTTGCCGATGCGCCAAAACTGATCATTGCTTCCGTTAGTCCCGAGAACATCGCATTGATTGCAATCCCGACTAAAATTAACTTTAATGGATTCAGCCCTGACTTCCAGGAAAGCAGGAAAACGAAGAAACATGCAAGTGCACCCCCGATAAATGCTGCAATTGGGGTGAAGAAAAATAATGTCGGTACAAAGCTTACGATAAATAATTTTGTAAATGCAGCTCCCGCGGATATTCCGATAAATCCGGCATCTGCCAATGGATTTCGCATAATTGCCTGCAATAGTACACCGGCAACCGATAAAGCAGCTCCGGCAAAGATCGCAACGATGATTCTTGGAAAACGCAAATCCTTAATCGCAGCCATATCCGCATTATCGGCATTGAAGAAATTCGTTATAAAGTCGGTAAATGACATCTGTATACTGCCTGTTGTCGCTGCATAAATAATTGTCATAACAA
Organism: Solibacillus sp. FSL K6-1781; assembly: GCF_038630735.1. Lineage (GTDB taxonomy): Bacteria > Bacillota > Bacilli > Bacillales_A > Planococcaceae > Solibacillus > Solibacillus silvestris. Next base: position 845,317 of record NZ_CP152038.1, on the reverse strand, counting down.
GCAATACAGTGACAGCGATAAAGCTTATAATTTTTTTTGTCACAGAAAACATCCTTTATATGATGAAAAGCAAAACCTCCCTCAAGACTTTGCTTTTCCAACATTATTATTGAGATAGTGAAACTTCAATCAGTGGAGCAAATAATTTACTACCCGTTAATTAGGGATAAAATATTTCTACTAACTGATTGAGTGCTTCCGGTACATTCAATGCTGCTGTCGTACCAAATAGTTCTTCCTCTAAATCATATACTTGTCCATTTTTCACGGCATTAAAATGTTTCCAAATATCATTTTTTGCAAATTCCTCGTCAAACATTTTAATTACCTCATCCGGCATACCGTGCGATAAACGTAAAATGATATCAGGGTTCGATGAATATAAATGCTCTGTATTGGATGGCAAATATTCAGCATCCTGTCCAGCCATGACATTCTCCCCGCCTGCAAGACGTACTAAATCTCCCGCATAGGAATTTTCGGTCGCCACTAAATAACTGCCTGGTACACCTAGTAAAATGAGTACCCTCGGCTTCTCTTCATTATTTGCTGCAACCTCTACCGCATCAATTTCAGCCTGTAGCTCATCATTTAAAGCCTTTGCCTCGTCCACACGGCTGTAACGTTCGCCAAGTGCTGTAATTTCACCCATCATAGATTCAATACTTGTTAAATCAACAAAATCGACCGGAATTTTCAATTGTTCAAATTTATCCTTTAAATCGTATTCCAATGTTGAAACAGACAATACTTCAGTTGGATTGAGCGATTTGATTATTTCCGCATCCGGATCCATTGCATTCCCGATATTCGGCAGATCATCAAAACGAGCCGGCAAATCCTTTACCGTATCCGGAATTGCGACAGCATCAAGATTCAGTCTATCCAATATTTGTGCAATGACAACCGTTCCCGCAATAATGCGATGCTCCTCTTCAACTGCCGAAGCCTGTTCTGATGAAGTATTGTCATCGCCGGTATTGGATGACTCTGCTTTCTGTTCACTTCCGCATCCCGCAAGTACGGCGATACTCAGCGTGAGACCGATTAACCACTTCTTCATTTCCTTTTCCTCCTAGCTGTTTAAACTGAAGTAAAATTTCATCACATCCAGGATGGAAGTTTAGTTCAATTTAAGCGTAGCATCTCCACTTTCCTTACTCAAAAATAGGATTGGGGCTGTATTAAAAGCCGCAGCTTTCAACACAACCCTACCTAAACTCATATTAGCTAACGGCTATTTGTAATAAGCCATTTACGTTTCATTGAATTATTTCTTTAGACCATCAACAACTGTTAACGTATTGTTTAAGATTTTTGCCATTTGAGAGCGTGTTAATTCGTTTTCCGGGTTGAATTTCCCTTCAAAACCAGAGATAATACCTAATTTATTTAATTCAGAAATTGCTTTTGATGCTTCAACTTCTTTTGGCATATCAGTGAATTTTGCTGCTTCTCCAGATGCTTTATAGCCGTTTTTCTCTAATAGACGGTAAATCATTAACGCCGCCTGTTTACGAGTTATATCTTGTCCAGGTGCAAATGTAGTAGCTGTTTTACCGTTAATAATACCGTAACCGTTTAATGCATTGATTGCTGTTTTAGTTTCAGCATCATATTTTGCGATATCAGAGAAGTTCGCTTTTGCTGGTACATCCAATTTTAATGCACGGTTTAGCATTAATGCGAATTGAGAGCGTTTCAGGTTGTTTCCAGGGTTGAACTTGTCTGCAGCTTTGAAAATTCCTTTGTTATAAAGGTTAATGATCGCATCTTTGTTACCGTTGTTTGCGATATCTTTAAATGGAACAGTTGTTGAGCTCTTATCGCTAAACTTCATTTGGAAGTCATGTGCAGTTTCATATAATACATTCCCATTAAGAACTACTTTTAAATCTGCTGTTGCTGTATAGATTTTTTCTAAATCTTTAACTGATAACGTGTAGATTTTTACTGTATTATTGCCAACTTTTTCTTCTGACTTTAATGCAACTGTTGCGCCCTCAACATCGAAGCCTAATAAGTGTTGACCTTCAGGGAATGTTAATTCTACATCATAGCCACCTTCAGTTGTTGTCACTGTTACCTCATCGTCTAAATATTTATTGTGCATAATAGACAATTCCTGAGTTCCGTTCTTTAATGCTGTAACATCCATTTTTACAGATTCAACAGGCGCAGGTTTTACTTCAGCTTTTGGTAACTCCAGGTCAGCTGTTTCGATAGCGAAACCGAAGTCATACCATTTATCCATCTTCGCTGCAGGAACAACAACATGTACACCTGCTTCATGTAATTCACTAATTGAAGGAATCTCTACTGTATAAACCCCATCTTTTTCAGTTGCTTCTTTACCCGCAATTTTAAATCCAGCTACCATTTCTTTTGAAGTTTCCGCTACAGATACTTCTACAGAATATTTGCCGTCTTTTACGATTAATTTCGCTTTAGGTGTGAAGTGGTTTGTAATTGCTTTGTAGTTACCTACTTTTTCTGAATTATATGCATCCCAAACAATATCGTAAGTACCATCAGCTACTGAATCGAAAGTTTTGCCTGGTGTATAAACTTTCTCTTCTTTCACTTCTTCAACCGGCTTTGTTGTTTCCGTTACTTCTTTAATTGATTTTGCATCAGGTGTTAATGTAACTTTATAATCAACTGGATCTTTGCCAACGAAAGGAATTGTCATATTAAGAGTAGCTTCTACAGGAGCATAATCTGCCGTTACTGGAATATTGATGTGCTTTTTCCCGTTATATTCAGCCATTGCAGGTTGTCCTGCTACTGTTACGCTATTTACCATTGCTAATACCGCATCTGATAATTCAATATTGATAAATTGCTGACCATTATGTTCAACTAGTTTGCCTGTAGTTGGAATAAAACGTTTTAGTGCATCATCCGCGTCAACTTTAAAGTCAATTGTTTTTGATGCTGTCGATGTTGCTGCATCCGTTGCCTTTGTTTCTGTAGTCGTGTCAGCAGATACTGCCATTGCTGGTACGATTGCTGATGTAGCAAGTAATGATGCTAATACTGCTTTAGTTGCTTTTGATTTGTTAGCCATTCTTTATTTCCCCTGTCTGTTTATATAGTTTTTGTTTTCTTTGTGCGAATGAATACAACGGCTGCTATGATAAATAAAATAACCGCCATTAACGGTAATTCATCGCTCGTCTCCGGATTTTCTACTACCTCAGAATCTTCAGCTTGCTTCGTTTCAGATGCAATTTCTTCATCTGTTTTTGTAGAATCATCTGTCTTTGTCGTTTCTGTTGTCGCTTGCTGTTCGGATGAATCTGTATTCTGCTTTTCAGTTGATGGTGCTGGTGTATTTGAAGAAGTATTACTTCCTGACGACTTTGTCGGTGTTTCCTTAGGTGCTGGAGTTGTTTTTGCAGGTTCCTGCTTTACCGTTTCTTTAGGTTCCTCGACTTTTGCTTCAGGTAACCCCCCGCTGTTAAATACAAAATCTACACTATAGCTATGATGGTAATCGATATCATCGATGTCGATTTTCATCGCTACTGTCACTAAATTTGCATTGGAAACAGAAAATTGCACTGTACGGTGGTCTGAGGATTCATTTGAGCTGATTACTTTCGCTCCGCCTGGAGGATTAAACTGTGTCACCCAACTGCTGTTTTTAATCGTAATCTGCATTGACATTTTTCCGTTGTTTACGATTAACTTGGCTGGCTTTAAAAAATAGTCATTTGCCATTGATGCCGAATTGCTCCCGGGTTTATTTACTTGATAACTAACATCATATGTACCATCAGCAATTGCTGCAGATGAATTATTCGGTAAAGTAAACGCTACCAAAAAAAGAGCAGCAAAAAATATGAAGAAACCTTTACTCACACTATTTCTCCTCCTTTTCTATATAATATCAAAGTTTCTAATAGAGAATATTTCTCAATTCCACTATATAGCATGCCATAAAAATGGTTGATTCTCAAATGGCAACATTCCCCTTTCCCATTAAATTTCGGCCAATCCTTTAAAAATTCATGAATTTGTCGCAATTACAGCTTGACTCTTTTTCATAGCAGTTCAGTTATTTACAGAAAAGGGGAATAATCTACAAGTACTTGTATTTTCCCACCTATCGATTACTTATTTTTATACTAAAAAGTTGTTTATGAGGAATACTAGGAAGGTTGGAGTCTTCTTCAAAAAATTAGTTAAATAAAGTATAATAGGGAGTATAATTAAAATAATTTCTAGGGGTTACGTTATGATTTTAGATAAAAAGAATGCACAAAAATTTGCTTATGAATATATACGAGAACGAATTTTAAACGGGACCTATAGTGGTGGCATGAAACTTGTGGAAGAACGCCTGGCAGATGAAATTGGCGTTAGTCGAACACCGATTCGGGAAGCAATTAAAACACTTGAACAGGAAGGGTTGATTAAAAAAAAGCAAGTTGTTAATCCGACTGCTCAAGATTTAATATACCTATATGACATACGTATATTACTTGAAGGTTTTTCCGCAAAAAGAGCAGCAAAGTATATGACTCCAGATAAGATTAAAGAGCTTGAAAGTACTATCACGAAATCCCGCAGTTCATTTCTCGAAGGGCAGTCAAAAGAAATGTACAATTCTAACCAGCATTTTCACGAATTAATTATTAATGAATGCCAAAACCCGCTGATTATTGAAAAATTAGAAGAAGCTCGTACGATTTTTCACTTGTTTAGTTTAAGGTTCGATCTATATAGTCGACCGAATATTATTGAAGAGCATGAAGAAATTTACAATGCAATTAAAGACAAAAATGAAGAACTTGCCGGCGAACTGATGGCCAACCATTTACAAAAAGATATGAATTTTACACTGGAATATATCGGTAGACGAGGTCAATATTAAGTTCAATTATATAATTGATGTCCGAACATAAACTTTTGGAATCGTCTATTCCATAACATATAAAAAGGCACTAATTCTTCCAACCGGGAATTAGTGCTAAAATGTTATTGGATTCAATTGTTTTCAATCGTTCTTACTACATCTAATACTTCATCGAACTGATTAATTACATAATCAGCTTTTGAATCTTCTTTGTAAGACGGATCTTTTATCCATACGCTAATCATCCCAACGTCATTTGAAGCTTGAACATCATTTATTAAATGATCACCAACGTAAATTGCTTCATTTGGAAGTACATTCAGTATATCCAATGCATAGTTGAATATATTTGCATCGGGTTTTCTCATCCCTACTTCATCCGATACAACGATGCAGTCAAATAGCGAATCAATACCAAGCTTAATAACATTATTACGCTGATGACCAACACGGCCGTTAGTTACTAGACCTAAGAGGTATCCTTGTTCCTTTAGTTTTTTTAAAACCATCTCGATATCCGGAAAACCAACTGCGAATTTTTGGAAGTTATCTTCATACTCTTTTACGAGCTCTTCCATTGAATAGGGTAAGTTCCATTCTTTTATTAATGTTGAATAGACAACATCTTTCCAAACATATCCCTGTGCATCGAGTTCAATGAATCGATCAATGAAGGGCTGCTTCTGAATATTTTCTAATTGAAACAAACGCTCATACTGCTCATGAATATAGTTATTTAACGCTGTATCCCGATCCATTATTGTTCGATCGAAGTCAAATAAAATTGCTTTTATCATATTATCTAGTTTCTCCTTTTAAGTAGGAAATCTTAATCTTGTATTCCTGCTTTAATCCAACTGCCTACTTGAATCGTTCTCCGTGCTTGATATTCAACTGCTGCTTTTGCATCCTCAATGATCTGGCCATCTTTTCCTACCGTTACACTTGTACCAAACGGATTACCACCTGCCGTAAAAACACTTGGATCCGTATAACCTGGAGTTGCTACAATTACACCCCAGTGATACATTGTTGTGTAAATTTGCAATAATGTTTGTTCCTGACCACCATGCACATTTTGTGCAGAAGTCATTGCACTTGCTACTTTGTTAGCCAATTTCCCATTGTACCAAAGCCCGCCTGCTGTATCGATAAATTGTTTAACTTGACCCGGCACATTTCCAAAACGTGTAGGGATGCTAAATATAAATGCATCTGCCCATACTAAGTCGCTTAATTGTACTTCTGGCACATCTTTCGATTTTTCCATAAACGCTTTCCATGCCGGATTTGAATTAATTGCTTCTTGTGGAGCTGTTTCCTGAATTCTTAATAATTTCACATCTGCACCGGCTTCAATTGCAGCAGCTTCGGCCCACTTCGCCATTTGATAATTAGTCCCTGTTGAACTGTAATAAATAATAGCAAGTTTCACTGGATTTTCTTCCTTTACTTTTCCTTTAAAAAACATATATTACTTCCCTCCAATCCAACAATAAGCGACTTCTAATCAAAGAAATCGCTTATTAATTTACCCTATTTAATTAAGTACAACCAACATTATGAATAAATATATATATAATTATTTTCTTATTGCTTGTACTGCCGCCCGAATTCCTAATAAGTAGCTCTCTTCACCAAAACCGGAAATTTGACCTGTCACAATATCAGCGAATACTGATTTTTCACGGAAGCTCTCACGTGCATGAATATTTGACATGTGCATTTCAACAATTGGGCCTGTAAAAATAGCTAAAGCATCTCGAATTGCATAGCTATAGTGAGTCCATGCACCTGCATTCAGAACAATGCCGTCAACACCTGCCAGGAACGCTTCGTGAATTTTTTCTACGAATTCACCTTCATGATTCGTTTGAAAAGTTTCTACTTCTACATTTAATTCTTTTGCCAGTTCTTGAATGTTGTTGTTAATTTGATCTAAAGTAATTGTGCCATAATGTTCAGGATCACGTTTACCGAACATGTTGTGGTTAACACCATGTAACATTAAAATTTTTGTCATCATCCATACTCCTTAAAATAAATTGTTATATAGAATATAGTGTTTTAGTATTTGTAAACATTTCATTATCCATACCGTATATAAAGGAGCGTGTGATATGAATATATAATAATATTGTAATTATTTATGTTCACCAAACATAATTTCTTTAATTTCTTCAATTGGCATATCTTCGCCAGTGAATAATTTAAAGCCTAAAGCACCTTGCCATAACATCATACCAAGACCGTTGATTACTGTACAACCTGCCTCTTCAGCTTGAGTTAATAATTTTGATTTTTGCGGGTTATAAACTACGTCAGTCACAACTAAATCTTTACGTAACACATCTAACGTTTCATCCACAATCGATAAATGATCAAGCGGTTTCATACCAAGGCTTGTACCGTTCGCTAAAATAGCAGATTCAGCAACTTCACGACGGAATGCTTCTTTATCTTCCAATGGGAAAATGTTCGCTTTTACGCCAAACTCTTTCATTTCATTGTTAATGTAGTTCACATTTTCTTCTGCTTGTCCGAAGAATTGGTCGTTACGTGCGAAAATTGAAATTTCACGGATACCTGATTGAGCAAATTGAATAGCGATAGGAGTTGCAGCGCCACCAGAACCCACAAGGGTAACTTTTTGACCTTTAAGCTCTACACCATGCTCGATTAAGTTGCGGATATAACCAAGACCGTCCGTGTTGTAACCGATTAATTTACCATCGCGGTTAACTACAGTGTTAGATGCACGAGAATATTTAGCTGAATCATCTAATTCATCTAGATAATCAAGAACTTTCATTTTGTTAGGCATCGATACGTTGAAGCCTGCTACACCTGCCGCTTTGAAACCTTTAACTGTTTCTTCTAATTCTTCGTTACCTACTTCAAATGCAAGGTAAGCATAGTTTAAACCTTTTAATGAATAACCTAAGTTATGCATACGTGGTGATAGGCTATGGCCAATCGGTGTTGCAAGTAATCCTACTAATTTTGTTTTACCGTCGATTTTTTTCTCATTTACATTTGTCATTCGAAACGCTCCTTTTATTGTATAAATTCAGATGTTTTATTTCACTGTTGCTTTGTCTGTTTTACCAAAGACTTTATTTAAACGACTTAGTACATAAACCGCTAAAATAACACTAATTACAGCAATCACAATATCAAAGACAAGTGTCATCGAAATACCAACTGAGTCTACAAGTGCACTAGTAATGATTGGTACTAAAATGAATGCTGAACTTGCAGCGATATTAACGTACGCTGAGAACGTTGCTTTATTTTTGGGGAAAAGCTTCATCATAACACTTAACGCTAATTGGAAAATACCCGATGTGAATAGACCAAGTAGGAATGTACTTACTAATACAAGACCGTATGATTCCACAACAAATAGTGAAAGCATCGCTACGATAGCGCCAATTGGATAAATAATCGCGACCAAAATTGGTGAAATATATTTATCTAACACAATTGCAAGCAATAATACCGATATAAGTGCGCCGATACTGAAGTAAGACAGTAATTGAACTGCCTGGCTGGACTCTAAACCAATGAAATCTGTACCCAGTTTAGGTAACCATGTTTGCCAAACAACGAATAACGCCGTTGAAGTGAAACCAATTAAAATAATGGCTAAACCTTCACCAAAGATTTTTGGCTCTTGTTTAAAGTTTGTTTCAACTGTTGCTTCACCTTTTTCATCTTTAGCTGGTGCAGCTTTATGATCAGGGAATGGCATGAACATTAAGTAAATACCGCTAACTAAATATAGAGCACCTAGGCCAAAGAATGCCCAGCCCCAGAAAATATCATTAGCAATTAATACAGCTAAAATAAATGGTAATAATGTAGCACCGATTGAAACAGATGCTTTTACTAAAACGTTAGCTGAACTTGCTTTTTTCGGGAAGGATTCTGTCAACGCAGGATATGTCCCTGAATCAAGTAGTGAGTTCGCAATACCTGCAGAAATTGCAAAAATGAATGCGATTACATAACTTGTCGTTGTTGGAATACCAATTAAGAATACTAAATATAGGAAACAAGCCGTGATAATAACTGGCTTACGACCTAAGCCATCCGAAAGACGTCCTACGAAGAATAATGCCCCTAATTTACCGATACCAATAGCTGATACAAGTAAACTGATTTGTGCAATCGTTACGCCATATCGATCAGATAAGTTGTCCATGTTTGAAGCGATAATAATATTAATCATCCCAAGCATGAAATAGTTAAGATACATCCCAAGAGATGTTTTAAGAAACGGGCTTTTCATGTTTTCACTCCTCAATATTTGTGCTGGATCTAAATATTCCCAATTCACATATCTCGAATCCGAGAGATTGTAGAAGAATATTCTCCTCGTATTTCAAGAAGAATCTAATGCACAACTTTAATTTTTTTGTATTTTATAAAAATGTAGGTAGCAAGCAAAATACTCACTAGAGCGAGAACGAAATCAAATACAAATACAGATGTAATATTAACGTACTCTCTTAATAATCCTGTTCCGTAGGGAATCACCATAAAAGCTACACTTGCTGCTGCACTGACGTACGCCACGCTTGTTCCTTTGTTTTCAGGGAATAGCTCAACCATAACAGTCATTGCTAGTTGGAATATTCCAGACATAAATAAACCTAAGAAGAAGATTAGAAAAGCGGTTAAACCTTGAGTCGAATTTGTTAAAAAGAGAACTAGAAAAACTGCTGCCATAAACGGATATATGATCATCGCTGTAACCGGTTTAATCCAACGGTTAAGAAAAACAGTTAATAGGATTACGGATAGTAAGCCACCAGCACTAAAGAAACTTATCAGACTCACTGCTTCAATATCTCCATAACCTAGGACTTCTATGGCATAAGTTGGCATCCAAGTTTGTACAATCATTGAAAGAGATATAGAGGTAAAGCCAAATAAAATCAAGGCTGCTCCTTCTTTCATGAATTTCGGCTTAATAGAAAATTGTATTTTCACTGCAGAATAATCGACCAAATAATGATCGAATTCATCTTCCTTATTTTTGGGAAATGCAGATTTAAGAACAATAAATGCCACAACTAAAAATAATGCTGCCGGTACAAAGAATGCGTATCCAAAAAATAAATCCTTTGAAATAAATAAGGCAATCATCATAGGCAGAAGTATTGCGCCTATTGATACAAAGGCTTTGATTAATACAGTAGCGCTACCTGCCCGCTTAGGAAAAGCCTCATTTAATGCCGGATATGATCCCGAGTCTAATAATGAGTTACATGTCCCTGCGATAAATGCAAGCCCTATTGCAATAGAAAATGAATTTGTAAGGGGCATCCCAACTAAAAAAACAACGTAAAGAACCGCTGCAACCAGTATTAATGGTTTTCTCCCGTAGCGATCAGAAAGTTTCCCTGAAATATTGACAGTAAATAGATGTCCAATGCCAATTACGGATATTAGTAAACTAATATCTGTCCGGTCAACATGCATTTGTTCAGTTAGAAAGCCCATATTAGATGCTAGAATAATATTCACCATTCCAAGTAATAAATAGCTCATGTAAATGCCTGTACCCATTTTTAAATATGGATTTTTCATCTTTTACCTCTCTTATATATTTTCAGGATATTTATTAAAAAGTCGCTGCTAATAGAGTGATTGAAACCATTCCCAGTATTTACCTGAATGCGAAAAGTTAATCTTACTAATCGGCTTCTCTTTATTATGTTATTTCTTATAGATTTTATACTTTTGATTCGAATAGCTATTACCAACCAGCTTCCTCTGGAACAACTTCATATTATCATTTTGTATACATTTTTGTCAATTTTGTATACAAAATAAGATAATTCTGTTTTTTCTCCTATCTATACTGCCCTTTATAATATAAAAAAGTCCCGAATATTAATGTAAATCTAGTAGTAGTTATTGATGGGGCGTGTATATGTTCCACTTTATAAACTTCACGCTCAAACACGAAAAGCGCCCCCCCTTTCAGGGAAGCGCTTTTCACATATTCTGCGACTATTTAATTAAACCTTGCAGCATTTTACTGCTTTGCCGGTACAAACCCCGCATCCTTGGCATCTTCTTCTGTACAGAACATTTCTTCAGCTACAGTATTCTCAAAATCACGCTGTCCTGGCATATGGTAAATCTTATTACCTTTGGAATTTATATTTCCTTTAATTTTACAACTTGCGTCATTTTCTGACATGTTCAATCTATCTTCTTCTACAGTAGATTTATTTTCATCGTTTACTGCAGCATAGTATACCTCTTTATCGTAGCCTCGATTCGTTACATAATCCTCAATAGACCAAATGCCGATCGCATTATGTTGGGCCGTTTTTTGAATGGATTTAAACCAGTCGACATGTTTCGTATTTGGATCATAAATATAAGCTACCCGCACAAGTCCGCTTTTCAATAATTGTTCTTGAACGCTAATGCCCTCTTTCGTATAAATATAGGCTAGCAAACGTTTGTATTTATCACGGTACGTTACATCAAATTCGACATAAACAGAATCTTGTCCAGCTAATAACTGCTTTAGAAACTCTTTTGCTTCAGGTCCAAACGGTTGTTCACCTAATGTTTCATGATTTGTTTCCGGGGCGTCTATAAGAAGCAGACGTACTTTTTCTGAACTGCCGTTATATTTAATCCGTATTGTATCACCGTCAATGATGTCCTGCAGTTCGTACTCTTCGAAATCGCTTATATCATATTTTGTTGCAGTCTCTTTCGAAGAAGCTGCAATTCCTTGAATTGTATTGGTTTCACTAGTAGTAGCTGTATTCGTTTCCTCTGTACATCCACTTATTAGTAGTGCAGAAAAAAACAAAGCCATAATTATCTTTTTCAAATCTCTATCCTGCTTTCTTAACCTGCTATAAAATAAACTACGGCGGTTCAATTCATACTGTAGTCTTAACTAAATATTAAATATAGTACAACGGCTAAAATAATCGTCCCACTCGTAATCAATGTTTTAATATCTTTGTCACTCATATTCTGTACCTCTCTTCTATTACGTATAATCCATTTTATCATTATTGAACACATAAAAAAATCTTCAGCCTGAAAAACCGAAGATTGTAATTTTTTATTAAATTACTTCTTTTAGATTTCTTTATTTGCCTTTGGGGTTGGCCCTAGCACGATCGGTGGGATATCTGCAAATGTTCCGCCTTCTTCTTCCAGATCACGCATTCGGTGTGCCAGGCGAGATGCTGCACAAGCCGCGATACTTCCAACTAGATCGTCTAGAAATGTATTTACCGATTCGCCCGCTTTTGTATCAAGCTTTTCAATGATTCCAATTTTTTGCTTATCCAAATGACCGAAAGTTGTTACGGCAATACTTCCATACGTAAATACTGACCCCAATGCCAATGTTTCATCAACGCCAAACAGCCCTTCATCAGCCTCGATAATTGCTTGTAGCGGTGCCGACAGCATTCTTTTCTCTGCCAGTTCATCAAGCTCAATTCCGACTAGCACAGCATGTTGCACTTCACGTTTATTTAATACACGAACAACCGATTGAATGCAGTGTTCGATCGTTAAACCTTCATTATATGGTGACTGCATCGTAAACACGATTTCAGCAATATCTTCAATTGTTACATGACGACGTTCCAACGCGTTATAAGTAGCTTTTGTCACTTCGTCAGAGTGTACGCGAATATTTTTATTATGCATAAGAAATCCTCACTTCTATTTATTTTAAGTATTTATTTCCCGTCTTCTTTCTATATATTACACCTTTATTTTCCTATATGATACAATTTTACATACATCAAAATACAGGGGTGACAACATTGGAGAGAGGCACAGTAAAAGACGTTGCTTTTTTTAGCAATGCATTAAACGAGGAGCTGGAGTTATTAATTTATATTCCAGCAAATTATTCCCCATTATACGAATATAACATTCTAATTGCGTCCGATGGTAAAGATTACTTTCAGCTAGGAGGCATTCCGCGCCTTGCTGATGAACTGATTGATGGCTATCTAATCGAAAATACAATCATTGTTGGTGTGCCATACAAAAATTACGAAGATCGTAAGCGAAAGTATACACCAGCAGGGGATCAATTTGAAGCGTATATGCGATTTTTGGCACATGAGCTCGTGCCTTATTTGGATGACGAATTTTCAACTACACAAGTTGGCGGCGGACGTGCATTAATAGGTGATTCTATGGCTGCAACCATTTCATTAATGACTGCAATCCATTATCCAAATATTTTCGGGAAAGCCATTTTACAATCACCTTATGTAGATGAGCTTGTATTGCAGGGAGTTAAGGATGCGAAAAACGTCGATATTCTTTCGTTGTACCATATTATCGGTCTACAGGAAGATCAGGTTTCATTAAAGGACGGCACGGTCAAAGATCTCTTAACACCGAACCGTGAGCTGCATCAACTGTTCGTTCAACATGGTATTGATACATTCTATGAAGAATTCAATGGAAATCATACATGGACTTATTGGAAACCTGATTTAAAACGTGCACTAATTGAAATTTTCGGATAATACGGTAGGTTGGAAATGTTTATTCACAAATTTTTCTGTTATACTTATAACAATTACGCCTTGGTGTGGCTGTATCTAGATTTTTGTTAGTATAAATAGTTGTATAAAATCTATGCCATTTACAGGACGTCTTACCTTCATTTAGCACGGTGCTAAATGATATTATAAAATTTTTAGGGGGTAATGAATTTGAAATATGGTATTGTTGCTTTTCCATCTAAAAAATTACAAGATTTAGCGAACACTTATCGCAAACGCTACGACCCGCACTATGCTTTAATCACACCTCATATTACGCTCAAAGATGCGTTTGATGCGGATGAAGCTGAAATCGGAGAAATCTCCAAGCATTTGCAGGAAGTGGCATCAAGGTTTGCACCTTTACAAATTCACGCCTCACGAATCAGTTCATTTTATCCAACGACGAATGCCATTTACTTCCGTGTTGAGCCAACACCACAGTTGGAAAATATTCAAAAGTCAATTCAGGAAAAAATTAATTTTGGTGCGCCAAAGCATGTGTTTGTGCCACATATTACAATTGCACAAAAAATGAGCGCTTCCGAGCATGATGATATTCACGGCCAGTTGCGTATGGTTGGAGTAGATGAAAAAGATTCGATCGATCGTTTCCACTTGCTTTACCAATTGGAAGACGGCTCATGGACAACCTATGAAACATACAAATTGACTGGAGCTGAGTAATACGTGTTTGAAGTAAAACTAGTTACAACCGACGAAGACCGCGAACGTGCATTTGAACTACGTAAAGAAGTATTCGTCAAAGAGCAAGGGGTTCCACTGAGTTTGGAATTAGATGAATACGATGAAACAGCCACTCATTTTTTAGTAAATGAAGGTGAAAATTCAATTGCTACAGCACGTCTTCGGGAAGTCGAACCGAAAGTCGGAAAAGTTGAGCGTGTTTGCGTATTGAACAATTATCGCGGTAAACGACTTGGCGCATTAATTATGGAAGCTGTTGAACAATATGCAAAAAAAGCTGCGTTTGAAAAGCTTAAGTTGAATGCCCAAAGCTATGCAATTCCTTTCTATGAAAAGCTGGACTACACTGTCACTTCTCCGGAATTTATGGATGCAGGGATTCCACATCGCGCTATGGAAAAGAAAATCTAATTCTTTAAAACTCATAAAAGGAGAAAAACATCCATTTTCCGCCGGAGAAAATGGATGTTTTTCGTATTATTACGCCACTTTTAACGTTCCGATTTACTTCATCATTTTCTCGATTTTTGAAAAATCCAAAGATTTACCGTCTTGAATGATTGATTGGACAATTTTGTCTTCAAGTTCACTCGTAATCGGTTTATTTGCAAGGCGGCTCACCTTTTTCACGATTTTCCGAACTTGTTTTTCATCCGAGAAATCTGCATACGTCAATGCATTGGCAAGAGTCATAATTTCATCGAAATCAACGCCGGTTTTGCGCTCCACTTTTTTAAAAAACGAACGATCCATACTGTTTGCTTACCTCCCTTAAATAAATACGCTACCAACGATGATAAGTAAAATAAATAGTACAACGATCAATACGAATGTACTACTGTTATTACCCCCGCCATAGCCTGAGGAACCATAATCGCAACCACCTTGTTGCCAACCTTGTTGCTGCCAACCATATCCAGACATACTTATACCCCCCTTTCTATTTTGTAGTGTATGCAAACACTCAAAAAAAAGGAGGGTATTCGTCTAATCTACTTTTCCTTTAGGCTTAAATATTACTGCCGCGATAAAGCCAAACAATATTGCTGCGCTAATTCCGGAGCTCGTCACCTCGAACATACCTGTCAACAGACCAATCCAGCCATGTTTTTCAACTTCAGCCATTGCACCATGTGTCAATGAGTTCCCAAACGAAGTAATCGGAATTGTCGCACCGGCCCCAGCGAAACTTATTAAGGGTTCATATAAATTAAGTCCATCTAAAATTGCCCCTACTACTACTAAAATGGACAATGTATGACCAGGTGTCAGCTTTCCTACATCCAATAATAACTGACCAATTACACAAATTAATCCACCTACGACAAATGCCACTAAAAATGTAAAGCCGATTGTAATCACCCCATCCCGATTTCAATTGCATGTGCTGTGCACGGAATTGACTCACCTTGTTGAAAAGAAAGCGGCGATAAAAGTGCTCCTGTCGCCACCAATAATACGCGTTTGTAACGACCAGTTTTAAATTGTTCCATCATATAGCCGCTATATACTGCTGCAGAACAACCTGCCCCACTCGCTCCTGCCAAAAATGCTGTATCTTCTCCGTAAAATTCAGCCCCGGCATCACGGAATCTTGATAAATCTTCTTTTTTTACACCACTTTGGGCAAACATCGCAATTAAAATTTTTAATCCAATTTTCCCTAAATCACCAGTCATAATGACATCGTAATCCTGAACCGTTTGTGAACGTTTTTTTAAATGTGCCTGAATCGTATCAAATGCTGCTGGTGCCATTGCTCCACCCATATGAAATGGATCTGTTGCTCCGTAATCAATTACTTTTCCGATTGTTGCGGCTTCTACATACGGAAGCTTCGGCTGATGTTTGCCAACCAATACAAATCCTGCTGCTGTTACGGTCCACTGAGCAGTTGCAGGCTTTTGACCTCCATAATCTACCGGATAGCGAAACTGGCGCTCGACCGAGTTGTGCTGACTAGATGCACCGGCAATGGAAAACTCACTTGCACCCAGTTCTGTCAATAATGAAGCAATAACTATAGAAGAAACCGATGTTGCACAGGCAGAAAATAGACCGATAAACGAAATCGCCAGTTCCCGTGCGGCAAAGTTTGTAGGCGTCATTTGATTAACTAAGTCCCCGCCCAATAAATAATCAACATCCAAATTGTTTAAGTTCGACTTTTTCAAAATGATTTGACATGCTTCAGAAATAAGCATGGCATTTCCTTTTTCATTCGAATCTTTTTGCCACCGTTCGTCGGTCGATATTTTGTCAAAATACGTTTGAAAGACACTCCGCTTTTCCAAAGGTCCTACTACAACACCAGAAGAAAGAATGGATGGCTTTGACTTAAAAACTATTACCACGAAACGACACCTACCGATACCAGAATTAATTTAACCAATGTCACAAAAAAGGCCGAAACGACCCCAAACAAAATAACCGCACCTGCAAGTTTGAACATATTACTCCCGACACCTAATACAAATCCTTCCGATTTCCCTTCAATAGCTGAAGAAACAACAGCATTACCGAACCCCGTTACGGGAACGGCACTACCAGCTCCGGCAAATTGGCCAAGTTTTCGATATAGTCCTAACCCTGTCAGGAGCATGGCGAGAAATACCATTGTTGCCACTGTTGGATTGCCTACAGTTTTTTCCGTAAAATCAAAAAACATCATATAAAAAAAGGAAATAGCCTGTCCTACACAACAAATAATACCGCCAACAACAAATGCTTTTAGACAATTAATGGCAAGAGGTGTTTTCGGTGAAATTTGTTCTTTTAACGTATTGTATTGTTGCTCTTTCAAGTTACGTTTCCTCCTTAGCAAGCTTTTTAAGCTCATGCAATTCTTTCAGCATTTTTTTCTGGTTATTTTCCTCCATTAATTTGGTCGATTCCCAGAACATTTTAAAATCTGATGAAACGTTGACTTTACTATCGGAAAATTTATCTTCCAACTTTTTTTTCCAATCTTTTTCAATTTTTTCGCGATTCCATTTTTTAAATGGTTTTAATTGCATAGCGACAAATAATTCATCTTCAAATACTAAAAGATTAGCCTGTTCTATTGCATCATCTTCTTTTAAAAGCTTTTCTACTTCCTGCTGATTTTGTACATTATCTGTCATTGAATACGTTGCAACTTTCTCTCGATCATTGCAGCCTGCAAGAATAAAAAGCAAACTCAATGCCATGAATGCCTTCCGCATAATAGTCCCCCTTTTGTCCATTTTTCTCCAAGTATAACCGTCCGTATTTTGAATTATTCACCTTGCATAGAAGTTTGGGGAAACCTGTTCATTCGCCCGATTCCTTTGACAACCGATTCATATTATTAGTAAGAGTTAAGAATACCGGAGGTGAAAAATTATGGGTTGTGGAAGAGGTAATAATGATGTAGGTGGAGCAGGTGAACATCATCACTCACGTGGTTGTGTCTGTGAGGTTGTTCGTGCAATTTTAGAAATTCAAAATGCAGCAGTACAGGATGAATGTAACCGTTGTACAACAAACTGTTTCTTAGAGCCGCTTGGTGGAATCGTTAGCCCGGCGCGATCAAATGTTGACACACGTGTATTTACATTATTGAACAAGGATGGATCACCATTCTTCGCTACATTCAATACACCAAATGGCTCTTGTCATTGTGTATCAATTTATTTCCGTGTTGAAGATGTATTTGATGGCTGCTGTGCAACACTACGTGTTCTTATACCGCAAGATGACAATGGGCATACAGTTGATTTACTAAACGACTACGGAACTGCTATTGATTTCCGTCAAGTATGTAAAGTAACACAATTTGAAGCTTCAGATAGCTGTATCACAGTTGATTTAGATTGCTTCTGTGCTGTTCAATGTATCGATGACGTAGACCTTGGCATTTGTGACTAATTCACAGGAAAAACACATCTCGCGCATATAGCGCGAGATGGTGTATTTTCTATGAAACGTACTAAAAAAGAGGAGCCATTAACGTGGCTCCTCTTTTTTATAAAGTATGATGAATTAACACAATCTCATTAGCTTTAATCCAGCGTTTCGTATCATAGCAATTCAACAATACTTGACTACCACTGATTTTATCGATTGATCCGTGTATTTTTTCGCCAGATTTCAAAATAAACACCAATACCCTTGGCTCTTTCGTCGGCTTCGAAAAATAATGGAGCTGTCGGGCAATAAGCGCATTTTCTATTTTTTCAGTTGCAGGACGTACATAAATTGATGTACTTTCTTCTTCTACTTCGACCCGCTTTTCTTGTATATAAACAGGACTTGCAATAAAAAGTAATGGGTGAATTTCCACATTCCACATCCTTTTTCATACAATATGCAAAGTCTTTTCAAATCGTTCCTTACAGAATCCGGCTAATAAACGTCGTTGCAAGGCCAAGATAAATAATAATACTTGTAACATCATTCAATGTTGTGATAAAAGGTCCTGATGCGACGGCAGGGTCAACACCCAGCTTATGCATTAAAATCGGAATGAACGATCCAGCAAGTGTTGCGACAATAATCGAGCAGCAAATTGCTGCTCCGACGAGCAGTCCGATCATTAATGTACCTTTCCAGAAGAAAATGATTCCGACAACAATAGCACCACTTACAATTCCCATAATAAGTCCTGTACTTAATTCCCGAACGATCAGCCTGAATTTACTTTTCCCGCCAATATCCCCTGTTGCAATCCCTCGCACCGCTACAGCCAATGCCTGGGTTCCACTATTACCGGATGTACCGGAAATAAGCGGTATAAATGTTGCTAGCAAGGCGACTTTATCGAGCGTTGCTTCAAAAATCCCCATAAGTCCTGATGTCAGCATTCCTAAGAACAGTAAAATAATGAGCCATGGCAAACGCTTGCCCGCTGCACGTAATGGACCCGCATCATTATCATCCATATCTGCAATACCTGCCAGCTTGGAATAGTCGTCCTCTGCTTCTTCTTCAATAACGTCGATAATATCATCGACTGTAATAATCCCTTGAAGTTCACGGTTCTCGTTAACAACTGGAATTGCCAATAAGTCATAGTCCTTTATTAAGTTTGCGACATTTTCCTGGTCATCCGTTACTTTTACCGATACGACACGTTCGCTCATAATGTCGCGAATATATAAATCACCTTCAGCAACAATCAGTTCCCTTAAAGACATGACACCGAGTAGTCGATGTGCCTGATCCACGACAAAAATATAGTAAATCGTTTCGGCTGTTTGGGCTTCCTGACGCAGTACACGCATTGCCTCACGAACCGTTGCACTTTCTACTACCGATACATATTCCGTCGTCATAATGGCGCCGGCAGTATATTCTTCATAGCCTAAAAGCTCATTAATTTCATCGACCGTTTCTTCATCCATCATTTCCAAGTAATTTTCCCGTTGTTCGGTATCCAATTCATTCAGAATATCTACCGCATTGTCGGTATACATGAAGCCGAACATCGCTGCACCGTATGATGGATCCATCTCATCTAAGTAAGTTTTATATTCATCATCTTCAATTTCAGTTGTTTCAAAAATAATTGCCATTTCTTGAGGAGACAAGTAACGATAAATAATCTGTCGTATGTCCGGGCCCACCTCTTCATAAAACTGTGCTTGATCATATGGATGGAGTACTAGGAAATGTTCACGGAACGACTCGATATTTTCTTCATCAAGCAGCATTCGCAAAAACGCTTCATCGTACTGGACTTCATCATTTTTTTCCTCTATCATGCTTGCCCCCTCCTTTCAACATTTCATAACGAGTTATTTTATGATTAATTCATATCTCTCGTCAAGGCTAATTACGTTTTATCATTATTTTTTTGTATATACAAAAATTGACCAATGACTAACACAAATTCCTTCTCAACAGTATATTCCCATTTTCCCCAAAAATAAAAGATGCCAATGAAATCTTGGCATCTTACATTAGTAAATCAATGTAGAAATCTCTTCTGGCAACTTGCTTTCAAAGTGCACTCTTTCTTTCGTTAACGGATGTTCAAATTCAATGTAGCGGCAATGGAGTGCCTGACGATCAATGAATGTATGAGTACCCCCATATAATTCATCCCCCACTAATGGGTGGCCAATATAAGCCATATGAACACGTATTTGATGGGTTCTTCCAGTATGAAGCTTCAGACGAATATGTGTCATGTTATTTTTACGAGTCAGCACAGTCACATCCGTATGTGCGAATTGCCCGTCTGGCCGGACTTCACGTTCAATAATGCTCGTATCTTTCCGTCCAATCGGAGCGATGATGGATTGCTGATCTTGTACAATGATGCCTTCTGCAACTGCTTCATATTCGCGGTGAATTTGTCCCTTTTTTTGCTGTTCACTCATTAAATGATGGATATGACGGTGCTTCGCTATAAGCATCAACCCGGACGTATCACGGTCAAGCCTTGTCACAATATGAACAGTTGAAGCATGCTGCTGCTGTTCAAAATAGCCATATACAAGGTTTGCAAGCGTATTATTGGGGTGTTCCCGGGAAGGAATTGAGCTCATAAAGGCCGGTTTGTCGACAAGAAGCACTGCCTCATCTTCGTACACAACCGCTAATTCTCCTTGTACGGGAATCAGCCCTTCACTTGCTTCTTCTACCGGGAAAATAATCGTCACATCATCGCCTTCTGCCAGCCGGTGCCGTACATTTCTTTCTTCGCCGTTAACCAAAATTGCCCCACCATCAAATTTGATAGCAGTCAATGCACGCTTTGAAATGCCCCATTGAGCAATTGCATCACGCAAAAGCTCTTGATCAACCTTATTCGTAAATTGTAATTGAAATCGTTTATCCATATACCCTCATTCTATTCATTCGAGATAAATGAATCGTGCACACGTTCCCAAAACGGGAATGGTCTGAAACGTGCAAACCGCACTTTTTCATTTGCCACATTAAAAGTAATCGATTTTACATCGGTTTCCGTCATGCTAATATGATCGACCGTCATATTAAATTGCTGCTCATGTACGGGTTTTAATACACAGTTATGGTGTGCCGGCAATACTAAAGAAGATCCGACCGTCCGGAAAACGCGGTTATTGATCGATGCCATTTCTGTTATTTGCAAGGCCTGCAATGTCGGATGAATAATCGCGCCGCCTAATGCTTTATTGTATGCTGTACTGCCTGACGGTGTTGAAATACATAAACCGTCTCCACGGAAACGCTCAAAATGCTCACCGTTCAGTTCCACATCCATCACAAGCGTTACGTCCGGTGATTTAATCGTTGCTTCATTCAGCGCAAGAAACGTACTGGAGTCGGAATGCAGGCGATGAACCTGAACTTCCAATAACGGGTATTCCACGACATTGTATTCCTTTTTGGCAATCGATAATACTAACTTTTCTAGCTCTGAAGGTTTCCAATCGGCATAAAAGCCTAAGTGTCCTGTGTGGATGCCGACAAAAGCTGTTTTATCCAAACGGTGCAAATAGCGGTGGAACGCATGCAATAATGTCCCATCGCCACCAATCGAAAGAACAATTTCCGGCTCTTGTTCATCAAATTGTAAACCGAAATCAATTAAATAAGATTTTGCGAGCTCCATCAATTCATTTGATTGGTCATCTCTGCGTGATTGTATTGAAAACTTCATTAGTTGTCACGCTCCTCTTTGTCAGTTGACTTATGGATAGCTGTATTCGTTGCTTCTTTTATTTCACTGAAATATGCCTGTGCCTCTTGAATTTCACTTCTAATTGAGGACATTTCCTCATCTAAACGAAATGCTGCTTCGGCTGCGCTTTGCAATCGATTTTTTATTTCTTCCGGGAAAATCCCTTTATACTTGTAGTTCATGGAATGCTCAATTGATGCCCAGAAGTTCATCGCCAATGTACGAATTTGAATTTCTGCCACGACAACGATGCGACCTTGAATCGTTTCTACCGGATATTCAATAATCATATGGTGTGAGCGATATCCGCTCGGTTTACTATGTGTAATGTAATCTTTTTCCTCGATCACTTTCATATCATTACGCTGACGGATTAGCTCGGTTACTGTTGCAATATCATCAACGAACTGACACATAATCCGTACACCGGCGATATCTTGCAATTCATTTCCTAAACGCGCAGTCGGTTCGAATGGTATCTCTTTATCAAGCGATTTGTCATATATACTAGCAAGTGGTTTTACACGACCTGTAACAAATTCAATCGGCGAATTGGCACTCATAATACCAAATTGCGAACGCATCCCTTTTAATTTAATTTTAAGTTCATCCACAGCTTGTCGATATGGACTCAAAAATACTTCCCACTGCCCCAATTTAAAAACCCCCCAACTAGAAATAGTTCATTTCTGTCACACTATTTCATCAACACGTTGTTTCAAACAATTATACTTCTTGTGAACGAGAAATACACATTTCACACCTAAATCGCGTGAAATGATTCTTTTTCTTGTAATAATTAAGTTAAATGCTATTTATTTAAGAATTCGGCAAATGCCTTTTCGATATTTTCAACAAATTGATCTCCATAGTTGCTGTTGCCTTCAATATTATAAAGTAATCCTTGTAATTCATCAGCAAATTGTTGTAGCGGCAGCAAACCGTCTTCCACTTTCAAGTATGCTTTCTGCTCTGCCAATAACAGCTGTAATAGTTGCGGCCATACACTTTTTGAAAAGCTTAAATAACTGTATGCCTCATTTTCTTCTATGATATATAGAAACGCCTCATTATCCGAATCGACGATAACTTGCCCTGTCGATTGCAATTGGCTAAGTTGTTTCTTTTCATTTAAAATAAAATAGATTTCATTATGTACTACTTCAACATGTTCAATTATATATACGTTTCGCAATGAATTAATCTCCTTTTTCTTTTCATAACCGGAAAATGTCCGATAATAAAATTGATGATTCATCTACCCTTCACATTTTACCATAGGACACTCGATTGGTGCAGAAACGTTTGACTTCTTTAAGCCGTTGAATTTAATTGAAAACTATTAACAAAAAGGACGATGACAATGACACAGCAAATTGAAATAGAATTTAAGAATATGCTAACAAAACGACAGTATGAACAGCTTCTTGAAGCATTCTCCATAAAAAACGAACAAATTATTCGCCAGGTTAACCATTATTTTGATACTAAAGAAAACGATTTAAAAAAAATTCACAGTGCTCTTCGAATTCGTGTCGTGGAAGATTCGATTGAATTTACGTTAAAAGAAAAAGCTTCCAAGCACCAGCATTTAGAAACGACAGATTACTTAACAAGTGAGGAAGCAGATCGTATGCTGGCCGGTGAAGGAGTGCCCCCGTATTCTGTAAACGAAAGACTGGCGCTATTTAATATTCCGGTAGGCGAGCTGCACTGTTACGGATCATTGACGACCGACCGGGTAGAAATCCCATACAAAGGCGGTTTGCTCGTGTTTGACCATTCTTTCTATTTGCACTGCGACGATTATGAGGTAGAATATGAGACACATGATGAAGCAGTAGGAAAAGAAATTTTCTCTGAATTTTTAGCACATCATGCAATTGAGCCACAGCCTGCGCAAAAGAAAATTGTGCGCTTTATGATGGCTTTAAACAATCAGAAAGGCTAGGTGCTGTGATGGATATTTCATCGATGAGAACATTGCTTGAACTTCAGGCAATTCAAAATTTAAATACATCCAATCAGTCAAGCTCAAGTGTATTGTCATCATCTACGTCGACTTTATTTTCCGATTTAATGAGCGACATTTTAGACGGACAATCATTATCTAGTTCGCTAAATGGCCTAGGTGATGTGAGCACTTTCCAACAGTTAACGGATTCCGACCAAACTTCTAATTCACAGCAGCAAAAATCGGCTGCTCAAAACTATATCGCATCCTTTTTATTGAACAATTCTACAAACTTAACAAATTTACCGGGGACATTCAATACCCTTTCGGCAAGTAGTGAAGCACCCACAATTGAACAGTATATGACGGATTTCACAAGAAAGACCGACGTAGCAAATTTCTTTGCCGGTGCTGAGACTTATGAAGCAGAAATTGCTGCTGCCGCAAAGAAATACAATTTACCCGAAAAACTGATTACTTCCGTTATTAAACAAGAGTCGAATTTCAATGCCTCTGCAACAAGTGCTGCCGGTGCATCCGGTTTAATGCAGCTCATGCCTGCAACAGCACGTTATTTAGGAGTTTCTGACCGCTTTGATCCTGCCCAAAATATTATGGGTGGTGCAAAATATTTACGCCAAATGCTCGACCAGTTCGATAATAATGTGGAAACAGCCCTTGCTGCGTACAATGCCGGTCCTGGAAATGTTAAAAAATATGGTGGCATTCCGCCTTTCCAAGAAACTCAAAATTATGTTAAAAAAATAATGAACTATATGAGTGTTTAATTTTTTACAGGAACCAGTGAAAATCGGAAGACGAAAGCAAAAAGGAATTTTGAGATGTAATTGTAAATGCTCCTGAAATGCTCTAATTTGGATTTGCTGGAAAATTGATGTGGGGACCTATTAAATCAACAATTCCAACATACTTTTAATAGAAGTGGATTGCCCTTCAAATTTTTTGGCAGGGCACTTTATTTGTTAAAATGGCCCTACGTTGCTAGAATGATTGTATCGCCTAAATGAAATTTACATTACTTACATGACATTCATATTTCATATACTGGCAAAGAAAGACACAAAGGAGTATAACTAATGAATCGAAAATATACGATTCCTTATGAGGAACTCGGTGCTGAAAAGCTTTCTGAATTAATTAACGCGTTCTACTCTCGAGTGGCGAAGCATCCTTTATTAATTCCTATTTTTCCTGAAGATCTGACGGAAACAATTCGTAAACAAATACAATTCCAAACGCAGTATCTTGGAGGGCCTAACCTTTTCAGTGAAGAACATGGTCATCCAATGATGCGTGCTAGACATATGCATTTTAAAATTACACCCGATCGTGCCCAGGCATGGCTTGAATGTATGGCAGAGGCGATGGACGAAGTGGGCTTGGACGGGAAATTCCGTGAAGTTTACTATAAGCGTCTCGTAATGACTGCTCACCATATGGTCAACGCCCCAAATGATGAGGAGGGATTTGAGTGAATAATATCCAACTTTTACAGCAACCTGTTGCACCATCCACATGTAATAAACCGATTGAGCTTTATATTTTTATTGACCCCCTTTGCGAAAAAGCATTATCTCTTCAAACGACAATGCGTAAACTGCAAGTAGAATATGGTCATTACTTTACATGTCGATATGTCCTTAGTACGGAACTCTCTGCTCTCAACAGCATGACGAGCCGGATGAAAGGCTGTGTTTCCGGAGCGGAATTGGATATTACACATCCAGCATTACCTTCAATTGCAATTAAAGCGGCTGAACTTCAAGGAAAGCGAGCAGGTTTCCGCTATTTAAACAAAGTTCAAGAAGTAGCGACACTTAATACACGCAATATCAATTCCCATGCGACATTAATTGAAATCGCCCAGCAAGTTAACCTGGATATGGATGAGTTCGTGTCCGACTTTGGTTCAAAAGAAGCAGCTCGTGCCTTCCAATGTGATTTATACTTAACACGTGAAATGGAAGTTGAAGAAATTCCAAGCATCGTATTTTTCAATGAATGCATTGAAGATGAAGGCCTGAAAGTAAGCGGTTCTTATAATTATGAAGTTTACGAGCATATTTTAGCAGAATTGCTTGGGGAAGAATTAATTCGCCAACCGGTTCCCGCATTAGATGAGTTATTCGATCGATTCAGCACCTTAACAACAGCTGAAGTAGCCGAAATCTACTCAATCAATGAACAACTGGCAGAACGTGAATTAAAGAAACGCATGCTTCAGCAAAAAGTAGAACGCATCATGACTGACGAAATTACACTTTGGCGTGCAAAAGAACGCACGACCTACTAAATAATTTATAAAACGCACTTATACAATATTTTGACCAGCTATGCATTCATGCAGGGCTGGTTTTTTGTTTTCCGGAAGTTGTGCGAAGAAGGAATAAGGTAAGTGAATTCTTTTAGGGTTGTAAGAATAGATATAGGTAAATTTGCCCCTGTGCTCGTTTATACGGCTGTGAATGAAGAACTTGCTAGCATCCAGTTAGGGAGAGTTTAAAAGCTGTTGTGAGGGATTCAGAAGCGTTTTTGGATGAAGTGCAGTAGCGCTTGTTTTATTCGCCGTTCGGATTGGAAAAGTGGCATTTTTTAGGATTAAATTAGAACGTTTGCCTTGGAATGTGGAAAGTTTCGAGTGAGATGAGGAACACTTGCCTGATTAAGTAGAACGTTCTCTCTTTATTCGCCAATTCAATTGGGAAAGTAGATTCTTTTGAGGTGAAAGTTGAATATTTCCCCTCGTATGTAGAAACTTTTCATTGAAATGTGGAACACTGGTCTGATTAAGTAGAACTCCCTTTCCCCTTTAACCCGAGAGCACGAATTAGATAGAAGAATAAAACAAAAGAGGCGCCTTATTCTCGAGAAATAAGACGCCTCTTTTTCACAAAGGGGATGGGAGAAATGTTCACGTTCAAACAAAGGGGTGTATGTTTGTTATGTGATTTATTTCACGAGTATTACTCTATCATGGAATAATATTTCTTGCAATGTATCTTTCACAATTTCACAAATTCGTCATATAGTAAGCGTTTCCATTCAAAGAAAAGTGGTTTAAAACAAAATGTCATAAATATGTAGTCAACACCTCGCCTCAAACGCCGATATATCAACATTTCTAAACCCTTTCCCCTTAATATTAACCGCAATCTTTTTTCATCAAATTCATCATCTAATAAGTAAATTTCCATTTTTTCAAGCAAAAAACGCACCTGAAACAGATGCGTTTTCACAAACTATTAATTATTTAATAATAATTTTTCAAGCTCTTCTAGCTTCTCTTCGAATACTTGACATGCCAATGCAATTGGTTCCGGAGATTCCATATCTACACCCGCAGCTTTTAATACTTCGATTGGGAAGTCCGAGCAGCCTGCTTTTAGGAAATTGTTAATATAACGCTCAACTGCCGGTTCGCCTTCTTCTAAAATTTGTTTAGATAATGCTGTTGCCGCTGATTGACCTGTTGCGTATTGATATACGTAATAGTTGTAGTAGAAGTGTGGAATACGTGCCCATTCCAGACCAATTTCCTCGTCAACTGTCATTGCATCACCAAAGTATTGTTTGTTTAGATCGTAATAAATCGATGTTAATTTTTCCGATGTAATCGATTCGCCTTTTGCATCCAATTCATGAATCATATGCTCAAACTCAGCGAACATTGTTTGACGGAATACCGTACCGCGGAAACCATCCAGCCATTGATTTAATAAATAGATTTTCTGTTTATCATCATCTAATGTTTTCATTAGATGATCAAATAATAGTTCTTCGTTACATGTTGAAGCTACTTCTGCAACGAAAATCGAGTAATCTGAATATTGATATGGCTGGTTGGCACGTGAATAATAACTGTGCATCGAGTGGCCGAATTCATGTGCCAATGTATAAAGGTTATTCACATTATTTTGCCAGTTCATTAAGACATACGGATTTGTACCGAATGTTCCCGAAGAATAGGCACCGCTGCGTTTCCCTTTGTTTTCTAGCACGTCTACCCAACGGCTTTCCAAACCTTTTTCGACGATTTCCTGATATTCTTTACCAAGTGGTGCGAAACTTTCTACCATCGTTTTCTTTGCTTCGTCATATGTTACTTCCATTTTCACTTCTTTAACAAGCGGCGTAAATAGATCGTACATATGCAGCTCATCTACACCAAGTACTTTTTTGCGAAGCTCTACATAACGGTGTAATGCCGGTAAGTAATCATGGATTGTTGAAACAAGCTGGTCATACACTTTTTCAGGAATGAAGTTATTGCTAAGTGCTGCATGACGAGCGGAATTGTAATTACGAACTTTTGCATTTACATTATGTGCTTTTACATTACCTGCTAATGTAGTCGCAAATGTATTTTTATATTGACCATAAGTTTTGTAAACGGCTTTAAATGCTGCCTCACGTACTTCGCGATTGTCGCTTTCAAGCATTGTAATGTAGTTACCGTGCGTAATTTGTACTTCTTCGCCGTCTTCCCCTTTAATTTTCGGGAATTCTAAATCAGCATTGTTTAATGCGCTGAACGTTTTGCCGGCTGTCGATGTCACTTCCGAAAATTGAGCAAGTAATTCTTCTTTTTCAGCTGATAGGATATGAGGACGGCCTAAGTTAAGTTCTTTTAAGCTTTGTTCATATAATGAAAGTGGTTCATAACTTTCCACATAGCTGTTTAATGTTGCTTCATCCAAAGCTAAAATTTCAGGCGTAATAAATGACCACGCTGCCCCTACGTTTGTGAGAACAGATCGCACACGACCATCCAGATCTTGATATTTACTGTTCGTAGTATCCTGGTCATGTTTTAAATGTGAATATACGTACAATTTGTGTAAACGCTCGTATAATGCATCGCTAAATTGCAAAGTGTTGTATAAGCTTTCCGCACTATCCGCTACTTTTCCTTTATAATTTGAAGCTTGTTTTGATAATTGCTCAACTTCCTTCAGTTCAGCTTCCCACGCTTCATCCGATTCAAAGATTGATGTTAAATCCCATGTTAATTGCTCCGGTACTTCTTCACGCGTTAAAATTTGCTTTGCCATTTATTTGCCTCCTACTATTCCGATATTCGAAATTATAAATCTATTTAAACAATTTCAACATCCAATTGCAACCAATTCGTCGTATAGAATATTAAAAAGTTGTTCTTCGGCTATATTTTCATCCAGTTGCTCAATTTTAAGATGTCTTAAAATTGTTAAATAATGTTCCACCGCTGTTTTCCGCTCATTCGTCAGCTCCAATTGACTCCATTTGAAAAAGTAAGGAATCGCTTTCACATTCATCGTTTTAGGTGTGAGCGCATGGGCGTTCATAAAATGAAAAAGCCCTACTTGCCATTCTATACAGAATCGGTTAAAAGCATGCGTATTGCAGACAGGAATCCCTAAAAAAATCGGTAAATTCGTCATAGTTAGCCTTAATTCATAAATGGCTCGAAAAAATCGATCGTTAACTCCTTTTTTACTCAATAGTAGACGGTTATGGATATAGTACTCCCGATAACTCCTGTATTTTTTTAGCAGCAGATGAAATTGTGATTTTGATATTTTCTCTGGAGCTAAAAGCGGAAAACGTTGTTGGCTGAGGGGCAATGGCTTAACGACAGTGAAATACTGCAATTTATGAAGATGGATTAAATTGCTTATATAGTAGAAAGTTTTACTTTTCTCATCGTAGGTGATGAGGTATTTCTGCTTTTTATACTGTTTCATAAACTGCGCGTTTGTATGATTAATTGAAATTTTTACGATACCGGGACTTTTGAATTTTTCGGGAGTGTGCAATATCCAGATCGGTATGATTTCAGCATTTAAATAGCCGGTTGTACGCAGTTGAAAAGATGGATGCGCGATTGGGCTGCATTGAAACTCAATAGCATATTGGTGATCATTAAATGCAATGAGAAGATCTGGTCTTTGTTGAAGCTGTGGTAAATACGGTTCAAGAACGGGACGTAGCAGAAGGCTTGTAAAAAGTTGAAAGAGGTGTTGTTTCCCGAGGAGATGCGCGGCAGATTCCCCTTCTGAAAACAAAGAATCACATTCACTATTTTTTTGATGGGCAAAGTGCGGGATTTTTATTTGACCAGCCTTTAACAGAAGCTGTTCTTTACATTGAGGACAAAAAAAGGATTGCTGCTTTTTTAATCTTTGTAACTCATCCGGCGGCAGTTTCGACGTTAAATAGAATAATTGCTGTTGTTCCGTCAAAGCGACCAGCATTCGCTCCCCCCCTTTTTTATCCATCTTAATGAACTGAAAATTCAATTTCAACTTATAAATAGTAACTATTGGAAACTGGTTTTTTCAAAGGATTTCTACTTTTATTGCTTGCCGTTCCCTTTTATAGACGAACTTTCCACTTTTCCGTCACAAGGTTCTACTTTCTCGATGCTCTGTTCTGCTTCACACGCACTATATTCCACTTTCCTCAACCATATTCTACTTTTGCCCCTCTATATTCTACTTCCACCAACCAGATATCCCACAGCACAAACACAAAAAAGCCACCTGAAATCAGGTGGCTTTCGTAAACTGCTGTCCTAATCAAAATACGTAATGATTGTTTCGAAGCAGTCTTCAGCAATGATTGTTTCCCCGTACTCTTCAAGTCGGTGCGCTGTAATTTTGGAAGCAGCTAAATATTCAGTACATAAAGCGATGATATTTCTCGCTTCCTCGCTTTCCAAATCTTTTAAATCTACATATAAATAGTAATAATCTTCCCATTTATACAACACAGACTCTATTCCTAATGGTGCTGCGCGTTTTGCAAGAGGTACTAGTTCGTCAATATCTTTAAATCGGAATCGGGCATTTTCAAGCGATTGTTCTTCTTCTTTTGCAGCTTTGCCAATCGCATTGAAGATCGATTCTTCCATTTCATTTAATTGATCTGATATATGAAGGTCATCTTCAAAGTTGCCTGTCATTGAAGAAGTTTCGGAGTCATTACCTACAGACGCGCGTGTAACAACGACTTCCAATCCACTTTCTGAAGCGTTAATATGAATCCAAATTGGACCATCTAAATCGAAATAATCATCTGTATTTATTTCACCAATGATATCCCAGAAAAGCTCTTCACCTTTTGCGCGATTGTACCATATTTCTTCACGAGTATAACCACGGTCCTCGATATCACTATACGTAATAAATAATTTTAGCGTATTTTCATTAATGCGTTCGATGTCCATTAGACCTCAACCCCCTTCACAGTCATTGTATAGAACGTCGCTTTATTTCCAAGTGGCATACAATATGGCGTTCTATTGCATCGGAACTGAGATACTTTTAAATATTAGAAGTATCTATAACTCTATTGTATGATGGAATCGATTAAAATGAAAAGGAAAAACATTATTCAGCATAAATTATTTGAATAATTGAAATTGTATTGCACCACTCCATTTAAATCAAGTAATTAAGGTGTCTTTCTAATATGTTCTAAAATAAAAAAAAGATGCTACAATTGCACAATATGCATCCGTAACATCATGAGCGGTCTATTTAGTTAACCATGCGTTGGGCTTCTTGCAACTGGTATGCTCGTACTTTACGAGGCAGGAATCGACGAATTTCATCTTCGTTATAACCGACTTGCAGACGTTTTTCATCTAAAATAATCGGACGGCGTAATAATCCTGGATATTCCTGAATAAGCTCATATAATCGCTGTAATGGCAATGTTTCAACATCAACATTCAACTTTTGGAAAATTTTCGAACGCGTCGAGATAATTTCATCGGTACCATCTTCTGTCATTCGTAAAATCTCTTTGATTTCACTAATTGTAAGTGGCTCGGAAAAAATGTTGCGTTCTGTATATGGGATATCATGTTCCTCTAACCATGCTTTTGCTTTTCGACATGAAGTACAACTTGGTGAAGTAAATAATGTTACTAACATTGGCTCACTCCCTCTCTAATTGATTTCAATTCAATTGCTAGATGTTGCTTCCTTTTATGAAGAAGCACAAATGTATAAATAAAACTCAATTTAGAATTAATTTAATTTAAGATTCTGTTCCCATTATACATGAATAACCCATGTTTGAATATACAATGTCAACAAATAATTCAACTTACGTAACAAATTTTATTACGTATTTCTCTCTAATAAGCACACTTTCTAGAATTTTGCGCCATATTAAAATTTACCCATAAAATAGTAAAATAAAACGTACTGATTTTTAAAGTTTTTTCTCATTTATCAAATTGTAATTGAGAAAAAAGTCAGATAATATCATGCCATTTCTTAAAATATAATTATCTATTTACTACTATTTCCATTTTCACTTTGTTTTATTCCTATTTCTTTAAATAAAACAATTGCTTTCTTTTCAATACTTACGTTATAATCCATTCAAGATTATGAAAAACGATGACGAAGAGTAGTACATTTAATTTGAATGCCTAGAGAGTCTGTGGTTGGTGCAAACAGATCATTCGTTAAATGGAATGGACTTCCGAGTTAGCTTGATGAACGTTTCTATTAGTAGTCCAGCTCGTCGCCTTCACGTTACGAAGTAAAGTGGCCAATTGAGGCAAGCTGGGTGGTACCGCGGATTTTAACATCATTCGTCCCTTCTATTTTCGAATAGAGGACGCATGATGTTTTTTTATTTTCATTTGATTTTTAAGGAGGAACACCCAATGAAAACCATCTTTTCAGGTGTACAACCAACAGGAACAATTACTTTAGGGAATTATATCGGTGCGATTAAACAATTCCCCGCTTTACAGGAAAACAACAACGCCATTTATTGCATCGTGGATCAGCACGCAATTACTGTGCCACAGGACCGCCTTGAGTTACGAAAAAATATTCGCTCATTGGCAGCAATGTATATCGCATGTGGCATTGATCCGAAAAAATCGATTTTATTTATTCAGTCAGAAGTCCCTGCTCATGCCCAAGCAGGCTGGATGCTTCAATGTATCGCTTCAATCGGAGAATTAGAGCGCATGACACAGTTTAAAGACAAATCGACAGGTAAAGAATCCGTTTCTGCCGCACTTTTAACATACCCGCCGTTAATGGCTGCCGATATCCTTCTGTACAATACAGACATCGTACCAGTTGGTGAAGACCAAAAGCAGCATATTGAATTAACACGCGATTTAGCTGAACGTTTCAATAAGCGCTACAATGATGTATTAACGATTCCTGATATTCAATTGCCGAAAGAAGGCGCTCGTATCAAGTCATTGCAGGAGCCAACGAAAAAAATGTCAAAATCCGATACAAATTCAAAAGCTACGATTCGCCTGCTTGATACAGCAAAAGAAATCGAAAAGAAAATCAAATCCGCTGTAACAGATTCTGAGGGAATCGTTAAATTTGATATTGAAAACAAACCGGGTGTATCGAACTTGCTTATTATTGAATCTGCGCTATCCGGTACAGCGATTGCAGATTTAGAAGCAAAGTATGAAGGCAAAGGCTATGGTGATTTTAAAGCTGGAGTAGCGCAGGCTGTTATTGACCATTTAACACCAATTCAAGAACGCTATTATGCACTGATTGCCTCACCGGAACTTGATGAAATTTTGGATGAGGGTGCAGTAAAAGCGAATGCCATTGCCTCTAAAACACTCAAGAAAATGGAGAACGCGATGGGCTTAGGCCGTAAACGACGCTAATCATCCCACCAATAGCAACAATCAGCAGATACAACTCTGCTCCATGTACAATGTACAGTAATACAGCATGCCATGAATAGCCGAGCGTGCGGTAATTCAAGTATAGAATCATATTACTGATCGACATGACACTGAGCCCATAAAAAAATAAAAATAGTACGAAGCGTGTCAAAACACCATCCTTCGTACAACTATACGAAAAACGAACGTGCGATAGAAGAAGCACGTTCGTTTTTTGTCATTTATTAATCTGTATATTTTTTGAATAATAAACAAGCATTATGTCCGCCAAAGCCCAGTGAATTGCTTAACGCATATTCAACTTCCGCTTTTCGTGCGGCATTTGGTACATAGTCCAGGTCACATTCCGGATCCGGATCCTGTAAATTCATTGTCGGCGGCAAAATGCCTTCCTTCAATGCAAGTACCGTAAAGATTGCCTCAATCCCGCCTGCTGCACCTAATAAATGGCCTGTCATACTTTTCGTTGAACTCATCGCCAATTTATAGGCATGGTCACCAAAAACAGTTTTGACTGCCTGTGTTTCAAATAAGTCATTATATGGTGTACTCGTACCGTGTGCATTAATATAACCAACGCGGTCAGGAGATACTTGTGCATCATCGATCGCCATTTGCATCGCACGTGCTGCACCTTCACCGTTTGGAGCCGGTGCTGTAATATGGTGGGCATCCCCTGTTGAACCATAACCAACGACTTCTCCGTAAATTTTAGCACCGCGCGCTTTCGCATGTTCATATTCTTCTAAAATTAAAATCCCTGCACCTTCACCTATAACGAAGCCGTCACGGTTTTTATCAAATGGACGTGATGCAGTAGCCGTGTCCGGATTTAACGATAACGCTGTGTTTGCACTGAAGCCTGCAACCGCCATTGTTACGATCGGCGCCTCTGCTCCACCCGTAATCATCACATCCGCGTCTCCACGTTCAATTACTTTAAACGCATCACCAATCGAGTTAGTTCCCGATGCACAAGCCGTTACGGAACAAGAGTTGACCCCTTTTGCCCCAAGATAAATCGATACTTGACCTGAAGCCATATCTGGAATCATCATTGGTACGAAAAACGGGCTCACACGTCGAACACCGCGTTCCTGGAAAGTTAAAAACTGCTGCTCATGCGTTTCCATTCCGCCGATCCCTGACCCGATCCATACGCCTACGCGTGGCGCCATTTCCTCTGTAATAGTCAAGTTGGCATCTTTTGCAGCCATCATAGAAGCAGCGATCGCATAATGTGTAAAGCGGTCCATTTTGCGCGCTTCCTTCTTTTCAATATATTCTTCTATATTAAAGTCTTTTACTTCTGCCGCTACAGACACAGTAAACTTACTCGTATCAATTCGTGTTAATGGTCCAATACCAGACTTGCCTGCAATTACATTTTCCCAGGCTTGCTCTGCACTGTTTCCTACTGGCGTTACTGCACCGATTCCTGTAACAACAACTCTTCTTTTCTCCATTATTTAACACCCTTTTCTAAGTTAAGTTCTTTCCTCTATTTAAAGGTTAATTTCCATTTTAGTCGAACGCTTTCCAAAGGGAAAAATATTGTACCATTCCCCCAGGAGCCCAAGTTTTTATTTACCCCACTTTAATGCGAGCGCTCCCCATGTAAGCCCACCGCCGAAACCGACTAAAACAACGATATCATCATCTTTGATTTTACCAGACTCCAAATCTTCTACAATCGAAATTCCGATTGAAGCAGCAGATGTATTGCCGTATTTTTGGATTGTTTTCGACATTTTTTCCTCTGGCAAGTCAAGACGCTCTCTTGCGGCTTCCATAATGCGGATGTTTGCCTGATGCGGCACTAAATAATCGACATCTTCCTTTGTCATACCTGCCTTTTCAATGACATTTACAGCCGACTCGCCCATTTGACGAACCGCAAATTTAAATACTTCACGACCATTCATCGCAATGTGATTTTTAGGATTTAAATAAAGATGCTTTCCACCTGTTCCGTCAGCTCCTAGTTCGAAAGCCAGAATACCGCGCCCTTCCGAAACTTTTCCGAGAACGGCCGCACTTGCACCATCTCCAAAAAGGACAGCCGTGTTGCGATCATCCCAATCCACAATTTTCGACAGTTTTTCAACACCTACTACTAACACATATTCATAACTATTACTCTCAATAAATTGTTTGGCAATAGCCGTTCCATAAATAAATCCTGAGCATGCAGCGGACACATCCATTGCGCCACATCCCGATATTCCAAGTCGCTCTTGAATCTGACAAGCTACACTCGGGAAATTCTGATCCTGTGTAACGGTTGCCACTACGATTAAACCGATTTGATCTGGCGTAATACCTGCGTTTTCAATCGCTTGCACTGCTGCTTTATATGCTAAATCCGATGTTTCTTCATTCTCAGCGATAAAACGGTTTCCAATACCTGTACGAGAACGAATCCACTCATCTGATGTATCTAAAACATTTTCAAAATCCTTATTTGGTATAGCTTTTTCCGGAACATATTTCCCCATCCCTATAATACCGGCATTCATATAATAGCCCCCTTGTTTTCTCGTGAATCAAAAAATATAACTAATTATTAGTAGTTGGTACTAATTATAGAGCATAATTATTTTGAACACAATTAAAATTTCCGGAAAACGAGGAATTGGACATTTATTCTTGTTTTTCTCCCCATTAAATTGGCTATAATAACTGAGAAACATCGTAGAGAAATTGAAATGCGGATGGACGTTTATTACGTTTAAATTTTTTAATGAAACAATTCTTAAAAACGAACATTGTTAACGAAACAAATTCGAGCTAATCTTCTCTATTTTCCTGTTAATTCCTACTTAAAAAAGCGATAAAAACAGGCATTTATGACAACTTGAAGAATAATTTGATTCGCCCTTTTAATTTCATGAAGGCTTGTGGTATGATATTGAAGATGTAATTTCACAATAACGTTATAAATAAGTTCAATGAGGTGAATTTGATGCAATATATCATTACGTTCTTTTGGTCATTCTTATTAGTTTCAATGCTAAACTATGTAGTAAGTTCTGTATTAAGTGTAGATTTTAACTTCATGAATGGCGTAATCGTATCATTAGTATTCAGCGTATTAGTTATTATTATCGCTGCAATCATTCCAAACGAATCAACTCCAGAAGCAGAAGCAGAGCATCATTAATAGATAACAAGGGGCTGTCCGGTAAAATTACTGGACAGCCCCTTGTTATTTACCGCTCTATTTGTTGCGGCGCTTTACTGCCTCATTTTTTATTAGAACGCTTCTATACAATATTAGAAGTTACATACTTGATATTAGAAAAGTTGGCTTGTTTATTTGAACAGTAGGACCTCTTATTAGAACAACCGACATTTATATTAGAACTTCCGGCTTTTATTAGAACTTCTTCATTTTTATTAGAACTTCAGTCAGCCTTATTAGCATATCCCTTACATACAAAAAGCTTGTACGCATACACGCACAAGCTGTCTTCACCCTTAATTTGAATTTATAACCAGCTCTTCATTTTCCAATGCAATTGACAATGTTCCACCTGCTGTGACTTCCCCTTTTAACAGTTCACGTGCAACAATCGTTTCTAAATGGCGTTGGACAAAGCGTTTTAATGGACGTGCACCGAATTGCGGATCAATCCCATGCTTCACAATCCAGTCGACCACTTCAGCATCCACAGACAATGTAATTTCCTGTTCGGCAACTCTATCTTGAAGCTGCTTTACATATTTCCATGCAATCTTATGGAAGTGCTCGTTCGATAAGGCATGGAACATAATAATATCATCCATACGGTTTAACAGCTCTGGCTTAAAGTGTTGGCGTAATGCCGTTTGGACAAGCTGTTCTGATTCTTCTGATCCTTCCAGTAAAAACTGCGAGCCGATATTCGATGTCAAAATAATGACGGTATTCGTAAAGTTGACCATCCGTCCTTGGCTATCCGTAATGCGGCCATCATCCAGCACTTGCAGTAAAATATTCGCGACATCCGGATGCGCCTTCTCGATTTCATCCAAGAGTACAACGGAATACGGGTTGCGGCGTACCGCTTCTGTCAGCTGACCGCCTTCTTCATAACCAATATAGCCTGGAGGTGCTCCGACGAGTCGCGACACTGAATGTTTCTCCATATACTCGCTCATATCAATACGGATGAAATGATCTTCTGAATCGAATAATTGTGCGGCCAATGCTTTAGCCAATTCGGTTTTTCCGACACCAGTCGGTCCTAGAAACAGGAAGCTTCCGATCGGTTTATTCGGATCTTTAATACCTGAACGTGCACGCCATACTGCTTCTGTTACATAAGTTACCGCATCGTCCTGACCGACTACCCGTTCATGCAGCGTATCTTTTAAACGGAGCAGCTTTTCGCGTTCACCTTCAACAAGTTTCGTTACCGGAATACCTGTCCAGCGTGAAATGATTTTAGCAATTTCCTCTTCCGTCACTTCTTCACGCAGCATGCGGTTACCTTCCGACTGTTTCAGCTGCTGTTCCAGCTCGGAGATTTCCTTTTCAAGCTGTGGAATTTTACTGTATTGGAGCTCACTTGCCCGCGCTAAATTATTGCCTGAAATAAATAAGTCGTCGCGTTCGGCCTCCATTTTTTTCAGTTCATCTTTTTTATCCCGCACGATTTGCAAGCCGTTTTTTTCAAGCTCCCACTGTTCTTTCATCAATTTAATCGAAGTTTCCAATGTATCAATTTCATCAGTAATTATTTCAAGGCGCTTTTTGCTCGCGTCATCTTTTTCTTTTTTCAAAGCCTGCTGCTCAATTTTAAGCTGTGTAAGACGGCGCGTTAACTGATCCAGTTCCTGTGGCATTGAATCGATTTCAATACGGATCATTGCACATGCCTCATCAACGAGATCAATCGCCTTATCCGGTAAAAAGCGGTCTGTAATATAGCGGTTTGCCAGCTGGGCCGCTGCAATAATTGCGCGGTCATGAATGCGTACGCCACGATGATGTTCTTCAAATCGATCTTTTATACCGCGTAAAATGGATACCGTATCTTCAATAGAAGGTTCACGCACCATTACTTGCTGGAACCGGCGTTCCAATGCAGGATCTTTTTCGATATACATGCGGTACTCGTCCAATGTTGTTGCTCCAATACAATGCAGTTCACCGCGTGCAAGCATTGGTTTCAGCATATTTCCTGCATCCATTGCTCCGTCCGTTTTCCCTGCACCGACAATTGTATGAATCTCATCGATGAATAAAATGATGCGTCCTTCTGATTCTTTCACTTGTTTTAATACAGATTTCAGTCGCTCTTCAAACTGTCCGCGATACGATGCCCCGGCAATGAGCGCACTCATATCCAGTTCATAAAGCTCCGCATCTTTCAATCCTTCAGGTACATCCCGTCTCACGATACGCTGTGCCAATCCTTCGACGATTGCTGTTTTACCAACACCTGGTTCACCGATGAGGACCGGATTGTTTTTTGTTTTACGTGACAGAATACGAATGACGTTTCGGATTTCTTCATCTCGTCCGATAACCGGATCCATCTTACCTTTTTTTACTTGTTCAATTAAATTACGTCCAAATTGTTCTAATGGCGGACGATTATCTTGAGTTTGATTAAATTGCATACAGTGCACCCTTTCATTTAGTTTGACCTTTTTTGATTAATTCAATTATAAGTCAAAATTGGTCAAACAACAAATAATTACACCCAGATTCCTTCGCATATAAGTTCGTAAAAAAAATCGATCACTTTGCCTTTATGCAAAATGACCGAATTTCTACTGATTTATTTACTTTTATTAACGAATACCTAATGCCATTTTTGCATAACGGGACATATTGTCTTTAGACCATGCCGGTTGCCAAACGATGTCAACTTTTACTTCTTTTACTTCCGGTAATTCACTAAGTGCAGTTGTTACTTGGTCAACAATTACCGGAGCAAGCGGACAGCCCATTGATGTTAATGTCATTGTAACAATTGCTAAGCCCTCGTCTGTTAAATCCACTTCATATACTAAACCTAAGTTGACGATATCAATGCCTAACTCAGGGTCAATTACGTTTTCCAATGCACCTAACATACTTTCTTTCATATCGTGATCAATTGCCATTTTTAAATTTCCCCTTTCGCCATGGTGTTATTGTTAATCATAGCAGAACGTATGGTTTATGCCAAACATTGCGCCATAAATTGCGTGACTTGCAAAATCCCATTTCTCGATACGGCATGGCCTGCTTTTTGTTCTGCCAAATAAGTAATATGTTCTGCTTTTTTTTCTTTTTCTAGTTGTTCAACATAATCTCGGCTCATATGATAAGGAACGACCGTATCGCGCTCACCATGCCAGAAAATAATTGGTTTGTTTGCCCATAGATCCTCATGCTGTTCCATATCGAATTTTTGCAGCATTTGAATCAGACCAGTTTGCTGTTCTTCAGACAATGGGAAGGTTACGCCCTTTTGCTTTAATTCCTCTACTTGATGAAGAGCCAGTTTCGTATAGCTTGTCGTTCCCATGCAAATACCTGCCGTTTCAATCCATGGATAGATTGCTAAACAGCCTGATGTGACGATTCCGCCCATTGAAGTGCCGGCAATCCCAACTTTGCTCCCAGCTAAGTTTTTCAGCTTCAATTCTTCATAAATAGTATGTACTTCTTCCACCGACTTTAATACAATTTTCCAGAAGTTAAAGTTCATCTGATCTTCCGTCAATTGATTCGAGCGCTCACCATGCAATAATGCATCCGGTAGTATAACGCGTACACCTTGCTGCACAAACTGATAAGCGTAATGTAAATTATGTTCCTTTGCGCTCAAAAACCCATGAAGAAAAATAACGACCGGTGTTTGCTCATCCATCGTTTCATCATATACATGCAGTAGTGGAATGGACTTCCATTGTTCTTTATTAACTATCAAATTACTCACCTCTTTGTTTACATTAGCAAAAATTGGTCAATGTTTCAAAACTTTGACGAATGCTAAATTTGCACGTTACAATTATACCCAGGCTAAAGGAGGCTTACTCTTATGAACGAACATTTAATTGTATTAGATTTAGACGGCACTTTATTGACGGACGAGAAAAAGATTTCTTTGCTGACAAAGGAAACGTTGTTGAAAGCAAAGGAAGCCGGTCATCAGGTGATGATTGCGACAGGACGTCCGTATCGTGCGAGTCAGCTTTATTATCAGGAGTTGAGTTTAACAACCCCGATTGTCAATTTTAACGGAGCCCTCATCCACCACCCTAAAAACCCGATGTGGAAAGCGATTCATACAACAGTCGATTTAAGCGTAGTCCACGATGTTGTAGAATCTGTTCATAAATATGAATACGACAACTTAATCGCCGAAGTAATGGATGATGTATATCTTCATCGTGAAGATGAAGGTGTGCTTCAGTTGCTGCATATGGGTAACCCCAATATTTTAACAGGCGATCTGAAAAATACATTAAAGGAAGACCCGACAAGTTTACTCATTCAAGCCGACGATGTTAATACACCGATTATCCGCAAGCATTTGCAGGATGTCCACGCTGAGCTGATTGAGCATCGACGTTGGGGGGCGCCTTTCCCAATTATCGAAATTGTCCATAAAGGGTTAAGTAAAGCGGTAGGGATCGACTATATCGCAAAAGAAATGGGCATTCCGCGCGAACGCATCATTGCATTTGGCGATGAGGACAATGACTTGGAGATGATTGATTACGCTGGTGTTGGGGTTGCGATGAGTAACGGAATTGACGATTTGAAAACAATCGCCAATGAAATTACATTATCGAACAATGAAGACGGTATTGCGAAATTTTTGCAGGACCGCTTGAAACTGTAACAGCTAAAATATAAACAGCCTGGAAAAGCATGTGGTCTGCTTCTCCAGGCTGTTTTTATTGTGCTGAATTCTCGGCACGGCGTTTTTTCCCGCGCTTCATAATAGCAATCATAAATGCTGTATATAATACAACGACCAAACCAAGTGCCACAATGTAAGAAGTGTTAATACCCCGCGCTTCAATCACCTGGTACACTTCCACCATTTCGCGGTCTAAAATAATCGCATAATTGCCGTCCTTATTTTCACGAATAATTTCACTGTTGAACATGCCGCGAACTTCTTTTCCTTCACCTAGCTCAGCTACCGGAATATGCACACGTTTTGTCTTACTACTATTATTAATGACAACAATCCATGTTTCCTCATCGGATTTGCGTTCGAATACAAGATAGCCGTCTTCATTTACAAGCCATTTAAATTCCCCGTTACGCAATGTCTCGGAATCATTTCTTAATGACTGGAGCTTTCCTACATAATCGGCTAATTCTGAATCCGTTTTAAAATTGTAGTATTGGTGTGCTTCAACACCCGCTTCCCCATTCATCGCAATTTCAGACCCATATTGCACTACTGGTACACCTGGAAGTAAGAGTGTGCTCGCGATGGAAATTTTACTCCGTGTCGGCGGATACATACCTTCCTCTGTTGCCGCCAATGTGAAGCGATCCGACCAAATCGTATCCGTCATCGACAAAACCGGTGTCCCTGAAAGCATTTCCTCGATATGAGGCTCTAGTACAGTCGTATTTAAATCGACATTTTTAAATGCATTTGTGAAGTTTGAAGCAGTATCACTGTAAAATTTCGCGTCAAAATTTGCATCACTTTCCGCATTCGCAATTGTATAAGCACCTGCTGCTTTTAACTGCTCGATAAAGCGATTTAAAAATGCAGTATCGGCTTGTTCGATATTCGTCAGACGAACCCCGTCTAATTTATATGTACTCACAAATTGTACAGCACTGTTGATCAGCTCATTCTGTACTTCTTCATTCTTTAAGTCCCACTGTATTTTCCCGTCGTTTTCAGATGCTGCAAATCCTTGTTTTTCTGAAAGTTCATGGTTTGGACTTACATTGGAAATAGGGAAATCTACCATTATTTTAATGTCACGTTTTTGATAAGCCTCGACCATTTTTTTAAATTCCTCGGCTGTACCAAATCGGTGGTCAAACATTGTGTAGCTCGTTGGCATCGATCCATCATATTTTTCAGTCTCAAATACAGAGCCAATCGAAAGCATTGTATACCCCATATTTGCGACATAATCAATTTTCTTCAGCAAACCATTGAAATCCCCGCCTGCAAACATCATCGGGTCCTGTGTATTTACTGTATCATCATCATTTTTACCGGTACCATTAAAGAAACGGTCCACTAAAACGTCATATATACTTTCATCTGCAATCGTACGCTCTTTTTCCGCATTTGCAACAGCAGCAACTGACAATGAAGTCGAAAGCAGCACACCCGCAGCCAATGTACGAAACCATTTATTAAATCCCATTCATTTCCCTCTCTTTCATATACAGTCCAACGTCATTTTACCAAAAAAGGTACAAACGTAGCTAGCTTAAAAAGTTATTTATAGGAAATTCGGCAAATACGTGACAAAAATGTGTATGGATTATTATAGAATGTTAGAAATTGGTAGCGGGGTGTCTTTTAGTAGAAGTTTTCGTAGTAACTTCCGGGGATATTAGAACTTTGGGGGTGAAATGAAGAACGATGGGCCGGAAAAGTAGAACAACTTGAATCTAATGTGGAACAATTCTCCCTTAAAGGAGAAAGATTTGCGACGAATGTAGAAATTTCCGGAGATAATGTAGAACCTCTCACCGCTGCCCTTACACCATACAAAAAAGCGTGTAAAAAGCCACCTCCACTTTTTACACGCTTCAACCTTTATTAGAAGTTTACACCGATACCCATGCTTAAGCCTAAGTATAATGTGATTAATAGAACGATACCGAATAGTACCCAGAACATGTTGACAGATTTGCCTTTGTTTTTGCGTACTAGCACCATTTCCATAAAGCCGATTACTAAAATACCAAATAAAACTTTCATATCATAGTTCATGCCGCTTTCAGAAATCTTGTCGCGCCATTCCAGGAATAAAGACAACCCTGTAACGATTACTAAAATATACATTACACGTAAAATCATGTGTACTGCTTTCATCTTTTTGCCGGATAATGCAGCGATAAAGAATAATATTAATGCTATTACCCAAGTCGTGATGTGCATATGTGTCGTACTAGTTAAGAAATCCACGATTTTTCCACCTCTTCTATTTATTCTCTACAGCCAATATCCTACCATGTAAAGCCCTTTAAATTCAATTGAATCTGCCAAGTGTTCTATGAGTTGTCATAAAAAAATGAAACTTTTCCGCAAAAAAGCAGTAGATTTCCCTATACCAGAAAATCTACTGCCCTATTAATAGCGAATCTAGCAATCTGCAGCTATGAATATCCTAATTTCATCAAGCAAATCGGTTTGCTAAAGTCCCGATTCCTTCAATTGCAATTTTCACTTCATCGCCTGCTTTTAAAAATTGCGGCGGGTTCATCCCTTTTCCGACTCCGGCCGGCGTACCTGTTAAAATAACATCGCCTGGCTCTAATGTGACATATTTAGAAACTGTCTCAATAATTTCGGAAACGGAAAACAGCATATCTTTTGTCGAACCGTTTTGACGTACTTCACCATTTACTTTCGTCACAATGGACAATGCATGCGGATCAGGAATCTCATCTTTTGTTACTAAATACGGCCCCATTGGACAGCTGCCTTCCAAGCTCTTGCCTAAGAAGAACTGTTTATGCTTCTCCTGTGCATCACGGGCTGTAAGATCATTGGCAATTGTATAGCCGAACACATAATCAAATGCCATTGCTCTTGGAACATTTTTTCCGCGCTTGCCGATTACGACAGCCAACTCTCCTTCATAATCAAGAGAATCCGTCACATCTGCATGCACAGGTAATGTTGATTCATCCGGGGCAATTGCAGTTGGTGACTTTGTGAAGACAACGATATGTTCCGGTGCCTTTTCTGCACCCATTTCACGGGCATGATCACTGTAATTTTTACCAACACATAAAATATTTTTCGGTGTACGAGGAACTGGCGACAGCCACTCAATATCAGAATAAGCCAGTTTGAACTGAGCACCATCTTCATGATTCTGAGCTGCCTCTACTAATTTACGAACTTGCTCAACAAATTCATAGCCATGTGCAATCCCGTCAATAATTGTTTTCGGAAAGTCTTTTAGTACATTAAGTTGGTTTTGGATTTCGATAACATCCCAAACTGCCTCTTCTTTTTTTACTTTTGGGCCAAACTTTACTTGTTCGTTTACTTTAAATGATAACAATTTCATAACGTGGAGCACTCCTTCTGTTTTTTTACATCATACATTAAAATAAAAACAATTGCCTTACTTTTCTGACAAAAAGGGAC
Source organism: Solibacillus sp. FSL K6-1781 (assembly GCF_038630735.1). Taxonomy (GTDB): domain Bacteria; phylum Bacillota; class Bacilli; order Bacillales_A; family Planococcaceae; genus Solibacillus; species Solibacillus silvestris. Next base: position 800,591 of record NZ_CP152038.1, on the reverse strand, counting down.
TTAATACGTAAAACTAAGCGTTCGGCGCATAAAACTTTTTACAATTCCGTATTCTTTGTTCACGATTTACGTTCTGCGGGTTTGCCGTAAGTAAATCTTTTCAGCAACGCTTCAATCGGCCCTTGTTTATATTTTGAGAAATAGATTTCTGCAAACAGTACTTGGATGACGAAAATTCCGACCGCCATATAAATCCCCATCTGCACATCTACTTTTCCATATAAACCGAATCCCCAATTGTAGAACAGTACCGTACAAATGACGGACTGCATCAGATAGAGCGTAAGAGACATACGGCCAGCCTTTGCAATTGGCGACAGCAGTTTCACAATGACCGGCAATTGTGTCAGCAATGTGATGACTGCCATATAGCCTATCGCCAGCATCGGTCCGCCAATGTAAACTTGCAAGTATTCATTGCCGAATGTTTGGTCACCGGCAATTGGCAAGCTCTTCATATAAAGTCCACCGCCAATACCAGCTACAGCCAGAATGATCCAAACAGCGATTTTTTCTTTCGCTTGCTCGATGAGACGCCATTTCGCAAGTGCTGCGCCAAACAGCATATAAGGTAATATCGTAAATAAAGACGAAATCCACATCATGACACCCATCTGAATCGATAAATCATCCAGACGCTGCATAAATGCATCTGTCCAGTTCCCGATACCGTATGCTGTTAAGGCACTTTGAATTGCTTCAATATCGACAGAAAAACTATCCGTTGATGCCGTAAAAAAGCCTGCCGCAACATATAAACTTAAATTAAAACCATGATACAAAGCATTAACCGCAATCGCTATAAGCAGGAGCCATTTTGCCTTTAACCGAATAAGCGCGATTAAAAATACACCGCAAAACGCGTACGTCGCTAAAATATCGCCCCACCAAATAACAACTGCATGAAACATCCCGATGCAAAACAACAAAATGAGACGCTTCGGTGCAAACCGGTAAAAATCGGCGCCCGTCTCCTTTGCTTTAATATATTGCATAGCTAGTCCATACCCGAACAGCATAGAAAATAACGGATAAAAGCTACTTTGTACATAAATATCCAAAAGCTGCTGGAGTATGATATCCTGCACTTCGTTAAACCAGCTTCCTAAATCCGCTATATGCGGCATTGGTAAGTAAAATCCAAACATATTCACTAATAGAATGCCGAGCAAACTTACCCCACGCAATATATCGAGTGTCGCAACACGCTCTTTCGTACCTACTGGGCGAAAATCCACCGTCAAATCCCCCTAATCTATTTTCACTTCTTGTCCAATACTATATAAATATAAAATGCGTTCACTTATTTGAATACGCTTAATTGATTGGACAGCATGCTGATAATAGTTTAATTGAATTTGGTACGACTTTGTCATTTTTTGTTTAATTTTCTCAAAATCGCCTAATAAATATTGTTCGATATAGTCCGTTTTATAATCAAGAAGTACCCAGTTCCCCTGTTCATCTTCAAAAATACAGTCGATGACACCTTGAATAATTTGGGCGTCCCCTTCCTGATCTTTCAAACTAAGTGTAAATGGTTCTTCACGCAGCACTTGTTTCGCTTTTTTAAAACGCCCACCTATTTCTGTTTCAAAAAAGGCGAATACCTTTTCTGCCGAAACCGCATCTGCTTCAATTTTCTGCAGAAGCTGACGTTCTACGAGTGATTGGATATACTGTTTTGTCTCTTCAATCGATGCAAATCCTTGCTGCGGGATATGCTGCATAACGGCATGGACAGCTGTACCGACTTCGGTTGCGGAAAGTTTACGTTCTTTTTTCCCTTTCAGCATAAAGCTTGGTACATCGGTTTTTACGTAGCGCTTCGCTTCCATATTGTAAAGCTGCTCTTCTTCCATTTGCTGCAAACTTTCGAGACGCTTTTGCTCTGACACCGACGTTTTCGATTTTTTCGACACCGCATTTGCATACGGGTATGGTGTTGTAAAGCGTTTTGTCAGCAGCTCCACCAGCTCTTCATTCACAGCCTGTTCAACCACTTCCTGCTCTACCGTTTCCGCTTCATTGGCAAGCAAATAGTCGCGGTTTGGAATAATGCGGACTGTCCACTTTTCTGTTGTTGCCGCTTCATTCGAATAGCCGTAATCGGCAAACAGGAAATCATTATGTCGGGCAACAGCCGGACCGACCCAGCTTAAATAACTGTTCGCTTTTGAACGAATGTATGCAGGAAGCACCGTCTCCTCCAGCTCCTGATAAAATGCCCATTCTTCCTTCTGCTTCTCCCAGTCTTTAATCGAACCGACTAAAATAAGTCGTTCCTTTGCACGAGTCATCGCAACATATAAAACACGCATTTCCTCCGCCTTCATTTTCGCCAGCTTTTTCTCCTTCACATATAAATGCGGCAAAGAGGTCGAAATGATATTTAAATCCGGATTGACCGATTTAATCGCCAAACCGAAATCCTGATCGAAAATATAGCGGCTGCCTAAGTCTTTTGTATTGAAAGTCCGGCTCATCCCCGCTACAAACACGACCGGATATTCAAGCCCTTTTGATTTATGGATTGTAAGCAATGTCACGACATCATCGGCTTCACTTGTTGATTTCGCAATCCCTAAATCGTCTCCGCGCGAACTTATGCGGTCGATAAAACGCAGGAAGCGGAATAATCCGCGGAATGACGATTTTTCATAGCTTAATGCACGGTCATGCAGTGCCCGTAAGTTCGCCTGTCGCTGCTTGCCGTTCGCCATCGCGCCGACCATTTCATAATAATTCGTATCTAAATACACTTGCCATACTAAATCAGCCAATGCCCCATGACGGGAAAACTGGCGCCATTTCTGATGCATCGTAAAGAACTTATCAAGCTTAGCTTCAGTTTCAATTGGCATGTCACCCGTTGCCTCTTCTTTATATTGTTTTAACGCTTCATAAAAAGGGACTTTTCCATTAATTAAACGGATTTTTGCCAGTTCATTTTCAGTTAACCCGATAAACGGAGCACGCAGTACAGACGCCAGCGGAATATCCTGATACGGGTTGTCGATGACTTTTAACGTGTTAATCATAATCATGACTTCTAGCGATTCAAAATAACCGCCGTCCGTTTCGGCATAGAGCGGAAGGCCGGCCAATTTGAATTCCTCCGCAAAAGTCGTATACCATGTACGCGAACGCATCAATACGACAATATCGCGGTAGCTGACAGGGCGCATCGATTTCGTTTTCGGATTGTATACTTGTCCACCACGATCGACTAAATCACGGATGCGCTGTATAATGTAGCGCGCTTCCTGCTGTGCTGAGCTGATGCTCTCTTCCTCTGAACCCTCTTCGCTTCCCGGAATGATTTGCGCTTTTGAATCACCTTCCAGTAAGACTAATTCAATCGGTACTTGCTGTTCATCATAGCTCGCCCCGAACTTCAGTTTTGCCTGTTCATCGTATGCAATTTCACCGACTTCTTCATCCATAATTTGTTCAAACACATAGTTCGTACCTTCCAGCACTTCCGAACGACTACGGAAATTGGCATTCAAGTCAATTTTCATTCCTGTTCCGGACGGGTCTTCTTCAAATCGCTTATATTTATCTAGGAAAAGACGTGGCTCTGCAAGTCGGAACGCGTAGATGCTTTGTTTCACATCGCCAACCATAAACATATTCCCGTCCTGCTCCCCGCCATTTTTCACAAGCTGTAAAATTGTTTCCTGCAAAAAATTGACGTCCTGATACTCATCGACAAGCACTTCTTTGAAACGCTTCTGGAAATTCAAGGCGACATCAGATGGCAGAGGGGGATTTGACGTACTTTCTTCATCCGTCAAAATTTCCAGTGCATAATGCTCCAAATCCGAAAAATCAAGCAGGCCACGCTCCTGCTTCGCCTTTTTAAACGCTTCACTGTATTCAATCGTCAGTTTTACGAGCGTTTCCAAAATAGGCTTTGTCGCCGCCATTTCCTGTACATACAACTTTGGATGGCGTGCAAAAAATGTTTCCTTTAAATCAGACAGCATTTCTTTTGCCGTATCACGATGATTTTTCGCCACCGCATAATATTGTTTATCTTCCTCGGTATCCTTTTTCGTCAATGGCTTGATCCGTCCGAACTCAACAGCTGGAATCAGCTCATATGCCTGTTCCCATGAACCTTCTTCCATTGCCTTGAGTACATGCATAACCCCTGTATATTCAGCTTCAAACAATGGCTTATTTTTCTCTAACGCTGGTGTAACGGACACAATTTGCAATCCTTTTTCAAGACGAGTGGCAATTTCTCTCAGGCTCCCGATAATAAACGGGCGGACTTCCTGCGCAATGACCAGTTCATCAATTGGACTTTCCGGATCAATATTATATTTTTCCGGCAATGCACGCAGCCACTCATACGGGTTTGGCTGTACGCGCGATACTTTATACATTTCCTGCAGCAACAGCTCAATCGCCTGGTCACTGCGGTCAGACGCAAAGCTGTCGATTAATGTATAAAGCTCCTCTTTCGTGAACAATGCCTCCATATCACCGCGGTATGCCTTTTCAAGCACATCCATCAGCACATCATCCTGTAATAATGAAGCTTCCTCCGTACTTGCCAGACGGAAACCTGGGTCCAGGTCTATCGTGTATGCATATTCACGGCAAATCGATAAACAGAATGAATGCAATGTAGAGATTTGTGCTTTGTTCAGTAAACTTAACTGACGGCGAAGAAATTGGTTGTTCGGATTTTGGGCAAGCTCCTTTTCAAGCGCTTCTGCCATACGGTTACGCATTTCCGCAGCCGAGGCATTTGTAAACGTTACGACGAGCAGCTCATCTACATCAATGCGCTTGTCTTCAGGCGCTAACATCTTTTGAATCAGTCGCTCGATCAATACGGCCGTTTTTCCCGAACCGGCCGCTGCCGATACTAATATGTCATGACCGGATGCATAGATGGCTTTCCACTGCACATCTGTCCATTGAACATCATTCGGCTTCACTGGAATTGTCATCTGCACATACCACCTTTTTAATATTTTCGAATACTTCCTGTTCCGGCTGTTTTTTTATTTCATTATAGCTGTTGCCGGTTTCCGACTGGTCGAACTGGCAAACCGATTTAAAGCTGCAATACGTACAAGCCTTTTGATTCCCTAGGCTGTACGGTTTAATTTCCGTATTTCCGCGGTAAATCTCATTGCCCGCTTGACGGAATTTATAGTGTACAAATTCCTGCAGGTTTTCCATCTGGTCCTGTTCAATCACTTTTGATGAACGGTTGTTAAATTCCGGATTCTCGCCGCTTTTAAACGCTGCCGGCACAATAATCGATGTTTTACTCGGCTCGAGTGACTTGTCCATCAACTGTGCCACTTCCACATCTTTTACCATATAGCCGCTTAACTTGAACTTCTCCTGACGTAAACTTTCCACACGCTCATACTGCTCATAGTCCTCTGTCGGAATAAGCGGATTATGCACATGGAGATAGAACATCCCTGCCGCCTGGACAATGATATTTTCCAGCTCCGATAAGTCCTGGATGAACTTTCCTTCGCGTGCGATTATCGGGATATTTTTCATCGCTACATCCAAATACGTCAACAGCTGCAGTGAAATCCCGTTATATACTTCTGTAAAATCGAGCTTACGGCCGCTAGATTTATAATCGATGACACGCAAATACAGGTTTTCCGCATCTTTATATGCATCGATCCGGTCAATTTGCCCGCGTACATACATTTTCCGGTTATGTTCCAAATCAATTTTCAGTGCTTCCAGCGGATTGCGGTCATCCTGTTCCGTATTTTTATCGTCGCGCTTCCCAAATGGCTTTTCATGAGCAATCGCTTTAAACTTCGACAGCTCACTTTGATTAATGAGCGCATAAATCGTACGGGCAACAATTTTCACAAGCTTTGTTTTAATATATTCGAAACGGTGACTGCTCTTCAGAATACTGTAAGAGAAATAATCCGCCAGTTTTGAAATCGTTTCATCCGCTTTTTTATAGCACGCTACATATGTTGTGAGCGGAATCGATGCCTCTTTCTCTGATAAAATCGTCCGGATCGCCTCATGGAACAGATCGCCCATCGCGAACGTTTCCAGCTTGAATTCTGTACGCTCCTGCAGTTTCAGCCCGTAGGACGCAAAATGCGAATACGGACAGCTGTAAAAGCGTTCGATACGCGACACACTCGCCAAGAAATCTTCGCCATACAATGCTGTCGCTACTTCTTCCGTTAGAGGCTCCGCTTCATTTGTCGTATATAAAGGTTTTTCCACGACATTCAGCACATCTTTCCAGCGCTGTTCCCGTTCGTAAAAAGCTTTTAATGCTGCCCATTCTTCGGTAAGTGGACGTCGCTCGTGCTGCGCCTGCTTCAGCTGGGTCATTAAGAAGCCAATTGCTGGTGATGGGTGCTGTATATAATTGAGCACATTGTCTTTTTGGAACTCATCAAGCGGGTCCATCGCAATTTTCCGATGCGGCAGTGTACGAACCGATTGTTCATCTGGTGTGCCGCGGTTTTCCGTCATTTCAAACATGCTGTGAAGGCGGTTAATATAAAGTGATGGCAGTTTGCTTTTACTTTCCTCATCTGCATTTGCATACGTAATATATAAATATTGTGTCGATGAAGAAATTGCCCGGTAAAAGAGGAAGCTTTCCTGCAGAAGCCTGCTTTTTATACCTGGTGCAAGTTCCACATCGATTTTTTCAAATGTTTCACGCTCATCATCAGACAGCAGACCTCCCGCTTCCATACGCATCGGGTACACCCCATCATTGACACCAATTACGAAAATCGCCTTTTTATTATCAAATCGTGCAAACTCGACAGTCGAAACGGTCACTTCATCCAATGTTGGCGGTACACTTGCAAATTCAAGTGTTTCAAAACCTTCATCCAAAATTTGCGCAACTTCTTCCAACGGCATAACTTTATCGCCGAACATCAGGTCAAACTGCTCCAGAATATAAATCCAGCCATTCCACGCCTGCTCATGCTCCAATGACTGATGCAATGAAGCGGACTGCTCTTCCTGCTCCTGCATTTTTAGCAGCTTTTTATAAATATCAAGCTGCTCCATAAATTCATACAGTGCAACGACAATTTCACGGCCTGTCTTTTTGCCTTTCAACCGGTTCTGCAATGCCAGTACCGGTTCACGGATTAAGTCACGTACCGATTTCAAAAGCTGTTCATGCTCCAGCTCGTCTTCTGTCTGAACCGCGTTTACTTTTTCCAGTGATTTAAAGCGGCGGTAATGCCATACTTCCTCTTTCATCCAACGGTCATGAACAATCCCTTTCGCAATGACGAAGTTTTCCAAAATATCCGCTCTGTCTCTCATCGCGACTAAGTTGGCTCCATATGGGAAGAACAGATCTGTTTTTATACTTCTGAAAATCGGTTCGTATTTCCAGTTAGTTGTGATAATTTCCAGTACAGATCGACTAAATTCGATAAGCGGGTGATAAAGCATTGCCCGCTTCTCATTTGAGAAAAACGGAATTTCATACTGTTTAAAGGTCGTTCCGATAATCGCATCATATACATCTGCCTGACGGTACATAATCCCGATATCTTTATAACGCAGCCCCTTTTCCAGAACGAGCTGTTTAATTTCCTGGGCAATACCTTGCACTTCTGCGCGCGGATTTACGCCTTCCAATATTTTCGTGTGCCCCGTTGATTCGACTGGTCTATCGGTAATTTTGTCGAAGCAATGTTCAATATGGAGCAAGTCCCGATTTGTCGCACGGTAGTTTACTTCTAAATGAACACGCGGCTCCTCTTCAATATCAATTCCTCGTTCGAATCGTAACTTTTGCAGCTCATTCTTTATTTTGTCATACGTCATCGCAGCTCTGTAAAATACCGAGCCTTCCAGTAGATCCATTTGCGGGTCTTCCATCGGGAGCACAATTGTGACACTCTTCGCATAAATAAGCAGCTCTTTTAAAATGGCAAATTCCTGTCCATTAAACGAAACAAACCCGTCCAGATAAATATCGGTATTGCGCAAGCTTTCCATTTTCGGAATACGTTCAATTAACAGCGGGAAATAGCCATCGCCATCAATATAATCTGTCCCGATCCGTTCATGCAGCTGCTTTAAAATAATATTCAGGTCATGTAATTTATGAAGCAGTACTTCACTTGCCCCATTTAATCTTAATGACTCGATCAATGGCTCGATTGTTTCCACATCGATATGATATTGGCTGAATTCCTTTAAAATCTGCTCGACTTCTTTCGTAAAACCGGGTTTACCTGCCGCGCGTTTAAATAATAGGAACTCTTCCTGATGTTCTTCCAAAATACGTCGTAACAGCATGCGGTACCCTGTGCCGTCAATACGTTCGTGGGCGATACCTCCTTCATTTTGCAGCACAAACCAGGCCAGCCGTTTGAATGTCATAACCTGTGCACGCATCATTCCTTCAATGTCATAGTTCGTCGTCAGCTCATATTCTGTTGTAAACGACATTTGGTCAGGAACTAATATAAAAATTGGATGTCCAAATATATTTGTTTTTAAATCATTGACTATTTCACGGTGTATCAAAGTCGTTTTCCCCGTGCCTGCCCGTCCTGTTATAACTCGTAACGTCACAATTCCCACCTCACTTCTATTTCTTTCTTCTATTATAATATAAGAATGCATGTTCGCGCATTAATTGCCATCATACAAAAAAGCCCTGTCTTTTCACAATTTGTTAAAAGACAAGACTGAAGCATTTTTATTTATGTTTTCGTAATTTTCCAATCTCACGCAAATCTCTTTCCACACGCTTATTTAAAATGTGTTCGATCAATTTGCCGATTCCCCAAATAATTAAAATAATCACAGCTGAAATAATAAGTTTTCCAGGAGAGGTTAAAATATCACGTAGATCACTGCCTAAATAGCTAATCAAGAAGATCAAGATCGGTTTTGAAATAAGGAGTGTCAAAAAATAATATTTCTTTTTTATATTGGATAATCCCGCGACCGTATTGACAACGACAACTGGTGTAAATGGCAGGCACAGCAGCACAAACAATGGTGTAAATCCTCTAATGTCCACCCAGTTAATCAGTTTTTTCACTTGTTTCTGTTCTTTAATCCGACGGAAAAGACGATACTTCCCAAACATGCGAATCATGAAAAAGAACATGTAGGAGCCTGCGACCGTTCCTAGCCATGACAGTAAAAACCCCCAAAATAACCCGTAAGCTGCAGCATTGGCGATGATGATTACAAACAGCGGCAATACAGGGATAAATGATTCCAGGAACGTTAAAAAGATGCCGAAAAACGGACCTAACAGTTTATATTTTTCTACAATTGTTTCAATATTATCGATTGTCATCCAATCTAACATAACAGCTCACCCCTACCAAAAACGATAAAAATTCCTGAAGCTACACAATGTTGTCTAGTACAATTTAATCTTAACATAATTTCTTTATACCCGTTTTCATCAAAAAAAAGAACCTCGTCTTAACGAGATTCTTTTGAAATTAACTAACAACTAATAATCCAATTTTATGGTTATCATCTCGATGGACAACATGCTGGGCTAGACGCAATTCGCCTGAATGATCAAGCACTTCCAAGCGACAATGGGCAGCATTAATCTGCAATGCTTTGTACAAATCTTCTTCTGTAAAAACATCTTGTCCATTTACACGTTTAATAATTTCACCTGCGGCAAGTCCCATTTTCTCAGCAGGCGAATCTGGTAAAATGCCGGCGATCATTACACCTTTATCACTGCGTACAACAGCATAACTGTTGCGGTCCTCTGAGCGACTATAATGAATACCGATAATTGTACGGGAAATTGCACCTAATGCTAATGCAGCTGCACCTAGTATCGGCAGGAAATAAGCGGCTAATCCGACGACCAGCACAAATTGTCCTATCATAATAATCGAACGTCCCATTTGCGGATACACATTCATCGGCAACTTTTGGCGGACCATCTGCTGGAATCCGATAATAAACGGGAAAACAATGATCGAAAACTGTTCTGCTCCGATCGTAAATTGTGGCCAATAAGGCGCAAAGTTTTGAATGCCTTCACCTGGAATAATCGTAAAGACAGGTAAAACCCAAAGCTGCTTACTGAAATAGCCTATCCCATTTAATCCACGCTTTGTTTTCTCCACAATCGGTGAAGCAAAACGGGCACCATACCGGCGAATTAAAATTCCTTCCGCCATGAGTAAGAGCCCCGTCATCATCGGAATTGTCATAACAAGATCATTTGTAACATTTCTGCCTGCCAATTCGAGTGTTCCGATTGTATATGACCAATCTTGCCATTGCATCCAAACGATTCCACAAAAAGCAACCGCCATCACAATCGCTGGCGATAATAATTGATACATATAAATGAGTAAACCTACGAAACTTACAATAAAAACAATTGTCAATAATTCGAGTGATACTGTTAAGCCTATTACAAGACTAAATAAGGAAATAATAACGGACAGCATAAAACCCATCGCAAGCATATTTTTCAGCTCGGACCAGCCACCTAGTATCCGTCGGTTAAAATACCTTCGTTCGCGCTTCACTCGGCGATATCCTAAATAAACTGCGGAAATGATGGCGACATAAAACAAAGGATTTATAAAAAATCGGCCAATCCCTTTTAAAATTTCAATCAAAATTGTTCCATCCATATTCTCACCTACCGTACGAATAATTGTACCAAATCCTTTCCGTAATGCGTAGTCCCATTTGTACCGGAAATAAAATAAAGGCGTTGTCGGGAAAATTGAAAATCTACGGGTGAGTTAAATAAATTGGATATTCTTCAGATCATTTTTATGTTTATCATATAAAAAAAGCCCGTTTCATTATGAAACAAGCCCTCAATATGTTTTACACTGTCCATCACTCAAACTGATGCATAATATAACTGATCGCCATCTGCAGTTGCATGTCATTTACTTTTGACTGTTTGAATGTTTGCAGTTCTTCTGTTAATTCATGGAAAAACACTTCATCCATATAGCTTCCTTCTGCAATATCATGCTTTTTCCTGAAGCTTTCCACTTCCTGTGCTGTATCCTTATCAAAGAATCCATCTGTTCGGCTGATGCTGTAGCCGAGTTCACTTAAAATACGCTGGCTGTAGGCAACTTCTTCACTGTATTCTCCCTCTTCAAAGCGGCCTTTCAGTATTTTTGTTTCTACACTGTAAAGCGGATGCTGTGTCACTTCGACATCCGGTTCAATCCCTACATCATGGATCCACTTTTTCGAAGGAGTAAGCCATTTATTCGTCGACAATTTTACTTCTCCGCCATTTTGAAGATCCCATGTTTGTTGGACCGTTCCTTTACCGAAGCTCGTCACCCCAATAATGACCGAACGTTTCCAGTCCTGTAGGGCACCGGCAAACACTTCACTAGCTGATGCGCTTCCTTCATTTTGGATAAGTGTTAAAGGTGTGTCACGCAGCCAATTCACGTAAGGCTGGAACTGTTCCACTTCCTTTGTTTTCAGTGGCTCTGTTACACCGTCATGATTTTGCATATACGCAAAGATTTTTTCTTTTTGCTCGAACATGCTCATCATTTGGGCAACACTATGTAAATAGCCACCTGGATTGTCCCGCACATCAATGATTAACCCTTCTACTTCCTCCTTCATCACTCCATCAAGAGCCTCTTTCCATTCTTCTGCTGTTTTTTCACCAAATAGATTGATCGTTATATAGCCAAGTTTTCTTCCTTCTACTTCGAGAACTTCAGCTTCCACCGTATCATTTTTCAAACGTTCTCTTTTCACGACCAACTTTAAATGCTGGTCCAGTTCCGGTCGATAAATGACAAGTTCCACGGCTTCCCCTTCTTTACCATACATCAGCTTACGAACTTCCCCCATAGACTTTCCGTCAAGTCTTACTTCATTAATTTGTATAAGCTCATCCAATGGTCGAATGCCCGCTTTTTCTGCAGGTGAAGCTTTAATAGGAGCTACAACGATAATCTTGCCATTCGCATCTGCCAATTCAACACCGATACCGATTCGTTCACTTGCGAGCGTCTGTTTATGTAATGCTGCTTCCTGCTCCGAATAATAAGTACTATAAGGGTCATTTATTGCATTTGCCATCCCTCGCAATGCACCCTCCACCAATTTTTCAGAGTTGACATCATAAACTGATTCGCTCGTGATTAACTGATGCAGTTCATTGACTACCGCAAAACTCGCCTGTTCCTCCTGTGGCTGCGCCTTGATTTTCATTACACCATAAACAATTATTCCGATACACACCATCGCAACTACTAATAAAAAAATCCGACTTTTCCGCACGAGTTCTCCTCCGTTCCATAAAATTTATGAAGCGAATGAAAGTTTCATACTTATAAAGTCGAATTTAAACGTCCTAAAGTGAAGATATTTTAAGGTTCCTGATCCAAATCGTCTCAATTCCTGCACTTAATCTAGTTGAATGACATTTTCCCGCAATGCATCCAAATCGAGTGGACCAATTATTTGCTTTTGTATTTTCCCTGAAGTATCAATCATGTATGTTGTTGGCATCGTCATAATTTCATATTGATAGGCAACAGCTTCAGTTTGTTCCAGTACGATTGGGAAGGTGATGTCATAACTTTTTAGAAACTGCTCTACACGCTCCAGCTTTTCGTTTGCGTACGTCATATTGACACCGACAATTTCCACATTGTCTTCTTCACGGTATTTTTCGTAGTATTTTTGCATATGCGGCATTTCAGCTTCACATGGCGGACACCAGGTTGCCCAGAAATTCAGTACGACACGCTTCCCTCTCAGCTCCGAAAGTGTCAACGGCTCGCCCTGTAAATTATATAATGTAAAATCCGGTGCAAACTGACCTTTTTCGAGGCCGACTTCTTCATCCAGTTCAACTTCTTTCCCTAATGCATGCTCGTTGATTGCAGTACTTTGATCGATTTCAGCTTTTATGTAAGTGCCAAGCATCGTGATGACAAGCACTAAAATAATACCGACTCCAACATTTTTCTTCATCAACTTCACCCCACATTTCTTCCTATTAGTACATTATCATAACTTTTAGATAATTATTCAAACGAAAAAGGCAAAACTTTAATAATTAAAGTTTTGCCTTTTATATAACTTACAGTGAAATATAGTTTAATGGGTTGACGGCGTTTGAACGACTGCCGTTCCATTCACCGACATGGATCTCAAAGTGTACATGAGGTCCAGTTGAGTTACCTGAATTCCCAAGTCTTGCAATTTGTTGACCTTTTGAAACAGATGCTCCAACACTCGTATTAAATCCGCTTAAATGGGCATACGTTGTCGTGAATAATTGTCCTTCAATCGAGTGAGTAACCATTACAACATTCCCGTAACCATTCATCGAACCAACATAGGAAACAACACCATCCGCTGCTGCAACAACCGGTGTTCCGATTGAGTTGGCAATGTCAATTCCTAAGTGATTTTTACTTCCGATTGGTCCAATATCACGCCCACCGAACCCTGATGTAAAACGGCCCGCTGCAGGTCTTGTCCAATGTCCTGAAGAAACAACCGGCAAGTTTCCGGAACTTACAGTACTATTGCTGCTGCTACTGTTTTGTTGTTTCTTTTTAGCAGCCGCAGCTTCCAATGCCTTTTGACGGGCAACTTCCGCTAATCGGCGCTGTTCTTTAAGAAACTTCTCTTCCAGCTCTTTACTTAATTCTACCTTATCATCGTACTCTGCTTTCAGTTCTGTTTTCTCAGATCGTAGTTTCGCTTCTTCTTTTTCAAGCTCTGCTACTAGCTGTTTCTTTTCTTTCTTTTGTTGGTTTAAAGAAGCCATCAAACTTTTCAATTTCGCTTTATTCGCTTCAAGCTCTTCTTTCGTCTTCACAAGCTCCAGCTTTTGAACTTCAAGTTTTTCCTGGTCTTCCTTTTGCTCACGCATAATTTGACGGTCAGCGTCCATAAGTGTGCTTACAGCAGAAAAACGATCGATAAAGTCTACGAAACTATTTGCTCCAAGCAGGACGTCAAGGTAACTAACTGTACCTGATGACTGAATCGCCCGTGCACGCTCACGCAATAGTTCATTACGTTGCTCAATCTTCTCTTTTAATTCTGCGATTTCATCTTCTAAAATAGAAATCTCTTCGTTTGCAATTTCAATATCCAATTCGACAACGGCAATACTATGATTCGTTTCATTAATTTTTGCACCCAGTTGCTCCAGCTGCGAAATGATTTTTTGCTGTCTGTTTTGATTTGTTTGAATCTCGTTTGTTTTTTGTTCGAGTGATTTATTAATTGATTTCTTTTCTGCTTCGAGTTGACTGCGCTCTTTTTTCAGTTCACTTAATGATGCTGCGGATGCTGCCGGTATTTGAACAAATAGTACTAGCGCAAGTATTGCTGCAATGGTTTTAAATGAACGCGTCGTTAGCTTCTTCAAAAACTTTTCCCCCTAAATGCATGGGTAATAGTGGCTCTTTTTGTCTCTCTAAGATGTAAAAAACGAGCCACTTCCCAATATTTTCGTCATTGTCAATGTTGCCTTGGCAATGTGTGACAGTCGCTGAAAGAAGTTATACTTTTAAAAACTTACGAACTGACATGAAACTTCCCCATATACCGATGAACATCCCGATGAAGATGATTAATCCGTTCACCTGGTACATAAGTGGTGTTACTTCTAACATTTGGAACAATTCCCCTTTTAATCGAGGTGCCAATAAATCATAAATATTGTAATAAGCAATTGTAACGGCTGCGACTGGAATAATAGATCCAATCAAACCAAGCCACATTCCTTCCAATACAAATGGAATGCGGACGAAAGAATTTGTAGCCCCTACAAGCTTCATAATTTCAATTTCATCTTTACGTGCAATAATCGTAATGCGAATGGTATTAGAGATTAAGAACATCGCTGTAAACAGCAGTCCTAAAATTAATACGAGTCCAACATTACGAGCGATTTCTAAAAAGTTAAATAGTTTTTCTACTTTACCCTCGCCATATTTTACTTCAAAAGTATTGTCTAAGCTATCAATCTGCTTGGCGACATCAGCTGTTTTCAAAGGATCGACAGCCTTGACATACAGCACATTATATAACGGGTTGTTCTGTTCGAATAAACTTAATTCATCACCAAAATCTTTGATTAACTTACTTAATTCTTGTTCTTTAGAAGAATATGTAACTTCCTCGACATCCGGCATATTATGAATCTCGTCAAGAAGCTGCTCTTCAGCCAATTTTGCTTCTTCCGCTTCCGGAATAATATCAATCATGACACGAATTTCAACATCGTTTTCCAAATCGGAAGCGACTTTGTTTAAATTCATCATAATCGCAGCAAATACACCGACCAATAATAATGTAACCGTTACAGCACTGATGGAAGCCAGTGTCATCCAGCTGTTACGGCCTAATGATTTAAAACTTTCACGGAAATGACGGGCAATTGTTCTAGTTTTCATAGCCGTAGTCACCTCCGTACTCATCACGGACGATCATTCCGCCTTCAATTGCAATAACTCTTTTACGCACAGTATTTACGATTTCACGGTTATGTGTTGCCATCAAAATCGTCGTACCTTGGCGATTAATTTCCTCAAAAATATTCATAATTTCCCACGATGTTTCCGGGTCTAAATTTCCTGTAGGCTCGTCCGCAATCATCACTTTCGGACGGTTTACAATCGAGCGGGCAATTGCTACACGCTGCTGTTCTCCACCTGACAGCTCATTCGGCAGCATTCTCACCTTATGCTTTAAGCCCACCAGTTCAAGTACTTCCATTACCCGTTTACGGATGACGCTTGGCTGTTCTTCAATTACTTCCATCGCGAACGCTACATTTTCATACACTGTTAAGCGCGGCAATAATTTAAAGTCCTGGAAGACGACACCAAGATGACGGCGTAAATGAGGTACGCGATTATTTTTTAGCGTTCTCAAATTAATGCCATTAATGATGACATCGCCGGAAGTCGGTTTTTCTTCACGGTACATCAACTTAATAAATGTCGATTTACCTGCTCCACTCGGGCCAACAATATACACAAATTCACCTTTTTTTATATGAACCGTAATCCCGTTTGCGGCGACGACCCCATTAGGATACTTCTTCACTACATTATTCATTTCAATCATTCACGAAACCACCTAAGCTCAATATCTAGAATTTTAAATTTTAGTCTTACCCATTATAGCATTTTCAGGCTCAAATTTTATTACATTTTCTTTTCAATGTAAGCCCCGTCTCGTTTTCAGGCTCCCGGAGCGCCATGACAACATTACAAAATTTCATTTGTTCATAAAATTTCATGGAATTACACTTATTTTTTGGTTTTCGTAATATAAATGTTAAAGTATGAAATGTTCTTAATATAATAAAATACTCTACACTATTTTTAATTATTCGACGATTTCACTGAAAACCCTTCTCATTATTTGGATTATTATGGTATTTGTAGGGAGATTTTTAGAAAAATTCTTTTTCCATGTAGGAATGTGGCAATTTGTGACTTTTTATTGGAGATTTGGCGGAAAACAAAAAGTTCGAATAAAAATGAAAAGCACCCAAATTCTTTGCGAGAAAATGGATGCTTGATTTTATAAGGAATTTATTTCTTTAAAGAATTAGTCACTCGAGCTTCACGAAATCCGGAAAGCTGTAGCTAAAATACTACGCCTATTGCAGCGTATAGCGTACCAACACTGTACCTGTGCGAGATTCTCCTACTAATTTCAAGAGTTTCGCGCCTTCCAGTTCTTTAGTGAAACGTACCGATTTTGACAGAAATTGCTCTTCTTCTTCCGTAAGCAATACATCACTTAAACCGATATCTGCTTTTCCGAAGTTCGAGTAAACCTGACCGTCCAGTGCCACTGTTTTCGGCACGTAAATTTCTACTGAACCTGCCAGAGCACGAGCCTTGATTTTATGCGCTTCCGCACTCGTTGTTGTAATGACAACATGTCCATTCATCGATTCAGCTTCTACTTCATTTAATTCGCCATCTACATATATACGTCCATTCGCTGTGCCGATTTCCAAATCTTCACCTTTAATATGACGGGCTTCTACTGCACCGTTGCTCGTTTGCAGTTCCGCATGATCAAATGTTGCATTTTCCAGACGGATTACCCCGTTATGTGTACGCGCTTTAACTAACTTTGCGTCAACCTGTTCGATTGAAACGCTACCTGTTAATAGTTTTGCGATTACTACGTCATAATGTTTCTCTGGAATAGCTACTTGTACTTTCACTTGTGCAAATTTATTTGTAGACTGGATAAATAATTTGTCATTTGTCAGCTTCGACATATTTTCCGTTGCCTGTGCAATCGTTTCTTCTTCTGTACCTTTTAACGGTGTTTTCCCTGTCACATTTACAGTAACTAATTCATCCGCTGCGCGTACGATATCGATTTTACCATTGGCGATTTCCAGCTCTACCCCTTTAACATCAGCTACAGGGTAAGCATACGTTTTAGTAAACTCAACTTTTTCTCCAAACGGTGTATCAATATCAAGTTCTTTAAACTTAGATAATGCTGCGCCGACCAATCCTGTCATGCGTGTGCTGAATTGCGATAAATCCTGTTTAATATCGCCCATGAACTCGTCCATCTTTTTATTGAATTCTTTATCGTTAAATGACTTGCCGAAAATATCTTCAAATCCTGTTGTTTTACGTTTTTCTTTTTGCTCTTCAAAAACCGGTTCTGCCTTATTCGGCTCTTCCCCAAACTTTTCTTCAAAAAGCGATTGCTCGACTGGTACTGCTTGTGATGGAGTGGATTCCTTTTCCGACGACAATTTTTCCAGTAATACAATTGCCTCTTCTGCCGTAATTGTACCGCTTTCAACTAATTTTAAAATGCGTTTACGTTCTTCTTGCATAAAAAATTCCTCCCTCTGCTTCGTATATAGTTATTATACGAGGAGGGAGGACGAAAAGTTTCGTTTGCGCTCTTAGTTTTTCATTCTATTTATTCTGCGCTTCTTTAATTCTTGATTCCATACGTTCACGGTCACGTTCCAAAATCGGTTTTAAGTAGCGTCCTGTATAACTTTCCTTCACTTCGGCTATTTTCTCCGGTGTACCTGTCGCTAAAATTGTACCGCCACCTTCGCCACCTTCAGGACCTAAATCAATAATATGGTCGGCTGTTTTGATAACATCGAGATTATGCTCAATCACAAGCACAGTCTCACCGTTTTCGACTAAGCGCTGCAGTACAATCAGCAAACGGGAAATATCATCGGCATGCAAACCAGTTGTTGGTTCATCCAAAATATAAAATGACTTACCGGTTGAACGACGGTGCAATTCCGACGCCAATTTCACACGCTGTGCTTCACCGCCAGATAATGTAGTTGCAGGCTGACCAAGCTTCACATATCCAAGACCCACATCGACAATCGTTTGCAGTTTACGCTGAATTTTCGGCAAGTTCCCGAAAAACTCCAATGCATCTTCTACCGTCATTTCCAAAATATCGGAAATATTTTTATCTTTATATTTTACTTCAAGTGTTTCGCGGTTATAACGCTTCCCGTGACAAACTTCACACGGCACATAAACATCCGGTAAGAAGTGCATTTCGATTTTAATAATGCCATCTCCGCGGCAAGCTTCACAACGTCCGCCTTTTACGTTGAAAGAAAATCGCCCTTTTTTATAGCCGCGCACTTTCGCCTCATTCGTCATAGCAAATACATCGCGAATATCATCAAATACGCCAATATAAGTTGCAGGGTTAGAACGTGGTGTACGTCCGATTGGCGATTGGTCCACATCAATTACTTTTTCAAGTTGTTCTAAACCTTCTATTGTTTTATGCTTGCCCGGTTTTACTTTTGCCCGGTTCAGTTTTGATGCGAGCGATTTATATAAAATTTCATTCACTAATGTCGATTTACCAGAACCGGACACACCTGTAACGGCGATGAACTGACCTAGCGGGATATCGACACTGACGTTTTTCAAGTTATTTTCAGATGCACCTTTAATCTTTATTTTCCGGCCATCTGATTTACGGCGTTCAAGCGGCAGTGGAATAAATTTCTTCCCGCTCAAATATTGGCCGGTAATCGACTCTTTGTTCTTCATGACTTGCTTTGGTGTCCCTTGTGCAATGACTTGACCGCCATGTACACCGGCACCCGGTCCGATATCGATTAAATGGTCCGCTGCCATCATCGTGTCCTCATCATGCTCGACGATAATTAATGTATTGCCGAGGTCGCGCATATTTACAAGTGTATTAATTAAACGGTCATTATCACGCTGGTGCAGACCGATTGACGGCTCGTCCAAAATGTAAAGTACACCTGTTAAACGGGAGCCGATTTGAGTAGCCAGTCGAATACGCTGTGCTTCCCCGCCGGATAATGTTCCAGCAGATCGTGCAAGTGTTAAGTAATTTAATCCGACATCCAATAAAAACTTCAGTCGTTCAATCACTTCACGAATAATTAAATTCGCAATCTGGCGTTCTTTTTCTGTTAATTCTACTGAACTAAAGAACTCATACATTTCCTGAATGGAGTGGCGTGTCGCTTCTGAAATGTTCTGGTCTTTAATTTTCACTGCGAGTGTTTCCTTTTTCAGACGGTGCCCTTTACAAGTCGCACAAGGCTGTTCGGTCATGTACTTTTGCATCGACTCACGTACATAATCTGAAGAGGAATCTTTAAAGCGTCGTTCGATATTTGCGATGACGCCTTCAAATTCGATATTTTTCTTATGCACACTGCCATAATCATTTGTATATTCAAATAGAATTTTCTCTTTTCCAGAACCGTATAAAATTTTATCCATTTTCTCCTTAGGAATATCTTTTACCAGTACATCCATTGGAATGTTGTAATGTTTGCATACGGATGCCAACAGCTGCGGGTAATAGTTGGACGATACGGATTCCCATGGTGCTATCGCATTTTCAAGCAATGTTAAATCCCAATTGTGAATGACTAAGTCGATATCAGCCTTTGCTTTACTTCCAAGCCCATCACATGTAGGGCAAGCTCCGAACGGACTGTTGAACGAAAACATGCGCGGCTCAAGTTCACCAATCGAAAATCCGCATATTGGACATGCATGATGCTCACTGAATAACAGCTCCTCATGATCGATCACATCGACTAGAACACGTCCATCCGCAATTCTGAGTGCTGCTTCTAGGGAATCGCTTAAACGCGTTTCATTGCCCTCTTTTACAACAACACGGTCCACGACTACTTCAATTGTATGTTTTTTGTTTTTATCCAACTCAATATTATCATCGAGATCACGCAGTTCCCCATTTATACGGATACGAACAAAACCTTGTTTTTTCAAGTCTTCAAGCAGCTTCACGTGCGTTCCTTTTTTGCCTTCAATAACAGGGGCAAGCAGCTGCATTTTCGTGCGCTCCGGATATTCCATCAGGCGGTCAACCATTTGTTCAACTGTCTGCGATGTAATTTCAATCCCATGTGTCGGGCAATACGGTTTTCCGATACGCGCAAAAAGCAGTCGCAAGTAATCGTAAATTTCCGTTACTGTCCCGACTGTTGAGCGCGGGTTACGGCTCGTTGTCTTCTGGTCAATCGAAATCGCTGGTGACAGTCCTTCAATTGTATCGACATCCGGCTTGTCCATTTGTCCTAAAAATTGTCGTGCATATGCAGACAATGATTCAACATAACGACGCTGCCCTTCCGCATAAATCGTATCGAATGCCAGTGAAGATTTACCGGAACCTGAAAGCCCTGTCACAACGACAATTTTATCGCGTGGAATTGTGACATCAATATTTTTTAAATTATGCGCTCGTGCACCTTGTACGACAATTTCTGTATTTTTCACATTGTTCACCCTTCTGCTTTCAATTCAAATATCATGTCACGTAGTTCAGCCGCGCGTTCAAAGTCCAGCGCTTTTGCGGCTTCTTTCATTTCAACTTGCAATGTTGCAACAAGCTTCTCCAGCTCTTTTTTCGTCAGCTTTTTACCGCCTGTCACTTTTGTAATATATGTTTCTTCCTGTTCCGCAGCTTGTGTTGCGCGGATAATATCAGGAATCTTTTTAATGATTGTTTTCGGTGTAATACCATGTTCTTCATTGTAAGCCATTTGGGTTTCACGACGGCGCTTTGTTTCACTGATCGCCTTTGTCATTGAATCCGTCATATTATTGGCATACATAATGACATGACCGTTCGAGTTACGCGCAGCACGTCCGATAGTTTGAATAAGCGAACGTTCCGAACGGAGGAACCCTTCCTTGTCCGCATCCAAAATTGCGACAAGAGATACTTCGGGAATATCAAGACCTTCCCTTAATAAGTTAATGCCGATCAGCACATCATATGTCCCTTTACGAAGTTCCCGGATAATTTCAATCCGTTCCAGCGTTTTGATTTCCGAGTGCAAGTATTCGACTTTCAAGCCCATTTCTTTTAAATAGCTCGACAAATCTTCGGACATTTTCTTCGTCAATGTCGTGACGAGTGTCCGTTCATTACGACGGATTCGCTCATGAATTTCATCGATCAGATCATCAATTTGCCCTTCAATCGGACGGATATCAATCGTCGGATCAAGCAGCCCTGTCGGACGAATAATCTGTTCTACCATTTCCGGTGTATGCTCTAATTCATAAGGGCCTGGTGTTGCCGATACATAAATGGCCTGGCTTACTTTCGATTGAAACTCATCAAACATGAGCGGACGGTTATCGAGTGCGGACGGCAGACGGAATCCATGCTCAACCAATACTCCTTTACGAGCCTGGTCTCCATTATACATACCACGTACTTGCGGTAATGTAACATGGCTTTCATCAACGACAAGCAAAAAGTCTTCCGGGAAGTAATCAAGTAATGTATACGGCGTCGCCCCTGCTTCACGCAATGTTAAATGGCGCGAATAGTTTTCGATACCTGAGCAGAATCCCATTTCCTTCATCATTTCCAAATCGTAATTTGTCCGTTGCTCCAGGCGCTGCGCTTCCAGTAAACGGTCTTCCGAACGCAATGTTGTAAGACGCTCCTCCAGCTCTTTTTCGATATTTTCAATCGCAATTTTCATTTTCTCTTCACGGGTAACGAAGTGGGAAGCAGGGAAAATGGCTACATGCTGACGGTCCCCTAAAATTTCGCCCGTCAGTGCATCTACTTCACGAATCCGGTCAACTTCATCTCCGAAAAACTCGATTCGGATACAGTGTTCATCGCGTGAAGCCGGAAAAATTTCGACAACATCCCCGCGTACACGGAACGTACCGCGTGTAAAGTTAATATCATTACGTTCATATTGAATGTCGACTAGTTTCCGCAATAGCTGATTGCGCTCGATTTCCATCCCTGTACGAATGGAAGCGACCATTTCACGATATTCTTCCGGATTACCGAGACCGTAAATACACGATACGGATGCGATAATAATGACATCTTTCCGTTCAAACAAAGCAGTCGTTGCCGAGTGGCGCAATTTATCGATTTCTTCATTAATACTTGAATCCTTTTCAATGTACGTATCAGTTTGCGGTACATACGCTTCCGGCTGGAAATAGTCATAGTAGCTGACGAAATATTCAACTGCATTGTCCGGGAAAAATTCTTTAAACTCACTATATAATTGGCCGGCCAGTGTTTTATTGTGTGCCATCACAAGCGTCGGCTTATTCACTTCTTTAATTACATTGGAAATCGTAAATGTTTTACCCGTACCTGTCGCCCCAAGCAATGTCTGGTGACGCTTGCCTTCTTTAACTCCCTGTACGAGCTGTTTAATCGCTTCCGGCTGATCCCCGGCAGGCTGATAGGCGGACTTTATTGTAAAAGTTTCTGTCATATTTAGATTGTCCTTTCTGTCACTTATGGTATCTTCTATTTTAACATACCCGTTTTTAATTTACGATAAAATTGCGAACGTACATTCGAATTTAATGTGACGGTGGAGTTTTAGATGTGTTGTAGGATTTATTAGAACTTTTGTGGTGGATATTAGAAAAGTACGGTGACATATTTGAAGATTCGAGCTGGTTATTTGAAAATCCTGAGCACTTATTAAGAAGAATTATCCTTTTTATTAGAAAATAACCAATTTATTAGAACTATTTTTATTTTATTAGAATCTTCTCATCATATATTAGAAAAAAAACGGAGCCCCGATTTTGCCCATAAAAAAAACCACCTGGAATAGGGTGGCTTTTACGAAACAGTTTCCAATAACTCTTTTAACTCTGTAGTATAGCTGTAAAATGCTTGTTCGTTCTTTTGATCTAACGATGTATCGATAAGTAACTTTAATTGTTCAATACGTTGCATCCGCTGCAACCGACTAATAAATAAATCTAAATAAATTTCATTCAATAGCTTCTCTGCATGATGTTCAGTGGACTGCTGACTAACCGCTTTTAAAAAGTCTGTATACGAATAATATTTATCCATCGATATCACCTCGACCTCTTTTAACCATTATAAGTTAAAAATCATACAATTTGCAATATATTCTGAAAAATTATCATATGACAGAATTTTCTAAATATAATGTTGATTTTTAGCACTTTATGCAGTAGTTTAGATGTATAGTGAAAATTTAAGCGATTAAAAAAGTAGGAAAGATAGGGGATGCAAAATGATCAGTAATTTAACACGAAATTCCAATTACATTATTTCTAATTCCACCTTTTGTTTGAAGTCCTATCAGCATCGAGATAAAATTCACACTACTATATTGGACAAGTACGGCAAATCTACCTCTCCGTATAAGCCTCTAAAAATTATTCGCGATACATGTCGTCTGCATGGAAGTTCCTATGATGCTAGCAAATATCAGGCGAGGGGATTTTTCGGAGAGAATAAACATAAATTGCCGATCATGGTGGCCTATGATTTCGGGGACCCGTGCATTTTATTCCCGCTGTTTTCGCCGTATTCACCTCAAAATATTTGGATATCCTTGAATCCTATTATTAATATTAGTGAAGACGGGGATAAAACGCTCGTAACTTTTGTGGATAATACTGAAATTAGTCTGGACATCAATATGAAATCATTCAACCAGCAATATGTACGCGCTGCGATGTACTATAAATATCTGCTTTTACAGCGCAATAGTATCTTATAAGAGCATCAGTTTTTTTTAAAATATTCAGCAAGAAGTAACTCACTTTGATTACGAAGGCGAATATTCGAATATCTTCTACACTCCATGACTCCCCCAAAGTAAAAATGATACTCGGTAAACAAATCATCCGTTTTGCCTCTCACTAAGCGCATCTGATGAAGTTTAAAATAGTCCTTCGTTTCTTTTAAGTCATGCTCTATTTTGATACGTACAGCATCGATTAATTGCAAATAGGGATTTTTAAATTTGAACGGACTTTGCTCCACTATTGAATAATCCTTCCCAAGAATAATTAACAGCAACGGCAAATAAATCCCTGCCTCATAATACGGAATCGTTTTAGAAGGAATTTGCAGCATACCAATACCTCCAATTAATAAGAACATTTGTTCGTATATGTATTTTCACATATTTTTTTATATTTGACAAGTGGAAAATAAATACCTAGCTTAAATTTCACTAAAAAACCGTGCCTTAGCTTTTTTACTAAGGCACGGTTTTATTTTATTACGATGTGAAAGGTATTAATATGAGATTTTTGATCGTAAATAGGCCGTAATGAAAATGTCCAGATCGCCGTCCATTACAGCGCCTACATTCCCTGTTTCTGCACTTGTACGGTGATCTTTTACCATTGAATACGGATGGAACACATATGAACGAATTTGTGAGCCCCAGCCGATTTCCTTCTGCTCACCGCGAATTTCATCCAGCTGTGCCTGCTGCTTTTCGATTTCCAGCTGATACAGCTTCGATTTCAGCATTTTCATTGCCGCATCACGGTTTTTAATTTGCGAACGTTCTGACTGACATTGTACAACGACACCTGTTGAAAGATGGGTAATACGTACAGCTGAGTCGGTCGTGTTAATATGCTGACCACCGGCACCCGTTGCGCGGTACGTATCGACTTTTAAATCTTCAGTTCGTATATCGATTTCGATTTCGTCATTGAACTCTGGCATAACATCACATGATACGAACGATGTATGACGGCGGCCTGATGAATCGAACGGTGAAATACGCACTAGACGGTGTACCCCTTTTTCCGCTTTTAAATAGCCGTACGCATTATGGCCCGAAATTTGCAGTGTAACGGATTTGATACCGGCTTCATCACCTGGCAAATAGTCGATTGTCGTTACTTTAAAGCCGCGCTTCTCTGCCCAGCGTGTGTACATACGTAATAGCATCGAGCCCCAGTCCTGTGACTCGGTACCACCAGCACCTGGATGCAGTTCTAGAATGGCATTGTTTTTGTCGTATGGTTCTGACAACAGCATTTGCAGTTCGAATTCTTCCATTTTTGTCTGGAATTCGGCTAGTTCTTTGCCTAGTTCTTCCTGCAATTCTTCGTCTGGTTCTTCGCGTAATAGCTCAAGCGTCATTTCGAGATTTTCCTGTGTATCGACTAACTCTTTGTATTCGTTGACAACTGCTTTAATGCCGTTGCTTTCGTTAATAATTGCCTGTGCCCCGTTCTGGTCATTCCAGAATTCGGGTTCAAGCATAAGTTCATCTAGTTCCTGGATTCGTGCCTCTTTGTTTTCTAAGTCAAAGAGACCCCCTGAAGTCCGCTAGTTTTGTAGCTGTATTTTCGAGTGCATTGCGCACATCTGCTAATTCCATCATATATTTTCCTCCGTAGTGAAGCGTCAAGTAATCGTCCTTCGTCACCCGTTGGTCTCCGTTCCAGGGTGGACGCTTTCCGGGGGCGTGGCCTGAGCCTGTAGTCTCAGGCGTCACGCTATTCCCCCAGGAGTCGCCACCCTTCCACTCCGACCAACTAGAGTAAATTGAATAAACCATTTCTTTATTTACGCTAGTTCATTATAAATCCTTATAAAACAAACCGGGTCATTGAGCATAGTTTCAATGACCTCGGTTTTATTGCTTTTATTGGCCTACGCCGTGGCATGATTTGTATTTTTTGCCGCTTCCGCATGGGCAGGGGTCGTTGCGTCCGATGTTTTCCGCTTTGCGTGTTGGTAGTTTCTTCGGTTTTGCTGCACCTTCTTCTTTCGGGTTAACAGCTTGGCCTTTTGCTACTTCTTCACGTTGCAGGTTGCTGCGGATTTCTGCTTTTAATGCGTACTTCGCCACATCTTCACGTACTGCTGCGACCATGTCTTCGAACATAGCGAAACCTTCTTGCTGGTATTCGCGTAATGGATCGTTTTGACCGTAAGCTCGTAAATGGATCCCTTGACGCAACTGGTCCATTGCATCGATATGGTCAATCCATTTCGAGTCGATTGAACGAAGTAAAATAACCTTTTCAAATTCACGCATACGCTCCGGTGTCATCGCTTCTTCTTTTTCATCATAGCGCGCTGTCACTTTTTCAGAGATGAACGCAATCATTTCTTCAGGTGATTTATTTTCCAGTTGCTCTTTCGTAATATCGCCCTCATCTAAAAGGTTTGCCGCGATATAGTCTTCCAGTGCATCCAGTGTCCAGTTTTCCTTCTCGCCTTGTGTATGAAGGGCCACTTGATTTTCGATTGCCTGAGAAATCATTGACTCCACTAATGCACGCATATTTTCAGAATCCAATACTTCTTCACGCTCTTTGTAAATCACTTCACGTTGCTGACGAAGTACATCATCGTATTGTAGTAGACGTTTACGTGCATCGAAGTTATTCCCTTCAACACGTTTTTGTGCTGATTCTACCGCTTTTGAAACCATGCCTGACTGGATCGGCTGTGTATCGTCCATACCAAGTCTTGTCATCATCGACTTCATCTTATCCGAACCGAAGCGACGCATTAACTCATCCTCTAAAGAAAGATAGAATTGCGTTACCCCCGGGTTCCCTTGACGACCTGAACGACCACGAAGCTGATTATCGATACGGCGTGATTCATGACGTTCCGTACCAATTACCGCTAAACCGCCAACTTCAAGTACACCTTCACCCGGTTTAATGTCCGTACCACGACCTGCCATGTTTGTCGCGATTGTAACGGCACCTTTTTGACCTGCATTTAAAATAATTTCCGCTTCACGCTCATGGTTTTTCGCGTTTAACACGTTATGCGGAATTTTAAATTTCGTTAAATATTTTGAAATGATTTCAGATGTTTCGATTGCAACCGTACCAACCAGTACTGGTTGACCTATACGGTGACGCTCTGCAATGTCTTCAGCAACCGCTTTGAACTTACCTTCCATCGTTGCAAAAATAAGGTCAGGACGGTCATCACGGGCAATCGGCTTGTTCGTAGGAATCGCTACAACCTGCATATTGTAGATGTTGCGGAATTCCTCTTCCTCTGTTTTCGCTGTACCTGTCATACCAGACAGTTTCTCGTACATACGGAAATAGTTTTGGAATGTAACGGTCGCCATTGTCATCGATTCATTTTGAATCTCGAGACCTTCTTTCGCTTCAATCGCCTGGTGTAGACCATCCGAATAGCGACGACCTTTCATTAGACGACCAGTAAAGCCGTCAACGATTACAACTTCCCCGTCCTGCACAACATAGTCGACATCTTTATGCATGGATGCATGTGCTTTTAAGCTTTGGTTGATTGCATGGTTTAAGCGGACATGTGTTAAATCGAATAAGTTGTCGATGCCAAATGCACGCTCCGCCTTCTCGATCCCTTGCTCCGTCAGTGTTACACCTTTTGTTGATTCTTCATAGTTGTAGTCTTCATCCTGCTTTAACATACGGGCAAATGCATTTGACTGTACATACAGCTGTGCTGATTTCCCTGCTTGTCCGGAAATGATTAACGGTGTACGCGCCTCATCGATTAAAATCGAGTCAACCTCATCGATTACCGCATAATAAAGCGGACGCTGTACACGGTCTTCTTTGTAAAGCACCATGTTGTCACGTAAATAGTCGAAACCAAGCTCATTGTTCGTCGAATATGTAATATCCGCAGCATAAGCTTCGCGCTTCTCATCTTTAGACAGGCTGTTCAGGTTCAGACCGACCGTTAAGCCTAACCAATTATATAACTCTCCCATTTCAGTCGCGTCACGGCTTGCTAAATATTCGTTGACCGTCACGACATGAACACCTTTACCAGTAAGCGCATTTAAATAAACGGACATTGTCGACGTTAACGTTTTACCTTCACCGGTTTTCATCTCCGCGATATTTCCTTCATTTAATGCAGCTGCCCCCATAATCTGAACGCGGAACGGGAACATGCCAAGAACGCGGCGGGATGCTTCACGAATTGTCGCAAAGGCTTCAGGCAACAAAGAGTCCACTGTTTCACCATTTTGGAAACGGTTTTTAAATTCTTCTGTTTTCGCTTTTAGTGCATCGTCAGAAAGGCTTTCAAACTGTCCAGCCAATGCTTCTACTTTATCTGCAATCTTTTCTAAACGCTTTACTTCTTTTTTATTGAAATCAAATAATTTATTTAATATGTTTGCCATCGAATTGGTCACTTCCCAATAAATAGTCTCAAAGTATATTTTAGCATTATATATACCGGTGGCGCAAATGGACTGTTGCAATGTGGAAATTTTAGGAACGCTTCATGAAAAAACGGACTGCCCGTTTCAGGCAATCCGCTTGCAGCCAATCATTTAGTTTGTTTCGATTAAACCGTATTTACCGTCTTTACGTTTGTAAACGATGTTCGTGCCGTCTGTTTCAGCATCTGTGAAAATGTAGAAATCATGTCCAAGCATGTTCATTTGTAAAACGGCCTCTTCCTGATCCATCGGTTTCAGATCAAATTGCTTCGTACGAACGATTGTATATTCATCTTCTGAAGATTCTGCGTTCGCTTCCATTTGGGATGTCACATTGGCGAAGTAAACACCAGTACCTTCGCGATCACGGAATTTACGGTTAACTTTTGTTTTATGTTTACGAATTTGGCGCTCTAGCTTGTCGACAATTAAGTCAACTGCCGCATACATGTCATTATGACGCTCTTCTGCACGCAATGTTAAATTTTTCATCGGAATCGTCACTTCTACTTTTGTTTGTTTATCATTATAAACCTTTAAATTGACGTTAGCGTTCGCGTTCAGATCTTCATTGAAATAGCGTTCTACCTTTTCAATTTTGTTCTCCACGTAATCACGAATCGCTGGAGTTACCTCAATATTTTCACCACGAATGTTAAACTTTAGCATGTGAACTCCTCCTTCATTACTGCTCTACTTATCTAATTCTACATACATCAATAAAATCCTGTTACGACTTGAAACTTTTTTCAAATTTCGACAAGTTGTCCTAAATATTGATTAGAAAGACACCGCATCGTTATATAAAGTGAAACTTCAATCAGTGGGGGTTCTTCATCCCAACTGATTGTTAGTTGAACCAATCGGGCTTTTACGGGTAGTTGATGCGGGAAAATTCAATGGTAACCAACCAATTTTATTTACGTCCGACTTCTTTTCTGCGGCGTACTTTCAATTCACTGACGATCAGTTCTTCAATACCGGGCTGATTTTCGAAGATCAAACCATATTGAAACTTATCGCCGTACTTCTTCTTCCATACGATGTCTCCAATGGCCTTAATCAATACCTCGTCTAAAATGAATTCCAGTTCCAACTGCACCAGGTTATTATTATTTTCACCAATTTCCCGAGAAGAAAACATTTTCATGCCATGCGGGCTCACATCGATGATTTCACACGGGTATTTTACTACTTCTAATTGTTCCTGTTTTCCATTAATCAATTCAGTGAAATTTGCTTCGATTGGGATCCCAAAAGTAAAGCGAAATCCTTCTGTGCGTTTAAACGCCATAACTGTTCCCCCTAGCCATTCAGTGCTACAATTTATATACCCACATTATGATGCAATACACGATTAAATGTCTATGTGCTTAATTGCTATTTTAAGGAGAATTTGTGACTTCAAACTCATGACTAATGAACCTGAATTTTTCCCCATTGCAATAAAAGAATGTGGAATCGATAAAAAAATGCGAAACAAAAAGAATTCTACACATTGGGATGTTCCGTTGCGTAAAACTCTATGCTTATTAATTGATTACATATTGTTCATTTATTTCTGCACATTTTAACATAATTTGTTGCTCGGCATTTGAATATTGATGACGACTGTAAAATTGTTTTAATAAGGCAGTAGCATAATAGCATTTCGCTTTGGTCCACTGTTTATTCATTCTACTGTGCGATACAGGCACTTTAATTCTTTCGTTATGCGTTAAAACGACGATTGAATGATTTTCCAAATACGGTTCAATATCATGAACATGATGTAATGCAAAGTACATACAATCTTCAAAATTGCGCATGGCCTCTGTCGGGAACCAAATATGAACTAGCGGAGACCTCGGAATCATGATCGGGTTAATAGAATTGGAGCTAAGAACCGCTTTTGCTGCTTCCTTTGCACCTTTTAGGCTGGAACCATGTTCTTTCAGCTCGCTATCCAGTAATTGCAAGGGTGTTAAAGGGACTCTTTTATGGCCATTCGGAGTGATCATAAGCGTATAAAGATTATTGAACTGATTAAATTTAGGCTTTAATACACAGGCATCATACAAGGAAATTCTGTACATTATCCATACTCCTTCCAATTTATAGTTATCATTTTTAGTAAAAAGGAGTATACTAACAATATGTCGGTATACTCCGGCTTCCAAACCTCAGGTGATATCTTTGGAGGATGCTCACTTGGGGTTTTTATGTTGCCATTTCACATACTCACTCACCCCCTTTTCTCGGTTAACCTGGCATGGTAACCGCTTTCTTCGATGAATTAAAGTAATGGAATTTTTCCAGCCAAAAACAATATCGCAGTGGAACAGATTGTGATAAAAGTTTGCTATAGATGACTAACCGATTGATTATGTATTTTGGGAAAACGGATGAGATTTTCGAATTCATGGGATGTAGTGGCATCTAGGGATTTAATATTACCGTTTTCTATTTACTAAAAGGCGAATATTAATTTGTTGATGCTAATGGTCGTGGATGTTTATAAATTAATGTAGGTCTATTGATAATGTACGTTTATTTTGTAGTGAATATATCTCAGATCGAATTGCTAATTATTTACATTATACAAAATAGTACAATATAATCAATACTATTTTGATTATTTTAAATTTTATAAATAATGAAGTCGAATTTGAGAGAAAAGATATATATGAAAAAGCCGTTGCGAAAAGATTGTAGTCTTCTCACAGCGGCTTCTATTATTTTAAATTTGTCCAACTGTACCATATTGCTGCTGGCGTGTAATTTTGATAACTTCTTTCCATGTGTCGCGGAATTCTGTAACTAGGCCTTCGACTTCTACGATGATGGCAGGGTCATTTTTGATGTTCGCCTCCGTTAATCGATGACTCATATATTCATATAGCGGTAACATTTGTTTTGAAATTTCGATGTCCATATTAAGTGTAGACATTAATTCACCGATAATTGCTTGAGATCTTTGAATATAATGGTTGCGCTCTTCTATATTTTTTACCTCAATCGCTACCTTTGCACGATTAAGGAATTTTATACATCCGTTATACAACATTAATGTTAACTCGCCAGGCGAAGCAGTTGTCACACTGTTTTGTTTGTATGCATTAAATGCATTCGTATGTGCTGTCAAAGAAGACACTCCTTTATAAACTACTAGTATTACTTTTTCTTATCATAATAACGGCCATCCATTACTTGAACATTTGCATAAGGGTTCATGTATTGCTGCTCATTCTTTTTGGAATATTGCAGATCTTTTAAATCGTTTTTTATTACTTTCATTGTACTATTTAAACGCTCGCGAATTCCTTTATCTAACTCAACTAACATGGCATGGGATTTCTGTCGCATATCAACCTGAAAACCATCATGTTGCATCTTTCCAATGATAATACCACGCTCATCTAATAAGTTATTCGTTTTTTCGATATAAGCATCTCTCTGTTCTCCCTCTGGAAGGATTGCCAAATGCTGATAAAGTTTCGCTGAGATTTGCAGTAACTGCTGTATATTTTCCATAAAACTCATCTCCAACTCTTAGCCTTGCATGAACATAGAAGACTGTTGATTCGCTTTATTGATTGCTGTCTCCATAGCTGTAAATTGTTTCCAGTATCGAGCTTCGATATTTTTCAATTTATTTTGCCATGTATCAATTCGCTTTTCGTTATCAATTAAGCTTTTACCAATTGCATATTGTGCATCTGTCATTGTAGAACGACCAGCTTTTTTCTCTATATTAACTTCTAATGATTTCATTGATTCACGTAGTTTTTCGAGATAGCCACGAGTATCTGAACCACCATAAGTAGGATCCGACTTTTGCCCACCACTATTCTTAAATAATCGCTCTATTGCATCTGGATCTTCCTCTATTGCTTTTCGTAACTTCGCTTCATCAATTTCAAGTGTTCCACCGTCATTATAGCTCTTAGAAGAAGTGATACCGATATTAAATAATGTATTATATTTTGTACCCTCTAAGCCAGGATTTGACTGGTATATAAGTGATCGCATATTTGATAAGCCATTGCGCACTACCGAATCATTACGAAGCAAGCCACTTTTTGCCTTTTCTTCCCAGAGCTTTATTTCATCTTCATCCATATCTTTTTTCTGCTCGGGTGTAAGTGGAGCATAATCACGATATTTTGTCTCTTTTGTTTGATCATTTAAATCTTTAATTAAACCATTGTATGTCGTAACGAATTCTTTAATTTTGTTCACCATATCGTCTACGTTTGTAGTGGATGACATTGTTACCGGTTGAGCTGATGGCGCTGCATTAACTAAATCATCATTAACCGTACCGTCTCCATTGAGTAATCCTGCGTTTTGAGCATCTGCTTGAGCCGTAGTTAAAGAACTTTCTGCATTTGCCAATCGTGCATCTGCCGCAACATCCTCAGCTTTTGCAGTATTATAAGCATTCCGTAATTGGTTTTGACCTGCCAAATTTTTAAATGCTGCTTGCTCAGTTGCAGATAAGCCATTCCAAATTATTTGTTGTTCCTCTGTTAATGAAGATACTTTTGAAGGATCTGCAATCACTTCTAAAATTTTTGCATCCCCTAATTTACTGTACTGAGATTTTAATTCATCGGACTGCGCTTTTGCAGCATATTCATTCAGTATAGCCTCATCTGAATTTTGCAGTGCTGAAAGTGTTTCTTTGTCTAATGCCTTTAAAGCTGACTTTAAATCATCAGAGAAATATTCATTTTCACTTATAGCTGTACGAATTTCACTTAAATCGGTTGTTTCATCTATTGTTAAACCTTTTAAAGCTGTAATAGCTTCACCCGATAAATCCTTTAATTTCGAGCCGCCAAATGAAACATAATTTGCCTGTACTTTAAAATGACTAAATTCATTTTCAGAAGCATTGTAGACTGTTTGTAATTTTTCAGCAGAAAATGCTTTTAGCTTTGTTTTTGATTCATCCGATAAGTTGCTTGCGTCTATTGCAGCTATTACATCTTCTTTACTATTGGAGCTTGCCAATTTGACTGTTTCAAATTCTTCAGCCGTCAAGTTTTTCCAGTCTGACGTAGTTAGTTTACGGTATTCTGCTTGTTCTGTTAATGATAACGTATTTCCAAATGCTGCATTATAACTATTGTTATGTGTGTTCGTATAGTTTGGTGTATCACTTGAACCATTTCCATAATAGGCTGAAAGCGCATTTGTGAGAGCTAAAGCTTTGTTTGCTTCATTTTCTGTCGCCAATTGCAATTCCTTTTGTGCGGATTTATATTTGTCTGCAATTGTTTGAGTGGAATTGAATGTATCTTTTAATGTAACGTTATATCCTGAAAGATTAAAGGTATTAGAAGGGCGCTCTGTCGCAATGCCGTTTACTTGGAAAATTGCATTTTTTCCATCTGTTGTTTGAAATTTGTCGATTACATTACCCAATTCATCCTTTTGCTGGTAAAAACCTAAACTCGTAAAAATATCTTTCCCACTTACAACATCAATTTCTTCCCCTGCTTTGTTATCCCCGGAATTTTTAGCTGTAAATGAGAAACGCCCATTTTCAAATACGGCTGATACTCCAGCATTACTAGCATTTACTTTACTCACAAATTGATTAACCGTCATACCATCAGTGATTTCAATTTTCGTTGCTTCAGAAGGCATTGTCCCATCAGCTTTAATTGCCTTCAATTCGATTGTTTTAGTTCCCGTACCAATTAAGTCACTCATTTTTGTTGACCCCACTGCACTTACTTGGTTCCCTACAGCTCGTGCCGAAGCTGCTAATTGTGAAACCCCTTCAATCGATAGTGAACCTGTTGCTGAACCTGTTGCTGTTGCACTAACAAGATTAGAATTTGAAGTTGAAGCCGTTTTAGAATTTAAGGACTTTAATACTAAATTATCTGCAATATACGTATCAAAAGTTTTTAATTTTGTATTTACACTACGATAAGCATCGCGTTGCCATTCATATGTTTGTTTCTTTTGTGTCAATTTATTTAAAGGTGCCCGTTCAGCATTCATTAATTTTTCTACTAAAGCATCAATATCCATACCTGATGCCAATCCACCAACTCGCATAACCATTTTTATTTCCTCCTCTAGTTATCTCACTTAAATTTTTTCATCAACTACCATTCCAAGCATTTTCTGCATCTCATAGAAGGCATCTAGCAATTTTTTCGGAGGTATTTCTTTTACAACTTCTTCCGTATCTCTATTCACAACTGTTACATAATAGCGTTCAAGTCCTTCGTGGAACATAAACTTAGAAGTACTGTTATTTACTTCAAGCATCTCGTTCATCTTATTAACAGCCTCTTGGACTTTTGTCTTAGTTTCATCTAAATTTTTTAGTTTTATCATAGGCTCAATTAAAGTTATTTCTTTTCTAGTAATATTGTCGCTCACTTGCTTTTCTAGTGTTTCTTTAGTAACGCTATTTATTGAGTTAGCTTTGTTCGTGACAGTTGTTTCAATATTAGCATTTCCTGAAATACGCATACTTTCCATCCTCCTTGAATTCATTAAATGCATTGTTAGTTTTAATATCGGACAGAAAAAAAAGAATTTCAGTTTTAACACAATCAAATGAATGGAATACTGAAATTCAAAGTTTAATTTTGTATTAGGATAAGAGTTACTTTAGAAAGTATTATCCATAAATCGGTAAAATAAGTCTGTTAAGTTACACTTTAACTATTTAATAAACCTCTTTTTTTAACAAATCACAAATAGAAAAATCAATAAGAGTATCAATATCAAAAGACCGCTCTTGCGGCATAATATATCCCGATGTATTACTTGATAAAAATGATTTTTCTTCAATCAGTTTTTCTGTTTTAGCCACATAAATCGCACCATTCAGCGCATAAACTTTTGGCAAGTCCTGACGTCTAGTCACTAACGTATGCTTTGGTAATAAAGGTACCATTCTTTCATCTTCGAGAATATACATCCAGTAAGGGGATTTCTCTGGCTCGGTTACTGAAACACAAAAATTAGTACCATCACTTGATAAAAGCTGTTCAATACAACCATCAATATCATCCACTGTTCTTAATGGCGATGTTGGCTGCAATAAAACGACATAATCATATCCTGGGCATTGCTCAATAGCATGTAGTACTGGATCAATTCCAGGTGTATCATCTTGGGCTAGCTCTATTGGTCTTTTAAATGGTACTTCACATCCGTATTGTTTTGCTACTTCAATAATTTCATCATCCTCAGTCGACAAAATCAAGCGGTCAATATACTTGGATTTTTTAGCCTCTTCAATCGTCCATGCAATTAAAGGCTTTCCAGAAAGCTCACGGATATTTTTACGTGGTATACCTTTAGATCCTCCTCTGGCTGGGATAATTGCTAAAATTTTTGAATTCATTCTACAAGCCCCTTATACTGCTCATTTGCACGGTTAAAATCATCAACACGCCCAATATCTAACCAATATTCATGAATTGGGAAAACTGATGTTTTTTTTCCTTGATTAATTAATGCTTCAAAAAGCGAAGGCATATCATAAAATGTATCTACTGGTATGTACTCAAACACTTCCGGGCTTAACACATATATCCCAGCGTTTACAAAGCTTCGATGGATTGGCTTTTCTTTGATCGATATTAACTCTACGCCATCAGTTTCAATAACCCCATAAGGGACTTGATATTCGTATTCTCGTACACACATCGTTGCAACAGCATTTTGCTCTTGGTGAAACTGCATTAACTGATCAAAGTTTACCTGAGTTAGTAAATCACCATTCATCACAAAAAACGGCTCTGTTGGGCGGTTTTCAAGTAATGATAATGCACCGGCTGTCCCCATGCGTTTTTTTTCTTCAATATAGTCAATCGAAATGCCCATTATATTACCATTTTGAAAGTAGTCTTGGATAACTTCTTTTTTATAATTCACAGAGAAAATAAAATTTGTATAGCCATATTGTTTAAATCCCTCAATAATTGATTCAACAATCGGCTTATTTCCAACCTTCAGCATTGGCTTTGGAATGTCATTTGTTAGCGGGCGTAATCTCTTTCCTAACCCTCCAAGCATTAGAATGACTTGATTTTTATTTGTAGGTGTTTCTAAATGGTCAATAAATAAAATATCAACGATTTGATTTTGATCGTTCACTATTGGTAACTGCTTTAGGTTTTTAGATTTCATCAATTGTTTGTAAGTATTCGTTTTTAGCCCATATTTTGCACTAAATGGGTTAGGATTCATAATCAAATTTATCGGAACTTCAAGCCCCTCACCACGTAGAATACCTCGTCGAATATCACCATCTGTGACTGTACCAAGTAAGTGATTGTCTTCATCTACAACAACCGCAAATTGTAAAGATGTTTCATCAATAATTTTCATTGTTTCAAACAACGTTTGTTTGGTATGAACGACGATATTTTCCCATTTAATCATTTATTACACTTCCTTTGCTGGTACACCATACGCCTTTGCATGATGATGCAATTCTTTCACCACTACAGATCCAGCTCCAATCAAGCATTTTTCACCAATATGAATACCTTGAATAATTGTTGTGCCTGTACCGATATGTGTACCATTTCCAATTTTAACAGCACCTGAGATTTTTGTACCTGGTGCGATATGTACGTGTGCACCAATTTGACCATCATGATCAATTATTGCGCCCGTGTTTATAATAGTATTATCGGCAATACTTGTTCCCGTTTGAACAATTGCACCTGCCATTATTTGAACACCTTCTCCTAACTGGGCAGAAGGTGAAATAATCGCAGCTGGATGAATGATTGATTTAAAGAAATAGCCTTTCTCTTTGAAATGTTTAAAGGTTTTTTCACGTGCAGAGGATGGTCCAAGCATACCTAATCCAAGAACAAGATTTACTTCTTGTGGGTTATAATTGTAAATAACTTCGTCAGGTCCTAAGTATACTAATCCAAAGACATTGTCCTCCATAATTGGAGTTGTAAAACCTATTATTTCATAGCCTTGCTCTTGCTTTAGTAAAGTTTCTATTAAAACAGAAGCATGTCCACCATTTCCAAGTATGATTAAAGATTTACTCATGAATTAATTCATCCTTATCATATGAATACTGCGCTTTTTTCCCAATATAATCCCAATATTTCGAAGGAGCTATTCCGCTACCTGGACGCTTAACAACTAAGTTTTCTGCACTAAAGGTTTCTCCCGGGTATATTGCTTTATTTGCTACTAAGCTTTTTCGAGCAGGAATTCGATTCTTTAATTCGACATAAGAAGGTTGCTTAAATCCATTACCTAAAGCTTGTTCAACTTGTCTTATTTGCTCAATCATTTGTTTGAGTTCAACAGGCTCTAAAGAAGCAACGTGATCTGGTCCTTCCATTGTTTTATCTAGTGTGAAGTGTTTTTCTATAACCTTCGCTCCGAGTGCTACCGCTGCTGTCGAAACGACAATACCTGATGAGTGATCTGACAAGCCCACAGGAAGTTGATATTCTTGCTTTAATGTAGTCATCGCCTTTAAATTGATTGTATTCAATGGTGCAGGATATTCAGTTGTACAATGTAAAATTGTCACATATTGATGAAGTAAATGTTTTGCTTCATCAGTTTGATAATATATTTGAACCTGCTCCATCTCACTTTTATTTGCTAACCCAAAAGCTATATAGGATAGTGCTTCATGAATATCTTCTAAAGTAGCCATTCCTGTAGATAAAATAATTGGCTTTTTCTTTTTAGCAATTGCATATATAAAAGGTGCATTTGTTAGCTCACCCGATGGAATCTTTGCAGTTTTAATTTGTAATTCATCGAATAAAAAATCGACACTTTCATAGTCAAAAGGTGTCGATAAAAACTCTATTCCTTTATCCTCACAATATTGTTTAAGCAATGTAAATTCTTCAAAGGTTAGCTCAAGCTTTTTTAACATGTCTAATTGAGAAGTTGATTCCTTTAAGTTTTCTACTTGATAATCCGCTTGCTTTGCATTCTTTGTTACTAAATTTTCTGCTTTAAATGTCTGAAATTTTACTGCATCAGCACCTGCTTCTTTTGCCACATCTATAAGCTGCATGGCCATTTCAAAAGAGCCGTTATGATTTACGCCAGCTTCAGCTATGATATATGTTTTCATAAGTCATAAAACTCCTTTTGAACTTTAAAATTTGGAATTGTTTTTATTTGCTCATAAATTTTATTAGCAGTATCTCCGTTACCAAATATTTTCTCATATTTTATATTGGCTGATAAAGCATAATCAATAGCACTTTTAATTGACACAGTAGATAACTCACAATCAATGACAGATGCAGGACGCTCTCTTCCCTTTTGTCTATCACCGCAATTAATCGTCGGCGTTTGTAAATAAGGCACTTCAATTAAACCACTTGATGAATTACCGACAACAAGTGCCGCCTCCTTAACTGCACTCAAATAACGTATCTGGCCTAGTGAATCATAAAGCTGCGCTGTTTGTGGATTCGCTGCTACAAATTGTAGTATACGCTCATTAATTTCCCTACCACCATTGTCCGCATTTGATTTTGTAAAAATTAAATGGTACTGGTGCTGATAGCTAGCTAGCACCTCTAATAAATTTACAATTCCACCAAATTCACCGTTTGTTTCCGGATGATACGTAATTAAAAAAAACTGCTTATCATCAACTATTGCTAACTCTTTACATATCATCTCACGACTCATTAAACTTAATCGAAGCGTATTGTCAATTCCAATCGCACCAACGTTAAATACGCGTTCTGGAGTCTCCCCTAGCTGTAAAACGCGCTTCTGGTGTCCTTCTGTACTCGTAAAATGCCATGTTGCCATCTTCGTAATCGAATGACGAATCGCATCATCATACGCACCGAATGTACATTCTCCCCCATGAATATGTGCAATTGGAATTTGCATAATTAACGCTGACTGTGCAACAGCTAGCATTTCAAAACGATCTCCTAATATAATAAGTAAGTCTGGATTTAATCTTGCTAATGCGTCCGCAAAACCAATTGTTGCTAGTCCCATTGATTTTGCAACAGCTGTTGAAGTATCTGCTGATAACAGCATTTCAACCTTTTCGTTAATGTGAAAACCATCTACCTCAATTTGATTGTATGTAAGGCCGAACTCTGGCGATAAGTGCATACCTGTTACAAGAATTTGAAGTTCAAAATGTTCATCATTTTGTATTAACTTCATCAGATTAGAAAGCAAACCATACTCTGCTCTCGTGCCAGTTACTATACATATTTTTCGTTTCATTTAATTCACCTCAATAGGCGTACTTGGAATATTAACAATATTCTTATTCAATATATCCGTCACCGATAACTCCATTTTCGGACAAGCTTTGTACATTTCCAACTTATCTATAGGGCGCCAAATCGGACGACTCATTACACCCTTTTCATTCAGAAATGTTAAGACCTCCTCACGATTTAATGATTCATCTAAAACCAATGTTTGTAACCAATAGTTACTATCACTATGTTTAGGCTGTTTAAATAGATATACACCATCTAAATTAGCGACAAGCTTATCATACTTAGACGTCAGTTGTTTTTTGTGCTTTAAAAGTTCACTAATTTTTTCAAGCTGGGCACAACCAAGTGCTGCATTTATATTTGGCATTCGATAATTATAGCCGATTTCATCATGAACATACTCCCATTTATGTGGAACCTTAGCTGTTATTGTTAAATGCTTTGCATAATCAGCAAGCGCTTCATCATCAGTTAAAATCGCACCGCCACCGCCAGTTGTAATGATTTTATTGCCATTAAAGCTCATGGCATTTATTTTACCAAAACTACCTGTATGCTTTCCTTTATAATATGTCCCTAAAGATTCTGCAGCATCTTCAACTATTACTAGATAATACTTTTCCGCTAAAACTAAAAGTTCCTCTAAATGTACAGCATGGCCAAAGGTATGCATCGGTACTAGCGCCTTTATACGTCGTTTCGTTTCTTTATTATAAAGCTCTCCGTTACGCACTTCTGATATATCTTCTAAATAAGCATCTAACTTAAACGGATCCATTCCTAAAGTTTCCTCATGTACATCAACAAAATGAGGAATAGCCCCGCAGTAGCTCACTGCATTCGCTGTAGCAATAAAAGTAAGCGATGGCATCAGCACTTCGTCATTTGCCTCCACCCCCGCCACCTTTAATGCAATATGCAGAGCTGCTGTACCATTTACAACCGCTACAGCACGCTTCACTCCAACGAACTTCGCTAAATCCTCTTCAAAACGAGTTACATAAGCACCTACAGAAGAAACCCACCCTGTTTTGACACAGTCTGTAACATATTCTACTTCTTTTTTGTTGAATGTCGGTTCATGTAAAGGAACAAAATCCTTTCCGTACATTTCTTTCACACGTTCTGCAAATTGTATCCATTGTTCATTCATATATTATAAACATCTGCCTTATATTGAGATAAGTTTTCGGGATTTGTAAACCATTCGATTGTCTCTTCTAAACCTTTGCGGAAACCTTCTTTTCCACCGTATTTCGGTTCCCAGCCAAGCAGTTCTTTTGCCTTTTTATTTTCAGCCCACAGACGCTCTACTTCACTTTTATCTGGGCGTAGACGTTGTTCATCCGTTTCAATTGTTAAATTCACACCCATAATATCCGCAATCATCTC
Organism: Solibacillus sp. FSL K6-1781; assembly: GCF_038630735.1. Classification (GTDB taxonomy): domain Bacteria; phylum Bacillota; class Bacilli; order Bacillales_A; family Planococcaceae; genus Solibacillus; species Solibacillus silvestris. The sequence continues at coordinate 759,440 of NZ_CP152038.1, read as the reverse complement.
TGCTGTTTCGCCAATTGAAACTTCATAATTTGAACCAATATTAATCACTTCACCAACAGATTTATTTGAATTCATAACTGAAATAAACCCTTGAACTGTATCCTTTACATAATTAAAATCACGGGTCGGTGAAATTGCTCCTAGCTTAATTGTATCTTTACCGTTGGCTAACTGACTGATGATTGTCGGGATAACCGCACGGGCCGATTGACGTGGACCGTATGTATTAAACGGGCGAATAATGGACACAGGTGTATCAAATGAACGATAAAATGATAATGCCATTTGATCCGCACCAATTTTTGATGCAGAGTAAGGGGATTGTCCCTGTAATGGATGTTCCTCATCTATAGGTACATATAACGCTGTACCGTATACCTCACTTGTAGAAGTATGTACAACCTTCTCCACTTCTAATTCACGTGCCGCTTGTACAATATTTAAAGTACCATTAATATTCGTATCAATATAGGTTGCTGGTGAATGGTATGAATAAGGGATTGCGATAAGTGCAGCTAAATTTAATACATGAGTACATCCCTTCATTGCTTCTTTCACACCAAATGGATCACGAATATCACCAGTGAACACATCGAGCTGTGATTTAATATCGTGAGGTGCATGGTCTAGCCACCCCCATGAATTAAACGAGTTGTAATAGCAAAATGCGCGTACATCATGCCCATCACGAATAAGTCGTTCCGTTAAGTGAGAGCCAATGAAACCATCAGCACCAGTTACTAGTATTTTCATGTGAATTACTCCTAACTTCAGTCTTTACTATTTTGTAGTAGTTTAGTAATTATAACTCAAAATTAGTTCTTATATATATTCACCGTATTTCCAAAGAAATCTGCCATTTCGTATTCTAAAAAATCTGCTAATAGCGTATCGTTTCTTAGTTTTATTGCTTCATTTATTTCCTTTAATATCTGATTGAGCTTTTCAATTTCAATAGAAATAACATAATCATACTGTAGTAAAATATTAAAAGACTCTGTCAACCAATCAATTCCTTCAATAAAATCAGTAATAGCACTATACGCTTTTACTTTATCTCCCTCTCTTAAATAGTCCGCTACCATGGTACATCCATTTGGAATTTTCAATATATATGACTGTATACTTTCTAATAATTCTTCTAATTGCTGTTCAATTTTTACATCCATCTTTATAGCTCCTTTTATATTTACTTCATTTCAGACCATGCATGGTGACACAATAAATTATCTAGATATTCTTGTATATATTTCACAAAAAACTTCAATTTATTTAGCATCTCTACCCTTTCACTATTTGTTTGAAAATTATTTTCAAAACCATATTCGAACATATTATTAATTGCTTTAGTAGATGAATAAATCATATTTAAAATATGTTTTTCTAACACATCGTTTTCTCTTAACTTCTTTACTAACTTCAAAAGCTTTTGTAAATCATGTAAAGTAACAGCATTGGTATTCATTTTATCAATTTTGATTAATACTTCGTCTACTTTTTCTTTACAAGCTTTCATTTTATCTAAATACTCTATAGAAAAAGTATAATCTATCGATTTTTCCATCGACATTTGTGGAATCCAAGATTTATCTAATATTTCTTCTAACTGAATTTCATTTACATCTTTATAAGATACACCTTCAATTTTTGCACCTATTTTTGATAAATTATAAATTTGAATTTTATTGTTCACATTTTGAATAATGGAAATAGCGTTATTAAAAGATTCTAATGTAGATGCTAAAGGTAAAGTTGTAACAACTTTATCGATAAAATTACCATTAACTTCCTTTGTCGGACCTAAATTTTTTATTGCATCATGTTTATGAACACCTGGTGCATAATACTCACCATTATTTAGCGCTAAATCTTGTCCAACTAAAAATACTTCGCTTGCCCCTAAATAGTGTGTAAGTAATAAGGAATATAAAGCAACGGACGGAACAGTTGGTATCCCTAATATTTCAGGTCTAACTTCTTTTGTAATTGTATCTTGATCTAAATTCGTAAAATAAATTTCACCTTGATGATGTTTTAATATTAAGTGATTAGTAGTACCTGTTGTAATAATAGGTCCATTGTATTTAGTGTTTTGGAAATGAGCTGTAAAATTCACAACTGAAGCATCTATTATAGTTACAAAATCCGGAATTATATTTTCATTTATTAGGCCATTCACCGCAGAACCTGATGCAATAATATATGCTTTATCCTTGTTTTCTTTAATAAAATCTAAATTATCAATTAGTGAAGGTCCGGATGCAACTAATATAAATGGTTTATTTTCAAAATGTTCTTTTATATCTAAAAGATTTTTACCTTTTTTAGATAATGCCAAATTTAATATTGGTTCTGTTAGCCATTCAAACATAAAAAATCGCTCTGTATTTTTATTAATTTTAGCTGTTGTTGTACCCATCTTTATTTTTTCAATAGCCGGCGTTATCAATTCTTTATTTAACTTCTCATAGTTAGGGTGGATTAATATTTCAACATTCATTCCTAGTGCATCTCTAATTGCACTACTAATTATAATATAGTTCAAGTTGGTCACATGGTAAAAAGAAATATTTTGTCCGTGTAATTTCTTTTTATAGCCTTCTTCATAGTCAATTTCGTCAAAAATTTCAATAATATAAAACTTAGAATTAAAATTCATATCTAATAAATATTGCAATAATATCCCATTACCAGAACCTATTATAAAGTAGCATTTATTACTTTCTATCTGTTTACCAAACTTTTCAATTTCCTTATGCGCAGAAACTTCAGAATTTAAAGAAATATATTGACTCGAATTCATTTCGTATATTTTTATAACTTCTAAATTTCTAGCATTAGTCTCCTTTGTAAAACTATACATTTTATTAACACCTTTTCTCTTCGATTCATTTAAAAAACTTCAAGTTTATGTATAAAGATTAAGTAGATATCTAGTATAAAAAAAGCTGAAGCATTTAGCTTCAGCTTTTTAGCCTTCAAATTTAAAATTATCCTAATAATTGAAGTACACCTTGTGGTTGTTGGTTCGCTTGCGCTAACATCGATTGTGCAGCTTGCATTAAGATGTTGTTCTTCGTGAATCCCATCATCTCTTTTGCCATGTCTGTGTCACGGATACGAGATTCAGCAGCTGTTAAGTTTTCAGATGTAGCACCTAAGTTGTTAATTGTATGCTCTAAGCGGTTTTGAATAGCACCTAAATCTGAACGTTGAGATGAAACTGCTTTAATAGCAGAATCTACTAATGCAATCGCACTATTAGCACCAGTTTGTTTACTAATATCCAATTTGTCTACACCAAGAGCAGAAGCCCCCATTGTGCTAATTGACACTGATAATGTTTGCCCTGTATTGGCACCGATATGAATTAATTTACCTGTGAAAGATCCATCTAATAAACCTTGAGTATTGAATTCAGTGTCAGTTGAAATACGGCCAATTTCAGTAATTAAAGCTTCAACTTCTTTTTGAATTTCAGCACGGTCATCATCAGTATTTGTATCATTCGAAGATTGTACTGATAATTCACGCATACGTTGTAAAATAGCATGAGTTTCGTTAAGGGCACCCTCAGCCGTCTGGATTAATGAAATACCATCTTGTCCGTTTTTAGTAGCCATGTCTAAACCACGGATTTGTCCACGCATTTTTTCTGAGATTGCTAAACCTGCAGCGTCATCGCCAGCACGGTTGATTTTGTAACCTGAAGATAATTTCTCAAGGTTTTTAGAAGCTTGAGCATTATTAGCAGTAAGGTTACGGTGTGTGTTTAAAGCTGAAATGTTGTGTTGAATTCTCATTTGGAATTCCTCCTTGAATTGTTTTTATATGACCCACGTCCATGTAGGAAAGCTCGGCGTTGGCTAGTGCCTCTGCCTTACACTATATATATCGTAGCTAATTTTAAATATTTAATAGTTTTTTGTAAATTAGTATATATTTTTTTAATGTATTAAAAAAAGTGAACATTATCGATGCGTAAGATTAAAATTTATACGAATAAAAAAGCCTTATCGAACATCTTCTACAAGACTTGTCCATATCACTGCTTAAGCTTAAACTGCTTCAATGCATCGACTGAACTAGCCAATGCCTCTTTATTTTGCTGCTGAATCGCTTCAAACACTTCCGATCGGTGAACCTTAACAGACTTTGGAGCTACAATGCCTAGCTTTACTTGGTCGCCGTCAACGGAAATTATTTTCACTTCAATTTGGTCGCCAATCATTATTGTTTCGCCTTTTTTTCGTGTTAAGACTAACATTTACTTTCCACTTCCTTTATCTATAGCTATTTCATATCGTAATGGATATTTATCGCTATCCTGAAGGACGATTTGTTTGCCAAGCTTTTGTTTTGTATTAATAATAATTGGCGCAAGTAAGTTAATTGTAGAATTCGCGAAGTGTTCTTTTAAAGTGATGACAGTATATGTTGCCACTTCACTCTCTTCACTTATCTGTAATTGTTCTTTATCCTCTTCGCTTAAATGAAAAGCATAATCGGATTTAAAGGCGAATGGGTAGCCTACAACAAAGCCAATTTGCTCATCTTCAGTCGATTGTAATAAGGCAATGGGGAGGTCTGCATCTAATCCTATAAGAATGTATTTCGTATATTGTGTAAAACCAGGTAACCCCTGTTCAAATGTAAGTATTTCTGATTGATCTATTTCTACTTCACCTAAAAATTTCGTTTGAATATTCATGTATTTCGCTCCTTTTAGCCAATGACGTCAATTTGCACATCTGGTCTTACAATCATTTTGCTATTTACTTTTCCATAAGTGAAGTCAATTTGCGGCTTGTTCACCGTCACGTCAACTTTCGGTGCATTGCGTTCAATATTTATATCTGTTGTTCCTGGTGTAATATTTACTTTTACTGAACCAATCGACGGAATAAATTTAATGTTATAAGGACCTGGACGTTCCGGACCATGATTTTGTTTGGAAATGTTTTGGATTGTTGCACGTCCTTGGCCTTTCCCAGCACTCATCATAATTTGACGTCCTTCACCCATTCGTCTGGACATCCCTTTCAACATTTCTTGCCTTCCCCTTTGAGCATATTCTTTAATCAATTCGCCAACAGGTTTGGACCCTAAATCTCGCCACATTTGGTCCATATTAATATCCAGCTTGGCGTTTGTCGTATTAATCTCAACTGTTGCAGCAGGTTGGGATATGTTTAATTCTGCCCGTCGCTGTTGAATACGCTGAAAGGGCTTGGTAATCGTGTAATCCATCTGGATATCTGTTGTTGAAATCTGTATTTGTGGGAATCGCATTTTTAATGTCTCCCTTCTTTTCAATAAAAGCGCTTGGAGCATGTCCAAACGCTTAAAAAATATATGAGTTAAAAATTAATTAATGGGTGAAATCTAATTTCATATTTAAAACCCATTTGCGCCTGCCGCTTTGCTTTCGGCGCAGAACTCTAGTAGATTTCATTAACGGATGAAATCTACTAGAGTTTGCTGAATAATTTTGGCGCCTACAGAGAGGGCAGCTTGATGGATAGATTCAGCTGTTACCATTTCTGTAATCGTTTTTGCATAGTCTGTATCTTCGTTTTCAGACATTTGCTTTGTTACGTTTACTTCTTGCATTTGCAGGCGGCTTTCCATTAATTCAACACGATTTTGCTTTGCGCCGACTTCCGCGCGCTTTACCAGTACCTTTTCATTTAATGAATCAAGTCCTGGAATATTTGCAGTGCCTCCTGCTGTAAAATCAACGCCTAGTGCATTACCGATTTCTTCACTTGTACCTCCGTTATTTAAAAGAGTGTCGAGCCCGTTCATGAAGTTTTTTACTTCTCCAAATAGTTCTGCACCCGTTACATTAATAGGCATTGAGATTCCATCGAACACATTAATCTCAATTTCCTTACCCAATCCCGTGAAATTAGGACCATTTTGAATTTCACCGTTTTCATCAAACAAGGGGCTACTAGTATGTGTCCCGGAGAAAATATAATTCTCCCCAACTTTTGTGTTCCCTAAATCTTGGATATGTTGATTGATTTGCGAAATTTCCTGATTGATTTTTTGACGATCCTCGGTAGTAATTGTATCATTCGCTGCTTGAATAATTAACTCTTTTACACGAATAAGAGATGTTCCTACTTGATCTAACGCTTCATCTGTTGAATCTAACCAAGTATTTGCTTCCCTCATATTACGTTGGTATTGTGCATTTTTATCTAGGTCAATGCGATATCCCATTCCTTTTACAGCTACTACTGGATCATCGGAAGGTCGGTTAATTATACTTCCTGAATTTAATTGTTCTTGGTATTTAGCCATTTTATTATAACTATTATTTAAGTTACGAAGCATATTACTAGAGAGCATCGATTGTGTTACGCGCATCGTATTATTCCCTTCTTTCTAGTATGGATTATAAACCTGCACGGCCCATTCCGTTAATGATTTTGTCTAATGTTTCGTCGATAACTGTAATCATACGTGCGTTGGCATTGTAGGCTTGTTGGAAAGTAATCATATTCGTCATCTCTTCGTCTAGTGAAACTGAGTTATGGGATGCACGATTATTTTCAATTTGCAGACGCAAAGTTATTGAGTTGTATTCTAATGTTACTGCTTGTTGACCTTTAACTCCTAAATCACCAACTAAAGATTTATAGAAGGATTGGAACGTACCACCTTGCAGAGCTGTTTGAACTTTGGATTGCAGTTCAGAAAGCTTTAACATATTTTGGTTGTTACCTACTTCATTTTCCTCACTAGAAGCAGCAACTTCACTTGGTTTTGTAGTAACAACTTTAAAATCCTTCGCTGAAGTGCCCGAGAAGAATGGCTTACCTTTATCACCATTTAAATCAAATCCGTCTTCATGTACTGCATTGAATTTCTCAATAAATTCACTTGCCAAAAGATCTAACTGTGATAACATTTCTGGATATATGCCTTCTCCGTTACTGTGACCAAATGCATCAATCAACGACACTAAAGAACCTTTTGAAGATTCAAGCTGATTATAATTCACAGTTGCAATATTGGCTGTCGGCGGATTTTTTTCATGATTACTTGACAATCCCGAAATAGAAATATTATCGAACTCCAGATATTCACCATTCGCATCTACATCACCGGTAATTGCGCCTGTTGCATTATTCGTCGATAGTGCTGCATATTCTTTCCCTTTAACAAGAGTAATCGATTGGCCGTCAGTTGTTTTGAAGGAAATTGTCATGCTCCCTTCTGCAATTGCTAATGCATTACCACCAGATTTTTCAGTCGTAATTGATACCGGAATAATATCGTTTAACTTATCCACCAATGCATCACGTGCATCATAAAGGTCATTCGGCATATAACCATTTGGCTCTACCGCTTGAATTTGACCATTTAAATCAGCAATTTGCTTTAAAATATTATTAACTTCTTTCGTTTTTACATTAATTTCATTCCCGATATTTCCTTGAATTTGCTTTAACTGAGCATCGATATAGTTGAATGATTCTGCCAAAGATTGACCTTTTGAAATCATTACTTGACGTGCTGCTGTATCTTTTGGATTTGTCACGATGTCTTCCATTGATTTCCAAAATTCAGTAAATGCCTGGTTCAGCCCAAATTCAGAAGGTTCGGACATAATATCTTCCATTTGAGAGATTGATTTTGTTGTCGATTGCCAGTAGCCCAATTTATTTGTTTCTTGGCGATATTGGCGGTCGATAAATTCATCACGAATACGCTGTACGGAATGCGCCTGTACCCCTGTCCCGATATGACCTGCTGTTTTACCTGTATTTAAACCCGGACTTGGGAATCCCGGTGTTGTTTCCATATTAACGCGTTGGCGAGTATAGCCGAGTGTATTGGCATTTGAAATGTTATGTCCTGTTGTATAAAGCGCTGATTGCTGCGTGTAAAGTCCGCGCTTACTTGCTTCAAGTCCCATAAATGTAGAACGCATTGTAGGACCTCCCTTTTAGTGTGTAGTTTCTGTACAGTATTAATAAAAAATCGCATGTATTGCCTCCGCAGCATGCGGAAGCTTACATGCAATTAGGCTTTAAATTCATTGAAAGAACGTTTTGCAACTTCAGTATTCCCGCGTATTTGCGCACCGGAATAATTGAACTGCTCTGTTTGCTGTGGGCGCATTGCATCCAATGTTATGTTAATAAACTGCAGTGAGTTCATGACCAGTTTCTGATTCAAATCATTTTGAATCTTTAATTGATTCAGCAACGCTATTAAACGTTCGCGTACATTAATCAATTTTTCAGTGGATTCGCTGTTTCCAGCGGCTGTTATCACATCGGCAACAGATGGTGTGTCAGTGAGAGCAATTCCTTTTGCTCGGAGGTAATCCGTTACCATCACCTGACGCTGTTGCTCAATTGTGTTAATCGCCGCTACATGTGACTGCTCATTTTTGATGAGCTGATCAAGCTTTTCCATATCACCTTGCTTAATGTATTCCGTTTTCGCAAGCGCTAGTTCCAGCAGACTTTTATGCATTTTCTCTAGCTTTTCCAGCGTGACGACAATATTGGCAATTGACATGTATTTAGCGCTCCCTTACTCGTAAAATTTCTGTTATTTCCCTCGGTAGAATTTCAGCATGTCCTCTGCAACCTGCTTTGCGTCTACTTTGTAGTTTCCAGAATCAATATCTTCTTTAATCTTTTTCACACGTTCTGCACGCTCATTTGCATAGGTCGAATTGGCCTGCATCTCTTTTGCTTTTGTTGAAATTTCGATCTGGTCTGCAAATGTTTTTTTAGTTTCTTCTGTTTTTACAGGACGTGCTTGCTTATTGTAATTATTGATCGCTTGTAAACCTATTGGATTAATCTTCATATTTATAGACCTCCTCTTAAAATCAGTTACGCCTCGATTCGGCTTATCGCTCGGGAGATAAATCCTTACCGAACCTTCGACTTCCGCCCGGGGCTTAAACTTATTACAGCTGAATAAAGTTAAAAGCTTCGTCTACTTTATATTTCGACTGCTTCTACCAATTGTTTATGCTCTATTGCAAAAAATTGGACTTATGTAGTATATTATTATGCTCATTTTACTGAAAATAAAAACGAAGTCCTATTTAAACGACTCCGTTTTAGGCACTTATTTTTTTCCAGAAAGATATGTTGCACGCTCACGACGTTCAATATCATCTCGAAATTCTTTTGCTGCATCAAATGTCCGCAATTCAGATTTTAAATCATTTTTACATTTTTCACATAGCTTCCCTGAATTTGTTATTCTTCCGCAGTTATCACATGGGTAACCCAGGTTTGGAAACATCGCCGGGTGGAGACGCCCTTTTCGGACCCATTTATAAAGCAAGTCCCGCTCAACCCCAGTCGCCTCCACAATACGATCAACATTTGCTGCACGGTTTTCGCGCTTACGCAGGAAACGATACACCTCCTGATACAAGTCCTCTTCTTTTTGCGCACAGTTATGACAAACTTCCCTCAAGCCAGTGTAGTTAAAAAAAGCATTACATTCCGGGCAATTTCTTAATTCCGCCATTTTGAGCCCTCCTTCTTCGTATCTACTTTTCATTATTATACAAAATACTTCGATAACTTTGTTTGAATACTTTCCAATATCTTAATAGGCACTATATTTTACCCATGGATTAATGTGAATCCGTCCACTGTTTTCGCACCGGCTTCAAGCAGCGCCTTTTTCGCATGGTTTAATGTTGTCCCTGTAGTATAAATATCGTCAACTACAAGTAAACTTTTATCTTTTATTGCATTCGGATTGATAACTTCAAATAGTTGTGTGGTTTTTAGTCGCTCTTCTCGTGTTTTCAGTGATTGCTGCTCAGTCGAAAGCTTTGTAAAATGATGAGTAAACGGGATATTTGCCGCCTTTAGCAATTCATCGATATGTGCAAACGTCCTTAGTCGCAAGTTTTCGGAATGCATTGGAATGGGAATAATAAGACGGGTTTCATTTTTGAGCTGTTCATGGAGGATTTTATTGAATACTTTTGCAAGGAGTACATCGTGCAAAAACTTAAAGCGGTGCAAGTAATCTTTCATCGCTTCATTATAGTGGAATAAAGACACGATATCTTCTTCCTGTTGCTGCTCGATTCGTTGAAAGCGTTGTTCACAGCGGGGACAAATTGTTTGAGGCAGTGTTTTTAGTAGCAGTTCTTTCCAGCCAATGTTTTGATGGAGCTCGCGATCACATAAGAGGCAATTCGATATCGGTTTATTCATGGCAGTTCATCTCCTTTATTTTATTGCGTGCCCTGTCCATTTCCATTGTAATACCATGGTGGAAAAACACAATATCCCCTGTAGGATACTGTACATTACGTCCTACTCTACCGCTAATTTGAATAAGTGCACTGGATGTGAAAACGGGATTTTCCGCACCTACTACGGCGACCTGAACATTTTTAATCGTGATTCCGCGCTCCAGTATTGTCGTCGTCAATAAACCTTTCCGCTGTTCATTGCGCAATTGCAGAACTTTTTCTTTCCGATCAGGATCTTCGGAATGGACACTTTCTACAGTAGATTCTATTTCTTGGAACAAGGGTGATGCTTGTTCCATTAATTCGATTGTTGGAAAGAAGATGAGAAATGGCTCGTTTTCCTGGATCCTTTTCTTGACCCATGTATGGAGCTTTTGAGGGATTTTATTTTTCTGAAATGCTTTTTCATAATTCCAAAGCGACTCGAACCTCGGCACCGGCAAGGCATGGCCATGGTACCTCCTTGCTAAAAATGAGTAGCCCCAGTTTTCTCTTTTTTGCTGAAGGAGCAGTTTGTTTGAAGGAGTAGCCGTTACAAAAGCAATCGGGGCATCAGCTTTTTTTGCTTTCATGACCGCACGCTGCAACGCTTCGTCATAGGTGTACGGGAAGGCATCTGCTTCATCGACAATCATGACATCAAATGCATTTTCAAACCGGTACAACTGATGTGTCGTCACCAGAACAAGCTGCGCAAACTCGGCGTTATTTTCCGCGCCTCCGTATAGTGCATGGATCGTAATCTTTTGGAACACCTGCTGAAAACGAGGATACAATTCGAGGACTACATCCGTTCTAGGCGTTGCCACACAAACTCTTTTACCCGCTTTCAGTGAATCGTATATCGCAGCAAAAAGAATCTCTGTTTTACCAGCACCACAAACTGCTTCCAAAAGGTGATTTCTGTTTTGAGCAATACTTTGGGCGAGTTCATCCGTCGCTTTTTGCTGATGAGGGGTAAGGTTGCCTGCCCATGCAAACTGAACTGGCGATCTTGATTTCGGGGTTTTCGTTCCTTTCCACAAAATTAACTCATCACAGCTGCACATTCGCCCCATCGTAATACAGTGCCGGCAATAGTGACAGATTTTTTGACACTTCGCACAGGGAAAGGAAACAAATTTATATGGTTCTTCATTTAGACAACGCCGGCAAGTAAGCTTGGGTGCTGTTATGACAGCTGGGGTTGTTTCAAAATAGCCGTGGTTGATGTAGGTGTCAATTTTTTGCTGGGGAAATGGTGTATGACGGCGCGACCAGATTCGGCCAGTGAAGAAATTTACGATTGCCGGTTCGGGGATGAGTCCAGTGTATCGGGTGTGGGTTGGATAATTGAGTATATTTGAGTCGTTTGAGACGAAGGGGTTGAGAAGTCGATAACGTTTGTTTATTGAGGTTGTTGTTAACATAATTTTCGCTCCTTTATTCAATTTTATTTTTAAGTGTTGATAATCTTCGAAATAAAATGGCCTACCTAGGATTATTCTACTTTTCATACGATAGATTCCACATTTTCCTGTTCATATTCGACTTTCAGGGGCCCACATTCCACTTTCGCCCTGTGACTTTCTACTTTTCTCGGCCCACGTTCTACTTTCCAGCCACAAACTTCTAATTCCCGCCGCCCACCTCCCCACACTTCAAAAAAACAGCCACTAACTCCCTCAGAAGTAGTGACTGTTAAGCCTAAAAAATTATTTCTTAATCCATCCCATCGCCATTGCGCCTTCACCTAAATGCGTGCCGATGACCGGACCGAAGTAGCTTAGCGTGAAATCGACTGTTGGGTAAGCCGCTTCCAGAGATTTCATCCATTCGCGGGCTTCATCCTCACAGTTGGCGTGAATGACTGTTGCTTGAAGAGCGCCGTGCTTTTCGACTGCTGAAGCGAGTTGTTCTTCCACTCGGCGTAGTGCTTTTTTGCGTGTACGGATTTTTTCGAATGGCACGATAACTTTGTTCTGGAAAGTTAAAATCGGTTTTACTTGAAGTAATCCGCCGATCAATGCCGCTGCTGCTGATAAGCGACCGCCGCGCTGCAGATGCTGCAGATCGTCGACAATAATGTAATCATCCATCGAGTCTTTCAAATCGTTTAAGTGTGTCATAATCTGCTCGCCTGAAGCGCCTTTCGATGCTAGTTTCGCAGCTTCTTTTACATAAAAGCCTTGCAAGTAGGCGGCAACTTCCGAATCAAAAGCGTGAACGTTTACACCTTCCACCATTGCCCCGGCTTGGACTGCGCCTTGGAAAGTTCCACTAATTCCGCTTGATAAGTGAATCGTTACAATTTCATCATAATCCTTACCTAATGTTTCATAAAGCTCGACAAATTTTCCGACAGAGGGCTGCGTCGTTTTCGGAAATTCTGCTGCACCTCGCACACGGTCGTAAAATTCAGAAGCTGTAATATCGATTTCTTCATCGTAAAATGTTCCTTCAATGTTGACACTTAGAGGAATCATATGGACATTGTACGAATTTCGTTCTTCAAGTGTTAAATAGGCTGTACTATCTGTAACAATTGCTGTTTTCATCGCTCTCCCACTCTCCTATGTTCATTAGTTTACATGAACTCACTATAATTGTGAACGGTAAATTGCCATTCTTATAGGGAACTTCCCGCTGTCTCAACCTCATCGCTATATGAAAAAAACATCTTGGCATCGATTCGCACAAGACGTTTTTATTTTATATTATAGAAGATAAGTTTTTATTCACTACCGATATAATAGATACTCGAAACTTTCCAGCTGTCTTCCTTCTTAAATACCGTTACTTGGCGGCCGACACCGGATAGTTCGGCACCTGTGTCAATTTCTTTCGTTTCGGTCTTTAAATTGGAAAATACTTGGGCTTCTTCGCCACTATATTTAACAATCGTAATATCTTCAGCCGTACGTTTTACATCATATTGATTAAACACGTCGGAAACTGCCTCGATGTCTTCATCATAATTAAAGCCTGTCGCATTTTTTGAAATTATATTTTTATAACGTTCTAAATCTTTTTCATTAAAGGCTGCAATATACTCATTAAAAGCAGAGATAATATTATTTTTTTCTTCCTCCGGGACATCTGTAGCTTCTTCAATCGAATCTCCCATCATTTCAAATCCTACAGTACCTTCGTCAATCGTTTTCTGCAGATTTTCAGGTGAAGCTTCTTCTTTATCCCCGCAAGCTGCCAGTACAAAAACCGCCAGTATAGCTACCAACCATTTTTTCATAATTTTACAACCTCCCGCAAAACATTTTAGCACACAATATTAGAAAAACACATCTTGTATTAAATAGCACGAGAAAATGTTTTCATATGCTGATTTCATTGAAAACGAATACCTTCTTTAGCCGAGTAAAAATTCGATGTTCGAATTATTTGCTATCGTCTTCAAAACATTAGGACGAATCTTGTTCACAGATGTTTCATAGATTACGCGGCTATAACTATTTATTAATCGGTAATAATATGCAAAAATAAAAACAAGGATACAAAAATCGTATCCTTGTTATAACGTTCAATATGTAATTAACGTACTTCTACCCAGCCGTTTTTGATTGCTGTTACAACTGCTTGTGTACGGTCATTAACATTCATTTTTTGTAAAATACTTGATACATGGTTTTTAACCGTTTTTTCCGAGATGAATAATGTCTCACCGATTGTACGGTTTGATTGGCCATCTGTTAATAATTGAAGCACTTCGCATTCACGCTTCGTTAATAAGTGGAATGGACGGCGAATTTCTGTTTGGTGGAAATTACCTTTGTTTTCGTGCTCTGAAAGACGGCGGAATTCCGCAACTAGATTTTTCGTTACTTTCGGGTGCAGGTATGAACCACCGTTTGAAACAACTTTGATTGCTTCAACGATTTCATCGGCATCCATTTCCTTCAGCATATAGCCAAGAGCACCTGATTTTAATGCGTGTGTTACATAAGATTCATCATCATGAATTGATAAAACCATTACTTTCGCATCCGGATATACAGCGATTAAATCAGCTGTCGCCTCTACACCGTTTTTACCTGGCATATTAATATCCATTAATACAACATCCGGTTCGTTTTGTTCATACAAGTTTACGATATCTGTACCGTCATCACCTTCAGCAACAACCTCGAATGTGTCTTCAAAATCTAAAATACGTTTTACCCCTTCACGGAATAATTGGTGATCATCTACAATAATAATTTTCGTCATTTCGAAACCCCCTGGAATTCTGCTATCTTATCTCTTCATCTTTTGTCGGCAATGGAATTTTCATTAAAATTGTTGTTCCTTTACCGATGCTGCTGCTAATTTTCAAAGAACCTTTCAGCAGATCAATTCTTTCTTTCATTCCTATAATACCGAAAGATCCTTCACGAGCGCTTTCCGTATCAAATCCAACCCCATTATCTTTTACTACAACATTAATTTCGTCACATAACCACTCAAGTTTAACAATAATCAGGTTCGGCTTTCCGTGTTTCAATGCATTGTTTACACTTTCCTGCACTAAACGGAAAACGGCCACCTCATAATCTGTAGGGATTCTGCGCTCGTTATTATATGAAAGGAACTGAATCTCAACACCTGGATTGTATTCCATAATCGTAGATAAATACTTTTTCAATGTTGGATCAATACCTAAATCATCGAGTGCCATTGGACGTAAATCATAAATAATGCGGCGTACTTCTGATAAGGCGTTGCGAACGCTTATTTTCAAGTCATGAATTTCTTTTAAAGCGGCGTCTGCTCCTTTTTCTCGGAAAGTGCGGTCAATTAAATTCGAACGCATCAGCACATTCGCCATCATTTGTGCAGGCCCATCATGAATTTCACGCGATAAACGTTTTCGTTCTTCTTCCTGGGCTGCGATAATACGTATGCCAAAATCTTGTTTGATCTTCGCCTGTTCCAGTGCTGCTCCGACATTTTTCAGGTCGGTCGTCAAAAAATTGATAACAACATTTACTTGGTTCACGATATGATCCGCTCTTTCAATCGTATCATAAAGTGTGCGCAGGCGCCTTTCCAAATCGTCACGCTTATCTCTTAGCTGCTTTTCGCGCTCCCGGCAAAGGGAGACCTTTAATTGTAAGTTACTTGTATTTTCATAAGCTGCACGTATTTGCTCTTCTGAATGATTATTGAAACTTTTACTTACAACGACTAATCGCTGTCTAGACAATTGAAGCAACTTTTCCAAGTTATCACTTTCATCTATTATAATCTTTATTTCATGACGCACAACTTCCAGCTCTTGTTGCATTTCTTCAAAGTTTCTGCGGCTTTGTTCGCTTATAATAAATACATCATCTTTCGAACTTGTAATAGTTTCCAACATTCGATTAAATATTACATCAAGCGAGGCGATGTCTATTTGATTGTTTTCTAGCACTTTTTCCCCACCTTACTTAGTCAGAATGCGAACTACTCTATCTTTTTACTTTTCAACCTACTATTATAGTACATACATATTATATCATTAGTAAATCATTTTTTAAGTTAAATTATAACCACAAATTTGAAATCAAATTGTAATATTAAGGAGAATCGATAATGAGAAATAACTACATTACTGTAAAAGGTTACGGAGAATCAGAAATCATCATATCAAAATCACGTTTTTTAACTTATGTAGAACGCGTTGAGACAGAAGAAGAAGCGATTCTCTTTATAGATAAAATAAAAAAGATTCATGCATCGGCTACCCATAACTGCTCCTGCTATATGATCGGTGAGCATGACCAGATCCAAAAAGCGAATGATGACGGGGAACCAAGCGGTACTGCAGGCGTCCCTATGTTAGAAGTACTTAAAAAACAAGGTTTAAAAGATACGGTTGTTGTCGTCACTCGCTATTTCGGCGGGATTAAGCTGGGCGGAGGCGGTTTGATCCGTGCATATAGTAAAGCTACAACAGAAGGAATCGCTGCTGCCCAAGTTGTTGAGCGAAAATTGCATTATTTAATGAAAATTGAGATTGATTATGTGTGGTTAGGGAAATTAGAAAATGAAATACGTGGTTCCCACTACCTTCTTCATGATATTCAGTATGCGGAAAATGTAGAAATTTATGTACATGTTTTAAAAGAAGAAGAGCAAACATTTATCGACTGGATTACTGAACTGACAAACGGTCAGGCAGCAATTAAAAACGAAGACGCGCTTTTCATCGAATTTTCGAAAGAATAACCTCGAAATAAATGTCATCATAATGCAAGATTTCGTTACTTTACGACAAAAGGTGATTGTAGTATATTAGATAAGATTACGAATTAACTAGTATAACCAATTAAATATAGTAACCTATCCCTAACCTAGAGGAGAATCTTTATGACAACAAGGCAAAATAAAAAGAAAGGCTCTTCGAAATTCAGATTATTTCTTAAAGTTACGATGCTTCTGACTCTTTCACTCGCAATTTGCGCAACAGCATACGGTGTCTATTTGACGAAGCAAGCCGAACATGCAGCAGACAGTGCATATGAAGTAATCGAGGACCGCAAAATGTCGGACCAGCGAGAAGTAAAAGTTGAGCCTGCCCAAGACAATGTATCTATTTTAATTTTAGGTGTCGATGATAGTGATAAGCGCGGTCAAGGTGCAGACAATTCACGCACTGATGCCCTTTTGCTTGCCACTTTGAACAATAAAACGAAAACAGTTAAACTAGTGAGTATCCCACGTGATTCATATGTTTACATCCCTCATATCGGATATAACGATAAAATCAACCATGCGCATGCGCGCGGTGGCACACTTGCTTCAATTGAAACGGTAGAAGAATTATTTGATATCCCAATTGATTACTATATGCGTGTAAACTTTAATGCCTTCATCGATATTGTCGATGCATTAGGCGGCATTGAAGCAGAAGTACCATACGCAATGCTCGAAAAAGATGAGTTCGACCGCAACACAGTCAACTTGCAGCCAGGATTGCAAACATTGGACGGCCGTGAAGCACTAGCGCTTGCCCGTACACGTAAACAGGACAATGACATTGAACGCGGTAAACGCCAGCAGGAAATCATTCAGGCAATCGCTTCTAAAGCAGCATCATTTACATCACTTTCAAAATACGATGATATTTTATCCGCTGTCGGTAACAACATGAAGACAGATATGACATTCACTGAAATGAAATCGTTCTTCAGCTATTTAACAAACGGCATGCCTCGTATTGATACATTGACATTGGAAGGCTATGACGACATGTCGACAGGTGTTTACTATTACAAACTGGATGAAGAAGCGCTTGCAGAAACAAGCCATATTTTAAAAAGTCATTTAGGGCTTACTCCTGAATCGACAAACATTTCGGGCACAAGCTCTCAATCCAACAACTCAGCTTATACAACAAAAACGAATTCCGATACACAATAACCGAAACCAACCTCCGCAAGTAATGCGGGGGTTGGTTTTTTATATGGCGTTTCTACTAGTATAGGTGGTGTTGTATTTTACGGGGATTCTGTTCCACTTTTCCCTGCGAATTTGCTAATAAATTCACGTTCTACTTTTCAGGTGATCCGTTCTACATTTCCACGAGATGCTTCTACTTTAGCTTCAGAACTTTCTACTTTCACTTCATCTCTTTCCACTTTAGCCCCCAAACTTTCTACTTCCTCCAACAATTCGGCAAATAAATTCCCCTAAAATAAAAAACAAGCAAACGGCACAAAGCCATTTACTTGTTTCGATCTTTTCACTTATTAAATATTCTTACGAGGTTGAGCAATGGTTTGTAGTTTTTGCCGGCGAGGCCGATAATTTCTACGAACAGCTCAATCGCCACTAATATAACGGCAATGAGTAAAATTGCGCCCCATACTTTTGCCATCGAGAAGATGACAGCAGCGAGACCGAACATTGCAGCCATCGCATAAATAATCATCACTGTTTGACGATGCGAGAATCCTAAATCCAATAAACGGTGGTGTAAATGCGATTTATCCGGATCTGACCACTTTTTACCGCTACGTAAACGACGCACGATCGCGAAGAATGTATCGGAAATTGGAACTCCCAGCATAATAACCGGGATAACGAATGAAATAACCGCTACGTTTTTAAAACCTAATAGTGCGAGCACTGATATCATAAATCCTAAAAACAGTGCACCTGTGTCCCCCATGAAAATTTTCGCTGGGTGGAAGTTGAAAAACAGGAAACCGATTGTTGCAGCAGCCAAAATAGCAGCCATTGCGATTACAATACCGTTACCCATGATCATTGCCATTACGGCTAATGTCATTAACGCAATTGTTGAGACACCTGCAGCTAGTCCATCAAGACCATCGATTAAGTTAATCGCATTAGTAATACCAACAATCCAAATAATTGTGAACGGAATACCTAACCAGCCGAATTCCAGTTCCCCACCAAACGGTAAGTTAATATTATCAATTTGAATACCGCCGACAAATACAACGATGCAGGCAGCAATCACTTGACCGAGCAGCTTAGCCTTTGCGGAAATTTCCCGCATATCATCAACAATACCTGTTGCTACGATAATTGTCGCGGCAATTAAAATTGCATATAAGTAGTCACTTTCGAAGTTCGTGACTAATTTTAAAAGTAATATCCCGATCATAAACGCACCAAAAATTGCTAAACCGCCTAATCGTGGCATAATGCGAGCATGCACTTTACGATAGTTCGGGGCATCTACAGCTCCAAGGCGAAAAGCCAATCGCTTCACAAGCGGAGTTAGTATAATAGCAGCAATAAAAGCTACGATTAAAGACACGTAAATCATGTCTCTCCTCCTTAATTTTTGTAGTATTAAGCATTACAATAAATCGCCTTTTGGAGATTCATTAAAAACTCTACATTTTTATTCAACATAAGTATAGCATGAACAATTCATAAAATATAGCTCAAATTCCTTCCACTATTTATTCCGCTCACATAAATTTTACATCTATCATTCTTCTAGTATATTTCAAACTAATCAAATAATTAATATTATAAAAGAGAGGTTCATCCAATTTATTTATATTGTTCCTATGAATTACCTTTTGTTCAGTAGTCTTTTTGTGCATTATTTGATAAAATAACGGAGTGTCTACTATATTAAAGTAGCCAATTTCAAAGGAGAGTAAAATAATGTTCTCAATTTTCAAACGTAATAAAGAGCAAACAAGTGCTCGAGAGCTAAAAAGATACTACAAAACAGTAGAGCAAATTAACAGCCTCGAAGCAACATATAGTCCTATGTCTGACGAAGAACTTCGAAATATGACATTTACATTTAAAGAGCGTTTAGAAAACGGAACACAGCTAGTTGATATTATCCCTGATGCATTTGCTGTTGTCCGTGAAGCTTCTAAACGTGTATTAAACATGCGCCACTTTGATGTACAGTTGATTGGCGGTCTAGTTCTTACTGAAGGTAATATTGCCGAAATGCCGACAGGTGAAGGTAAAACACTTGTTGCCTCACTCCCTTCTTACGTGCGTGCATTGGAAGGCAAAGGTGTACACGTTATTACGGTAAACGATTACCTTGCAAAACGTGACTTCGAGTTAATCGGACAAATTCACCGTTTCCTTGGGTTAACAGTTGGACTGAATGTTCCAATGATGGAGCCTGCAGATAAAAAGGAAGCGTACAATGCGGATATTACATATGGTGTCGGTACAGAATTCGGCTTCGACTACTTACGTGATAATATGGCACATACGATCGGCGATAAAGTACAGCGTCCATACCACTTTGCGATTATCGATGAAGTAGATTCTGTCTTAATTGACGAAGCGAAAACACCGTTAATCATCGCTGGTAAAATGGGTGCAAACGAAGAACTGCACCGTATTGCTGCAATGTTGGCCAAACGTTTCAAAGCTGAAGAAGATTATGATTTCGATGACGAAACGAAAGCGACCTCTTTAACAGATCAAGGTATCGAAAAAGTTGAAGCTGCATTCGGAGTCGACAACTTATACGATTTAGAACATCAAACTTTGTACCATTACGTAATTCAGGCAGTACGTGCACACGTTATGTTTGAGTGTGACGTTGATTACATCGTACGTGATGACAAAATCGAATTAGTCGATATGTTTACTGGCCGTATCATGGAAGGTCGTTCACTTTCTGACGGCTTACATCAGGCGATTGAAGCGAAAGAAGGCGTGACAATCACTGAGGAAAACAAAGCACAGGCACAAGTTACAATTCAAAACTACTTCCGTATGTATCCGAAATTATCAGGGATGACAGGTACTGCGAAAACTCAGGAAAAGGAAATTTTAGAAGTTTACGGTATGCGTGTTATTCAAATACCGACAAACCGTCCACGTCGACGCCTGGACCAACCGGATATCGTATTCGAAAAAATCGAGCAAAAATACGAATATGTGGCACAGGAAGTATTGCGTCGCCATGAAAAAGGACAACCGGTATTAATCGGGACAACTTCTATTTTGCAATCAGAAAAAGTAGCGGATTATTTAAAAAAACATGGATTACAATTCCAATTATTAAATGCGAAAACAGTCGAACAAGAGGTTGAATTAATCTCGGAAGCCGGACAAAAAAATCGTATTACCGTTGCGACAAACATGGCTGGACGTGGAACGGATATCGTATTAGGTAAAGGCGTTGATGAGCTTGGCGGTCTATTTGTAATCGGTACTGAAAAGCATGAAAGCCGTCGTGTCGACAACCAATTACGCGGACGTTCCGGTCGTCAAGGTGACGTAGGTGAAACTCGATTTATCCTTTCAATTGAAGACGATATGTTCAAACGTTTCGCAAAAGATGATGTCGAGAAATTCCGTAAGAAAATGACAACAGACGAAATTGGTCTTATTCAAAACAAAGAAGTGACAGAGCTAATCGAACGTACACAGCGTATCGTTGAAGGCGCACACTTCTCTATGCGTGAATATAACTTAAAACTGGATGATGTGATTAATGATCAACGTCGTATTGTCTACGATTTACGTGACAGAGTCTTGAATAATGAAGATATTATTCCTCTATTAGTTCGTATGATGTATGAAACAGTGGACTTTGCCGTTCGTGAAAATGCACCCGAGGATAAGGATGTTGCTGAGTGGGATTTCGATAAAATGGAGAAAACCGTCAACTCTTTATTTATTGAACCAATCATAGTAAATCGTGATGAAACAAAGGTGAAAAATTTACTGGATGCAATGGATCCTCCAGTTAAGCAATTGAAGGCAGTAATCGAAAGCTTTGAGGAAAACGAACAAATTATGGCAGTTATTCCGCAAGTCATGTTAAGCTTCATCGATCATATGTGGGTTAAACATTTAGAACAAATGGCTCACTTAAAAGAAGGAATCGGTTTACGTCATTATCAGCAAGAAGATCCAATGCGAATTTATCAACGTGAAGGACTTGAATTATTCGGTAAAAACTATCAGGAACTTCGCCGCAAAATTGTAGAAGAGCTTGTAACATTTATGAAAAACATTACGATGAATGTGGAGGAATAGCAGATGGGTTTATTTGATTTATTTAAAAAAGGTGACAAAGTGGGTAAAGACAGTGCTGTAGATTCATCATCTGTCGTAAAAACATCTGATGAAAATTCTAAAAAAGATGCGGACCGTGATGTAATTACAAAATTGTCATTTCATCCTGAATGGGATGTTCCACAAGAGCAAAAGTATGTATTTAACTTCCTGGCAAATGATTTAGCACCATTAAAGCCAAATCAATTATCATTGGCAGCAATTAATATTGAGCCATCACTGGCAAACGGCTCATGGAATGTAAAAGCATTTTTCCGTTCTTCATTATCTGAAGCAATTGAATTAGGCGAAATCGAATTATTGATTTTAGATAAGGATGATAACCGAATTGCTTCACATTACTTTGACTTTAAAGAGCTAGGCGTCATTCCCGCAGAAAGTGCACGTCCATGGATTTTCACATTCCCTGCTTCTTCAATTACAGCAGACGAAGTGCCTGAAGACGGCTGGAAAATTTCATTCAACTTACTTTCATTACGCGGTCATCAATTAGACTTGGATGAAACATGGAAAAAACAATTACCAGAGGATCAACAAGAAAAATTGGCAGAAATCGTGAAAAGCTTACCGAAATTAGGAAAAACAGAAGTGAACTTTACAGGATTACAAGCGAAGATGAATAATGACGGCAGCCTACACGCATCTATTTTCATCCGTAACGGCCATGATAAAGCGATCAACTTGGAACAGTTACCTCTTGAAATTATGGATGCACGCAATGTCGTAGTGGCAAAAGGATCGTTTAAATTAGCCCCTGTCTTAACAGTACAGCCTAATACGACAAAACCATGGACATTTATCTTCCCGAAAGAGTTGGTAACAGTTAAAGGAATCGACCTTTCACGTTGGACAGCCCGCGTGCCACAATAGCTTTAATATGCAGCATTTGGAAGTCATTTATTTGCCTTCCGGGTGCTGTTTTTTGGTTTGTGGCACTCTTTTCTGTCTTGAATTGTAGAAAATTTTGAATCTATTGTGGAAACTTTCACCACTAATGTAGAACGCTTCACTCGGAATGTAGAAAGTAGCAGCACTTATGTAGAAATTTCCGCATTTAAAGTAGAACATCGACTTTTTATTCGCCATTCAATCAGGAAATGTGGAAAGTTTCAGCGCTAATGTAGAACGAAGCGCTCATAATGTGGAACACGTCGAAACTTATAGAGAAAATTCCCCGCTCTAAAAGTAGAACGCCATCCAAAATTCTAGCTTCCCCACTCAAAATATAGAAACCCAATCTAACATCAGCCCCACTTCCAAGCCCAAAGCACACTAAAAAATCCCCCACCCTATAAAAGGTGAGAGATTATAATTACGAATTATGCAGTATGTAGTAGTGTGGATAAGCTATGTATTATTCTGCTTCTGGAGTGTTGTCTACATCTGAATCGTCTGCATCTGCTACAAGGGCTTCTTCTGTTGAGAAGTTGGCGATGCGTTTAGCACCTACGTACTTTTTACCCCAGTAATATTTGTCGTTAATGCTTGTTTTGATAACACCCTTGCTTGTAGAAGCGTGGATGAATTTTCCTGAACCAATGTAAATCCCTACATGAGAGATGCGTTTGCCTGATGTGTTGAAAAATACTAAATCGCCTGGCTCAAGGTCACTTTTCTTAACTTTCGTACCTTGCGTATACATATCTGAAGATGTGCGATTCAGTGATGTGATGCCTAGTTCTTTAAATACGTGACGTACATAGCCAGAGCAGTCAAAGCCTTTTGCTGATGTACCGCCGTATGAATAGCGAACTCCTAAATATTTTGAAGAGACTTCTTTTAACTCATCAATCGAGTAAGCAGATTCTTCTGCAGAAGCTTCCTTTTCATTCACCGGTGCGAAGAAAATTACGAAGGCAGCTGCCAAAGTTAGTACGGTATTGCGTATTAATTTTAAGTAATCCATCGTGTTCCCCCAACCAATAAATTTTCTGAAAACTTAACTGATATTAGGTTAACACGAGATTATATTTAATGACATTACAGTTATGTAACAACAAAGTTACATTTACCCGATTTTAAATAACCTCAAACATTGCTAAAGAACCTATTTTAATTAGGATTTTTACACTATTACCCAAACAAATACCGCTATTATTTGTAATATTAACCAATATTCAAGCCCTTTTTTGTAACATTTGTAACATTATCACGAATTCATGTAACAAAAAAGAACTAGTAAGCAATTTTCAACACCACTTATTAGCTCTTCACTATTTTATTTTAAATTATTAATGCGTTTGTATGCGACAAAACGCTCATCCCAATATTTTTCTTTGATATTCGAAACCGTAATCCCCTTTGAACCCGCATGGATAAATTCATCATTACCAATATAAATACCCATATGTGAGACATTTGGGATAAATGTATTTTTGAAAAATACTAAATCTCCCGGTACAGGTTGCGTCACTTTTGTCGTATCCTGTTCGAAATACATAAGACTGCTTTTACGATCCATTTGGATACCAACTGAATTAAATATGTAGTTTACAAAGCCGCTACAGTCAAATCCATCTGTTGTCGTTCCGCCGTATTTATAAGGTGTGCCTAATACTGCATTAGCCGTTTCAATAGCTTGTGCATAAAGGCGTTCTGTTTGTTGCGAAACCTTCCCAGGCATTGCAACTTCCTTCTTCAACTGTTTTTCAATCGCATCATCGGCTGTTTGATTAAAATTAATTTCCGCTTCCACTGTTTTGGCAGAAGGCGCTTCAACAGCTAAGTCTTTAGTTGATTGAGGACTGATTGTCAGCTTTTGACCAACTTTAATCGCATCCGTTTTCAAATTGTTCAGCTGTTTAATACTCGCTACCGATATACTATACTTTTTAGCGATCTTTGTTAAATTATCACCTTTAATAACAGTATGAGAAACGGCATTCTGCAGGGTTTCGACTTTTTCCTCTACAACAGAAACAGCTGTTGTTTTTGTTGCTGCCGTTTTTGTTGCCGCCGCCGTTTTGCTAACTGCACTTTTTGCTGGTGCAACGACCAGTTTTTGTGCGATAAAAATGCGATCTTGAGATAGTTTGTTCCATTGTCTAAGCTGATTAATCGTCGTGTTGTGAGCTTTCGCAATTTTTGTTAACGTATCGCCATGTTTCACCGTATAGGTGGATGCTTGGGCATCGGGTGCAATGAATAGTGCAAGTGAAAATGTGACACCTGTCAGCACTAACTTCCATTTATTATTCAATATGATAACTCCCCCTTCTTAATGAAACTATTTTTTACTCTATTTTACTTAATTTTTAATAGAGGATACAACCCTCTTTTAATAAGAAAATTATTCAGATAGCTATATTTTTCTTCTATTACTATACTCACATAGTAATATTATGAAATAGAAATAAACGAATATTTTATAGACACTGAATTATTGCAAAACGATTTCTTAAAATATGCTTGTATTTTAATAGTTTTATGATAGAATTAGTTTTTGTTAAAAGATTTAAATTTTTAGAAAACTTTGTATTTTCAAATTAAAGGAGTTAAGTCAACATGAATAGCAAGTCAAGTTTTTTCCGTGAGAATATCGCGGTCGGTTTTATGTTATTTGCATTGTTCCTAGGTGCAGGTAATATCATATTCCCACCACAACTAGGTCAAATGGCCGGGGAAAATATTGTAATATCCATGATCGGATTTTTAATAACAGGAGTCGGGTTGCCTCTATTAGGTATTATTGCCGTAGCAAAGAACGGCGGAGACTTAGAAATATTGGCAGGTCGCATTAATCCATATTTCGGTATAATTTTCACGTCGATTATATACTTGTCGATTGGACCATTCTTTGCAATTCCGCGTACTGGTGCTGTGTCATATTCAATCGGTGTGGAACCGTTTTTAACAGAAGCAATAAAAGGTAGCTGGATTCCATTATTTATTACAACACTTCTGTTTTTCGGAATCACATTCTACTTAGCATATAACCCGACAAAAATCGTCGACCGTGTCGGAAAAATTTTAACACCTGCTCTTTTAGTCGTTATTTGTTTACTTGCGATTAAAGCCGTTATTACTCCGTTAGGTGAACCTGGTGAAGCACAGGGACCATATATTAATAACGCTTTTGGTGAATCATTCATTCAAGGTTACTTGACGATGGACGTACTGGCATCATTAGTATTCGGAATCGTTATCGTTCAATCATTAGTTGCTCGTGGCGTAACGGAGAGAGCTAAACAAGTTAAAATTACAATTTTCGCAGGTATTGTCGCTGCAATAGGTTTAGCATTTGTCTATGTATCATTAGGTTATATCGGTGTAACAAGTACATCGGCTATCGGCTTCCAAGAAGATGGCGGTACAATAATTTCTCTGGCAGCACAGAAACTATACGGACAAGCCGGTAATATCATTTTATCAGCCGTGATTATTTTAGCTTGTTTAACAACATCTGTAGGTTTATTATCTGCAAACGCAACATTTTTCCATAAGATTTTCCCGAAAGTTTCTTACCAGGTGTACTTAGTTATTTTCGCACTTTTCAGCTTCGGTGTTTCAAACTTTGGATTATCAGATTTAATTAATCTATCATTGCCTGTATTGGTTGCAATTTATCCGTTCGCAATTGTGCTTATGATTTTTGCATTATTCGGAAACCTTTTCAATCATGCACCGAGCGTGTATGGAATGGCTTTAATTTTCACAGGTATTGTTGCAATTTATGACGGAATCAAACAAGCCGGATTCGAAATCGAAGCTTACGATAAGTTTTTATCAATCTTCCCGTTTTATGAGCAAGGCATCGCATGGGTTGTCCCTGCATTAGTCGGTGGTGTCATCGGCTACATCATGTATTTAGCAAAACGAAAATAAGTTTAATTACTAGTATGAGGGTAAGTTATAAGTGTAAAAACTTGTAACTTACCCTCTTTTATTGACTAAAAATAGATTAAAATAATTTTTTACATTTACCATAAATTAGTGAAGTATTCATGATAAAATATGGTAATATCGCTATTGTGGCATTACGCATTACATTTTAGAAAAATAAAACTAATGAGGTGGACTCATGCTAAAAAGACGTTTGTCAGCAATACTGTTTTTCATCATGTGCCTAACCGTTCCTTTGACGGTGCTAGGTGCTCCTTTAGATGAAGCAAAACAGATTGTTAAGGAAAACTATGTAGGGAATATTAATGGTGATATCAACCGTGCTACAAGCATCGACCAACTGACAGAAATGCTCGATTCGTATTCCGCTTACTTTACACCGGAAGAATTCGATGAGTTTATTAATGGCGTGGACCTTACTACTGTAGGCATCGGCGTTATCATCGAAAAGGTTGAAGGCGGTATTCAAATATCCGAGCTGATCGATGGGGGCAGCGCAAAAAATGCCGGCTTAAAAGTTGGCGATATCATCACAGAGATTGATGGGAAACCGGTTGCAGAACTGACAATCGACCAGGCTTCTTTACTTATAAAAGGCGCAGCAAATACAACGGTTTCTTTAACGCTTTCACGTGAAGACGGCACAATTATAACGAAAAAATTAACACGTAAAGCTTTCTCACTTCCTAATGTGGAAACAAAGCTTTTATACGGCAATACGGGATACATTTCATTGAATTCATTTTCAAACGACACGGTGAGCCTCGTTACAAAGGCTATTCGTGATTTGAAAAATAAAGGGGCTAAATCATTTATTTTCGATTTGCAAAATAACGGGGGCGGCTATGTAACCGCAGCAGAACAGCTTATCGGTATGTTCCCGAATGCCTCCTATGCCTATAAATTGAAAGAAACTTCGGGGACATCTATTGTACGTTCGATGAAGCAATTAACAACATTCCCTGAAAATACGAAAATGCTTATAAATCGATATAGTGCCAGCTCATCGGAAATGACTGCAGCAGCACTTTCCGATCAAAAAGCAGTCACACTTTACGGGGAAACGACTTATGGTAAAGGCTCGATGCAGGCATTTTATGAGCTTGAAGACGGCAGCTTTCTAAAATTAACAGTTGGCCATTTTTATGGTCCAAACGGTACGAAAATAAATGAAGTTGGGGTTAAACCTCATATTAAAACAGCAAGCGAGCCCCTCTTTAAAGCACATTACGATACAATCGCTTCAAACTTAAAAACCTATAAAGAACTTGCTGCCTTAAAAAATGTTCCGTTAAATAAAACATTTACAATCAAGTTTTCCGCTAAACTGGCGAAAGAGCTCAATGCTTCTTCCGTAGAACTAGTAGAGCTGGGTGCAGATACTGTAAAAACAACCCACAAATTATCGGGTCAACAGCTCGTTGTTACCCCTGCAAAAGAATTATCGGCTGGCAAAGAATACGCCCTCATCGTTCATCCTAAAGTAAAAAATGAGAAAGGCAAAAATTTAAAAGCCGGTGTTTATTTACATGTAACGACAAAACAGTAAATGAAAAAGAGACGATTTGCGCATTGGCAATCGTCTCTTTCAATTTTATGAATGTACTAAGCTTAGTTCCGTTGCAAAATAAATCATGCAAATCTCTTTTGCAAGCTGTTCCGGACTCGTTTTATTCGTTAATAAGTTTGTCAGTGTCAGCCGTTCCACCGAACCAACAAGACTTTCTGCAAGAATAGTCGCATCCGCTTGCTTTAAAACATTCGAATCTTTTAACTCTGTATTTAGGATATGTATTAATTCAGAAACAAGCATTTCCTTTACGGCCGTTGATTGCTCTGCTTCATAAAAACCGATTTTTGTGAGGTTAGGGTTTTCGATAAAAAACTCGAAAATATGTGTCAGACTTCCTTGAATAAGGTCGATTCCAATTTTTCCGTTGTTTATGTCATTTGTTGAACTAGAAAAAATTTCAGTTAGCTCATTGTGGAACTTCTCATTTAAATCGTTAAACAATGTTTCCTTACTTTGAAAATATAAATAAAATGTCGGCTGTGTTAAATTTGCCGATTTCACAATATCACTGATTTTTGTTTGATGATAACCATATGTAGAAAATAACTCAATTGCTTTTTCCAATAATAATTTTTTACTTTTTTCACCGCATGAATTTACACGTCTTCCTCTTGCCATACTTCTCCACCCTTATCTCTATTTTAGATGTTTAGTAATTTATATTAAATTCCAATTATTCCACTTATGATTATATAGGAAAGTTTTTTTAAAATAAAGTTTTCCGCCATATAACTAACATTTCTCCTTATTATTAGCACTCCATTGACATAACTTAGCAATAATTTGAATTTCATCATCCGTAAATTGTCCTGTTATAAGGATAAATTATTCTTTTCCTGAAATATCATTAAATAGTAGATACAAAAAGGCGTATCCTAATCAATTTCAGGATACGCGCTTTGTCATGTTATTTTTTTCGTAAAATCTTACCTTTTACTTTACCTGTAATTTGCTGCAGCTCATCCATTTTGAACGCGAACAGTAATATCATATAGCTAATTGACGCAACGATAAATGTAGCAATTATATGAAGCCATTTTTGATCAATTGAAATCCATTGTGCAATCGCCCAGTTAATTGCGATGTATATTAGTCCAATGATGGCCAACTTAAACAGCTGACCAACGTTATTGTCCAAAAGTTTTAACTTATATTTACTTTGAAGCACAAATACAAGCAACAGGAAGTTTACGATAGCACTGATTAATGTCCCTAGGGCAACCGCATTAGCGCCCATTTCATCAATCGTCGCCATTACGACCGCAATGTTCACACCGAATACCGTTAAAATACTGAATATCATCGGTAATACGGAGTTACCCTTCGCATAGTAGAAACGCGTAATATACGTGTTTGCAGCAAGGAAGAACATCGTCGTACTGAATACTTGCAGCAGTGGCGCTGTAATTGCTGTTGACTTTGCATCAAATTCTTTATATTCAAATATGATGCGGACAATCCCTTCTGCCTGGAAGTAGAAAAACACCGAAACAGGCAATACGAGTAAGTATAATAAACGCATCCCGCGAACATACAGTTGTTTTACCGACTCTGTGTCCCCTTCTCCTTCTTTTTTGCTGAGTAAAGGGAAAATAACGGTCGTTACAGCAGTCATTAAAATTGCCTGCGGGAACTGGGACATTTTTGTCGCATAGTTCATCGCTGACGGAACACCAGCTTCCAGCATATTAGTAAAGAATCGTTGAATTAAAATATAAAGCTGTGCAGTCGCACCGCCAAGCATAATTGGCAACGCAATTTTCCATAGCATTTTTTGATCTTCAGCCTGTTTAAAGTTTGGCTTGAAGGACATTTCTTTCACATTCCGAACTCCGAATACAAGGAACAGGAACATACAGATTGCCCCGACTAATGCCCCGATCCCCATTCCGACCGGTCCCATTGTGATGGATAAGACTACGGATACGAGTAAAAATGAAGCGTTATAAATAAGCACTGAAAACGCTGATAAATGATAACGGCCCTGGACATTTAAAATACCGCTCATCCAAGTCGATAATACGAGCATAATCGTCGATGGCATCATCCAGTAGTAAAGCGAGCGCAGTATTTCATATTCCGCCTGATTCTCAACTTGGAAAAATTGCATTAATATCGGATCGGCCAACGCCATAAATAAAATGACAATGAGCGTAATCGAAACAGCAATCGTTGTAAACGTTCGCTGTATATATTCTGTAATGCTTGATGACGTCTTATGGTATATGGATATAAACGCCGTCGTAAACGCTCCGCCGATGACTAAATATAAAAAGTTTGGAATTGTATAAGCATTAACAATACTATCTGAATATAAAGTGGTACCAAATTCAATCCCGATATATGTTTCGCGGGCAAAGCCGACCAGTCGCGCTAAAATATTAATAACCGCGACGGCCCCTACTATTTTTAAAATTCCTTTCAACGCTTATCACAATCCTTTAATTACAATTACTTTATTTCGCATGTGTTGTGTAGAGCTCTTTTAAACGTGCAATAATGTTTTTTGCATCATGTGTATGAAGCAGCTCAGCTACACGTGCTTCATTCACTGCGATTCCATCTTTCACTGCATTTTCAAGTGCCAGCTGAAGTAAAATCTCGTCTTTAGGAGGCACTAATACCCCTGCTTCATCTGCCAGCATATAATGCAGTCCTCCGACATCCGATGCAATGACCGGTGTGCCGCAGCTCATTGCCTCTAAAGCTACTAATCCCAGTCCTTCAATATAAGAAGGGAGTACGAAAACATCAGCCGCCTGAAAATAACGCGCCAACTCCTGCTGTGGTAATGGTTCGATAAAATGAATCGCCGTATTGTCCCTAGCAAGCTCTTTTACCTTACTAGTAAAATTACTATCTTTTGTCGAACCAACACAATAAAGAGCGGCTTGCTGCGGAAGCGATTCCGTTACTTTATTGAATGCACGTACAAGTTCTGTAACGCCTTTTTCCCGTATAATGTTACCTACGAATAAAAAGTTTGTCTTATCAGGGTCCATTCCAAGCTCTTTTGCATGTTGTTTTTTACCGTCCGCTTTATTGAAAACCGTACGATCAATCCCCATGCTCATCACCGAAATTTTATCGTTTTCAACATGGAAAGTTGTTTCAATCGTTGCAGCAAGCTCTTCCCCTACTGCAATGACATGATCTGCAGACTGTAAAATCTTCTCCGTAAACTCACGGATTTGTCCGCCTTTTTTAGCCATTTTATTAATATCGCCGCCATGTGCCGTTACGATATACGGGATATTGTGACGCTTTTTTAAATAGTAGCTGAATATCCCGCTCGGAAATACGTAATGACTATGTGTTAGCGAAATATTCCGCTTGTTTGCACGGAATACACGCATAAACTGTTGAGCCCACTTTAAATATTTCAGAATAACATTTTTCTTTCCTGTTGCTGGATTGGTATTTACCGCGAGCACTGTATCGATACCCTCTTGTTCCAATTGCTCGACCTGATTTTTCACGAAAATGCCGTAAGCTAAATGTTCCTTTGAAGGATACATATTGCTAATGACGAATACTTTTTTCATTACTTTTTCGCACCTTCTTTTAAAAGCTGCTCCCCTAATGCTGATTTTTCTTTAAATGACGCATTTGTACGAGCTGCTAAGTTTTGTGCACCGTTCCAATCTACTGCCATATCGTTAAAGAGCATCGCAAACTTCTCGTCTGATTCATGAAGTGAATCAATCGGTAAAGAATAGTTGCCAAGCCCCGCCATTTGTAAGAAGTCATTCACCTTCACATGATAAGACACACCGATAATCGGCGTTTTCGCATCCGTTGCCAATATTAATGAATGAAGTCTTGTACCGATTAACACATCAAATGTAGACGTAATATGTAAAATACGCTGCGGCGGCAAGTTTTCATCAATAATTTTTGTGTTCTCCGGATGCTTCATTTTAGCCTGGATATCTTTTGTCACATCAGCATCTTGCGGATATTTTGTCGCAAAAAATGTTACATCGACATTATGCTCTTCAATTAAACGGTCCAGGTTTTTCGCCATGCCATTAATATAGTTTTCGTATTTAGTCTCATCGCCTGTTGGCCAGTATGAAGCATTATAGTAAGGAACCGCTGTAACACCAACCGATTTTGGTTTATCACTATAATTTGAACGTTCTACTTCTAAACTAAATGCCGGATCTCCAATTACATGTACATTACGTTTTACCCCGATTGTTTTTAGTAGCTGTTCAGATTGCGGATCACGCACTGAAATATTTTGTGCATGCTTGGCCATATAGCGGATAAACCATTTACCTAAGCCTGTGTTTAGTGGACCCGCCCCACAACCATAGACAACATATGGGACATTATTATTTTTGGCCATCATCGCATATGAACCATACAGCGGTGCTTCACGTTTATAAAGATCCATCAAAATACCGCCGCCGCCGATTACGACAAAATCAAGGTTTTTCACGACATTAGAATTTTCTTTATACGTCTTCATAAACGTTTTCACAGCATTACCGTTTTTGTAATATAAAGGGTAACTTTGCACAGAATAACGTTCAGCTGTTTGTTTTGGGTTATTACTAAATACCGTAATATTTTTTGTATCTATTTGAAATACCTTCTGCAGCTGGCGAATAATACTTAATAAAATCGCCTCGTCTCCATTATTATCATTCCCGTAATTTCCAACAATACCAATTTTCATTTATTCATTCATCCTTTGAATCAAGCATATTAAGTACGCTTGGCTTATTTCATTTTTCATTTGAAAAACACATCTGAAGTCGATGTGTTCTGCGTTATGATTCGTATTTTCAGTATAGCATAATGTCTGTTTGAAACGATATTCCCGAGGGCAAGATCACACCATTTCACTAGAAGAAAATTAACAATAAATTTATAGTTTTTCGTAAATGAGACGGTTTGCATATAAGATTAGTTTCATTTTTACTTTTTGAAGTGGAAATTATGCATTAAATGACTTTTCCAGGGCATTTGCAAGCCAGGGAATTTTCGGATACATTGCTGTCATAGAGATTTTGTCTCAATGCACGAGTAGAGGTGATTTATTGTACAGGTCTGAAAATTTTAAGTATTTGGATGCCCTTGTTTCTAGATTGGAAGCTGAGGATGAAGAGTTCACCTCTTATCAAGAGGCTTATTATCGCGTCCAAGCTGGAGTTGCAGGCGAATTAAAAATGCAGAGAACATTAGCGGATTATCATTTTATTGGTCCTTATAAAATTTTTTATAACTTTGATTGTATAAATGAAAAGGGTTTTTCTCATTAAATAGACGCCCTTATATTAACGACAAGATTTCTCCTCGTTGTTGAAGTGAAACAAATTTCAGGTACGTTGTTTTATAAACCTGCATTCCACGAGTTCGCCCGTCAAACGGAGGAGGGGGTTATAGAAAATTTCCCGAATCCGTTTGACCAGGCTTACCGGCATCAGTTATTTTTATTGCATTTATTATCAAGCTGGAAAATTCAGCTGCCTGTCTTATATATTGTGGTCAATGCTAATATCAGAACCAAATTGGACTCATCCTTAAACGGTTGTCCGATTATTCATTTAAGCGGCTTGCCGAAGTTTCTGGAGAAATTATATCAAAACCATGGTGAAACAAAGCTTGATTTAGTGGAATTGCAAAATAAATTATCGGCCATCTCTTGCCGGCTTCCTGCTAGAAGAAAAATAGATAGACATCGTATCCGAAATGGGGTCCTTTGTAAGAAGTGCGACTTTCGGCATGTCATGGATTATCATCACGGATTATGGATTTGCCCACACTGTGGCGAGAAAAGTAAAGAGGCAATCTTTTTAGCATTACATCAATATCGCTCATTAATCGGGGATCGCATTACAAATCGTGAATTGAGGGAATTTGTCGGAATCGACTGTAAAGCAGTTACTTCCAAACTTCTAAAGCGCTTAAACTTTGAGCAATTT
This sequence comes from Solibacillus sp. FSL K6-1781, assembly GCF_038630735.1. Lineage (GTDB taxonomy): Bacteria > Bacillota > Bacilli > Bacillales_A > Planococcaceae > Solibacillus > Solibacillus silvestris. The sequence goes on along the minus strand of NZ_CP152038.1, from coordinate 725,317 downwards.
GGCAAAGGACGTGGTGTCTATTACTTAATTCCTGAAGACGTTTTAGATCAGAAAATGGATAGGTTGTTTTCTTATGTGATTTCTACTTAAAGGAGGTGATGAGTTACTTACGAAGTATATTCTTCTAGTTTTTCCGGGTAGAGGTCTACTTTTCTGGGGCTTGGTTCTACATTAACGTTAATTCATTCTACTTTCTGCGGCAACTTGGCGAATACTCGCCACCCGTTCTACTGTTTGAATGAATCTCTCTACTTTACCCGGGAAACGTTCTACTTTCTTGGTGCGAAGTTCCACTTTCTTCCGCAATTGTTCTACTTCCGCACCATAACTTTCTACTTTCTACGACAACTTTGCGAATACTCTCAAACCGTTCTACTTTCTTGGTGCGAAGTTCTACTTTAATCCAAAAGCATTCTACTTCCGCGCCATAATATTCTACTTTCTGCGGCAACTAGGCGAATACTCGCAACCTGTTCTACTTTTCGAATGAAACTTTCTCCTTTACCTTAGAAATGTTCTACTTTCCTGAAACGAGGTTCTACTTTCGAGCCCAAGCGTTCTACTTTCGAGCCCAAGCGTTCTACTTTCGCGCCAAAAAATTCTATAGTTTCAACAACACAGAAACCAATACTTACACCTTCCCCATAAAAAAATACATTCCACGTAATAAAAACTCTCCGTTCCAACCTCACTTCATTTACTTTCCTCCCACTCTTCCCCAACGCCCCCTTTTCTCCATAAAAAAACCTTTGTAAAAGTTGCGATTCCTCGCTGCAACTTTACAAAGGTTCTCTCTTATTTGTTTTGTGTAATTGTGCGGTATAAGAATAAGCTGAAGTGCACGCGTGATACTTCTTGACTTGGTTTATAAGTATTATCTTCATAACCTGTCGTAATTTCATTTGCTGCTAGCGTATGAATATAATCGTACGCCCAGTGCTTTGTACTTACATCTTTAAATTTCGTAGAAGTAGTACCTGTTAACTTATATGCTTCAACTAGGATTTTCGCCATTTGAGCACGAGTTAATGGTTTGCCTGGCTCATACTTGCCATCACCAGTACCACTCATGATGCCTGCTTGTACAATCGCTGCAACTGCACCATAATATGTGCTCTTTGTTGATAGATCGCTAAATCCAGGGTTTGGCACATCTTTTGTAGATAAGCCTAATGCACGTGTCAGCAATACAGCTGCTTGACCACGGTTTAATGCTAAATCCGGTTTGAATGTACCATCCGGATACCCGTTGATTAAGTTATTATCTACTAAATATTGAATTTCTTTTTTATAAACATTGTTCACAGAAATATCTTTGAATAATGGTTTTTCTACAGCCTTTACAACGATATCTTTAGAAACAGATTTTGTTCCTAATGTCGCTGTTACACGGGCAGTGCCTTCTTTACCATTCGATTTGAAAAGACCTGAGCTGGATACTGAACCGATGTTTCCATCAACAGACCATTTAATTTGTGAATCGTTATAAATTAATGTTTCATTATTTGCCCCTGTTACATTAGCTTTTAATTGAAGCGATGCATTTGGTACAACTGGACCTGTTACACCTGAAATAGAAAGTCCAGCAGGTGCATCGACTACATTAAAGCTGATTGTTTGTGTTGCGCCTTTATTTGAAACCGTTAGACGTTCTGAGCCAGGCGCTACAGCTGTATAGCTTAAGCCATTAACTGTTACTGTATTATTTTGCGGTGTTAACACAAAATCACTTGCATTTACTGCCAATGGATTGTAATACTCGTCCAATACATAGTTTGGTGTAAGTTTCACTGTTGCACCCACTAATAACGTACCTACTTTATCACGATTTACTTGAATATATTTAGGTGCATTTGTTGTTGGTGCTGTACTGATTGCTTCAATAATTGCAGATACGCGACGTTGTGTACCTCCAGATGGTGTATTGGCTAAAACGACTGTGTTACTGCCGTATTTTCGAATACCCATTGTTGTTGAACCGCCGCCATCTAAATTAATCGCACGGTCAAAGCCAAGGCTTACTAGATAATCCGCAAACTGTGGTAAAGACATACCTGCACTTGAGCTAATACGTCCGTCCACTGTAATTAAGTGTACTTTCTTCTTATCTTTGCTGATTGCAATCGCCGTACGTGGTGCAACTTCTCTTGCACGTGAGCTTGATTCATTGATTGTAAGATTTTTCTTGCCGTCCAATACTAGTAATGGACCACTTGCCATCATAAACTGTGCGTCCATCCAACGATCATCAATAGCAAAGTTTACTGAAATTTCATCGCCGACTTTAATACTACGGTATTTATCGCCCCATGCTGATCCGTTAAAAGAAAGCACGAAACCGTTACGCGGAATTTTCGTTTTTGTCTCATCATCATAACCACGGATTGCAGTTACCTTACCCGTTAATGTTTGGCCGAATTTCGTTGCACCGACCGTATTTCCAGTTTCAACGATAAACTCCATACCCTTTCCATTGTTCGGCGTCATAGAACTATGATTTTGCGGTGTATAAATAACCGCCTCATCTGTTCCGCGCTTTACATTAAGACCATTTACTTCATTTGTTTGACCGTTATATGTAACGTTAATCTTACTATTGTAGTAAGCAATCTCTCCGTATCCGTCCTTTGTAATACCGAATGCGATCGGTTGGCTCACATAGTTCGAACTTGAATCTGAAATAACGCTTGGTGTAACGATTGTGTTATATTGAGAAATTAAATATAAAGGATAGCCATCCCCCATATTATAGAAATTAGAGTTGATTGCCCCAACTACCCGGTTTCCTTCCTTCGTATGACTGTTCGCATGTTGTGTCGTTGTCATTAGCGTATTGACCGGAGTTGGTAAACCTAAACCGATTTTTGTGAAAGAGTCTGTTAAATCAACTTCTAAATGATTAACCACACTTGTTTTAGAACCTTTATGAGTATAGTTTGAATATGTTACCCCTGTCGAAATCGGGTATGAGTCATTTGTCGTTTGTGCTGCACTTGCAAATTGCGGTGTACTGAAAATGAGTGCAAATACCATTAGCACTGCAATAAATAGAGATTTATTTGTTTTCATAATTTGTGCTTCCTAATTAAATTGAAGCAAGTCACCTTCCTTTCTTAATGTCCTATCTCTAACCTTAACAAATTTTCGCATGAGAAACTATTAATCTTTTGTTACATTTTACAAGAAATCCATTTTTTCAACATAAAGTTACATCTTGTATAAGAGAATAATGCAAATACAATAATGGAAGCTTCTAAAATAGTCTGTTCATTTCATAAAAAAAGAACTATCCCCCTAAAGAGATAGTTCCTTGATTTATTCTGCTTTTTGTTTTTCGTAATCGCTGAGTTTGAGCATTGGATACATTGTGCGCATACTTGCAAATATTCCAAAGAGAATAAAGTAGAATAGTACATAGACTTTTAATTCCCAAATATTATAGAAGAACCCTGCTACACCTGTTGCAAACCATAGCCCGAATAAATATTGCCCGAAGATTGTTTTACGTTCTTTCCAGTACATCCATACCATCGCCAGTAAGAAGCCTGCAAATAATAGAACGCCGACTGCACCTGTCTCTGCAATAACTTGAATATATTGGTTATCGGAATAGAAGTTCTTGCCGCCGTATATATCAGAACGGATACCGTACTCCTCATAAATCGGTGAGTCATATGATAAAGTTGCCGAACCACCGAATGTCCCAAAGCCGGCACCTGTAATCGGATAATCCTTCAGCACTTCAAATCCTTTTTTAATATAGAACATACGACCACTTTCCTGCATCAACTCCAAAGTGTCGTCCGAGAATGTTTCCGTGAAGCGATTGCTAATTCCACCAGAAATTTCCTCTGGTGCTACCGTGTTTTCCACACCTAAGTTTTGTAAAAATGATACTCCCCAGTTTACAGGGAAATAAATTAGTGCGATTGCCACAACAAATGAAATGGCAATTCTCTTCAATAGCTTCCAATTTCGTGATAGCAGCATGAAGAATAAGACGAAGACGAACGCAGAAATCCATGTACCACGGGAAAGTGTCAATAATAGCATTCCAAAGAAAGCGACTTGTGCTATACGGAACGTCCATTTAAATTCATTGTTTTTATAAGCCCATCGCAGGAAGAATACCGCGCCAATTGCAAAGAACATGACTAATGCCAGTGAGTTCGGATTGTTCAGCATACCGTAGACACGCACGAAGTTTGTTGAAGAAAGTATTTTTTCCGTCCAAATTTCAGGCATTAATAACTGGCGCATCGACAATTTTTCGAAAATCCCCTGAATAAAAATAACTGCACCTGAAAATACAGTAACCCATGCCAGTTTCACAAGGAAGTTTTTCGGCAATTCACTGCGGCTTAGAATGTAATACAGTAAATACATAACGCCGAATGTACGTAATTGGAAGACGATCGCACCAAGTGATACACCGTTTTTGTATCCGATGATTGCACCGAAGATTAAAAAGGCGAAGAAGAAGTATTCAAATGGTTTGAAATGAAACCAAGTTTTAAATTTCTTCGTATTAAATAAAAATAAACGCAGTAATACGACGATCGTAATTAAATCGCCGATGAGTTTAAGACCAGGGTTCAGTTCAATAAAGAAGGTACGGAAAATAACGTACGGTACTAAAATTACTAAACTTTGAAACGGCTTAAAAAATGCAAAGAGTACAAAGAAAATCGCTGTACTGATTTGCGCTATCGAAGGCGGAAGCAGTAAGGCCGCCACAAGTACAAGAATTGCCCCAAAAATTTCGAGCCATTCTTTTTTATTCATTTTGACAGAAATGTCATTCATAGATGTCCCAAACCCTTTCCTATATGTAGTTCTCTATTTTTAGATGAGTTTTGCTCATGTGGATTAAGACGAACTTAAGTATAATATGGTTACAATTATAATTCAATGAGAGTATAAAACACACCCTAAATTACTAGAATAATTGTCAGATCAATGGTTTTTCAGTCACATAACATAAAAAAAAGAGAGGAAATATGCCTCTCTTCACCCCCAAACCTCTCGAATTAAAATACCCCTGAATTTTACCAACAAATAACATTGAAAGATTTTAAAACTTTCTGCAGCAAATCCCTCCAGTCATTCATAATTGCTCATCAAAACCATAAAATATATACATCACTATTTTGGAGGTCGTACTATTGCAAACTAATAACCGTAAGAAAAACAATGAACCGCCGATCGATAACAATCCATTAATTCAAGCCGCTTCACTTGAGGTATTAGCCGGCTTGTTAGCTACGTTAGCTGAAGGGATTTCTACATTTGCATCTGCTCTTGCACTACAGGAAACACAGCAGCAGGTCACTAATAACAATCAAAACAACGTGAATCTCCAGGAAGTACATGAACAGCTTCATTACTTAACAAAAGAGGTAAAAAAAATATCGAAGGCATTAAACTTGTAGTCATTTTCCGGTTTTCTAAAATAGAAATACGACGCTTTGTTTTGAAGTGCCTTCTATTCTATTTGTTTATCGCTATTCCTCTCATATAAAAAACCTCCCCCTCAATTGAATTTTTTTGAGCTTTAACCCAGCTCACTCTTTTTTATATCTTCTATCCTTATAGTATTGAACTCATTTTTCCCTATCATCAAAATATTTTTAAAAGGACTTTTTAATTACATTTATATTACAAACGTCTAAAGAATTAGGATTCATCTATGATTCTCGCTCATATATTGGTAAAATATCATCATATAGGAAAGGAGCGTGAATCTGTGTTTAAAAAAATAGTTGGACTAGCATTCGCATTAATCGTTGCTCTGTCTTTCACAACACAATCAACATCTCATGCAAATGATATAAAAGGCCATCAAATGGTAAATGAATTAACATACTGGTCTAATCTTAATGTCATCCGACCAGACAGCAAAGGAAATTACTACCCAAACCGTGCCGTTACGCGTGGTGAATTTGCTTCTTACATTACACGCGCACTTGAATTACCAGACTCATCTACATACACTTTTAAAGATTTAAAAGCTGGTAATGAACTGACACGTGAAATTCAGGCAGCTGCAGGCTCTAACATTTTAAGTGGCTATCCTGATGGCACATTCCGTCCGAACGAAAAGATTACGCGCCAGCATATGGCAGCACTTTTGGAAAAAGCATTGCGTTATTCAAACGTGCCATTGGAAGGACAACCATTAACATTCAAGGATAACAACAAAATCAGTGATCAGTTCAAACCAGCTGTAGCTACAAATGTTTACTACAATATTATCCGTGGATCGCATACGAAAAACGGGGTATTTTTTGAACCTCAGGGCAATGCGACAATCGCTCATGCCGCAGCATTTTTATTCCGTATGCAAACGACAATCGAAACATTTGCTGTAAAAGAAGGTGAAGATCCGGTGGAAACACCTGCTCCGAACCCAAATGTTTATTATGTCGGCAAAATTTCAAATGGAGTAATTACGAAAAACTCTACTGTTTACTTTAACTACGAACAAGCTGAAGCAGCGTTAAAAAGTTCTGGCTCAAACTTGATTATTAAAGGCGATAAAATCATTAAAATGTCATCTGGCATCGCTTCAGCAGCTGACACGAAAGCAAACACTGTAACAATTTATTCAGACAAAAACTTCACGAAATCGTTATCGTACGCTGTAGAAGGCTCTCAGTTTAAATACATCGGAAGCAACGATCAGTATGCAATCGTTCAATTAGCTGATACAAAAGGCTATGCGAAAATTGATGAAGTTACATTAACACCGACAAGCTTAATTAAAGGACAAGACTTCTATTTTGTTGAAGGCGGTTACTTAACACATCGTACGTACAATCATATTACACAAAAGTATAATTGGGATTATGTAGTGAGTGAAGCACCTGTATTTATGCAGCGCGGCGGTCAATACTATAGCCAGGATGGTGTAAACTTCTACTCTGATGTTCTATTAACGAAAAAAGTAGGGACACATTATCCGTACTTCCAATTCCAATCGATTCGTCAGCCATCTAACTATACAGCTGAGGAACTGGACAATATGATTATGACATTATTAACAGAGCGCCAGGCAATCAAAACTTCCCCTCAATATGCTAAAGCAACGACTGAATCTCGTTTAATCGGCATGGGTAAATTTTTAAAGCAGGTAGAAGCACAATATAATGTCAATGCACTATTCATTTTAGCTGCAGCAATGCACGAAGGTGATTACGGTGTAAGTAAGAATGCATTAACGAAAAATAATATTTTCGGTATTAAAGTATTCGATACAGATCCGACATTAGGTGAAGTTTATAAATCTCGTGATGATAGTGTCCTTGCGTTTATTAACCGCTATGTCAACCTGAACTACGTGCCTCAATCAGGTGGTTATGCAAAAGGTGCAGCACCGGGGAATAAAACAGCCGGCATGAACGTGCACTATGCATCAGATCCATTCTGGGGCAGTAAAATTGCGGGCCATATGTACCGTATGGATAACCGCTTTGGTAAAAAAGATTACAAACAAGCAAAATTGGCCTTCGTATCATATGAAAATGGTCTTTTAGTAAATGTTCGTAACGAGCCATCTACAGCTTCGCCAATTCACTTCACTTATAAAGCGAAATATGTAGGTGAAACAGGCGTGTTCGGCTACCCTATCTCAATCGTTGAAGAAACAAAGGGTACGGACGGCTATGTATGGTACAAAATTATGTCAGACAATAACCCTCCTGCAAAATACGGTTGGGTACGCTCAGATTTAGTTCAACTAATTCCAGGAAATTAATTTTTTAAATCCAGTACTTCTACGGAAGTGCTGGATTTTTTTTGAGTTGGGCCTGAGGTTGCGAGAGTTGTTGTTTATTAGAAAAGTTAGGAAGGTTATTAGAAGATTGGACTAGGATATCTGAACTTCCGGGTATGGTTTTAGAACATCCGAATGTCATTTTAGAAGAAACGCCTATTATATTAGAACTTGGCACTTTTATTAGAACATTTTTCAGGATATTAGAACTTCTGATAAAGATATTAGCAAATCGTAAACAAAAAACTGAGCAGCCCCTCTAGCAGGAAGCCACTCAGTTCATTATTTCGTATAATATTGCACAATGCCATTGTAAATGGACTGGGCAAAAATTTCGACATACTCGTCAGATACCAGTTTCGAACGATCTTCATTATTTGTTATGAAACCGAGCTCCACTAAAACAGCAGGCATTACGTTTCCTTTAATAACAACATAGTCTGCGCGCTTTACACCACGGTTGTACATTTTGGCGTTTTTAACGATTTCATTGTTAATGGCCGTTGCCAACGCTAAATCTTCTTTTTCATTTGCATTGGAAGTCACGCTGTAGAATGTTTCCGTTCCATTTGCTGATTCCTTTGCTGCTGCATTTGCATGAAGACTGATAAAAATTTCACCGTTTTCATTTTTTGCATATCGGACACGATCCTCTAAGCTAGGATATGTATCTCCAGAACGCGTCATTTTCACTTTTGCACCATCTTTTTCAAGCTTTTGCTTTACGAGATTCGCAACTTTTAAAACGATTTCCTTTTCACGTGCGTCTTTCTTTACAGCACCTGGGTCTTTACCGCCATGACCTGGATCAAGAACAATAATACGATCTTTTACAGCAGGTCCTTTTTGATTTAGAAGTTGTAAATATGTTTTATTAATATAACCATTTATACCGTTATACGTTATTTTAGCCCAGCTACCGGATACCGAATGGACTTCCACTAGTGTACCTCGCTTAATTTGACCAAGCGAACGTGCACTGCCTGAAGCCGATTCCCGAATTTGCAATGCATCAACTGTTGCTTTACCAACTGTATTCGTCAATAGCTCTTGCGGCGGGGTAACAGGTTGTTCGTTTTCACCGCCATTATCTGCAGGTGGATTCGGTACATTATTTTCCTCTTCCACTACCGGTTTTTCCGGTTCCATTACTGGAGGAGTAACTGGTTCTGTCTGCAATGTGTCTTCAGTTTGAGAAACACGGACATAGGCAGGTAAACCATTTACTAACGTAACATACCAATTGCCAATCGTATTATAAACAGCAATTTTCTCTTTTGCTGCTATTGAACTTACACTATTTGAACCAACATCACGCTTTTCGTATGCCTTAATATTGCCCGATGCGTAAACATGCTTTTGTACTTTATTAAGCTGCTTACCTGTTTCATCCATAAAATCTACATAATCCTTGTAAACATAGGCATAGCGTCCTTCATGGGAAACTTTCAGCCAACCATCTTTCTGGATTTCAAATACAGCAAACGATGCACCTGTATTTACTTTCGCCAAAATATTCGATGCATTTGAAGAAGATGCAGATGTGCGGACATTTAAATTATTTACATTTGCTTTAACAGAAGCAACTGCTGTCGAAATATCCGGTACAGTCACCCCTTGAACAGGCAATGGCAAACGATACTTGTCAGAAGAGGCACGAGCAATAAATGATGCGAACTGTGCACGTGTTACTGAATTTTTCGGATTATATTTATCAGCCTCTACAGTAATTCCGTTAAAGTAGATTGCCGCGATATATGGATAATAGCCATATGTCGGTTTAATATCTTTAAATGGAATTTCCAGCTTTTCTGTTTGAGCTGCGTTTAATTTAAATGCAATGGCCAGCACTTTACTCATTTCTTCTCTTGTCAAAGGAGTGTTCGGCGCGAATTTTCCATTGGATTGCTCAGAGAAAAACCCTAACTCCACAGCACTTTCTACATAGCCCGAAAGCTCAGTGCCTAATGCAACATCAGAAAACGAGGACTTTTTTACAGTTAAAGGCTTGTTATTTGTTGCAACAACAACCATTTTAGCAGCTTGCCCCCGGGTTACATGGGCATTCGGTTTATAAAGAGTTTTACCGTTTTCTGTATACCCTTTGATGACACCCGCATTTACTAAATAGTTTATTTCATTATACGCCCCATTTGAAGAAGGGACATCGGCAAAGCTTGTACTAGCATATGCCGTATTCAATTGGAACATTGCCATGAAGATGATTGTCACCGTCACGACCAGATTGCGCAAAGACAATGTTTAAATCCTCCCCTCTATTAGATAGTTCCCATTTTACCAAATTATTCATAAAATTAATATGTACAAAGCAAGAAATTTAATATTTTTCTAGATTATAGAAAGTAGAAAGTGATATTTTCATTATTTGCTGATGAGAGTTTCCCTTTTAGGTAAAAACGGCATCAATGAATGGCTAATAAACTGGTGATGTGCTGCTTTAATCGTGTACTGTTCCACATTAGGAGCTGAAGGTTCTACTTTCAGACAGAGAATGTCTAATAAAGTTGGCTTGTTCTACTTTCGGTGCTGGTTGTTCCACATTAGGAGTTAAAGGTTCTACTTACTCTCGTAAACTTCTACTTTAGACGAAATAGTTTCCACTTTCATTCTGAGAATTTCTAATAGAGTTGTCGAGTTCAACTTTTAGTGCTGATTGTTCCACATTAGGAGTAAAAATTTCCACTTTCCTTTCAACTATTCTACTTGATACGAAAGAGTTTCTACTTTTCCTCCGTAAACTACTAATAAAGCTCTCCCACAAACAAAAAAAAAGAAACACAGACAAATTTCGTCTGTGTTTCAAATACTATTAGTAAGTACTTCCCTGCAAGGTGGATATCTATTGAGATATGTAGAAGTTACTAATTTTTATTCATTAAGTATTGGTATTGCCAATCTTATTATTGTAAACGGTTAATGAAAGCTGTTAAATGTTTTAACATAACGTTGTCGTTTGTACCGAATGTGCCGTCACCTTTACCAACTGTGATGCCGTTCGATGCTAAGATCGAGATGTCGTTATGTGCCCAGTGAGATGTTGGTACATCTGTGAACTTTAAAGTATCTTGTTTCATTTTTAAGTCAAATGCTTTTACTAACACTTTTGCCATTTGAGCACGTGTTAATGGTGAAGCTGGATTGAATTTACCTTCATCACCAGTGAAAACGCCTAATTTATATAGTGCTGTTGCTGCACCTGCATATTTTGATGATGTTTTAATATCTGAGAATGGTGAATTTGTATCAGATGTATCTAAACCTAATGTTTTTGCTAACTGAATTGCTACTTCACCACGAGATGCATAAATCGTGAAATCGATAGCTGAATCTTTAACTTCTTCTTTTTCAACTGAAGATACTGCTGCAACTACTTTATTACTTTCTCCAAAGCTCGCTACGCGTTTTGCTCCGTTATATCGTTTCGCCCAGTAAGAAGAATTTAAACTTGCTTCAGTAACGCCTGTGCTTGTACCAGCGTGAACGAATTTATTTCCACCTAATGAGATACCAACATGAGAAGCTACTTTACCAGTAGTATTAAAGAATACTAAATCGCCTGGTTGTAAATCTGATTTTGAAACGGCACTACCTTGTTTATATTGAGAAGCAGCTGTACGGTTTAGGTCATAGCCTAATTGCTTGAATACTAATTGAGTAAATCCAGAGCAATCTAATCCGCTTGCTGTTGTTCCTCCGTAAACGTATGGTACACCGATATATTTAGAAGCTGTTGCTGTTAATTCTGAAACTGATGCTGCTTGTGCTGTATTATTCGAACCCATCCCTACACCTGAAAAAATCATGAAAGTTGCAAAGATCGGTAATAAGATTTTCTTTTTCACTTTAAAATGGAACTCCCTTCAAAATAGGCCTCGTGATGAATATTCGAGGTATAACATAACGTAAAACTTGTTTGTTCATGTTTATTTAACCTAATAACAGGGTAACATATATAATTGTGATATTATTTTTCACTTGTGTAACAGTTTGTAGTAATTCGATATAAAAACAAAAAACACCAAATCCCTGTATTTAAGCAGAGATTTGGTGTTTTTTATAGAATTTTTATAATATGAAATTATATTTCGTAACATTACTGTAATGTAAGGTACTAGTATTTACCATATTATTTACTAGAAAAATGTTGAACTACATAATATTTCCCATTTTTTGATTGTTCAATGCCGGTGCCCATATGTGTATATACTTCTTTTAAAATATTATCTCGGTGTTTCGGTGACGCCATCCAAGCCTTTACCGTTGTTTCCGGTGACTCGAAGTTTCTGGCCAAGTTTTCTCCATAGCTTGAATACTCATAATCGAACAATGTCGCTAAATCCCACGGGTTGCCGTAAAATGGTGAATTATGTTCGAAGTAATTGCGTTTTAGCATATCCTTCACTTTAATAATAGCGATCTGTGTTAACTTCTTGTCTTGCATAAATGGTGAAAGTCCTTTAGCAGCCCGTTCTTTATTAACAAGCTCCAATATTTTTTTCTCCCACTGTTTATGATGATTCACTGTATCAATATAATCTTTTTGTAAAAAGTCATATACTACTTCCAGATTATTAATCTTTTCCTTAAACTCCATTCCGCGCATTGTCAGTGCAGCGACATGAGCTCGTGTAACAAACTCATTCGGTTCAAAAGTTTTAGCAGTCTTTCCTTTTACAATTTCCACATCTGCCAATGATTCAATATAATCTTTTGCCCAATAGTTTTTAGGCAGATCCTTAAATGTTGTCTTATTTTTCTGATCAACTTCAACCTCATAGGCAAGAGCGATCATTTTTGAAATATGTGCACGCTTTAAAGGGGCTTCAGGATGAAACTCACTAGCATTTTGAATAATCCCCAATTCTGCAAGTTTACAAATTTCTTTATAATAACGGTGATTTGTAGGAACATCCGTAAATTCCGGAACAAAATCAGTCGCAAGTGGAATGCCCATCGTTCTTGCGATAATACTTGCCGCCTCAGCACGAGTCGTCGTACTGTTCGGTTTGAATGTACCGTCTGTATAGCCTTCCATAAACCCTTTTTCAACTAGCTCATATATTACAGGTGCTGCCCAATACGTACTTTTCACATCAGTGAAAGTTGGAGACGTTTTTGCATATGCATCAGAAGATGGTGCATGTAATAAACATGCAATGATGGACCCCATAATTAAAACCCGTTTCATCAAACCCCCCCTATCAGTCCATTTCCTATTATTATACAATGAATTAATTACTTTTCTCTTAACAGAAAACTTGTCTACTAACTTAAAAGCCATTAAATAGAAATTCTACGCCAAATTCGACCAGAATCAATCTTATTTTCTGCTAAAAAGCGTCCAGCTCAAATTTAAGTTTACTCTAAAAAATACCCCAAAAGGCAGATTTTCCATTCTACCTTTTGGGGTACAGTAATTAAACTATAATATTTTCAATTAAATTACAACCCTAATTCAAAAATAGCTGCCTGCAGTTTATTGTAGTTTTTCACTAATGATTTTTGGTTGTTTGTCAGGCGATCGTAAGCTGTTTTCGCAGACTTTGCTCTTGAAGCGTACGTTCTTAAGGTTGGATCCAGATCCTCAATTTGCTTAATGACACGCTCCGCTGCTTTTAAATCTTTTTCGGCTTGCTGAAGATCAGAGTAGTTCAGTACTTGACGCTTGGAACCAGAAGGAAGTGCTTTATATGCCGCCAATGCATTTGTAACATCTGTAGCAAAGCTGCTGGAAGAAGAATTCAATGAGGCAATGATTGTCGTCACCTTTTGGACTTCTGTCATATCGAGTACGGCCTCTTGTAATTTGTAATAGTTTGTTACCTTCAATTTTTCCTCTTCAGACAATTTGTCATATGCCAGCTTTGCTGCTTCCATATTCCCTTGATAGTACTTGTCGCTTGGCGTTAACCCGGCAATTAGTGTATAGACATGAATTACATTCGATAAATTCGAGTACTGATCCATATTCGTTACGTACTCTTTTTGTTTATCATCCAGTTTTTTCAGTGCATTATTGACTGTATTGAACTGACGGCTCAAATCATTTCTTGGATTGCTCAAACCCTCAATTGCATTAATTGCCGCTTCGATCGGTTTAATGTATTTTTCCTGTTCTTTTAATTCAGGTTCGAGCGTCACGCCTTTTTTATTGGCCGAGCTTAATGATTTATAGGCTTCACGCGCTTCTTTTATTTTGGCGATAAATTCATTTGCCGGTGCTGCATTTAATGCTCGAATCATGGCATCTACCTTTGCGCCACCTTCTACATTCAGTTCATGCTCCTGCAATGTCGGTAAATTCGACACTTGCGCTGCTAACTCAGCCGGCAGTTCGTTATATAACGCTCTTGCTGCTACTGTCTCTTCCACAAACGTTTTGCTCGATGATTTAATCGAATTAATTGTATTTACTACATTATAAATGGTAGCGAGATCTCCCAATAACTTTTCACTGTTGACGAGCAGTGCGCGTTCAGACATTGTCAGCTTTTCATAGGCTTTCTCTGCTGATTGATACTTAGAAATAAATGTACGGGCATTTGACGGATCCAATGCGAGAATATCGTTATCCAGTTTTAATACCGGTTTTACTCCGCGCTCGCGAGTCGTCAAGTCTTTGTAGTTCGTTACTAAACGCTGATCTGATTTAGTCAGACTGTCATAGCCGTTTCGTGCATCAATCAGTTTTTGAATATAACCTTCCGCAGTAGGTATTGCCGCATCAATTAGTGCCACTACCTTCTTGGCATCGGAAACACCTTGTTCGGCAGACGCAAGCTTCGTAATATTGTGCACGAGTTCTTGCTCTTGAACAGATAGTGCTGCATAATCCGCACGGATTGCCGCAACTTCTGCCTCATAGGTTTTCGAACCAACACGCAGTTTTTCTATACGGTTGATTAAATCTGCTACTTTTAAAATATCGCTCAGCTTCGAGCCATAATTATAAACATCTTGTTTTTGCTTATCCGTTAACCGTTCATATGCTTTTTGAGCAGCCGCTACTTTTGACGGAAAATTACGGTCTGTGTGAACGGGCAGCTTTTCAATGAGATCGATTACTTTTAATGATGCTTTGTAGTCCCGTTCAAGGTCTGTTAACACTTTGGCATTCCCGACATTGCGTTTCGTTGCAGAATCCAATTTTTTGTAAGCTGCCGATACTTCCGCTAAATCGGTGATGAATGCTTCACCGGATTTTGTTTGCAGTGCATCGATTCTTTGCTCGATTGAAAATGCAGAACTAACAACATAATTGAAGGCATCTAACTTTTTACCGTATTCATTCTGTAACTTGGATTTAATAATATCTAAATCTGTATTTGGTTTTTCTGGTGCTGTGTAGCCTTTTAATAATTCTATAAACTCATTTTGTGCAGCTGATAATTTTTCTTTGAAATCTTTTGCAGTCGGACGGATTGCATCAATTTCCATCATCAGTTTTGCGAACGGCAAAAGTTCATCCAGTTTCGTTTTATTGTAGACAATCGCTTTCATAGGCTCTGTCAGTTTGTTGAAAGAGGTTTCGGCTGCAGTCGTTTTACGCGCAAAATCCTTTGCTTTAACATCAATTTTATTGATTGCCTCAATTGTATTTAATGCTGTCTTGTGGGACCGCTCGACTTCTGTTAATACTTTAATGTTTTTTACTAATCGTTTGCCGTTCGCAGATAAAGCATTATACTTTTCACGCGCTGCAACGATTTGCTGTAAATCAACTATATCAGCAGTTTTGAATGCAAGAATGTCAGTATCCAATTTTGTAGCTATAGATTGTTCCTCTTTTTGTAGTTGCAAATAGGACGTTAAAAATTGATGAAGTTTCTCGATATTTTCTGCATCATTTGGAAGAACTGCAACTTTGACTGAATCCCAAGTATTTAATTGTTTTTCCGCTTCCACTAGATCTTCCGTATAAGTAGTGCTCGTCACTTTTAAGTTGGCTACATATTCGGCAATTTTCGCTATCGGCATCAAGGCTTCTAGGCGGGCACGATTCGTGACAAGCTCTTGCTCTGGCGAAGCAGTTTGTCCTTCACCTGCTTTAATCTTTGCATAAGAGGATTCAGCTGTGCGAACCTTCGTGATAAAACTTGTTGTCGTCGATAACTTTTTGGAATCCGCTAATTTACTATCATCATGATTAGAAAAAACATCTGTTTTGATTGCATCAATTTGTTTTATAACATTTGCGGCTGTTGATGATGTTTTTTCCCATGAAGTTAGTAAATGCAATGCCTCTGTTAATACATATTTGCGGTCCGACGAGGATAGGCCATTATAAGCTTTACGCGCATCCGCAACGATCGAGCTTTTTTCTTCAAATGTTGCAGTATTGATTTTTAAGATTTCCACTTCGACTTTTTGTACTTTTTCAATAGCCTCTTGCATGTCTAATAATTTACTATAATTTGTAACAAATGTTTTTTCGATTGTGTTCAGATTTTTATACTTTGCTTCTATTGTAGGTAATTCTGTGCGAAGCTCTTCTGAGTTTGCCTTCAGTTTCGTTAATTGGGTAATTTCATTCAAAACCTGTAACGCATTTATGTAGCTTTCCAAATCACCGTAATTCTCTACCAGTTGCTGTTGAAGTGTAGACAATTTTTCATATTCATTAATAATTGACGTTATTTTTGAATTGAACATAGTTGCAGTTGGTGGATTGAGTTTAATATCGTTTATTTTATTTTCTACAGACTCAGCTTTCACAATATTCGTCTCTGCGTTTTTTATAAATTGTTCAACGCTGATACTATTTTCAACGATTTGAATTATTAAAATGTTTTTTAACGACGGTTTTGAAATTTCCATTTCACTTAACATCGTACGGGCATTTTCAACAACATTTTCATAAGTATCTTTATCAACCGATTCCGTTTTTGAAGCGGTTTGAATAGGAGTAATTGCATTCGCAATAAATTCTTCCAGCTGCTCAACAACCTCTTTATTCGTTTTCAGGTTTTCGACAGCTTGTTCGCTCACAAATGTATTAACAAATTCGTCCGTTCCATTTCCTCCGTAATATTTAAGTGTCGAAAGGAAATTACTGGCATGTTCGCCTGCTTGGGCAGCAGCTGAACTTAGTTGCTGTGAAGCTGCAGGTATATCTTTTAACAGTTCGTCATATGCAGTTTGAGCAGCATTAGTTTCCGCAATTAAATTTTTATTGGATGAAGTTAGTTTTCCTATATCTTCCTGTAAACTATTGGCCTTTTTCGTAAATTCAATATAGTCTTCTAAATATGTAAGCTTGGAATCAATTAACTTCTTATCCCCATCTGATAATAGGGCTTTTTCCTCATCAGACATTGTATTATATCGATTCCGCTCAATTTGAATTGTTTGAGCGCCTGATTCCTCATTGACTGCTTTAAAAGTATTCAATAATCCATCGGCAGTAACTGAAGCTACGACATTTAAGTATGTCGGTGTTGCACTCGCTTCTGCCTCTCCAGCCTGCGCGACGATTCCAGGAGTAATCAAAAGCCCCGCCATTAAACCAACCTTCAAGTTTTTCTTCATCGTTTTATCCCTTCCTTCATGGGTAGTGCTTTAAAATGGTTCATAATCCTAGGTTAATTATCGGCATATTCTCACAGTTTGTTAGTTGATTTATAAGGAAAAGGATGTAGGGATAGTGAGCCCAATGAATATTCGGCACTTTACATACTTTTTTCGCCTAAAGGGGTTCCTTATTCGTCAAAATGCATTGTAAAGTTGCAAAGTCCGTAACTGACAACATTTATTCGCCAATTAACTAAACATATTAGTCAAAGTTTTGAGCTTATTAGTCAATTTCATTAGTATTTTAGTCAATTTAACTCAAATAATCGTCACTTTACATGAAATAATAGGCAATTCCATATTTAATAGACAATTTTTATATTTATCCGTTATTTCCTTAAAAAACAAAATCACTCTATCCAACAAAGAATAGAGTGATCTTTTATTACAATGCGTCTGTATATAATTTGCCTTCCGGTAAGTACTCGGACATGCCGATTTCTTCAAGGCCATTTTTAATTTTGTATGTGTGACCTAAACGGTTTTCCGATAAATAATTCGCTTTTGAAATCAACATCTCTTCAAATACCGGTAATTGTGATGGATCTACGTCTTTCCAGTTTTTATAAGAGTTGATCAAGTCTTCAAGTGTTAAGTGCTGATAATCATCACCGGCAAATTCACCTTTTGGATTCACGCGGTACCAAAGATCTCCGTTTGAACGGATCCACTTGTTCTTCTCAATTTGCAATGCACGGCTAATCGATTTGGCCGCTTCCAAATACTTCGGATCCTGGAATTCTTTATATGCCAACAATAGTACATTCATCCCGCCAAGTACATGGTTCATCGATGCATGTGTTGTCACTTGCTGATTCACAGGGAAGTAATCTGAAATATAGTAAGCATCTTTAGCGACATTGATTACATGCCCTGCCTGTTTACGCGATGCTAAAAGATCCGCATAATTACGTAATGGCTCTTTATAGTTCGGCATATTAAACTCTGCTCCCGAATTATAGTAGAATAACGCAATCTGCTCATTGAAGCGCGTGTCGATAAACGGTGCTGTAATGCCAAATAAGTTTTTCAAATACGTACTCGTTACTTCTGTCTTCCAGTAAGTCGCGTCGCCTTTAAACTTATTCAAGTTAATGAACGAGTTTTTCACTAAGTTTGCAAAATAACGGTCGCCCTGTTCTTTTAATAATACAAGTGCGCGGTCTTCTTTTACCAGCAATAGATTACGCCCGAAGCCTTGGTAAGATTTCGGCATTGGCTCCGTAGTTGTCGCCATTTTATTGTATGGACCTTCTGCTGTGTACCAGTTGTTACGCTTTTTATAGTTAAGCGCCGTTTCAAGCATCCAGCCATTCATATTTTCATCTGTTTTAAATAAACGCTCATTTGAATTCATATACCATGTGTCGACAATATCGTTGCCATTAGAAACAAGTGTATAGTAGCTGAATAAATCTTCGCCAAGCCATGCTTGTGAATACGCTTCGTACTCTGATTCCAGATCACGCATATAGCTTGTACCGCCAGTATCTTTATAGCTTTGTGTTAATTGTTTTGAACGATATGCCTTTCCGACCATACGATCTGTCGCCAGCTTTTCGTTCTCCATAATGCGTAATAATCCTGTCGGGTATGATGACGAGTCAAAGCCAAATACATCAGCCGAATTTTTCTCGATTGGGAAACGATCATATCGGTACAATCGGTAATTCGTTACATTAGTTGCTTTCTGGAATAAATCCACAGTCAGCTTTGATTTCCCCTTATTCGTTAACGTTGTAAATACAAAATCATCGCCATTTTCCAAAGCTCGAACTGTTACTTTCACTGTTGCACCTTGGTTTCCGACTGCATAATTATAAACTGTATCCTTTGCAACACCGTAAGTTTCAGTAGTTGTACCTTTAAATACAATCGTAGCTGTTGAACGAAGATATAACGGGTTTGCGTCCGATGTTACTTGTGCAAAGTTCATTTCTTCACGATTGTTTTTAAAATTACTTGATACTTCTGCTGCCTGAACTTTATATTCATTTTTTGCAATTTGATTTGTTGCAACTAGTGCACGGTGAAGCATGACCGAGAACGTTACACGGTTAACTGTTGCTTTCGGATCGTAAGTACCGTCTTCACGCCCTGTTGTAATTCCGTGCTGCGCTAATATTTTAACATTTTCGCGATGCGATTCACTGATTTTGTTCCAGTCTTTAAATGTCAGTTCCTTACCAGTATCTTTCAAATCAAATGCACGCACTAAAGTCGTCGCCATCTGTTCACGAGTTAACGCATCCGCTACACCGAAACGTCCGTCTGGTTTACCTCCGAAAATACCAGCTTCATATGTAGAAAACACACCTTGTAAAAAGCTAGATTTCGTACTTACATCTGAAAACTTGTTTTGATACTTACCGTCCGGAAGCTTTAACGCACCTTTAAACAGGTTTGCCGCCTGACCACGGTTAATATTTAGATTTGGACGAAACTGTGCATCCGGGTAACCGCCGATAACGCCCATCTCTACTAGCTGCATCACTTCATTTTTTGCCCAGAAATTATCCGGCACATCCGCAAGCTTCTGCTTAACCGTTAACTTTTCACCTGTTTGCGGCTGATTAGCTGGCTCCTCTGATGGCTCGTTTTGTTCTGCATCAGTTGCAGGTTGTTCAGTTTTTTCTGGAGACTCTTGCTCTACTGTTTCCTCTTTTTCTGGAGACGTTTCTGTTTGTGGTTCTTGCTGAGCTGGTGTTGTCGTTGTTTGTTCAGCTTTTTCGTCAGCAGAAGTAGAATCCGCTTCTTTTTCATTTGTAACCGTTTCCTCTTGAACTACCGGATTATTACCGGATTCCGTAGTTTGAGTCGTAGTAGTGGTTGAATTTTGTACTGTTGGATTTTCAGCTTCAACTGTGCCTTGTACATTTGCATACGTTGCGGTTGGTAGCGCTGTGGATAAAAATAGTAGCGAGGCTAACAGTGCTGATTTTATTTTCAACATTCGACAGATTCCCTCCTTTTATTTCAATAACGTATAAATTATACCGAATATCGCCATATATTTCACTGAAATGTACAATATTTAATAGAATAATAGCAATCAATGTAAGTGTAGCACGCTACTTGTTATGAAGCGATGGTAATTCTCCCTTCCTTTAGTAGGTATTTCTTTATGGGGTGGGTGGGGTTCTAGTATTCGGCTGCGTGGTTCTACTTTCACGCCGTAACTTTCTACTTTTCCCTTCTGAAATTCTACTTTCCTCATAATCTGTTCTACTTTTTTGCAAAAACTTTCTACATCCCCCTGCTTAATTTCCACTTTTAAGCAAAAACTATCTCTTTACACATAAAAGCTTCCCACTTCTTCTCTCCCCTCTATCTTATGATCCCAATCTCTGAATTTCCCCATAAAAAAACACTTGAGCTTATATCAAGACTCAAGTGCATGAACCAAAACGCTTCCTTATTCTATACCGATTACAATAAAGTCATCAGAAGTTGCTTGGATTGCGTTATATAAAAATGTCGCCAACTGGGCGCGTGTTAATTTCATATTTGGACTGAATGTTATAGCTGTCGTACCTTTTGTAATTCCGTAATCAACTAAGGTCTGGATGTACTTCTTCGTTGCAGTATCTGTTAATTTGTTGACATCTGTGAATTTCGTCTTTGTAGTAGTAGATTGTTGCAACTCAAAACCGACCGTCAACATTTTGGCTAACTGAGAACGAGTCAATGTTGCGTTCGGGCGGAATTCATCGCCATAACCGTTTACAATGCCTGCTTTATTTAATGCTGCGATGGCTTTGTAATATTTGCTTGTTGGTGGAACATCTTTGAACTCCAGATTTGGCGCGGTAGTATTTTGCAGATTTAATGCGTTCGCTAAATATAATGCTGCATCCCCGCGTGTTGCCGATTTACTAGGCTCATAAGTTTTACTCGTCACACCAGTAATAATTCCTTCATTATATAATGAAATTATTGCATTGGCATGGGAGTTCGTTTCTTTTACATCGGTAAATGGATTTGTATATGCTTGTACTGAATGCCCGCTTACGATAACACTTGAAATAATAACAAGCACTACAGTAAGTATTGATACGTTGAATAATTTCTTCATTTACATCAATCCTTTCGATTAAACTAATTAGCACAATTATACAATAGTTTAAGTTTTATGTAGATGATAACTATACAACCGGTATCTCATTAACCTCAAACAGCTTTATTAGAAATATATTAGAAAATATTTGATGATTTCTACTATATATTAGAATTTCCGGTACTGGTATTAGCACTTTCATATATTTGGCTTCAATATTTAATTATATCTATTCTGCAACCGTGCTAATTTATTTACTCTATGTATTTTATTAGAACAATCCAATCTTTATTAGAAGTTCCAATTGACTTATTTGAACTTTGAACAGTGATATTTGAAAATGAGGAACACTTATTAGAAGAAACTAACTTTTTATTAGAAAATGAATTACTTATTAGATTATCCTAAGATTTATTAGAACATCTTCAGTTTATATTAGAAAACTAAAACCCTAATAAAAAAAGCATACACGCAATTAAGCATGTATGCCGCATCTAAACTTAGTTCGTACGTAAAGTTGTTCGTATATTATCGAATGTATCAACAACAGCATTACCTGCCTCATCCACTACCTTCGCTATACTTGTACCTTTTTTAACCGTAACGATCGTACTACCTGGTTGGTTAGCCGATAAAGTAACGACTGCTTTATTGGCGGTTGTCGACCCTGTTACTGATGCGATTCCGACCGTTGCTCCTGCAGAATTTTCAATTACAAATGAATCTGCAGCAAGACCGCTTACATTTTCGCTAAATGTAAGCTCGATTTGGTTTGCTGATATAAATTGAGCAGAATTTAGCGTTGGTCGAATATTCTCCTTTAAATTGACGACGGCCGTTAAGTTCCCCTGCGATGCCACCGAATCTTTTGCCTTTACGCCGGTAATCGTTAAGTTCCGTTCTCCAGAAGCTGTTGTTTCATTTGGTGCTAACGTCAAAAGAACCGTATCTAAAGCATCGCTTGGAACTTGCGCATTCGTAATTCTTGCATTTGGAATAGAATAATTGCTTGCAACAGAAGCTGTTGTTGCGTCCACCTCATGGTTAAACTTCAATCGTACTTGGTTGTTCGTCAATTTTGGATCCGTCACTGAAGTTGTAACAGTTGGTGCAACTAGTACATTTTCATTGTTTGAATAATCTGAAGTACGTTGGAAAGTGACCGCCTTATTTGCTGTATTCACATTATATGCACTGTCTACATCTGTAAACGATAACGTCACATTATACGTTGCACTATCTGCATCGCCTGATCCTAGTAAATCATCGAGTTTCACACGCACTACTGAACGATTGCCGTTTTCTCTATACTCTAACGCTGTTGCTGTACCATTGAATGTATGTGTTACACCGCCTTTAACATAGTTGCCGGATGCTGTGACACGTGATGCAGTTACTAAATCTACTGGTTTATTGAGCGTAATATTTAAATACTCGAAATTGCCTTCTCGTGTTACTGAAGTTGACGTTACTTCGGGCGCTGCTGTATCAAGTGTAAATGAATGCGTAGTCGTAAATGTATTCGTTTCGCCTGAAATATCCGTAATCGTTTTGCCGGATGCTGTGCCAATATTATAGACACCGTTTAAATCATTCGTAGCTGTTACGATAAATGAACGGTCATCACCAGGCACTGCTTCAATTGACGTGATCGCATTTGCCGAATTACCTAAACGTAACTCAAGATCACCAATTGCCGGTTTTTGAATTCGTTCCGAGAATGTCAGTCTAAATGTTTTCGGACCTGTTTGTGAGATGCTCGTCAGTGTTGGTTTTACTCCATCAGCCCCGCCCATTGCAAAGCTAGTTGTCAGCGGGTTTGGCGTGCTGAAGTTTCCGGCAATATCACGCAGTCCTGCAAATGTTGCAGTAACTGAAGTATTTGCCGCTAATGGCTGACCATTAACCATTGCGTTGGATAAATCAAAATCTGCATACGTAGCACCCGCAGCGATTTCTCCGGTAATACCTGTTACATTCGTACCGTTTGCCAGTCTAAATGTGATACTGCTGTTACTAAATGCGCGCAAAGGCTCCGAGAAAGTAACACGGACGGTTTTCGCATCTCGGTTTACGGTACTGATTAATGTTGGTGTCACTGTATCTGAACCGAAGTTGACGACTTCATCATATGGAGTAACCGTTGTACCGGCAGTATTTTTCACATTGTTTACTTTTACTAAATAGCGTCCTGTTAAAGCTGCCGCCCCGTTTGTAGAGATTGTCAATGTACGGCCATCTTCACTTAACTGCCCTCTTGAAAGAGTAACGGCATTATTGTCTACACCGGATACTGATACATAGTTTGCCAATTGCACAGATGTTAAGCTGGCAGGCAAGTCGACTCTTTGATTGAATTTCACTTCAATTTGTCCTGCATTAAGCGCTTTCACAGATGCGACTTTCACTTCAGTAACGACATACGTTACTTTCGCTGAATAATCTTTACCGTCAATTTTAAACTCAACCGTTGTTTCCTCATTTTCAGGAAGGTTATTTTCTAAAGTAACTGCATGCTCGGAGTTGTCGCTTAATGTGACTTTCAATTTATTTGCTGCAGTAGCTTCTGCTGATTTTACTGTTAAGGCAACATTGTAAGTTACAGAAGTTCCATACTCCTTACCGTTGATCTTAAACTTAACTGGTGTTTCTTTGCCCGTTTCCAAAGGTGTATCCAATTTTACCGTATGTTCCGTATTGTCAGTAAGCGTAACTTTCAATGTCGATGCATCAACAACTTCAACCGCTTTCAATCCTTCGCCTGGAACTTCCACTTGAAGCAATTTATACAGGAATGAAGAGAACTGTCCGCGTGTTGTATTACCTTTCGGGTTGAAGTTCGGTACGCCCGTTACGTTATAGTAATCTAAAACTCTGATTGCAGAACGTGCCTCTGCTTTCGCTCTGTTATAATCAATGACATCCTCTTTAAAATCCTGGTCCATAACATATCCTAGAAAGTCAAAATTATTAATATTCGTATAAGCGCGCACTAAAACAACCGCCATATTTTCACGTGTAATCGGATCCGCCGGTAACAGGTTTCCGTTACTTCCGTTAAATACACCATTGTCTTTTACTAATGCCGCATATTGCAATAGCTCATCCTGTGATGTACTGCGCAAGTCTGAAAAGCGCATATTTGTTTTATAGTCTGAAGGGATTTTATAACCTTGTGATACTAAGTATTTACCTAATAGTTTTACAACATCCGAACGGGTCAATGTACGATTCGGTTTAAATGTGCCATCCGGATATCCTGAAATGATGCCTTGGCTTACGAGTGAATCAATTGCACGCTCATGAGTATTACCTGCTGTGTCCGAAAAACTGGCCGCACTTGCTGCGGGAACAATTGCCGATGCCACTAATGTTGCAGTAGCCGCTGTCGTTAAAAACTTCTTATACTTCTTCTGCATCTTTATTAACCTCCTAGTTTGTAAAACAATTAAATATGTTGCTTTCTTCAAACTTGCTTACAACCTTTCCAATTCCACAAATTATTTGAATATAAACATAATTCCGTTAAAATAACTAAAAAGTATTATAAAGATATAAAAAAGCATATCTATCGAAATAGATATGCTCCAAAAATTAGTAATTAATATTCGTAGGTACTGTAAACTGGAGTGGAGAGAAAACAAGTTTATTATTCACCAGATCACTAACTGTTGATGTGCCAGTTTGGGAAACAGTGACAACTTGGTTTGCTTTTAACGGCTGGGCTAAGCGGATTGCCACTTGTTCATTGTTACTACCTGTGGTATATACTTGTGAAATCGGCACTGCTAAATCGCCCACTTTTACTTCAAAAGAATGATTCAATACATTTTTCACTGCTTCATTAAATGAAAGAGTGATTGTATCGGTTCCTGTAATATTATGATAAACATATTGCGGTGCGATATTTTCATTCAAATAAACCAGCTCAGTTTTAGGTTCCATTGTGACAATTGAATTTAATGCCCGTAAATTGCTGATCGTTAAATTTGTTCCGCGAGGGAAGCTAATATCCCCTTCCTTGATTGTTAAATATACTTTATGTGGCTCATTATGATTCACGACTGCACGCTGAATTGTCAAACCTTCCAAAGCATAGTTCTGCAGGTTCGATGCCGTAACACCATCCACATATGTCGACAACGTAATAACAATCGTTTTATTATCAATTACCGTACCCTGTCTAGCATTATAGGAAGTTTCCACACTTAAAACGGAAAGCTTTTCTTCATTTTGTGCAAAATCCGAACCACGTACAAAATTCACTTGGTAGGCAGGATTTACCGCCTGTCCATACTCACTAGTAACACCTGTAAACGTAGCACCAACTGAATATGTGTAGCCTGAATTTGATGTCAGCCCTGTTAATGTACTTAGGCGGACTCGGATTGTTTTGTCGTTTGTTGCTGATTTTTCAAGCTGCCCTACTAAAGAATTTGCTAATGGATACGTATATCCATTTGAAATATAGCTGCCTGATAGTGTCACTTGTGCAAAGGCCGCTGTTTCTACATTACGATCAAACGTAAACTCTAAATATTCGATTCCTTTATCTTTTACAACATTAGTACTGACAACAGACGGGACAGTTGTATCAGCTACAAAGTTGTAAGCTGTGGAAAATACATTCACTTCTCCGGAAACATCTGTAATATAGCGTCCAGGTGTCGTTGAAATAGTTGAATATCCGTTTAATGAACCATTCGTCGTAACAACATAGGAATTGGCATCCTCTTTATCTTTAACAATACTAGTAATTCCCGGTGAATACGTATTTTGAGCAATTGTGATATCTGCGGGTACAATTGCGCGAACTTCCTCAGAAAATGTTAACTTGAACTTTTTTGCACCAAGCTGCGTTACATTTGTGAGCGTTGGTACAACCCCATCTTTATCCCCTTTTGTAATATACGTAGTTAACGGGTTTGGTGAAGATAAGTTATTCGAAATATCAATGATTGTTCCAAATGTGATGGAAATTGCTGTGCCTGGTGCTAAAATTTGCCCTTTTGCAGTCGCCGCCGATAGATCATAAATAACTTCTGTTGCGTTTTTTTCAATTGTTCCTTGAATTCCTGACACTACTGTACCATTTGCTAATTTAAATTGGGTAACGCCAATAGGATTTGTAACCGGCTCTGTAAAAATTACTTTTACTTTAGTTGCCGAAACATTTTCTACTTTTAAAACGCCCGGTGCTGTTTTATCAGGTACGAATGTTGCGATATCATCATATTTATCAAGCTTTTTCGATGTTGCTGATTCAATACCATCAACTACGACACGGTAACGTCCTTCTAATCCAGTTGTCGCATTAATTGTTACCGTCAATGTGCGCTTATCTTCACTTAATTGGCCTTTTGACAGCTGTACTTGTCCAAGACGATCGACACCCGTAACCGCAACGAGTTTATTAATGGCCGCTGTATTTAACTCAGCCCCGAGTTTCACCGGCTGATTAAATGTAATCGCAAGTTGCCCGCCATTTGGGTTTGTAATAGATGCAATTTTCAGATCCGGCACTTCAAATTTCACTTTTGTTGTAAACATTTGTTCGTTAACATCAAAAGTAACTTCAGTTTCCACATTTTCTACTAACGGTGTTTTTAATGTCACAATATACGCCTTATCATCAGAAAGCGTTACACGCAGTTTGTCTGCTGCTTGTACTTCTACTTTTTTAATTGTTAAAACCGGCTTTTCCGGTTCAGGCTTTGGTACTTCAATTTGCAGCATATTATAGAGGAACGTAGCGAACTGACCACGCTTTGTCGGATCTTTCGGACTGAATGTCTTTTGCTTTGTCACCGCATAGTAAGCAAGTGTTTCAATAGACTCCTGATGCTCTTTAGTTGTTCTGTTTAAATCACTAATATTCGATTTATAGTCAGTTTCTTTCATTGCTTCCACATAATCAAATTCATTGATCACTTTAAATGCGCGCACTAAAACTGTCGCCATCTGGTCGCGGCGTAACTGGTCACGGTGCATAAGTGCTCCATTACTACCTTGAAAAACCCCAACATCCTTCACTAATGCCGCATATTGCAACAATTCATCCTGAGATTTTGCCGTTAAATCTGTAAAGCGCATTTTCGTTTTATAATCTTTCGGAACCTCATGCCCCAATGAAACTAAATATTTCCCTAATAGTTTTACAACATCTGAACGCGTCAGGTTTTGATTCGGCTTGAATGTGCCATCCGGATAACCTCCGATAATGCCCTGCTCCGATAATGAAGTAATCGCATTCTCATGACCACTGCCTTTAATGTCCGAAAACGATGCCGCACTAGCTGCAGGAACAACAGCCGTTGCTGCTAGAACAGCTGCTGTTGCAGATGCTAGAAATTTAGTATGAACTTTCATATGTAACGCCTCCAATTTCTATTCTCTTATTATATATGTAGAAACTTTATTTGATTATGACTAACTTCAGCGATTACTAGATTTGTACTGTCTGAATAAATAGTTTGATCCTTATCTATAAAAGCTAATTCCTCAACTATTACTTCTTCATATTTCCAATTTCTAAATAACGATAATACTTCCTTACAATGAATTTCAAGGATATTCAAGTTCGTTTGAAAAAAGCCTTGAACATCTAATAGAAGTCCATTTATTTTCAATTGACTAAAAAAATGCATAAAAATCCCTCCATAGTAAATATTGTATAGAATTTTATAGGGATTTACAAATTTTCTCACAAAAAAAGCCCCCTCTATTAAAATAGAGGGAGCTAAAATCGAAATTACTAATATTACTTAGCTTTTACTTCGATGTTTAATTTTTGAGCGTTTTTACGTTCGCCTTTATCTGTAACAGATGCGTTATCGATTACTTTTACAGCTACAGTATCAACTAATGAGAAGTTAATTGGTGCAGAAAGAGTTACACGTAATGTGTTTTCTTTACCAGCCACTACAGCAGCATTTGATAATGCTACAGTTGAAACTTGACCATCAACGATTAATGAGAAGTCAGAAGCGAATGTACCACCAAATTGAACTGCTTCATTATAAGTTAATTCAATAGTTTCATTATCAACAATTACAGCAGAAGTTAATTCTGGTGCTTTTGTATCTTGTACAGCAATTGTTTGCTCGTAAGCTTTAACAGTTTTAGTACCTGCTAAGTTTTGAACGTTTGATACTTTCATTACAGCTGTTTTATTATCAGCAGTAATTGTACCTTCAGCTAATTTAATTGTTGCTACTTTGTTATCAGCAGAGATAGTAATAGTTGCACCAGTTAATGCTTTACCATCTAATGTGTAGTTAGCCAAATCAGTTGCAGAACCTGCTACTGCGCCACCTTTAACTGCTTCTGGGAATGTAACTTTAATCGTGTCAGCAGTAGTTGTATCAAATGCACCTGCAGCCATTTCGAATTCAGTTGAAGTTTTAGCAGTACCGAAATCAAATGTCATGTTGAATGCATCTGATTTGTTAGCAGCTAATGCTAAGTCTGTTACTAATTCTTTGTTGAATGTTACAGCTAATTTACCTTCAACTAAAACTGGAGTAGCAAATTTGAATGATACTTTCTTAGAACCTTTTTCAACTGAACCAGTTAATGTGTTTAATGTAGAGTCAACTTTACCTTCAGCATTTACTACAGTTGCGATATCACCGAAGTTGATACCAGTTTTAGCAGCTAATGCTTCGTTGAATTCTACAACGATTTCTTCTACTTTACCAGCTTCATCAACAATGATGTCATAGCCAGTTGCTACTGGTTTAACAGCGTCTTTTGTTAATGTAACAGATTTTGTAGTAGCAGCAAACTTGTTACCTAAAGCGTCAGTCATTGTACCGCCTAATACTACTGTAAAAGTACGTGAATCTTTGTTAGCAAAGATTGTGTTGTCTTTTAATTCTACTAAGAATTGTTTGTTGTCAGATTTTTCTACAACAGTTGCAGTATCACTTGTTACAGCACCTAATAACTCATCTTTAACAATACCGTTAACTAATGCAGCTTTTACAGAATCAACGTTCATTGATTTGTCGAAAGTTACTAAAATAGTGTTGTCGCCAGCAGCTTCGATTGTAGCTGTTGGTGCTACAGTGTCTACAGATACTTCAAATGCTTTTGATGCTTTAACTGATTTGTTACCAGCTGTATCTACAACGTTGAATAATTCAACAGTGTGAGATTTACCAGCTTCAACTGTAACGCCAGTTAAAGTAATTGTTTTACCTTCAACTTTAGAAATTGTAGCTTCTTGACCGTTGATTTTTGCAGTATTTACTGTTGCAGCTTCAGTTAAAGTTACAACTACTGTATCAGTAGCTTTACCTTTAGTTGTTGCTTTTACAGAAGCAATTGTTGGAGCAACTTCATCTTTGTAAGTTACTACAGAAACGTATTTAGCAGTTTTTACTAAACGATCTTTAGCAGTACGGATTGGCTCTACTACTACAGCAGCATCTTTAACGTTGATTGCTGTTGCAGAGTTTAATGTTAATGTTTTGCCATCTTCAGATAATGTAGCAGTATCTAAAGTTGTACCTTGGATTGATACTTTGTTATTAATATCAGATTTTAATACTGCTTCGCTGAATTTAACTTCAACAGTTACGCCGTCAACAATGTTAACTGACATTACTTTTGGAGCTTCAACTTTGAAAGTTACTGTAGCAGTATACTCTTTACCGTCGATTGTGAAAGTTACTTTAGTTGCTTCGTTAGCTTCTAAAGCTTTTTCTAATGCAACTACATGAGTAGAATCATCAGATAAAGTAACGTTTAAAGTTTTAGCATCTACTGCTACTGCTTCTTTAACAGTTAACTCAACTGCTGTGTTGATAGTTTTGTTTAAGAATGAAGCGAATTGACCACGAGTTACTGTGTTTTTAGGGTTGAAGTTTTCAACTACAGTAATACCTAAGTCACGTAAAGCTTGGATTGCTTCACGAGCTTCTGCTTTAGCAGTTGCTAAGTCAGCAACTTTAACATCTTCGATTTCAGTAGCTAATTCTACTAAAGTAGTATCGTTGATTGCTTTGAAAGCGCGGTCTAGAACTAGAGCCATGTTTTCACGAGTGATTTTACCAGAAGCGTTTAATGCACCGTTAGAACCGTTGAATACACCAGTATCAGCTACTAATGCAGCATATTTTACTAATTCTTGGTCTTTAGCATCAACAGCTACATCATTGAAACGAGCTTTTGTTGCGTAGTCAGCTGGGATTTCGAAACCTTGAGCTTCTACCCATTTACCTAACATTTTTACAACTTGGCCGCGAGTTAGTTCTTGGTTTGGTTTGAATGTGCCGTCTGGGTATCCTTGGATAATGCCAGCATCAACTAATGCGTTGATGTTCACAGCATGTGAGTTTGTGTCAGCAACGTCTGAGAATCCAGCAGCAGAAGCTACAGGAACGATTGCAGATGCTACAAGAGTAGCTGTAGCAGCAGCTGCTACGAATTTAGTATATTTCTTAGGTTGGTTAGCCATAGAATGATTTCCTCCAATAAAAACATTTTTTTATCATTTTAACAAATGTTGTCTCGTATATTACGATAACATTAATAAGTATATTAGTAAGATTTTTTTATGTCAATGCTATTTTAGGAAAAATAAAGTAAACCAACTAATACCAGTAATATCAATACTTTAATTATCAGAACTTTAAGTAATATTATTTGGTAATTATTATTTTACATGGTAATAATTAGTTTTATAATATAATTTTCATATTCTCGTAATATTGTAAATCAACATAAAAATGATATATTTATGATTCCCTTATTAGTATATTAATTACAAATATAGATCTCTAATCCCATTAAAATTATATGTCACTAATTCATCTTTTTAAGAAAGTAGAATGTACGCGCCGAAATATAGACTGTTAGTGAGGCAATGTAGAACATTCGCTGAAGAATTAGAAAGTTTCCTACAATAAATTGAACAAAACACATATAAAGTAGATACCACATAAAAAAAAGAAAAAGCTATCTCTGACGCTAAAGATAGCTTCCTCTTTCTATAAAAGTACCAATCCAGTTACCGCCCCGGTAACAACGACAATCCAAGGCGGCATTTTCCAGTAAGCAAGCATGCTGAATAACACTACGGCCAATGCAAAATCCTTTGCCTCCAAAATTGAACTCGTCCAGATTGGAGAATATAATGCAGCAATTAAAATACCGATAACAGCGGCATTCACACCCAAGATGGCACCAGTAATTTTCGGATGGTTGCGTAGTTGATCCCAAAACGGAATTGCGCCGATCACCAAAAGAAACGCTGGTAAAAAAATTGCAACCGTTGCAATGATTCCACCTTGCCAGCCATTCATCACCGTCCCTAAATAAGCGGCAAATGTGAAAAGTGGACCTGGTACGGCTTGTGTAACACCATACCCCGCTAAAAACGCTTCTTCGTTCATCCAGCCTGTTGGGACGAACTCATTTTCCAACAGCGGGAGCACGACATGTCCCCCGCCAAACACAAAAGAACCGGAGCGGTAAAAACTATCAAACATCGCTATCCAATAAGAACCTGTCGCCTCTTTCAACAGAGGTAAAGCTACCAGTAAGCCAACAAACAACAGAAGGCAAACCCCTCCGACCTGTTTAGAAACAGGGAAGCGCGACTGTAACACTCCACCTTCATTCTCCTGTTTCAGCAAAAGAAACCCTATAAACGCGGCAATCAAAATAACTCCTACTTGGCTAAAAGCAGTTTGCCAAAGAAGCGTCACAAGCAAGCCCATTATGGCAATTGCCTTTCTTTTCAGATCGGGTGTCAGATTTTTAGCCATCCCTATAATGGCATGGGCAACAATCGCCACCGCCACAATTTTCAACCCATGAATCCATCCGGCATTTCCAACATCAAACCCCGTCATAAGCAATGCAATTGCAATAAGCGCCACTACTGAAGGAAATGTAAACCCAATAAAAGATGTGATTCCCCCTATAATACCAGCGCGCATAATTCCAATGCCGATTCCCACTTGGCTGCTAGAAGGTCCGGGCAGAAACTGGCACAGCGCTACTAAATCGGCATAGCTTTTTTCATCCATCCATTTTCTTCTGCGTACGTATTCTTCATGGAAATATCCTAGATGAGCAGTCGGTCCTCCAAAAGATGTCAGCCCTAAACGTGTAGAAACCAAAAATATTTCGATAAGTGATCTGATTCGATATTGCTTCGTTGAATTCATCGCCAGTTAACTCCTTAAGACTATTTTAGAAGCGCAACCTTCTATAACTACTTTCTGTCTTACTTAAAAGTAGCACTTCTCTCTTGCTACACATAGATTATTTCTTATAATTTACATACTTTTTACACTTACTTTGCAATAAGGATTATAATGAAACTAGATTTCTATTACACTGTTAATATATGTGTTATTTTCTTCAAGTTAGGGTATTAATCATATGTTAATAAAATTATTGAGGTGAATTTATGTTCGAGTACAAGTTTTGGCATCATCTTTCGCACCCATCGCAACTCATACATAATATTGAACGTAGCGAAGATCAGAGACTTTTAGGGTATCGGAGAGTTTTGCTGACTATTTTTGGTTTTACATTACTGTTCTTTATCATTCGTAATTTCTGGGGGATGAATACAACCGATTTAACCGCACTACTTGTAAATGGTGAAGGAGATTTGTATAGTTTCGCCAGACTGATGTCTTTAATCGGTGCGATTCTAGCAGGTATTTTATTTTTTATCATTCATTATTATGTCATTACATATTTGATTCATTTACTGACAAATATTGATTATGGCTGGATTCGAAAAATACAGCTTTACGTCATCTTCTTTGTTGTTCTTGAAAAACTGCTGACGGTGATCATCTTTGCGATAGCAGGATATTCTACTCAGTTTACTATGTTTTCACTGGCACCTATGATGGCATACGTATATTATCATGACTACTTATTGTTCTTCCTGAATCAATTAACAGTTGCATCGATAATTACGGTATGGATTCAATACATATTTTTATCGAATTGGACAGATCGACCGAAAGCGTTGCTGTTTAAGTTAATACTTATTCAAATTGTATTGGCATCGCTTGTTGCGCTATATAGCATTCTTCCTGTTTTAACTTGGATTGAAGGGTGGCTTGGTCTGTAATGCGTATGACGAAAAAAGTGAAGATCTTTAGTGCAGTTGTCTTATTGTTTGTGTTGGTGAACGGTTATTTATTACTAAAAGACAACGATATTATTATGAAAAACTACTATATAAATAATGTGCAGTTTGCCGTAGCCGATTATCATGAAAAAGTTTTGGAAACCGATGCTGTTGTTGCAGCGAAGCAGGAGCATTTCATCGCAGCGCCTGTACAATCGATTAGCGAAGTGCTCGTTACACAAGGGCAAAGTGTCAGCCTATTAACGGAGCTAGCCATTTATAAACCGGAAGAGGCCGAACGTGAAATTACACGCCTTGAGACGGATCGCGATGCGTATGAAAACGAGCTATCAGAATTGGAAAGAATCGTTTCCGATTTACAAAATGAAAGCAACAATTCTTCACCGAGTACTGCAACTGATTCAACAACCCTTGGTGACAACGATATCTGGAATATTAATTTAACGCTAGAGCTTGGCATTGAACAAAATACGCCAACA
Organism: Solibacillus sp. FSL K6-1781; assembly: GCF_038630735.1. GTDB lineage: Bacteria > Bacillota > Bacilli > Bacillales_A > Planococcaceae > Solibacillus > Solibacillus silvestris. The sequence continues at coordinate 691,289 of NZ_CP152038.1, read as the reverse complement.
GCAGAAGGTATTGCGATTATCCAACGTTCGATTGCGGAAACAGAGCGCCAGATTACTATTTTGGACAGTATGATTTCCCAGTTAAGTAACAATAATTCCTTAACTACACCAGTTGACGGGATTGTTAAAGAGATTGTGCTTGAAGGCGATTCGATCATTTTCCAAATTCAATCGCTTGAGAAGAAGTTTGTTGCATATGTGAAACATGAAGACTGGAAGGAAATCGAAATCGGTCAAAAGGCTTCAGTAATATTAAATGAAGGCAAAGAAGACGAGCTGATCATTGATGGAGATGTACTGGAAAAACAGCAAATTCCTGCACGTGATTCCATTGCATTTAATGAAATGAAAAAGAACGATAAAGTAAAGCCGGATGATACGGTCTATGAAGTTAGCATTGAACCAACTGACTTATTAACGGAAACACCGATTGGTATTCTTGCCGATGCAACAATTACAATATTTGAAGCAAATGACAGTTTCCAAGTAGATGAGAATTGGCTTGTGAAATATGAACAAGACAATACAGAAAACCTCATTTATGCAGTCGGAGAAGATGGGAAAACTAGATTAGAACCGGTTGACCTACTATTCAAGCATAAAGCGGAAATTGAGCAAGATGATTTCATGTATGGCGAGCCAGTTGCGGACACTGTTGATGAGGAAGTCATTGAAGAGGAAGCTGTAGTTACTGAACCACGCATCCGAACTGTTGAACTCGAAGATTCCAAAAATGAGGATACAGCGAAGGATGAGGATTTAGAAGACACAGCGGTATTTACAGCACCAATCGCACCAGAGCAAATTTTCATTGACGGCGACGAAAAAAACCTGTTCGCCCCTACCTTCAGACCGTATCCATTACGTACGTTTGAATGGACGTATGTTGATGCAACATGGAAAGACGCTCTTTGGTATTTAATTAAATAAAACAAACAATAAACGGTGGGACATGCTCTTCTTTCCCACCGTTTTAATATGTATACAGAACACTGTGTTTTACTGCCTTTCTGTACGGGTAAAGACATAAAAATAAAAGTGACGGAAAATAGAAAAGGAGTCGAAACGAATGAAAAAAAGAATAACAAAAAGTTTCATAGCTACTACTTTGTTCGCTTCCGCATTATTTATAGCGAATGATGAAGTGTTGGCGAAAAAGACTTTTTATGATGTAGAAAACAGCCAGAATTCCCATACAGAAGCCATCCAATATTTAAATAATTTAAATGTGTATGATTACAAATCCGGCAATCAATTTAATTTCAGCAAACCTGTTTCACGGGCAGAAGCATCGAAAATTCTCCAAACGATTCTATCAAGCGATTCGGCCCTGGCCATTCCAAAAGTACGGTCTTATAACGGAAAGTTCAAAGATGTAACGAATTCGACTCCTTTTACGAAGGAAATTATTTGGGCATATGAATCAGGTATTTTTGACGGGGACGAATACGGCAATTTCAATCCGGATCAGCCAGTAAAGCGTTCGCATCTATCTAAAATATTAGTAGAAAGCCTGAAACTAAACGGCGGTACGAAGGTCAGTTTTAAAGATGTTTCAAATTCCAGCTGGTACTATGACTATGTAAATATTTTGGCGAGCCACGGTATTACGACCGGCAATGAAAAAAATCAGTTTTTACCGAATAATAATGTCACAAGTGCACAAATGGCAACATTTTTATATCGGGCACTGAGTTATAAAACGACAGGTGAAGTAATCAGCGAACCCGCGCCTCCTACTGCCGAAAAACCTGAAACTGCTACAGCAACGTACAATAGCGAATATGACTTTACGTGGAAGCAAACAGGAAAAAATTTGGACTTTGAATTAGAAGGTATCGATAACAATAAGATTGTTGCACGCTACATGACAAAACAAGGAAAAAGCTTCTTCGGTGCACAGGACCTGCAAATCGGCATAAATAATGCAAGCGATGTAAAAGCGAAGTACGGAACGAAAAACGCAAATGTACAACGCGGAAATATCATTTACAATACGCAAGCTTCCAATGAATATAATTTCTATTTAATAGATGACTATTACGTAACGTTTTTCTATGATATTCATAAAAAGAATGTTATTCGCTCCATCCTTTATGTCCATAAAGACTATGAAGTGAAGAAAGATGGCTATTACGGCGATATATCGGATACACAAAAACATTCCGAACAGCTAATGGTCGAGCTGATGAACCAGGCACGTGCCGCTGAAGAAGTTCATCCACTAACACATTCACCGCAATGGGCATCGATTGCACGAAAGCATAGTAAAGATATGATCGATAACAACTATTTCTCTCATACAAGTCTTTCAGGTAAAATACCATATGACCGTATGATCAGCGGAGGTATGAGTGAGTCCGAGCTGAGAACATGGGGCGAAAATATTTCGTATGGTCACTACAATGTCATTTACGCCCACGAAGGCTTTATGAATAGTAAAGGGCATCGAGACAACCTACTGCAGCCCGCCTATAATAACGCGATCGTAGGCCTGGAGTACAGCAGCAAAAAGGCCCCATATTTTACGATCAATTTCTATTAAACTAATAAATCCAGTCCCTCTAATTATAGAGAGACTGGATTTTATACTTTCGTTACTTCCACACGGTTCCGTCCGTTTTCTTTTGCTTTATATAAAGCTTCATCCGCTTTTTCGATGATGTTCTTCATCTGGACGCCGTGTAGTGGATAGTTTGCAATACCCGCTGAGAATGTAAGAGGTATTCCTGCAGGACTGATAATTTGTTGAACATTTCCCCGTAATAATTCAACGCGTTCATATGCTTCTTCAACCGTTGTTTCTGTAAAAACAAGAATAAACTCTTCTCCTCCGTAACGGCAAGCTAATTCATTTTCTTTTAAAGATTCTTTTAATTTAATTGCTAATGCTTGCAGTACTTTATCCCCTACGATATGTCCATGTGTATCATTAATTGATTTAAACCAATCCACATCCAGCATGATGAGCGTATAGTCTTTTCGTTGTTCAGTAAGCAATTGTATTTTCTTTTCGAAAGTAGCACGATTCAATAGATTTGTCAGTGAGTCAATTGACGTTTCTTCTTCCAGTGTATTTACTTTTCCATGTAAAAACGAAAAACTGTGGATGAGTGCTTCTTGTATTTTATACACTTCGTAATACCATGCCCGTATTTCCTTCAGCTTTTTCATCTCTTGCTCTTTCACACTGTTTTCCGATATTTCCGCTATTCTTTCAAGAGGACGAACAATCTGACTGGCCAACAAAAAGACGACAATCGTTGATAATATAATGAATGGTAACCCAATTTTCAACACACTTACCACCTGTTGCCCAACCATACTAAGCGCTGCATCATATGGTGTTTGCACGATAATTCCCCACCGTGTTTGTTCACTCTGGCTGAAACCCGACAGCATCGGCTGATCAAGTGTATTAACAAATGTTAATGCACCGTGCTTTTCATTTAATAAACGGGCGACGACTTCATTTTCCGAAGCATCTGCCCCTAACCGCGCTTTATTCGGATGATAAATAATTTTCCCTCGCGTATCGACCACGTAAACATAAGAGCCATTTTCATAAGGGTGCTGGCCGAGAATCGACTCAAAAATATTGGATTCATATAAGTAGATATTCCCGCTTAAAACCCCTTTAAATGCTCCTTGCTCATCATAAATCGGCATGGAAATGACAATCAATTTGCGTCCGGTTGGCGAAATAAATGGATCTGAAATGAAAGGCTTATATTTGTCATAGTTTTTCAGTTCTTTTAAGAAAGGAATATTTTTTCCAGTTTCACCGAGAGTTTGAGGTGCATTCACCAAAACATTTTCTTCCGCATCAACAATGAGAACAGAACTAAATGTATCTCCACGTAAATAAAGACGATTCACTTCTTCTTGCAATTTATTTATATTATTAAAGTTATTTGCGATCTCTGTTGCACTATAACTTAATGTGTTAGTTGAATTAGCAATAAATTTATCGACTGTTTCCGCTAATTTCAGCGCGTATACCCGGTTATTTTCCAGTGTCTGTTCCTGCATTAATTTCATATTGCCTTTGTAGGTACTGTACACACCGACTAGTGTAGAAAGTACAAAGGCAAGTGCAATGACTGAAATAAATAAATATTTTAATTTAATGATATTTCGTAACGAAAACATTACAATCTCCTAGTCCAAATATAGACATGTATATTCGATTTAATATAATTGCTAGTATTATAACATAGCATGACTAACACTATTTCAGCTTGTGCACCATATTTATGACAATCTTGTTAGGGATTTATGTATTTAATCAGTAAAAAAGCATCACCAAGTCATTTTACCGATTTGGCGATGCTGCTCGTTATCAATTAATTAAACTCAATCGTCTCTGGTGATGCCCCTTTTGTATACGTAATATCCGCATCGGATGGCAAATTGCGTATTTCTTTCACATGATTACCCTCAATGATTATTTTACCGATTTTTGTACCTTTAAAGTCAATAATCGCATTTCCTTTTTTAGGGCTGATTGTTACCGTTTTATCTGCAAATCCAACTCCGTGGAATTCCGCATATTCACTAAATACCGCAATACCGTTTTTAATATCTGTATTTTCTCCTAGTGTAAGTGAAATACTTGGGCGGTTCATAATTAACTTTCCTGTTTTATAGTTTTTATAATCGTACACATTTTCCGGTACGATCGGCTCCGGTGTTTCTTCTGTACCAGACTTCAAATTAATTTGAACTAATACCGGATCATGGTCAGATGCACGGCCCTGCGCTTCCGTAAAATTCGCATTAATATGAATCATATCAATCTCCGTTATTTCTGCAAGATTGTTCGATACTAAAATGTGATCCAGTACTTGGTTGTTTCCTTGGAAATAGTAGCTGAAGCGATCTTCCACAGGTGCCTTGTCGACCATATTCGTCAAAACGCCACCTTTTAATGTTTCAAGAGCCGGTGTAAATTCAAAGTCATTCATATCACCCGCTACAACAATGTTAACGTCCGGATCTTTTGCAAGACCTTCATCGATAAAGTCATTGATTACCTGTGCAAGCTCAATACGCTCCGGCTCAGATCCTAAAACCGGTGGCTGTGTTGGACCCCATAATGAATCGTCTCCACCTTTAGAATTTAAATGTGCACCAATAACGACAATGCGCTCTTCCTGGAATTCAAATTCCGCCGCAATCGGTTTACGTGTATCTTCAAATTTCGAAGGATTCACAAACCCTGGATTCAATGCAAGGCTACCCTCTTCTGTCCATGCATTCGCCTGCTCTCCTGTACCATTCGGCCCTTCAACAAGTGATACACGTTCAGGGTTGTACAAGTATCCTACACGGATATTTCCGCCTGGTGCACCACCGCTTGTATTATTGATCGGCATAACATCAATCCAGTCATACTGAGGACCACCTGCTACTTTAATTGCGTTAATTAAACGCAAGTAACTTTCTGATGCATCGGCATTACCTGAATCTGTTTGACCGTCATTATCCTGTACTTCCACTAATGTAATAATATCCGGTGACTTCATATTATTTACAAATGTCGAAGCAATTTTTGCTGCTTTTTCATCGGATGTATTATCCTTGTTATTCGAAAAGTTTTCAATATTGTAAGATGCCAAGTTCAGCTTGTCCGCTACCGGTTCAAGATGCGTTACTTCCTGCTGAATGTTCGTCTTTATTACTTCCGGGAATACTTTATTCGTATTCAGACGGTAACCATCAGAGAAGTTTTCCACAAACCCGATCAGCGCATCATTAAAGCGATCGCCAGATTCATAGTTTTTCCCTGATACCCCTTCAAGCATAATCTTTTCCGGGTTGTAATCATCGGCAGCAATATTTAACCCGCCATTGTCGTTAAACTTATTGTTTGTTGTGCTAGGAACGACGATTGGTGAATCATTGTTATACATCGGCCCTACTACTCTTGCGTCTGGGAATGATAAAAGCATATATTCAATTGATTCCCAGAAGTCTATTCCATCTTCCTGCGGGTCAAAAATTGCAAAACTGTCATTATCGATTACTCTGTTTGGCGGGAATAAATCTTCACCGATAACAAGTGTTTCAGGTACAGCATCCGTACCTGTTTTTTCGATTTTATTAGCAGCAATTTGCGTATCTTTTAAACGTGTATTTCCGCCGACTTCATTTACAGTACCCGTTACTTTCACTGCATCTCCTACAGCTACACCATGCGCTGATTTGTTTACTTTAATCGCAGTCGATTTCACACCATCGAAAGGTGTATTTTCTTGCATAATGAAGTTAGAACCGTCCATTACAAATGTTACGACACCATCTACATCGTTTACTTGTAATCCTGCATACGGTGAAGTATGACTTGCCCCTTGAATGTCGCTGATCGTTGCATTGTCGGTATCAATGATTTCATAAACGAATGTTGCAACCGCGCTGTTCGTTAATCCGTCTTTTACGGCAACAGCTTTAATTGTCATCTGTTTGTTGACAGTAATTGCACCCGTATACTCTGTATTTGCTGTTGTAGGTGTCGAACCATCCACTGTGTAATAAATTGTTGCACCCTCTGTAATTGTAGAAAGTGTTACATTTGTGCCTGCTGTTACGCCACCTGTATGAGAAGCTTGGACATCCTGCACTTTTGTCGTATCTTCAATAATACGGATTGGAAGAAGCTGATGGTTAGTAAATTGACCAACAATCCCTGTAATTTCCCCATACGTTTTTCCACTTACTAAACCTGAATCTCTTAATTTATCATAAATTGCAAAAGTGCCGGCTGCATCTTTTCCTGTAAAGTTTTGGCCAGACCCGGTAGTCTCTACGTTCTTTAGTGTTACTAAACGAGATTCATTGTTTTCTGCAATACCTGCGCTTGTGATAACTTGCGGCTCCGGTACTGTTGATGGAGTTGGTATACCAACAAGAGAAATATTGGTTAACTGCTTAAGCCCGCTGTATTCAGCAACTTTACCTTGAACGGTAACAAGGTCTCCAACATTTGCTGTAATACTGTCCGCTGGGTAAATTGCAATCGCTGCACCCGTCTCGTCCTGAATATGCGCTGTTGCTGTTTCAAGTTTTGCAGTGACTATTCCAGAAACGATTACTTCCTCATTGATTGCTTTATTACGTGCTTCTTCAATTGAAATTGCTGTTGGTGCTGTTTTAATTGTGTAGGCAAATGTTGCAACTTCGCTATTGTCCAAATCTGCTGCTGTCGCGAATGCTTTAATCGTCGTTGCTTCATTGATAACAATACCTGTGGAACCATCATAAACCGTACTTTCTGTTGTCGGTTCAGAACCATCTGTTGTGTAATAAATTGTTGCGCTCGGTGTAGCCGTTGTTAGCGTTACTTTTGTCCCTGCATAAACTTCTCCGGCTGTCGGGGAAGCTTTGACAGATGCTACTTGTGTCGGTTCTTCTGGATCAGGTGAATCATTACCAACAAACTGAATGAAACTAGGTGATTTTAATCCTGCATGGTTACCAAAGTATTTTTCCAGCGAACCTGTTATTACTACTTTTTTACCAAGATTTCCAGGATTCGTTTTTAATCCGAATTCTGCTCTGAATGATGCCGGTAATTGAATGTAAATCATTTTCGTTACATCGCTTTCACCCGGAGTGTCCGCAATGGCGATATTCGTATCCGTTTCAGCTTCTACTACATAAGAGGTTTCACTTTTCGCAAAGCCTACTATATAACCCTCTACTGTAACATTTGGTTTAGCTGAAGCTGCATCAAACTGACTGATTGCTTCACCAACCCCAATAGTACCTGTTGTTTCTGCCTTTATAATTGCAAAGTGAGGAAAAATTATGGAAATTACAAGTAAAAATGATAAAGCAATTTTGGAAACGTAATTGAGTCCACTTATCTTCATTTGTTTAGCTCCTTATGTTTTTTTTGGCTAGTCATTTTGAATTTTCCGTTGGGCCTTAGTAAATCACTGTCTCGCCTTCAACTGTTAACCCATCAATATTAATATTTACATTTGGTGCATTAATAACGAGGTCGCCTGCAATCGTCCCCGTTCCAGTTGGCGTCAATGAGTAGCTACCCGTTGCTTTAGCTTCTGTAATCGTCACATTTCCGGTTAATGTATGACCGTTGAAATCAAGATTCACAAGACTCGTCAAATTAATGTCCCCTGTTAATGAAGTCATCAATTTAATTGTGTCTCCATGTTTCGCTGTTTTTAGCGCTTGATTCAGTTCCGTTATAGTTCTTACGTTAAGCTTATTATCAATAACTGGCGGAGTAGGTGTCCCGCTTCCCCCACCAGTACTTGGTGTTCCTGGATTTGGTTTTGAGGTGCTTGGTACATTCCCTATAATCACCGTAACTATTTGCGAAGCAATCTCAGCATAGTTTATAATAATTTTTTCTGCTGTTGAACCTGCAGGAATCGATAATTCATTTATTTTTAAGCCTGCACCTACCGTAATCTGAGTATTTGGATTATTAACTGATAACGTATTAACAATTCCTTTAACTTTTAACGCCAATTCTACTGCTGTTGTTAATAATAATTGACCGATCGTAGCATTCCCTTTAATATCAAGTTTTGCTGAGGATTCTACCGTTGCTTTTGTAACCGTCCCGTCTAGATTAATCAGTGTAACCTTTGCCGTTATAGTGATTTCATGTATTACTGTATCCGATACAATGGATACATCGTTACGCTTCACATATACTTTCCCTGCGCGGGAATTTTCTAATTTTACTTTAGTGCCTGATTTTCCATCTGCAGCAAATTTATTATTCATTGAAGCAATTGAACCGGCAACCTGATCATCAACAATTAAATCTCCCGTAATTTTTGCACCTTCAAACTCTACCTCTGTCAGTACAGCAGATGTGATCGTTGCATTACCCGTTACCGATACATTCCTTACCGCTACATAATCTGCATTAATTGTTAACGAGTCGATTGACGCAGTTGAATCCAATACGACACGAGATTCAGCTGTACCAGATTTATTTAGTTTTACATTATTAATTTTAGTCAGGACTCCGTTCTCAACAGTTGCTGTAATAGTAGCACCTGTTAAAGCGGTTTTATTTGTTTCAGTAAAGATAGAAGATATAGAAGAATGGAATGAATAGGTAGACCCGTTAATAACAATTCCTGATGCTTCATAATTTTCAACTTTAAATGTTACACTTTGAGCAGGTTGTGGCGTTTGGTTTCTTACTGCTTCTGCGCGTGTAATAAACGCAGCCATTTGTCCACGTGTTACATTGGAAGATCCATTAAATAATGTAGCAGTCTTACCTGTTGTTACATTGTTTTCAAATAAAGCAACAATTGCTTCCTTATAATCTATACGCACATCCGTGAAAGGAAGTGCATCTACATTTTCAGCATTTAAATTTAAAGCATTGGCAATGATTTTTGCTACGTGATTACGCTGAATATTTGCTCCTTGACGGAATGTCCCGTCTTCATAACCATCGATAATCCCCGCCTGCTTCAGAGCTGCAATCGCTCCATAATACTGGTGGGATATTGGAATATCTTTAAATTTTGGATTGGTTACGTTTTTAGTATCTAGTTGCAGGACGCCCGCAATGATTTTTGCCGCTTGTCCACGAGTCAGGTTTTGTCCCGGCTTGAAAGTACCATCTTGAAACCCATTAATAATGCCCCGCTCACTTAAACTTTTGATAGCATCATAAAATTGATGAGTAGGTTTGACGTCACTAAAACTACTCGCTTCCGATACAGTCGGCGCAACTACTACAACTGCTGAAGCAGCAACCGCCATTGCTGTTATTGCATTAAAATACTTCGAAGACTGCCTTTTACTCATAATTATAAAAATACCTCCACTTCGCTTTTGGAATTCTTTCAATCGAAAATATAGTAGAATTATCCTTACTATAATTTCGATTAACAAAATAATTCTAACAGATTGGCGCATAAAACTATGTAAATTAATGTTAAAATTGTTTTTTTGAGTATAATTGGCTATTGGCGAAAAAATTACATTAGTTAGAATTCACTAATAATTTGTGATAAGGTAATATTTATGAAAAGCAATTACCTTAGAATAGTCGTAAAGGAGATTAATAATCATGAGAAATATTCCTTATGTTGTGGATGGTGACTGGTTAGAGCCACGACTGGGAGATTCAAAATTACGCTTAATCGATGCATCAACATTCTTAAAAATTCCTGAAGGAGAAGGGTTTCCGGAGCTCTGGTCCGGCTGCGAAGCTTACAGGGAAGAGCATATTCCCGGAGCGGCTTATGCTGATTTATTGAAAGATTTCACTAACCCGGGAGGAAAGGCACCTTTTACAATTGCAACAAGAGAGCAATTTCTGAAAGCGGTGGAACCTTTAGGAATTACTGAAGAAACTTATGTAGTTATTTATGACCGCGGACCACTGGTTAATGTCGATATATTAGCATCTGATTGGTCGGCACGTTTACGCTGGCAATTAAAATATGAAGGTTTTGATAATGTAGCTGTACTCGACGGTGGATTCCGCAAATGGAAGCTTGATGGTCGTCCAATAGAATCAGGAATCTCCAATTATGAACCTGCTCTATTCCCTGGAGAACGCCGTGAGCATCTAATCGTATCAAAAGAAGATGTAAAAGCAGCTTTAGGGGATGAGAATATTGTATTAATCAACAGTTTATCTGAGGCAGACTTCCGAGGTGAAACAACAACATACCCGCGCCCTGGTCATATTCCGGGAAGCAAGCATTCCTTTTTCGGATCTCACTCTAATCTGGAAACACGTTTACTGTACGATGATGCAACATTACGCGCTACCTTCGAAAAAATAGGTGCGCTAGATCCAAATAAAAAGGTGATTACTTATTGTGGTGGCGGAATTGCTGCGACATGGAATGCATTGTTGCTGAACAAGTTAGGGCAGGAAAATGTGGCGGTGTATGATGGATCGTTGAATGAGTGGGCGGCGGATGAGAGTTGTCCGTTGGTGACGGGATAAGTAAGTCAAAAACTTCATATTTATTAATAAAAAAGCCCCTTTTGTACAAAACAGCTGGTCCGATATACCAGAAATGTACAATTGAGGATTTATTTTTAGGATACTCTATCTAGATGCATGAAAGCTTTATCTCAGTCTCTTCAATAATTGCTGCTATTCTTTTCCATTTGGCAGCTCTTGTATAAGTTTCATAGCTAAATTACGATTAGCTTTTTTTTCTTCTCATAGTTGGCAACACGTATTTTCGCCTTAACTGTATTATTGCTGACCGTTTTCTGAATTCTTTTCTCCATCGGTTCACGCTGTTTTTCATCAAATACTGATTGAATAGCCTTTACTGCTTTATTATAATTTTTCAATGTTTGGACTTTTTCAGATGTTGCAATGTTTGTTTTTGCTGTTTTTACAGCAGCTTGTATTTGCTTTGCCAACTTTTCGAGTAGCTCGGACTTAATTTTTGAATCTGGTAGGCTATTAATGGAAAAGTTCGTATAACTATATTCATTATTTGTTGGGTTCTTTTCATATTGTGCCAAAATGTCAATTGCATTTTTCGCAAATTCCTTTAGCCCATCATTTAACGTTTCTTCTAAATCATTCTTCTTATTTAATGAAGGCAATTTATTTAATTCTGTCTCGGCCTTTTTATAGTTAGAGACTGTTTTATTTTTAATAAAGGTTCAAACTGCATTTGTTGTTGCCGGTTCAAGTAGTCTCTCAATAACAGCATCAGCTTCTTTTTGCTTTTGTACTTTTACATCAGCAGCAAGCAGTTTCGCTAATAGTGCTTGTGATGCTTCTGACATAGACGTTGGATTTATAATAAAACTCCAAGCAAATAACATAAGAAAAAACAATATTTCCCTCACATTTCTACCTCAATTCTACTTTATATATAACATATCATATATCTAAGAGAGTTTAGCACTACTATAAAATTATTTTTTATTTAAAATATTAATTCTATTTCATGAAGCACATATTACTTTTCTCAAATTCCATATGGTTAATAAAAGATTCAAAAATTCGATTTATGTCTGACTTCTTACATCCTTCATTTCACCATCATCCTAAGCACAATCACCTCTCACTAATAAGCCCTATTGTGAATGCCTGACCAATTAAAAATAGCCCTAATCCCTCAAAGGGATTAGAGCTATTTAGGCTAGAAATAACTATTCTACGAATAGAATAGAATAAAATAGTGTGGTTGTGGTGTTATTGGAGAATGGAAAAGAGAGTCAACCCAAACTAATTGGATATCCTACTTAATAAATTAATTATTACCTATTAAATAAATTTAACAAGACCATTCTGAATTACAAAATTTACACCCATAATTAAATTAGTTGCAACCTGTACTTCACTTTTTTCCTCTACTAATTTGGTTACTAATGGGTCAACCGCATTTTCAGCTACTTGGTAATATTGTGTTTGATCGGACTTGATTGTTGTATTTGTTGCCCATTCATCCACTCCATTTACCGTTCCTTGCCCAGTTACCACCCAAATTGTTGGTTGGCCATAGCTTTCAGTATTGTTTGTTACAGTTCCAGTTACTGTTAGTGTAGAGTTTGAGAGTTCTGTTGCAGTACCTTTAGATACTTCAATTCCACCAAATTCATTTCCACTAACTGTTGTTGTTCCTGTTAACTCTACTGCTGATCCGTTTACTAAAATACCGCCATCTGCCCCTAATGTCGTTACATCATTAAGCGTAACGTCAGTTGCGTCATAAACCTGGATTCCGTATACGCCCTGCCATCCATGGAATGAATCTGTAGCCAATTTACCTGCCATTTGAACTGTCAAGCCATTCAGTACTACATCATCTGCTGTTACTAAAATCCCTTGTCTTTCTCCATTTGCTAATGTATTAAGGGCTGTTGTGAAAGCCAACGTCTTTCCTTCTCCGTTGATTGTTACCTTACGGTCTACATGTAGCGCTTCTTCTATATCCGAAATATCTTCTGTAATGTTGATTGTTGTGATATCTTCATTCGCTAATGCTAATTTTAATTCGCCAAGATCTTTTACATTTGCAGTTGCTGTTACTGGGGCAACCGCATTTTCAGCTACTTGGTAATATTGTGTTTGATCGGACTTGATTGTTGTATTTGTTGCCCATTCATCCACTCCATTTACCGTTCCTTGCCCAGTTACCACCCAAATTGTTGGTTGGCCATAGCTTTCAGTATTGTTTGTTACAGTTCCAGTTACTGTTAGTGTAGAGTTTGAGAGTTCTGTTGCAGTACCTTTAGATACTTCAATTCCACCAAATTCATTTCCACTAACTGTTGTTGTTCCTGTTAACTCTACTGCTGATCCGTTTACTAAAATACCGCCATCTGCCCCTAATGTCGTTACATCATTAAGCGTAACGTCAGTTGCGTCATAAACCTGGATTCCGTATACGCCCTGCCATCCATGGAATGAATCTGTAGCCAATTTACCTGCCATTTGAACTGTCAAGCCGTTCAGTACTACATCATCTGCTGTTACTAAAATCCCTTGTCTTTCTCCATTTGCTAATGTATTAAGGGCTGTTGTGAAAGCCAACGTCTTTCCTTCTCCGTTGATTGTTACCTTACGGTCTACATGTAGCGCTTCTTCTATATCCGAAATATCTTCTGTAATGTTGATTGTTGTGATATCTTCATTCGCTAATGCTAATTTTAATTCGCCAAGATCTTTTACATTTGCAGTTGCTGTTACTGGGGCAACCGCATTTTCAGCTACTTGGTAATATTGTGTTTGATCGGACTTGATTGTTGTATTTGTTGCCCATTCATCCACTCCATTTACCGTTCCTTGCCCAGTTACCACCCAAATTGTTGGTTGGCCATAGCTTTCAGTATTGTTTGTTACAGTTCCAGTTACTGTTAGTGTAGAGTTTGAGAGTTCTGTTGCAGTACCTTTAGATACTTCAATTCCACCAAATTCATTTCCACTAACTGTTGTTGTTCCTGTTAACTCTACTGCTGATCCGTTTACTAAAATACCGCCATCTGCCCCTAATGTCGTTACATCATTAAGCGTAACGTCAGTTGCGTCATAAACCTGGATTCCGTATACGCCCTGCCATCCATGGAATGAATCTGTAGCCAATTTACCTGCCATTTGAACTGTCAAGCCATTCAGTACTACATCATCTGCTGTTACTAAAATCCCTTGTCTTTCTCCATTTGCTAATGTATTAAGGGCTGTTGTGAAAGCCAACGTCTTTCCTTCTCCGTTGATTGTTACCTTACGGTCTACATGTAGCGCTTCTTCTATATCCGAAATATCTTCTGTAATGTTGATTGTTGTGATATCTTCATTCGCTAATGCTAATTTTAATTCGCCAAGATCTTTTACATTTGCAGTTGCTGTTACTGGGGCAACCGCATTTTCAGCTACTTGGTAATATTGTGTTTGATCGGACTTGATTGTTGTATTTGTTGCCCATTCATCCACTCCATTTACCGTTCCTTGCCCAGTTACCACCCAAATTGTTGGTTGGCCATAGCTTTCAGTATTGTTTGTTACAGTTCCAGTTACTGTTAGTGTAGAGTTTGAGAGTTCTGTTGCAGTACCTTTAGATACTTCAATTCCACCAAATTCATTTCCACTAACTGTTGTTGTTCCTGTTAACTCTACTGCTGATCCGTTTACTAAAATACCGCCATCTGCCCCTAATGTCGTTACATCATTAAGCGTAACGTCAGTTGCGTCATAAACCTGGATTCCGTATACGCCCTGCCATCCATGGAATGAATCTGTAGCCAATTTACCTGCCATTTGAACTGTCAAGCCGTTCAGTACTACATCATCTGCTGTTACTAAAATCCCTTGTCTTTCTCCATTTGCTAATGTATTAAGGGCTGTTGTGAAAGCCAACGTCTTTCCTTCTCCGTTGATTGTTACCTTACGGTCTACATGTAGCGCTTCTTCTATATCCGAAATATCTTCTGTAATGTTGATTGTTGTGATATCTTCATTCGCTAATGCTAATTTTAATTCGTCAAGATCTTTTACATCTGCAGTTGTTACTACTGATTGGTCATTCGTAAACTCCAATGTCACGCTATTACTAGGATTACTCACTCCCTCTACTGCTGCTACACGAACTTGTACTGTTTGAGTTCCTGTAAATGTTGGGACATTTTCTGGATTAAACGCTATCCATGTCTCACCATCTGTTGAATATTCCATTCCATCAGCTAAACCAATGATTGTATTTGCTTCATCATCAGCTATTACTACCGGTGCTGTTGGCGTTATAAGTTCCACTTTTAACTGGAAAACTGCAACACTACTATCTATTCCACCATTAATAACGGCATAGACTTTTAATATTACTAGACCATCTCCTGTTACAGGAATAATTGCTTCACCATTTGTCACTGTCACAGAGTCTGAAGTTTTTGTTGGAGTTGACCCATCTAAAGTATAATAAACTGAATCTCCTGTTGTTACAGATAATTTAATTGTATCACCTGATGTAATTGTAGAATCTCCAACTAAGGTTGGTATAGATGCTGTTTGTCCATTTGCATCAGCCTCTAATGTAATTACTACTTCTTTAGCTGCGCCTTCTACATTAAATGTTCCTTCTACTGTTTTGTAACCTTCTTTTGTTACTAAATAGCTGTAGGTACCGTTAGCTACTTTTCTTAAATCAGTAACTTCGTTCCCTGCACTATCTCTTACTACGATCGTTGCCCCATCCGCACTTGTAAATGTTACTGGGTATGTTGCCAAAAGTTGACTCTCAGAAATAGTAACTGGTACGTATTTGGCTTTTACATCCTTTGAAGTCGCTATAACAAATGCCTTATCATATAATCCTGCTTTAGGATTAGTGATTTTTTCATCAACAATAGTAACAGTGATAGACTCCCCAGCATCAATTGCCGTATTCAAATATATTACAAGATCATGATGACCTGGGATATTACTGTTTTGAATTTCAATTCTAGATTTAATGCTTTCTGTATCAGTAGTATTAACACTGATATCGCTATTAGCTAATTGGCTAAGATTAAAATCTTTTGATGAAATAATAAGTTGGTCTCCTTCAACTAGGGCCGTAGTCGGAGTAATTACAAACGTCCATTTCCCTTTGTTACCTTCAGTTGCATCATTGGTACTTACAGTAGCACTTTGTACAATTGTAGCTTCAGTTGGTGCTACTAATGCTGCGATTGCATCTGTAATTGCTTTCGCTGCTGCTAATTTTTCTATATCTGTTTTTGCGGAAGCTGCTGCTGCCACTGCATTTGTTACTGCTCGATATGAGGCTGGAGTGTAGTCTGTTGCTATTAGCTTAGATGCCGCGATTTTCGCTGCGGCTAATGCATCAGCACCTGGTGTTGGGTTTGGTGTTTGTATATTTCCACCAGCACCACCGCCCGCTCCTCCTCCACCTGTACTAGGTGTTCCAGCATTCGGCGTTGTTCCCACTATAACATTCACAATTTGGGAAGCTATTGCTGAAAAGTTTGAAACAATTCCTGCAGCTGTTGAACCGGCTGGAACAGACAATTCATTGATTTTTAAATTGGTACCTACTGTAATCTGAGTTGCTGGATTAGAAACTGCTAATGCCTCAACTGTACCTTTAATTTGTAATGCAAGTTCTACTGCAGTTGTTAATAATAATTGAGCGATATTTGCATTACCTGTTAATTCAAGTTTTGCTGTAGATTCAACTGTAACTTTTGTGACCGTTCCATCAACGTTAATTAAAGAAACTGAAGCAGCTACTGTAATTTCTGTAATGACAGTATCCGATTCAATAGCAGTATCATTACGTTTAACATGAATTTTTCCTGCTTTAGAATTTTTCAGCTTTACTTTCGGACCATTTTTCTCCTCGTTGGCAAACTTGTTATCTAATGAAGCGACTTTACCAACAATTGCGTCATCTATGATTAAATCACCGTTAACTGTACTACCGTCTAACTCGACTGAATTTCCAACATTTGTTGTAACTGTTGCGTTACCTGTTACTATCAATCCGGAAACTGATACATAGTCTGCATTGATAGTTAGTGCATCAATTGTTGCATTTGATTTGAAGACTACTTCTTTTTCCGCTGTGCCCGCATTATTTAATGTTAAAGAATTCACATTTGTAATAACACCGTTTGTTACTGTAGCTACAATAGATGCGCCATTTAATGCTTCTATATTTTCTATTGTAAAGATTGATTTTACAGAATCACTGTATGAATAAGTTGTGCCGTCTACAATAATACCGGCTGTTGTATAGTCTGTTACTTTGAATGTTACGCTTCGAGAAGTTTCTGGAGTTGTTTTAGCTACAGCTTCCGCACGTATAATAAATGCTGCCATTTGTCCACGTGTTACATTTGAAGCACCATCGAATTTAGTAGCAGTTTTTCCCGTTGTTACGTTATTTCCATATAGAGCAGCAATTGCTTCTTTATAATCTGCACGTACGTCAGTGAAAGGTAATGCATCGGCATTAGTAGATTTTAAATTTAATGCGTTGGCAATAATCTTTGCTACATGATTACGTTGGATATTTGCTCCCTGGCGGAAAGTACCATCTTCATAACCATCAATAATGCCTGCTTGTTTTAAAGCAGCAATTGCTCCGTAATATTGGTGATTGGTTGGAATATCTTTGAAGTTGGGATTGATTACATTAGTAGTTTCTAAACCTAGTACACCAGCAATAATTTTTGCTGCTTGACCACGTGTCAAATTTTGTCCAGGTTTAAATGTACCATCTTGATAACCATTAATAATGCCACGATCGCTTAAACTTTTAATTGCATCAGAGAATTGATGTGACGATGGTACATCCTTAAATGTACTTGCTTCAGGTGCGATTGGGGCAGCTACTGCTACAACTGAAGCTGCAACCGCTACTGCTGTTGTAGCTTTCAAGAACTTTGATTTTTGATTTTTCTTCATACCGAAATAAATACCTCCCATTTTCTAAAATAATAGTAATATTTCACCAATAGTGAATATAATCCATTGTACCTTATTATTTCTCTATTTTCCATAAAATTGGTTATAAATATATTTCAAATAGGATAATATTCACTATAATGCTATAATATATAAGGAATATAAGGTAAAACACTCCTTTTCTACCAGTAATAATAAGAAAACTAAAAAAAATTTGAATTTTATATTCCGTACAAAATTGCTTACTTTAAGTTTCTATAAAATATTTTCTCATATAAAAAAACTGCGTGAACTAAACTCTAGGTTCACGCAGTTTCTACTTTTAAATTTATTCAAGCTCTTTTACTTCACCAGTCTCATCACGGAAAAGGATAGTTACTTTTGTAATATCTGTTTCAACTAAACTTGCAGATCTTGTTTTATTAAATGAAATATTAACTTTTCCATCTTCAGTAGTTATTACAGCAATGCTATCTTCACTTGTAACAGTTACTGTATCTGTAGTTGTACCAGTAATTAACTTAATTGAATCAATTGTCGTTAATGCGGGAGAAAGTTGAGAGGTATGAAATAACGGAAAAAATATTACGTGTAATTACATTCCTCATGAACATTATTCATGACTTAATTGTAGTAACAGTATCAAAGTTCGGTCTTACTATAAATGATAAATGATTCACTTTTTCTTTATGGGAATTATCGGTATAGTTTTATTTATCGTAATCGATTTAGTTATTAAAATTTTAGTTAAATTTGGGGTGTCCGTACTCTCGTTCATTTACGCTTTTTCTATTATAGTTGTAGTATCGTTTGTTATTGAAATTCAGCAAAAAATGACGGGTGCGGGGAATATGGAGTTTGCGGATCAATTATTTTGATTGGTTTTATTATAAAATTTTTTATATAGAAAAATTATGAAATGAGTAAAAGGCACAGCACTATGCCTTTTACATAATTTTGTTAAACAGTCTTCTTTCATATTAAAATATTTTCTTTTAGGAGCGCTAGAATATGATTCGCTTGCTCTTCTGTTTCTCTAACTACCCCAAAATAAAACTTACATTTTGGCTCCGTTCCTGAAGGTCGAATGGCAATCCAAGAGTTATCCTCTAATATAAACTTCAATACATTTTCTTTCGGCAAGTCGATTGGCCCAGTAGTACCGTCCTGTAATGTTGCGATACCTGTTAAGTAGTCCTCAACACGTACAACCGTTACCCCTGCAATTTCACTGGGCATATTTAAGCGGTAGTTATTCAAAATTGCTTTCATTTGTTCTTGACCATCTTTGCCTTCGAATATTTTAGAGACTAAGGCTTCCTTATAGTAGCCAAATTGTTCATACAAATCTTCTAATGCATCAAGTAATGTTTTTCCTTGTGTCGAATAATAGGCAGCCATTTCTGCAACTTTTAAAGCGACTTGGACCGCATCCTTATCACGAGCAAATGTCTCTATTAGGTAACCGTAGCTTTCCTCATAACCAAACAAGTATGTATGAGCTTGAGTCATTTCAAACTCCGCAATTTTTTCAGCGATATACTTAAAGCCAGTTAAAGTATTGACTGTTGCTACACCGTAATAAGCAGCAATAGCAGCACCTAGCTCTGATGTAACAATCGTTTTTAACATTGCTCCATTGGTTGGAAGTGTCCCAGTCTCTTGCTTTGTTTGCATAATATAATTTAATAATAGCGCACCAAGCTGATTCCCTGTAAGCAGTTCATATGATTCACCTTTACGAACAGCTACCCCTAAACGATCTGCATCAGGATCGGTCGCCAGTAATAAGTCTGCCCCTACTTGGTTTCCTAGCTCGATAGCCATGGAAAAGGCAGCTGCTTCTTCCGGATTTGGATACAGAACTGTTGGAAAAGCACCATCTTGCACGGCTTGCTCCTCAACAACATGCACTTCATTAAATCCAAATTGCTTTAAACCTTCTACTACCGGAACCAGTCCTGCCCCGTGTAAAGGCGTGTAAACAAGTTTCATATTATAATCAATGGCATTGTTATTTTTTAAAGTTAATAAGTTATTCATGAATTTTTCATCCAGATCTTCCAAAATCCAATAAAACAATCCCTTATGCTCTAGCTCATTAACTTCTGCCACTTCAATTTCAAAAATATCACTAATTTGATTCATGTGCTCGATAATTGCATTTGCTCCGGTCGGCACTAGCTGGGCACCGTCCTCACCGTAAACTTTGAAACCGTTATACTGCTTTGGATTGTGACTCGCCGTAATGACGACCCCAGCAAATGCGTTTAACTCACGAACTGTAAAAGATAATTGCGGTGTTGGACGTGCCTCTTTATATACATAGGAAGTAATACCATGTGCACCTAATACACGTGCTGTTTCCACCGCAAAATCATATGAAAAATGACGCGTATCGTAAGCAATCGCAACACCACGCTTTTTCGCTTCTTCTCCATTCGAGGAGATATAGCGTGCCAAGCCCTCTGCTACTCGACGGATAGTATAGATGTTCATGCGGTTTGTACCCGCGCCTAGGATTCCCCGCATCCCACCTGTTCCAAAAGTTAGATACTGATAGAAATGGTCTACTATAGCTTTATCATCTGTCATAAGTAGCGATAACTCATCGGCCAAATAAATGGGAAGTTGTTGTTGCTGCCAATGTTTAAAAAGTTCCAGACTCATCATTTATTTCTCCTTTAAAAGCTCTAGCATTTTACGTTTATATGCTTCTACACCTGGTTGATCAAATGGATTTACTTCCAGTAGGCATGCACTCATCGCACACGCTTTCATAAAGAAGTAAATTAAATACCCCAAATGAAATTCATCAAGTTTTGGAAGCTCTAATTGAATAACCGGAACGCCGCCTTCTGCATGGGCTAGTGCAGTACCTTGCTTTGAAATTGCATTTATCTCATTAAAAGTACGGTTCGATAAATAATTTAAGCCATCTTCATTGCGTTCATCAAACGGTACTTGAAGGTCTCCTTCAATCTCGTGAAAATGAAGGAGTGTTTCAAACATAATCGGACTCCCATCTTGAATAAATTGACCGATTGAATGTAGATCCGTTGAGAAATTAACTGTTGAAGGATATAAACCTTTCTTTTCCTTTCCTTCACTTTCACCAAATAGCTGTTTCCACCATTCATGGAATTTGTTTAATCCAGGCTCAAATGACGCGAGCAATTCAATCGAATAGCCTTGCTCATATAACATATGGCGCATGACCGCATACTTATACGCATCATTATTGGCTAAATCCGAGTCTGAAAGCACTTCTGTTGCACGTTTTGCACCTGCCATTAAAGCACGGATATCTACCCCTGCAACTGCAACTGGTAATAAACCAACCGGTGTTAATACTGAATAACGTCCACCGATGTTTGATGGAATGACAAATTGACGGTAGCACGCATTATCCGCAATTCCCTTTAAAATACCCTTATCTGCATCGGTCGTTACGATAATTCGTTCAGAAGCCTTCTCTCCATATCGCTCTTCCATATATAGTCGCATCACACGAAACGCAAGTGCTGGCTCCATCGTTCCACCCGATTTAGAAATAACGTTAACATAAACCTGTTTTTTTTCTAAATAGGATAAAAGCTCTTTAATGTAAGCTCCGCTCATATTAAGACCCACATAAACAATTTCAATGCCATTTTCAGCTAAGCCGAAGTATGGCTTTAGTGCTTCTTGAATAGCGCGCGCACCTAAAAATGATCCTCCTACTCCAACTACAACAAGTACGTCTGCACAAGCCCGAATTTCTGATGCCACACGCTCTATTGAAACTAGTAATTCATGTTGATTCTGAATAGGTGAATCAATCCAACCTGTTAAATCAAATTGAGGTAAGGCTTGATGAATATCCCTTACTTTGTATTTATATTTATAAATGTCCTTTTCTTCTAATGAACAATTTATTAGTGTCGTTTTAAGCTTTTCAACTTGCATTATAAATTCCCCATTTAATGTAAATTACCGGATTATCCCTATCAAACATTCCACAAATATAAAACCCTAAATAATCACTGTACAAAATGAATTATTTAAGGTCAAATTTTAATTATTAATCCATTAGTTCTCTTGCTTTAGATAAAATAAATTTTTTTATATCTTCATGTAACTCTTCTCGTTCTAAGGCAAAATCAATTGTAGTTTTTATAAACCCTAGTTTTTCTCCTACATCGTATCTTTTCCCTTCAAATTCATAACCATATACTTTTTGTTCTGAATTCAATTTTTCAATAGCATCTGTTAATTGAATTTCTCCACCCTTACCTATCTGTTTTTCTTCTAAAAAGGGAAAAATCTCTGGTGTAAGTATATACCTACCTATTATCGCCAGATTAGAAGGTGCTTCTACTAATGTAGGTTTTTCTATAAATTGTCTTACCTCCATCAAGTTTGAATTAGTATTAATAGGATTAATTATTCCATACTTATGAATATCTTTATCTTCAACCTGCATTATACCTATTACACTAGATTGCACTTTTTCATATTGATTTATTAATTGTTTTATACAAGGCTGTTCACTCTTTACAATATCATCACCTAAAAGAACTGCAAAAGGTTCATTACCAATAAACTTTCTGGCGCACCATATGGCATGTCCTAAACCTAACGCTTCTTTTTGTCTAATATAGTGAATTTCAACATTCGCCGATTCTTTAACTTTTTTTAAATCCTCAAATTTACCATTGTTAATTAAATTATGTTCTAACTCCCATGCGCTGTCAAAATGATCTTCGATGGATCTCTTTCCTTTTCCCGTAACAATTAAAATATCCTCAATCCCTGCTGCTATAGCTTCCTCCACAATATATTGAATTGTAGGTTTATCTACAATTGGTAACATTTCTTTAGGCATTGCTTTAGTTGCAGGTAAAAATCTTGTTCCTAAACCTGCTGCTGGTATTATAGCTTTTTTTATAGTACCCAATATAATCATCCTTTACTTTAGTCGAACACCCTCTGCTTTTATAACACTGAACACAGTAAACCAAGTTATCTTCAGGTCAAAAAATATATTACTATTTTTCAAATAGATATAATCATATTCAACTTTTTTCTCATCTGTAATTAAATCTCTCCCCATTACCTGAGCATAACCTGTTAATCCTGGTCGTATAGAGCTTATTCCAAGTTCATCCCTCATTGCGATAAGATTATACTGGTTATACAGTGCAGGTCTAGGTCCAACAATGGACATGTCACCTTTTAAAATATTAAATAACTGTGGCAACTCATCCAGGCTTGTTTTTCTTAAAAATTTACCTACCTCAGTTATATACGCAGCAGGATTTCCTAAATCTTCAGTTGAAACATTAGGTGTATCTGTCTTCATTGTTCTAAATTTATATATATTAAATAGTTTTCCATCCTTACCAACTCGTTTTTGTGTAAATAATATTGGTCCTTTTGAATCCGCTTTTATCACTAAAGCAATAAATATCATTGGAATTATAAAAATAACTATTGCTAGTAAACTACTTATTAAATCAAAGAAACGTTTCATAATTTTAATTAAGTCCCTTTCCCTTCTGTAATAGCAATAGCTTGCTGAAAATTATATCTTTGATAGCTGTTATCAGCATAAAATGATAGGTTAGGCTCATAATATAAATCCCCAAATACTTTACCGTAAATATTGGTTTTTCCAATACAAATCTTTAATATAGAGGCCCCAATAACAGTAGTGTAAATTTTTTTATTATGTACTTTTGCAATCTCGTTTACCATATCCATTGTATTAATATATTGTGGATCTTGCGGATGAAAAATCCCCGTGGCTCTATGTCCAATCAATTGTTTAATAAACTCTGTTAAATTACCTATAAATATCATACTTCTTTTGTTTTCTATAAAGGGAAAAATCTTAGTTTTAATACTTAAATTCCTTAAAAGCGCATAGTTCCCAGGGCAATCCGGTCCGTAAACCATAGGTGGGCGAACAATAGCTACATTAAAGGATTCATCATGTAAAGTCTGTAAAATTCCCTCTGCAATTAATTTACTTTTACCATAATAACTAATTGGATTTATCAGAGTTTTGTCTGAAATTTCACCTTTCACTTTTCCAAATACGGCCATTGTACTAAAAAATATAAAATGTTTTACTCCAGCTTCCTTTGCCATCTTTGCTAGCTTTTCAGTAACCTTTGTATTCACATTCATATAATCTTTTTCAAGATAATTTTTCTCATTTTTATGTACTAAGCCTGCTAAATGCACAACAACATCAACCCCAGTTAACATTGAATCTTCAAAATTATCTTTAATACTTCTTTTATTGATAATATAGTTGCTATTTTGGGATTTTAAGTAATTGTATAAGTAGTTTGCAATATAACCTGTCTCTCCTGTAATAAGTATATTCATGAAAAAACTCCATTATTTTGAATTAATTTTATTTAATTATGACATATATACAAACGGAAAGCCAACTTCAATGAAGTTGGCTTTCGTTATTATAAGTAATGTTTTTTCACAGCATTTATTGCATACATCATAAAATACCACGAAGATTTCCATACTGGGATATTCTCTGATTTACGATAAACAACCCACATCTTCTTGGCTACATTTAGTTTATTGCTAGAAGCAGAATTTCCGACAATTCTATATTTCGCTAAAACTTCTTGATAACAATATGCCGTTTCGCCATTCTTTAAGACCTTTAGCCATAGCGCCGTGTCTTCCGGCTGTAAATCAGGCATTTGTATCTTGCCTAATTTTTCAATGTTTAAAATTACGGTCAAACAGCCGATAGTTGTATTTCTTAAAAGTTGCTCGTAATTGATTGTTATGGGACATATAACTTTTCGATGTATGTCTTCTCCCTGTTCATCAATCATTTCATAATTCGTGAATGTAAAATTATAATTATTCTCTTCCATAAAAGCTATTTGTTTTTCAAGCTTTTCTGAATGCCACAAATCATCGCTATCTAAAAAGGCTACATACTTCCCATTAGCCTTTTGGATACCAAAATTCCTTGCTAATGCAGCCCCCGAATTTTTTTCCAATTTGTATACATTAAATCTCGAATCATCAGCTATTTCCTGTTGAATCAATTGTAATGAATCATCTGTTGAACAATCATCTACAATAATCATTTCAAAGTTTTGATATGTTTGATTTTTTACAGAGGCTATTGTTTCTAAAATAAATCTTTTACTATTGTATGAAGGTGTAATGATTGAGACTAAAGGTTGTGTCATGTTATCACCTTATTCACTATAGAATTATAATTTTCTATAAGTTTAATCTTTGAGTGTTCCCAACTAAATTGGGGGTATATTAATTTTGCATTTTGGCCCTTTTTCAGTAATTCTAACTGATCAATTTCACACAATGTTTGATTTAAACTTACTGCATCAAATTTTGTTACATATCCAATATCATATTTGTCTACAAATAAATCAATAGAGGTACCTTCAGAAACAATACAAGGCTTTCCTAGGTATAAAGCTTCATATAGCTTATTAGGCGATGCAATTTGATTATGTTGATATGAGGGATCGTATACCATATAAATAAGATCCATGCGACTAGCGACTGAAAGTATTTCAGGCAGGCTTAAATAACCTAAATAATTTATATTACTATTAATCTCAGCTTCTCTTTTGATATCTTCTTGTAATTCACCTTTTCCAGCAAACCAAATGCAAATATCTTGTTGCTGTAATAAAAGTTCAATTCCACGATCTCTACTTAAAGCCCCATAGTAAAAAACATTGAGCAGATTAAAGCTTTTCTCAATAGGATACTCAACTTTTTCCTTTGGTGGATCAATACTATTATTTATAATAATTGTCTTTTCATGAAGCACTTTAGGGATATTACTTAAGCGATTTCGATCAGGAATAATAATTATCTCTGCACTTTTCATAATTTTTTCGCTTATACCCTTAATCATTTTCCTGACGAATAATGGAATAGGGCTATGAAATGTTTCTACAAAGTCAGCGATATCATAAATTATTTTATATTTCAATGTAGGGTTAATGAGCTTTGCTAAAAATACCGGCAAACCTAAGTCAAAATCAATAGCATGTACAACTTTATATTGTTTACCATGCTTACATAAAAATAAAATCACTTTAATTATGAACAATAGTTTATTTACTATAGTTATAATCCCTTTTCCGTAAGGGGTATTTCCACAATAAATTGAGTACACAGTGATTCCTTCATGTTTAAAGTTCTCAGTAGCAGCTTCTATTACAGCGGCATTTACACCACGGTTCCAATTTAATATATCGACTTCATAATTCGCATCCTTTAAAGCTTTTGCTGCACGTGGCAAACGATTTGCAATAAAGGCGCTATTTTGAGCCAATAGAATTTTTTTACCAGCCATTTATAATAATCTCCATTAATATAACTCTATATTTTTAACTCATTTCCTTAACGCAAAGAATTTTACCATTAAAAATGTAGGTTATTCCCCTGAAGTCCCATTCATCATTTTTGACAATTTGACTTGTATTTATAGAATACCTATTTCTTTAAAACCTCTTTTATAACAGCAGCTTTTTTGCTCCAAGTATTATTCAATGCTTCTATCTCCATCGAAGATAAATAAGAATCATCATTTTTTAAACTTAATGCCTCATCTATTTTTAATATGAAATTATTTCGCTCCTCAGCAATAATTACTGAATTATATTTCCTACATTCCTTCATGTTCGTTGTTACAATCGGCTTACCCATTGCCATATACTCAAATAATTTTACAGGAGATGTTGATTCGGTAACTTCATTTATTTTGAAAGGAATCGTTGACACATCAAAATGAATGGCATATTGAGGCAATATATTATACTCCACAGGACCTAATATAGTTATATTTGGTATTTTATTTAGTTCATACTTATAAATTGATTTATCATAATCCCAACCTATTAGCAGAATTTCATATTGAGGTCGCTTAACCGCTAATTCCTTAACTAATTCATAATCAAACCAAGCTGCAAATGCACCAAAATAGCCAATAATCGGTTTTTCTTTTTTTATCAATGATTGAATTTCCTTAGGAATAGATATTTTATTTATTTTTTTAACAAAATGATTTTTATCTACTCCATTAGTAACTAATTTATAATTAATGCTTCTAAAATTCTTCACTTCATCAAGTAATTTATCTGCTGAAGCAACAATATGACAATTTTTTTCATCTATTAAAAATTTTTTATGATTTTCATAAACATAATTTGGTATTTCACCTGTAATATCGCTATGTAATTCGTCAATATATTCATATAGAATAATATCATTACTTGAAATTGCTTTTTTATAAATTGGTCCTAAATTTCTCATATCTGTAGAATAAAATTGAATTATTTTACTTTCTTTTAAGTTTAGTAATAGTTCCTGTTGATTGGTAAGGTAACAATTACTAAAAATTTTTTTAAATCCATTAATTTTATCTTTAATTGGATCATTCGTGCAATAAAAGTAAATAAAGCCTAGTTCAGCTAACTCTTTAGCCAAATGATGTGGACGTTGATATAAGGGTAAATTCCAAGGAACAGGCGATATAAAAATCATCACTTTCCCCCCTGGATTTTCTTCTAATATAATTTGAAGTTCTTTTTCATAATCTCTTTTATTAACTAAGTTATTTAAATTATACTTTAATACTCCTAGTATTTTTAAATACAGTCCATTTATTCCATGATGCTGCACAAATCTTTTTAACTTATTGTAAAAGTTCATTTTAATCTTCACGTCCTAAATCTTATATTTCTCAAAGAAATACCTTCTTAAATCACTCAAAAAATCTAAGAAGGCATACTTTACTGGCAATTATGATTTTAGGCTTATAAATAATTATATAACTTCATGGATTTCAATTATATTTTTGCTAAACTTCTCTTGTAATTCATTTGATACAATAACATACTCACCTGGATCAAAAATGTCCTCTTCAAAAGTCATAAATTGTAATCTACCAAAACTATGTTTTTCACGTTTGCTAATCATATTTTCCATAAAAATCATAACCAAATCACCATTGTTTAAATACTCATGGATTTTCTGAATGAATCGTTTTAAATCGTTACTATCTTTGACATAAATATGAATCGTCCTATTTGCTTTTTTATATTCTACATTCGATTTATCTACGAATGATTCGATAATTTGAGTCCATTTTTCTTTCCACTGATTCATCGAAAACACTTTAGATACTTCAACAGCATTTCTTCTAATTGAACTCATAAGTTCTGGATTGTCTAATAATTTTTTTATGGCACTTAATAAATCTTTACTATTCGGTTCAATTAATAGTCCATTGAAATTATTAATTATTAAGTCAGTTAATCCACCAATTCTAGTAGAAATTACAGCATTTCCTGTAGCCATAGCCTCTAAACAAGATAAGCTAGTTCCTTCACTGTGTAATGTCGGTACTAAAGAAATATCTGTAATTTCATAAGCTTTATGCATTTCAGATGGATCTAAAGAATACCATTTAACTCTTGATTTCCATTTCTTTATTTTTCGTTCAACATGTTTTGTATCTTCCTCAAATCCTTTACCAATAAAATGGAAATCTACTTCCGGATAGGTTTCAAGTATTTCGTCTAGTATTTCAAGAACCAGATACAGGCCACGTGCCCCATATAACCTTCTTGGATATGATATTACAATACGTTCTTCTTGTTTTATAATAGGTTTAAAAATATTTGTATCTACGTAATTAGGTATATACTCCATTTTATTTCCTGTTTCAAAGTCAATTGTTTGGAACCAATTTGTAGTATTCGTATCAACAGAAACCATTTTATTTACTATAGTAGCTGCCTCAATAATTCTACGATTTTGTTCCCAAAATGAAATCGCTGTTAAGCCTTCATTAAAAGTTGAATCCCATGCAATCCCATGACTAATTCCTATACTTGGGTTCGCTACTCTTGGCCACGCCTCAAAAAATGCTGAATAGATATTTAACAGTGCAACTCCATTTTCTTCCTCGTAGAAATTACTGTTATATTTATGTATATTTTCCACTGAAAGTTCTTCCATACGATTTTCTCCACGAGCTAAAGAACGTACTTCAATATTTTTGAATTTTCTAGTCCATGGATAAGTTCCATATTGATAGATAATAAGCTCATGATTCATTTTCTTTGCAACTTCAAATAAGTCAATTAAATATCTTTCTGCTCCGCCAGAATAAAATTGTTCTCCATTTAATCCTAAAAAAGTACCTGTCATAACAGAAATATGCTTATCAGTATTATAATTTGCTAATGCCTTCAAATTTTGTATATTATTGGTAATCATTTGTTCTACTAACTCTACACGATTTAACCATTGATTTTCCAATACAAATCCTTGTGATTCAGCTTTAAGTTTTTCTCTATCAATATTTAATGAATCTCTAATACTTTGCTCAAACTGTGTTACTGTTTCTGCTAAATACATACCATACTGATTTTGATAGCGTTTCATTTCATGAATTGGAGTTGTTACAACTGGCAAGTTTAAAGCTCTATATTCGAAATACTTAACAGGTGAGACACAATTCGTTAAATCATTTACAAGAAACGGTATTATTGCTACATCAAACTGAGACGCATAATTAACTAATTTACTATATTCAATTTTGCCTAATAACAGAATATTATCTTCTTTTGCTAGATTTACATTTTGAGAAACGTGTCCAATTATCACAAATAATAAATCTTTATTATTAGCAGCAAGCTCATTTATTAATGATGCATCAAACCATTCTTCAACTGCACCGAAATAGCCTACCACCTTTCGATTCATTTTATTTGGAATTTTCACTTTTAAAATATTATGATCTTTAGAAGAAATAAAATCATTTAAATTACTTGCATTTGATAATAAAATAGCATCTTTTCTAGATTGTACATATTTATGTAGCATCTCTGCAGAATAAGAAACAATATCAGCATTATCTAATACTGAGTAATGTGCTTCTATCGTTTTTTGATCTGTATCAGCAAAAAATTCAAGCTGATCCAACAAATCGTACCATAATATTTTATTCTGTAAATGATCTATAAATGCCTTTTGTCCCATCCATGTGCATAATACTATTGGCATTTTATTTCTTATTGTAGAAAGTAATGCTGCCTCATCATTAACAATAAACAAATTTTCTTCGTACTCTTGAACACTAAACTCACCCTCGGAAGGAGTACAGAAAAAGCATAAATACCCTTTCTTTGAAAACTCTCTTAAAAAGTGCTGTGGTCTTTGCATAGGCTCCCAATGCACAGCCTGCGGATATACTACGATACCTTTGTACTCTCTATTATTGATTATATTTTTTAATTTAATTACATATTCATTGTTTGGTTGTTGTAAATACTGATTAAAATAGTCATATTTCTGTTTATACATTTTTTGAAATTCCGAAATAGAATCATTGTTAGGTAGCTCATTTAATTCAGAATTATCTTTGTTAAAGTCTTTTTTCTCAATAATTCTCAATAACTGATCTAATGGATGATCCATCTTATTATAAGAAACATAATGTTGTTTTCTTATTTTTTTACTAATCCACTTAACAAATTCCTTTTTATTTTGAATATTCCCTTTTATAAAATGTACATTTAAACGCTTTATTAAATTTACTAACTTAAAGTATTTTGAATTATAAAGTTCAAATGTTTTTTGTGATAATTCCCCAAAAATTAATTCATTATTATTTAATTTCGTACTCAAATTATGAATTTCTGAATTTTTAAAATTAATAATTTCGTTTGTTTTAAGTATTTCGGATTTATAACTTTCTGATTCCAACTCTAAATCACTTATAGTTTTATATAATAAATCCAATTCTCTTTGAGAAATTGAAGATAGAATTTTTAGAATTTCTTTATACTTATTATCTAAATCTATATTTTTATGTGATATTTCTAAATGGCTTTGTTTTACCATTCCTAATTCTAATTCAATTAAATTTTTATCTTCTCTAGCTTTATTATATTCTTCAAATAAAGACATTATTATTTTTGTTTCTCTATTAAAATTAAAAAGCTCTATGAAGTAAATTAAATTATGTGGAGAGAGTATATCTTCTTCTAATAATTGATTACTAATCTCTAAAAATAACTTACTCCACTCTTTATCTTTATACATCGGTTTTAAGAGAATAGTATCCTTTAATTGACGATATTCTTTTATTAAAATTTCAAAACTCCTATTTTTGTAGACCCAGTTTTTCAATTGATATTTTTCATCATATATTGATGATAACTGGTTTAAAATATCCTCATAGACGGTTGTATTTTTATTTCTTCCTGAAAAGTTTACTAGCGCCAATTCATCCACATTCTCAGTAGTTACAAAATCTTTTAATCCATCATATCCAACAAGTAATATAGGCTTATTTAATGACATTGATTCTAATACTACTCTTCCCATACCACATACAAAAAATGAATTATTAATATATTCCAATACATTATCACTATATCCCACTAGTTCAAATTTATTGTTTCCTTCAATATATTCTTCGACTTGTTCAAAACATTCTCCATCACCTATTATTTTAACACTAAGGTGTTTATATTTCTCAATTTCAATAAGTGTCTTACAAAATTTAATAGATTCTAGAACACCATATAATTTATCTTTATCTAATCTCGATATAATAGAGATATATTTTTTCGTGGAATCCCCCTTAACATCAAAAGTAGTTAAAATGTTAGGTAAAACTGTGATACTTAGATTTGAATTGGTGTTTAACATAACTTTTTTTAATTCTTCAGATACCGCATAAATCTTATCAGCATTTGGCAATACTTTTTCAAATAAGAGTGTCTTATAAACTATTCCGTATACAGGACTAAAATTCAAGGGCCCATGTGCAGTATAAGAGTAAGGGATATTTAAATCTATAGCAACAACTGCAGAAATTATTGCAGACACGTGTGGGTGTATTTGAATGTAATTTATACTATTTTTTTCAATGAATTTCTTCAGCATAAAATAAATTTCTTTAATCTTCTTCCCACTAGTGCTTGGAAAACCATCAATATATAATGTTTCACTAATTAAATCGTTTATTAATGTGGTATCTGAATCCTTTGACGTAACTAAATAAACGTTAAAGCCTTCCTTTTTTAACACTTCACAATGAGATAGTACATAAGTTTCAAAACCGCCTATTGAGAAATGTTCACCAACTATTAGTATATTTTTGTTACTCATAATTAATCAGCTCTTCCATAGTTTATAAATATTAATTACTAATTTTTATTGTACTACTTAAATTTGCTATACCCGTACCACTTATAGGTATTTCCTCGACTTTAAATAACATAAAGTCTGATAACTTGTCAAAATAAACCATATCATTTTTCCCTTCTTCTTTAGCTATTGCTACAGAGACATGATATGTTCCTTGAACTAAATTTAAATTTTGTTCAAATGATATTAAATACTCGTTCGATTCTTTAAATTCAACGTTTAAATTATGATAAAATGTACTTGTCCCGTAAACCTCTACTCCTGTAGTAGTTTTAATTCTTAATCCCACTAAAGCATTTTCAACATTAATACTCGATTTAATTGTAAGTATTATTTTTGAATAATCCCCAGTTTCATAAACATATGATTCATCATTTTTGTTATTTAACATTGTCACACTCTTAATATATACATCTTTTTCCAAATCATTAAAATCGGTCTCAAGTGTATTTTTTTCTAATTCAACTTTCTCATCATTAACTTTTATTCTATTTAAAGTTTGATAATGAGCATTTTCTTGTGAGTACAATAACATATGATATTGATCAATAATTTCTTTAGGCTCCCCTTCAGCAACTAAATTAGATTTATCTAATAAATACGCATAATCGCATAATTGCTCTACAACCCTCATTGAATGGGAAACAAATAATATTGTACATCCTTTTTCTTTTAAACTTTCCAGGTAATTGTAACACTTACGTTGGAATTTTTCGTCCCCAACAGATAACGCCTCATCGATTATCATAATATCAGGATCCACAAAAGCTGCAACTGAAAAGGCTAGTCTTACGAACATACCACTGGAATAAGTTTTTACTGGTCTATCAATAAATTCTCCTATTTCAGAAAACTCCAAAATATCATTAAATTTCTTGTCAATTTCATTTTTAGATAGTCCTAAAATTGCCCCGTTTAAATAAACATTTTCACGTCCTGTAAATTCCGGATTGAACCCAGCTCCAAGTTCTAATAAAGCCGATACTCTACCATTAACTTTTATTTTACCTTGAGAAGGATTTAATGTCCCTGCTATCATTTGCAACAATGTACTTTTACCAGAACCGTTTCGACCAACTATCCCTACTGTTGTGCCTTTAGCTATATTAATATTAATATTATTTAACGCTCTAAATGTTCCTACCTTATGTTTAAATTTATGTGGTAACAAACCATAAAATAATCTATCAATAGGCTTTTTAAACATTTTATATTCTTTAGTAACACTTTCTACTTCAATAACAATTTTATTAAATGACATCTGCAAATCCTCGTTTCAATTTATGGAATAAGTAAAAACTTAATAACATAAATAAATATCCTATTAGTGTAAACGTAGTAAAATGAATCAAATTCGGTAATTCACTTGCAAAGACAGCATTTCTAAATCCTTCAACTAAAAAAGTTAATGGATTTAAGTTCATGATAGGATGCATAAATTCTGGAACTAATGAAATAGGATAGAAAATTGGTGTCACATAAAATAAAATATTTAAAAGTACGCCTATAGTGTATGTTAAATCTCTAATATAAACCCCAACTGATGCAACTATATACGCAAAGCCCAGTGAAAATAGACTGATTGGAATTAAAAAGATTGCCGACATTATAATGCCTTTAACATTCCATCCTGGAACAAAAATCATTATTCCTAAGATTAATACCAAAATGTTAAATAATGCATTAATCAATGAAGATAATAACGCTGTAAATGGTAAAATTTCTAATGGGAAAATTACTTTTTTTACATAGTTAACGTTTGAAAGAATAATTGTTGTTGATTTACTAACAGTCTCATTAAATATGTTATAAATGATTAATCCAGAAAAGATAATCATTGCAAATTCAAATTTATTATCACTTTGTTCTAAACCCCAACGTGCTTTAAACACCACAGAGAATATAAATGTATATACAGCTAGCATAAGTAAAGGCGTAATAAATGACCATAGCCCTCCTAGCATTGAACCTTTATATTTCAAATCAAATTCTCTCTTTGTAAACTGCTTTATTAAATTACGATGTTGGTAAAATTGTTTAAACACACTTTACACTCTCTTTCTAATAGAAGATTAATAAGACTAACCTTATTCTTCATTCTCCCTTTTATATCTGTTAAATTTTTAATTTATTTGATTCTAAATTACTCATTATTACATTTAATAAAACTGCCAACTTTGCTGAGTTCAGTTCTAAGTATCCTTCTAGTTTTACGTTAATATCAGCGATATATTGCTCATTATAAAAAGCATTTATTTTTGGATGTACTATTCTATATGTGTCTTCATATTCATAACAGAGTTCTTCGTATAACTTTTCACCATCTCGAATCCCCGTAAATTCAATTTCTATATCTTTTTCATCAAAACCTGATAGTTTGATTAACTGCTTGGCCAAATCCGTGATTTTCACTGGTTCTCCCATATCTAGAACAAAGGTCTCCCCTCCATCTGAAAAACTTGCAGCTTGGATAACGAGCTGTGCTGCTTCAGGAATAGTCATAAAATACCTAGTCATTTCTGGATGTGTAACAGTTACAGGACCTCCACGGCTAATTTGTTCTTTAAATAAAGGAACAACACTACCACTACTACCCAATACATTACCAAATCGTACAGAAGAATACTTTGTATTACTTACATTGTTTTTCTCATTAATAATTAACTCCGCTATACGTTTTGTCATTCCCATTACGTTAGTAGGATTAACAGCTTTATCAGTAGAGATTAATACAAAGTTACTAACATTCGCCTCGTCTGCAGCATCTGCAACATTTTTAGTACCAAATATATTTGTAGATACAGCAGAATACACATTCTCTTCCATTAAAGGCACATGCTTATATGCCGCTGCATGAAAGACTACATCAGGCTTATGCTTCTTTATGGTTATCATAATACGTTCTCGGTTTTCAATACTCATAACCTCAGTAATTATCTTAGTTTCATATAAATTCTTTGATAGCTCACTTGTAATTTTATATATATTATATTCACTATGGTCAAGCAAGATTAGTTCATGGGGTTCAAACTTAATTATTTGCCTACATAATTCTGACCCTATCGATCCACCTGCACCCGTAACTAGTATTTTCTTTCCCTTAATCTTCAATGAAATCGATTCATTATTCAAAACGACAGGTTCTCTGCCAAGTAAATCTTCGATTGAAACATCACGAATTTTTGTATATTGTATATTTCCAGTTGCAAAATCAAGATATGAAGGTAAAATTTGAACGTTATTTGTATATTTTTTCGCTGTTGTAATTAAATTACCTAATTTTTCTCCTTTTAAAGAAGGCATCGCAATGATTATGTGATTAATTCGATAATGTTCAACAACACTTTCGATTTCTTCTAGACCGCCTACAACCGGTACACCATTTAACTCTAAATTTTTCAAATTTGGATTATCATCCAAAAAAACAATGGGATTTAATATTGTACTTTCCGCCTGTAATTGATTTACTATTGAACGACCAGTATTTCCAGCCCCTAAAATAAGCGCTCTACGTTTTACACTAGTACTCTCTACTTCTCTTTGTTCCTTGAGCAATTGCCAGTATCTCCAAAATAACCTCACACCACATAATAAAACAATATGTAGAATCCAAGTTAAAAATAGTGCTCTTTCATATAAATCTCTAAATACAAATATTTGAAACAAAGCTGTTAATGCCACCGATGTCGTAATAACTTTACACAAGCCAATTATTTCATCTATGTTTGCATATTTCCATACTCTCTTATATAAATGGAATATATAAGATAATAGATGATGAGTTACTAATAAAATAATTGAACTTGCAACTACAAAAGCATTTATTTGTGCATTAAAAGGATTTAAGAATACATGAGATAAATAAATCGAAAACAGCACTATTATCGAGTCTATTAAGATTAGAGATACTAATCTAAATTTGTATTCCAATTTAATTACCTCATTTCTAAATAAAGACTTATTCTTTGTCCGATTTTAATTTAATTCCCTGTGAAAACACTATACCTAAGAAAATAAACACCATGGAAGTTATCGCTGGAATTGAATCATTAAATAGCGCCTGTACAGAATAAGCGAGAACTGCTATTCCAAGTATTAATACGGTACTATTAAATTTATTTTTCTGTACTAATGCCTTCAAAACTAAAATCACATTCCATATACAGATAGAAATTAATGCAATAAAACCAAATATACCTGTCCCATATAAAACAGCTATGTATATATTATGTGTTTTATCAACAATTGTATGTTCATCCAGCATCCCCGCTCTACTTTCAAGCTGATAATGCGGGAAATTATACACAAGGGAATCACTACCATACCCTATTAATGGACGCTCTTTCACCAACTCTAATGTTTCATTCCAAATATAACCGCGACCTGTACCGAAAGCTAAAGATCTTTCTGGTAATACAGGCAACTCTAATACTTTCTCACTAGCATATACTTTGCTATCAAAATTAAAGCCGTAATCCGTTGATGATGCCGCCTCTTTTGTATATGGGTTGGTATTTACAAAGAATCCAAACGATTCTTCCCATACTCTGTCATTTTCTTGAGAAAGAATATGAAAAACTGGAACAACGATAATTAAAGAAATTACTAGGGCTGTTATACTTTTCTGTTTTTCACTATTTTTAATAATTAACATTAGTATAAACGGCAAAATAACAATTATAGTTAAAAATCCACTAGTAGAAATGGACATAAATAAAATAGACATTGAAGCTGCTGCAGTAATAGCACCAATAAACACTTCAGCCCATTTTTCAGATAATACTGCCCATGCTAGATACATCGCTGACATAATAGCAAACATACCACTCATATAGTTCCACTGATTTAATGTTCCAACCAATACTGAAGACTCTGAAATATTTGCTCCTTCAGGTAGCAAAATAGATACTAAATTTTGGAGCCATTTTTCTTGTAATAAATCATTACCATAAAAATTCATTGTTATAATATATAAATTTATATACACAAACGGAATTAATGCACACATTATTGAGCGTACAACATTTTTAGGATATTTAATATTTATTGCTATAAACAATAATGCAGTGTAACATAACCAACTAATCGCTCCATCGGAACGGTTATATTGACCATTCAAAGCAATTGTAATATTTGGAGAGGCAATTGTAGAAATAATAATGGCTATTGCAAACAATGCCAATATATAATTCAAGGCTGTTTTTCGTATCATGCCACCCATAAAAAAGATTTTAAGCAATAGCATTCCAGATGCAATTAAAGTTATAACTAAAATAAAAATAGATTTATAGTGGGTAAATAAATCCCCTTTTACTCCAGATGTAATAACATCAATATTAGAAATCAGTGGACTTACTACTTCTTCAACATTTGCCATTACAATAATTGGCATAACAGCAATTAAAATTAAAAATAAACGAAAAATCCACTTGTCAATATTTGCACGAGACTGAGCATTTTCATTTTCATCATTAATTATTTCAGACTTATTAAGCTCTTCGTAAAATGAAGCCATCTAGTATTACCTTCCTTATTGCATATTCTCAATTTGAGTTAATAATTCTGTTACACGCTCTTGGTAAGTCGGATAATCTTCTGGTACCCATCCACCCTCACGACACTTCTCCAGAACAGTTTTAGCATCCACATAGCGTTCAACGAAAAATAAAACTTCCCCAAATTGAAGCATAAACATCGGATCTTCTACTTTATGAGGGTTTATGTCTAATGTCTTTTGAAATAAAATTACAGAGCGATTATAATCCGCTAAATTTGCTGTGATAACTGCTCCTAAATAGTTCACCACTTCTGAATTTGGCTTGCGCAGCAATAAATCGTTTACTAGATTCTCTGCTTCAGTAAACTTGCCATCATTATATAATTGACTAGTTTGTTGATAAAGTAGATCATCCCTTAAAAATTCCTCATCTTGTTTACTTGCTAGCACTTTTGCAGTTATAAAACCGGTTATAATAAAAGCCACAATCCCAAGTAAAATATATTTTCTCTTAGATTCAGTAAGCTGCATTGTTCACAATCCTTTATGTATAGAATATTGAATAACATTCTCATTATACACTAAATAAGGTTATATTTCCTTATAATTCCCTAAATTTGATAGACCTTACCTAATCTCTTTCCTATTTAAATATATCTATTTCAATAATTCTTACTTAAATTAAAGTAAATAAATAAGTAGTTTATTATTATTACCATTTATTTATAGTATCACTCGTTAATTGTTTTTTTGTTACTAAGTCCCAGGAATTTTGAGTTCAACCTATCTATAGATTTCATATTTATTCAAAGCGTAGCAAAAAAGCGAAATTGCATTGAGCAATTTCGCTTTTTTCAACTCTAATGTTAAAATTTGTTAATTATTGTGCTCTGAATACGTTACGGCCGTTAGCATTTGTAACATACTCAAAGTTGTATACTTTACCTTTGTAAGAAATTGAAACTGTTTCACCTACAGATACAGGATCAGCACCAAATCCTACATATAAAACTTTATTGTTAGCAGCATCAGTAGTTACTGTACCACGTGTACCACCTGTTTTAGTAGCTTCAATACTTGTTGCAGCTACTGCTTCAGTAAATGTTAATGTAATTGAAGCTGCATCTTTAGAAGTAGTAGTTTGTACTACATCCGAAATTGTGAAGTATGAAGTACTTGCACCTGATAAGAATGAAACTGTTTTAGTAACAGATGTTAATCCAGATAAACCAGTGTTTGTTGGTGTTGCAGTAACACGAACATCTGAACCGTTAGATTTTAAGTAGATAGAAGTATCTGTTTGACCAGCAACTACAGTACGGTTTAATAATGTTTTTGAAGTATAAGCTGGGATTACAACAGCAACTCCATTTTCTACAACAGGATTGCCAGCTGCATCTACTAACTCAACTGCTTGTGCACCTGCACGTACTGTGAATTGTACTGGTGTATCAGAAGAATAAGAACGTGCTTTACCATTTTGATCTGATAATTGGTAAGAGAATTCTGCAACTGTGTCGCTACCAAATGTTGTAACTTCCTTATCATCTTCATTTGTAACTACTAATTCACTTCTGTAATCAGCAGCTCTTGTAGTGCGGAAGTAAGTGATTTCTCCAGTAACTTGTAGATCTTTTTTATCTAATTTACCAGCTTCAGAACCAGTACCTGTACCATTGTCGATAAATGCAATAGGAGTTACAAATGCATCTGCATCAGGGTGACTAACTGTAAACTTAGCTACACCATCTTTATCTGTAACAATACGGAATGTTACTGAGTCTGCAGATGTAGGATTTACACGCTCACCATCAACATCATATACACGTACTTCATTACGCTCTGTTGTTGTTTCGTTGTTAAATGTTACTAAAAGTTCTGCATTAGCTAATGCTTTACCTTCTTTATTCTTAAGTGTTGCAACATAGTCACGTCCACCAGTTTGAACATCGTTTAAGTTAATAGATGCAGTTTGGTTACCTTCAGCTTTAATTGATAAATCAAATACTGATTCTTTAGCAAACGTTGCTGTTGAACCTACAGCTTGTAAAGCAGTAGCGTCATACTTAGCATTTGTGCCTGGGTTGTTAACGAAAGCAATTGGTGTTACTGATGCATCATCACCAGTTAATACTAAGTTAGCTTTACCAGTAGCATCTAACTTAAGAACACCTACAGCGTAACCGCCAGTTGTATATTCATAAGCATATTTTGCAGAAGCAGTATCACCAGTAGTACGTAAACCTAAGAATTCAACTCCACGAACAGCTTTCTCAGGAGCAACATTTAAGTTCTCTTTGAATGCTACGTAAACTTCTTCATTCGCTTCACCAGTGATTTGGTAAACTTTTTGTTCACCATTAGCTAAAGTTGTTCCTTCAGTAACATCTTTAATTGCTAATGTTGTATCCCAGTAAACTTTTGCAGCAGCTTTTAATGCTGGCTTACCAGTTGCGTATGCATTAACTGTGTCAGTTTCACCTTGAGAACGAGTATAAGTATAAGTTGCAACACCGTTTTCGTCTGTTTTAACAGTTTCAGTTAATTGAGGAACGATTGTTGTATCGTTAGCTAATTTAGCATGGAATACATCAAATTTCACTGGAATGTTAGCTGCAGATTCACCTTGAGCTACAGTTACTTTAGCTTTTAAAGTTACTGTTGTACCATAAGTACCTTGGATTGAAGTTTCTTCAAACGCGATAGCAGTTGGTAGTACTGATGAAGCTTCTTCATCTTTTTGACCAGCAGCTGTGTAGTCAGCGTTGATTGTTTTGAATAAGAATGAAGCGAATTGACCACGAGTTGTGTTACCTTTTGGGTTGAACGCAGGTGCAGCTGGGTTTGTGATGTCATAGAAGTCTAATACAGAAATTGCTGTACGAGCTTCTGCTTTAGCTTGAGTTAAATCAGTTACATCACCTTTGAAATCTTGAGTAGCTACATACTCTTCTAAGCTGATATCGTAAACAGTGTTAACTGTACGTACTAAAGTGATCGCCATGTTCTCACGAGTAATTGGGTCACCAGCTAAAAGCTTGCCGTTAGAACCTACGAATACGCCAGCTTCTTTAACTAAAGAAGCGTATTTTAATAGCTCTTCGTTAGTTTTTGTAGTTAAGTCAGCGAATGCTGGACGAGTTTTGTAGTCAGCAGCAGCTTCATAACCTTTAGTTTCTAAGAATTTACCTAATAATTTAACTACGTCAGAACGAGTTAATTCTTTGTTAGGCTTGAAAGTGCCATCTTGGTAACCAGAGATGATCCCATCGCTTACTAATGCGTTGATCGCCTCTTCGTGTGTGTTACCTGAGATGTCAGATAATGATGCAGCAGATGCAACTGGTACGATTGCAGATGCTACTAATGTAGCTGTCGCAGCTGTTGCTACGAATTTTTTGTATTTCTTTGGTTGGTTAGCCATTGAAAAATTTCCTCCTCATAAGTGAAAATAATAATTTTAGTTACCCACACAAAATATGTGCAGAAAAACTAACTACACATAAATTCTAGTAGTATACATTTACTATGTCAATCTTTTTTTGCCAATAAAACCAAAAATATACTATTTTATTAGACTACAAGATATGAATCCGTAAATATATTCAGATAACTTCAAATTTCTTTAATTATGACATACATATACTCATAAAGACAACATTTTCTTCACCAATAAATTCCATATATTATTTGAATATAGCTATAATTAGTGGTAATTATTGGTTTATATTTAAAAATTAAGAGGCCAAATTGGATATATAATGCAGTTATACCAAGGATTAAACTGGAATTTACTTATTGCAATTATTACTAACATATTACTTTTGTAATATAGTTAATATTTATATGACCATAATTTTTCCTACCTGGTTAGTGTATGTAAAGTACGAATTAATAGAACAAGTTCGCTAAAATTCGACAAAAACAGAAAAAGAAAAAGGCTTTAGCATCTAAATGCTAAAGCCTTTTTCTCGGGCTACCAACCGAGTTTTTTCCTTGCAGGGAAAAGTTAAAATTTAATATATATCGTAGAGGAAATCTCACTACTGAATTTAGTGTATCATTAACATTACAAATAAACAATCAAATATTACAAAGATTACACTATTTTTTTTCGATTACTTGTTGTTCTTCGATCCGCGTGCTACTTCCAATAAAAATAAAGGCAAGGCAATTTGGCGTTTAATCCGGTGTGGTTCCTTCATTAAACGGTAAAACCACTCCATTCCTACTTTTTGGAAAGCTTCTGGTGCTCTTTTCACATCTCCTGCCAATACGTCAAACGACCCACCAACACCTTGATAAATCGTCGGATGAAGCTGATTACGGTTTGCATTAATCCAGTTTTCCTGTTTTGGAGAACCCATTGCTACAAAAAGTAAATCCGGCTTCGCTTCATTAATTTTATCAATAACTTTTTGATTATCCTTTTCATAGCCGTCCTGTGTACCGGCGATTTCAATAGATGGATAGAGCTCTTGTAATTTCTTCGCCGCCTTATCTGCAATTCCCGGTTTCCCGCCATAAAGGAAAATAGGCTTTTTACGCTGTGCTGCTTCTTCACATAGACGCAGCATCATATCAACACCTGTCACACGTGATGAGATTTGCCCTTTTTGAATTTTCGAAGCCAAAATTACACCGATGCCATCCGGAATTTGAAACTCTGCGTTATTAAGGAGTGTCTTTAATGCCGGGTCTTCCTTTGCCTTAATAATTTTTTCCGGGTTAATAGCCACAATTAACGATTTTTGCTTTTTCTCAATTTGATCAAATACTTTTGGAAGCAGTTCATCATAGCTTTCGGTATTTACTTGAATGCCGAGTACGGTTTCTTTCATATATAGTCTTCCCTTCTTAGATTCCATCAATCAATTACGCCTTGGCGTAATTGCGTCCAGATTTTTTTGAGTTTACTCAAAAATTCCCTTTAAAAAATCTGTGACATCCGCCTGGGGCTTATCTTCATTCAGCAGGCGTTTTGAACGCCTGCTGAATGAAGATAAAAAACAGTAGGCAGTACGTATAGACGCACTGCCAAATTTACATTATTAGTTCTTCGCATCTCCAAGTAAGTGGAACTGGAAGCCTGCTTTTTCCCATTCTTCGCGGTTTAGGCAGTTTTTCGTATCGAATACGATTTTGCTTTTTGCGTTCAATGTTGACGGATCCAGCTCTTTAAATTCTTTGTGATCTGTCAGGAACACTAAAATATCAGCTTGCTCCAACGCTTCCTTCATGCTTTGTGTTTGTGTTTTATGTTTGTTTTTCTTAATGTGCGGGTCATGTGAAACGACTGTTAAGCCTAATTTCTCCAACTCATCGATTACGATTGTCGATGGGCTTTCACGCATATCATCTACATTACCTTTGAACGCTAAACCTAATGCAGCAACTGTTGCGCCTGCAATACCGTTTTTATTTAAAATCGCCTGTGTTTTTTGTGCTGTGAAGCTTGGCATTGAGTCATTTGTATTACGTGATAAATGAATGATTTGGGCTTGTTCCCCGCCTAGTTCTACTAAAAACCAAGGATCGACCGCGATACAGTGACCACCTACACCTGGTCCCGGGAAATGGACGTTTACTCGTGGGTGGTAGTTCGCAAATTTAATCGCTTCCCAAATGTTCACATCTAATTTCTCAGCCATTTTCGCTAACTCGTTGGCAAATGCAATGTTTACGTCACGATATGTGTTTTCCATTACTTTTACTAATTCAGCTGTTGTTGCATCCGTTAAATGGATCGTACCTTTAACAAATGTTTCGTACAATTCTTTCGTAAGCTCTGCTGATTTTTGTGAAATCCCGCCAACAATACGGTCATTGTTTACAAGCTCCTCAAAAATACGGCCCGGAATAACGCGTTCTGGAGAATGGGCTACAAATAGTTCTGTCCCGATTTCTAATCCAGATTTCACTAATTCAGGCAACATCACATTTTCCACTGTTTTTGGTGGTACTGTTGATTCTAAAATAACTAAATCGCCTTTTTTCACGAAAGGCACGATTGAAGCTGTTGCTTGACGAACATATTCTAAATTCGCTGTATTGTCCGGATTAATCGGTGATGGTACAGCGACAATATACACATCTGAAGCGACTGGTGTCGTTGATGCCGTTAAAAAGCCTTCATCCACCGCTTTGTTCAGGCGCTCCTGTAAGCCGTTCTCCTCAATATGTAGTTGTTTATCCTGAATACTTTTCACAGCTGCCGGGTTCACATCAACACCATGTACCTTTACGCCGTGATTTGCGAACATTACCGCCGTTGGTAAACCGATGTATCCTAAGCCAACGACACAGATTGATTTTGTCATGATCGTTTCTCCTTCACTTTCAAAAAAGCTATATCTCATTGTTTGATTGTTGTATAATTTGTTTCACGCATTTTGCCTGCATTCGTTATCAATAAATTGAATAACTTCATTTAATACAGTTTCAAAATTCCGTTCATTTATAGGACGGAATGGTTGTTCAAATGGTTGCCTGTAAATGCTTGAAAATTAGTCCTGCATTACAGTATACAACTTTCTGCTCGCTGTGTGAAATAGTTTTTATTATTCAGGCTGTTTAATGAACGCTTTCCTATTATTTTGCCTTTGAAAGGGATAGTTATACTAATTGAAAAGAATCATCGGTAATATACATACAAAAACCCCATTAGCTAATATCAGCTAACAGGGTTTAGTTTATATGGGCAATCACGATGCATAGCCTCCAGTTAATCGTTCCTTTTCCGCAATTAAATTGTGGAATAATACTTCGTCACGTGATTCGAGCGCTTCATCGATTAAACGGGATAAGTTACTTTCTTCCAATACCCGCACAATCCCTTCTACTTCTTCATCAAATTCCGGTGACGTTTCATTT
This sequence comes from Solibacillus sp. FSL K6-1781, assembly GCF_038630735.1. Lineage (GTDB taxonomy): Bacteria > Bacillota > Bacilli > Bacillales_A > Planococcaceae > Solibacillus > Solibacillus silvestris. The sequence continues at coordinate 646,794 of NZ_CP152038.1, read as the reverse complement.
TTTAACGGTGTTACATTATTTGAGACATTTTCAATAATCGGCATTAAATATTCGTGTACGTTAGATACGAGTAAAAGCTGATACAGCGGGAGACGTACGAAACGATTGCCGCGCTGGAATACAAACACTTCCGATAAATTTTCGACTTGCATTGAGTTTAAATCAATAATCATTTCTTTCCCTTCAATCGGAATGAAATGAAAAACTTCCTCGTCTTTTGTAATGGAAAAGTATTGATAAGCAAAGACTAAGCGTAATTTCGTGCCCGTCATTTTTGTATAGAATGGCTTCATAAATTGAACTTGAATCACGGGAATTCCTCCTTCACTTATTTTCGTTGGGATTTATCCGAGTCATAAGACCTAATTTCATTTATCATATGGATGTAATCATGTAAGTGTTCTTGAAACTCAATCAATTTCTCTGTTGCTTATAGTTTCCCCATACTTTCTACATTTCAAACCTTCAAAAATGGCTTATTCGCTTAAAAAATTTATTCAATGTCTCTTCACATTACCGATTTGTCTTGATTCGTATTATAATGGAAGGAACGACTTTTTTTCTTCTTTCACCTTGAATGAAGTTAAAATTTCCAATGCAATTAATTATTAGGGAGGGGAAACCCGTTTTGAGTTTATCTTTTTCCGAGATTGCCCATGCACATAAAGATTTTATTCAACATACATTACAATCCTTTGAAGAACAGCTTCTCCCTTCAGCAAATGAAGATGCAGAATTGGTGACACGCGCCATGTTCTCTGTCCGTAATCAGGCAATTAAGCCACCGCACTATTCAAGATTCAGCCAAATACTGTTGTGCCAAGTTCAGGACGTCAATACAGCGGAAGTGACGATTAATTTTCCGGAACAAACGATCAGCTGCAGCTGTCCTAAAAAAAATCTATGCCGCCACCAGCTTGCAATTATTTTAAAGCTGTCACAATATTTTATTTCACTGCAGCAATGGCTTTCTATTTGGCGTTCTAAAAGATCTGTTCCGCTCCAGTCATTGGCTTCTGAGCGCAGTCCGGAAAACTGGCAGATGATGGCTGACGAAGTGCTTAATTATGCAATTAAAGGTCCGCAACCATTGGAGCCGTATACATTATCAGGTTTAATTGAAAATATTCGCTCTAAGCTGCAGCGCCACCGTCCCTATGAGCAGGAATGGCAGGAGCTGTTTAACTTGTTTATGGATATCGCCGTTTCGAAACATTTTCTGTTACATGCAGTCAAAACGAAAGCAGATCTGAGTCATCATTATGTTCAGTTCTTTTTGGAAAATACGTTAAGCCGCATTCAGCGGTCGATTGATACATTAAGTAAAACAACACGGCTGTTTGCAACCGAGCCATTTTTTGATGCCATTCAGAAAAATGTCCACGAGATTCTTTTTATCGAAAAAGGAGCAACAGCATTCCGGCTATCATTGTATTTGCAGTTTTGGACAAAGCTATTTAATGAACAAAAGCGCTTAAAAAATGAACTGGCTCTTTTGGAACAAAGCGATGATAGCAATACAGATATCGAATTAAATGTAGTAAAATCCATTTTTTATATTTTATTAAGTTCGCCGTCACAACTGGAACAAGCAGTTGAAACAATGAGTGAAAATAATGTGGAAGGGTTTATCGACATAGCCCAATATGCATTACAGAAAGACTATGTTGATGAGGCGACCGTTATTTTAAAAAAGGCACTTCCTTTTTTACAAACGTTTGTGCAGGACAACTTATTGCCAATACGTCGCCAGAAATTTACGCGTAAGCTCGATCACCTATACAGTCAAGTTCAACTGAGTGATAGTGAGGAGCTCGCATTGTACTCTTCGTTCGGCCGTTACGGTATTGAGTCGTTTTCAAACTATTTACTGCGTCACAATCGTTTGGACGAGTGGGTTGCACTTCATCAGCTCTATCCTTCATCGATTCCTTATTTAGATCAATGCGGTTTAAAGGATGTTGTCGCACAGTCACCGGAAACTGCACTCCCTCTTTACCATTTTTATGCGATGGAAGAAATTCAGCAGAAATCGCGGCAAAATTATAAGCAGGCAGTCCGCATTTGGCGTGCGATGAAATCAGCTTCCAAAAAAGCCGGAAAGCTCGACTATTTTACAGCATATATTGATGCCGTGCAGCAGCAGTACAAACGTTTGCGTGCACTGCAAGAAGAGATAAATAAAAGCAATTTACTCATTTAGATTATGTATTTTGCTAATAGGAGGTGACATTGCGTTTATTGCGCAACGATACAATGCAATATTTATTTAATACGAAGCTACCCTTTCTACAAGTCTTTCGCATAAAGCTTTCAGAGCTGCGTCCCGGTTACTTCCGCGCTACTGCGTATAATAAAAATGATTTAATTTTACCGACAGCCAATTGGATTCCTTCTCTCTTTTTTAAATTTGAGCAAAGTTTTTACGGGCTGCACACTTCATTGGAAGAGCGTGATTTAATCATATCGGCATCTCATTTGCTGGACGTTCTGTCACCAGCATACCGTCACCCGTTCTTGGATTTTGCTGCATATGATGATGAAACCGTTAATCACTTTCAAGCAATCCAGACGACATTGCCGCTCTGGAATGACCCAAAGCTTTGGCAGCAGGCAACTGTAACAGAAGAAGGCTTTACATTTTCCAATGACCTATTGCAACATGCAGTTGAACAAAAACTGATGGATGCCGGACTTTCTAAAGAAGATACGCTTGCACTCATTCCATTTTTCCAAAATGGCGGCTGGCCGATGCAAACTTCTCATGTATTTGATGGTGTAAAGGTGGCGCTGCGTTTAAGCGAGCCAGAAGAAAATGAGGAAAACTGGCTGTTGGAAACGGTGCTTATTAGTCCAAATGCCGCAAAACATTGGACACCTGCTTCGTCAAAACTGAAACTGCCGATATTGGATGCACTGCCGAAAAAGTGGAGTGCAATTGCTAATGACATTGAAGAGCTGCAAAATCAAATAGTTGATTTAATTCAATTAAATGCTGAAAGTGCTCAGTTTATTCATACACAATTCAATGATCAGGAAGTACGTGAATTTTTACGTCTCGAACTTACTAAATTACAGGCTTTAGGCTTTGATGTGATTTTACCGGCTTGGCTTAAGGAACTCCGTCAATCGAAAATGCGTGTACGTGTCAGTGCCAATAACCAATCGGCCCGCAGTGTAGCAGGGCTAGACGATATTTTGACATTCAAATGGCAGTTCTCGATGAATGGCGAAGAAATTTCCGCAGAAGCCTTCCAGAAACTCGTTGCTGAAAAACGTGAATTTGTCCGTATTGGTACGGAATGGTTCCGTATTGATGCAGAATGGCTCAATGAAATGCGTGAACTGATGGATCAGGCAAAAGAAGAAAATTGGACAGTACGCGATTTACTGTTCCGTGAGTTGCCTGAAACATTAACTGCACCTATTGAAGATGATACAGAAGATGATGCTGAGCGCGACGACCCGTTATTTGCATTTGAGATGCAGCAATCACTGCAGGATTATATTGATCAACTGCAAAATAAAAAAGGTCTGCCAAAAGTAGCTGTCCCAGCCAAGCTTCATGCTGAGTTGCGTCCATACCAGCAGGAAGGCTTTGAATGGCTTGTTTTCATGCGTGACCAAAAATTCGGTGCCTGTTTGGCAGATGATATGGGACTTGGTAAAACCGTTCAGCTTATTACGTATATGCTCCATACCGTTTCCGTTCTGCAAATTGATAAACCGACATTGATTGTGTGCCCGACATCTGTTGTCGGCAACTGGCAAAAAGAGCTTACTCGTTTCGCTCCTGACTTGGAAGTATATACACATTACGGGCCACGACGTTTAAAAGGTGATGACCTGACAAGCTATATCGCAACACAGCGTCCGCATGTCATCCTTTCCACATATGGTACGGTCACTCAGGATGCAGATGACTTACAGCTTATAGACTGGGCAACGGTCGCTTTGGATGAGGCACAAAATATAAAAAATATGCAAACATTGCAATCCCGTGCAATTCGTAAATTAAAAGGCGAGCATCATATAGCGTTAACAGGTACACCTGTTGAAAACCGTCTTTCCGAGCTGTGGGCCATTTTTGATTTTATTCATAAAGGCTATTTAGGTAGCTTTACAAGATTTACCGAAAACTTTATTACACCAATTGAACGGGAAGAATCGGAATCCCATAAACGTGTTTTACGTATGAAAATCCGTCCGTTCCTGCTGCGTCGATCAAAACGTGATCCCGAGCTTCAGCTGAATTTGCCTGACAAGCAGGAATCCCTTGAATTCTGTGCACTTACCCCTGAGCAGGCAGCACATTATGAAGGCTATATTCAAGATACTTTAGCGACACTTGAAGAGCTCACCGGCTTCGAGAAAAAGGGACGTATTTTAAAAATGCTTAACAAATTAAAACAGCTGTGCAACCACCCTGCCCTGTTTTTAAAAGAACCTTTTGAAGATGCCAATACCATGGTTTCTCGTTCTGTAAAGCTAAAGCGTATTATTGAAATGACGAAGGAAATTATCGATAATGGCGAACAATGCTTAATTTTTACACAGTACATCGGAATGGGTAATTTAATTCAGCATTGTTTAACAGAGCTTTATAATGTTGAAGTTCCGTTTTTAACAGGTAGTATGCCGAAAAATCAGCGCGACAATTTAGTCGATCAGTTCCAGGCTGGCGAGTTCCCTGTGTTTTTACTGTCGCTTAAAGCTGGTGGAACAGGTCTTAACTTAACAGCTGCGACACATGTACTCCATGCCGATCGCTGGTGGAATCCGGCAGTCGAAAATCAGGCGACAGACCGGGCATACCGTATCGGACAAACACAATTTGTGCAAGTGCATAAGTTTGTGACAATTGGAACGATTGAAGAAAAAATCGATAAAATGATTGCAATGAAATCAGCACTGTCCGAAGAATTAATTCAATCAAGTAAATGGTTGACTGAACTTGATGATTCGGAACTGATGGATTTACTCATTTTGGATACGGGCAATATAAAATAATGTGAAAAGAGTCTACTTTTACGCCATGAAGTAGACTCTTTTTATGCTTACTTCACTACTTTATTTAGTTGTTATAGGATTGTGAGAAAGAATGGTTACTACTGCGCGGTCAAACAGCAGATTTGGGCGCTTCACCTCCTAAGAAATATTATTTTATCGGAGAGGAAAAAGATTATGGCTGGTGTACGAGTTTGGTTTCTTGTTCTGGAAGCACGAAATCTTCGGGAATCGGGGGCGGTGTTTGGATCTTTTCTGCTTCACCAGGGGCTTTTAATGAATAAAACTGTACATCTTCTGTTTGCACTTCCATCGTGTATACTTTCTGATTTTCACGATTGACATATGATCTTGATTGCAAGCGTCCTTTAATACCGATGAGTGAGCCTTTCCCGCAGTATTTTGCCATTAACTCAGCGGTCCTCCCCCATGCCACACATTGCACAAAGTCCGCATCTACCTTTCCTTCACTATTTTTGAAAGGACGGTTAGCAGCAATGATAAAGTATGCCCGAACCCTTCCTTCAGATAAGTGCCTGAGCTCCATATCTTTCGTCGTTCGCCCTACAAGCCCAACATGATTCATTCATTGACCTCCTTTCTTTTGTAAATTAACTAAAGCATAGCTGAACTCTCTATTTCTGGCAAAGCGTGAATTTGAATTTTTTGGCTAAAATATTGTTTCAAAATTACTTTTTCGCCTATATGGTATTTCATTCGAGTTAATGAGAATGCTGTTGTAAATAGACTTGTAGGTGAAATTACAAATTGCTGAAATTGGCAGTTTCACATTTTTTGTATGTTATACTTTTACATAAGAAAACTGAGGAGGGATTTATAAGTGAAAACCTTTAAAATGCTTGCTTTTGATTTATTAGTAAATGATGAAATAAAAGAAATTCCTTTAACAGACGGCATTATTATTAATCAGGAAAATAGCCATAAAATGTGGATTTTAGAATTGTTTACAGCAGATACATATTACGATTTTTTTCAAAACTTTGTTACATCCGGCGAAGTACTGGATGCGCGTGCCATCATTTCGCTGCCGGATAATGAACCGGCCCCATTTGCATGTGTCGTACATTCGATTACAAAAGTGGGCGATAAAATATCAGTACTTATTAAAGGCCGTTTGAAAGCTCAGCGTAAAAAATATGCCGAACTATTATTGGCAGAGCTCCTTGAAGAAGGGTTACGAAATGATGAACTGCTTGAGGCATTTGATCAGGGGATGCGCAATCGACCTTCATTGAAGAAAAATGGTGAATAGGGCGGAAAGTGTAGTTTTGGGATGTAGGTTGATTTAAAAAGAGTAATTTGGTTTAGCATTCTTTGTAAGTTCATCTTTTTGAAGGTATTTGTCAAGCCTCACCACGCATCGTATATTCAAGGTGGAGGTGAAGTTTGTGCAGAAATCAAAGCATCATCTTTACACAGAAGTTTTAGCTAAGAGGATTATGTTTGGTGATACGGAAGCAAGTGCTATCCAGCATGAGTTACAACGCTTAGAGGCTGGATTTGCAGGAGAGATAAAGTTGAAGCAAACTCTTTCCGATTATTTCTTTAAAACGGACCATCATATTTTCTATAATTTTGAATGCATGAATGAAAAGGGCTATTCCCATCAGATGGATGCTATTTTAGTGACGCCATTTTTTATAGTAATTTTTGAAGTAAAACTGCTGTCCGGCGTTTTATTTTACAAATCCGCGCAGCATGAATTTTACCGCATCCACAACGATAAACGCGAAAACTTCCGAAACCCCCTTGATCAAGTTTACCGGCATCAGCTATTTTTGGAACAATGTTTGCGAAAATGGCAGATCACTATCCCCGTGCATTTTTCGGTCGTAATCGCAAACCAGCAAGCTGTTTTAGACGAGTCATTGGAGAATTTTCCGATTTTTCATATAAGCGGCGTCCCTAATTTCATTGAAAACCTCTATCTCAATACTGCAAAATCCAGTGCAAATATAAATATGATTGTCGCTAAATTGAACCAACTTTATCAAGCCCTTCCCCCTCGCCGCACCATCAGTTCCAATAGATTAAGGAAAGGCGTTCTTTGTAGATGGTGTGATTATAAACATGTAATGTTTTATCATTACGGGTCGTTTACATGTAACGTTTGTAAAGCTAGAAGTCGGGATGTCGTCTTTGAAACCCTCTATCATTACCGAATCTTACTTGGTGAAAAAATTTCTAACCGACAATTTCGTGAGTTTTTCGGAATGACAAATATAAAAGTCTGTTCGAATATTTTATCAAGGTTAGGTCTCGAACAGCGTGGCGCTAAGAAAGGAACGTATTATATTATTCCGGAGAACATCTTATCCTGGTCCAAAAAGAAAACAGAATAAATTCACTTTTAATTTGATTTGAGGATTAATTAACCTGAAATGAGGATTATCACTTGCTAAATAGGGATTATCTACCCTGTTTTGAGGATTAAACACATTTAAGTGAGGATTATCCTGGCTCAAGTGAGGAATAAATTCTTCTGCCCGTCTTCATCCATTAAATTTGAGGATTATTTCATTTCACTCGCCTCTTCACAACAAAAAAACCAGTGCCCACCTAAGTGAACACTGATTCCCTTTTTAGATTAGTGGTTATCTACGTGGTCTTTATCTTTTCGATCTGCACGGTCTTCGATCATGTCTTCTTCGTTTACGTTAGGTTCGTTTGAACCGTTCGGGACATTTGAGTCTTGATTGTTGTCAATCGTGCTCTCATTTGTTTGTCCGTTCATGTCGTTTTGACCGCTACGTCCATCTGTATCCGGATCAACTGTATCTACCGTGTCATCGATAACGTCACGTGTGTCATCCATTACATCGTTAACACCGTTTTTGACATCATTTCCTAGATTGTCTTCTCCAGCATTGTCATTTGTGTTACACGCTGAGAGAAATAACAGTGAACCAAGCGAAAGTGCTACAAGTAGTGCTGATTTTCGCATAAAAAATTCCCTCCTTTCCCATATGCAATCATGAGTCGATCACTTCATGTGATCGTACATATAGTGCCCGGGAAAAGAAGGATCTATCCTACAAAAACGTGCGGTTATTTTAATTTATCTTTTAAGAGCTGTTCAACATAAGCGGCTTCTGCTTTACAGTCGAATTTGTAATTTGTACCTAATTGTTTCTGTAATTCCGCAATTACCTGCTTTTGCTTTTCTGTTGGCTCTTCACTTAAAATTTTAGCAATTACCTCATCCATTTTCTTAGCAATTTCTTCGTGAAATTCAGGGCTCAGTAAAATGTCTGCCGGTATTTTATCAATCCAAGCGGCATTTTCTTTAAAGTAAGTCTGCCAGCTTGCCATATAGTCTTCCATCGAAAATTTTTCTTCATCCCAACCAATGCTTGCTAAATAAGCTTCAAACGACGTCGATATTGATCGTGTAATACTAATTTTTACGCCTGAAGACAGTTGTTTATACATCTATTTTAAAACCTCCTACGTTTAAAGCCAAACTTCGCTCATTGTTTACAGGCAAATGAAAACCTATAAAAGGTGAACACTGGCAATCGTCCCACACCTATCCTATCTCATTGGGAGACTTCTGCTTAAAGAAGTTAAAGAATTTCTTCAACCTTTATATTTTATAATCTTTGAGTTCCAATTGCAAATCGCCTTATTTTGGCTGTTCAGGTCCAATTGCAAATAGAATCTCGCACTCACAAACTAGTTCGCCATCTACTGTCGCAGTAGCACGGCCTTTCCCCATTTGTCCGCGCAATTTCAAAAATTCCACTTCAAGTTTCAGCTGATCGCCCGGTACGACTTGACGCTTGAAACGGCAATTATCAATCCCTGTTAAAAATACAAGACGTCCTTTATATTCAGGTGCGTTTAGTAATGCCACACCACCTACTTGCGCAAGTGCCTCGACAATTAGAACACCTGGCATTACTGGATAGCCAGGAAAATGCCCATTAAAAAATTCTTCGTTAATCGATACATTTTTCAATCCAAGTGCGCGCTTTCCTTCTTCGATCTCAAGAATGCGATCAACTAATAAAAATGGATAGCGATGTGGTAAAATATTTTGAATTTGCTCTGCGTTTAACATGAAAAAATCCCCCTTGTTTCCTCTATAATATTATGTAGATAATCGTTTATTTTTATGTATGTTCTGGTAAAGCAATGAAAATAATGGAGAAAGAGGCTGGAATTTCAGCCCGTTTTTTGCTCCAATTCAAACAAAAAAGTAAATTTTTGCTTATTCGCTGTAAAGGGACTGTTCGGAAATGGCTTTCCCGACAATCCCTCTACTCTTTACCATTTATAATATCGAGAAGATGCTGCCATGTTTCCCATTTTAAAACATCGAATGCTGCGCCGTCCCCTATAACGCTGTAGCCAATAACCAGTCCTACAATTACGGCTACTAAAAATAATAAAATTACGATTATAATTCGTAGCCAGATCGGAATCAGTCGAAGCCGAACCTTACCAACAGGCTGTTCCGTTGGCGGCTCCGAAACGTTCTTTATACGACGTCTCGTTTTTTGGGCTGCAGGCTCTTTTTGCTCGATCTGTCTATCTAACTCATTCGTCATAAAACTTCTCCCTTAACAATGTCGCACGTCTAGCGAATACCGTTAATTAACCCAAGCATTTGGTCTGCAATTGTAATTGCACGTGTATTAAATTGATATGAACGCTGTGCTTGAATTAAATTTGTCATCTCTTTTGAAACGTCTACATTCGACATTTCAAGTGCACCTTTTTGAATGCCCACTTGACGATTGGCACCTTGCAGATCTGTCAGTACTTGCGCTTGCGTGAAGCCTAGTGCATCAAGATTTTCCGGTAACCCAATATATGTTCCGCCCTGCAGTTTTTCCATTACATTTGGTTTTTGCAGTTCAGAAATTCCAAGCTGGAACTTTAACGGTGTGCCATTTTCATAGCTTGCCACTAACGAACCGTCTGAATCCATCGTAAAACCTGTCACATTATCCGGGAATGTAATTGGCTGTCCATTTGCATCTGCTACTTGGTATCCATCGCTATTAACGAGTGAAAGAATACCCGGTTCGGTCTGTGTTACATAAAAGCTACCGTTACGAGTGTATGCAGTTCGCACATCGCCTTCAGGATTTTGCATTAACACATTAAAATATTGGTTCTTTGTTGTTAAGGCAAAGTCTAAATCGCGGTCTGTTACTTGCAGTGAACCTTGTGTCTGATTGGATTGGATTAACCCGATCTGTGCACCGACACCATAACGAATGCCTACAGGTGTATCACGGACAGTGCGGTCTAATTCATCGTTATTAAACTGTTGATACAGCATTTCCGTAAAATTTGCCTGCTGTGCTTTATAGCCTGTTGTATTACTGTTTGCGATATTTGTACTAATTGTGTCTAACTGATGCTGTAATTGAGATAATGTATTTGTCGCACTCACCATTGTACGTAACATTTCCCGCACCTCCTTAATTATACGAAAATTCGACAGCTAATGAAAATAATCGCTATATGAATGAGTTGATTTCCATTCCGATCTGGGCGCTCTCCACGGTGGAGTCGCCTCCTCATCATTTCAATCAACTCACTTATAATCATTCAAATGCAATTATTTAATTAACTCGTCCAATTTCATTAACCGCTTTTTCCATACTCTTATCGTATGCCTGCAGCACTTTTTGGTTTGCTTCAAATGCTCGGTATGCAGTTAATAGATCTGTCATTGCTTTAGAGGCATCAACATTGGATCCTTCTAAATATTGCTGCTGCATCGAAAATTGTACATTAGCCTGTCCATAGGCAGATGGTAGATCGACGCCATCCAATGTATTAAACAACCCATTATCACGCTTCACAAGTACATCCGGGTTTGCTGAAAATGCGACACCTAACGTGCCAACCTGTACATCATTTTCGTCAAAAATCGCCCCATCCGAACTGATGCGAATATTGTCGTTATCAAACTGCATACGTTCCCCATTCGCATCCAATACGAATAGTCCTTGGGGGTTTACTAGATTGCCCTGCCCGTCCAGCGTGAAATTCCCGTTACGTGTATAGCTCTCGGTTCCGGATTCATTTTCCAAACGGAAGAAAATTTGTCCCAAATTTCCTGAAGCTTCGTCAGTAGGCATCGAGCTATTGATCAGTGCGATATCTGTATTTAAACCAGTTGAATAAATCTGGCCTTGTGCTTGGTTTGGCATTGTTTCCTGTAAATAAACACCCGCATTCACCGCACCAACCGGATTAAGATTTTTTATTGCAAACCCGTTCTCCGTTGGAATGTTTGTCGAATTCACTGCCGACATCAACATATCCGGAAAAGAACGAATGGTCGTTTGATCTGATTTAAAGCCAGGTGTATTGGCATTGGCCATATTATTCGTTAAAATTTCAGTTTTACGTTGTTGTGCAACCATTCCTGTAGCTACTGTATAAAAACCTTTAAACACTCAATTCACCTCTAATTATGCCGTATTTATCATTTATCGGCAAAAAAATGATAATTATAAGTAATATAATTTATTTATTTACCGCGCGATCAATATTATCCAGCATAATTCCAGTTCCAACTGCCACACAGTCCATTGGGTTTTCCGCCACAAAAACAGGTACTTTCAACTCTTCGATTAACAGCTGATCAATGCCATGCAGTAACGCACCCCCACCTGTTAAAATAACGCCTCGATCAATGATGTCGGCTGATAATTCAGGTGGTGTTTTTTCCAGTACGTCTTTTGCTGCCTGTACAATCATGCTAACCGATTCACGCAATGCGTGCTCAATCTCTTCTGAATTAATTTCGATTGTTCTTGGTAAGCCCGTTACCATATCACGACCGCGAATATCCATAGTATCATCGCGTCCGCCAGGGAATACTGTACCAATTGTTGTTTTAATATTTTCTGCTGTACGTTCACCGATCAACAGCTTGTATTCTTTCTTTATGTATTGCAATATGTCATTATCGAATACATCCCCGGCAACTTTAATCGATTCGCTTGTTACGATATCGCCCATTGATAATACTGCTACATCCGTTGTACCTCCACCGATATCAACGACCATATTACCGCTTGGCTGGAAAATATCCATACCTGCGCCAATTGCTGCCACTTTAGGCTCTTCTTCCAAATAAACTTTTTTGCCGCCCGATTTTTCAGCTGCTTCACGAATAGCTTTTTGTTCTACCGATGTAATATTTGTCGGACAGCAAATTAAAATGCGGGGCTTCGATAAGAAACCTTTAACGTCCAATTTATTGATAAAATGTTTTAACATCGCTTCTGTTACATCAAAATCCGCAATTACGCCATCCTTTAATGGACGAATCGCAATAATATTTCCCGGTGTACGTCCCACCATTTGACGTGCCTCTTCACCGACTGCCAATACTTTATTTGTCTTTTTATCTATTGCTACTACAGATGGCTCATTCAAAACAATCCCTTTGCCTTTTAAATGAATCAGCACGTTAGCAGTACCCAAATCAATCCCAATATCTTTAGAAAACATGTTTCATTATTCTCCTTCCGCCCATTTGAACATGTATACGATTCTATATATGTCTATCTTAGTTATTTTATCATATACAGTGTTGAATTACATCAATATTGTGGGAAGGATTTTCCTTTATAATGGTTTAAAATGGTAAAAATCTAAAGTGTTAATCACGAAAAAAAGCATTTAGTTGTTATAATAACAGACTAAATGCTTTTTTCTTGTTGCTTTGTAATCCACTTTTTACGTGTTGCTTCACCACCGCGTAAATGGCGAATCGATTTGTTATAGGTTAAAACTTGTTGTACTTGTAGCGCAAGTGGTTCATTCACTTGTTTTAGCCGCTCTGTCAAATCTTTGTGTACAGTACTTTTAGAGAATCCCGTCATTTTCGCGAGTGCACGCACGGTTTCACCTGTCTCTACCAACAGTTCACCCAAACGAACGCAGCGTTGCCGAATATGTTCGTGCACGTCCTCTCCCTCTCTACTTCTAATATAAAGAGCCTTGCATTGCCTTGCTTCTTAATATTTCACCTTATGTGAGCAGGCTCTTAATTATTCGGAGTAGATTGCAGGATTCGTCGTTAACTTACTAAAAATGTATCCGAATTCATCCATTTTCCTAAATAATCAAAAGGATAAATATTTGTTCGGATCCACCAGTACACCATCTTCCATTACTTCAAAGTGTAAATGAACGCCAATGTTTGGATTCCATTCATTTTCTTGTGAAGTAGCAAGCTGATCGCCTTGTGAAACTTGATCGCCTTGTTTTACAAGGATATCTGCCACGGAGTTATAGCGTGTTTGCATACCATTTGGATGTGTAACTGTAATGCTGTTACCTGTAAATGCATCCATTTTCACTTCAGTCACTTCACCGCTCATTGCAGCAACAACTTCAAAAGGCTCGCTGTTAATTGCGATAGAGACCCCTGTAGATGTTGTGAATACTTGATTAAATACAAGCAATGAGTTTTCGCGTGTTGCTTCATCTTTGGATACGTCATAAAAGTCCTGCAAAATTGTTACTTCATTTAAGTATTCTTCTTTGAATGGATACTTCAAAGTTTCCGAAACAGTCGCATTTGTTGGAACGATCGACTGGTCGGCTGGTGCAGAAACTTCTTCCATCAATTCCTGCTCATTCTGACTTTCATACAATGCATTAAAACTAAAAATAACGGCCACAATCATTACTGCCATACCACCGTATACAGCCGGCCAAAACCACCGTCTTTGCATAACTGGTTTCTGAGAAGGCTTTTGTTTAACTTCTCTCATATTCATCACCTCAAATGGAAGTGTGTACAAGAAATTGGAAAGTTAAACATTATTTTTTACAATAATTTATCGATTTTAATGTTGTCGATGGATAATAATGAGAAAGGATATCTTCCGCCGTTAAACCACCCTGTGCCATCGCGTCTGCCCCATACTGGCTCATCCCTACCCCATGCCCGTATCCATACGTTTTAATCGTTATACCGGTCGCTGTCGGTTCCCAGGTAAAATTTGTGGAGCGTAAGTTTAAAAGTGTGCGCAGTTCTCTGCCCGTCCATGTTTTTTTATGGATGGTAATTTGCTCAATGCGGTTCGTGTTGTTTCGCTTAAGTTTTGCGTTTTGAAGCTGGGCTCTCGAAAAGTTCTGTTTAAGTTTTTTATTTAACTCTTCAAATGTATACGTTGTCTGTTCTTGATTTAACTGTTCCGGCGAAGTGGTTGCTGTTAAGTAGGGAATGGGATTTCCGCTATAGTTTTCCGCGGATTCGGTATATTGAAAGGATGATGCATGAAACATGGCTGTAATCAATTCATCATTATAGGTAAGAATTTGGTTGGCGGTTTGATTGACGGCTTCTGTAATTTTTTCTTCATTTTCCGCAAAAGTGGTTTTCCATTTTTCTTCTCGCAATTCCTGATCGTTGTAAACTTGATGTGCTGTCGTTGTGAGAATCGGCTTTTTTCCATAATTGGTCTGCTTCAATACATAGGTGCGGGAGGCAATCGCCTGGGCTTTTAATGCTTCCATATGAAAACTTGCCGGCATTTCCCCTGCAATTACACCAATTAAGTAGTCTTCAATTGGAACTGTAGTATTATTTACTTTAATAAATAAAGGACAAGAAGTAGATTCCGCTTGTTCAGGAATGGAGGTTTGTTTCTTAGACTTTAAAGTGAACGGGACTAAAAACAATAGGACACCAATGATAAAATAAATGATAATTTTTTTCATGAGACAGTATATGAGCTTGCAAGAAGAATATGAGTTCATTTTGGATAGAGAATTTCTAGTTTTTGTAGAATGGGATTTATGAAGGGGTTTTAGGGTGAGAGAGATGCATTGGTTCTACTTTAATAGCGGCGGGGTTTACATTTGAGCAGAGTTGTTCCACTTTCTCCATGAACTGTTCCACTTTCTCCCTAGGACTTTCTAATCCTCCTCTCACTTTCTACTTCTGAGCGGAATCGTTCTACATTTGCCTGTAGTCGTTCTACTTTAATAGCGACAGTTTCTACTTTTGAATCGAGTTTTTCTACTTTTCCCTGTAATCATTCTACATTCAAAGCGATCTGTTCTACTTCGCCCGCAATCCATTCTACTTTCTCACAGAAATTTTCTAATTTCCAAACTCTCCAACCCCCATACTTCCCTTACAAAACCAAAAAAGCATCCCGAAAGCCCACATCTCGCTTCCTGAATGCTTTATATGTTTATATGAATCTAGCTATTAAACTGTTACAACGATTTCTTGTAACACTTCTTCTTCTGAATCGATGCGCTCGATCATTGCACCTAGAGAAGCTAGTTTTTTGTGGAAATCCACATAGCCACGATCTAAATGGTGTAACTTAGTAACACGTGTTACGCCTTCTGATACGAGGCCGGTTAAAATTAGTGCTGCTGCTGCACGTAAATCTGTTGCTGACACTTCCGCACCTTGAAGTTTTTTGCCACCTTCGATAAATACAGAACGCCCTTCGATCTTTGCATCTGCATTCATGCGACGGAATTCTTCAACATGCATAAAACGATTTTCGAAAACTGTTTCTGTAATGATGCTCGTTCCGTTTGCCGTTAACATTAATGCCATCATTTGTGATTGCATATCAGTAGGGAAACCTGGGTGTGGCATCGTTTTAATATCAACCGCTTTTAATGGGTCATTTGCGCGCACACGGATGCCTTCATCTTCTTCAATAACTTCTACGCCCATTTCACGCATTTTTGCAGTTAGTGCTGTCATATGCTCTGGTACAGCGTTTTCAATCAATACATCTCCGCGGGTAATTGCCGCCGCTACCATAAATGTGCCTGCTTCAATGCGGTCTGGAATAATATAATGTTCGCAACCTTTTAATTCTTTAACGCCTTCGATACGAATTGTATCAGTACCGGCACCAATGACACGGCCACCCATTGCGTTAATAAAGTTTGCCAAATCTACTATTTCAGGCTCTTTTGCTGCATTTTCAATAATTGTCGTCCCTTTTGCAAGAGATGCTGCTGTCATAATATTTTCAGTAGCCCCAACACTCGGGAAGTCTAAATAGATTTCTGCGCCTTTTAGTTCACCTTTTACTTTTGCTTCGACATAACCATGTCCAAAGGAAATATCTGCACCCATAGCTTCGAAGCCTTTTAAATGAAGTTCGATTGGACGAGATCCAATTGCACAGCCGCCTGGTAATGCTACACGTGCATAGCCATTACGTGCCAATAGTGAACCCATTACTAAAATGGATGCACGCATTTTACTTACAAATTCAAATTGCGCTTCACTTGATAGCTTCATAGAGGCATCAATCATCATTTCATTTTTCTCGACATCATATTCGACAATCGCATTTAAACTTTTTAACACTTCACCAATCGTACCGACATCTGCTAAGTTTGGTACATCTTTAATCATATTTTTATCTTTAGAAGCTAATAGAGAAGCAGCTAAAATCGGTAATACAGCATTTTTTGCGCCTTCAACGCGTACTGTGCCTTTTAGCGTCTGACCCCCAGTAACAATAATTCTCTCCACAATTCGTCCCTCCGAATTCAATTCTCATATAATAAAGGAATAAGTTCAATTAAACTTAAATTATTTTAAACTTCATTTGACTCAATTTACACACAAAAATATACTACATTTATTGGGGCTGTAATTCAAGCACCCAAATTACTATTTTAATCTAATTTGTTTGAAAAGGCTATTAAATTATAATACGCAGCGCAACTATTTAGTGTGAATAGACAAATTTTCACATTAAAGTATCTTCCTTAAAAATAACTACCCAAATCATGTAACCTTACAAACCTCAAATATTTCCTAGGAAATTTTTATTTCTTGTAGTGGAAAACAAACGTTTATTCCCCTTTACAAGAAATAAAACTGCAGCTATTTCCTGTTTCAACTAAAAATATAGGGAATCGTTTGCGACCAGCTTAAAAAGTTTAAAAAGAAATCCGCTACAACTGAACCGATTACAATACTCGTCAAAATATAAAAGAGCTGAATTTGAAAAGTTTTTCCTTTTTTAAATAATTGTTCGATTCTTAGTCCTTGTAATGTATAAAGAGCAATTCCTATAAATATAATATATGCTAACACATTAACGATTGCTTGTTGGCCAGCCTCGACATATAAATCCATTTTCCTCACTCCTTTAAACACCTTATCCAAGATGATGGCGAAACTTGTTACAGACTGTTTATACCCTTATAGTCCGTCTATAAAAAAAGCAGGCAGAAAGAATCTGCCCGCTTGTAAACCATTAGATATTACCCTCATGAACATTGATACGATTCATCGCACGTTTTAAAGATAATTCCGCGCGTGTGAAATCGATGTCATCTTGTTTCTTTTGAAGGCGACCTTCAGCACGAGCTAAAGCTTCTTTAGCACGGGCAATATCGATCGAAGAAGCAACTTCTGCAGAAGGAGCTAAAATCGAGATTTTTTCAGGGCGAACTTCAATGAAACCACCGCTAACCGCTGCGACATCTGTAGTGCCGTCTGCTTTTTTAAGCTTCACAGAACCAATTGTTAGTGGAGCAACCATAGGAATATGGCCAGCTAAGACACCAATTTCACCTGAAGTCGTTTTAGCGATTACCATCGTTACTTCTGAATCGTATACTGAGCCGTCGGGAGTGACAATATTGACTGTAACTGTCTTCATATTTTTTCCTCCTCGTCAGCTAATTAGACTTGTACGCCCATTTCTTTAGCTTTCGCTACTACTTCGTCAATAGAACCAACTAGACGGAAAGCATCTTCTGGTAAGTGATCCCATTTGCCATCAAGGATTTCCTTGAATGAACGAACAGTTTCTTTTACAGGTACATAAGAACCTTTTTGACCAGTGAATTGCTCTGCTACGTGGAAGTTTTGAGATAAGAAGAACTGGATACGACGAGCACGTTCAACTGTTTTCTTATCTTCGTCACCTAGCTCATCCATACCTAAGATAGCAATGATATCTTGTAGTTCACGGTAACGTTGGATTGTACGTTGAACACCAGTAGCGATTGCGTAATGTTCTGGTCCAACGATTTCTGGTGATAATGCACGAGAAGTTGAAGCTAGTGGGTCTACCGCTGGATAGATACCCATTTCAGATAATTTACGCTCAAGGTTAGTTGTAGCATCTAAGTGGGCGAAAGTTGTAGCCGGAGCCGGGTCAGTATAGTCATCGGCTGGTACGTAAATCGCTTGGATCGAAGTTACAGAACCTTTAGTAGTAGATGTGATACGCTCTTGTAATTTACCCATTTCTGTAGCAAGTGTTGGTTGGTAACCTACCGCTGAAGGCATACGACCTAATAGGGCAGAAACCTCAGAACCTGCTTGTGTGAAACGGAAAATGTTGTCGATGAATAAAAGTACGTCTGCACCTTGCTCATCACGGAAGAACTCAGCCATTGTTAAACCAGTTAAAGCTACGCGCATACGTGCTCCTGGTGGCTCATTCATTTGACCGAATACCATCGCTGTTTGTTTGATTACGCCTGAATCTGTCATTTCGAAGAATAAGTCGTTACCCTCACGAGTACGCTCACCTACACCTGCGAATACAGAAATACCTGCGTGCTCTTGTGCGATGTTGTTGATTAATTCTTGGATTAATACTGTTTTACCTACGCCGGCACCACCGAATAGACCGATTTTACCACCTTTGATGTATGGTGCTAATAAGTCTACTACTTTGATACCTGTTTCTAGGATTTCTACAGTAGTTGATAATTCATCGAATGTTGGAGCTTCGCGGTGAATTGAATCACGACGAACTTCAGCAGGAATTTCTTCACCTAAGTCGATAACTTCACCAAGTACGTTAAATACGCGACCTAATGTAGCTTCACCAACTGGTACTGAGATTGGTGCTCCTGAGTTTGTTACTTCTGCTCCACGTTGTAAACCGTCAGTAGATGACATGGCAATCGTACGAACAGAATCGTCACCTAAGTGAAGCGCTACTTCTAATGCAAGAGTAGTTGGAGCTTCGTTAGGACGTTCAATTGTAACTGTTAATGCGTTATAAATTGCTGGTAATTGACCATTAGCAAACTTTACGTCTACTACTGGACCCATTACTTGAAGAACGTGTCCTTTGTTCATTACTTTGTACCCTCCTATCGTATTCTTATACGACATTGGTGAGCGCGCCCTATTCTAAGGCAGCAGCTCCACCAACGATTTCTGTAATTTCTTGTGTAATCGCCGCTTGACGTGCACGGTTATATTGTAGAGAAAGGTCTGCAATAAGATCGTTTGCATTGTCTGTAGCGTTTTTCATTGCTGTCATACGCGCTGAATGTTCACTCGCTTTTCCGTCTAAAATCGCGCCGTAAATTAAGCTTTCCGCATATTGTGGAAGTAATACTTCTAAAATGGCTTCGCCTGATGGCTCAAATTCATAAGAAGCATTGCTTGTTGAAGGTGCAATGTCAGTTAGAGGAAGAACTTTTTTCATAGTCACTTCGTTTTGAATTGCAGATACGAAGTGATTGTAGTACATATAAAGTTCATCATACGTACCATCAATGAACATACCAACAGCATTACGAGCGATTTCTTTAATATCAGCAAATGACGGTTGGTCTGGTAGAGCAACGACATCTGCGATAACATTGTGTCCACGCTTTACAAAGTAATCACGAACAACACGACCTACTACTAAAACTACGTACTCATCTTTAGACTTGTGACGTTTATCAATAGTGCTTTGAACTTGACGTAAGATGCTTGAGTTGTAAGCACCTGCCAGACCACGGTCAGAACCGATGACTAAGTAAGCTGTTTTCTTAACAGGACGAGAAGTTAACATTGGATGTCCGCTGTCTTTTGTACCTGTTGCGATTGCGCCTACTACGTCCTGGATTTTTTCCATGTATGGAACGTAAGACTTAGCGTTTTGCTCTGCACGACGTAACTTTGAAGAGGAAACCATCTGCATCGCTTTCGTAATTTGTTTCGTTGACTTTGTAGAGTTAATACGACCTTTAATTTCGCGTAAGTTTACCACTGGTATTTCACCACCTTTAGATTTTTATCAAGCTCTTATTAAAAAAGAGTTGTCCAGTTTTTCACGCTACAGTATTGTGCGTGAAAAACCGTTCAATTCTTACTCAGATTTAGCGAAAGTCTTTTTGAACGCATTGATAGCTTCAACATACTCTGCGTCTGGAGCAAGTTCTTTAGTTGTACGAACATGATCTAAAACATTTGTGTGGTTTGTATCTAACCAGCTTAAGAATTCGTTTTCGAAACGAACGATGTCTTGTACTGGAATATCATCTAAGTGACCTTTAGTTAATGCATAAAGGATCGCAACTTGTTTTTCAACTTTAAGTGGTTTGTTTAAGTCTTGTTTTAAAACTTCAACTGTACGTTTACCACGCTCTAATTTAGCAAGTGTGATTGCGTCTAAGTCAGATCCGAACTGAGCGAATGACTCTAACTCACGGAATGCTGCCAAGTCAAGACGTAATGTACCCGCTACTTTTTTCATCGCTTTGATTTGAGCAGAACCACCTACACGTGATACTGATAAACCAGCGTTGATCGCAGGACGTACACCAGAGTTGAATAAGTCAGATTGTAAGAAGATTTGACCATCTGTGATTGAGATTACGTTTGTTGGGATATATGCAGAGATATCGCCCGCTTGCGTTTCTACGAATGGAAGCGCTGTAATCGAACCGTTTTTGTATGTTTCGTTTAACTTCGCAGCACGCTCAAGTAGACGGCTGTGTAAGTAGAATACGTCACCAGGGTAAGCTTCACGACCTGGAGGACGGCGTAGAAGAAGTGAAAGTTCACGGTATGCTGATGCTTGTTTTGTTAAGTCATCATACACGATTAAAACGTGCTTACCATCTAACATGAATTCTTCTGCCATAGATACACCTGCGAAAGGAGCAAGGTATAGTAATGGTGCTGGTTGTGATGCAGAAGCTGTTACAACGATTGTGTAATCTAATGCACCGTGTTTACGGAAAGTTTCAACTACGTTACGTACTGTTGATTCTTTTTGACCAATTGCAACGTAGATACAGATCATATCTTCGCCTTGTTGGTTTAAGATTGTATCGATCGCTACAGATGTTTTACCAACTTGACGGTCACCGATGATTAACTCACGTTGACCACGACCGATTGGTACTAAAGCGTCGATCGCTTTGATACCTGTTTGTAATGGCTCATGTACTGATTTACGTGCCATTACACCGAAAGCTGGACTTTCGATTGGACGAGATTTTGTTGTGTTGATTGGACCTAATCCATCCACTGGCATACCAAGTGGGTTTACAACACGGCCAATTAGTGCTTCACCAACTGGTACTTCCATAATACGACCTGTACGACGAACCTCATCGCCTTCTTTGATGCCTAGGTAGTCTCCTAAAATTACGATACCAACGTTACCTTCTTCTAGGTTTTGTGCCATACCCATAACACCGTTTGAGAACTCTAAAAGCTCTCCAGCCATGGCGTTGTCGAGGCCATGAGCACGAGCGATACCGTCACCAACAGTGATAACTGTACCTACTTCGCTTACTTTTAATTCCGATTGATAACCTTCAATCTGCTGTTTAATCAGACTGCTGATTTCTTCAGCTTTGATGCCCATGTATGTTCACCTCTCACATTTCTTAAGATTTAGCCAACTAATGTTCGTTTTAAGTCCTCTAGCTTAGACGCTACAGTGCTGTCGAAAATATAGTTGCCGATTTGAACGCGTACGCCACCAATTAATGACGCATCGATAATGTTTGTAATGTTAAGTTGCCCTTTGCCGACTAACTTGCCGAAAGCAGCAGAAATTTCTGCACGTTCGCCATCCGTTAATTCACGCGTTGAGTAAACTTTTGCATCTGCAGTACCTTGAGCGGCAGCTGATAATGCTTGATATTGGTCTGCTACAGCAGTTAATTCGTTTAAACGTTTCTTTTCGATTAAGAATTGAACCATGTTTACAACGATTGGCTGTGCACCCGTTAGAATTTGAGCGATAAGCTCTTTCTTACGATCAGTAGAAATTTTCGGAGCAGTAAGTAATGCCATAAACTCTTCGTTCGTAGCCAATACTGTTTTGATCTCACGTAAATCTGCACCTACTTCAGCAAGAAGGTTGTTGCTTAATGCTAATTCATAAATTGCTTGAGCATAGCGATTTGCTACAGTCGATTGACTCATTTCGCTTCGCCTGCCTTCGCAATCGTTTCTTTAATTAATGCGCTATTGTCTGCTTCAGAAATTTCTTTCCCAAGAACTTTAGACGCAGCAAGTACTGATAATGAAACTACTTCTTCACGTACAGCAGCGATTGCTTTTTCTCTTTCTGCTTCGATATCACGAACAGCAGATTCTTTTAGACGGTTCGCTTCAGCGCGTGCAGTTACCACGATTTCTTCGCGAGTTGCTTCGCCTTGCTTTTTAGCGTTCTCAATGATTGATTGCGCTTCTGTGCGAGCTTCTTTAAGAAGGCTCTTTTGTTCTTCTAATAGTGCTTGTGTTTCTTTTTTAGCTTTTTCAGCTGCATCGATTCCGCTTGCAACCAGCTCTTCACGCTCGCGCATGATACCCATTAAAGGACCCCAAGCGAACTTTTTAAGAAGTGCCATTAAACCTAAGAAAATCACTAACGTCGCAATTGCATCACCTAAGTTGAGTCCAGTTGCGCCTGCACCTAGTGCAAGATAGTCTAAAAACACGATTGTTTCACTCCCTTCAAGAGCTTGAATTAAATCTATATTTTGTCATACTTTTTGTTCGTAATTAATATTAAATAAAAAAGGGTATATCTTATTTACACAAAACGAATGGCGAAGGGTTTCAAAAGAAGTCTACTTCGCCACTGGATTTAAGAATCTTAATGATTTAATAATCTTACTAAAGACTATTGGTTCATTACGATGAATGCGATTACTACTGCGATGATCGGTAATGCTTCTACTAACGCTACCCCGATGAACATTGTAGTTTGAAGTGCGCCACGTGCTTCTGGTTGACGAGCGATACCTTCTACTGTTTTTGAAACGATTAAACCGTTACCAATACCTGCACCTAGTGCTGCTAAACCGATTGCGATTGCTGCTGCTAATAAACCTACTGAACCTACCATTTGATAATATCCTCCTTGGATGTTGTAATTTTTTTTGGTTCAAATCACCGCACTACATTGAATGCGGAAACTTATAATTAATGGTCTGTACTCACTTTGTGAGCCATGTATACCATCGTTAACATTGTGAAAATGAAAGCTTGGATAAACCCGATGAAGATCGAGAATCCCATCCACGCCATCATTGGTACGATTGCACCGAAGAAACCAAACGCACTTGAAACTGCTAAACCAGTTAGTAACGTTAGTAAAATCTCGCCGGCATAAATGTTACCGTAAAGACGTAGACCTAGAGTTAGAGTATTTGCAAACTCTTCAATAACTTTTAACGGGAACATAAATGACATTGGTTGGAAGAACGTTTTAGCATAACCGCCTGTACCTTGCATTTTCACACCGTAATACTGTGTTAATACTAGAACCATCGACGCTAATGTCATTGTTACGACTGGATCGGCTGTTGGTGATTTCCACCATAAATCACTGCCGTAAGCAATACCACCCATTGGTAAACCAAGTAAGTTGGACACTGCAATGAACATGATTAATGTAATCCCAAGAATGTGGAAACGTCCACCAGTTTTCCAGTCCATGTTGCTCTTAATAATATTTTTCACGAAATCCATAATCCATTCCATGAAGTTCTGCATACCAGTCGGTTTTAACGCAAGTGTACGTGTTGAAACAAAAGCGATAATAAATACGATGATTGCAGCTACTAAGAGAGTTAGTACTGTAGATAAGTTGAAAGTAAGCGTCATAAAGCCTAAATCCAAATGTAGCTCTGGAGCTGTATGATCCATTTTTGCATTCACCTCTCTTTCAAATGCACCTTAGTGGCTTTTTATATGATGTACTACTCTTTCTACTACTAAAAAGATGTACGGAATCATCAGCCCAATGACCGTGCTTATTAAGTGAAAATATTGTGGCAACGATATTGCGATTGCGACTGCGGCAACACCTGATCCAAAGCGAAGCGCTGTACCGATAGATGCTACTTTTGTCCCTTCACTAATGGAACGGTCAAATTTTTCCATACGTCGAAGTAAAATCCAAAAATTATACGTACCAAAGAAAGCACCTAGGGTTAGACCAGCAAATATAGAATCATATGGCGAAAATCCCCAGCCTAACGTACAAATAGCAAGCAAAAAAAAGAACGCTTTCTTCTGCATTGCAAAAACGTGATGCAAATTTAGCATTGGCAGTTAATCTCCTGAAACTTTTTTCGAGTAAAGAAAGTGTTCATCGACCATTAAATGAATTTAAAACGTAGTCAATGCACTACAAAATTAGAGGCCATTACAAGTAGTAAATAATTTCCACAACAGAGCAATTCTAAAGTGGGCATTCATTTCATACTTCTAATTGTCTCTTAATCTTAACGGACTTCATCCAGACGCATAGAACGTTGCAAATTGACGAGTTTCGTTTCAACTGTCAATCTAGTAGAAACTTGATATAACAAGCGTTTCAACGTCTTTTGACTAGGCGAAACTCTTATCATTCTTACCCTTTGTAAGCATACAATAGGGGGTTTTTGATGTCAATTAGTAATGGTGAAAAACTTCACATAGATACATTCCTTGTCAAATTGTTGACAAATTTGTGTATAGTTATGCATAAATATTTTTTGCATTTTTTCACTAACGCTAAAATTCGCTATCTCATGCGTTTTTTCCATCACGTTACACTTTTCATATCCAAGAAAAATTTTTTTAGCAATAATAACGAATTTAATGCTTGACAACAGGAGATAAATACTAACTCCTGTTGTCAATTACATTTTTAAGTCAATTTCAGTAATATTTTGGATTAATGAGTTTCTACTTTTTCGGCAGTTTCATTTTCTTTTACTAACTGTTTTTGAGCAAATTGCAGTAATGCTTCCACAATACGCTCCGAAGCATATCCATCTCCATATGGATTCGATGCATGTGCCATCGCCTCATATGCTTCGTCATTTATTAACAATTCTTTTGCCATTTTGTAAATAACTTCTTCATCTGTTCCCGCAAGCTTCAAAGTACCTGCAGCAATTCCTTCAGGACGCTCTGTCGTATCACGTAATACGAGCACCGGCTTCCCTAAAGATGGCGCTTCTTCCTGCACACCGCCAGAATCCGTTAAAATCATGTAAGAGCGGGCAGCAAAATTGTGGAAATCAAATACTTCCAACGGTTCAATTAAATGAACACGCGGGTTATCCCCTAAAATTTCATTGGCTACTTCACGAACAGCCGGATTCATATGCACTGGATAAACAACTTGAACATCCTCATGCTCGCTCAACAGACGCATAATTGCACGGAACATATTACGCATTGGCTCACCTAGATTTTCACGACGGTGTGCTGTTAATAAAATCATGCGGTCTGTACCCATTTTTTCAATTACAGGATGCGTATAGTGTTCACTTACTGTTGTTTTTAAAGCATCAATAGCCGTGTTACCCGTTACGAAAATGGCTTCTGCCGGTTTGTTTTCCTTTAGCAGGTTTGCACGTGATTGCTCAGTTGGAGAAAAATGCAGATCTGCCATTACACCTGTTAACTGACGGTTCATCTCTTCAGGATAAGGTGAATATTTTTGTCCTGTACGAAGCCCTGCTTCAACATGGCCAATTGCAATTTGATTATAGAAAGCAGCCAGACTTCCAACAAAAGTAGTCGCCGTGTCACCATGTACTAACACGATATCAGGCTTCGCTTCTTTCATTACACGGTCCAGTCCTAAAAGCGCATTTGTCGCTACATCCACTAATGTTTGACGGTCTTTCATAATATTTAAATCATAATCCGGTTTAATTTTAAATGTTTCCAGCACTTGGTCAAGCATTTGACGGTGCTGGGCCGTTACAGTAACAATCGATTCAATTTGTTCCGGATGCTTTTCCAGTTCCAGCACTAAAGGTGCCATTTTAATTGCTTCCGGACGTGTGCCAAAAATCGTCATAACTTTAAACTTCTTCGTCATCATTCTTCTCCTTGTCTAATCTATAATTTCAATTAATCTTTACGTGTTTACAGTACTTGCCGCTTTAAAAGAAAACGCCCGCAACTGCTTACGGGCGCCTCGTTTATTTATTATTTTGTTCCGAATAAACGATCCCCGGCATCACCCAAGCCTGGTACGATATAGCCATGATCATTTAATTTTTCATCTAGAGATGCGATGTAAATATCTACGTCAGAGTGATTTCTTTGAATTTCTTCCACACCTTCTGGAGCTGCGATCAGACACATAAACTTAATGCTTTTAGCGCCTCGTTTTTTCAGTGAATTAATCGCTTCAACAGCTGATCCACCCGTTGCTAACATCGGGTCAACAATAATGAAGTCACGCTCTTCAACGTCTGCTGGAAGTTTTGCATAATATTCTACCGGCTTTAATGTTTCCGGATCACGGTAAAGACCAATATGCCCTACTTTTGCAGCAGGAATTAATTTTAATACGCCATCTACCATTCCGATACCTGCACGTAAAATTGGAACAATCGCCATTTTCTTTCCTGATAATACTTTTGCTTTTGCCTTCGTTACAGGTGTTTCTACTTCAATTTCTTCCAACGGTAAATCACGAGTAATTTCAAAAGCCATTAATGTTGCTACTTCATCAACTAACTCCCGAAATTCTTTTGTTCCCGTTTCTTTATCTCGAATATAAGTTAACTTATGTTGGATTAATGGGTGGTCAAATACGTATACTTTACTCACGTTGACATCTCCTAACTGTTGTTTATCTAAATTAGTATAACAGAAAATAAAGTCAACGAAAACTATGACGGTAATGTTTTAAAAATCGCCCTTTTTCTAAAATAATTAAATAACAAATGTATTCTACACTAGCATTCGCTGGTAGTTGTCTGTCTATGCGTTATTTCTTTCATTTAAAAAACCTTTCTATCTACAAATCTGTAAATAGAAAGGCATATACTCAATTATGCGTATAAAGGATATTTTGCTGTAAGAGCTTCAACACGTTTGCGTGCCTCTTCTTTTACTGCTGCATCTTCATGATTTTTAAGAACTGAAGCGATGATTTTACCAACTTCGATTACATCTTCTTCTTTGAAACCACGAGAAGTTACAGCTGCTGTACCTACACGGATACCTGATGTTACGAATGGTGATTCTGTATCAAATGGAATTGTGTTTTTATTTGTTGTAATAGCCACTTCATCCAATACATGCTCAGCTACTTTACCTGTTAACCCTAAAGATTTTACATTTAATAGAAGTAAGTGGTTATCCGTACCGCCTGATACGATTTCAACACCTTCATCCATTAAAGATTTTGCAAGTGCAGCTGCATTTGCTTTAATTTGTTTTGCGTAATCTTTAAATTCCGGTTGTAATGCTTCGCCGAACGATACTGCTTTTGCAGCGATGACATGCATTAATGGACCGCCTTGAATACCTGGGAATACTGATTTATTTAATTCTTTTTCCCATTTTTCATCTTTCGTTAAAATCATACCGCCACGTGGACCACGTAACGTTTTATGAGTTGTTGTCGTTACGAAATCTGCATATGGTACTGGATTTTGGTGCTCGCCTGCTGCTACTAAGCCGGCAATATGTGCCATGTCAACCATGAAATATGCACCGACTTCATCCGCGATCTCACGGAACTTTGCAAAGTCAATTGCACGAGGATAAGCTGATGCACCAGCAACGATTAATTTTGGCTTTGATTCCAATGCTTTTTGGCGAACATCTTCATAATCTATTAAGTTTGTATCTTCAGTTACACCGTATTCTACGAAATTATAAAGAATGCCAGAGAAGTTTACTGGTGAACCATGTGTTAAGTGACCGCCGTGTGATAAGTTCATACCAAGTACTGTATCACCAGGTTTTAAAACTGTATGGTAAACTGCCATGTTCGCTTGTGCACCTGAGTGTGGCTGAACGTTAACATATGCTGCACCGAATAATTCTTTTGCACGGTCACGCGCAATGTTTTCAACTACGTCTACATGTTCACAACCGCCATAATAGCGTTTGCCAGGGTAACCTTCCGCATATTTATTTGTTAAATATGAACCTTGTGCTTCCATTACAGCTTCCGATACGAAGTTTTCTGATGCGATTAGTTCGATGTTTGTGTTTTGACGTTTTTTCTCTAATAAAATTGCGTCTAAAATTGCCTTGTCTTGTCCTGCTAATTTTTCAAATGCCATTTTCAAATCCCCCTAAATGTACTTCCGATTCGATCGGAGTTTCCAATTCAAAATGATATATGTAACGTTAAGGTGTTACAGTATATTGCGCACGTTCTCCACCGATAAGTTTCGGACGTGTTGTCGCTAACGTAATGACTGCATCGCCTAATTGCTTAACAGATGTTCGTAAAGGCACAGCAACCGCTTTTAAGTGCATGCCGATTAATGTTTGACCGATATCAATCCCGTAATGTGCTTGGATGGTTTCCACAATTACAGGCTCATCCATTTGTGTAAAAGCGTATGCAGACATAGAGCCACCTGCTGTACGGACCGGAATGACCGAAACAGGTTCTAAATGGTACATTTTAGCAGCTGCAGCCTCGAGTGTCAGCGCTCGGTTAATATGCTCGCAGCCTTGGAAAACTAAGTGAATTTTATGTCTTTGCGCGAATATTGAAAATTCTTTGTATAGAACTTGCGCTACATCGAATGCACCAGCTGTTCCAATCTTCTCACCCATCACTTCCGATGTGGAACAGCCGATGACAAATAGCTGACCTTCAGAAAACTTCACTTGTTGCTCAAATTCGGATAATGCTTGCGCTAAATCTTTTTGCAAATCGTGTAAGTTTGTCATTGAATCACCATCTGTTACCCTTCTTCGATTTCAGTTATCTTTTCAACACGGCGAATATGACGACCGCCTTCAAACTGTGTATCCAACCAAGTTGCAACAATCTCACGTGCCAGCCCTGGACCGATTACACGCTCACCCATTGCTAAAACGTTTGAGTCATTGTGACAACGTGTCGCTTTTGCCGAGAACACGTCATGTACAAGTGCACAACGAATCCCTTTAAATTTGTTTGCAGCAATCGAAATCCCAATTCCAGTCCCGCAAATTAAAATTCCTCTGTCAAATTCCCCTGCAGCTACTCTCTCAGCTACTGGACGTGCATAGTCCGGGTAATCTACTGACTCGTCCGTTTGTGGACCAAAGTCTTCATAACTGATTGACATTTCATCAAGTAGTGACATAATCTCTTTACGTAAATTATTACCGCCGTGATCTGAAGAAATTGCAATTCTCATGAAGATCCCTCCTGCCTCGATTTTATTTACTTATTATATTCACCATCAGTGTACCATTTATTCCAGAAGAATAACACGTCTTTTCCGAATAACTTTCAAAATACATGCATAAAGACGAATATTATGACAACAATTATAGTGTATTGTTAACTTTTTAGTAATATTCTTATATTTATTAATTATTAATTATGGTAATGTTCAGCTTTACGTGAGTTTGTTATGTTAAAAAGCTTTTGCACAATTTGTTTTACTAAAAAAAGACCGCTCATTGACTATGAGCAGGCCTTTAACAATTATTGTAATGATAAAATATATTCTGCTACCGCTTCTTCTTCGCCATCTGCTGTACCCTTCGGCATTGCACCTTTACCATTGACTAGTACATTCACGATTTCCTCTTTTGATAAAGAAGTGTTCGTTAAGTCCGGTCCCATTGATCCCGTTAAGTCTCCACCATGACATCCTACACAGCTGGCATTTGCCACTTTTTCACCTGCCGAGACATCTGAAGTTTCAGCTGCGTCCTTTTCTCCGGATGATTCAGTCGATTCGGTTGGTGTAGAATCAACAGAATCTGTCGTATCCGCGTCCTCCGCATCACCACATGCAGCGAGACCTGCTACGACTACACCCATTAGTAACCAGTACTTCATCTTGTTCAATATAAATCCCCCCAGGACTAATTATTGTAAACAATAGTGTACCATACCCAGTCTTTTTGTTTTTGAAACGGGTTCTGATTTTGAACGCATGGTAGTGTTTATTAGAACTTTCACTTTGGATATTAGAAAATCGCTAACGTTTATTTGAACATCGATAACCTTTATTAGCAAATCTGAAAAGGATTTAGAACAAGCAGCCAATATATTAGAAGATAGACATTTTATTAGAACTTTACCACGGTTATTAGAAAATCTCACCTCGATATTAGAAAACATCCTTCAAATAAAAAATACCCAACAGATAAACCATGCCCGTTTATCCATTCGGTATTTTAAAACGCCCTTCCCATCTACTGTGTGCGGTCGAATTGTTGAATCATTCGATAAAGCTCTGCAGACTGTTGCTTTAAATTACTTGCCAGTTCCTCTACTTGCTTGATCGCTTCAGCCTGTTCCAATGAAGCAGACGTTACTTCCTGAGCGCTTGCAGAAGTTTGTTCGGCAATTGCCGCCACTTCCTGTGACTGGTGTGACGTATGTTCGATATTTTTCATTTGCTGTGCGACTAAATCCGAAATTTGAACGACATCATCTGCCATTTCATAAACGGACTTTGTCATGCCTTCTACTGCCGACGTTGTTTCAGAAACACGTGACGATTCGTTTACCGCAAATGATACTTGTTCGTTCATCTGTTTAACGACAACCGATACATTTTGCTGCATTGTGTGGATCAATGTTGTAATCCCCTGAACTGCACTTGCACTTTCATCCGCCAGACCGCGCACTTCCTCTGCCACAACCGCAAAGCCTTTCCCATGCTCACCTGCTCGTGCAGCTTCAATCGATGCATTTAATGCAAGCAGATTCGTCTGTCCTGCGATATCGCCTACTAAACCTATAATCCGTTCAATCTGCTCGGCATTTTTTTCTAGCTCACGAATATTTACTAATGAATTTTCATTATCTGTTGCAATTTTTTTAATACTGTTTACAACGCCATGGATGGCATCTGTTGTAGACGTTAAGTTTGTTAAAAGATTTTTTGAGCGACTTGCTGTATGTAACGCTTTATTGTTCACTTCCGCAGCTAATGTGCGAACTTCTTCAATGGCTTCCACTGTTTCTTGAATGGCAACCGCCGAAGATTCAGCCCCCAATGAAATCTGGCTAATATTGCTTGTAATTTGCTCAGCGTTGTTCGTTACAGAAATACTTTCTTCCGACAGCTTCAAAATCGTTTCATCGGTTGACTTATAATTGTCTTCAATCCCGTTTACCATCTTGCGCAAATTGATCACCATTGTTTGGAATGCCTCTGCTACTGAGCGGATTTCATCATTGGTTTTCGGCATTTCGACATCTTGTCCGATTTTACCTTCCGCTACATGGTTTGCACTGCGCTCCAATTGCTGTAATGGGCGAACAATGACTAAACCAAATACCGCAGCCAATGCACAAGACCAAAAGATCCCTAATAAATAGGTAATAATCTGAAATACGCTTGTGCTTGTCGATTCAAAAAACATTGGGCGTAAGTATTCGATAAATACAAAACTGCAAGTGTAGGTAATCAGCGCTAATATCCCGACAAATAATACGAGCTTCTTGCGCAAACTAAAGACCTTTTTCTGAGAGTTCATGTTAAATTTTATCCTCCAATTTCAATTTCGTTTCCAGCTTGTTGATTGCTTCGTTCAATTGCTCGTATGTTTGTTCATATACTTGCAGGTTTCCACCGAATGGATCTTGAATATCCAGTCCAGTTTCCATCGCTACATACTCATTTAGTGTAAACGTTTTATGTGCCGCTTCTTCTACTAAACGGAGGACCATTTCTTTATGAACGGTCGTCATCGTTAAAATCAGGTCCGCCCATTGTGCATCTTCTACCGTAAATCGGGATGAACGGTGCGATTGCGAAATATTTTTTCTATGCAATATTTCCTTTGCGTTCAGGGACATGTCACTGCCTTCGTGCGCATAAATACCTGCTGAACGCACAGTAATATTCTCATAGTTTTTTGCTTGTAAAATTGCTGCTGCCATAGGACTTCTACATGTGTTGCCTGTACAAATAAAATAAATATTAATGTTCCTCACACCCTCTAATTTACCATTTTAGTAGCATCACACTCATAATAATCAGGAGGAGTCCTGCTACTTTCTTTAATGCATTATTCTTAAAAATTGGTGATTTTTGCGCTATTACCAATGCCGCATATGACAATATGAATGTCGAGAGGCCGGCACTAATAACAAAAACATATTTTTGTAAATTTAGCATACCAAAAGATAGGCTAACTGAAAAGGTGTCAATACTTGCAAAAATCGCAATTATCGGTAAAGACATCGCAGGAAAACTTTCATCTTTCTTCGAGAGCAGTAATTGCAGTCCAACAAAAAACAATAATAATGTAGAAAGACCTGATGCCCAGTTTGTTAAATAGACGGCAAGCCATTCCCCAAAGCGGTAACCGAGTAACGGAAAAAGCATATGTAAAAAGGCCGTCCATAAAGCTAATAACCATTTCGCCTTAACATTTGTAGCAATTAAATACAGTGCAACGACATCGAACGACATTAAGATCCCGGCAACTACTTCTTGCATCTATTCCCCTCTTCCACTAAGCGCTGTTGTAATTTATGCTTTTGGGCGGGGAAATATCCTTTTGTTTATACACAAAAACCACATCCCATTGTTATAAGATGTGGTTTGATTTTTTAAAGTGAATACCATTTGCCGCCTGCAGCTTTTTCCAGACGGTTCATAATCGCTGTACCAACACCGGTTTTTGATGTTGCCGTCGCTAAAATAATCGTAGCATCCGTTTTATCGCATGAACGCAATGCATCATATAGTGAAGCGCTCATTTGTTCGAGATCATGTGCACTTCCGAATGAAAAATAATAATCGGCCTCGATCTCTTCAAAGTTCTGCGGTGCCAATAAGGCCACTTTATGTACCGGTTTTAATTCGGCAATAGCCGTTTCAATCGCTTTTTTATTTGCTTCTATTAAATAGACAGGTGCATCCGGAGCATAATGGGTATATTTCATACCAGGCGCTTTCGGTGTCGAATCAATTTTCTGCTGTTCCAGACTTGGCTCAACAACTGGTCCAATTACTGCTTCGAGCATTTCTTTCGTCACTCCGCCCGGACGCAAAATAACGGGTGTTTCCAGTGTGACATCCAAAACGGTCGATTCAAGTCCGATTCCCGTCATCCCACCATCCAAAATACAAGGAATAATGTTTTGCAAATCCTCAAATACATGTTCAGCTTTCGTCGGGCTAGGCTTGCCGCTGCGATTCGCACTTGGCGCGGCTAACGGTTTCTTTAATGTTTGAAGAAGTTCCAGTGCTACTGGATGATCGGGCATACGAATTCCAACAGTATCTAATCCTGCCGTAACACTCGGCGCTAAAACTTTCGGCTTAACATCCATAACAAGCGTCAATGGACCTGGCCAAAAAGCCTCCATACATTTTTGGGCAACTTCCGAAATATTTGTTGTATACAGCGATACTTCTTCCACCGTTCCGATATGAACAATCAATGGATTATCCGAAGGTCGTCCTTTTGCAGCGAATATTTTCTTCACTGCCTGCTCATTTGTCGCAACGGCACCCAAGCCATATACGGTTTCTGTCGGAAAAGCGACTATTTCGCCGTTATTTAATAAATCCACAGCCTGTGTATAATTTTCTGAATTATCCACAAATTCATCCACAATTAATTGAAAAGTGTGCATTACTTTCTCCTCCTTTCTGTAAATGTTTGATTTAACTATCCACAAATTGTGAGTAAGTTGGATCATTTTCTACAAGTTCTTCTGTGTTTTGTGGATCACTTTTTTCCATATGTTTCTCCCACCATTCAGCAATAAAAAATGGCGGCCGTTCATTTTCCACCGGCTCATTAACTATACAAAGCGTTGGGAATACTGCACAGAACCAGTTTTCGCCACGACCTTGCCCAATAATGAAGTTAACAGAATAATATTCTTTTTGCGGATAAAACTGACCAGCCACCCATTTCGGAGGGATTAAGTTATCCCCAAACTTATAGGTAATTTTTAATTGTGGGTAAGTTTTCTGAATTTCCTGATACATGTTTTCCACACTGTGGATATCTTCTGAAAATTCAGGTGTATTTTGCAAATAGGTTTGAATTGTTTCCACTACCTCATACTTGATGAGTTGGTCGGCATTTGTCGAACTGTTGGCAATAACGCGGAATTTTAACTGGTCATTGCTTTCTCCTTGATCAATGCGGATATCATCTACAAAAGTAGGTATAAATGTAGCAGCACAATATAGAAATAAAACACTTATTAGTAATTTAGCAATCGCTAAAAATAGATTGGATTCATTTTGAATATCGTAATCATGTAACATAATCATTCCCCCTTGCAAACATTGTTTACAAGGAATCTATTTTTTATTCACTAATCTCACAAAAAACAATACGATCTTTTTTATTTATATCTTGAACGACTGATACATAGGCATTTGGAAAGCTTTTTTTGAAAAAATCCGCTACTGCTTCTCCTTGTGTATATCCTATTTCCAGACCAATTAATGCCGGTTTCTTCATAAGGGCCGGTAAGTTTTCTGCTAGTTTACGATAAAGCAAGAGTCCATCTTCATCTGCAAATAATGCCTGATGCGGTTCGTGAGCTACGACAACATCGGACATCTCCTCCATTTCCTCATAGGCGATATAAGGCGGATTCGAAAGTACAACATCCCATTTTTCATTCGCAATTGGTTCTGTTAAGTCGCCGAGCTTAAATTCAATTTCTGCCTTCAGCTGCTCAGCGTTTTTTTGTGCTGTTGCAAGTGCTGCAGGGGAAAGATCTGTTGCTGTTACATCAAGCTGCGGACATTCTTTTTTCATCGTAATAGCAATAGCACCACTGCCTGTCCCAATATCGGCAAACTTCAGCTTTTGATTATCCCCAAATAACTTGCGAATACGCTCAATCGTTCCGACAACCAGTTCTTCCGTTTCCGGACGAGGAATCAGTACCGATTCATCAACTACAAATGTACGGCCGTAAAATTCTTCTACACCCGTTATATATTGTACAGGAAGCCCTTTCACATGTTCTTGAATAAAATCATCGAACTGCTGTTGCTGCTCTTCAGGTAGAACATCGTGCATCTTCATCATTAAACCCGAATAGCTTGTCTGTAAAATATGCTGCAATAAAATTCTTGCGGCATTTCCTTCGCGACCGTTCTTCTCTAAAAAAGAAGAAGCCCCATTCAGGGCCTCAAAAATGGTTTTATGCATCTTCATTTAAATTTGATAAGCGTGTTGCCTGCTCATCTAAAATAAGTGCATCGATGATTTCATCCAATTTACCTTCAACGATTTGGTCAAGTTTTTGAATCGTCAAACCAATTCGGTGATCTGTTACACGGTTTTGTGGATAGTTGTAAGTACGGATACGTTCAGAACGGTCGCCTGTTCCTACTGCTGTCTTACGTGTTGCATCGATTTCAGCCTGTGCTTCTTGACGGTGTTTATCCGCTACACGCGCTACTAAAATTTTCATCGCTTTTTCACGGTTCTTAATTTGTGAACGCTCATCTTGCATCGAAACGACAACACCTGTCGGTAAGTGGGTCATACGAACAGCTGACATCGTTGTATTTACCGACTGACCACCCGCACCAGATGAAGCGAATGTATCAACGCGAATATCTTTTTCATGAATTTCTACATCTTCTACATGAACTTCCGGTAAACATGCAACCGTAGCAGTTGATGTATGGATACGGCCTTGAGATTCTGTCGCCGGTACACGTTGAACACGGTGTGCGCCGTTTTCATATTTGAATTTCGAATAAGCACCTTGACCGTTAATCATTAAGATTACTT
Organism: Solibacillus sp. FSL K6-1781; assembly: GCF_038630735.1. GTDB lineage: Bacteria > Bacillota > Bacilli > Bacillales_A > Planococcaceae > Solibacillus > Solibacillus silvestris. Next base: position 610,850 of record NZ_CP152038.1, on the reverse strand, counting down.
CTTTATAACCGCCTGCCTGGTTTGGTGTTGCTTCCATTACATCCACTTTCCAACCTTGCGTTTCCGCATAGCGTGTATACATACGGAATAAGTCACCTGCAAAAATATTAGCCTCGTCACCGCCAGCAGCTCCGCGGATCTCCATAATTACGTTTTTCGAATCATTCGGGTCTTTAGGAATTAATAAAATTCGCAGACGCTCTTCTAATTCCGGAACTTGTTTATTTAAATCATTAAACTCTTCCTTCATCATCTCCAGCATTTCTGCATCTTTTTCAATTTCCATTAATTCGCGTGTATCTGCCAGTTGCTCTTTCACCGATTTGTATACACGGTATACATCTACCATTTCCTGAATATCGGATTGCTCTTTTGAATATTCGCGAAGCTTATTAGAATCGCTGACGATATCCGGGTCGCTTAGCAATTCATTTAATCTTTCGTAACGGTCTTCAACCGCCTGTAAACGATCAAACATCTATATTTCACCTCTAAAAGTTATTTTGTTATTAGTTGTATTTCACTCGTCTTCTCACGAGTCACGTTAAAATGCACCTTTACTAGTATAAAGAAATTTTGCGGTTGTTGCTACATCTATGTTGAACTTTCTTCATATCATTTACACATTCGCACTCATATATTTAAATTTTCTAGTGTCGTTTCAATATCTATTCTTCACCTAAAATTATAGTGGCGGATTGGAATGACATTTGCGGCAAACAGGGTAATAACTATCATTACCCCCAATTTGAATTTGATCACCTGTACGGACTGGTTTTTTATTTTCATCTACTCGTAAATTCATCGTCGCTTTCTTATGGCAGAACCAGCAAATTGTTTTCATTTCCTCAATTTTATCCGCGTAAATCGTCATATAACGGCTGCCTTCAAACAGTTCGTTCTGGAAGTCATTTTTTAAGCCAAAGCCCATAACCGGAATGTTCAGCTCATCTACAATTTGAGTCAGCTGCAAAACATGTTCTTTTGTTAAAAATTGCACTTCATCAACTAGTACACAATATAATTTTCCTTCGTGTTTTTCCACGATTTCATATATATTTGTATCTTCAAAAACCGCAACTGCCGGACGTCTTAAACCAATTCGGCTTGAAACCGTACCGACTTCATCGCGCGTATCAATTCCTGAAGTAAAAATCATTACCGCTTTATTCTGTTCTTCATAATTGTGGGCAACTTTTAAAATTTCAATCGATTTCCCGCTATTCATTGCCCCATGTTTATAAAATAATTGCGCCATTTATTTATCCCCGTTTCTAAATAAAATTACAAGTTCGTTTTTCACCAACAAAAAACCTTGAGCATGAAACTCAAGGTCAACTTTTCACTTCTTTTATCTTAGCTAGTTTTTTGCCATTCGTCTATTGCAAAAGGTCCTCTATTTATTAGAATATTTCTCTTTAGAAAAACATGTGCGAAAGTTTTCTAATATCTTCTAAATTCTTCTAATATATTTTTATTTTTTCTAATAAAAGTCTGAAGTTCTAATATAATATGTACTTTTTCTACTATCCGATGGAGGTTTTCAAATAAACGATTCAGATTTTCTAATAACCTGTAAAACTGTTCTAATACCTGCTCAATATCTTCTAATAAAATGAAATCAGTGCTTCAAAAAATTAAAAACCCATTTCCAGCAATGCGGAAATGGGCAGAGGTATTATTTCATACCATATTTTTTGTTGAAGCGATCTACACGTCCGTCAGCAGAAGCGAACTTTTGACGACCTGTATAGAATGGGTGACATTCGTTACAGAACTCGATTGAGATCTTTTCTTTAACTGAACCTGTTTCAAAAGAATTACCACAAGAGCAAGTTACTGTTGCTACTTTGTAATCTGGGTGGATACCTTGTTTCATATTCGTTTTCTCCTCTCGCCCTGAACCATCCGGAACAGAGTATTTTCGAACTGCACCTTACATAGCCCGAATATGTCACTACATACGTAATGTGTTGAGGTCAGCTATATATGTGCACGTTTCATACTTAAAGAAGTATAGCAAGTTTTAAAAAAGGTTGCAACTATTTTATATTATTTTACGAAATTGAATGTATGTAGTTCCTCACTAAATCAAGAACTTGATTTCCATTCGCGCTCAATCTTCTAAAATCTATAACAACCCTTTACCGTTCGTAGCTTTCTTCATATCTGTATCAAGCTTTTCAAAGAATTCTTCGTTTGTTTTTGTTGTGCGTAGTTTGCGTAAGAACTTTTCACCAAAATCATGTGAATCGCTGAATGTTTTACGGATTGCCCATAATTTATCAAGCTGGTCTTTCGGAATAAGAAGCTCTTCTTTACGCGTACCTGAACGGCGGATATCGATTGCAGGGAAAATACGGCGTTCTGCCAAGCTGCGATCCAAGTGCAGTTCCAGGTTACCCGTTCCTTTAAATTCTTCATAAATTACTTCGTCCATACGGCTGCCTGTATCAACAAGAGCAGTCGCTAAAATTGTTAAACTGCCGCCCTCTTCAATATTGCGGGCAGAACCGAAGAAACGTTTCGGACGGTGGAATGCAGCAGGGTCAATACCACCTGAAAGTGTACGGCCGCTTGGCGGAATCACTAAGTTATAGGCACGTGCCAAACGTGTGATCGAATCCATTAAAATAATAACATCGCGTTTTTGTTCTACTAGACGTCGTGCACGTTCCAATACGATTTCTGCTACTTTTACATGATTTTCAGGCACTTCATCAAACGTTGAAGAAACAACGTCAGCATTTACTGAGCGCTCGATATCCGTTACTTCTTCCGGACGCTCATCGATTAGCAGGACGATTAGTTCCGCTTCCGGATGGTTTGTCGTAATAGCGTTGGCAATTTCTTTTAATAAAGACGTTTTACCGGCTTTTGGCGGTGCCACAATTAATCCACGTTGACCAAAACCAACAGGCGCTACTAAATCCATAATACGTGTTGAAAGTTTTGTAGGTACTGTTTCCAACTTAATATGGCGATCCGGATAAAGCGGCGTTAACGCCGGGAAATGCACACGCTCTTTTGCAACTTCAGGATCTTCGCCATTTACAGCATCAACTTGCAATAGGCCATAATAACGTTCATTTTCTTTTGGCGGACGAACTTTACCTGAAACTTTATCACCATTTCGTAAATCGAAGCGACGAATTTGGGAAGCAGAAATGTAAATATCCTCTTTTGAAGGAGAATAGTTAATCGGGCGCAGGAATCCGAAGCCGTCTGTAGGAATAATTTCTAAAACACCTTCCATGAAGAAGAAACCTTCTTGTTCAGAGCGGGTTTTTAAGATTGCAAAAATTAGTTCCTTTTTATTTAGCTTACTAGCATTTGATAATTTGTATTGCTTCGCCAAAGCATATAATTCTTTTAATGTCATGCTTTCTAATTGAGCAATTGTTAATGCTGTCATACGTTTTCTCCAGTCTATTAAAATTTAATTTTTTAAGTTATTGAAAGATGTTTAGGAATTTGTGTAAGAGAAGTATACTACACTTTATTTGAAAGATGCCCAGTTTTTACACTGGGCATTTATTATATTATAGTGTAAGTAATTTGAAAATGGGCATTTTCTATCTGAGGCTACTTACATTATACGGGAAGTTAAATTTGGTCATACTTTGGTTTTTTATCAATGCTGTGGCGTCCTTCGATAAAGCGTACTGTTCCTGTTTTTGCACGCATAACAACTGAATGTGTAAGTGCATAGGAACCTTTATATTGAACACCGCGTAAAAGCTCCGAATCTGTTACAGCTGTTGCTGCAAAAATAGCATCATCGCCTTTAACTAGGTCTTCCATCATTAATACTTTATCTACGTCGACTCCCATTTTTACGCAACGAGCAAGCTGTTCTTCATCTTCAGGTACTAGTTTCGCTTGGAAATCGCCACCTAAACATTTTAACGCAACTGCCGCAATAACGCCTTCTGGTGCGCCACCCATACCGAACATAATATCGATACCAGTTTCATCGAATGCTGTGTTAATCGCTGCACCTACATCACCGTCTTGAATGAATTTAATACGTGCACCGGCTTCACGGATTTCATCGACAATATGCTGATGACGTGGACGGTCTAAAAGTGTTGCTACAACATCGGAAATATCTTTGTTTTTTGCTTTTGCCACTTGCAATAAGTTGTACGTAACAGAAGCGTTAATATCAACTTTACCTGCCGCTTCCGGCCCTACAGCTATTTTATCCATATACATATCAGGCGCATTTAATAGATTGCCTCGGTCTGCAATTGCCAGTACTGTCATCGCGCCATTTGTACCTTTTGCTACGATATTTGTACCTTCTAATGGATCTACTGCGATATCAACTTCAGGTCCGCCATTTCGAAGCCCTAATTCTTCACCGATATAAAGCATCGGTGCCTCATCCATTTCTCCTTCACCAATTACAACTGTCGCATGCATTGGGATTGTATCAAACATAACACGCATCGCTGTTGTTGCTGCGTCGTCCGCTTCGTTTTTAAGTCCGCGTCCCATCCATTTCGCTGATGCAATCGCTGCTGCTTCTGTTACACGTACTACTTCCATTGATAAACTACGTTCCATTTTGTGTTTGCCTCCTGTAATCGGTTAAAACCGATTTTAACAGCCTAAATTAACTGCTTTTTTGAATTGTATTATGAACTAACATATTTTTATTATCCAAATATATATTATCATACTCTCATCGTTGCGCGATTCGGATCACGAATTATAGCAAATTTATGCATTATTCTTTGTTTTAATGACAATGGACTCTTTACGAATATTTGCACCAATTGCACAAAGCTTTTCAATTAATGAACTATAGCCGCGTTCAATATGGTAGATATCGTGAATTTCTGTTTCACCTTTTGCGATAAGTCCAGCCAATACTAATGCAGCACCCGCGCGTAAATCTGTTGCCGTTACCGTGGATCCTTCCAAAGATGCAGGTCCTTGAATGATGGCCGTATTGCCTTCAACACGGGCTTTTGCACTCATACGTCGCAGTTCGTCTATATGCTTGAATCGGGCAGAATAAATTGTATCTGTAATCATCGATGTCCCTTCCGCCTGTGTCATTAATACAGATAAAGGCTGTTGAACATCAGTCGGGAATCCTGGATAGACCAGTGTTTTTACATCAACCGCCTGCAGGTTCTTTTGCTTGGAGATGTAGATGCTTTCCTCATTCTCTTCCACAGTTACACCCATTTCGCGAAGTTTAGCTGTTACGGCTTCCATGTGAAGCGGAATGACATTATCGACAAGTACACCATCACCAATCGCTGCAGCCATAATCATAAATGTAGCTGCTTCAATTCGATCCGGTATAATTGTATGTTTCGTACCTTTTAGCTCATCGACACCTTCAATACGGATAACGCTCGTTCCTGCGCCTTTAATATTGGCACCCATATTTGTTAAAAGTGTCGCAACATCAATAATCTCAGGCTCTTTCGCTGCATTTTCGATTGTAGTTTTCCCTTTCGCCCGCACTGCTGCCAGCATAATATTAATTGTTGCGCCGACACTTGCAACATCCAGATAAATTTTCGCACCAATTAATTCATCTGCGCGTAAGTAAATCGCACCGTGCTCATTTGTTACTTTTGCTCCTAAAGCTTCAAAACCTTTAATATGTTGATCGATTGGACGTGGCCCTAAAAAACACCCGCCTGGCATGCCGATTACCGCTTGTTTAAAACGTCCCAGCATGGCACCCATCATATAATAGGAAGCACGCAATTTTTTTACATTGCCGTTTGGCAGCGGCATCGCAACCATTTTTGATGGATCAATCGTCATCTTGCCATTTTCGAATGTTACTTCTCCGCCAATTTCTTCTAGAAGTGCTTTTAACGTCCATGCATCTGAAATTTCTGGAATTCCCCCAATGGTAACGGAAGAATCTGCCAAAATTGATGCAGGAATTAAAGCAACTGCGCTATTTTTTGCACCGCTAACGGTTATTTTACCTTTTAGACGATTTCCGCCCTGAATTTTATAAACATCCATTTTGTGTTCTCCCTTACGATTGGACAAATTTCATCTTCATTCAGCAGAAGTCTACGGACATCTGCTGAATGAAGATGAGCTTCTGGCAGATGTCACAGATTTTTTAAAGGATGTTTTAATGAGGAAGTCAGCCTAAAAACGTCGCCGTGCGACAACGGCTGACTTACCCACGTCCTGTAGGCCTAAACTCAAAAAAATCTGGACACAATTACGCCGTGGCGTAATTGATAATAAGTCGACTGCTGTGAGTTATTCTTATTATTTCCCTTCTCGCTTTGCCCAATCCGCTAAAAATCCTTCAATTCCCTTGTCTGTTAATGGATGATTAAACAGTTGCTGTAAAACTTTGTATGGAGTTGTTGCAATATGTGCGCCAGCTAATGCAGCTTGCGTAATATGTTGCGGGTGACGAATAGATGCGGCAATAATTTCCGTTTCAATTTCGTGGATAGCAAACATTTCAGCAATTTCACGGATTAATTCTACGCCATCTTGACCAATATCATCTAGACGTCCTAAGAATGGAGATACATAAGATGCGCCTGCACGTGCCGCCATCAATGCTTGGTTTGCAGAGAAAATTAATGTCACGTTCGTTTTGATGCCTTTTTCAGAGAAGTGTTTACATGCTTTTAATCCTTCTGGTGTCATTGGAAGTTTTACTGTAATATTCGGGTGAATCGCAGCCAATTCTTCCCCTTCACGAATCATTCCTTCTGCGTCTAAAGAAATAACTTCACCAGAAACCGAGCCGTTTACTAACTCAGCAATTTCACGTAAGCGGTCGTGGAAATTCACGCCTGATTCCTTTGCAACTAATGATGGGTTCGTCGTTACACCTGAAAGAATTCCCCAAGAGTATGCTTCTTTAATTTCGTCAAAGTTTGCTGTATCGATAAAAAATTTCATTATAATAGCCTCCGATTTACATTTGATTATAAAAACACATCTCGCTCATTTGTGAACGAGATGTCTTATGTTGAAAAACACGTGTTCACAAAGAAAAGTACGCATAGTTTGTGCACTTTTCTTTTGTGGATTCATTTATCCCGCTTTAACGGGTAGTAAAACTCTGCCTCTAAACTCAAGAAGCTTAGGCTTTTCCAGAGCTGCCGAATTCGCGCATTTTACCGATTACTGTCGCTTTAATCGCTTCACGAGCTGGACCTAAATATTTACGTGGATCATATGTTTTCTTATCATTTTCTAAAAACTCACGGATTACTTTCGTAGCCGAGATTTGGTTTTCTGTGTTTACATTAATTTTTGCTGTACCTAAAGAAATTGAACGTTGAATATCTTTTGTCGGAATACCTGTTCCACCATGTAATACTAACGGAACATCTGTTAATGTTGAGATTTCTTCCATTTCAGCAAATCCTAAGTTTGGTTCGCCTTTGTAAGGACCGTGAACTGAACCTAATGCTGGAGCTAAACAGTCGATACCTGTAGCTTCAACTAATGATTTACATTCTTGCGGGTTTGCGTACATAATGCCACCAATGACACCGTCTTCCTCGCCGCCTACAGTACCAAGTTCTGCTTCAACAGATACGCCTTTTGCGTGCGCATAGTCGACAACTTCTTTAGTCGTTTGGATATTTTCTTCGAATGGATGATGTGAAGCGTCAATCATTACAGAAGTAAAACCAGCATCGATCGCTTCTTTACATTTATCGAAGCTTGAACCATGATCTAAATGAATTGCTACTGGAACAGTTGTTTTGTAGCTTTCCATTAAGCCTTCAACCATTTTTACAACAGCAATGAAACCGCCCATATATTTTCCGGCACCTTCAGAAACACCTAGAATTACTGGTGACTTTTCTTCTTCTGCTGCTTGTAAAATGGCTTGCGTCCATTCTAAATTGTTAATATTGAATTGACCTACTGCATAACCTTCCGCTTTTGCTTTAATTAACATTTCTTTCATTGAAACTAATGCCATTATTAAAATCCTCCTCGAAGATACATAAATAGTTTGCTGCTAGAAAAACATAGTTTGCGCAAAATGCTTTTTTTAAGTATTTTTTTCATCGTCTATTCTATGCAAAATCACATGAATTGACAAAAACATTTAGATTAATCATAACAAAAACAGACAGTATGCGCTACTGCCTGCTCGCCTGTTTCATTTATATTTTTTCAGCCTTTTCTACTAGTTTATTAACTTCATCACGTACTTCAAAAATATTAAAAGGTTTTGTAAAGTATTTCAACACACCTAATTCGTTTGCAGTGTCCATCATATGCTGTTCAACATAAGCAGTCATCATCATTACAGGCAGCTCCGGGTGTTCTTCTTTCAAACGTGCTAAAATTTCCAGACCGTCCATTCCGGGTATTTTCATATCCAGTAGAACACAATCGAGCTCATTTTCCTGTGCAATTTTTATTGCATCAAAACCGTTTGCCGCTAAATAAGTCGTAAATCCTTCTTTTTTAAACACTTCATTTAGAAGCATCCTTATCCCCTGCTGATCATCTACTATTAGTATCCCCTTCAATGTGATCCCCCATTACAATAATAATTTATCCCGCATTAACGGGTAGTAAGACTCCCGCCTCTAGACTTCTCAAGTGCGAAAAGGATAGGCGGTAACTCAACTACCCATAAATGCCCGATCGGTTCAACTAACAATCAGTGGGCAAGAAAACCCCACTGATTGAAGTTTCACTTTATATAAGTTACATTCTATTACTAAATTGATTTCCCCTCTTTTATAGAGAGAGTTTGTGCTTTTGCTTTTTTATGTGCACAATTTTATAATAACTTTGAGGTGTAAATATGTCTAAAATTTTAACTACGCAATTAACAGGCCTTCTACAGCGCATACAGCAAACTGAAGAAGAAACAATTGAGGAAACTGCACGATTATTGGCACAGGCAGCAATCGGACAAGGAACAATTTACTTTGCGGCATTTGGTGAAATGGAAGCTGTTGCGGTAAATGCAGAGCTTGGTGCAGGTACATTCACTAAATTTGCACGTTATACAGAAGAGGTCGAACTAATGCCTGCTGACCGTGTAATTATTTTTACGCGTCATGCTACAGATGAACAAGCATTAAAGCTCGCACAGCAACTGCATGCAGAATTCATTCCATTTGCGGCTGTCGCAAGTGAAGTGGCCAGTGACGACAATCCTTTAAGCGACCTTGCTTATACGTATATTTCATTAAAAGTGCGTGGCGGCATTTTACCGCATCCGACAAAGCTCGGCGAACGCATCGTTTTTCCGCATCTTATAGCAGCTTTATATATTTATGAAGCAATTAAGATGGAATTCGATGAAATGCTCGTAGACGATGATGAAGAGGATGACGAATTAATGGACGGCCATCCATCACCATTCGCATAAATTATTGGCGACTCTTAATCCATACTGGTATGGGGGTCGTCTTTTGTATTTTTGAATTTATATGCGCCTTTCTTTGATATAGAAGGAAAATTAGTTGTTCGGAGTGAAGGCGGCTACTCCCAGGGGACAAGCACGTGGGAGAGACTTGGAACAAAAGCTAGGAGCACCACGTCCTGTGGCAACGCTTTTGTGACCAACATCGTGTTGGCCTCGTGCCCCCAGGAAAGCGTCCGCCGTAACGGAGAACAATGGATACAAATTAGGTATACAAATTAAGCAGCTCAAACTTTACTATCGTAAAATTGAGCTGCTTTTAATTTTGGAACTGCTTTTGCCCCAACTCTTTATTTTTTATTATTAAATGCTGCGCCAACAAACTCACGGAATAATGGTTGTGGACGTTGTGGTCGTGAAATTAATTCCGGGTGGAACTGACCCGCAACAAAGAATTTCTTCTCTGGTAGTTCAACAATTTCTACTAATTTGTTGTTAGGAGATAATCCTGAGAATACCATACCTTCCGCTTCCATTGCTTCACGGAATTCATTGTTGAACTCGTAACGGTGACGGTGACGTTCGTATACTAACTCTTCACCATTGTAAGCCGCGCGTGCACGAGATCCTTCTTTTAATTTACATGGATATAAACCAAGACGTAATGTTCCGCCGATATCTGTATCTTCTGTTTGATCTGGTAAGAAATCGATAATCGGATACTTCGTGTTTTTGTCCAGTTCTGTTGAATGTGCGCCTTCCAAGCCCATAACATTACGCGCAAATTCTACTGTCGCCATTTGCATACCTAGGCAAATACCGAAGAACGGTACATCGTTTTCACGTGCATAACGGATAGATTCGATTTTCCCTTCAACACCACGGTCGCCGAAACCACCTGGTACTAAAATACCGTCTGCTTGTCCTAACAACTCATCAACATTTTCCGCTGTAACATGCTCAGCATTGATCCAGTCGATTTCGATATCCGAATTGTATACATAACCTGCATGTTTTAATGCTTCAACAACTGAAATATAAGCATCTTGCAATTCTACGTATTTCCCTACTAAAGCGATACGTGTTTTGTGCTCCAAGTTTTTCACTAAATGTACAAGCTCTTTCCAATCTGTCATATCTGCTTTCGGCGCTGTAATACCGAAATGATCAAGAACGATTTGGTCAAAGCCTTGTGCATGAAGATTTAATGGAACTTCGTATAAATGTTCTGCATCACGTGATTCGATAATATCAGAAGGTTTTACGTCACAGAATAACGCGATTTTTTCTTTCATGTCCTGCGGCACTGGTTGTTCTGTACGTAATACTATAATATTTGGCTGAATACCTAATGAACGTAACTCTTTAACAGAGTGCTGTGTCGGTTTTGTTTTCATTTCACCAGCGGCTGCAATATAAGGCATTAATGTACAGTGGATGTACATTACATTTTCATGGCCTAAATCACGGCGCATTTGACGAATCGCTTCAAGGAATGAAAGTGATTCAAAGTCACCTACTGTACCACCGATTTCCGTAATAACAACTTCAGCAGAAGTTTCACGGCCAGCACGTTGTACACGGTCTTTAATTTCATTTGTTACGTGAGGAATTACTTGAACTGTACCACCATTGTAGTCACCGCGGCGCTCTTTATTTAATACCGATTGATATACTTTACCTGAAGTAACAGTTGAGTGTTTACCAAGATTAATATCGATGAATCGCTCATAGTGACCTAAGTCTAAGTCCGCTTCTGCACCATCATCTGTAACGAATACTTCACCATGCTGGTAAGGGCTCATTGTACCTGGATCAATATTTAAATATGGATCAAATTTTTGAATTGTTACTTCCAATCCACGATTTTTTAATAAACGACCTAATGATGCTGCTACAATCCCTTTACCAAGTGATGAAACTACCCCACCTGTTACGAAAATATACTTTGTCATACAAATTCCTCCTTCTTTTAAAACAAATTAGAAAAACACTCTATTGCTTCCTAAATGCAAGGGAATGTTTTTCTAATAAAGTGAAACTACCAATCATTGGGGATTTTAGCCCATCCCCTCGGATTATTAGTTGAACCAATCTGGATTTTACGGGGAGTTGATCTCCCGCGGAATCTTATCACCCGTTAATGCGGGATAAAAACGCCAGAAAAAATAAAAAACGCTCCTCCTGCACTATTTTGCAGGGGGAGCGTATAACTTATACGGTCAATCTCCTTTTTAAAGGAGCCCAAGTAAAAGATTATACGGAACTGAAATAGAAGTCAAGCACTTTCAATTTCCAATGTGAAAATACTTATTTTAACTCTTCGTCTTCTTCGTCTAACTCTTCATCTATTTCTTCTTCATCATCATCCTCGATAATAAATGTATCATCTTCATCGATTAGTTCTTCATCGATGTCAGGATCGATTTCTTCTATGTCTTCTTCAACGAAGTCGATGTCCTCATCCACTTCTTCCTCTTCTTCTTCGTCGTCAACGAATTCATCGTAATCTTCCTCGAATAAAACATCCTCTTCTTCAAGGTCGATAACTTCATCTTCATCTTCGTCGTCAACAGCTTTTGCTTTCTTCTTACGTGTCTTAATTGTTGGCGCTGTTTCTTCTTCGATTGTTTCTACTTTATACCACTCACGTAAACCCCAGCCATTTTCTTGGTTTAATAAAAAACGGCCTTCTACGTTTAAGTCAGTATAAAATTGCACTAAACGTGATTTTAAATCTTCATCCGAAATCCCATTTAATGCTTGAATACCTTTTAATAATTCATTTAATGGCATTGCTTGTTTTTTATCTTCTAATAGTGCGTATGCTAAGTCGATTAATGACTCTTCTGCTAATTGTTCATCTGTCATACCACGAAAGTTCAAATCGTGCACGTCCTTTCCATCCTTACATGTCTATTTATCAATTACGACTCGGCGTAATTGCGTCTGGATTCGTCTTCCAAATCCTTACCATCTGCCGAAGATCTTATACCCGTTCTGCTGTTGCTTGTACAACAACTGGATGGATATAAGCATAATACCCATTATATACAAACATGCTATCACTATGCTAGTTTCATTTCTTGTTTTTTAAATTTGTTACTTTTTTATAGGCAACATAAAATAAAATAAAGGATAAAAGCAGCAAAGGGATTGCTGCTAATTGTCGGTTATATAAAAAGAAGGTTGCAATTAGGCATGCTAAAATTAAAATATAATGTACATATTGTTGCACTATTGCGCACCTTCCTTCATCAGATCGTCCATGTATTTACTAGTATAACGAAAATTTCCGCACTCGTGGTATTCTAAGTTCATTTTTTTGCTTTTTTTTCAAATAACTAAGTAAAAAAGGCTAGTTATTAAGTTGTTTTCTGCAAGCTGCCAACAACAAATCTATCCCTTACATATTACGGCGGTATTGGCCGCCTACTTCATAGAGGGCCTGAGTAATTTGGCCAAGGCTTGCTACTTTAACTGTTTCCATTAGTTCTTCAAAAATATTGCCGCCTGTTTTTGCGACTTCCTTTAATTGATCTAGCGCTTTTTGACTATTGTCCGCATTCGCTTCTTTAAAGCCTGCCAAGTTTGCAATTTGTAGATCTTTTTCTTCTTTAGATGCACGTGCAATCTCCATGTTATTGATCGCTTCTTCAGATGGCGGATTCGGGTTTAAATACGTGTTTACGCCAATAATCGGCAGTTGTCCTGAATGTTTTAAATGCTCATAGTGCATCGATTCTTCTTGGATTTTCCCGCGCTGATATTGTGTTTCCATCGCACCAAGTACCCCGCCGCGATCATTCATGCGGTCAAACTCTTCCAGCACCGCCTGCTCTACTAGTTGTGTAAGCTCTTCGATAATGAATGCCCCTTGTAACGGGTTTTCGTTTTTTGATAAGCCGTGTTCCTTTGTAATAATCATTTGAATCGCCATCGCGCGTCGTACCGATTCTTCAGTAGGCGTAGTAATTGCCTCATCGTATGCATTTGTATGCAGTGAGTTACAGTTGTCCTGCAATGCCATCAATGCCTGCAGTGTTGTACGAATATCATTGAAATCGATTTCCTGTGCATGCAGACTGCGGCCCGAAGTTTGAATATGGTATTTCAGCTTTTGTGAGCGGTCATTTGCGCCGTACTTTTCACGCATGACAACAGCCCAGATGCGACGTGCTACACGACCGATGACTGTATATTCAGGGTCAAGACCGTTCGAGAAGAAGAAACTTAAGTTCGGTGCAAAATCATCGATATTCATACCGCGGCTTAAATAATATTCAACATACGTAAAACCGTTTGCCAATGTAAATGCAAGCTGCGAAATCGGATTCGCTCCTGCTTCGGCGATATGGTAGCCTGAAATGGATACCGAGTAATAATTTCTTACTTTATGATCGATGAAATATTGTTGGATATCGCCCATCATACGCAGTGCAAATTCTGTTGAGAAAATACATGTATTTTGCCCCTGATCCTCTTTTAAAATATCCGCCTGTACGGTACCGCGCACTACTTGCAATGTCTGTTCACGTGTTTCTGTAAATTCTTCCACCGTTAAAGTACGGCCCAACTCCTGTTCACGCTTTTGTACTTGCTGGTCGATTGCTGTATTCATAAACATTGCCAAAATAATTGGTGCAGGTCCGTTAATCGTCATCGATACAGATGTAGAAGGTGCACATAGATCGAAGCCTGCATAAAGCTTTTTCATATCATCCAATGTACAGATGCTTACGCCAGACTCCCCTACTTTTCCGTATATGTCAGGACGTGTATGAGGATCTTCTCCATATAACGTTACTGAATCAAATGCCGTCGATAAACGCTTTGCATCATCATCTTTAGATAAATAGTGGAACCGTTTATTTGTACGCTCAGGAGTCCCTTCACCCGCAAATTGACGTTTCGGGTCTTCTCCTTCTCGTTTGAACGGGAAAACACCTGCTGTATAAGGGAATTCACCTGGTACATTTTCTTTATACACCCAGCGTAAAATTTCACCGTAATCTTTAAAGTTCGGCAACGCGACTTTCGGAATCTTCAAGCCTGACAGAGACTCGGTACGTAAAATGGTTTTAATCTCCTTATTACGCACTTTCGTAATGAGTTCGTCGCCAGCGTAAGCTTCTTTTAATGCATTCCAATTTTTCAGTATACGCTTCGACTCCGCAGTTAATTCATTTTGAACGCCTTCCAGTAAAGAATCAATTGATGCAGTTAATGCTGTTTCACTTTCCGGAAGCAGTGCTTTCGTTCCTTCAAGCTGATACCACTTCGTTGCCAGTAATGCCTGCTGTTCTGCATGCTTATGATAATTTCTGATTGTTTCCGAGATTTCGCGCAAGTAATAGCGACGGTCATTCGGAATAACAATGTTTTGCTTTTGCGTTTTCACAAATTGCTCATACGAAGTTTCCCAATCTAAACCGAACTTCTCATTAATTTTCGCTACAAGAGCCGCAAATAATGAGTTCGTCCCTAAATCGTTGAACTGCGAAGCGATCGTCCCGAATACAGGCATATGATCAAGTGGTTCTTCCCATAATTCACGTGAACGCTGGAATTGTTTCTGAACTTGACGCAATGCATCTTCAGAACCTTTTCGTTCAAATTTGTTGATCGCAATCAAATCCGCAAAATCAATCATGTCGATTTTTTCAAGCTGTGTCGGGGCACCGAATTCGCTCGTCATTACATACATCGAAAGGTCTGTATGTTTCGTAATTTCAGCATCCCCTTGCCCGATACCACTTGTTTCAACAAGGATTAAATCAAATCCTGCTGTGCGTACAACATCGAGTACATCACCAATCGAACTTGATAATTCCGTATGCGAGCCGCGTGTTGCCAAACTGCGCATGTAAACGCGATTATTAAAGATGGCATTCATACGGATACGGTCACCTAATAAAGCCCCGCCTGTTTTTTGTTTTGTCGGGTCAACCGATATAATGGCAAGTTTCTTATCCGGGAATTCTTGCAGGAATCGGCGGATAAGTTCGTCTGTCAGCGAAGATTTCCCTGCGCCGCCTGTACCGGTAATCCCAATAACCGGTGTGTTTAAGCTTTTAGTTCGTGCAAGTTGCAGCATTTCTTCAATTTCTGCATCCCCGCCAACTTCGGCAGCTGTAATTAAATTCGCCAAAATTTCCGGCGTATCAGTCGAAAGTTGTTCTAAAAGTTCTTTGTAATTTCCTTTTAGTGTAGAAAAATCTGCACCTTCAAGCTTTTTGTTTATCATCCCTTGTAAACCTAATTGGCGCCCATCTTCCGGTGAAAAAATGCCGGCAATGCCATAATCATGCAGTTCCTTAATTTCGCGCGGCAATATTACACCACCGCCGCCACCGTAAATTTTAATATGTGGTGCCCCTTTATCGCGAAGCAGATCGTACATATATTTGAAATATTCAATATGACCGCCCTGATATGAAGATAGTGCCACCCCTTGCGCATCTTCCTGTATTGCAGCATTAACCACTTCCTCTACAGAACGATTGTGGCCTAAATGAATGACCTCAGCCCCACTTGACTGTAAAATTCGGCGCATAATATTTATTGAAGCATCATGCCCATCAAAAAGGCTCGATGCTGTGACAAAGCGAATATGATTTTTTGGTTTGTATACTTCAGTTTTCCCCATTTTAATAACCCCTTTGTTATGTTGGAATAATGAAAAATCGCCATGCGAAGCAAACTGTTTAACTAGTTGCTCTACATGGCGATTCTCCTTTCCTAATTTTCAAACTGCATAATGCCTTGTAAAAACATTGTTGTTTGCAATTTTATATATTGATCGATCGTGTATCGTTTTTGCAGTGCCCATTTGCGGAATGCCCAACTTTGCCCCTGTACGACGATGTGGTTTGCTGCTAAATAGATTGCATCTTCAGAAAGCGATAAATTACCGGCCTCCACACAGTCCTTTAATATGCGTTCAAAAATAGCGACCATTTCAAGTTCTTTATCGAGAATGTAATGCATCGCAGCTTTTTGCAATGACTTCGTTTCTTGATACATAATCGTAAACTCCTCAGGCATTTGATCAATTAGTAAATAATAATGACGGATCGCCTGTTTCAAACCTTCGATTGTACTTGAATCGGACGGGAAATCGGTTAAGCATTTCGTTACTTCATTGAAGATATTGTCACAAACTAAAAATAAAACATCTTCTTTTGTACGAATATATTCATATAAAGTCCCGATAGAAAAACCGGCTGCTTTTGCAAGTTCCCTTGTAGTTGCACGGTGGAAGCCTTTTTCTTTGAAAAGCTTCACACCAGCATCGATAATTTGCTGACGGCGGGCAATAATTTTATTTTCATCTTTTATTGACGATTGGACGTGCAGCTTATCATTTTTCGCCATAGGCTATTTCGTGATCATACGCGAAATTACAAGGCGTTGGATTTCTTGTGTACCTTCATAAATTTGCGTAATCTTCGCATCGCGCATATAACGCTCTACCGGGTAATCTTTCGTATAGCCATAGCCTCCGAAAACTTGAACAGCTTCTGTCGTTACTTTCATCGCTGTATCACCCGCAAGCAGTTTTGCCATTGCCGATGCTTTTCCGTATGGTAAGTCATTTGATTCCAACCATGCCGCCTGGTACGTCAATAAACGTGAAGCTTCAATTTCTGTTGCCATATCCGCTAACTTGAATGAAATCCCTTGGTTTGCAGTAATCGGCTTGCCGAATTGAACACGCTCTTTTGCATAATCAACCGCTGCATCCAATGCACCCTGTGCAATCCCAACCGCTTGTGCTGCAATTCCGTTACGGCCGCCATCAAGCGTTTTCATCGCGATAATGAAACCTTGACCTTCTTCACCTAGTACGTTTTCTTTTGGTACCCGGCAGTTGTCAAAAATAATCTCTGTCGTTGGAGATGAACGAATTCCTAGTTTCTTCTCTTTTTTCCCTACAGAGAAGCCTGGATAGTCTGCTTCAACGATAAAGGCAGTCGTACCATTTTTCGCTTCCGGATCTGTTACCGCAAATACGACATAAATATCTGCCACTCCACCATTTGTAATGAAGATTTTCGAACCGTTTAAAATATAGTCGTCCCCGTCTTTTACGGCATATGTTTTCATTCCGCCTGCATCACTACCTGAACCTGGCTCTGTTAAACCGTAAGCACCGATCTTCTTACCTTCTGCCATTGGACGAAGATATTTTTGCTTTTGCTCTTCGTTACCGAATTTGAAAATCGGCCAGCCTGCAAGTGATGTATGTGCTGACAATGTTACCCCTGTCGATGCACAAACACGTGATAATTCTTCAACTGCGATACAGTATGCCAAGTAGTCAAACCCAGCTCCGCCGTATTCTTCCGGCCAAGGAATACCTGTTAAGCCTAGCTCGGCCATTTTATCGAAAATGCCGCGGTCAAATTCTTCGTGCTCATCGCGGTGCTCTGCTGTTGGTGCTACTTCATTGATTGCAAAATCGCGAATCATTTCGCGTAATTGTTGGTGTTCTTCTGATAATTGAAAGTTCATATCCCCATATCCCCTTTAAATTAGATTACCCGTTGATTTCCGTTACGGTTACGCTTTCCACGGGCACGAGGCCAACACGGATGTTGGTCACAAAAGCGTTGCCACAGGACGTGGCGTTCTTAGCTTTTGTTCCTAGTCTCAGGCGTCGTGCTTTTCCCGCTGGAGTCGAACCTCCACTTCAATCAACAATATTTTTAAGTACGTTATCCCATCACATGCTTACTAATAACGATGCGCTGGATTTCGCTTGTGCCTTCGTAAATTTGTGTAACTTTTGCGTCGCGGAAATAGCGTTCCACCGGATAGTCTTCGGTATAGCCGTAGCCGCCTAATATTTGTACGGCTTCTATCGCTGTATCCATCGCTGTTTGAGAAGCGAACAGTTTTGCCATCGATGCTTCTTTTCCGCATGACAGCCCTTCACTGCGCATGTTGGCAGCTCGGTAGACAAGCAGTTTCGAAGCTTCCACTGCTGTTGCCATATCGGCAAGCTTGAAGCCGACCCCTTGCTGCTGGGCAATTGGCTTTCCGAACTGTATCCGCTCTTTTGCATAGGCAGTTGCCGCTTCCAATGCTGCTTCGGCAATTCCTAAACTTTGAGCTGCAATGCCGATTCGTCCTACATCCAAGTTGGCCAATGCAATTTTAAAGCCATCCCCTACTTCCCCGAGCAAGTTTTCTGCAGGAACGCGCATGTTTTCAAATGTAAGCTGAACTGTACGAGAACCGTGAAGACCCATTTTTCGCTCGTCTTTTCCGATTATCAGACCTGGTGTATTTTTCTCTACGATAAATGCGGAAATCCCCCGAGAACCTGCTTCCGGATCGGTAGAAGCAAAGACGATATACACATCGGCTTCCCCGCCATTTGTAATAAACACTTTTGCGCCGTCCAGCACATAATGTTCGCCGTCACGAACTGCCCGAGTTTTCAGTGAACCTGCATCACTACCGGCACTTGGCTCTGTTAAACAAAATGCTCCGATCGATTCTCCACTTGCTAGCTTCGGTACATACTTTTTCTTTTGTTCTTCATTGCCGAAATATAATATCGGATTTGTGCCGACAGAAGTATGCACTGATAAAATAACACCCATTACCGCACTTACTTTCGACAGCTCATGAATCGCTATAATGTAGGAAGTAAAATCCATTTCCGCCCCGCCATATTCAGCAGGTGCAGTAATTCCCATCAGACCAAGCTCACCCATTTTCGTCAGCAAATGCCTCGGAAACTCTCCCGCTTCCATTTGCTCGATAAACGGTTCAATTTCGGTTTTAGCAAAATCACGAACCATGTTACGCATCATCAACTGCTCATCAGTAAATTGTAAATTCATAGAAGTCCCTCAGCTTTCGTATATGTAGAACCCTCGACCGCTCTTTTTGCCTAACCAGCCGGCTGCCACATATTTGCGTAATAACGGACATGGACGATACTTACTGTCACCTAGTCCTTCGTGTAAAATTTCCATAATCGACAAGCATGTATCCAACCCGATAAAATCAGCTAATGTTAATGGACCCATCGGATGGTTCATCCCCATTTTCATCACATCGTCAATTGCTTCTTTCGACGCTACGCCTTCATACAATGCATAAATTGCTTCATTGATCATTGGCAATAAAATACGATTTGAAATAAAGCCCGGGAAATCATTTACTTCCACACCTGTTTTCCCCAGCTGCTTTGTCATTTCAGCAACCGTTTCATACACTTCATCCGCTGTTGCCAATCCGCGAATAATTTCAACAAGCTTCATGACTGGAACCGGATTCATGAAGTGCATACCAATTACTTGCTCAGGACGTTTTGTCACTGCCGCAATTTCGGTAATCGGTAAACTCGATGTATTCGTCGCTAAAATGGCATGCTTAGGTGCAATTTCATCAAGCTGCTTAAAAATCGATTGTTTAATATCCATGTTTTCAACTGCCGCTTCAATGATAATGTCCGCGTCTCTTGCATCTTCAATCGTCAATGATTTAGTAATTCGAGCTAAAACAGCCGATTTTTCTTCTTCTGTTTTACGGCCCTTTTCAACATCGCGTGCCAAATTTTTCGTTATGGTATTTAAACCGCGTTCGAAAAACTCATCCTTCATATCATTCAAAATGACTTCATAGCCTGCCTGTGCACAAACTTGTGCGATCCCGGAACCCATTTGCCCTGCGCCGATAACCATTACTTTTTGAATTGCCATTTATTTCATCCCCTTAGTTTGTTACTTCGATTAATACCGCGTCCCCTTGACCGCCGCCAGAACAAATAGCCGCAATTCCTAGACCGCCCCCACGACGCTTCAGTTCGTAAGCGAGTGTTAATATAATACGGGCACCACTTGCTCCAATCGGATGTCCTAAAGCTACGGCACCCCCGTTAACATTTACTTTGCTCTCTTCCAGTCCGCTTATTTGATTGCTTACAAGAGCAACCGCTGCGAATGCTTCATTAATTTCGATTAAATCAATGTCTTCCAATGTTTTGCCAGATTTTTTTAGCAACTCATTTATTACAAGTCCCGGTGTTTGCGGGAAATCTTCAGGTGCTACCCCTACTTCCGCATGCGCGAGAATTGTTGCAAGTGGCTGACGGTTTTCCTGATGTGCTTTTTCTTCACTCATTAGTACTAGTGCACATGCTCCGTCATTCACACCTGGAGCATTACCAGCTGTAATTGTACCGTCACTGCTGAATGCCGACTTTAATTTTGTTAGCGTTTCCAATGTTGTCCCTGCTCGCGGTGCCTCGTCCGTCTCAATACGAAGTGGTTCGCCTTTACGCTGTGGAATTTCCACTGCTACGATTTCCTCTGCAAATTTCCCTGAGTCCATTGCCGCCAATGCTTTTTCATGGCTACGTACCGCCCATGCATCCTGCTGTTCACGAGAAATCTCAAACTTGTTCGCTGTGCTATTACCGTAAATGCCCATATGCACTTGTTTCGGATGGAAGGCACAAGACAAACCATCATAAATCATGCCATCTACTAAACTAGCATCTCCCATACGCAAACCAAATCTACCTTTTGGCATATAGTACGGTGCGTTTGACATCGATTCCATTCCACCTGCCACAATTACTTCTTCGTCCCCTAATCGAATAAGCTGATCGGCAAGAGTAACACTGCGCATGCCTGAAGCACATACTTTGTTAATTGTTTCGGTTTTCACATTCCAAGGAATTCCCGCTTTTGTTGCAGCTTGCCGTGAAGGGATTTGCCCCTGTCCCGCCTGCAATACGGTTCCAATAATGACTTCATTTACCTCATCTGCTGATACATTGGCCTTTACCAATGCTTCTTTAATTGCAATTCCGCCTAAATCACTTGCTGTTAATGAACTTAATGCACCACCAAATTTACCGAATGGTGTTCGTGCGCCGTCTAAAATGACTGTTCTCGACAATCCATACACCCCTTTGTTTGAATTAATCCGAATTTTGTACATCGCCATCCGTATTGTGAAGTTCCTGCAGGCTATTAATCTATTAGTAACAATCCCCATCATTTACTAATAGAAACACTGTTTGCAGTCTGTAATTAGTAATTCGACTGAACGCTCGCTCAATCAATATTTAGAAAAAAATGAGAGTATTTACTACTCTCATTTCTTCGCTTACTTTCATTGTATTAAAACCCATTTGAATTCGCAACAAATTATTCAAATATACTGACTATAAATTTTATTCTCGTTAATTCTATTTTTACTTGTTTTGATCGTTATTTTCATTTTCAGCAGGTGCCGTATCTGTTGCCACTTGCTGCTCTTCTGTAAGTGATGAAGTTTCAACTGCTGATGCTTGTTTCTCAACTTCAATCGGTTCTACAGGTGAAGCAACTGTTTCTTCTACTACTTCTTCTTGCACTTGTTGAACTTGCACTTTTTCCGGTGTTCCGAATACTGCACGCTCTAAAATTTCAGCAATATCGTAAGTGCCGACTGTATCTTCCACTTCTTTTGCTTTCGTTCCATCCGAAAGCATTGTTAAACAGTAAGGACAGCCTGAAGAAATAACCGATGCCTGTGTTGCAATTGCCTGTTCTGTACGTGCAACGTTAATACGGTTTCCGACATGCTCTTCCATCCACATTAAGCCACCGCCTGCACCACAGCACATACCGTCTTCACGATTACGCTCCATTTCAACTAGCTTCACGCCTGCAATACCTTTTAAAATTTCACGTGGCGGGTCGAATACATCATTATAGCGTCCTAAGTAACATGAATCGTGGAATACAATCGTTTCATCCACACGGTAATCCATTGTTAAACGGCCTTCCTGAATCAGATCGTATAGTAATTCTGTATGGTGAAGTACTTCACCTTTCCAGCCGAAATCCTGATATTCATTTTTGAAAATGTTGTATGCGTGCGGGTCAATCGTTACAATTTTCGTCACGTCATTTTTCTCAAATTCGTCAATGTTGGCTGTTGCAAGCTCTTGGAACAGGAATTCGTTACCTAAGCGGCGTGGTGTATCTCCAGAGTTCTTTTCTTTGTTACCTAAAATGGCAAACTTAACGCCTGCTTTATTCATTAATTTAGCGAATGCCAATGCAATTTTTTGTGAGCGGTTATCAAATGAACCCATTGAACCGACCCAGAATAAATATTCCATTTCTTCGCCTGATTTTTTCAATTCTTTTACTGTTGGAACGTGTACTGTTTCGTCCAGTTCTCTCCAGTTTTCTTTTTCTTTACGGTTTAAGCCCCATGGATTCCCTTGGCGCTCAATGTTTGTCATTGCGCGTTGGGCATCCGGATTCACTTTACCTTCAGTCATTGTTAAATAACGTCGTAAATCAATAATTTTATCAACATGCTCATTCATTACCGGACATTGATCTTCACAGTTACGGCATGTTGTACAAGCCCAGATTTCTTCTTCTGTAATAACATCGCCGATTAATGACGGGCTGTAAATGTCTTCAATTACTGCACCTTCAGCACCAGCAGCCATTGCCAATTGGTTACCTTGTGTATTATTAAAGAATGAGAATGGTACCCAAGGCTTTTTCTTTAGCTCAACTGCACCGGTAAATGTTAGATGGTCTCGTAATTTTACGATCAGGTCCATCGGTGACAGCATTTTTCCTGTACCTGTTGCCGGACACATATTCGTACAACGTCCACATTCTACACATGCATACAGATCAAGCATTTGCTTTTGCGTGAAATCGTGAATTTTTCCGACTCCAAGCGGCGGCATACTTTCTTCATCTTCCGCTTCTTCCAATGCAGCAAAATCGATTGGACGTAATGTGCCAATACGGTCTTGACGGTTGTAATAAACGTTGAAAATCGACGTAATTAAGTGGAAGTGCTTACCTTGCGG
This sequence comes from Solibacillus sp. FSL K6-1781, assembly GCF_038630735.1. GTDB lineage: Bacteria > Bacillota > Bacilli > Bacillales_A > Planococcaceae > Solibacillus > Solibacillus silvestris. Next base: position 587,634 of record NZ_CP152038.1, on the reverse strand, counting down.
GATATAAACAAGGAATGCTAATAACGCCAACAAGTGTGCCCACCACATAACGAAGAACAAGACAGCAGCAATCGTCGGATTCATCCACTGGAATACCCAGGCAATTGCAGATGCTACTGGTTCAGAACCTGTTAAACTATGTTCCTGCCATATTAAATAAAAGCCGTTGCCAAATAATGTTGCAAACATCAGGATTGCTAAAAACATATACACTAAGCCATTTTTAAAACCTTGCTTTAAACGCGCAAGCTTTTCCATATAACGACGGTAAAATGCAACCGCAACTGCGATTAAAATTGTTAGTACAACTAACTCCTGTGTAAATGTAAATACCGGATACAGGCCGCCGAGCGGTAAATGTGAACCTGGCGCCAGACCTTTCCAGATTAAATCGATTGCTCCGAACTGAACCATTAAAAATCCATAGAAAAACAGAACGTGTACAAGACCCATCTTTTTATCTTTTAATAGTTTTGACTGGCCGAATACTTTCTCGACAATATCCGACATACGTTCAGAAAATTTGTGATTGAACTCTTCTTTGCGACCAAGCTGAATGTAGTCATAACGTGTTTTTAGCAAATATGCGAATAACCCCAGCGCATAAAGTAACACGGCGAAAAATGCAATCCAGTTAATGATTAAAAATGTATTCATCCTTTTCCCCCCTAGAATACGAAGCTTTAAACCCCTTTGTTTATCTCATACACCCCGATAAACTATTTTTCCATATTAAACTATAAACCCATTGTAATAATGAATGAGCATTCAGTCAACAGATTTCGTCATTTATTCTGAAAATTAAATCAAAATATAAAAAATGCTAGTTAGACGATTTTACCGTCTTAACTAGCATTTTTCGTTTATTTAAATACGTCGCCACTACGAATATATTCGACATCCTGAATCGATAATCGATAGTTTACAACACGTGCTGCAGCAAATAAATAATCCGATAATCGGTTTAAATATTTTTGTACAACTGGTGAAACATCTTCAATTTCTTTCATTAAAGATACAGTTTCGCGTTCCGCACGGCGGGCAACTGTTCGAGCGATATGCAGAGTAGCTGCTGCAGGTGCTCCCCCTGGTAAAATGAAACGTTTTAATGGTGGAGCTTCTTCGGAAAGTGCATCGATACGGTTTTCCAAAACAGTGATCGGTTCTTCGGTAAGTTTGTAATGGCGTTCTTTCATTACATTTGCCAAGTCCCCGCCTCCATCAAACAATTCATGTTGAATGGCTGTTAAGTCGTCAATCAAATCCTTGAACTTTTCTTGCTCCAATTCACTGACAGCTTTACCGATAAATGAATTCAGCTCATCAATTGTCCCGTATGCTTCAACACGCAGATGGTCTTTATCAACACGTCCTCCAATAATGCTCGTCTTTCCTGTATCGCCTTGCTTTGTATATAATTTCATCCATCCTCACCCTTTCGATTTAGTATTCTAGACTTTTGGAAAATTTCCTTTAAGTATTTTGACACTCTTTTTCCATGCGCACGCTTTTCACTTTAAGTTTTTTCACTTATTATAATGCTGTTTATATTTCTTAATCGCCTCGATCGTCACTTCAAAAACGGCTCGGCCGATCAGTTTGCCGATTTCTGTAATAGGTCCGGCATACGGCATTTCTTCACCCTGTTGGGTAGCGGCAATCAATAGACTGTCCGTTGCTGTGCTTGTTGCTATCGTATTTGTTACTGCATCTTTTATTTGCTGATCTGCCAATGCTTTCGTTTTGGCTTCTGTTGCCGTAATCATCGCCTGAATAAATGCTTCATCTGTCAGCTTACCATTAATGATTACCCATGTATTAATCGTACCGATATGTGGCTCTTCTTCGCGCAAATATGTTTTCGTAACGTCAACACTGTTGCCTACCCCTGCTGTTACCATGACAAGGATTTCTGCATTATTTTTCGAAAAATGACGAATTGCCGCGCAGCTTGTTTCCACGGCTGTCAGCATGACGACCGTATTTGTTGGAGAAAACTTGCGCTCTTTCAAAAATTGCTCCGTTTCCTCTTTCACATTATAAATATCGTATTCAGGAGCAATGGAACGGTTGAGTAATGTGTCATACCAGCCTATGCCGGCATTATGAACAGCTGATGAAATTACTTTTAGCGGTGCCTGTGCCTGATATTCGATATAGTCTTTAGTTATTTGAAACTTGTTGATATGGATTGCCGCAGCTTTTCTTTCCATTTCATTCGTTGGCAGCATCGTAATTTGCGGTTTTGGCAGTTCCGGATGGGGATATGTCGCAATTCGAGCCTGATACACATCGGCAATCTGCTCTTGCAGCACGACTTCATGCGGTTCGCCAAACGCCCGTACTTCACCATTTTCCAATAGCAGCAGCTCATCACAATAAAGCGATGCCAAGTTAATATCATGGAAAATCGAGACAACTGTCAGCCCATGCACCTCAACTTGCATTCGAATCATATCCAAAATCTGCTTTTGATGGGCGATATCCAAATGGTTTGTCGGTTCATCCAATAGAAGCAGCTCCGAATTTTGTGCAAGTGCCTGTGCAATAAATACCCGTTGCTGCTCGCCGCCGGATAAAAACTCCAAGTATTGATTTTTATATTGCGAAACACCTGTGCTTTCCATCGCCCGCTGTACCGTCGTTTCATCTTCTTCAGTCCAAGATGAAAAAAAACCGCTCTGATGAGGGTAGCGTCCTAACGAAACCGCATCATATACACTGTTCGTAAATGCGCTTGCATTTAATTGAGGGAGTACGGCCATCTTTTTCGCTAATTGCTTGTTATCATAGCTTTTAAGAGGTTTCTCTTCAATTAAAATTTCGCCTGTTTCACATTTCAGCACACCACTGATCATCTTCAGTAATGTCGATTTTCCGCTGCCGTTTGGACCAAGAATCCCGAGAATTCTTCCTTTTTCCACGTGAAACGTCATATTTTTCACAACCGTTTTCCCACCGTAACCGCCGGATAGATTATTTACTTTTAACATTATGCAACAACCTTTCTACGTTGCTTGAAGAAGATATAGGCAAAGACAGGTGCTCCAATAAAGGAAGTAATAACACCAATCGGCAGTTCAATAGGGGAAATAATTGTACGTGATACTAAGTCACAAATGACGAGCAGGCTTGCACCGTTCAAAAACGACAATGTCAATAAATGTCGATGGTCTGCTCCGATTAGCAGGCGAATCATATGCGGTACTACTAATCCGACAAATCCAATTGTCCCGGATGCAGCAACAGCCGCTCCTGTTAGAATGGAACCACCCGCCAATATCATATACTTGCTGCGCTTAACATTTACCCCTAAATACTGGGCACGCTCTTCTCCATAAATCATCGCATTCAATTCACGGCGAGTCAGCCAAATAATTGCTGTACCAAGCACCATAAATGGCAGAACCATCCGGACATATGGCCACCCTCGCATCGATACACTTCCTAGAAGCCAGCCGATGATTTCTCGTAGCTGTTCACCAGTAAGTGCGACCATTAAGGAAATACAGGACCCTAAAAACGAGCTGAAAATAATTCCCGTCAAAATCAGCGTCTCCATTTTCATCGAGCGGTCAACAAGTCTGGCAAATGTCAGGACGATGATCATCGTACATGCAGCTCCAGCCATACTGAATACCGGCAATGTGAATACACCGAGCACCGGTATGGAAATGCCTAAAAAGATTGTCATTACCGCACCTACCGAGGCCCCTGATGAAATACCTAATGTGTATGGATCTGCCAAAGGGTTTTTAAGCAACCCTTGGAATGCTGCCCCCGCAATTGCTAAAGAAGCCCCGATTAATGCGGCTAAAATGACGCGTGGCATTCGGATTTTCCACAAAATACTGTATGCAACCGGATCTGTTGTTTTATCCCACAATGTCGAAAACGGAATATTAACAGACCCGAACGAAATGCCAATCCATATACTGCTTAAAAGCAATCCAATCGATAGTACATAGGCGATTGAATATTTTTTATTCATTGAATACCTCTGGATAAATTGCTTCCCCAATTGATTCAATACCTTCTACAATACGCGGACCTTGTCGACTTGTCGTATCGCTATCGACTAATTTCACATTGGCGTTTTTCACAGCATCCATTTCTGCATATGCATCATTTTCCTCGATTGCTGCCAAGTCGTTTTCATATGTTACTAAAATGATATCCGGATTGCTCTTTACAAATTGCTCCGAGCTGTACTGCGGCCACCCGAGTTCCGGAACGGCATTTTCTACATTTAATACTTCAAGCATTTCACTAATGAACGTCTCCTGTCCAGCAACATATAGTTGCGGATTTGTCCCAACAACAACAAATACGGACTTCTCTTCCAGGTCGGCTACTTTCACTTCAATTTCTTCAATCCCCTCTTTAATGGAGACGATCATTTCTTCTGCTTCTTTTTCTTTATTCGTCAGCTTGCCAATTTGTTCGATTGTTTCATATGTTTCTTCAAATGTTTTCGCATCTTTTACAACAAATACAGGAATTCCTACTGATTCAAGCTGAGCAATCGCCTGTTCATTGAAGCTGTACAATCCCGATTCATGTGCGACAACTAAGTCGGGCTGCAGGCTGATTATTTGTTCTAGATTAAATTCCATGCCGCCAACTGATTCTTTAGATAATGCTTGTTCAGGATATGTATCATTGTCGTTCACAGCGATAATTTCATCGTTTAACCCTAGTCCGAATAAAATTTCCGTATTGGATGGAGCCAATGTAATAATGCGCTCTGGTGCTTTTTCAAGCGTGATTTCTTTGTCCAAGGCATCTTTTATAGTTACCGGGAATTGTGCTGCTTCAGTTACTTCAGTATTGTCTTTTGCTGATTGTTCATCTGTTGCTTTTTCCGAGTTGCATGCCGCCAATGTTAATGTAAGTAATGCTGCGGAAGATAGCAGTTGCCATTTTTTCAAAATAATAACCTCCAAAATTTCGTTGTATAATTTTCTACAAAAATAAAAAGCTTCCTACTAAAAATGAAGGAAGCTTTACGTATGCAAATAAAATTCAATGGAAAAAGAATTTATCCGCCACATCCTATCCTCGTAGGTTTATTTTAGGGCATTATAAAGGCAGGTCTCCTGGCTTATGCATAACGTTGATAAGCGCCTTCCCGAAAGTTTTTCAGTGGCATACTGCTCTCAACTAGCATTTACAGTGGCGGGACCGCATCGGAATTGCACCGATTTCCCTTTTACTCCTTACTCTATCAGTGAGCAAGAACCTTTATCGTCCATATAAAATTAATAGCTCTATTATAGCTGATATTCAGAAAAATGTGTGCTCAATCGCCAAAGTTTCAGATAATTCTTCTTATTCCGCTGAAATTACGAATAAAAGAACTGCTTACCCCTTTGCTTTTAAGCTTTTTCAATTGCCGTTTCAGCTAAACGTTTAATCGTAATGTCATCCATTGGCGGATTGTGCAGACCTGCACGGACATCACGGTAATAGCGTTGAAGCGGATTTGATCTTTGCAGGCTTTTTGCCCCAACAAGACGCATCGCTTTATCGACAACTTCAATTGCTGTATTTGTCACTACATGTTTCGCAATATTGATTTCATTGACTAGTGTCGCCTTTTTAATCGGGTCATTATATAGTCCCGCAACTCCGTAAAGCGTAAAGCGTGCTCTCGTCAACGCCAAATCCATTTCGCCAATCAGCGTTTGTACATTTGGCAGCTGGGCAATCGTTCCTTGAATACTGTTCGGAGAATGGCTATTCGCAAAATTAACTGCGTAATCGCGTGCAGCCTGGGCAATGCCTAAATAGGTTGCCGGGATAAGCAGCAACCAGCCGTTCAGTTTAAATCCGGTTGAATAATTCGGTAATTCCACTAAGTTTGTTTTATCAACTCGTACATTATCGAGCACTAAATCATCGCTTCCCGTACCACGCATTGATGCAACATCCCATGTATTTTCGACCGATACCCCTTCAGCCGTTTTCGGAACGAGGAAAAATCCTAGCTGTCCCTCATCTTCAATCCATGCCGAAACTAAAAAATAGTCGAGGTCCGGTGCACCGCTCGTATAGTTTTTACGTCCATTAATTACATAATAATCCCCATCACGTTTTGCTGAAGTTCCCGGACGTCCGCCACGTACTGGACTTCCCATTGCAAACTCGCTTACCGCACGATTGACTGTCGCGCCATTTGCAACCTGTTTACCAAACCAGTCGAGCTTTTGTTCATCCCAGTAACGATTTTCGAAAATCTCGCCTACATTTTGAATTGTCCACGAAACAGCCAGCCCGGTGCTTCCACAATAGCTCGCCAATGTTTCCTGCAGTAATAGCGCATCATAGACTGTGAAGCCATCCCCGCCATATTCCTTTGGCAGCGTTATTTTTGTATAGCCGATTTCTCGCAGCTTCCGGAAGTTTTCAAATGGAAATGTTGCTTGTTCATCTGTTTGCTGAGCATTTACTTTCACGCTCTCTGATATTGTTTCTAGCTTTTTCAGCCATTGTTGCTGCTCGTCGGTTTGAATAAATAATTCCTTGCTCATGGAAAGCACCACCTCATATTTATTGTCCGTATATAGAAGTCAAATTTAATAGTACGTTTCGGGAAATTACAAGTCAATAGATATCCCCAGTTCCTTTATAGGGATTACACTAGATGCGTTTCCCTGTTTTGTAATTGGAAGGTTTGCTGACGGAATTGGAACAAATTACGGAAAAAGGAGAACTGATTCAACTTAATGTGGAAGATAGCACCTCAAAAGGAGAACTGTTGCTCTCGAAACGTAAAACGAATCACGCTTAAAGTAGAATTCTCACAATCCTCAAAGAAAAAACACCCTATTTTCGTATACAGAAAATAGAGTGCTTTAAATAGTTGAATTACATTTTTTCAGGTGCGCTTACGCCGATTAGTTGCAGTGCATTCGCCAATGTTGTTTTTACTGCTGTGATTAATGCTAAACGAGCTTCTGTCAGCTCTTTGTTATCCTGGTTCAATACTTTTTCTGCATTGTAGAAGCTATGGAATGCAGCTGCCAAGTCTTGAATATAGTTTGCGATACGGTGTGGTGTGCGGTGTTTTGCTGCATCTGCCACAATTTGCGGGAATGCGCCGACTTTTTTCAGTACATCCTCTTCTTTTTCCGCTACTAGCAAGTTCAGGTTTTCCAATGAAGCTTCGAAACCTTGCTCGTTAGCTGCACGTAAAATCGATGAAATACGCGCATGTGCATACTGTGCATAATATACTGGGTTTTCGTTCGATTGTGATACCGCTAAGTCTAAATCGAAGTCCATATGTGAATCCCCTGCCGTTTTAACGAAGAAATAACGTACAGCATCCAAGCCTACTTCTTCTACTAACTCACGCATCGTTACAGCATTACCTGTACGCTTACTCATTTTGAATTTCTCACCGTTTTTGTACAGCTGAACCATTTGGATAATATCTACTTCCAATGTGCCGCGGTCATAGCCCAGTGCTTCGATTGCCGCTTTCATACGTGGAATATAGCCGTGGTGGTCAGCACCCCAAATATTGATCAGTTTATCAAATCCACGACGCAGTTTGTCTTCATGGTAAGCGATGTCCGGTGTTAAATATGTGTATGAACCATCGTTTTTAATTAATACACGGTCTTTATCATCTCCGAATGTTGTTGAACGGAACCAAGTTGCGCCGTCTTCATCAAACACATGACCATTTGCTTTTAGTTTGTCTAACGCTACATCGATTTTACCGTTTTCATATAAAGATGTTTCTGAATACCAAACATCGAATTCAACACGGAAGTTTTTAAGGTCGTTTTGCAGTTTTGCCAATTCCAGTTTCAAGCCGTGCTCACGGAAAAATTTAAAGCGTTCTTCATCAGACTTGTCCAAAATCGTCGCACCGAATTCTTCAGCCAGCTTACCAGCGATTCCGATAATATCCGGACCGTGGTATCCATCTTCCGGCATTTCTGCATCCATTCCTAACGCTTGCTTATAACGTGCTTCCAAAGAATACGCCAAGTTATTAATTTGGTTGCCGGCATCATTAATATAATATTCACGTGATACATCAAAACCAGCAAAATCCAGTACATTACACAATGAATCACCTACAGATGCACCGCGCGCATGTCCTAAATGCAAGTCACCAGTCGGGTTAGCAGATACGAACTCGACTTGTACTTTTTCTCCTGCGCCTGCAATTGAACGACCGTAGTTTTCGCCTTGTTCAAATGTAGCTGTAACTACACTTGCCAAGAAGTCTTTACGTACTGTGATATTCATGAAACCTGGTCCGGCAATTTCAATCTTCTCAATATCTGTACCTTCAGTCGTTAAATGCGCTAAAATTGCTTCAGCTATTGCACGTGGTGGCTTCTTCGCCAATTTTGTCAATTGCATTGCGATATTTGTTGCGAAGTCTCCGTTTGCTTTATCCTTTGGTGTTTCTAAATGAATATTGATTTCCGTGCCTGCTTCTACTAGGCCTGCTTGATCGATTGCCGCTTTGAGTGCTGCTTTAATCGATTGCTGTAATTGTTCTACTGCGTTCATCGTTATACCTCCGTAAATTGAATATCTAATTTGTAATGGCCAACTGAGTTGCCACCTATGATAAGGTCATATTGCGTTTTAAATTGCCCTGACACTTTTTCGCTTTGTACTACTTCTATGGCTAACTGATGTGTATCGGTAACAAGAGGTAATGAGCCGAATGGACTTTCATAATGACCATTCTCGCGTAAGTCCGGATTTAAAGGCAAACGCATGTTCACACCGCCTTTTCGCATAATAAACGAATTCGCTTCATTCAGTTTAATCGTCGTTTGAATTTGCAGATCCTCCTGAACTTCCTCATAGCGCAGATAATGACTGTTCCCTTTTTCCACACAACTGCCTTCAAGCCACATTTCATATTGTTCAAGCTCGCCCTCGGTTGGAATGATTGAGGAAACTAGTTTGATTTTGACTGTTTTCCCGCTCTCGTTCGCCATAGCAGTCAGCTCCTATACATATATTTCTATAACCTTTTTATTATAGGATAAGTATATCTCTTTAAGCAACAACGAACTTAACTTTGCGCTTACTCCCTCAATCATCTTGATTTGGACAATTTTCCTTCAATTCCACTATTTTTATAGCAATTTTGGTTCAGAACAGTAATGATTAGTGGATAAAGGAGCTTATTATGTTAATCGAATTACTATCTTACTTCTGTATATTATTTACGTTTACACTTTTAATTTATTGGCCATTTATCAACTACTTTAGACAGACACCATTCATCAGTCGAACGAAGCCTTATGTAATTGGATTGAAGTTTGGCGTTACCGGCCTTGTGCTGACATTCTCTGCTGTTCACCTTACGAACGATTTTATGATGAACATTCAGTATATTCCGGTGTTATACAGTGGTCTTTTAGGCGGGCCATTTGCTATTCTGATCAGTGGTCTGATTATAGGAATCGGACTTTTTTTCCTTCCCTATTTGGCATGGGTACCGATGTTCCTGAATATTAACTTTATTGTACTTGTTCTGATATTATTCTTTGTCACAAGTAAATATAAAATGACGCAAAAAAATATATTTTTATTTTTTTGGGGATGCTTTATTGAAACATTTATCGCATTATTTCTCGGGCTTTGCTTCCATACTAAAAGCTATGAATACTTATTGCTTTATGGCATCTTTACGATTTTTGCATTTTATTTCATTTACTTTGTCATTCGCCAAATAAAACTTGCCAATGATACTGTACAACAGACCACTCATTTGAAAAAGATCGATTTTTTGACACAGTTGCCAAACAATAAGGAAAATGAGAAATTTGTCAAAAACCTGATGAAAAAGAAAACCTCTTTCAATTTATTGCTCGTCGATATTCGGGATTTTAAAATGATAAATTTACGGCATGGTTTTTCTACAGGTGATCTTGTTATTAAACAACTTGCCCAACACTTGATGGAATATGCCAATAAAAATGGAGCATATGTTGGCCGATTAGGCGGTGAGGAGTTTCTTCTCGTATTAAAAGATGTACCTCCTGCTATTGCGGTTGTTGAGGCCAATAATCTAATTAATATGATTGCCCAACAGCCGTTCGAAGTATCCCAAGATTTATCTTTACATATTTCTGTTACGGTTGGAATTAGTTCATTTCCTGATAATGGGGAAACATCTTTGGAGCTCCTGGAAAATTTAGTTATGGCAAAACAGCAGGCAAAAACAAAACTATCTTCTTATTTCCATATAAATAATCTAAAATAAGGGGTAACGATACATTACCAAGGGGTGATGCCATGTTTTTGGAGCTGACAATCAACTTTTCGATTCTATTTTGCTTTACGATTTTAATTTTCTGGCCTTTTATACAATATGAAGATAATCCTTTCATCCATAAATACAAGTCCATTATCGTCGGTGTGACATTCGGATGTGCCGCCTTTATTTTGACTGCATTGGCTACTCCCTATGCTCACGGTATGCTAATAAACAATCGGATTATATTTGTACTTTTCAGTGGTTTGCTTGGAGGACCTGTTTCAATTTTCATTACAGGTTTTATGATTGTGATCAGTCGGTATGTTTTATTGTACACATCAGTATTGTCCTTCATTATCATGCTGAATACTTTAGTAGTGACAGTCATTGCATGTTTTTTCGCATTCAAACGTCCGATTACCTATCAAAATTTACCGGTCTATTTTTTCGTTATAACGATCGAACACATTATCGTCCTCATTATTTATGACCGTTTTCAAATAAATAATCTGTTCTATTTAATCCTTTACTTTGCTGTTTCGACCATCACTTTTTTTGCAGTTAGAAAAATCTTAATGCAGCTTGAACATAAAAATAAACAAATCAGACAAATATACGCAATGCGGAAAACGGATTTGCTTACACAGCTGCCGAATAATATTGCGATTGAGCAGAAGTTATTATCATTTGTGAATGCAAAAATTCCATTTGAGCTCCTTCATATCGATATTCGTCAGTTTCGTGAATTGAATTATATGTATTACTATAAAGCTGGCGATGAGGTGCTTGTCCAAGTCTCAAAACTAATGAAAGACCAGCTGCCGAAAAATGCGCTGATCGGGCGAATTGATAGTGATGAGTTTTATGTCGTGCTGCCGCATTTGGTACCTGCAGAAGCGGTCACTTTAGCCAACGCAATCAATAAAGCTGTACAGCAGCTCACTTTTGAAAATTATCCATCCAGTCAGCTTCTTCTTGCAATTGGAATCTGTTCTTTTCCGCAAAATGGACAGAGCGTTAAAGAGCTTTACCGCTTTTCATACGAAGCCTTATTGAGAGCAAAGCATCAGGCAAATATTCAGATCTGCCATTACAACCAGATGAAACAGCGATACTAAAAAGGTGTGTTAAAAGTTTTCAAGACTTTTAACACACCTTTTTTCTTATTTTACCCAGCCTAAATTTCCACTTTGTACGATGAATGATTTATGACACCATAAGAATCCTTTATATCCGTGATTTACCGTTTATTTAACAATTACATAACGATGCTGTTACATTGCGCTATTCACACGAAAAGAGGGTATATAATGGGAGCATATTTTTTTAAGAGGTGGATTAATGAAGAATAAACGGATAACGTGGGTGGATATTACGAAAGGATTCTTAATGATCCTTGTCGTCATCGGGCATTATCCAGGAGAGCTCGACTTTCCACTCGCGAAATATATTTATTGGTTTCATATGCCTGCATTTTTCATATTAAGCGGTTTGTTCTTTAAGCCGATTTTAGATAAAAAGGAAATAAAGCCGACGATTCACAAGCGTTTTATGCAATTAATCGTCCCTTACCTATTTTTCCTTGCAAGTATTACACTAGTCCGTTATGGAATGGAGATTTTTTCAGGCAATTGGAATTTACAATGGTATCTTAATGATTTATGGACACTTGTCATAGGGGGGCGTTTTGTTCGAGGAGCATATGGTGTTTTCTGGTTTGTGACGACATTATTCTTCACCTACCTGTTATTCATGTGGTTGACGACCTACTTCAATCGGAAGAAACAGTTTATCATTCTTGGGCTCTTTTATGTTCTCGGAAATTTTGAGAGCATCGTCGCTATGAAAGTCATTGGCGGCAAACCCTCCGAAGCAGCGCAATCGATTCCAATGATTTGGAACCTCGATGTGGCGCTGATGGCAATCATCTATTTTGCAATCGGGTATTATTTCAAACATCTATGGATGGATATTTCAAAACGATGGATGAGTACGGCCTTGTTCCTGAGTGCAACGGCGGTATTGCTTGATCGAATTAATATCATCGATTACCGATTGAGTATGAAGTTCTTACGGTATGACCATTTTATATTAGATTTAGTCATTCCCATATCATTTACAATTGTATTAGTAGGATGCTTCCAGTTGCTCGCAGCAAAACTGTCGATTAACTGGCTGCAGAAAATAGAAAATCACTCGCTTTCCATTATGTATTTGCATATATTTGCAGATATTATACTAAATGATTATTTCACGTATGGGCTTATTGGTTACACAACGATCGGGATATTCATTCCTATCATTGTTTCAATTTTAATCAAAAATTTGCTGCCGAACGGAAAAATTCTGCTTGGCGGGTTTTCAAACAAGAAAGAAAAGACACCGATTCCGACGTAAAAAAAGCTGGACCTCATCTCCGAGGTTCAGCTTTTTTATAATTGATTTTATTTTGAGCGAAGCCGATCGACCCAAACTTCATACCCTTTCCCATTTAAATGAAGCCCATCACCAGTGAACTGCTTATTCAGTTGCCCGTTTTTATCAGTAAAGCTCGAATGCAGATCGATATACTCAATTCCCTTATCATCCGCAATCTTTTGCAAAATATTATTAAACCGCTTCACTTTGTCATTTGTCACTTCATTTCCTAATAACCCGTTATTCACAGGCAGGATTGATTGAATAGCGAGACTTGTATCTTTTCCTTCAAACGAATCCACGATTTTCTCGACGTTACTTTTAAATACTTCGGCTTCTGTTCCATAACGGATATCATTGACACCGATCATTAAATACGCCTCTTTCGGGTTTCGGTCCACTACTTCCTGTATACGGTTCAATACACCTTCTGTCCAATCATTCCGGATTCCCCGATTCAGCACAACCTCACCGGGAAAGTATTCCTGGAATTCTCCGTAATCGGAAATACTGTCACCAATGAATACTTTATCAATATTACTAATTGACGAATGTTCAAAGACGCTTTTTTTCGTAAAGTAATAAGCAGAATCCTTATTGGGAGAAGGTGTTGACTGCATTTTTGTTTTAACAACTTCAAGTCCACCGATATTTCTCACCACATAGCTCCCTGTTCCTAACAACAGTACATTTACTAGTAATGAAATTATTAATACAATATGACCCTTTTCCAACATAAACACTCCTATTTCTAACTTGGCTCTGGCATGCTATACCCGTTTAGTAGCCGAACAAATAAACAAAGTTCGCAACGTCCTGTTGCAATGTCTTATTTCCACGCTTTCTGCAGACCCCAATCAATCGGGCTTTTACTGACAGTTGACACCTCGTATGATGCAATACTTTATGTATAATTTGGGGTTTTATCGATGAGATATACGCTTCGTTATTAACGCAATGCCTCGAAATACCCGAATCAACCGATTTCACTTGGTCATGGCAGCAGCATATCATTCTTTACCCCTTTAAGATTGAACTGTAACCTGGCACATTTTTTCGAACATAAGCATTTGTCTAAATGAAGATCAATGTATTCATCTGCTCTGTATCGTCCCGAATGGGATACCATGCTTTTTAGTATACTTTGCAAGTGTACTTTTGATTGTTTATTATTCCATATTAATTTCTCCCAAGTTAACCATGCTGTATGCATCAACACCTCCTCAAAATTCAATAAAAAAAGGTACTCCGTAGAGTACCTTCAAAATAACATTAGCAGTTAACCCCGCAATGCCTTACTATATCTATGTTTTATAAACCCGTGCTATTTTACCCAGCCTAAAATCATTTCACGAATCAATTTTGCAGCTGTATTTACTGTTATTTCGGAATGGTCGTAAATTGGTGCCACTTCAACTAGGTCAAAGCCGACAACATTTACTTCAGATCGTGCAATTTCATGAATTGCTGCTAAAAGTTCCTTTGGAGTAATACCGCCAGCATCAACCGTGCCTGTCCCAGGTGCATGTGCAGGGTCCAATACGTCAATGTCGATTGTTACATAAACATTGCGACCTTTTAATGTAGGCAATACTTGTTTTAATGGCTCGAAAACTTCAAATAATGAAATGTGCATGCCGTTTTCTTTTGCCCACTGCAACTCTTCTTTTAAGCCTGAACGAATTCCAAATGAATAAACATTGTCCGGTCCGATTGTATCGGCAATTTTACGAATTGGTGTTGCGTGTGAGTATTGCTCCCCTTCGTAATCCGTACGTAAATCTGTATGTGCATCAAAATGAATAATCGCTAAATCTTTATACTTTTCATAGACAGCTTCCATTACCGGCAGTGATACTAAATGCTCCCCGCCCATCCCTACTGGAATTTTATCGTCTGCCAGTACTTTACGGACAAACGTTTTAATTTCCGCTAATGATTTTTCCGGATTCCCAAACGGCAGTGGAATATCCCCCGCATCAAAAAACGGTACATCTGCCAGCTCACGATCCAAGTAAAAACTGTATTCTTCTAAACCAACCGATACTTCACGAATTCGGGCCGGACCAAAACGTTGACCGGGGCGGTAGCTAACTGTCCAGTCCATTGGCATGCCGTATAAAACGGCTTTACTTTCTTCATAGTTTTGGTGGCTTTTAATAAACATATTCCCTGCGTAAGTTTCATCAAATCTCATTTACAGTCACCTATACCTTTCTCTATTTTTAATTACGTATTTTAAACCGATTTCTTAATTTAGAATGCATAGCGATAGAAGAAGTTGCTCATACTAAATCTAACATATGAAACTTTTGTTTCGCTATTTTCGTATAATTAAGAGCAACTGACATAATTCGACATTATGGATTGCTTTTGTAATAGCTACGTATACGACTAAATTCGTAAGGTGCGCTACGAAAAAGTATAGTTGTTTTCATTAAAAGTGCAATAGAATTTTCATTACTTTTTGTAATTGACTAAATTTAGTTTGCTCTCTATTAAAAAAGAAATGAGGTGGAAAAACTTGAAAAGACAGCAATTTAAAAAACGAAAAAAGCGAAAAAATTTCGTGAAAAAAATCGGACTCTTTATGATTGCCCTTTTATGTTTTTTCGCTGTTATGTTCCTTTCATTACGTATATATGCGCAAGTTGCCGGAGCACCGCCGCTTACCGTTCCGAAAGCTTCAATTTTTTTAGATAGCAACCATAATCAGATTGGTGACTATTTTACAAAGGAACGTCGCTACTGGACAGACCTGGATGAAATATCGCCTTACCTTATTGATGCTACTGTTGCTGTTGAAGATAAAGATTTCTTCGAGCATAGCGGTTTTGACTTTTCCCGGATCGCAGGGGCCGTTTTAGCGGATATTAAAGCCGGGGGTAAAGTGCAAGGTGCCAGTACGCTGACACAGCAATATGCACGAAACCTTTATCTAACTCATGAAAAAACATGGAACCGAAAATTAAATGAAGCCCTTTTTGCTTATCGGTTGGAGTTATTTTACTCAAAAGAAGAAATTTTAGAAGGCTATTTAAATACGGTTTATTATGGGCACGGAATGTACGGTGCTGAAGCTGCAAGCCGTTACTTCTACGGTAAATCCGTAAAGGATCTGACATTGGCCGAGGCTTCAATGCTTGCTGGTGTGCCAAAAGGACCGACGTATTATTCTCCGATTAATAACTTGGAAAAGGCGACAAATCGTCAGCAAGTAATTTTGCGGTTGATGAATGAACAAGGGAAAATTACAGACGAAGAAAAAACTCATGCCACTTCAGAACATGTTGCTCTAAAAAGTGATGATTGGATTGCAAATAAATCAATCGCTCCTTACTTTTTAGATGTTGTATGGGAAGAAGCAAGCGATATTTTAGAAAAGAAAAACTTGAGTATTAGTGAAGGTGGATGGACAATTCAAACAACGCTTAACCAGGCACATCAACGAGCAGCGGAAAATGCGATCAAAACGAATATGCCCAACAGTGAATTGCAGGTTGGATTTGTGAGCATGGAAGCAGATACAGGGTTTGTAACAGCTCTTGTCGGCGGACGTGATTACAGTGTGAGTTCGTTTAACCGTGTTGCGTTAGGTAACCGTCAGCCGGGTTCTGCCATTAAGCCAATACTGTATGCGGCAGCACTGGAAAAGGATTTCAATCCGATGTCCTTCTTGGATGTGAGCGAAACGACCTTTACGTATGATAGTGGACGAGCAACTTATACACCGCAAAACGTCAATAAGAAGTATGCTGACCATGAGCTTTCCATGGCACAGGCATTGGCCATTTCCGACAATATTTATGCGGTGAAAGCACTGGAAAACATCGGCTACCGATCTTTCCGGGATGTCCAGAAACGTTTCGGGCTCAACTATTCGGAAAAGGATATACCTTCCATTGCACTTGGAACTGCCGAAAACTCGCTGTATGATTTAACAAACGCCTATAATATCATTGCTGCAGGCGGAGAAGAACGACAACCGATTACTGTATTGTCGATTACCGATGCAAAAGGAAAAGTCGTTTACAAATATAAGAAACCTGAAAAAGAACAAGTAATTTCTAAACAGGATGCATTTATTTTAACGCAAATGATGACAGGTATGTTCGATCCTGTGTTCAGTGATTATTCTCCGGCAACTGGTTTATCATTGCGTTCACGTATGAGCCACACATATGCAGCCAAATCAGGAACGACAAATAGTGACCAATGGATGATTGGGTTTACACCAAGTTTAACGGCAGGTGTATGGAATGGCTATGACCAAGGCAAAACATTATCTGTCCAGACAGATATGGCCGCATCGAAGCAAGTGTGGATAGATTTTATGGAAACAGCGCTTGATGGAAAAGCAAACGAAACATTTACAATGCCAAATGGTGTAGAGCCTGTAACGGTCGATATTCGGACGGGTAAACTGGCGCACGAGTCGTGCTCAAGCCAGCGTATTGTTTACATGAAAACTGAAGATGTACCAACAGAATCATGTGCATCATTCGATCTTTTCAATCAGGATTCATGGGGTAATTTCTTTGAATCATTGCCTTTTGAAGCATTGCGGAACTTTTGGGAATAAATTAAAAAAATAAAAAAGCTCTTTCGTATCCGGTTCTAGTCCGTGACACGAAAGAGCTTTTCTATTGTGGTGAATGAATGGTTGAGAACCATGGGGCATTCGGCTTGGGAAGGTTCAAATGCCGCATACTGCTCAACCTGTTTCATTTCCCACATGTCCTAGCCTACTATTTAGCAAGCTTTAAATTCAGTTTACTTTCTTTTAGAACCAGTTTCAACTACGGATTTTGGTAGAATTTGAAATGTCACATATTGTTCACTGAATTTTGTAATATTATTGTAAGATGTTTATTTCGTTCAAGGTGCACCTTTATTCTAAATCCTGTCTCAATTTCTCATCACTGTTGTTCCACATTTCTTCGTTGTGGCTTTTCAGGAAGTCGGCCAGTATTTGCTTTGACGGCTCATCCATATGGTCTACAATAATGTGACGCTTCATTGATTTATCCATTCTGTTCACATGGTCTGCCAAAATTTTATAGCCACGGCGTTTTTCACGGTTTACGACCATTTCACATGCTGTCACACCGGCAAAATAAGCACCTGATTCTTTATGGTCTATTGTTACCCATACAAGCCAGTAATCTTTTCCGCCAGCTGAATCTTCACGGTTCATTGTAAACTTAATGCCGCGCTCTACTTCACTTTTCGCATGCATTGCCCCGATATCAACAATTGCTGTTCCTTCTGCGACATCGACAATGACCGGTGATACATTTTCCAAAGAAAGTGAACCAATACCGAATCCTTTATGCCCATCGGTAGGATCATTTTTTATTATCGTAAAACCCATTTTCGGTTTTGGTTTTTCTTCATTTGCCATTGTAAATCCCTCCAAATACGCTAATATAAATACTATACACTATATTTTAACTAGGAGGCGACTTTATGCCAATCGTTACAATTAAAATGATTGAGGGCCGCACTGATGAACAAAAACGCGCGCTCGTAGAAGAAGTTACACAAGCTGTTTCAAAAACAGTTGACGCACCAGTAGAAAATGTATCAATCATTATTGAAGAAATGTCTAAAAACCACTATGCTAAAGGTGGCGTACGCTATAGCGACCAATAATGGTTAAGCTGGCGTTGAATTTCAGTTAATTAATAATCGAAACACCTCAATCTTCTTTAGGGAAAATTTTGGTGTTTTTAATTTTGCGGGTATTGACTTTTTTAACTGAGCGAAGGTTTTCCATCTATTCACTCAAACTATGGACCTTTCCTGCACCCGTTACGCTTCCTCAATGAGCTGTTTTATTTCATTCCGCAATGCAGCTGGAATCCGCTCGTCTGTAAATAACTCTTCCGGGTAATACACTTTATGGTCTACTTTGATGCGACCGGCAATTGCTTCGACGATTTGGCTTTCCTCTGATAGTTCACGCTGCATTCCGTCCTGCATTAGCAAGTAAATTGGCTTCTTCGTCCCTTCAATACCAGGGCGGTAAAAGTCATAAGGTAAATCCGATGTGGAATCGTGCACTAAATAATATTCCGGATCAATGCTGGCCTGCAAAAATAGACGTTGCAGCTGTGCATATACTTCAGGCTGCTTGTAAGGATTCAGATTCGTATATTGGAACAGTTTCCGATTGACGAATCTGCGGCATAAATCCCGTAATATTTCATCGTCTTCTCCCATCCAAAATTGGAAGTACGCCAGCATAATGCTTTCATCGAGCGCAATATAGTCTTCCAATGTGACATTCCCTCTGAAAAAGGATATAAAAGGCGTCGGTTCATATTTAAATGGATAATCATTTTTACACAGCACTTTCACTCGTTTTAAAATATGATTCAGCACGACTTCCGCACTTCTTGACACCGGGTGGAAATAAATTTGCAAATACATTTGGTAGCGGCTCATGATGTAATGCTCGACCGCATGCATTCCGCTTTCTTTTATAACAACACCATTTGCACGTGGACGCATAACACGCATGATACGCTCCATATCAAAATGTCCGTAGCTGACACCAGTATAATACGCATCGCGCTGCAGGTAATCCATACGGTCTGCATCGATCTGACTGGAAATTAGGCTGACAACCAATTCATTGGGATACGTTTTTTCAATTACTTGCGCGACCTTTTCCGGAAAGTCATCGGCCACTCGACGAAGCACGGCATTTACCTCTGTGTCCCCCAGCAGAATTTGACGCGTAAAATATTCATGGTCTGTTTCAAATACATTCTCAAATGCATGGGAGAACGGCCCGTGCCCCAAATCATGCAGTAATGCGGCACATAATACGAGTAGACGCTCAGAATCATCCCATTCCTTTCTTCCTTTAAATACATCATCCACGATTCGACGGACAATTTCATATACTCCCAATGAGTGATTAAATCGGCTATGTTCAGCTCCGTGGAACACTAAATACGTCGTACCAAGCTGCTTGATACGGCGCAATCTCTGAAATTCTCTTGTTTTGACCAAATCCCAGATGACTTGATCCCGAACGTGAATATAGCGATGGACAGGGTCTTTAAAAACTTTTTCCTCTTGCAGTTTTGTTTTTGCATATGTCATCAACATAGCCCACCTCCTTATCTCTTAACAACATTATAAGTGAGATGTCAGTGAAATAGAAATGAATCCGCCGAAAACGCAAAAAGGACGTGTTCTGAAAATCTTTCAGAACGCGTCCTTGTTAAGCTGTTACTTTTTCAATTTGTCGAGTACCTTTACCATTAACTCCTCTTCAGTTAATGCGGCAACTGGACGGTTATTTACAAATGTAAATGTTTTTTTGCGGCCTGGACCACAGTATGAATGACAGCCAATTTCAATCGTTGCTTCTGGATCAATTTCTTTTAATTTTGGAATTAACGTCTTTAAATTAACGGCCTGACATTCATCGCAAACGTGGAATAAGTTTGCCATAGTGTCAACACCTCTCTATGTGCTATTTTCGCTGTTTTAACCTATTTGCTATTGTATCTTATTTTGCTTATTTCATTCAAGCTTTATCCTAGCAATTCCGTTCAAAGTTCTGCTAGGAACATATTTCTCATCATTCTAGCAACAATTTACGATATATTGAATAAATGTTTTCCTCTTTGGACATGATAGATTTACAACAACAAAACTATTATAATTCAGGGGGAGTTTTTTATGACAAAAACAAGACAAGACGCATGGGTGAAAGAGAATGATGAGCTGTTAGCAGAGGCTGTTTTACGCCATGTAAAAGAAGGCAGTACACAATTAAATGCATTTGAGGAAGCTGGGGATTTACTAAACAGAACAGCTGCAGCTTGCGGTTTTCGCTGGAATGCTGTAGTCCGACGCATTTATGAAGAAGATTTGGCACAGGCGAAAAAGGAACGCAAAGAACGTATGCGCATGATGAATACGGCTACAAAACGCAGAACAACTCCAGTATACTTACTGCCGTCAAACGAAAATCAGCCAACATCGATTCCATTATCGGCATTATCACTAGATATCGTCATTGCATACTTAGTACAACTGCAGCATACGAATTCAAATGAACAGGATTTATTGAAATGGCGCAAACTGACATCACTATTAACAGAACAGAAAAGCCAGCTAGAGCAACAGCTGACAGCACTGCAAAAAGAGAATAAAGCGATTAAAGAAGATTACGAGCAGTTTGTTTCTATTATGAACCGCGCAAGACGACTTGTAGCACTAGAAACAGATACTGAGGCCACGCCAACATTCAAAATGGAGCGTAACGGCAACTTGATTTCCCAAACATCGTTAAATGATTCAGGCGAAGCGCTATATTAGCACCTCGCCTCTTTTTATTTTCTTATTTACTTAGCATCGACTCATTGCGTTTGAACACGCGCTCTAAATAGTAATCGTACAATTCCATTTCCTCTTGCTGCAATGGCAGTTCGAACAGCTGTCCATTCCACTGCCTCAATAGGTTACGAAGCCTTTCATTCACTTCGAATACTGTCACGTTTTGTCCTGTCAGTTGTTGAAGTGAAGCCATGACTTCCGGCTTTATATCCGGATACTCGAATTTCGTTTTCTCGCCTTGCAGACCATTTTCATAAAAACGTTTAATCAGTTCCGCACGCTCACTGCCACTGCCTTCCACACATAAATATATTTGAACAGCAATTCCGTTTTTCATACGACGCTGTGAGATACCGGCAAACTTTTGACCATTAATACTTAAATCATATGAACCTGGACAATAAGAACCAACAATTTCATATGCTTCTATTTTCATTGCAATTTCAGGGAATAACTGACGAATTAATGCAACCATCATTTCAAACGCATTATTAATACTTAACGGCTTGTCATCATTTAACACAATCGAAATGTTTAAAACTCCTGCATCCAATACGACCGCCAGTCCTCCAGAATTGCGGACAATCGGATCATATCCACTGTTCTTCAATGTCTCCATTCCTTGCTCAATATAAGGCAAGCGGTGATCTTGAATGCCAAGAACCACTGCATCATGATGAACCCACGTACGTATTGTCGAATTGGTCATTTTCTGACCGACAAGATGACAAAGTGTATCATCCATTGCAAAGGACTCTAATGGCGAGCGTTTATTCGCGCTGATCGACTGATCGATAAAACGCCACATTGTTTGCTGCAAAAAATCATTCATATTTTATACTCCTAGCCTAATTTTTCCTCACTTTAGCATACCGCATTTTAAAGTCATGTCAAATTGGTGAATTGACGGATTTTGCAATGTTGAAATGATATTTTTTCCTGAAACTATGCTACACTAATTGTGAATCATTTTCATTTACAAGGAGTGTTTGAACAGATGAATGAAGCAGCAATTACATTAGACGGCTGGTACGCATTACATGATTTCCGCTTAATGGACTGGGCATCATGGAAATTAGTTTCAGCTGAAGAACGCGAAGCCGCTACAAAAGAATTTATCGCATTTTTGGAAGACTTAAATAAAGATACGGGTTCGAATGCTTTTTACTCAATTATTGGGCAAAAAGCAGATTTCATGATTATGACTTTACGTGAAACACCTGAAGAACTAAATGAAATCGAAACAAAATTCGCGAAATTGGCGATTGCCGATTTTACAATTCCAACGTATTCATATGTTTCCGTTGTCGAATTATCGAACTATTTAGCAGGTAAATCAGATGAAGATCCATATCAAAACCCGCATGTTCGTGCGCGTTTATATCCTGAACTGCCAAAATCAAAATACGTATGCTTCTACCCAATGGATAAAAAACGTGAAGGCAATGACAACTGGTACATGCTTTCTATGGAAGATCGCAAAAAATTGATGTATGACCACGGTCTAATTGGCCGCAGCTATGCAGGTAAAATCAAGCAAATTATAACTGGTTCTGTCGGCTTAGATGATCATGAGTGGGGCGTTACATTGTTCTCTGATGATATGCTTCAATTCAAGAAAATCGTTTATGAAATGCGCTTTGATGAAGTTTCAGCTCGTTACGGCGAATTCGGTGAGTTTCTAGTAGGAAACTTGCTGGACAATGAAAAACTAGAAAAACTGTTAGCAATTTAATGTCTTAACCCGTTCCCCCACTTGATGTTTGGCTTAACCAACTTCAAAAGTGTGGAACGGGTTTATTTTTTCCTAAAACGTAAAAGATGAGCCGATTTATTTCGGCTCATCTTTTACGTTTGATTCATCCTGCAACTTTAAAATTATAATGATTGTATTAATGAAGAAACCGATGATGATTAGAAGAACCAATAAATACCAATGAATCGGCTGTTCATAAAATATTGCAACCGCAAAAGACAATAATGCGCTAATTATTATGCCTAACCAAACTCCTATTTTCATGATGTTCCACTCCTGCGCTTTTCGTCAACACCGGCAACAATCTCTTATTTATTTACTATATCTTTCCCAATACATTGAAATTTATTACATATATCCGAACTAATTAACCTATAGTATGTCACCTGTTCAAAAAACAACACTGTTTTTGGTGTTCAACTTTTTTATTTATGCATATACTAAGTCGAAAAAGGAGGTCACATCGAACGCCTAAACTTCAAATAAAAGGTTTACATGCCGCCCTTCTTTCTTCGGTTACAGTGCGGCAGAAGGTGAAGCAAGTGTCCTGCTTATTGTGAACACAGAGAAACAGCAGCCATTTCTTCGTTTACTGTTTCTTGCGCCGATGACTGCAGTATATTAAATTTCTTTATGAAAGGATGCAAAATTGACTTATTATTGGACGTCTCCAATGCAACAAATGAATCCTGCGACGGTTCCGATGTCTTCGGGTATACCAGGTATGCAAGGAGTAGGCTTTCCACGTGAGGAATCCTATATCGAGAATATTTTACGATTAAACAGAGGTAAACCAGGTACGTTTTATTTTTCATTTGATAATGCGGTAGCTGGCAGTAATACACGGGCGGTCCGTGGGGTTGTGGAAGCAGCCGGCCGTGACCATGTAATTTTACGTGATTTAAAAAATAACCACCGATTCCTGTTCCCGATGATTTACTTTGACTATGCGGAATTCGATGAAGAATTAAGTTATTTCACACAACAACCTTAAAAAAGTAAGGCGCATTTTTTAAGCGCCTTTTTTGTTGCAGAAAAGCAGCAGACATAACTCAAAAACGTCATTTTTCTCAGGAGAAAAATGACGTTTTTTGCTGTAAATAAAAATATTAGCTTCTTACTACGAGTACTTAACTCTTTTTCAAGCAGGTTTCCACTCATTTCACCCTTATGGAAAGGATTATACTTTAAACTGCAAAATTTCCTGTTGGAGTGTTTGTGCATTATCGCTTAATGTCACGGCAACTGCATTTACTTGCTGCATTGTAGCGGTCTGTTCCTCTACTGCCGCCGCGATCATCTCTAAGTTGCCGCTTGATTCAGTTGAACTTTGAGCTATTTCGTTAACCGATGCCGTCACCTGCTCTGCACTTGCAGAAAGCTCTTCAGAAGTAGCTGAAATTTCCTGGATTTGCATCGACATTTGTGTCACTGCATCTACAATCGTTGTAAATGAATCGCCGGCATTTGAAATAATCTTTACACCATCTTCCACAGAAACTAACGACTCCGATACGGCACGTTCTACGTTTTCCGTATCTGCTTTAATTTCAAGTGTTAAGTTGACAATTGAACTGGCAGATGACTTCGATTGCTCAGCCAGCTTCCGTACTTCATCTGCCACGACAGCAAACCCTTTTCCATGTTCTCCTGCGCGTGCTGCTTCAATCGCTGCATTTAATGCCAATAAATTCGTTTGATCCGTAATCGATGTGATTAATTGGGAAATATTATTAATTTCTTCTGTTTGTTGTGCCAGTTTTTGTACTAAAGCATTTACAGAGTTTGTCGATGAACTAATAATGCTCATTTGTTGTTGCGCATCATAGATAATTTGACCACCATTTTTTGCTGTTTGTGTCGCATCAACCGAATTTCCAAGCAATTTCTGTGTTGATTCCGCAATTCGTTGTACCCCTGCTGCTGTTTCTTCCATTGCACGGGCACTTTCATTTGATGCATTTGCAGAAATTTGCGCTCTTTCAGTCGTATCATTTACCCGCATCGTGACATCTTCCGTCGTTGCCGTTATTTCTTCGGTACTTGCTGAAAGCTCCTGTGCCGCCGCATTTACTTGCTCTGAGTTGACTTGAATATTTTTTATCAGGTGCGATAAATTATTTTTCATCGAATTGAATGCGTTGCCCAGCTGCCCAATTTCATCCTTTGTTTTCACATGAATATCCTGCTGCGATAAATCACCTGCTGCAATAAGATTCGCTTCATTCACAATTCCATTTAAAGGGGAAATAATTGTTTTACGAATATACATCATAACAAGTATGCCAATAAGAACACTGATTGCTAAAGCAATTCCTGCAACTAAAACGGAGAAGCCAATCGCATCATCGGCTTTCGTTTTAATTGCATCAAGTTCTTTTTCCTGATGCTCAACCATTTGAGCTGTTGCATCGAACATTCCGTCATTTGCTGCGCGCAGTTTTGTATTAATAAAACCGTTTGCGAGTATTTGATCGCCCCGTTCGAAAGCATCCATCATATCAAGGTAACCGTAATTAAAGTCATCTCGGTACTTAATGATTTGTTCCATCAGTTCTTTCATCGTATCGCTTGAGACTAATTTCCCTAAATATTCAATCTCCTGATCCAGCAACTCGTTATACTGTTTAAAGCTTTCGGCAGATTCCTCTTTTCCATCAAAAACAAGTGCGCGTACATACATTCCTTGCATCGCGACATTAAACCGGATTTTGTCTACGGAACGAATTTGTTCAACCCGGTAGTCGAGTGCTTCATTCATATTTCCCTGTATATTTTTCAGACTAATATAGTTCAGTATTACTGTAATCATAATTAACACTATCATTATAATTAGTGCAGCATTTAATCTTTTCCCTACGCTCATATTATTCCTCTTCTCGTTGTTCAGTTAAAAGAAACTCCAATGTTGCCTGTCCTAAAACTTTTGCTGCGATGAGCATTGCACGTTCATCAAAATCAAATCGGGCATGATGATGCGGATATACCGTTTCCCAGTCCGGGTCTTTGGCTCCTGTAAAGAAGAAAGTTCCTGGAACGTGCTGCATATAGTAGCCGTAATCTTCCCCTATCATAAATGGAGAACAAACTGTTACCTTTTCAACACCCGGTGTTTCGTTCGCTATTTGTGCGACAAGTTGTGTCTGTTCTACATGATTTACTACAGGCGGATAACCATCAAAATAGTCAAATCGATAGTCAGCATGCATTCCTAAGCAAGTAGCTTTCAATAATAATTCAATTTCCTCTTTCATTTGTCTTCGTACTTGTTCGTCAAAGGCACGTACAGTCCCTTGCATTTTCACTGTATCCGCTATGACATTGAAAGGATTGATCGCCTCAAATTGCCCGAGTGTCACTACAGCCGATTCAAGTGGGGCGATACGGCGAGAAACAATCGTCTGCAATTGTGTAACAAAATGTGCACCAACAACGATTGCATCAACTGAATGCTGTGGTTCTGCACCGTGTCCACCCTTTCCTTGGATCACAATTTCAAACCGATCTGCTGCCGCCATAATAGCCCCTTCGCGTACAAGAACTTCGCCTAAAGGGGTCGGTGCCCATAAATGTGTTCCGAATATTACGTCTACTCCGTCTAAACAGCCATCTTCAATCATTGCCTTTGCCCCACCTGGAGCAAGCTCTTCTGCATGCTGGTGGATAAATACAATAGTGCCGGACAGTTGATCCCGCATCTCTGTTAATGCTTTTGCCAGAACGAGTAATGTTGCCGTATGCCCATCATGACCGCACGCATGCATCACTCCATCATTTTTCGATTTATAAGGAACATCATTTAATTCCTGAATTGCCAATGCATCAAAATCAGCACGTAAAGCCACTGTCTTTCCTGGTTTTGACCCTTTTAATGTGGCTACAACTCCACGCCCTCCTACAAATTCGCGAACTTCCAAGCCTAGCTCCTGATGGTAATTTGCAATGTATGCAGGTGTATGTATTTCCTGATGGGATAGTTCTGGGTGCTCATGTAAATAGCGTCGAATACTTACCATCTCTTCAAAATTATCTTCTAACTTTAATAATAATTGGTCCATTTTCCTTACCCCTTTACTCTCTTACTTTATAACTATACAATAAATTCAAATAATTTAGATAAAAGATTTGATTTTCCAATTAAAATAATAAAAAAAGCATATACTTCCAATTCATGAAGTATATGCTACAGATTTTATTGAGTCTTTTTTACTACTGTTATTATAACCATAATCCAGCCCACTAAAAAGAATACCCCGCCAATAGGAGTAATGGCACCTAGTATACCGATTCCTGTTAATGCTAACACCATTAAGCTTCCAGCGAAGAACACAATGCCTGCATTAAAGCAGAACATCGCAATTTTTAACTGCTTTACTTCACCGAAAATAGCTTTTGACATTAAAATACCGACCAAAATAAGTGCTGCTGCATGGAACATTTGATATTGGATTGCTGTATCCCAAATTCCTGCACTGTAATCATCGAGCAAATCTTCCAGTGCATGTGCTGCAAATGCGCCTAAGGCAACTGCTAAAAATCCGTGAATTGCACCAGATATAATTGAACCTTTCATTTCTTTTACCTCTTTCTTTTTCTAATACCGAATTCCCCTAACAAGGGGTTGATTTCCATTCCGGGTCGGACGCTTTCCGCGGGCACGGCGTGGGGACAACACGAAGTTGGTCACAAAAGCGTTGCCACAGGACGTGGCGTTCTTAGCTTTTGTTCCTAAGTCTCCGGCTCGGTGCTCCTGTCGCTTCGCTTTCGTCGCAAAATAAATTTTGCTGTTCCCGCTGGAGTCGCCTCCCCTCCATTCCAATCAACTTGCTTTATAAAAGGTCTTTACGATTCTTAATTTTAATATCAGTTAAAAATCAAACAATGAGTCGCCGTTTGCATCGTCTTCTTCAAGCTTTTGTGCTGGAATTGCGACTGGTTGCGTGTATACCGGGGTCGAGATTGTTGTACTCATACTCATGCTATTTATGGAAGCAGGTTTTGGCGAACTGACTTTTTCGTCTAAAACGACATCACATAGTGCACGAATTGCCGTAAGCTTTTCACGGGCTTGTTGTTCTGTTGCCGCATGTGCTGCTTCTGCTGTCAATTTTTCAATTTGCTTAACAATCGTTTCATACGTAATCATCGCGTTTGCCCACCTTCTCTATTTTTCGGTACGAATTTTAAGCAGTCCATTCCCGAAGACTGTTTTACAACGAGAGATGGCAGCTGCTTCGTTTTAAAGCCATATGCTGTACAACCGCGCGGATTAGACTGATCCCACGTCACACGAAAATACTGGCATTTAAAGCAATCTACTTTCATTTGCCGTTCCCTCTCTTTCTATCAATACTTTACCATGCTTTTAGGCAAAAGTTTAGCTGTTTCCCCATTTCTTCGTTAAGCACCAGTCAATCGGCTGTTGTCCCAATGATAAAAGTGCTTCATTTGCTTTTGAATACGGTCTGCTTTCGAAAAATCCTCGGTGTGCGCTTAGTGGACTCGGATGTGGCGATTGCAGAATGATATGGTTACTTGAAATTTGTTCAATTAACATTCGTTTACTTTGCGCCGGTTTTCCCCATAATAAAAATACAATAGGCTGCTCACGTTTCGCGAGAAGTTCAATAACAGCATTCGTAAATTGTTCCCAACCTTGCCCTTTATGAGAATTGGCTTTGCCTGCTTGTACAGTTAAAACGGTGTTCAATAATAATACACCCTGCTTTGCCCACGATGTTAAGTCTCCATGCTCAGGTATTTCGCAGCCAATGTCCTGTTGCAGTTCCTTCATCATATTTTTAAGACTGGGTGGTAATTTTCGCCCTTTTTCAACCGAAAAACTTAATCCATGTGCCTGATTCGGACCATGATACGGGTCTTGGCCTAAAATGACTACTTTTACATAATCGTAATCCGTTAACTGGAGGGCATTGAAAATATTCTCCTTCTTCGGATACACTGTTTGTTCCATGTATTGTCTTTCTAAAAATGTTTCAAGAAATTTATAATACGGCTGCTCTTCTTCTCGAGACAATAAATCTTTCCAACTATTCGTTAACTGTTCCATCATAATTTCCACCTCATTTTAAACGCTATTGTATTTGCATCAGAAGTTCAAGTAGTTCTTCTGGCATTATAGTTTTTTCGTTTTCTGACCATTTTTATATAGTCAGATAGGAGTTATACTTAACCTAATTATAATTCGAATATTCACTATAAGGAGATATGCTATATGACACTAAAAAAAACTTTAACAATTGCTGGTTCTGATACTTCTGCAGGCGCAGGAATGCAGGCCGATTTAAAAGCCTTCCAGGAACATGGCACATACGGAATGGTCGCATTGACTGTAGTCGTAACAATGGACCCGAAAACTTGGAGCCACACAGTAACACCGCTACCGACAGAATTATTGCAAAAGCAAATCGATACAGCCCTTTCAACAGGTGTCGATGCCATTAAGACAGGCATGCTTTCAACTGAAGAAATTATTCAAATGGCCTCAAAAGCGATCCAGGCTTCCGGTACAGATAAAATTGTTATCGATCCAGTTATGGTCTGCAAAGGCGAAGATGAAGTATTGAACCCTGGCAATACGACAGCAATGATTCAATATTTATTACCCCACGCAACAGTTGTCACACCTAATCTTTTCGAAGCAGGACAACTTGCAGGGACAATAACGCCGAAAACAATCGAGCAAATGCAAGCTGCCGCTGTGAAAATCCATGAGCTTGGCGCAAAAAATGTTGTAATTAAAGGTGGAAAAGCCTTAGTACATGATAAAGCCGTTGATTTGTTCTATAATGGAGTAGAATTTAAATTATTAGAAACAGAAAAAGTTTCTTCTACTTATAATCATGGGGCAGGCTGTACTTTTGCAGCAAGTATTTGTGCAAACTTAGCAAATGGTCTTACTGTTGAAGAATCGGTTATTGAAGCGAAAGAGTTCGTTTCAGCGGCGATTAAACACGGTTGGGCTTTAAATGAACATGTTGGACCAGTAATGCATGGGGCAAAACCACGTTTCGGTGCACCTGAAGTTACGGTTACAACAATTCCAAACTATGTTAAAGCATAATGCATAAAACTTCTACAAGTAGAAGTTTTGCCTCCGGCGGATGTCACAAATTCGGCAAGGAGGTCTTTGCGTCAGCGCAAAGCCGAATCCGGACGCAATTACGCTGAGGCGTAATTGATATGGCGTCACACAAGAACTCGTTTCTTGTGTGACTTTTTCGTTTCACAGTCGAATATATTTGACTATACTATTAATAGAAAGATTCGAAAGGAGTTAATAAGAGTGATGAAGGAAGTAAATACTAACGAGCTCCAGGAGTTAATTAATTCTTTTGCGAACAAAGACGTTTTTATTCATCTAGAAACTACAAACGGCTCTTATGCAACACACTACAATGAAGGCTTTTTCAATGCAGGCGCATTTATCCGCAATGTACAAATACGCTATGAATTAGGAAAAGTTGTAGGAGACGCACCGCACCGTGTCGGACTTAAAATGTCGCATGGCTGGGTGTACGCACAAGGAATTACACATTTTGAACTGGACGATCAGGGCCGATTACTAATGGCCGGTTTAGATAATACTGGAAAGCTGGCGGTTGCATTAGAAATCAGCGAAACGCCATTTGCTTATTAAGGAGGTTGCTTATATGACATTACAAGAAGAACGTCACGTTTTAGTCGTTTATCCCCACCCGGATGATGAAGCCTTTTCAGTTGCAGGTACATTACGCTTATTCCACGACATGGGAGTTCCTGTTACATATGCTTGTTTAACATTAGGCGAAATGGGACGAAACTTAGGAAATCCTCCATTTGCAACGCGCGAATCATTGCCGGAAATCCGCCGAAAAGAGCTGATGCAAGCATGTGAGGCAATGGGTATCGGGGATTTGCGTATGATGGGTTTACGTGATAAAACAGTTGAATTTGAAGATGATGAAAAAATGATCAAGCTCGTAAATGATTTAATTGTCGAGCTGAATCCATCATTAATCTTCACGTTTTTACCTGGCTTCGCTGTTCATCCCGATCATGAAGCAACTGGACGTGCTGTCGTCGAAGCGGTACGTCGCATCGATAAAAAGTACCGCCCTCGTATTTTAGCTTGTGCGTTTGCGAATGACACAGTTGAGAAAAATGGTGAGCCGGATGTGACAATCGAAATCCAATCCGTCAAAGCAGATAAGTTAAAAGCATTGAAAGCACATGCTTCTCAAACTGCTTGGATGATGCAGGACGCAGAAAAACGAGTAGATTCAGGCGATGTCTCATTAGATAACTGGTTAAATTACGAAAAGTTTTATACTGTAACATTTAATGATTAATGTATATTTATAATAAAAAGGACGTTTGCATATTTTTTTCATTTGCAGGCGTCTTTTTTCTATTATTCATCTTTTGTATTTTTATTCGGTTCAATTTTAGCTTATTTCTTCAAAATTATGATGTTTAGTACGTCTAAACCTTTCGTTCGCCTAATTATATTCATTTTTTAATCAATATAGTTTTCAGAAATATTAATCTTTATGTAAAACAGTAGACAAATGAATATTCACGTTTTATAGTGTATAAATATTCAAACTAACATTCAAAGAGGTTATCATAGATGAAAACAAAATTTTCTTTTTATACTTGGTTTCTGTTTATTGCCCTTTCTGCACTTGGTGTCTTTCTATTTATTACACCGATTGGTACAGAAGACGGCATAAAAGTACCGATTGCGATCCTTGCAAACTTTTTGGCAGGGAAAGTGGAGCCATTCATTCATTGGTTCGCACTCATCGTGTTTATTGTTGCGGCGGTAGGATCTGTCGTAATGCAGTTTATTCCGCAAAAAGGTCAACGTACGATAGTTGATTCATTATTCCGTGTGAACTGGTTCTGGACAATCATGCGTGTGCTTGCAGTAATTTTTGCAAGTATGTTTCTTTTCCAAGTTGGTCCTGAAAGCTTAACGAGCGAAGTAACGACAGGTGTGCTAATCGATCCGGCAACTGGTCTTGTAACATTTATGTTCGTGCTGTTTTTATTCGCAGGGTTATTGCTGCCTTTATTAACAGACTTCGGTTTACTTGAATTTTTCGGTTCAATGATGGTGAAAATTATGCGCCCCCTATTCAAGATCCCAGGACGTTCTGCCATTGACTGTCTCGCTTCTTGGGTTGGCGATGGCACAATCGGCGTATTGCTTACAAGCAAGCAGTATGAAGAAAAAAATTATACAGGCCGTGAAGCGGCGACAATTGCGACAACTTTCTCGGTTGTATCGATCACATTCTGTTTAGTTGTAGTTGAAACAATCGGCATTTCTGATTACTTTATCGAATTCTACGCTTCTGTCATTATTTGCGGATTAATTTTAGCATTCATTATGCCACGTATTTACCCGTTAAAACAAAAGGCGGATACTTTAATTGATGGCTCACAAGTGCCTGCAAACCGTGAAGATGTACAAGAAGGATATAATGTATTCTCTTTTGGTTTGCACAATGCTTTATCAAAAGCCGATTCTAACCGTAACTTAGGTAAAATGATTAAAAACGGTTTTATTAATGTACTGGAAATGTGGTTTGCGGTAACTCCTATTATTATGGCGTTCGCCACAATCGCATTAGTGTTAGCCGAGTTTACAAGCTTCTTCCGTATTCTAGGGATGCCATTCGAGCCGATTTTGGCGCTTCTGCAAATTCCTGAAGCCGGTGAAGCTGCACAAACGATGATCGTTGGTTTTGCGGACATGCTGTTACCTTCTATTTTAGGTGCTGGTATTGAATCAGAAATGACACGTTTCTTCATCGCAACAGTATCGGTTACACAGTTAATCTACATGTCGGAAGTTGGCGGACTGATTTTAGGTACAAAGCTTCCATTAAAGCTTTGGGATCTATTCATGATTTTCTTAATCCGTACAATCATTTCAATTCCAATTATCGCAGCAATTGCGCATCTTTTATTTTAATTAAAAAAGAAAGGGCTGCCGGAAAGTCAGATTCTCTACTGACGTTCCGGGCAGCCCTTTTTACTATTTACTTCGTGCTTGTGAAGCCGCCATCGATTCGAATGACTTCCCCGTTAATATACTCTGCTTTTGAAGTTAGCAGGAAGGTTACAAGCTCTGCTACTTCCTCTGGTGTACCTAAGCGTTTTTGAGGGATTCCACCAGTAGCATTTTCCTTCATTTGCGGATTTGCTTCATAAAAGGCTTTTACCATTGGTGTTTCAGTCGGCCCTGGTGCGATGGCATTAACGCGTAGCCCGTCTTTTGCGTATTCCGCTACCATACTTCTTGTTAAGCCGACAATTCCGTGTTTCGTTGCTGAATATGTAACAACGGAATCCTGTCCAATTACACCGGCACTTGATGCTGTGTTCACAATAGAACCGCCACCGTTTTGAAGCATTACTTCTGCTACATAGCGTACACCATAAAGTGCCCCAAGCAAGTTAATGCCGACAATTTGTTCAATTTCCTCGATGGTAGTATCTAAATAGAATTTACCGCTTCCGGAAATCCCTGCATTGTTAAAGAAGTAATCGATCGAACCAAAATGCTTCAGTGTTTGATCCACATAGTTTTTTACTTCTTCTGCTTTTGAAACATCGGCTTTAATGAAAATAGCGTCTACGCCATGTGTTTTTACTTGTTCAACTGTTTCGTTTCCGCCTTTTTCACTGACATCCACTACTGCAATATTAATACCTTCCTGAGCCATACGAATTGCTGTTGCCTGTCCTAACCCGCTGCCTCCACCTGTAATGATCGCTGTTTTAGTCATCGCTATTCCTCCTGAATGATGATTTTGGACGTTGCCAATATGCATTTTCCTATTTTCAAAACTGTCCTGCCATAATACTTTATTTTTCCCTGTTACTTTTCAAATAAACATGAGAGGTGATTTAAACATAAGCTTTTTCTGTTCTGTTCTACGATATGCACTTCCAAGGAATTTAGTTGGCGTTTCAATTTGAAGGGATTTTTGTATGAATCCTTGCCT
Organism: Solibacillus sp. FSL K6-1781; assembly: GCF_038630735.1. Classification (GTDB taxonomy): domain Bacteria; phylum Bacillota; class Bacilli; order Bacillales_A; family Planococcaceae; genus Solibacillus; species Solibacillus silvestris. Next base: position 553,832 of record NZ_CP152038.1, on the reverse strand, counting down.
AATTTCTCTATTAAATCGCTTTCATTATGGCATATTGATGAATTTTCATAATTTACAGAATTTTTACGCCATTACGTCATAAATTTATGATAGAATAATATAATCTTTAATCAGATGACGGAGGTTACATGGAAATGGGAGTTACTCAACCGAATACGATTGCAGTCGAAAACGTATTAATCGCACATCATTTTTTAAAAGATGTCGTTGTACATACACCCCTGCAATTAAACGAATATTTATCAGAAAAATATGGGGCAAAAATTTACTTCAAGCGTGAAGATTTGCAGCATGTTCGCTCATTTAAATTACGTGGTGCCTACTATAAAATTAAAAAAATTGAAACTGAGGCTCGTGCTTCAGGTGTCGTCTGTGCAAGTGCAGGCAATCATGCACAAGGCGTTGCCTACGCATGTGCAAAGCTGGAAATTAAAGCGACAATCTTCATGCCGAAAACAACACCGAAACAAAAGATCGATCAAGTGCGGATGTTTGGAAGAAGCTTTGTGGAAATTGTGCTGGCAGGCGATACATTTGACGACTCTGCAGAAAGCGCGCTTGCCTATTGTGAACAGGAAAACCGCATTTTCATCCATCCATTCGATGATGCAGATGTAATGGCTGGCCAAGGAACAGTGGCGGTAGAAATTATGAACGACATCGAAGAGCCGATCGATTATGTATTTGGCAGTATCGGCGGTGGCGGCTTAATGTCAGGCGTCTCTTCGTACATTAAAAACTTATCCCCTTCGAGTAAAGTTATCGGTGTAGAGCCTGCAGGGGCGGCAAGTATGAAATCTGCTTTCCAAAACGGAGCAGTGGTTTCACTGGACACGATCGATAAATTCGTTGATGGCGCTGCTGTAAAATGTGTTGGGCATGATACATATGAAGTATGCCGTCACTATTTGGATGATATTATCGCCGTTCCGGAAGGCAAAGTATGTACGACTATTTTAGATCTTTATAATAAGCATGCTATTATTGCCGAGCCTGCTGGAGCATTGTCGGTTGCAGCACTTGACTTTTACGCAGAGCAAATTCGCGGAAAATCGGTTGTCATCATTATCTCTGGAGGAAATAACGATATCGGGCGTATGCAGGAAATTAAAGAACGCTCACTCATTTATGAAGGGCTGCTGCACTATTTCATCGTAAGTTTCCCGCAGCGTTCAGGAGCATTACGCCAATTTTTAACGGAAGTTCTTGGTCCGAATGATGATATTACAACATTCGAGTATACGAAGAAAAACAACAAAGAAAGCGGTCCGGCATTGGTCGGCATAGAGCTTGCACATCGCGAAGACCACGCAGGATTAATTGAACGTATGCGTGCAAACGGCTTCGAGTATAAGGAAGTAAATAACGACAGTACATTGTTTGCATTGCTTGTGTAGATAATATTGTTAAAAAATTTAAAGACTCAATTTTCTCCAAGAGAAAATTGAGTCTTTTGCTTCTAAAAATTGATTTCCGTTATGGGGGCGCTTTCCGGGGGCGTGAGGCCAACACGATGTTGGTCACAAAAGCGTTGCCACAGGACGTGGCGTTCTTTTAGCTTTTATTCCTAGTCTCAGGCGTCACGCTTATCCCCCAGGAGTCGCCCCTTCACTCCAATCAATTAATCAAGTTTTAATTCAAATTGATGCTTACTCATTAAAAGAAGCTCGATATCTGTCCGGAACTTTTCAATTACCCTAACAGCGCGCGGTCTGAGTTCATTTTTTCGCCGCGGATTTGTTCGAATTCGTGCATTAAATCCGGAATCGTCAAGTCCTGTTTGCGGTCTTCGCCGACTTCCAGAATGATCTGACCTTTATCCATCATGATGAGGCGATTCCCCAAATCGAGCGCCTGCTGCATATTATGCGTGACCATCAGTGTTGTCAGCTGGCTTTCCTCGACAAGCTCTTTTGTCAGCTTTGTAATAAGTTCTGCGCGTGATGGGTCGAGTGCTGCTGTATGTTCATCAAGCAGCAAAATTGAAGGCTTCGTAAATGTCGCCATTAATAAACTTAATGCCTGGCGTTCCCCACCCGATAATAGCCCGACTTTAGCCGATAAACGATTTTCCAAATTCAAATGCAGCTTTTCCAATGACGTTTTGAAAAACTCTCGACGCTTTTTATCAACACCAAAACGCAATGAACGCTTCGTGTTGCGCGAGTAGGCGATCGCCAAGTTTTCTTCAATCGTCATCGTTGGTGCTGTCCCTGCCATTGGATCTTGGAAAACACGGCCGATATGGACAGCACGCTTATACTCCGGCAAACGGGTTAAATTATTGCCGTTAATTTCGACAGAGCCAAAGTCGGGTGTTAATGCTCCGGAAATCATATTCATCATTGTCGATTTACCGGCACCGTTACTTCCGATAATTGTAACGAAGTCACCAGGTGCCAAATGCAAGTTAATATTGTCCAGTGCAATTTTCTCATCGGGTGTTCCTTCGTTAAACACTTTATTAATGCCATCTAATTTAAGCAAGGCTCTTCCCTCCCTGCTCAATATCTACTTCTGCCTGCTGTAATGCGAGACGCTCTTCCAAACGTTTTGCTTTTCTCTTTTTCTCTTTATATTTCCCTACGATTTGCGGGATTACTAGCGCTAGAATAACGATAACCGCCGTAATTAATTTCATATCACCTGAGTCAAGCCATTTCACACGTAAAGCCAATGCGTAAATCATTCGGTAAATTATTGCCCCGGCAATAACTGCAAATGTGACACGAACAATCGACTTTGTTCCGAAAATCGCTTCGCCGATAATTACAGACGCCAATCCGACAACGATCATACCAATTCCCAGTCCGACATCGGCAAACTTTGTATATTGGGCAATCAAGGCACCCGATAATGCCACCATACCATTCGAAATTCCCAGCCCTAAGATGACGAGTGAATCGGTATTTGCCGAAAAGCTGCGAATCATTCGTTTATTGTCACCTGTTGCACGGATTGCCAGACCGATTTCCGTTTTTAAGAACCAGTCTACTACTAGTTTAATAACCGCCGTGACAACAACCATTAAAATTAAAATTCCCCAAGTTGTTGGAACAGAAGCTAAGCCCATTGATTTCAATAGGTTTGTAATCGCGGAATCAATGCCTAAATTCGACCAGAAAGCTCCGAACGTCGAAAAAACTGTTTCCGAATTCAATAATGGAATATTTGGTCGTGTTACACCGGTATCTGAGCTTAACCCCATAATTCGAAGATTGATCGAATAGAGGGCAATCATCATTAAAATCCCTGCAAGCAGTGGATTAATTTTCCCTTTAGTGTGTAAAATTCCTGTCATGCATCCAGCAATAAATCCAGCAACTGTTGCAACCAATGTGGCAAGCAACGGATTATAACCAAGTACGATCATCATCGCTGCCGTCCCTGCACCCGTTACAAAGCTTCCATCAACCGTTAAATCCGGAAAATCCAGCACGCGGAATGTTAAATAAACCCCAAGCGCCATAATTGCATAGATGATCCCTTGCTCCACTGACCCAAACATAGCTGTAAACATCTCGAATCATCTCCTGACTTTTTTAAAAGTTTTAAGCAAATCAGCCCAAACATTTATCCCTGTTTAGGCTGACTTGCTTTTTTCGATAAAGTGAATTATTGTACTTCGGCTTCCCATTCAGGCTTAATTTCCAAGCCTAAGTTTTCTGCTGTTGCTTTATTGATTACCAATTTTAAGTTTGCCGGGTATGCAGCTGGAACTTCTGAAGGTGATTTGCCTTCTAATAAAATTTGTGCCGCCATTTGCCCTGCTTCATAGCCGATATCGTAGTATTCGAAACCGTATGCTGCTAAACCGCCTCGCTCTACTGAATCAAGCTCACCAACAACTAGCGGTAATTTGTTTGCATCTGCTACTTCGATTACAGATTCAAGTGCCGATACAACAGTATTATCTGTAATAATATAAAATGCATCTACTTTTCCTACTAATGATTCTGCTGCCTGGCGTACTTCAGATGAAGCAGATACCGCTGCTTCCACAATCGTTACGCCTTCTTTTGCTGCAATTTCTTTTACTGCCGCAATTTGTGCAACTGAGTTTTGCTCACCAGCGTTAAATACCATCCCTACATTTTTTGCCCCTAATTCTTTTAGGAAAGCAACTGTTTTCGGCATTGTTTCCGGATGTAAATCAATCGTACCTGTTACGTTAGCACCAGGTGTTGCCATTGACTCGATCAATTCTGCACCTACTGCATCCGTTACCGATGTGAAGATAACCGGAATATCAGATGTTGCGCTTTTTGCCGCCTGTGCTGAAGGTGTTGAATTCGCGAAAATCAGATCTACATTATCCCCGACTAACTGCTGGGCGATTGTCATGTTCGCACTGTTATCGTTGTTTGCTGATTTATCTACGTATTCTGCTTTAATACCTGCATCTTCAATTGCTTTTTTAAATCCTTCTTTTGCTGCATCTAATGATGGATGCTCAACAATTTGTGTTGTTCCGATTTTAAATGTTTTTTCACTATCTGCATTAGCTGTATCTACAGCCTCGCCTTTTGTTGTCTCATTCGAAGATGTCTCGCTCTCTTCCGTGCCACAAGCAGCTAATAATAAAAGAAGCCCGAATAATAAAAAGGACAGCTTCATTAAGTTTTTTCTCATCTTATTTCCCCCTAGTTTACTTTATCGGTTTAAAGCGCCGAACTTCATTTGGATGAAGTGTGTTGAAATAATATTACCGCGTCATATTTAGATAGTCAATAACATTTAGAATCTTCTGAATTTATTCTAGGTAATGCGCCTTATTTTAAAATTTACTTGCTACACTTCAAACCGCTATGCGGCGGGGTTTGTTGAACTTTTTACTCTTTGTAAATTTTTCGAATAATTATTGAAAAAAAAGACCTATAAATCTTTACTTTTATTTTCAATATTGCTATGATTGCAGTTGCTTTGCGTGGTTCGTAACCATCCCACGTTAAAAAACTAGGAGGAATTCCATATGAAAGTAAAGTTTATTGCAGCGAGTGCCATTATTGCAGCATTGTATATTGCTGTCACAATGCTTGTTGCACCAATTAGCTTTGGGCAAGTACAGTTCCGTATTGCCGAAATTTTTAACCATTTAGTCGCTTTTAACCCGCGCTATATGTTAGGTGTTGTTTTAGGTGTATTTATTTCCAATTTCCTGCTGTCTTCAATCGGTCCAATTGACTTAATATTCGGTGTGGGACATACGATTATTACACTGGGAATTTTCATATTCATTTGTAAGTTTGTGAAAAATATTTGGGCTCGTCTGATCATTAATACAACGCTATTTACGTTTACAATGTTTATCATTGCAGCACAGCTGAATATTGTTCTCGGCTTCCCGTTCTGGGAAACTTGGCTGTTTGTAGCATTTGGCGAATTTGTTGTATTGGCGGTTGGAGCACCGATTATGTACATTTTAAATAAACGATTGAATTTCAAAAAATTAATTTAGTATCGATTGTTTCACCAGCTGGTTTTTGAACGCCAGCTGGTTTTTTTATTTAGCGAAAACATTTTAGAATTGTTTGACATTTCGTTTTTCAGTGTTAGAATAAAGCATATTAAATTGTTATTTACGGTAGCAGGTTGCGGGAGCGCGACCACCGTTTTCGTTTAGTTGAGCTTAGTTGAGTAAATTGTTGAATAAGAAGAGTAGCATTTATTGTTTTGTCCAGAGAGCGTATGGATGGTGAAAATACGTCAAAAGGTAAATGTGAATGGGCCTTATGAAAGCTGCTGGCGCTAGTCGGTGGACGGTACCCTGCCGTTATCAGGTTTAAGTGGAGGCATGGCTTTTTTGGCATGCTTCAAACGAGGTGGCAACGCGGTGCAGATCGTCCTCAGCAAAAGTTAATTCTTTTGCTGAGGGCGATTTTTTTTTATTCAGCAAACTTTAATTACAAGATTGCTAAATAATCCGAATCGTAAAGGCGTAGTTTATTTCAAAAAAGGAGTGTTTCAAATGGTAGTTCAGCAACATTTTCGTACATCAATGAAAAAAGTAAATGGGGATTTACTGACACCGATTTCTATTTTCCAGCGATTGCAAGGTGAACGGAAGTTTTTATTGGAAAGTTCCTCTAAATATGATGGCAATGGACGCTATTCGTTCATCGGGGTCAATCCCCGCAAAACATATATCGGGACAGATGATCAGCTCTTAGATCATACGCATCATTCAAAAAAAGCCTACACATATGAAGGCGAACTGATCCAACTCTTAAAACAAGCGATGCCGCGTATTTCGTCACATACGGAATATCCGTTTACAGGTGGCGGGATCGGCTATATTCACGCATTGCAAAAGCCATTGCCTGAACTGCAGTTTCACGTTTACGATACACTCGTTATTTTTGATCATTTAACAGATGAAATCGCTGTTTTCCATACAAATATTGAAGCAGAGCAAGTAGAGCCAAACATTGATCTATTAATTGAACAGCTATTTACAACACCAACACCTGAACAGTCAGCCTACACATTGCAACATGTCGAAAAAGATGAAAATGAACGTTATCGCGCACAATTTACAGGTGACGCCCTTTCTCTTTATCGAAAAATGCGCATTGAGCACGCTGCACCATATATGTACTATGTCGAATTTGATGATTGCACAGTAATCGGTACGTCACAATCAAACTACATGCAAGTAAGGGACGGGAATATTTCCGTTACGAATGATGCACCGTCAATTGAACGCTATAGTACGGAAAATTCAGTGCAACAACTTGCCAATGTTACAACAGGTACGTTAAGCCCTACCCTTCATGCAATCGATATCGTGAAAGGGCTATTACCAGCACAAGGCTTGATCGGCTATATCGGCTTTAATGGGCAAGTCGATTTCACAACACCTGAACAGACGATAATAATTCAAGGAAATGTCGCTCAGCTTCATTCGAAAGCAGATGAAGAAGTGCCATTCCACTCTTTACTGAAAGGATGATGAACATGTCTTTACTTCCATACATTGAACAGATTGAGCGAAAAGAGCACTTAGTTTTTGAGGAAATGCAGCAGGCGGCACAGCTTATTTTTAATGAGCAAACAACGAAAGAACAGATCGCCTCCTTTTTAACAGCCATGAGTGCAAAAGGAGAAACGTCACACGAAGTTGCAGGTTTAGCTTCTGTAATGAAATCACATGCCGTGGCCGTCGACGTACCAGAAGGCATTTATATCGATAATTGTGGCACAGGTGGCGACGGACTTCAAAGCTTCAATATTAGTACGACTTCCGCTTTTGTATTGGCAGGTGGAGGCATTTCGGTAGCGAAGCACGGCAACAGAAAAGTATCAAGTGCTTCAGGAAGTTCGGATGTGTTAGAGGCACTTGGCATTACGCTATTGCCGAATATCGAGCAAACATCCGAATTACTCAAACAACATGGTATCGCCTTTTTACATGCACCGAATATGCATCCAAAATTAAAGCGAATCGGTGAAGTGCGACAGGCAATCGGCAAGCCGACGATTTTCAATTTAGTCGGCCCCCTGACAAACCCTGTTCCATTAAAAACACAGTTTGTCGGCATTAACCGACCGAACTTCACGACCGAGTATGCGGAAGTGCTCCATATGCTTGGACGTGAGCGTGCAATCGTCGTTTCAGGTGCACAAGGAATGGATGAAGCATCACTGGATGGTGAAAACACTTTTGTGCTGTTAGACCGCGGGGATATGATTCCATTTAAACTGCGCGCTGAAGATGTCGGTTTAGCCGCCCAGCCACTTTCTGCCATACGCGGCGGCACTCCTGCAGAAAATGCGGACATTATGCGTGATTTATTAAAAGGAAAACAAAGCGTTTATTTCGATACGGTTCTCTTAAATGCCGGCATTGGCTTCTTTGCATATGGGCTTGCCGAGACGATGAAGGAAGGAATCGATATGGCGAAGGACAGCATTATGTCAGGACGCGCTTATGAAAAATTAGAAAATATCGTTGCTTATAGCCAAAAACAGATGCAGGAGGAACCCGTAAAATGACGATTTTAGACCGTATTATTGACCAAAAAAAGACTGAGCTGCCACAATTGCTTTCGACAAAGCCTGTGTTTTTATCAATTGATAAGGCCCGACCTTCTTTATATGAAACATTGATGTCAGCCAATTCATTGCAAGTAATTTCGGAAATGAAGCGTGCCTCCCCTTCCAAAGGTGATATTGCGACAGAAGTCGACCCTGTTGAGCAAGCTTTACAATATGAAGAAGCAGGTGCTGCCTGTATTTCCGTATTGACAGAGCGCGCATTTTTTAAAGGAAGCTATGCGGATTTAAATGCAGTTGCAAATGCCGTAAACATCCCTGTTTTATGTAAAGACTTCATCATCCATGAAGTGCAGATCGACTATGCAAAGGCCGCCGGCGCATCGGTTGTACTGTTGATTGTCGCAGCATTAACAGACGTTCAGCTGAAATCCCTACACGCCTATGCGACAGAAAAACAGCTTGAAGTGCTCGTTGAAGTACATGATGCCGAGGAATTAAAGCGTGCCCTTGCCATTGGGGCAAACATTATCGGGGTGAATAACCGGAATTTGAAAACATTCGATGTTTCACTTTCAGCAACACTTGAAATTGCGCAGCTTCTTCCCCCATCACCAATTGCTTTTATTAGTGAAAGCGGCATTTCAGGTCCGGAAGATGCACAGTTTGTGGCGAATGCTGGCGCAAAAGGAATATTAGTCGGCGAGGCATTAATGCGGAGCGGAAACGTCAAAAAATCACTTAAAGCCCTACAAATCGACATAACAGCAAAGGTTGGCGAAAATCGATGACAAAAGTAAAAATTTGCGGATTAAAAGAAATCGAACATGTGGAAACAGCGGTCAAAGCAGGTGCTGATTTTATCGGATTTATGTTTGCGCCCAGTAAACGACGCATTACAGTAGAGGAAGCAGTGGAACTGGCAAAGGCAATTCCGAGTACAGTTAAAAAAGTCGGGGTTTTTGTCAATGAAGAGTCAGCCACTATTCGTCAAATTGCAAAAGAAGTCGGACTCGATTATATCCAGTATCACGGGGACGAGACGCCCGAACAAATTCAGGAGATCGGACTGCCGGCAATTAAAGCGTTTTCGATTCGTGGCGAAGAGGATGTGATGCGTGCGGCGACATATGATGTAGACTACTATTTGTTTGATGCGCCTGGAAGTGACTTCCGTGGAGGGAGCGGAAAATCCTTTGACTGGATGCTCCTCGATAAAGTGAAAATCCCGCTTGAAAAGGTTATTTTGGCAGGCGGATTAAATAATGAAAATGTTGGGCTGGCGATTATGCTTGTCGAGCCATTTGCGGTAGATGTTTCAAGTGGTGTAGAAGTAGATGGTCGAAAAAGTTCAGCAGCGATTACGAATTTTATTGAAACAGCAAAAGGAGAGTTGATTTTATGACGACAGTAAAAGGACGCTTCGGGCGATTCGGCGGTCAATTTGTGCCAGAGACATTGATGACTTCACTTGAGGAATTGGAGCTTGCATATGAGGAAGCAAAAAAGGACCCCTCTTTCCAGGAAGAACTTGACTATTATTTAAAGCAATATGTCGGACGGGAAACTCCACTTTATTTTGCGGAGCGTTTAACAAAAAAAGTCGGCGGTGCAAAAATCTATTTAAAGCGTGAAGATTTAAATCATACTGGCGCACATAAAATAAATAATGCGATCGGCCAAGCACTTTTAGCAAAGCGTATGGGGAAGAAAAAGATTGTCGCTGAAACAGGGGCAGGTCAGCATGGTGTCGCAACAGCAACTGCGTGTGCATTGCTTGATATGGAATGTATCGTTTATATGGGGGCAGAAGATGTGCGCCGTCAGCAACTGAACGTTTTCCGTATGGAGCTACTCGGGACAAAAGTTGTTGCAGTAGAAAAAGGTTCCGCAACCTTAAAAGATGCGGTTAATGAAGCATTGCGTCACTGGGTTACTCATATAGAAGATACGCATTACATTTTAGGATCAGCACTTGGGCCACACCCCTTCCCTACAATTGTCCGTGATTTCCAGCGTGTCATTGGGGATGAAACACGTGCCCAAATTTTACAGCAGGAAGGACGTCTTCCGGATACAGTTATTGCTTGTATTGGCGGCGGCAGTAATGCAATCGGAATGTTCTACCCGTTCGTGGAAGATCAGGATGTAGCATTATATGGCGTGGAAGCTGCAGGTTCTGGTGTCAATACCGACAAGCATGCGGCAGCAATTCATGTTGGAAAAACAGGTGTCCTTCACGGTGCGTTCATGTACTTATTGCAGGATGATAACGGTTTTGTTCAAGAAGCCCATTCAATTTCAGCAGGACTTGATTATCCGGGAGTTGGACCTGAGCACTGTCATTTACATGAAACAGGTCGTGCTGCCTACCCTTCTGTTACCGATGAACAGGCACTTGAAGGTGTGAAGCTGTTATGTGAAACAGAAGGAATCTTGCCTGCATTGGAAAGCGCGCATGCCATTTACTATGCAAGTCAATTTGCTAAGAACCGTCCTGCTGATGAAATTGTTGTTGTTTGCTTATCAGGACGCGGGGACAAAGATGTTCATACATTAATGGATAAACTTGGAGGTGGCTTGAAATGACATTGCAAAAACAGCTTGAAGACGTATTAGCAACAGGTGATAAGGCATTTGTTCCTTATATTATGGCAGGCGATGGCGGGCTTGAAACTTTAAAACCTACTATCTTAAAGTTGCAGCAAATCGGGGTTTCCGCAATTGAGGTCGGTATTCCATTTACAGATCCTGTAGCAGATGGACCAACGATTGAACAAGCCGGTGAACGTGCACTTGCCCACGGTGTGTCATTGAAAAAAGTACTAGCTGAACTGCAAAGCTTTGCACAGGATATCCATATTCCGCTCGTTGTCATGACGTACTTAAACCCGATTTTAGCTTATGGAATTGAAGCATTTGCCGAGGATGCAAAACGCGGTGGTGTTCAAGGGCTGATTGTACCGGATATGCCTTATGAAGAAAGTGCTTTATTGCATGATGCTTTAAAGGTAAACGGCATTGCGCTTGTCCAGCTCGTATCATTGATGAGCCCACCTGAACGTATTAAGAAATTAGCCGCAGCAAGTGAAGGCTTCGTTTATGCCGTTACGGTAAATGGTATTACCGGTGAACGTGCAAGCTTTGCCGCGGAACTTGCCGGGCACTTTGCAAACCTGAAAGCAGCGAGCAATATTCCGGTTCTAGCAGGATTCGGTATATCTACGACTGAACATGTAAAAAGCTTCGGCGACATTGCGGATGGCGTAATTGTCGGCAGTAAAATTGTTACGGCACTCGTTGAGCAAGACTGGGCAACAATTGAAGCGCTTGTACAGGCAACGAAGAAGACGGCCGCAATTTAATTGCCACGTATAATAGAGTATGCAACGGCTTGGTGAATAGGAGGTTTTCTCCTACCCAATCAGCTCTTTTGCATCCTGCTTTCTTCTATATATTACATTTCCTTTATATGGTATCCTTTGATTAAATCCTATTTAGTGGAGGTTCAAAATGAATGTAAAGGACTTTTTTGCCGGTTTGTTTTTTATTGGACTGGCGGGTTATTTTATTTACGCATTAGTCGATAATATGCCGAACCTTTTTATTGAAAGTACAACTACTTGGCAATATTTCGTTGCTTTCTTTCGTGTTGCACTGATCATTTTCCTATTCAATTTAGGACTCTCCCTTATGAAACGCTTTTTCGTAGGCGGGACGACGAAAAACGGGAACGCTCGGTAAAACGATGCGTTCCCGTTTTTATTTTTCGTTTACTCTTCTTCATTTAATGTTTCGCTAAATGCACCTTTAAAATCAGCATCTTTAATTGTAACATTTGCTTCTTTCAACAAACGTGCTTCTACTGTTTCCCACTCAGTATTCGCAACAATTCGCTCTCTCAATGTCTTTTTGATTTCTTCTTTTTGCTCTTCCAGTGAAGCATAGTCTTTCACTTCACGTTTATCTACTAGCTGAATAATTTCAAAGCCTAAAGTACTTTCCACCGGCTCTGATACTTCTCCAGTTTCTAACGCATTTGCCGCATCTGCAAATGTTGTCTCCATATCAGAAATTGACAGCCAGTCTAGATCGCCGCCGTTTTCAGCTGTTTCGCTATCCTGCGAGCTTTCTTTAGCAACCGATTCAAAATCGCCGCCTTCCGAAATTTGCTCATACAATTGCTGCGCCTCTTCTTCCGTCTCTACTAAAATGTGGCGTGTATGAAGCTCATATTTCCCTTGCTCATAATAGGTCTCGATTTCTTCCTCTGTTACTTCAACATCTTCCATCGCTTTTTGCTGGAGCAATTGGAAGCGTATTGTGTCCTTGAATGTTTCTTCTGTATAGCCATTCGTCGCCAAAGCCGATTCAAAGCTTTCTCCGTACATTTCTTTATACGTTTCGAGCTGTTCCTCTATTTCTTTGTCCGATACTTCATACTGATCCGTTAAAATTTTATCAATTACGACTTGTTCCAAAAGAGTTGTTCCGGCTATTTCTTTCATTTGCTCATAAAATCCAGATTTTGTAATATCCCCGTAAGCCGTTGTTGCCACAATCTCGTTATCTGTATTACCACATGCCGCCAACAAAAATGAAGCCGTCATTGTGATACCGATTAAAGTTTTTTTCATTAGTACACTCCTTGTTTTTAGGCTGTGAAGTTGCCGTCATAGCTTAACATTACCGCTGATGACACACCTTCTACTTTTGATAATGTTGATACGAAAGCAGCATCGTTCCCTTTTAAGCGTACTTCATATGTGACTTCCATTTGTTCATCATTCATCACCGATTTTGATTTTAGTAAATAACGTTTTGAGGCTTCTCTCAACAATCTTTCAATTACTGCATTCGTTTCTTCATGCTCAAAACGTACTACAACTAAGTACGGATTTTCGATTACAATTTTATTTTGGAAAACAATGATGACTACTCCAATAATGACTGAACCGATTACCGCTAAAGGAATAAATCCTGCACCACATAAAATTCCGACTACTACTGACCAAAACAGGAATATTAAATCCATCGGGTCTTTAATCGGTGTACGGAAACGAACGATTGATAATGCACCGACCATACCAAGTGATAATAAAACGTTTTGACTGATCCCCATAATGACAAGCGCTGTTGCCATAGCCATAATCATCAACGAAATATTGAACGAATGAGAGTACACAACGCCGTTAAATGTTTTCTTATATATGAAGTAAATAAACACACCTAATAAAAAGGCACTTGCCAGTCCGATCAATGCATCGATTAAAGAAAAACTGGACGTCTTTTCTAAGAAACTCGATTTAAAAATATCATCAAAATTGGTGATATTCGTTGCTGCTAATAATGTAAACACTTAAAATTCCTCCTATATTTAGCCGAACATGCGGCTTAACTGATATTTTGAGTACGCTTCATGGCGCGTATGAATGCCTTGCAGCAACATTTTAATAATTGCCGGCAAGTACTCGTCGTACTTCACTTCCAAAATGACTTCATTTTGATCAAGTACATCGACCATTGGTAAGTTTTTGTCGAACATATCGGTATTGCGCAAGCTTGTCTGTACTTTGCAATCGAATGTTATACGCACATTGCCATGCTCATACAAGTAGGCTTCACGTTCATAGTCGACAACGGTCGTTGGTTTCAGGTGATAAAGTCTGATGTCTTTGTACAAATCTCGGATTAATGAACGCTCATCACCTTTCATCCATTCGAAATCATTTACACGCAATTGCTCAAATTCTTTTTTTGTCAGTGGACATTTAGATTTGTATGTCTGGTTATTGCGCTTCGATTTGCGCTCAAGATGAATAACCGCATCGCTTTTGTTGTATATTCGCACCCGGTATTTATCCCGGTTTAAAAAGCCTTCCTTCTTTTCGTTCATTACCTTATTGTCGAAGTTGTCGAAATAACAGGAACGGATGAGATAACGCCCGTTTGCATTTGCATGCGGATCGAGCTTCATCATATGACGCAGCTTCATTTTTAAAATTTGATAGTCAATATACGTAATCCCAAATTTCATTTCACTGCGGCCATTTGGATTATAGGATGTTTGTTTTCGCACCATGCTCACCCCTTTTTATATTTTCTTCTGCTTAGGATTACAACAGCACCGATTGCGATAATGACTGCTGCAAAGGAAGCTGCCAATATGATGATCGTTTGTTTTGAACTGCCTGTTGCCGCGTCGTTTGTACGTTGCTGCCCTGGCATACCATTCATTTGGGGCATGTTCTCGAAATTGGATAATTCTCCGTTCATTTCCGGCATATTCTCGAAGTTTGGCATCTCTCCGTTCATTTCCGGTGGTCCGCCCTGTGCTCCGTTTTCACCGTTCGCGGGTAGCTGTCCATTTCTTTGTGGACGATTACCGCGCCCTTGATTGGCATTCCCTTGCCCGTTGTTCCCGAAATCCGGTAGGGCTTGGCCGTTCATTTCAGACATTTCGCCATTCATTTCACCGCCCGGGGCACCGCCAAATCCTGATCCTGCACCTGATACACCTTCAATTTCACCGGCAAGCTGCTTTAAAATCGATTCGCTGCGCTGTTTTGCAAATTCCGGCAAGCTTTGTTCACCGCTCACTCCTGCCAGGAATTGCTCTGTCGTTGCAAATTTGGATGGATCCTCTTCTACTGCTTCCTGCAGCAAATCTTGTAATTTAGTTGTAATCGCAAGTACATTTTGTTCTGTTAAAATTTCAGCCGCTATTTTTTCTAAATAACCGTCATATAACGCCCGCGCTTCTTCGTTCTCTAAAATAATTTTCAATAATGGACGTGCATCAACGGTTGTTCCCGATACAGGCTCCGTAATACTGAAATTAATATTGGAGTCGGTTATGATCGTTTCGTTAAGCATCATACCGCCACCTCCCATATCACCGTTTATCTGTGGCGGATTGTTTGTGGGTTCTTCTGTTTGTGCTTCGTTATTTTGCCCGGCATCGGCATTGACTTTCCCGTCCGGACGACCGCCCCCACCGCCAAATCCACCGAATGACATGTTATAATCCCATGGAATAACCGAGAATTGTCCATTTTCATCTTCATATAAATAGTAGTTATGCTTGAATGAGCCTTGATAACTGTCCATGCTGACAAGTGCCGTATTTAATGCGAAATAGCGTGCTGCCTCGTCAATATTTACCGAAGAGGTGTCACCCTCGCTAATTTCTTTCAGCATGTTGACGACATTTGAATTTTTTTCAGCCGTTTTTTTGTTCATTTTTACTTCATCAAAAATTCCGGCGTAATCATCTGTATCATCCGATTTATAGGCTAAATCACTGCCATCGCCTTCTGGTTTAAAAATAAACCCTTCTGTCGATCCGAAATTTGTTTTCGCAAAGGCTTCTCCAATTTCTTCAACGGCAAGCATCAGTCCGTAATATTCACCATTCACAAGCACTTTTACATAAGAGTGTGCTGGTGTCACGATTCCCAGCTGTTCCATCAGTTCGTATGAGACAAATTCCTTCATTTGTGTTGTATCTGAAAAGTTATTGTTTAAATTGATTTTCTCCAAACCGTAAAACGTCTGGTTCGTATCATATTGAGCAAAATCCACTTTTAGACTGTAACGCTCTGAATCGCTGTTCGCCACACTTGATAATGAGGAGTTCCCTTTTGCACGAACACCTACATTGTCATATGCTTCACCGTTAATCGTTACTTTTGCTTCCACATATTCCTCGGCAGTTGGATTGTCCAAAATTTTATTCCAGTTGCTGTCACTCACCGTTATTTCTACGACTGCGAGTTCATCTTCCTTAAATAACTGCTCTTTATAGTCATAGCCTGCTGTTGATTTTTCTACGTTAAAATACTTCAGCCCATAAACTGCAGCTATCACGACGGCAACCGTTAAAATAATTGGCACAACTAGCCATCTTGTACGCACTTTCAAAGTCATTCCTCCTTACAAACGTTACAATACAGAGGAAAAATGAAATGAAAATGAAAAAATGGTCCGGATAAATAAAAAAACTCAATTTTCCTCCAGAAGAGAAAAGTTGAGTTTTTTGATTCATGTATTTTGTTTTGTTGCGGAAGACTTTTTAATAAGACTCCTCGCCTATTTTTGAACAATCGGCAATTCAACAGTAAATGCTGTCTCTGCGCCTAGCTCGCTTTTTACTGTAATTTGCCCGCCATGCAAATCAGTAATGACTTTTGCGATGGCAAGTCCGAGCCCCGTTCCTGATTTATTGCGTATTTTATCTGCCCGGTAAAACCTTTCGAAAATATGAGGCAAATCTTCCTCCGCAATGCCGATACCGGTATCTGCCACTTCGATTTTCACGAAGCTTGTTTCCTTATATGCGCGAACATGAACCGTACCTTCCGTTGTATAGGTCACTGCATTTTTCAATAAAATATAAAGCAGTTCCTCTACCAATATTTTATCCGCTTCAATCGTCAAATCCTCTTCAATATCGAGCTGAAATGATAGATGCTGCACCGTTTTGGCAAAGCGGCGTGTTCGCTGAATGAGTACTTTCGATAAATCCACTTCACTGATTGTCAACTGAATTTGATTTTGATCCGAACGTGTTAACGTAAGCAAACTTGAAAGCATGTCATTCATATAATTCGCTTCATTTTTCATATCATCCATCGTATCTGTTGGATAATCGGTTTCCTTTTGCTTCATCTGCGCTTCGAATAATTCCAGCGAGCTGTACAGTACGGCAAGCGGTGTCCGGAGCTCGTGAGAAGCATTTGCTACGAATTGGCGCTGTTGCTCATACGATGTTTGAATTGGTGCCATCGATTTTTTCACTAGGAAATAACTTAATATCCCGATGCCGATACTTGAAACAGTCAGCAGCATGATAAGTAAAATAAGCACGTTTTGTAACAGTTCTTCATATGTCGTGACATCCTGGCCAACTGCGATATAGCCTAATGTCTCCCCTTTCATGCGCACAGCCTGTGTCATGACGAGCAATGTTTCGCCTTCGTAGTCATATCGTTTAAACTGTTTCGTCTCTACCGGCGTTAAATTTTCCTGCAATACTTCATTGAATCCGGCATGCAGCTCTTCTCCGTACAAAATCTCCAGATCACGGTTAACAACATAAAAGAAGCTCACTTGATCGACTTCAAGTTCAAAACGCTGAGGAGGCTTCGGTGGTCCGTTATAAATATTGAAAAACTTATCGATATTGTTAGCCGCATAGCTTTCAACCATATTTTCCTGTACTTTGTTCAAAATTTGCGCAAAGGATATATAGAAAACAGTTAAAAACAGCACGAGAAAAACAAAATAGCTAATGGCATTCATCCATGTGAGGCGCATTTTTATTTTTCTAAACATCGCTGTCCCTCAATTTATAGCCAAGTCCGCGAATGCTTTGAATATAGGACGGCTCATCTTCCATATCTATTTTCTTGCGTACTAGACGGATGAGCGCTGCCAGCGTATTTGTATTGGCATTATCGTCAATGTCCCAAATATAGTCGATCATCTGTTCATGTGTCAGTACCTGTCCTCTGTTTTCAATTAAATATTCGAGCAGCAGAAATTCATTTTTCGTCAGGCTTACTTCGAAATTCTCAATAAAAACGGTCCGCTTGTTTTTATTAAGCTTCAGCGAACCTACGCTGATTTCCTCTTCCACCATTTTGTTTTTCCGACGCAACAGTGCCCGGACTCTTGCACGAAGCTCCTCCATTTTAAATGGCTTCACCATATAGTCATCCGCGCCATTATCCAATCCTTCGATAATGTCTTCCGTTGCATCTTTTGCTGTCAGCATTAAAATTCCGCCATCAAACCCTTTGCTCCGTGCATACCGGCATACTTCAATTCCTAAAGCTTCCGGCATCATCCAGTCGAGCACGAGCAGATCGTATTGATAGTAATCGATTAAATCCTTCGCTTCCGCTCCATCAAATACGGAATCAACCGCATAAAAATCGAGCTTCAATATTTTCGCGATGTTATCACACAATGTATGATCATCGTCCGCCACTAAAATTCGCAATTTCCGCACCTTCTTTAATTGAAATCAACTTGCCATTATTTTTGCACACCTTCCCTTTTTATTCTAGTAAAAATATAAAAAAGGAACGCCCGGTAATTCAGAGCGTTCCCATATTTCAAATTACAGTTGAAGCTGTGGATAAATTTCATTCACATTTTCACGTAACTTCGCCTTTAAGAACTTTCCGACAGAAGTTTTCGGAATTTCCGTTAGAAAGACGATATCATCCGGCAGCCACCACTTTGCAAATTGACCTCCCAAAAATGCGGTAAGTTCCTCTTTTGTTGTATTGGCCCCCTCTTTCAAGACAACACATGCCAGCGGACGCTCTTGCCATTTCGCGTGTGGAATAGCAATGACTGCCGCTTCAAATACCGCTTCATGCGACATAAGCGCATTTTCCAAATCAACGGATGATATCCACTCACCACCGGATTTGATTAAATCTTTCGTTCGGTCTGTTATTTTAATGAATCCCTCTTTTGAACGAACCGCGATATCCCCTGTATACAGCCAACCATCAGAAAAGGCTTCCGCTGTACGTTCATCTTTATAATATTCCGCCGCAATCCATGGACCACGCAGACGCAGCTCGCCCATTGTTTCTCCGTCCCAAGGCACTTCACCATTTTCATTGACGATGCTCGATTCAATTCCTGGAACCGTTAAGCCTTGCATTGCGCGTGTTTCAATTTTTTCATCCAATGACCAGTCATTCATATGTGACATATCACGTGACATCGAAACAATCGGTGAAGTTTCCGTCATGCCGTATACCACAATATAGTTGACGCCCATTTCTTCGTACTTTTTAATAAGGCCTTTTGGTGAAGCCGATCCTCCACAGAAAATTTCCTGTAATGTGGATAAATCACGGGCTCTTTTTTCCTGTTCCTGCAATGCGCCAAGCCAGATTGTCGGTACACCCGCCGTTTTCGTTACATTGTACTGCTCAATGAACTCCAATATTAGTGCCGGGGTAAATTGAGGGCCGATCAATACTTGCGTAGCCCCTACATTCACTGCTGCAAACGGCATTCCCCAAGCGTTGACATGGAACATTGGAACAATCGGTAAAATCGTGTCACGTTCTGAAATTGCCATCGTATCCACCATTGAAATCGACATGGAATGCAGCACGAGCGAACGATGTGTATACACAACCCCTTTTGGATTCCCTGTTGTCGCACTTGTATAGCACATGCTTGCCGGCGCATTTTCATCCAAATCTTCCGGGAATGCAAAGTTTTCATCTGCTTCTTCCAGCAATGCTTCATATGACAGTACATTCGGCAAAGTCGTTTCCGGCAATTCCCCATCCGCCATAATGATGTAATGCTCGATTGTTTTCAATTCCGATTGTACTTCCTCAATGAGCGGCACTAAATCTTCATCTATTAAAATTATTTTATCTCCCGCATGATTAATAATGTACGCAATATGTTCCGTTGACAGGCGAATATTGACCATATGCAAAATTGCACCTGCGCATGGAACCGCAAAATACGCTTCTAAATGGCGATGCTGATTCCAGGCAAATGACGCAATTTTATCACCGCGCTCCATGCCCAGCTTTGTTAATGCATGCGCTAGCTTTCTTGTACGCTTTACCCATTGCCCGTATGTAAGGCGATGAACCTTCTTTTCACTTGTACGTGAAATAATTTCTTTGTGTGCATAATACGTTTCTGCACGCTTGACCATATCTGTTAGAACGAGTGGTGTTTGCATCATCATTATATATTTCCCCCTTTTATGAGGCACTATCTTACCGGCAATCCCCATTACCAATAAAATACCTCCTAATTTCTCCCACAATATCATTCTAATATAATATACTGAAAAATGAAAATATTTTGTCAATAATGCAGCGATTTCATTTTACTAGAGAAACGAATATTACAGAATTTTGCTTTTAGGGTCTCCCACATCGAGGCTTTCCACCGGCACCTATATAAAAAAGCGAGTGAACTGCTTTTCAACAGTTTCACTCGCTTCTTTAAGTTAAATCGCGTTTTGTGCTAATCGTACTTTTAGTTTTTCCAGCATATCGACCGTCATTTTTTCCAGATCGTAGCTAGCTTTGAAGCCCCATTCTTCAATCGCTGCCGATGAGTCGATTGCATTTGGCCAGCTGTCCGCAATTGCCTGACGGATCGGGTCGACATCATAATCCATTGTAAAGCTTGGAATATGCTTTTTAATTTCGGCTGCGATTTGTGACGGCTCAAAGCTCATCGCCGAAATATTAAATGCATTGCGGTGCACAAGCTTTGCAGGGTCCGCTTCCATTAAATCAACAATAGCCTGCAGTGCATCCGGCATATACATCATATCCATATACGTACCTTCCGCAATATACGATGTGTAGCGTCCTTCCAAGATTGCTTTATAATAAATATCTACCGCATAGTCCGTCGTTCCTCCACCAGGTGGCGTCACATACGAAATCAGCCCCGGGAAACGGACACCGCGTGTATCCAGCCCAAAGCGTGTGTAGTAGTAGTCGCATAACAATTCGCCTGCTACTTTATTGACACCGTACATCGTTGTTGGACGTTGCAGTGTATCTTGTGGTGTATTGTCCTTTGGCGTAGAAGGACCAAATGCGCCGATTGAGCTTGGCGTAAAAAACTGCATATCAAGTTCACGCGCCACTTCAAGTGCATTCATTAAACCGCCCATATTTAAATTCCAGGCGAAAACTGGATTTTTTTCTGCTGTTGCCGAGAGTAATGCAGCCATGTGTATCATCGTGTCTGCACCAAAATCATGGGCAAGTGTGTGCATGCGTTTCCCATCTGTTACATCCAATACTTCAAATGGACCTTCATGCTGATCAATCTTTCGAATATCTGTTGCCAATACATTATTTGTGCCATACGTATGGCGTAATTTCTCTACTAATTCCGAACCAATTTGACCTAAAGCACCGGTCACCATAATTTTCTTCACGCTGAAGCCTCCCTATCCTTTAAAAGACAATTTTCAGCCTGTTACCGCTGAATATACCGTCTATTATTTCTCATCTATTAAAACAAATGTCCTTGTGGAAAATACATAGAACCATCCGTAAAACTTGATGTTCAAACATTTTCATGAAATTCATTATATGGTGTTCTTTTCTAAAAAACAATATTTAAAAAATATTCTTTTTCAGCAATACATTTGTACGTGTGAAATATTCGAATAGAAAGATTACTTTTATACGAGTGGCTCTGGTTGTAAAATCGAGAGAAATTTAATTTCTCTTTCTAACATTGGGTTGATTTCCATTCCGGGTCGGACGCTTTCCGCGGGCACGAGGCCAACACGATGTCGGTCACAAAAGCGTTGCCACAGGACGTGGCGTTCTTAGCTTTTGTTCCTTTTGCTCAGGCGTCGGTGCTCCTGACGCTTCGCTTTCGTCGCAAAATAAATTTTGCTGTTCCCACTGGAAGCTTGCTTGTAGCGAAAGGCGCCAACCGTCAGCACGAACACTCGCCTCCCCTCCATTCCAATCAACTTACTTAATATCTGGTTTTATCATCTTATTTTTTATTGGACGATTAGAAAGTCTACTCATCCAAGAGTGCTTCATAAATATGGTGGAACTGAATTCTTTCGCTGTTTGCCAGCTTGACGTATTGTTCGTGGATGTTGATTTTTTGAATTGCTCCGGAAACTGTATAAAGGCCTGTTTGCTCCCATACTTTTAGTTGGATCGGGCAATGCTCTGTGTAGGCTCGCTGCAGATTGATGTTAATTTGTTCTAACTGGGCTTCGTCGAGTTGGGGTTGGGTAACAATTGTGTCCTCTTCCTGCCATTCACGTAATAGTTGGACATGCTCCGGCAGCATCATTGCGCTCCATTTAATTGTTCCTCTATCTTTGTTCATCGCCTTCACTCCTTATTGTTTATGCCCGCCTACTAATTTAGCCCGTGTCAGTGCAGTACCTGCTTCCGTATAGGAAACAGCACGCAAAATCGCTGTTGTGCCGTATTTTGTACGTAAACGGTCCATCGTTTCTCCGAGCTTGCGGTTGCGCCATCTCATCTCATCAAACAGACTGAGCTGCATCGAATATTCACTTTCAATATTGCTTAATGTAATCGTAACTTTGCGTGCCGGTCGTTCTGCATAAAATTCGTCGAGCAGCTGCTTGCATACTTCGAAAATTTTCATTGTATCGTTTGTCGGCTCATCAATTGTGCGGGAACGATGAAATCCGCCTCCGAAGGCATCTTTACTGTAGCTAAGCCCTAATGAAATCGTCCGCCCAATTTTTTTCGCTTCCCGCGCCCGCCTTGCCACGTCTTCACACATTTCCAGCAATACGACTAAAATTTCTTTTCGGCTGCGATAATCGCGCATCAGCATTTGGCCTTTCCCAAAGCTGATCTGCCCTTGCATAATCGGTGCTCCGACTGTCGAATGATCGATTCCCCATGCGTGGTAATAAAGCTGGTTGCCGAGAACACCGAAGCGCTTTTCAAGTAACGCTAAATCGGCATGCGCCAAATCATAGACAGAGTAAATCCCCATATGGTTCAGCGTTCTTTCCGTTCGGCTACCGATGCCCCACATTGTAGACAGCGGCATGATCGGCCACAGTTTTTCCGGTACATCATTATATGTCCATTTCGCAAATCCCGTCTTTTTTGCTTCGATGTCGAGCGCCAGTTTTGCCATCAGCATATTTGGGCCAAAACCGACTGCACATGGAATTTCAAATTGGTTGTAAACGAGCTGCTGAATGTATTTTGCCGTTTCTTCGGGCGGTCCCCATAACTTTTCTGTTCCGGTTAAATCGATAAAACTCTCATCGACGCTATATACATGAATGGCCTCTTTTGGAACGAACTCATTGAACAGACGTGTAATTTCCATTGATATGCGAATAAATAACGACATCCGCGGCTCAAAAAGGCGAATATCCGGATGTGGCGGGATTTCGTATAATCGCGAACCTGTGCGAATATTAAAGCGCTTTTTCATCGGAGGGGACGCTGCAAGTACAACACTTCCCTTTTGCTGAAAATTTCCGACAATCGCAATCGGGACTTCCATTACATTTAAATTTTCAACTGATGCAATACAGCTTGCATAAAAACTGCGCATATCAATACAAATAATCGAACGTTCCGGCGCATTTTCATACATAAAGCTCATCTCCTTATATCGAACGTTTGTTCTTATATTAAAATGAGACGTGTGAGATGGCAAGTGGAAAGTAGTGGCTGTTTTGGTTGTTAGGGATTTTTTTTCGGTATGAAAGAGTTATTTTGCTGCTTAATGTAAAAAAGCGCACTGGCATTATCCAGTACGCTTCTAAAACTTATTCTTTTATTACTTTTTCATAAAGACCTGGACGGCGATCTTCGTATACAGGGATGCGGCCGCGCACTTCATCGACCGTTGAAAAATCAACGTCAATAATCGCCAGCTCCTCATCTTCTGCGCCTGTCCAAAGCACCTCGCCCCATGGTCCTATAATCATTGACTGGCCATTAAAGTTTTCCACTTTACGGGCAATACGATTTACCGCAACGATGAAGCACTGATTTTCAATCGCACGCGCCTGCAGTAATATTTTCCAGTGATCAATACGTGGTGTCGGCCACTGTGCTGGTATGAACAGTACCTTAGCACCGTCCAATGCATGAGAGCGCAGCCATTCCGGGAAGCGGATATCGTAGCAAATCGCTCCGCCCGCTTCGAGCTCGCCTAATGCGAAACGGTTCATGTCACTGCCGGATTCCAAATACAGATGCTCATCCATTAAGCGGAATAAATGCACTTTACTGTACTCGCCGACTAATTCACCATCGCGATTGTACGTATACATCGTATTGTAAAACTTATCATCACGCTTCACCGATACCGAACCGCCTACAATATGTACCGCCAATTCTTTTGAAAGACTGCTTAAAAATGCTTTTGTACGTTCACCATTTTCGTCTGCCAGCTCTTCAAGTTTTTCGAGCGCATAGCCCGTATTCCACATTTCCGGCAATACGACGATTTCAGCACCGCCTGCTACCGCTTCGCGAATAAACTTCTCCGCGCGTTCATAGTTTTCATCTACCTTGCCAAAACCAACATTCAACTGAATACAACCAATTTTCATAACTGCCACCGCCTTAAAAATTCCGTGCGAATCAATTTTCGCTTATTCGTACTCATTGTAACATCTCACTTCAAGTTGTCAAAATCTTCACTTTACTTAAGTGAAGTTTTAGACTAACATTAACCTTACTATTTTTCAGAGGTGATAAAAAATGATTGAATTCTCGAAAAAGCTGCAACAGTTACCACAACAGTTTTTCGCAGCACTTGTAAACAAAGTAAATGAAGCGCTTGCTGAAGGGCGCGATGTCATTAATTTAGGTCAGGGAAATCCGGACCAGCCGACACCGGCACATATTGTTGAAGCACTGCAAATTGCGGCAAACGACCCGCAAACACATAAATATTCCCCATTCCGCGGTATTCCAGAGCTCAAGCAAGCGGCTGCAGATTTTTACAAACGTGAATATAATGTCGATATTGATCCTGCTACAGAAGTGGCTGTCCTTGGCGGAACAAAAATCGGTTTAGTCGAACTTCCGCTTGGGCTCCTGAATCCGGGCGACTATATGCTCCTTCCAGATCCGGGTTATCCCGATTATTTATCCGGTATCGCACTCGCAGATGTAAAATTTGATACGATGCCGCTTCTAGAGAAAAATCACTTTTTGCCAGATTACGAAGCATTGTCCGCAGACATTAAACAACGGACAAAATTGATGTATTTAAACTATCCAAACAATCCGACTGGCGGTGTCGCAACACATGATTTTTTTGAACAGACCGTACAGTTCGCTAAAGAGAATAACATTGCGGTTGCCCATGACTTTGCTTACGGGGCAATAGGTTTTGATGGGGAGCGTCCGCTAAGCTTCCTGCAAGCACCAGGTGCAAAAGAAGTCGGTATTGAGCTTTATACATTGTCAAAATCGTACAATATGGCAGGCTGGCGCATCGGCTTTGCTGTCGGCAATGCAAAAATGATTGAAGCGATCAATATTATTCAGGACCATCTGTTTTGCAGCCAATTCCCTGCTATTCAGCATGCAGCGGCCGTTGCACTGAACGAGGAGCAAGCTTGTGTACAGGAACTTCGTGCATTATATGAGCGTCGCCGCAATGTACTCGTTGAAGAGGCTCATAAAATCGGCTGGGAAATTACAGCTCCGAAAGGCTCGTTTTTCGCATGGCTCCCTGTACCTGCACCATATACGAGTGAACTGTTCGCTGACTTCTTACTGGAAAGAGCGGATATTGCCGTTGCAGCCGGTAATGGTTTTGGTGAATACGGCGAAGGCTATATTCGAGTCGGGCTGCTCGTCGATGAAGAACGTTTGCGCGAAGCAATGCAGCGTGTCGCAAAGCTTGGTCTTTTTAAGGAGACGGTTTTGAAATAACTTTTGATTATTCTTTATCGGAAATGCGGTGTTTTATTCGCCGCATTTTTGTTTTAATCCTCAATTCCAGTTAAATAATCCTCAATTCATACTCAATAATCCTCACTTGCTCTTACTTAATCCTCAGTTCACTATTTATAATCCTCAATATGCGCCAGATAATCCTAAATTCCATTTTTAATCCTCAAATCCACTTTTAAACCTCAACATATAAAAAAAACTCAGCACCATAAAAACAGCGCTGAGCTTAACATCTTTTATTTAATTACTTCTAACTCGCGGCCAACTTTTTCGTAAATCGCTAATGCTTCATCGAGCATTTCTTTCGTATGTGCCGCTGTTGGCATATTGCGCACGCGGCCTGTTCCTTTTGGTACTGTCGGGAACACGATTGCTTTTGCGTACACACCTTCTTCGAGTAAACGTTTCGAGAATTGTTGTGTCATCTTTTCTTCGCCGATAATACATGGTGTAATCGGTGTTTCCGAATCACCGATATTAAAGCCAAGTTTTGCTAGGCCGTCTTTTAAATACTGACCGTTTTCCCAAAGCTTGTCATGCAGCTCAGTTGATTCCATAATCATCTCTACAGCGCGTGTAATGGCAGCAACATCCCCTGGTGGTAATGCTGTTGAGAATAAAAACGGACGAGATCGAACTTTTAGCCAGTCGATCAGATTTTTCTTCCCTGCCACATAGCCGCCAACAACACCGATTGCTTTTGACAATGTACCGATTTGGAAGTCGATATCATGTTGAAGACCGAAATGCTTCACTGTTCCGGCACCTTTACCTGTAACGCCTGAACCGTGTGCATCGTCTACATACGTAATTAAATCAAATTCTTTTGCGATTTCCACGATTTCCGGAAGCTTGGCAATATCGCCGTCCATCGAGAAAACGCCATCTGTAATGACCATTACTTTATTGTAAAGGCCTGATTCTGTTGCGTCTTTTGCTTTTGCGCGTAAATCATCCATATCCGCATGCGCAAACGGAATAATTTTTGCTTTTGATAAACGGCAGCCGTCGATAATTGAAGCATGGTTTAATGCATCCGATAATATTGCATCATTTTTGTCCATAACAGCCGAAATTGCCGCCATATTACAGTTGAAGCCTGATTGATAGCTAATTGCTGCTTCTGTACCTTTAAACTTTGCTAATGTTTCTTCCAGTTTTACATGTAGATCAAGTGTGCCGTTAATTGTACGAACAGCACCAGCACCGACACCGTATGAAGCGATCGTGTCTTGAGCGATTTTCTTCAGCTCATCGTTCGTCGCCAAACCTAAATAGTTGTTTGAAGACAGGTTTACAAGCTGTTTGCCTCCAACTTTGATAATCGGGCCGTTTGCTCCTTCTACCGGATCGATTTCGTTGTATAAACCTTGTGCTTGTAGTGCCAGTAAGTTTTCATCTAAAAAGGTATTTAATACGTTTGACATGCGCGTTCATCCTTTCGATATCTATTTCCACTATATTTTAGCACAGAGGGGGAATTTTTTATGTAAGCGGCTCTCCGATTATTTCCTCAAGCTTTCTTTTAAAGAAAAACAGTGAAGGCTGAATGACATAACCTGTGCCGAGCGCTAAAATAACCGTCCCAAAACCAACAGGACCACCAAGCAGCCAGCCGGCGCCAGTCGCAAATACTTCCATAACAAGCCGCCCTGTTTTCACAGAATAGCCTTTACTCGCAATAATCATCATAATCGTGTCACGCGGGCCTTCGCCAAGACTTGCCGCAATATACAGCGCGCAGCCAATGCTCATCACAAAAAAGCCGGCTGTAAAATACGTAAGTTCCAGTACAAAAATACCTGTCTCTGGCAGGAGCCAATTGAACAAATCGATAAATGAACCAATGAACAGCATATTTAAAAATGTCGCAAGCTTCGGAATGCGCTTTAAATAAATCGATGTCCCGATAATAATCGTCAGACCCGTTAAAATGGACCAGGAACCGATCGTCAACCCAATTTGCTTGTAAAGGCCAATATGGAAAACATCCCATGGTGCGGTCCCGACAACATTCCCTTTAATCGTCATCGTGATACCAAGCGCCATGATCATCATTCCTACAAAAAAACTTCCCCATTGCCACTTAAATTTTTTCGACACAACAATCCTTCTTTCTATCAAGAAACAATCGATGCAAATTGCCCGTTCGTTGCCTGTTGTAAATCTTCCGGTGCAAGCTTAATCTGCATCCCGATTTTTCCGGCACTGACAATTATATAGTCAAGTGCAGTCGCCGCTTCCTCAATAATTGTTGGAAACAGCTTTTTCATCCCGATCGGCGAGCAGCCTCCCCGAATATAACCGGTCAAACCGAGTAGCTCTTTTACGGGCAGCATCTCAATTTTCTTTTGCCCTACCACTTTTGCGGCAGTCTTTAAATTCAGTTCCGCATCGACCGGGATAACGAAAACAAAATAATTGCCCTTTCCTGCAGTGGCGACCAATGTTTTATAAACATGAAGGACAGGCTGGCCAATTTTCCCGGCAACAGTCAATCCATCCACCGCTTCCCCGTCATTGATTGTATACTCAAAAATTTCATATGCGATTTTTTTTTGCTCAATTAAACGAACTGCATTCGTTTTTGCCTGCTTCTTTGCCAAAAAGACCACTCCATATTCTAAACTTTGGAAATATTATACCACTGAATGATTTGCTAAGTGCTGCTTAATGCAATTTTGTAATTTACTTAAATATAAAAAACCCACTCCATATGAGCGGGCTTATTTTCATGCAATTTGGGAAAAAACCGATTCCTCTGTCAAACGGTAACCGTTATTCACCATTGCAATATGAGCGCTGTATTTTTGTGCAGCTATGTTGAAGGAACGCTGAAATAACCGCTTTTCCAACTCTTGACCAAAGACCGTTTTCTCATCTGGATTACGTGCAAAATCTTGTTGGAACTTTTCCGGTATCGTAAAAGAAAGATTTTCGTTCGACAACGGAATTTCTTCCTCATCTTGTTCTTGCTCTGTAAGTTCTTTTTGAGTGTTTGCCGGCGTTTGCGGAATGGAGGTTGAAACATTTGCTGCTGTAAGTAAATCTTGAGATGAAGGGACAGCAGATGCTAGATGTGCATTATCCAGTGTTGGTGTTTGTGAATACGTAATGTCAGTTGGCAATGCAAGGTTTTCTGCCTGATCGGCATTGTCGCTTTTCAGCAAATCTTTTTCTGTTTTACCGGAAAGAAGGTTTTCAAGTACCTTCAGTAGCGGGTTTTTACTTGGATCCGTATATTGTGCATGCTTCTTATATACTTCGCCTGCCTCTTTGCGAAGCTGAGAACGTCTTCTTTCATCTGACTCTGAACTAAAGCCTCGTGCCAAGCTAGAAATCTTCATCTTCTTCACCCCATTTGTAAAAGTTGCATTAATTTTTAATTAATATATCAACATATACCGCTTTTATATAGAAGATATTCAACAATTGTTCATATTCAGAACTTTCCTACCAACCTGTTCTGCATTATTCACCTATAAAATGGACTATTTTTTCATTAATTTCAAGTACCCATTACCTATAATGAAAAACCAATCTTTACACCGCCTTTATAATGCCAAAACAATTGCTGTTTACAATTAAGAATCATAAATAACTTCAGGTAGGAGCATTCCATGAAAACTTTAGTAAATTCAAAACCGAACTATCCGATCGACTTCAAGGAAATGATGCAGCGGTTTCTGTTAAAGAGCAAAATGATCCGCCATCTATCCCAGTCAATAGCATTGAAAAATATCATTGCACAAGAAGCGATGAATACATATTTCCAGCCTATTTATGATGTGAAAAGCAACACGACATTTGGTTTTGAAGCATTGAATCGTCCGAGGGCACTGAAGCTTTTTCAGTCGGCCGATATTTTCTATGAATTTGTTGGACAAACGGATAAAGTATTTCTGTTTGAGTGTTTTTGCCGTAATCTTTCGCTCGTGCGCTATCATAAAAAATGGCTCAATTACAATAGGAAGAAGGATTTCACGTTGTTTATCAACATACATCCGAATGTTTTGCTCGATAAAAACTATCATAGCGGTGAAACGAGAGCTTTGCTGGAAAAATTGAATATTTCCCCTGAGCAGGTCGTTTTCGAATTGACGGAGCGCAGTGCTGTCGGGGACTTCGAAGAGTTTGCACGGGTCCTTTCCCACTACCGGTCACAAGGCTATCGCATTGCGGTGGATGATGTCGGTTCCGGCTACAATAGTTTAAAAACATTAATTTACTTAAAGCCGGAATTTATTAAACTGGATCGCTCACTAATTCAAAATATCGATCAGCATAAAGCACAGCAGCAGCTTTTAACGGTCATTTTAAATTATGCGATTGAATCGGGGACAAAGGTAATTGCTGAAGGCATTGAAACAAAATCGGAATATGAATTTATCCAATCAGTTGGCGTTCATTATGCTCAGGGCTATGCAATCGGACGTCCTCATGAAGATTTAATAGAAGGAAAAAATCCTTGCTATGAATGAAGTTCGGCAATATAAAACAGGCGACTGAATTATCCAAAATGGAGTTCAGCCGCCTAATTTTATTGATCAATACCCATTGAAATTCACAAATTCCCCGACCGGTTTACGGTAACCACGGGCACGTACTTTATCAACACTTTTCCCTATCGTAATCATCATAATCGGCTCTAAATGATCCGGAATATTAAACTCTTTTCTGAGTTCATCGACATTATGGACATGCATTGGACATGTATCGAATCCGTAATGCTTGGCGCTCAGCATAAAGAGCATAGCGTGAATACCGGCATTGCGCACTAATTCTAAATTCAATTCATGCGGATTGTTTTTTAAGCCGTCACTATACCCTTTAATCAATTCCATCGTCATATCATACTCCACTTCATCCATCATCTTCAGCATTTTTAATGGACTGTAAATTCTTTCGACTTCCGGCATTTCAATGCTGTTCTTATTGCCCATAACAATCACAACACCGCTTGCTGTATGGATTTTATATTGGTTGTAGCTTAATTCTTTTACTCTTTCCTTCTTCTCTTGATCTGTAATGACCAGGTAATTCGTAAACTGCAGGTTGTATGCGCTTGGAGCCATTTTTGTCAGCTCAAATATATTTTTAAAATTTTCTTCTGTCATTTGTTCAGTTTCTATAAAGTTCATTGCGGAATGGCGAGATTTTACTAAGTCTTCAAAGTTCATATTGTGCTACCTCTTCCTTGTATATTTATTTCAAATTAAAGTATCTTTATTTCGAGATAAATTTACCATATTATGATTTTAGTTGTCAATAATTTCATATCTTTTAATCGGTTGAGAAATAATAGAAAGTCCATACTTTCTATAGGCAATTCAATAAGTTATAAAAATTATTTTAAAGAAACAGGAGATGCAAAATATGAAATTTGAAAGCAAAATTATTATTGTCACAGGTGCTGCAGGAGGTATCGGTAAAGAGGTTGTAAGAAAACTGGTTAATGAAAAAGCAAAAGTTGTATTGGTCGATCTAAACGAAGATGCGATTAAAGCCGTTCAAACAGAACTTTCACTTACAGATGAAAACAGCTTAATTGTAAAAGCCGATGTGTCAAAAGAAGACAATGTAAAAAACTATGTGGATCAAACGATTTCGAAATTCGGCCGGATCGACGGCTTTGTGAATAACGCTGGTGTAGAAGGCCCCGCAAAACCCCTAGAAGAAATTACTGAAAAAGAATTCGACTTTGTATATGGCATTAATGTAAAAGGTGTTCTTTTCGGCCTAAAATATGTACTGCCGGTAATGAAAGAACAAAAATCCGGTTCTATTGTCAATACTTCATCAGTAGCCGGCTTAATCGGTTCTCCAAGTATGGCACTATATAATTCATCTAAACATGCAGTAATGGGTCTTAATAAGGTGGCCGCTTTAGAAGCAGCAGCGTATAATGTTCGTGTAAATACGGTAAATCCAGGTGTGATCAATACACAAATGATGCGTAAAATTGAAGCAAATGTTGCGCCGGGCGCTGCAGAGGCAGCTCAAGCAGCATACAATGATGCTGTACCGATGAAACGCTATGGTGAACCGGAAGAAGTAGCAAATGTTATTGCTTTCTTACTTTCTGATGAAGCTTCATATGTAAGTTCATCTTCTTTCACGATAGATGGCGCATTATACAATGTTTAAATTTAAAGAAAAGAAAAACCAAAAGAGCCCATTCTTTTGGTTTTTTCCCTTTTTCATATACAAAACTTTTTTAACTCCTTCATAACCCGTCACCCCTGCCACCGCAAGTTATATATGTTAATATAAAATCGTTATTCTCAAGCATTATCGGAGGTTTATAGATATGAAGATAAATAAAGGAGTATTCTTTGTACTGCTAGGTGCAGGATGCTTTGGTTTTACACCTGTGTTCGCTAAGTTAGGATTTGGGCACGGTTACTCACTTGGACAAATTAATCTTGTCCAAATGGTCATCTCCTTTTTGCTTTTGTGGTCAATCGCTTTCTTAAAAGGCAACGGGATTAAAGGACTGACTAAAAAGAATATCATTCCAATTATGATTACCGGATGTTTTATCGGTTTAACAAGTATTTTTTATTATGGTGCGATGCAGTATTTACCTGCTTCACTGGCCATCATTTTAATGTTCCAGTTCGTTTGGATCGGCATTCTGTTCGAATGGGTCTTCAATAAAATTAAGCCCGCCCCAATTACTATTTTTTCGATTGTGCTCATTCTTGTCGGTGTATTTTTCGCATCGAATATTTTAAACGGTGATATGCAGGGCCTTCCGATTAAAGGATTTGTTATGGGAATATTATCTGCCTTTACATATGCTGCCTTTATCTTTTTCAGCGGGAAAGTTGCTGTTGAAGTTCATCCATTAACCCGTACTTCTTTAATGGTGACAGGTTCAACGATTTTAGTATTTATCCTATTTATGAAGGACATCCCTACTGTATTTCCCCTTGAAGGAAGCTTGGTGACAAGCGCTGCAGGGGTTTCATTATTTGGAGCTGTATTGCCGCCACTGTTTTACGCGGTCGGTGCACCGTTGATTTCAGGAGGTTTGGCGAATATATTAACTTCTGTTGAACTGCCTGTCGCAATTTTATCAGCGAGCATCATTTTAGCTGAAACGGTTAAAGCTGTGCAATGGCTCGGTATTGTGCTGATCCTCGTAGCGATTGTATTAAATGAAATCGGTCCTAACATCATTCGCATGAGAAAACGATTAAAAAGAACAATTCTTCATCAGCATAATAAAAATTAATTAGGATGCTAATCAACTGTGCAAATAGCCGTTGGTTAGCGTCTTTTTATTTACAGAAACAAAAAAGCTTATCAATAATTTTCTATTGATAGGCTAAATTGATATTTCGAGTTTTATATTTAATTATCTGAAGAGATTCAGCATTGCGCCTACTTGTCTCATCGTATTAATTCCATTAGTTAATGTCCCCACATGGCCCATCATTGTATTTAAATTATCCGAAAGACCGCTAAAGCGAGAACCCTGCTGTTGTTGCTGTTGTGGAAAAGGATTGAATTGCTGTTGCTGCTGTTGTGGATATGGATTGAACTGCTGTTGCCCCGGCCCCTGTCTTGGATTCACTGGATATGGCGGATAAAAGGCTTCCCTCGGTCTTGCAAATTCATTGGATCGAGGCATTCCCATCTGCTGTCTGCCCATTTGCGGTGGAGGACCAAATTGTTGTCCATTTGGCGGAAACATTCCCGCTCTAGAATTTTGCCCAAAAAATGGCATGTCATTCACCTCCCTACTAAGTTTGACCTCTAACCTAGTATATGTTCATGATTTTACGCAATATAGACATTTGAAATACTCGGATGAAACGTTAATTACTCATAGTAACGACCTCTTCACCTCCAATAAAAAAGTCGCATATGAATATAGAAAATGATTGGAGCAATGACATGAACAAATTTAATCCTGAAAGGCTGTCCGTTGAATACAGGGATGGTGTTACCGCAACAGATCCCGTTATTTCAAGACACCATACACTCACCCATTCTGATGACACCGGAGAATTATTTTTAACAATCGGAACACAGTTTGCGTGGGACAAAGTGAATAATGATATGAGAGATGAAGTAATCGGCGAATGGAAAACGAATGGGCACTGTATATATTACAATGCCTATGTAATGGTTAACAAAGAAGGTCAGGATTTCAATACAGCAATGCGGCGTTATGAAGTATTCCGGCGCGAATTGCCTCTCGCATTGACGGCAATCCGGTATGGTGACCGCTTTTTATTCGATGTCTATCCAGCTTTGGACAATGGATTAATCATCGTAAACTTCATATCCACATACCCCCAGTTATATAAACAAGAGATTTTTGGGACTTTCAGCAGTTTTTCCAACTCCTTTTAATTTTATGAAATGCGGTAAAATGTAATATTCAATTCCACTCCCTTTTATGGTATTAATTGTTAGTGCGTAATGCACGACACTTCACTTTACATGAGAGAGGGTAAAAGAAATGCTGCATTTAAAAACGATTACAAAAGACAATTGGATAAAAGCGATTTCATTAAAAGTGCGGGAGGATCAAGTAAAGTTTGTAGCATCAAATACGGTGTCACTGGCGCAGCTGAACTTTTTGGAAAATTTCCATGCAAAAGGAATTTACTACGGTGAAGAAATGGTCGGATTCACACTTTATGGTATTGATGAAGATGACAATGAATACTGGATTTACCGTATGATGATTGACCAGAAACATCAGGGAAAAGGATATGGGAAAGAAGCAGTTCAGCTCGTCATAGAGGATATTCGAGCAATGAAAGAGCCTCACAACCAAACGATTAGCCTTTCTTATGAACCTGACAATGAGCATGCAAAGCGCATCTATGAAAAAATGGGCTTCCGGGAAATAGACGGCTTTGTTATTGAAGGTGAGCAAGTAGCACGCTATACGTATTAGGAGAAACAGCGATGCAAATAATAAAGATAGTGTTACTGGCGTTACTGGCGATTCCAGCTTTCTTTATTTTAATACTCACGATTGCTTCATTTGATTATTTTTACTACCCGATTATCGGCTTCAAAGCAGAAAATGCCGCCGAAGCTTCTCTTGAAGAAAAATATAACGAAGACTTTGTGATTGATGAATCTACCTACTCCAAACCATTGGGCAATGATTTCGGGGATTACCATATTATCGCTCATCCAAAAAAGAATCCTGATCTGGAAGTTACGGTTTCGGTAAATGAGGATATGGAGCCGTTTTATGATACGTATTTGCAAATCCATTGGCGTGATGAACTGAATACGCGATTCGGGTTGCTGTATGAAGAGCTTTATGGAACGGTTGAAAAATACTCCTATATGGTAAATGTGTCATTTTCGGATGAAATCGAAGCACGATATGACCATAACGACACGTACGAAGAGATTTTGCAAAAAGAAGCTAACGGTATCGGAAATATTGTCTTTGCAAATGTTATTCTGGAATCTTCCAACAATATAAACGACCAGCTGGAGAAAGCCTATAAGATGATTCAGCATTTTAAAAATCAGAATTTAAATTACTTCAACATTGAAATTGTGTTCTTTAATGAAGATGTGCAAAAACAGCTGACGAAAAGGGACCGCAAACTACCCTATAATGAGTTTAACTTCAAACATTTGGATGATAGAACTGCCCGATTTTATTTTTCGTATGAATCAGAGGATGCGGAGTCTGTAAAAGAACTGAATGAGCTAAAATCTCCCGCTGATCTGGAGCAATATGTTAAAGATATAAATTGAAATTTGTCTTCAATGATAAAACCCACTTATACAGTTTAAGTGGGTTTTTCAACGGCAATATACGGACACGCTCTCTTGTATCCCTTTTAACACTTCTTCCGGCAATTTTCTAATTGTTATATCCGCTCCCAGAAACAGCAGCCAATTCGTTATTTCTACTATGTCTTCC
Organism: Solibacillus sp. FSL K6-1781; assembly: GCF_038630735.1. Lineage (GTDB taxonomy): Bacteria > Bacillota > Bacilli > Bacillales_A > Planococcaceae > Solibacillus > Solibacillus silvestris. The sequence goes on along the minus strand of NZ_CP152038.1, from coordinate 518,447 downwards.
TCGTTTTCAGTATTGATGAAAGCCTCTAGAATGGCTGTCGTTTGGTAAGGATTTGTATAGGAAATAGAAAGCTTTAAAGGATGATATTTTTTAAACTGCGCAATCGCTTTTGGACCAAGCTCAAGTACAAGGTTATTCTCTTTACTCCGCTCACTAAGCTTTTTTAAAATCTCCTTCTTACTGATTCTATTTTTCCCCTCGTCCGATTTTATATCGATAAGATGCGAGACAGGAAAAATCCGATTCTTTTCCTCACCTGCATCAAAGCCTTCTATCAGCCAGTTCCCCTTTTTATGATGAAGATACAAGAGATAAATTGTATATGTTTTTATTAACTTCCCTTCTTTCACTGAAATAATTAAATAGCGGTCAATCAGAAGTATTTGTATAAGCTTTTCTATCACAGGATCAGGTAAATCGGATAAATCCAGCAAATCCGGATTGTGAGGGTTCGTACCTTCGAAAAGCAAGATTCGGTTTAACAGCACAAGGTCGTCTTGCTGGTTTTCTGAAATTAAACCGAGTAGTTTCTCAGCTAACGACTGGCGACTTTTTAAATATGGAAGCTGTTGATTTCTTGTCGCCATAAAGGCAATAAAAAGAGCTTTAATCTCATTATCTGTAAAGCGAACAGCTGGAAGCACAGAATTATGCAGAACACTATAACCCCCTTCTCTTCCAACTTCAGCGACAAGGGGCATCCCAATAGTTTCAATTTCTCTAATATCTCGTATAGCCGTTGAACGCGAGATATTAAACTCTTGCATAATTTCAGAAATGGTAAAGTGAGCACGGTTGTTGATATACCGCATAATTGTATTAATCCGTTCAACTTTTTTCATTGGCGCCTCCGAAACAGTATCATATTTTGACATGATTTATGGCTATTATAAATCTATCAAGTAAAAAAACAAATCTTGATTAAAACAAAATTGAAAGAAGGGTTTTATATGGCAAATTACACGATTGAAGAAAAGGACAGCTTTGTTGTTTTAGGTTTCGGAACAGAACTAAAGAGCGATTACACAGACTATATGGGAATAAATAAAGAAAAGGCCGATTTTTGGCATGCGGTCAATGAGGATGGAAGACTGGATGCATTAAAGGCTGTAGCCACAAACGACTATATTTTTATCGTGAACGAAGCAGTGAATAATAAGATGATGCATTATGCCGGGGTCCAGACTGAAGAAACATTACCAGAGGCAACTAGAGTCATTCAATTTCCTAAAGGGGATTACGTAGTTGTTAAAGGGGAAGCTCCTACTGCAGAAGAGTTGGTCAATACTGTTACAGGTATTGCCTTTGGACAAGTTTTACAAGAAGCAACTGATTATGCCTATGTAGGAGGTCCAAACACAGCAGTTGTAATGGGGCAACAAAACGGCCAAGTATATGGGGAAATGTGGATTCCGGTTATTAAGAAATAACAGGTAAATTGGACTTCAGAAAAATTAGACTTCAGAAAATGAAACGGATTAAAATCAAAACTGAGTCCGGTACGGACTCAGTTTTAATAAGCTTTTATTGAAATAATAATGTCTAACTAATGCTTTATGAAGTCAATTCATGTTGTAGGAGATTTCCATCTAAAGCCTTTTGCATAAAAGAACTTGGTCTCCCTACGCTATACAGTTGCAGTACGTGCATTGCCCTTGTACAGGCTGTATAAAAGACCCTGCGTAGACTTTCATCACCATATACATTTTCGGATGCGTCATAAATAATGACCGCTTCAAATTCAATCCCCTTCGCTAAATACGAAGGAATGACTACAACCCCTTTCTCAAATTCTGCTGTACCGCTTTTTATTAGCTTAATCCCATCAATTTTATTCAATGCCTCAAATGCCGCTTTACTTTCCTCCGCTGATTTACAAATAACTGCAATACTTCCATAGCCTTCACTTTGTAATTCCCAAATTTTAGACAGTATGCATTGGTGCAAGTCTGTATGATTCTCCACTTCGGTCAACACCGGCAACTCGCCAGCACGGTCAAACGGGATAATTTTTTCTCCATTTGCTATCAGATTCCGTGTGAATTCGATAATCGGTTTCGTTGAACGGTAACTTCTTGTCATATTGATTACTTCTGTTTGTTCTTCTCCATAAAGATGGTTGAGCGTTTGAAAATCTCCCACACCACTTGCATGAGCAAAAATGGCCTGATTAAAATCACCTAGCACTGTCATTTTGGCTGAAGGGAATAGGCGCTTCAGAAATTCAAATTGAAACGGTGAATAGTCCTGCGCCTCATCAATGAGGATATGCTTGATCGAACGGTTTGTTTGAAAGCCTTGAATCAATTCCTGCAAAAATAGGAATGGTGTCGCGTCTTCATAATACAGGGTTCCCGATTCCAGTATTTGAAGTGTATCTTCACATATTGCTTGCCACTCATCTGGCACTTCTACTTTTAATTGCTGTTGCATCAGTAATGTATCTGTAAATAGCTGCTTATAGATCCCTTCTAAATCAATAAAGTCCAGTGTTTGAATTTGTTTTCTCACTGCCTTCAATTTCAGGCGGACGATTACTTGAATAAGCGCATCCTGATCCATTTCATAATCAGCTTGCTCTTCTCTTTCAAAGCCGTTTTTCTTTGCTAAATATTTATGAATTTTATGATACGTCTCATCGCTTAGTAGCTCAATTTCCTCTTCTACCCATGGCTGAGAACGTTCTACTTTTTCTATTTCTTTAATTTTATTCATTAGCCAGTCTTTCAGCTTTTCAAGTCTGCTTTGGAAACTCAGTGAAATATGCTCTCTATAAAACGTCTCCGACAATTGTTGTGAGGAAAAGATCATTTTCCCTCTGAATTTGACATCTTTAAATAGCAGGCCTGATTTTTCCAATGTTTCTCGGTATAGTTTAATCGCCTCGAAAAATTTTACGGATGCTTTAAATTGAATGCCTTTAATTCTTGTGCTATATGAAGGGTTATTTGCTGCCGTCAGCACATATTCCAATTGATGATACGGGTTTTCCAAATGGAAATCTTTACTTAAGCGATGATCCAAATATTCCTGAAATGTAACTTGCTGCATATTCTCTTCACCGAGCTCTGGAAGTACGTTGGAAACATAGCTATTAAACATAGCGTTCGGTGAAAATAATATAATTTGGTCTGCTTTTATACGGTCCCGGTATTTATACAATAAAAATGCGATTCTTTGTAATGCAGCTGAAGTTTTACCGCTGCCCGCTGCACCGTGCACAATAAGCATACGCCCTTGATCATGGCGAATAATACGGTTCTGATCCTTTTGAATCGTTGCTACAATGCTTTGCATATACTTATCCGCGCCTTTTCCGAGCACTTTCTGCAAAATCTCGTCACCAATCGTGAGACTTGTGTCAAACATAGACTGCAGTTTCCCGTCACGAATAACGTATTGCCATTTTTTCTCGAGTTCACCGTAAACCTTGCCCCCAGGAGTTTTATAGTGTGCTGGTCCAGGCTCGTAATCATAATAGACGCTTGAAATCGGTGCTCTCCAGTCATAAATTAGGAAGTCCTCTCCACTTGCATCCATTAGGGACGAAATACCAATATAAATTTTCTCCTGCTCTGAAAATCCTTCTTCAAGAAAATCTATTCGCCCGAAATAAGGTACTGACTTCATACGATGAAGGACAGCTAATCTTTTGGATGCATGGTGGTGTGTACTTTCACCAACAGCTAATGCCTGCGCTTCTTGTCTTAAGTTAATAACGGTTTCCAGAAAGTCATCAAACGAATCCGTATTCACTTTGATTTCATCCCAAAAATGCTTACGAGTATTTACTACCTCGTTTCGGAGCTTTAACGTTTCTGATTCCAGTTGAAATGTTTGATCATTAATTACATTCAGAACACTATTTAAACGTTGTTGTTCGTCCAGGAAATCTGCTTTCATAACATTCACTCCTTGAAAATAGTTAAGAGTTGACTAATAAAGAATTTTTATATATAATTAGAATAAGGAATAATATACACAAGTATAATTAATTATGTATATCTATATAAACTTACCACGTGTCCGCATTTTTTACAATGCATTTGGCAGGTGTATTTTTTTGCCCTTAAATAAGGTAGCAGAAATAAAATAAACAACGATTGCTTACTCATTGAAGATTTACTGTACATTACTAAATCTACATAAATTTTCGGTTTTAAGATTTATATTGGAGAAATTTCATTTTCTTGAAGGTATTAAAGAAAACCGCACTTACTTATGATACGGTACATTTCCGTAACAAATTTAAGTGCGGTTTTCAGATATAGATTTAGATGAAGATGGAAAATTTATTTTCCCACCAGGTAGTTCATTTGTAATTTTCTTAATTTCACCTAATAATCAAATAGTTAAAGCAGAAGTTGCATTCGGCTGGTTTGAAAAATTAAATATAGATGATAACTAATTTGTAAATCAGTTCATTCAATCGGGAATACCGTGCTTAGGTCTCCATGGTTTTTTGTTCACACAATGTTCTTCTAACTATCTAATGTAGACCAATCTTCTAAAGATAGTTGACCAACAATATCATAGCCGTTACCTCGCCCTTTTGGCTTAATAATAACTGTCCCCATATAAGGGATTGGACCTAATCCAACCTTTGCAGGGAAAATGTGATCAACAATCATTTTATTTTTTCCCTTATCCGGAATATATTCTAAAATTGATTGAAGATTACTCAAAATTATTTGCCTATCATTACTTGGTAAATTTTCGCTTAACCTATTTATCTCAACCCAAAAAGGATTAATTTGAACATTACCACTACCAAATGCTAACTGTGCTGTTTCGATTGTCCTGCAATAGGGACTTGAGGAAACAGGGATTTCGAATGGTATTCTTAAATACCGAAGTATTTCTCCATAGTAAATTGCTTGCCTACGTCCCATTTCAGAAAGATTTCTCTGAGTTAAACAGTTTTGAAAGTTTAAGTTAGCTAAATCGTTTCCGACAGTCGCTTCTCCATGCCTTGCATAAAATATAAATCCCCCATTTCTAAGTGCATTAAGTAAGGTTTTATTCAAGTTTTGTCTCCTTTCCATAAATATCCTAGTATACACCTAATGTATGACATGGGTTATTAGAAATAAAAAACAAACAGAAATAATTTATGTATTTTTGCACTGACCTAAAATAATGACACAAATAAAAAACACCTTTCGTTGAAAAATGGGTATTGAATACCAAGAATCAACATGGAGGTGTTTTTTTATGGGGACAAGAGTATGTTATTCTGCTAAGGTAAAAATAAAAGCGATAGAAATGAGATTAGCAGGCATTCCCGTTAACCAGCGCTCCTCAGCATGATGACTTATATGCTGAAAACAAGCAAATTGAGTGCATCCGGTACTTAGTATTTATTTAACATCTTTTGTCCATTCGGCAACTTTTGCTTCATTTTCTTCAATCCATTTTTTTGCTGCATCTTTCGGATCCATGCCTTCCATAATGTCGTACATAACACTTTCTATATCTTCCGGCGTCCAGTGGAAATTATCGAGAACACTGTATGCCTCAGGATTATCTTCTTTGAATCCATTACGCGCAAATGTACCGATATACTCTTCAGTTCCATACATTCCTTTTGGATCATCTAAATATTTCAGATCAAATAAGTTAAATTTCCAGTGAGGAGACCAACCTGTCACTATAATTTCTTCTTCATTCTGAATTGCTTGTTTAAGAGCCCCTGTCATTGCTACTGAAGATGAGCTTAGTACTGTCCACCCTTCAAGATTTGGATATATCTCATACGCCTTTTCTGTAGTTCCTGTTATATTTGCACCTGGTTCGATGCCCGTTATCGTTTTACCCGCTTCATCTGTTAAATCTTCGATGGAATCCACATCCATATAACTAGGGACTACTAACCCAATTTTTCCGCCTAACAAATTTTCACCTAAATCATCTATACGGCCTTTGTACTTCTCAACTTGCGGGGCGTGCGTCTGCGGTAGCCAAGCTGAAACCATGCCATCAACCTCTCCATTGGCAAGGGCTTCCCACATAATCCCATTATCTAAAGGTGTCAGTGTTACATCATACCCTAAATCTTCCAGAACTTGTCCGACTACATGAGTGGAGGCAACTTCAGTCTCCCATTCAACATAGGCTAAGTTGACAGCTTGTTTTTCTGTACCTTCAGCCTCCGAAGAACATGCAGCTAATAATAAACTTAATACTAAAATTAATCCTAGCTTCGATAAACTAATGAGTTTCATAAAATCTTCCTTTCTGATTGTTTTACTGAGAGCGGGTTATATGTAAAAATTAACATCTAACAACTTATAATTATAAATGGGTTGTTACTTTTGTCAAATTGGCAATTAATACAGGTGGTTTAGATTTTTAAGAATCAAAGGGATTTTTGGGTTGCACAGTACAGGAAACAGCTGACTTATATAGGGGGAAATAAAAAGAGAATACCTTATAAATGGTCTCTCTATTAATTTTTCTTTGGTCTAACGCCTTCTTTTCAGAAAAAACCACCTAATTCGTTGTATATCAACAATTAGGTGGTTCTTCAAAATTTTAATTTTTTTACGTAAACGAGCGCAATCAGTTAGTATCCATCGGCAAAATGGGAGATGGTTTCTAATTCATCTTCGGTAAGTTCCCTTTTTACATAGTTTTCGTATTCCTTCACTATTTTCGGTAAATCTCCCTTACAGACCTCTGTATATTTGGCAATCGTTCTTAGCATAGCGACTTCTTTATCGAAAGCTTCTTTTGAAATTGGTGTTTGATGTGAAGGGATATAGGTTTCTGCATCAAACGTTTCTAATATATCTAATAATCGTAAAGTTTCACTAATTGTATAGTGTACTTTTTCGGCATACATTCTAGGATAAATGCAGTCCCCTAAGAAAAGAATCTTCTCTTCTTTTATATACACAATGACAGAATCTGCAGCATGGTCCCCTCCAACATGTTGTACGATACAAGTCACATCACCAAGATTTATCTCTGCCCTTTTCTCTATTGTAATATCCGGCAAAGTAATTTTAATGTTTCGATGATTCGTGTATTCTTCCTTAATCGCTTTTGCACAAAATTCAATTTCCACGCCTTTATTTACTCGCGCATCAATGGCTTCATCTGACCATGAAAATGGAATAAGCTTCTCCATTTCCCTTTCAGTCTCTTTGGAGGCAATTGAAACAGTATCGGGTAATGCGGAAAGTCCAAATATATGATCCCAATGCCAATGTGTTAGGACAACTAGAGCCGGATTAGGAACTCCCCTTTTTTGAAGTTCATTCAGAAAATAGTGCATATGTTCTTCCGAGTTCCCTGCATCAATCATTAATGTCTTTTTACTGCCAACCACCATTCCTAAAATCGGGCGGTCAGTCAACGAGACTGGGGTGATATACCAAAAACTTTTACCTATTTTGTGTATAGAGTGCAAAAAGGTTGTCCCCCTTTCTTTTTAGTCAAATGTTTATAGACTACATTCTTTGTTAAAAAGTCCAATTATATAGCAAGTATTTTTTATAATAGTCTAAATTTCCAGTATAACAAATAAAGAATTTTCTAAATAGCTAAAAAAACTACTTTTTATTAGTTTCATTCGAGTTCTTTTTCTGCTATTTAGACCATTGAACGAATGATATGATACCAAGAATATAAGCGCTTATATTCTAAAAAGGTTAATAAATTAATTACTTCTTTCTTCTTGAATACTGTTTCAAAAAAAATTCACTGTCATTTAGGAGGTATTTATGAGGTCTAAAAAAGGTGCACTTGTATGGATATTGGTTCTTGTTCTCTCCCTTATAACGGTTACATTCACTGGTGCTAAGGCATTGTATGAAACAAAACCAGTGCCGGCAGAGGAAAGACATGACATTTCTGAAATTATTCATCAAAGCAGTAAATGGGAAAAGGTTGCTACAGGTAGTGGATTCATGGAAGGTATTAACTTTGATCGTAAAGGAAACATCTGGTTAGTTAGCCCGACAACTGGCGAAATCTTAACTATTAAAGGCGACAAAGTTGAAAAAGTTTTAGGAGATAAAGATAAATTAATGCCAATTGGAGCTAAGTTCCATAAAGATGGTCGCCTATTTATTACGGATGGCAAAGGTGAATTATATTCCTACAATCCTGCTACTGGCGAACGCAAAACCATTGTCAATTCTTACGACGGGAAACCTTTAAACGGTTTAAATGACCTTGTTTTTGACGAAACAGGTGGTCTTTACTTTACTGAGCCAATGGGTTCTAGTGCTACTCATCCAACAGGTCGCGTCTTCTACTTACCTCCTGGTAAAACTGAAGCAATCCTCTTCTCAGAGAATATTGCTTATCCTAATGGGATCACTATTTCGGCAAATGGCCAACGCGTCTATATATCAGAGTTTGATAAAAATCAAATTCTATCAGTACCTTCTGTAAATGCTGCAAATTCTCCTGAATCACCGTTTATTTTCGCTCGTTTTGAAGGTGGAATCGGTCCGGATGGGTTAGCTGTAGATGCTGAAGGTAATCTGTACGTAGCCCATTTCCAAGCTGGAGAAGTAGTAGTGGTTGACGCCAATGGTTTTAAATACGGAACCATTCGCCTTCCTGAAGATGCAGGAACATTCGCAACAAACTTAGCTTTTCATGATGGGTACCTGTACGTAACCGAATCATCAAAGAACGAGGTGTGGCGTATTCAAGTAAAAAAGAAGGGTCTACAGCCATACGGGTTAAACTAGACTCGCTTCTAATATAATGTAATGGGGCAATCACCAATTTAGTGATTGCCCCATTTTAAATTTTAGTAGCTATTTACGAAGTAGTATTCCTGAATGAAAGCTCAAATTTAACGTTTTCCTTCTATTTCTTCATCTTCGCCCCAGCATTCCACCTCGCCTAAATTAGGTACGTTTTTCTTATAGAATACTGGATCTTTGCCTTGCTTCCGTTGAGTTAAATAATCATTAATAACCGGTTTGGCCACTTTCCAAAGTTGGAGAATAGCAATTAAGTTAATGATCGCCATAAAGGCCATAAACAGATCCGCTAAATCCCATACAACTTGTACCTTTGCAATGGAACCAAACATAACAAAAAGTACGACAAATATACGGAATACTAATAAACCAGTCTTTGAATCTTTTATAAAACTAATATTCGATTCACCGTAATAGTAATTGCCAATAACCGTACTAAAAGCAAACATAAATACAATGATCGCTAAGAAGCTGCCTGCCCAATCACCTAAATTTCCGACTAAAGAGGCTTGCGTTAAATTGACTGAAGTTGCGTCAGATTGAAGGTATGCATCGCCTAATAATACGATTGCCGCTGTTGCTGTACAAACGACTAATGTGTCTATAAATACACCAAGGGCTTGAATTAACCCTTGCTTTACTGGGTGGGAAACAGCTGCTGTTGCTGCTGCATTGGGTGCAGAACCTATCCCAGCTTCATTTGAGAATAATCCCCGTTTAATACCATTCATAATTGCTGCCCCGATCATTCCCGCAAAGGCTTCTTCCAATCCAAAGGCAGACTTTATGATAAGAAGAAATACATTCGGAATTTCGGAAATATTGAGGAATACAACAATAAGAGCAATTATAATATACAAAATTGCCATAACAGGAACAACTATTTGAGTAAAGCTAACAATTCTCTTTAATCCACCAAAAACAATAATCCCTGTTAAAGCAGCCAATACTAAACCTACTACAAATCGATTGGCACCAAAACTTTCTTCAAATGCAATGGAAATCGTATTTGCCTGGACAGAATTAAAAATAAAGCCATACGTAATTGTAATGACAACAGCAAAAAGAATACCCATCCATCTTTTATTCAAGCCTTTTTCCATATAATAAGCAGGACCACCACGAAACAATCCAGTACTCTTATCTTTCACTTTATATACTTGTGCTAATGTACTTTCAATTAGTGCAGATGCCGCTCCGATCAGCGCAATCATCCACATCCAAAATACCGCACCGGGACCGCCAAGAGCAATTGCCGTCGCGACACCCGCTATATTACCTGTTCCAATTCGAGAAGCAGCAGAAATTGTAAAAGCCTGAAAAGAAGATATACCTTTTTTTCCTGACTTATCTGTTGGCGCCGATTCTGTTATAAGTTTAAACATTTCACCTATTAATCTAAATTGAATAAACTTTGTTTTAACCGTTAAAAATATGCCTGTTCCTACTAATAAAATTATTAATACATATGAATATAATATTGTATTCACTTCACCCAATATATTACCGAACCAATCCATTGTTTCACTTCCTCTATTTTTTCAACTTTTTCTGTTGGTATGTAGGCCGTGCTACTTCGTCAACTATTAAAATTCTGCACCAACATCTCCTAAATACAAAGTCACTTTCCTACACCCATGCTAACTTGTCCTATTTTATACTCACTTGAAATTTTAGTATACATTTTTATTAAGATGTATTAATTTTCTAGCATGACAGTTATCCCCCTCACTCCCCTATATTTACTCTCGTTTTTTTACAGGCGTTAAGTAATTTTCTTTTAAATAACAAGCTAATTGTATTTTCAGTGCATCTTCCTGTATTTGAAACGAGATATTTAGTATTTGCTCAATTCGGCTTAATCGCTGGTACAAAGTGTTGGTATGAATATGTAAATGCTGTGCTGTTTGCTGAACGGAGCGGTTAAATCTGAAATAGGCCAACAATGTTTCATACAGGTGTCTTTTATTGGCTTTAGTCAATAACTCACCGATTTGGTCATGAATGAAGTTTGCCAAGTCTTTTGGCGGGACTTGTAAAATCAGCTGGTTGAGACCGATTTTATCGTAGCTCGTAATTGTCCATTCATCACGTACATGTAAAAAGCGCAATGTTTGCAGCGCTTCTTCGTATAGAGAAGAAACTGTCTGTAGGGTTTTATATTGTTTACTAATTGCGCACCGAAAAAGCGGTTTATGCTGTGATTGCCACTTTTTTTGTAGGCGGGAGAGTGTTTCGTTTAATGTTGTAAGCATTGCTGGTGACGGCACACCGATTAAAAGAGAGATTTTGTTTTTTTCATAAAAAAGTAATTTCCGTTCACCTGGAAATTGTTCCTTTAGCATGGAGATGAACTGATGTAAATATTGTTCAATCGATAACATGTCGGCCGTTTGTTTGAACTCGAAAATACATAATCGGTAGTAGTCCAGCACATCTAGATCAAGTTGATATGCCATAGAAGCAACTGTTTTTTGATTAGGTGCATCGATGATCTGCTGGAATGTTTCCTGCATTCGTTTGTTATGGTGCTCCAGAACATTTTTATTGCGTAAAATTTGCAGTGTTAAAATATTGGCCCCCTGCTCCAGTGTTTGCTGATCTTTGTAGGAAATGATGCCTTTCTGTTCAATAATCATACTCCCTAAACAAATATCCAAATTATAGAGAGGATAAACAATAAAGCTGCGGTCATTTTTAAGCCGATACTCAAATGGCTTCATTTTCAAGAATAATTGTTTTTTTATTTTAGCTTTTGTGTGAGGGGGAATGGACTGGTCATCTTCAAAAAACACATCATCATATGCATCATAAAAACCAATTGGTAATTGTGTTAAGTTTTTCAGTTCATTTAAAATGACGGAGATCGGTTCGTTTTGTAAGAGCAATTGATTTAATGTAGCATGCACATCATAGCGCTGTTTAAGAAGGGTATGTTTTGTCTCTAATGCCAGAGATAATTCGTGCGCTTCTTTTACTTTCTCAGTCATCTGTTCATAATACTGGGCTTTTTGAATTGCCACCCCTACCTGATCGGCAAAGGCTTGAAAAAATAATAGATCTTCTTGTGTGAGGTCTCTTTTCTTTTGAAGTTGGTGAAGGATCATGATGCCGATTGGCTTAGCATCAACAGTTATCGGTACACAAAGAGCTGCTTGCGGAACATGTGCGCTCTTTAATATTGTCTGTAAATTACGCGGGCTTACATTTTGATGGTACATAGCAGCCATAATTTCATCGTAACTGTTAAAGAACTCACCGATTCCTGTCGCAAATACACGACCAGTAATGGCCTCATTCGGCTTTGTTTGAAATTGTTCAATAAGTGGCGGGAAATGAATATAGGTTTTCGGAATTAGACACTGTTTCTGTTCATCAAAAAGCATTAAATACCCTGCATCTGCTTCAGGAATAACGTTCAGTGCATGCCGCATGATTGTATGTAATACTTCATCAATATGAAGTTTGGAAGTGATTGTCCGGATACTTTCCACGAGGATAGATAACTGTTTATTTGAAAGTGTTAAGTGACGTAGAATTGCTTCTTGTCCATCTGACATAGACATTCCCCTCTTTCTGAAATATATAGAATATTCCATAATTTTATTTATAAATATAGAGGATTACACATTGTTTCGCAACAAGAAAACAAAGTATAGTATTAAAAAACTGAATTGTTCGTCAATTTAAAGGAGGGGTTTTATTGAACTTAGCATCAGAGATTATGGATCATCCAATTTTATGGGTTATAGCATTTGTCGTTGTACTCATTGTAATTTTCCAAGCCATTGTCTTTATACGTATTTCAAAGAAAGTAGCACCAGAAGTAGGCTTAACGAACAAGGAAGTCACTTCAATTATTCGAACAGGTGCAATTAGTTCATTAGGTCCATCATTTGCCATTATTATCGTGGCCATTTCTTTAATTACTTTAATTGGTGAACCAACGACAATGATGCGAATTGGTATTGTCGGATCAGCACCAATCGAAACAGTAGGAGCAAGTCTTGGGGCCGAAGCAGCAGGTGAAGAGTTAAGTGACAAAAGCTTCTCAGCACAAGCATTTACAGCAGCAGTTTGGACAATGTGTTTAGGCGGCATGGGATGGTTGATTGTTACAGCATTGTTTACGAAATCTCTTGGTCGCCTTCAAAGTAAGTTAACGAGCGGTGGCGGCAATCGGGCAAAATGGTTAAGTGTCATTTCGACTGCAGCAATGATTGGTGCTTTCGGATATTTTGGTGGTGGCCAGATCGCAAAAGGTATGAATGAAACGATTATTTTTATAGTCGCTTTACTTATAATGCCGGTTATTATGTGGGCAGCTCAACGCTTTAACCAGAATTGGCTCCGTGAGTGGTCACTAGGACTAGTTATTTTAATCGGTATGAGCGTCGGGTATTTCTTAATTTAATTGAAGGAGGATGATTAAAATGGTCGTTTTAGAGCGTCACACAACAGATGCTTCACCTACAAAAAGCGAGGAAAACTTTGCAACGTTTCATAGTCAGGCACATTTCTGGGGTCGTCTTACTATTTGGAGTGTCATCATTTGTACGATAGCCCTTCCCCTCTATTTATCATTTGGTCTAGGGTACCATCCAGGTTGGTCTGTTATCTTAACAGGTTTTTTAAGTTACGGGGCCGTTGTATCGATCATCTGGTTTGTCGAGCCAATTAGCTACTACCCTATTTTAGGTGTGTCGGGCACGTATTTGGCCTTTCTAACAGGTAATATCGGAAATATGTGCTTACCTAGCGCATCTATTGCCCAATCCATCGTAAAAGCAGAGCCAGGGACGCGCAAAGGTGAAGTTACCGCAACATTAGCGATTTCTGCCGCTTCCATTGTGAATACAACAATGCTTATAGCTGTGATTTTAGGGGGTTCTTACTTAATTAATGCGTTGCCTGAGTCAATCCGCGCCAGCTTCAGCTTTGTATTGCCGGCTATCTTTGGTGGAGTGCTTGCGCAGTTCGCATTAAAAAAACCCGTTTGGGGAATCGGTGCTATTGGATTAGGGATTTTTGCAGCGCTTGGCCCCATTCCGCCGTCGTTCCAAACATTTATTTGTATTGCAGGAACAGTCCTCTTTGCCGTAATTCTTGAAAAAATGAAAGCGAGTGAACAAACATCATGACAATTAAACAACAGTTAATGGATAAGTTAGCAGCACGAAACGATGAGATGATTGCTATTCGCCGTCATCTACACGAACATCCGGAACTCTCCTTTGAAGAACAGCAAACAGCACAGTATATCGCGGATTTCTATGCAGATAAAGACGTAAAGGTCCATCGCAATGTCGGCAATGGGTACGGAATTATTGTAGAAATTCAAGGGCAACATCCAGGTCCTGTCATCGGGATACGTGCAGATTTTGATGCTTTACCGATTGAAGAAGAAACAGATGTCCCATTTAAATCGAAAAACCCGGGTGTCATGCATGCTTGCGGTCATGACGGTCATACCGCGTATTTGCTCATTTTAGCGGACTGTCTCATCCAGTTAAAAGATGAATTGCACGGAACAGTGAAAATTATTCATCAGCATGCAGAGGAAAAACCGCCTGGTGGTGCCAAAAGTATGATGGCTTCCGGTTTACTCGATGACTGTGAAATTATTGTTGGGGCACATTTATTCCCAACATTTAAAGTCGGACATATCGGATATCGTGCTGGCGCTGCAATGGCCGGCCGCTCATTTTTCAAATTGGTCGTACATGGTACAGGAGGGCATGGTTCGTCCCCTCACCTGGCGAATGATGCAATTGTTGCAGCCTCGAACTTTGTAACGACTGTACAAACGGTTATTAGCAGACGGTTAAACCCGTATGATATGGGTGTCGTTACAATCGGTTCATTTGATGGAAAAGGAACGTTTAATGTTATTAAAGATGCCGTAACGCTTGAAGGTGATGTGCGTTATATGAACGACACTGTTCACGCTACGATTGAAAAGGAAATCAAACGGTTAGTAGACGGTTTAGAAGTCCAGTTTGGTGTTACTTGCACGCTCACTTACGAAAAGGATTATCCACCGTTAGTTAACGATAAGGACCTGACAAACTTTGTCGTTGAAACATTGGAAGCTTCGGAACAGGAAGAAATCATTGCGATTGATGAAGCACCGTTGTTTTCAGGGTCAGAGGATTTTGCGTATTATGCACTCGCAAAGCCATCCACTTTTTATTATATTGGCTGCCAACCAACGTACTTAGATGTACCTTATATGAACCATCATCCAAAGTTCGATATTGATGAACGGGCATTATTAGTTGCAGCAAAAGCTGGTGCAG
The DNA here is from genome assembly GCF_038630735.1 of Solibacillus sp. FSL K6-1781. Taxonomy (GTDB): domain Bacteria; phylum Bacillota; class Bacilli; order Bacillales_A; family Planococcaceae; genus Solibacillus; species Solibacillus silvestris. The sequence goes on along the minus strand of NZ_CP152038.1, from coordinate 503,422 downwards.
AAGTCGTTGCTAAATATTGCTTAAAATAAAGTTGCCTAAATGCCATTGTTCTCTAAGGAGAAAATGGTATTTTTGCTGTGTTTAAAACTAATTTTCTTCATCCAACAGGTCATACATACCCCCATCAAAAACATCCCTATCCGCATGATTTTGTAATGAAATGAAATTCTCCCTCTACAATAAAATCCCATGCATCAAAGCATTATAAATTCTGACTAAAGCCTATTCCAAATAGAAAGTAATGACATAAACATATTAAAACAATCTGATTTCAAGGAAATAACTTGTCTCTTATTCAACATAACATTTAAATGGGTTTTACTTTTGAGGAGGAATAACAAATGATGCATCCACATACAGAAATTCAATTTGTCAGTGAGCAGGTAGGCGTCGGTGTCTTTGCAACTAAACTAATCCCTAAAGGGACGATTGTTTGGATTAAAGATGACTTAGACTTGATGCTGACAGAGGAGTTTATCGAAAGCCTTGGTGATTTGCAAAAAGCGGATGTCTATAAATATGCGTACTTAGAAACTGACGGTATCTATGTCCTTCATTGGGATCACGCAAAATATATGAATCACAGTTTCAAACCAAATTGTGTCGATACAGCTTATAATTTTCAAATGGCCGCAAAAGACATTCAACCTGGCGAGCAATTAACATGTGATTATGGAACTTTAAAAGGTGTTGAGGATTTTGAGTGCATCTCTGAGGAAGGCACATCGAGAACTAAAGTAACGGCAAATGACTATTTAACCTATTATGAAGAATGGGATGAAATGGCACGGGATACATTCAAATATTTCAATGCCGTAGAGCAGCCGTTAAAGTATTTAATCAACAAGCAATACGTTAACAAAGTGAATGCCGTTGCGAATGGTACTGCGCCAATGGATTCGATTCTTACGCTATATTAGATGAATTTGAAGAAACTACGGTACCCATTTAAAACATAAAAACCGCACTTGTTAAAGTACGGTTTCTATTCCTGCATGTAATCAATAAAGCGAATTACTCATCAAATTTCATGCCTTTTAATAAATCCGCAAATGCGTTATTAATTGGCTCTACTTCTTTTTCTTGCTGCTTCAAATATTTTTGAACACTGCGTTTATCAACTTTACCGCCGCCTTCTTTTTTACGGCGCGCTTCGAATGCGGATAATTTTTCGCGGTAACCGCATTTACATACGAAAATTTGGCCTTCACCTTGTCCGTGCAGCTCCAGCTTTTTCTTACATTGCGGACAACGGGCATTCGTTACACGCGAGACATTTTTGCGGTGACCGCACTCACGGTCCTGGCATACGAGCATTTTTCCTTTTTTCCCGTTTACTTCAAGCATTGGCTTTCCGCAATCCGGGCAGGACTTCGTTGAAATATTATCATGCTTGAACTTTTTATCACTGTTTTTAATATCGGCAACGATTGCTTTTGTATGCTGCTTCATTTCATTAATGAAGACAGCTTTTTTCAGCTTACCCTTAGCAATTTGCTCAAGCTTTTGCTCCCATTGTGCCGTTGTTTCCGGAGATTTTAGTTCATTCGGTACCAAATCCAGCAGCTGGCGGCCTTTTGACGTAATATGAATGTCTTTTCCACGCTTCTCAATAAGGAACGAATTGAACAATTTATCGATAATATCGGCACGTGTTGCAACAGTCCCTAGCCCACCTGTCGATTTTAATGTATCGGCAAGAGCTTTGTTTTGCGTGTTCATATATTTCGCCGGATTTTCCATCGCTGTCAGTATTGTCGCCTCTGTAAAACGCGCTGGCGGTTTTGTTTGTCCAGATGTTTGGGCAAGTAATGTCACGTTTAGCACTTGTCCTTTTTCAAGACGCGGCAACAGCTGTTCCTTCACATCCTCTGAAGTTTCCTCATCATCAAAACGATTCGAGTATACTTCTTTCCATCCAGCAGAAATAACCGTCTTACCGCGTGCGATAAATTTCTCTTTCCCGATTTCGGCTTGAACTGTTAATTGCTCATACTCATGTGCAGGGAAAAGAACTGCAAGGAAACGTTTTACGACCAGATCGTAAATTTTACGCTCTTTATCATTGAAGTTCGCAAAATTCACATATTCTTCAGTCGGAATAATCGCATGGTGATCGGATACTTTACTATCATCGACAAACGATTTACTTGCTTTAATCGGCTTTGTTAGTACTTTGTTTGCTAACGTACGATATTCCCCTACAGAACAAGCTTTCAACCGCTCAGGCAATGTGCTGACAATATCGGATGAAAGATAACGTGAATCCGTACGCGGGTATGTGAGCACTTTATGTGATTCATATAGCTTTTGCATAATATTCAACGTTTCTTTTGCCGAATATCCGAATAGCTTATTCGCATCACGTTGTAATTCAGTTAAATCATAAAGTCCAGGAGAGAATGTCTTTTTCGGTTTACGTTCAATATCGATGACTTTCGCATTTTGCTTATCTAATGTATGAACGATTTTGTCGATCTTTTCTTTATCAAAACTGCGTGCATTGCCGTTTTGATCCTGCCATGTCAATTTCAGCTCTTTCGTTTGAGCTTCGATTCCGTAATACGTTTGAGGTTTGAAATTCTTTATTTCATCTTCACGAGCGGCAACCATTGCAACAACCGGTGTTTGTACACGACCTGTATTAAGCTGTGCATTAAATTTCGTCGATAATGCGCGACTTGCGTTCAGTCCGATATACCAGTCAGCTTCACTTCGGGCAACCGCTGCATAATATAGATTTTCATATGCTTTCCCTGGCTTTAAATTCGCAAAGCCTTCTTTAATCGCTTTATCGGTAACCGAAGAAATCCATAGACGTTTAACCGGTTTATTTACTTTTGCGCGTTCAATAATCCAGCGTGCAACAAGTTCTCCTTCACGACCGGCATCTGTTGCAATGATAATTTCATTAACATCATTACGTGTAAGCTGTGATTTTACGGCATTGTACTGTTTGCTTGTCTGCTTGATTGTTGTTAGTTTCAGACGTTCCGGCAGCATCGGTAAATCTGCTAAATCCCACTTCTTATATTTCTCGTCGTAGCTTTCCGGATCTGCCAGCGTTACTAAATGTCCTAAAGCCCATGTGACGATATATTTGTCTCCTTCTAAAAATCCATTACCTTTTTTATGACACTTCAGCACATTCGCAATATCCCGTGCAACTGAAGGTTTCTCTGCTAGTACTAAGCTTTTAACCATTGTAAACAATCCTTTCGTAACTCTTTGAACCAACTATACCATACATCAATAGCACCTAGACGTATTTGCTTTACGTCCGTTTTTGAATTGAATGTCACAATAAATTTGTATAAGAATATAATATGATGTTTAGCTTTTGAAAGGACGGGTATATTAGTTTTAAGCAACAAAATTATTCAAAAATGATTTTGGGTAGTTGATAACGAATATTTTTTAATAAAAGGTAAAAAAATTATTAAATACATAAATTTTTACTTATTATTCCTTTTAAACGATATAAAAGCACTATTAAATCAGTATATTCAACTCATACTATCCCTTCATTTGTACGAAAAATCAAAATTCTCTACTGTATTTCGAGAATTTTTAGTAGACATTTGGATAATGTTGTTATACAATAAACTTAATTAAATTGCTTAAGCTGTTTACGATCAATTCACATATTAAAAAAGTGAACGTGTACGCTCCCTTTTTTAATGTGTGAATTTTTTATACATTTAGCAATTCAATTAATTAATTTTTTGGAGGTTTTCTCTCATGCAACAAGGTACAGTAAAATGGTTTAACTCAGAAAAAGGTTTCGGTTTCATCGAAGTTGAAGGCGGTAACGATGTATTCGTACACTTCTCAGCTATCCAAGGCGAAGGTTTCAAAACTTTAGACGAAGGTCAAAAAGTTGAATTCGACGTTGAAGAAGGCAACCGTGGCCCACAAGCTACTAACGTAACAAAACTTTAATTCTAACGAATTAAGTTCACATAGTTAGTTGCAAGAAGCATACTCTATCGGGTATGCTTCTTTTTATAGTTTCATAATGATGAAAAAAATAGCCGTGCCGGAGATTAACTTTCGGCACGGCTATTTCTATTTTTCACACCTATTCATGTTTCGTTCGTTTCTTGAATAATATAATCGATTTGATAACAGCTATTACTGCCCAATCGCGATGATGATAAGTGTACTTATTAACTCCGGAAGGTCCCCCTCCTGCTTGTAAAAGTTCTGCTATTTGCGGTAACTGTGTGCTTGGCAACCATTCAACCACTTTCACGAGTACATTTAATGAAGAAAGTTGATGAAGGCATCATATCGACGGTGAAATGTCGCAAATTGAAATTATATAGTGTAAATCGATGTATCGTATACCCTATTTCCCAGGAAATCCATTATAATCCGACAATCTCTTTCAACTCCGTAATTTTTGTTCATGATAACGGCACTTCTGATTTATTTGTACTTTGAAGGGATAAGCTGTATGTAACTATTGCGTGTGTATGTAATTATTTCCCTTACTTTTTGCAAATTAACGATAGAGGAACGGTGTTAGTGGAAAAAGCTGAAATGGTGCAACGGTTTCTTAAGTTCACATATCCTTTTATCATTGTATAAATACACAGAATAAGAAAAGCTATCACTCGAATTTCTCCGAGCAATAGCTCCTCCACATTTTCTTATAATATTTCTGCTAAACGTTTAATACCCTCTTCGATCGTTTCCGGTGTTGCATTTGTATAGTTCAAGCGTAGTGTGTTAACTGATTCTTTATCCGTGTAAAATGGATTTCCCGGCACGAATGCTACTTTTTTCTCCATCGCCTCCGTAAACTTATCAAGCGCATTTACTCCTTCCGGAAGTGTGACCCACACGAACATACCGCCTTCAGGTTTTGTATATTTCACATATGGTGGGAAATATTTTTCCATTGCCGCCAGCATTGCATCTGCTTGTATTTTGTATAGCGCTATAATTTTTTCAACATGCGCTTCATATTCATTATTCGTTAAATACTGGTGCAAAATATATTGTGCAAAAATATTAGTATGTAAATCCGTTGCCTGCTTCGCTGTTTCGACATGATTTAGTAGTTCATGGTTTTTCGTCAAAATATAACCTAGGCGCATACCTGGTGTAACCGTTTTTGAAAACGAACCTAATACGACACTGTTCGTCATCTTCCCTGCTGCGATATACGGCAAGTGTTCACCAGTAAAACGAAGCTCGCCATATGGATCGTCCTCGATAAAAATGACATCTTGATCTTTTACTGCCTCAAACACTTCTTCACGGCGCTCTTTCGTATACGTTAACCCAGTAGGATTTTGGAAATTTGGTACTGTATATACCATTTTCACATTTGGCTGTTTTAGCGCATCCTTAAACTGTTCAACATTCAGCCCTTCTGTTTCCAGTGTGACACCGTAGAAACTTGGTTCACGTAATGTAAAAGCCTGGATCGCGCCTAAATAGCCTGGCTCTTCAATAACAACGCCGTCCCCTTTGTTCAGCAAAACTTTGGAAATTAGCTCCAATGCTTGCTGGGATCCTGTCGTAATAAGGACATCATCTGCTGTATAATTTAAATTCGATTGCTTGTTATTAAGCTTGTCTGCAATATACTGACGTAGCGGCAAATAGCCTTGTGTCGTAGAATATTGGAATACCTTTGCACCATTCGCATCAATCGCATCATTTACCGACTGTTTTAACTCATCAATTGGAAATGAGATTGGATTTGGCAAGCCTCCCGCAAATGAAATGACGTCGTACGCATCCGTTACCTTTAAAATATTGCGAATGAATGATGACGGTGTTTTTAAAATACTATCAGAATATTGCATAGTGGACTCTCTTCCTTTTTGTAATTTTCAAAATTTTATCACTTTTCAACTAAATACACAATAAGCATGTACCATTTTAGAAGATACATGCTTATTGCTAGTAAGATCCTGACATGAAGTTGTTATTCCGATTATTTACCTAAACTGATAAATTGTCATAACTTACGCTAGCTTTTGCTTTCTTCCTACTAATAAATAGTAAAGCGGGATACAAATAAGAATTAGCGGAATCATGGAAACGAAGATTGTTCGGTATGTTGTATGGGGTTCGATCATTCCAAGAATAAAAGGCCCTACCCCTAATCCTAAATCGTACAAAATAAAATATGTCGATGTTGCTAAGCCGAATCGATGAGGCTCCGTTACTTTAACCGCAATTGTTTGAGCGATGGAATTGAAGTTCCCGTAGCCAAAACCAATTAGGACAGCTGCTACTAAAAGCATCCAGCCTGCAGATGCCTGGCTAAACAGCAGCATACCTACAGCGAATACAGCAAGACATGGGTATACAATCACGTTGGGACCGCGAACATCCATTAATTTCCCTGTAAACGGGCGGGAAATAATGACAATTCCTGCATATGCCAAGAAGAAATAGCTTGCCGCTTCCACTAAGTTGGTTTCTCTTGCATAAAACGTAATAAACGTCATGACGCCAGAGTACGCAAAACCGATTAATAAGGCAATAAATGAAATCGGAAGCGCTTTTGGTTCAATAAATTTTTCGATAAACGATAACTTCTCTGTCTGTTGCCCATTTTGCTTGTTCACTGGTGGTAAAGAGATTTTAACAAAGAAATAAGCAATTAGTAACATAAGCGAAAGACCGGTGTTCATATAGAAAATGACATCAAAGCCATTTTCAAGCTTCAGCATGAACATGCCGACGAATGGACCAATGGCTGTTGCCAGAACCGCGCTAAGACTAAAGTATCCAATCCCTTCTCCTTTACGTGAGATCGGTAAAATCATAGCAACAATCGTACCTGTCGCTGTCCCGATCGTCCCGACTGCAATCCCTTGCAATAGGCGGATGATCAATAAATAGACAACGCCCCACTCCATTAAATAAAGTGTTGTTGTTACAAAAAATAAGACAAGGCCAATTAAAAGCATCTTCTGTGGCCCGATATTGCCGATAAGACGCCCAGCCCCTAACCGACCGATTAATGAACCGATAATAAAAATACTCGAAACAAGTCCCGCAATACTTGTAGAAACATGGTATGTATCTACTGCATAACTTGAAATAGTCACCATTAAAAGAAAGAACATTAAAATGGATACAAAGTTAATGATCGATACAATAATAAAATCTTTCGTCCATATAGGTTCTTTTATTTCCTTCATTCTAGCCCTTCTTTCAATATTTTCTCCATATCAGACAGCGCTTTTTTGAAAAGCTCCTGTTGTTCGTCTGTCAGGTTATTTAATAGCTGATCTTGTAGAAATTTAATTTCCGGGGAAATATTTTCATACAATTTTTCTCCTTTTTCCGTCAAACTTATATATTTTTCACGTCTGTCATTGCCTTGTTTCAGTTGGATAAGCTCTCGTTTCGTCAATGTCTTAACATTTGCAGAAACAGTTGGCTTCTCGACATCCCAATATTTCGCGATTTGACTCATTGTAGCCAGCTCTTCATTCGCCAAATATTGCATCAAAGACCAGTTGGCATTGGACAGTTCATGCCCTGCCAGCATACTAGTAAGACGCTGCATATAACGTTTATGAAAACGGTGCAATTGTAAAAAGAAAGTCATAATTAGATTACCTCCCTTTATTTTCTATAATGGTTAGTTAACCTAACTAATTAAATAGAACTCTACTTCATTTGTCAATCTTTTTTTGCTGAACGGTATTGAATTGGCATTGCAAGATGCTTTTAAAAGCTGATCAATCAAGTTATACACGCACTTAAAAAATAGAAACTATATTCGGCCAAATCGAGAAATTGAGAAAAACCTCAATTAGCGTCTCCCTTTCCTTAAACAAATAAACACGCTTCATAGCCTTAAAGACTACGAGCGTGTTCATTCGTTTTAAAAGAATATTAATAATAAAATACCTACTAAAAAGCAGTAATACGTGAAGTAGTGGAGCTTTCCGTTTTTCATAATCCCCATGAACCATCGCATAGCGAAATATGTCATAAACAATGTCGCAAGGAATGTGACTGTATACGGAATGGCTAAATCCATTTTGTTTGGCTCATCGAGGAAGTCCGTAAACCCTAATACGACACCACCTAAACTTACCGGAATATACAGCATGAATGAGAAACGCAGTGCCGTCTCCTGTTTCATTCCAACTGCAATTGCGGAAATAATTGTTGCACCTGACCGGCTAATTCCCGGTGTTAATGCTACAGCTTGCCCAAAACCTACTAATAAGGCATCCTTTGCTGATAAATCTCCATCACGTTTTGTTCCGCGTAAATTTCGAATTAACCATAAGGCAATACCTGTCACAAACAGCATAATCGCGATCGTCGTCATGCTCACACTATCTGCAATAACATCACTCAGCAAAACACCTAAAACACCTGCTGGAATCGAACCGATAATGACATACAGTGCAAAATAAAAGTCTGTACGGTATCGCGCATTTCGTGTTTTAATATACAGTAAAAATCCAGTAATTAATCGAATAATATCTTCACGGTAAATAAACATAATCGCAATCAATGATGCCGTATTCGTTAGAATCGCGAATGTAAAGCCCTGTTCACCCATTCCCAGAAGTTCACTTACAATCATGACATGCCCGCTTGATGACACCGGAATTGGTTCAGTTAAGCCTTGGACAATACCGATAATAAAATGCTTTAACACTAAAATTAAATCAAAATTTTCCATTTGTATCTCCTAAAAAAGTAGTTCTCCTCTGTTAGACGCAAAAGACGCCTAAATGTTCACTTCCTTACGATAATACTGTTCTTTGATGTGTGCAAGCGCTTTTGGCATTGTTCCGTCCGTTACTAAAAATAATTGGCGGGTCGCTCGAGAAGCAATTGTATACAGTAAATACGCATCCATCTCTTCCCGGTATGCATGGGCATTGGCATCTGCTACAAGAACAGTTGTAAATTCAAAACCTTTCGCCATATAGCCTGGCATGATGAGCAGCCCTTTCATATAAACTTTCTGTTCTTCTGTAACGAGCTGAAGCTGTGGAAGAAGCGGTTTTAATTCATTGTATAATTGTTCGCATGCCAGCTTATTTTTGCATAAGATGACGAAGCTTTCCTCTTCTTTATAATGGGAACCGACAAGACGAGCAATTGTTTCACCCACTGATTTCGTTTCGATCATTTGTGGCTTATCTCCAGATACACCAAGCGCCTCGGTTGTCGTGTTGTTTAAAATCGCGCTCATAAAATCGGTAATTTCATTTGTCGAACGATATGATTTATTCAGCTCGACAGCTTTGAAATGCTTGGACAATGGACCTGCCAGCGAATCCTTCATTTGCGGATGCACAACCTGGTTTTTATCACCCAGCAACGTGTAATGTGCTTTTGGATGCATTGCTTTAATCGTCAACAATTGCAAATACGAATAGTCCTGGATTTCATCAATGACAATATGTTTAATTGTATTATCCGTATACAAGCCTTTTACAACCGCTTGCATATACATGATTGGGGCCAAATCTTCGTAATATAATATGCGCTGTTTCAGCGTTTCAGTCGTTACAGCCTGAATCATTTGTGTTTTTAAATTATCGTTTTGGAATGTTAACGAATGAAGATACATTTTATTTAAATTCACAAAACCTAGCTGATGAATCGCATTTTCAAGTTTGCCGTACTTTTTTTGCAGCTTTTCATTTGCCTGTTGCTCGATTTCCTTATCTGTGCCGATATACGTATTGACCGCCTTTAATTCCTTCATTAATACTTTGCGGTCTTTCTTTTTTTCCTGCTCTATTTTTTCCAGCAGTACTGTACGAATTTTTTTTAGGCGAAAATCTATATCCAATGTGCCGAACTTGTCATAAAACAGGTCGGTCAGTTTTTTAGCGGAAACAAACAGCTTTTCTTCCACCTTCAAATTATAAAATGGCATGCCACTCTTCTTTAGACTTTCAATATATTTCAGCAGCTGCTTTACGTATGCATGCGAGCCTTTGAATGCATAGTGCTCGCGTTCCTCCTTGCTCCCCTTTTGAAGACGTTCAATATTTTCGTAGCTTGTCTCTGCTTTGTAATAAGATAATTTCAAATCGCGCAATAAACGGTAATACGTCGTATGTTGAACATTATCCTCACCGAGCTCAGGCAATACGTTCGAAATGTAGTCATTGAACAAATCGGATGGCGAAATAAGCAAAATACTACGTGCATTCATTGTTTGGCGGTATTCATACAGTAAATAAGCAATTCGCTGCATCGCAACAGATGTTTTCCCGCTGCCGGGCGGTCCGAGGACGATTAAATTATCTTTATTTGATGAACGAATGACGATATTCTGGTCACTTTGGATCGTTGCAACAATCGATTTCATCTTCTCTTTTGCCGTATCCGACAGCAAGCTTTGCAGCACTTCATCGCCTACATAAATATCCGCATCCAGCACTTGCAATAGCTCATCGTACTTTACTTTATACTGACGGCGGCCTTGTATTGTAACCGGAATATATTCCCCGTCTGGAATTTGATAGCGCGCCTTTCCGACTTTATTTTCATAAAAAAGGCTGGAGATCGGTGCTCGCCAGTCATAGATCAGCACATCATCCGTTTTAGGTTCGCGGAATGTCGATAGGCCAATATATAAATGTTCACGTTCGCCTTCTTCATTTTCTATTGAGATACGCCCGAAATACGGACTTTTATATAAAATTTGCATTTTGCTTAATTGTTCGCTTGCATTCAGATACTCTCGTTCACGCAATTGCATCGTTTGCAGCATTTGCGAAAACTGGATGGCACTTTCTCCTGACACATCGTTAAACTCCGAAGATGCTTGTGAGCGTTCCTCAACAATGTCGCCTTTTTGCTTTTTTAAATGATTGGACTGAATCTTTATTTGTTGTTTTAGAAGTGCACTAATTTCCTTTAAATGTGTCTCTTCCTGTTGCCATATCGTTTGTTCCACTATCGGTTCGCCTCCAAATGCTCCGGAAGTAAAATCTTCTCTTTACATAAATATTCATGGTACTTCAAAATGACGTTGGATTCAATTGAAACTATTTATGAATCCTCCTAATTACAAATTTTAACAATCCTATTATAGCATCTTCCTAAACCTAAATTATGTTGAATAAAGAAATATATTATACGCAAGTTTATATACATGAATTTTTGAGGGGTTATGATGCATTTGCTGAGGGTAATAAAAAAGAAGCTTCCGTGTTTAAACGGAGGCTTCTTAATGGTTATTGCATATCAACTGCTTGTTTTGATAATGTTTTTGTCATTTCGCAATATTGAACGAATACACGTGCCAGTTCGCGCAGGCGGTTGTGTACATCTTCATCGATAATTTTATTTTCTTTATCAAAGTGGTCCGCATGTGTGTATACATAGTTTGGTGTAACTAGGCAGCGGAAGTAATCAAGAATCGGACGCAGCTGGTTTTCCAGTACTAAATGATGCTGGTATGTTCCGCCATTGCCGATAATTGCTGCCGGCTTGTAGCGTAACGCTTTTGGTGGAATCATATCAAAGGCATTTTTCAGTACGCCTGGAATTGATGCCTGGAAAATCGGCGACGCGAAAATGTAAGCATCTGCTTCTTCAAATTTTTGAATCATTTTTTTCATATCATCATTTAACGGACTGCCATCTAAAATTTGATGCTGTAATTTCGAGAAATATAAAATCTCCAATTCTAGCGAAGGGTTAAAAGCTTGAATATATTGTTGAACCTGTTCCAAAAGAACGCCGGTTTTACGACCAAAAATGGTTCCATCGACAAGTAATATTTTCATAAATGTTCCTCCATGTAAATCATTGTACTCATATTGTATCAGAATAACATTGCTTTTTAATAGGTAGTTGCTTAGTTAAGTTCAATTTCAGTCTTTCGTCTTACATTGTTATATCGGGAAAGGGATTGGGATAATTTCCCACTAGCATTGATAAGTTTCGTTACGGTTTCGTTTCTTGGCCGGTTTCAGAAATAGCGGATAAGATTAGCCTTATAACCAGCATTACTCCCTATTATTTGGGTTTTCGTTTTTCCGATTGACCTCTTCGTCCTCAATACTTACTGGCGATAGCACTTCTTCTTTGTATTTATCCCAGTTAAAGCTCACTTCTTCCTCTTCTAAAGCTTCCTTCTCTTTAATAATGGGCATTTGCATTTCCAGCAGTTCATCGGATAAGAATATCGCCACTTTTTGCTTTTTCCCGTGTAGTGCAATTACTTTCATTGCCAATGCAATTTGCGTTGCCGGAATGGAATGCATCTTTTTCATCGGTCCGACTAAGATTGGGTTCAGCACCTTTAATACTTTATCGCCTATTGTTTCTCCTAGACGGAATTCTTGGCGATCTCCTGTAATAAGTGATGGACGTACAATGGATAGTCGCGGGAAATCCATTTTAATAAGTTCTGCCTCCAATTTCCCCTTTACCTGACTATAATAAGCAAGTGCCTTCTCATTTGCTCCCATTGCGGAAATAACAATGAAATGACCAACTCCTCGGTTTTTTGCGATGGCTGCAATCGTTAATGGATACTCAAAATCGACCTTTTCAAATTGTTGCTTTGACCCGGCTTTTTTCATCGTCGTTCCTAAACAACAAAATACCTCATGAGCAAATTCAATATCCTTATCTGCAATCTGATCAAATTCACACAGCTTTACAACTAATTTTGGGTGCGTAAAATCAAGCGGTCTTCTCGAAAGGACATTGACAGCTGCATACTCCTCACTCTCGCATAATAACTTCACAAGGGAAGAACCGACCAATCCTGTTGCACCTACGACCAACGCTGAACGCATGGTTTTCATATGTTTCCTCTTTTCTTTATTTTGATGTATGTATATGTAGAAAGCTCTTTCATTCATAATTTCGGCAATCCCACCATATTTTATAGAGATAGTGGAAAGGATGGGATTTACGTGCAAAAAAGAAAAATTATATGGATTATCGAGCATTGTGAGATTAAAGGAACATATCCTTTTGAGCGTGCAGTAACTTTGGCAAATCTGTTGCAGGATGAAGAGGTCATTCTCTTTGTAAAAACTGCAAACGAACAGCTTCTTGATAAATTGGCCCAAACAGGCTTAAATATTGTAAAGTTTGATCGTTTTATCGAACTTAAAAAGAAAATGCGTGAATTGGAACCTCATTTAATTATCCATGAAGGTAAAGATACCCAAGTTGAACAAATTGAAATGATTAAACCGTTTTGCTCGACGATTGTTCATTTTGACGATTTTGGCATGGGTGCACAGCTTAGCGACTGTCATATCGTTTCGTTGTTTGGGGAATCCCATGAAGAGCCGCATACACATGAACTGGCAGGCAGCTATGCGTTTGCCGTCCCGCCAAATTTAGAAAAAGTCGCACACCAAATCCTTGAAAAACCTGACAGCTCGATTAAAGATTCGCTACCCCATATTGTTGTCGCATTTGAAGATGGGGATAGCAACAACCTGACTTACCGGACTTTACGCCACTTAACACAATTGCAAATTCCATTAAAAATTTCAGTCGCGATTGACGATGAATACCATCATGACATCGATAGTCTAAAAATGATGGCACTAAGCCGGAAGAATACTGTCATCGTTCAAAAAGCTGATGCCCTGCTCGAGTTGATGCCGCAAGCAGACTTGATTATTTGCAATGCCAACTATACACCATACAAAGTGGCAGCAGCCGGGATCCCTTGTATTACAACGGCCCAGCAGGATAATGAGCTGAACTATGCATTCACACGCGAAATGAACGGCTTTATCCATATTGGTCTAGGTCGGAAAATGAAGCAATCCATTATTCAAAATGCCGTGATGGAGCTTTTACTTCATGAGCAGCGCCGTGAACGAGCTGTACGCAAGCAGCGCAGTCTTGAAATTTTAACAAATAATGAAATCCTCAAAAACCTGCTGCTCGATTTAGCTTATGCCCGTCATAATATGGCCCATATTTAACTAAAAAATTAGGCTTTCCCCATCACATAAATGTATGCATTATGTTACAATATGAAAAGATTAATTTCCGAAAATAAAGGAGTAATTAATGATGCTAACAAAAGACCAGCTTCAGCAGCAAATCGCCGAATTAAAGAATGATTACATCAATCTTCAAGGCGACATGGAAAAGCTAGAATCACTTGGCCATGCAGACTCAGTAAAACAAGCGCTCGCACGCCTTGAAAATATGGAAGCACGGCTAGCAGAACTAAACAAACAGCTCGCAGCACTTTAATGTTGCGGGTTTTTTAATGGATAAATTTTTTAGAAGAATCTAGTTGATTGGATGCAGGCGATGAGTAAAGCTTCCGCCAAACAAAAATCAACGTTATTAGTAGCAAACACTTAAACACTCGGAGGATTATATATGGCAATATTAACTGTTGAAAATTTAGGTCATTCATTTGGTGACCGTACGTTATTTAAAGATGTTTCGTTCCGTCTTGTTGAAGGCGATCATATCGGACTTGTTGGTGCAAACGGTGTTGGGAAATCAACATTGATGAGCATCATTACAGGGCAAGCAATTCACGATGAAGGAAAAGTGGAATGGCTGCCTGGCACACATTACGGTTATTTGGATCAGCATACGGTTTTAACTGCCGGCCGTTCAATGCGTGATGCATTACGTGACGCGTTTGCACCTTTATATAAGAAGGAAGAGCGTTTAAATGAAATTTCTGTGGAATTAGGCGAGCCTGATGCAGATTACGATAGTCTATTGGAAGAAATGTCTGAAATCCAGGATGCATTGGATGCCGGTGACTTCTATAGCCTCGATATGAAAATTGATGAGATTGCTCGTGGTTTAGGGTTGGATGCAATCGGCCTGGAGCGTGATGTTGCCGCATTATCTGGTGGACAGCGTACAAAAGTTTTACTTGCTAAGCTTTTACTTGAAAAGCCAAAAGTATTATTACTGGACGAGCCGACGAACTATCTTGATGAAGAGCATGTTACTTGGCTGAAAAACTACTTGAAAAACTATCCGTATGCATTCCTGTTAATCTCGCATGATACGGAATTCATGAACAATGTTGTCGATGTGATTTTACATTTAGAATTTGCTAAAATGACGCGTTACACTGCCACATATGAGAAATTTATCGAGCTTGCTGAAATTAACAAGCGCCAGCATATCGATGCATATGAAAAACAGCAGGAATTTATTAAGCAGCAGGAAGATTTCATTGCGCGCAACAAAGCACGTTACTCAACAAGTGGTCGTGCAAAATCACGTGCGAAGCAGTTGGATCGTATGGAGCGCATTGATCGCCCGGAAACTGCCGTAAAACCGGAGTTCAGCTTTAAAGAAGCGCGTACACCTGGCCGTTACGTAGTGGAAGCGGAAGGTTTGGTAATTGGTTATGATAAAGAAAAACCATTATTGCCGCCACTTACATTCCAAATCGAGCGCGGTGAAAAAATTGCGTTAGTCGGCATGAATGGTGTCGGGAAATCGACATTACTGAAAACAATGTTAGGCAAAGTTCAACCATTGGACGGTAAAGTGATTTTAGGTGACTATTTGGAGCCATCATACTTCGAACAGGAAGTAAAAGCAGATAAAATCACACCGATCGATGATGTATGGAATGCGTTCCCTTCTATGGAACAAGCACAAGTTCGTGCTGCATTGGCACGTGCCGGTCTAAAAACGGACCATATTACTCGCCCACTGAATTCTCTTTCTGGTGGCGAGCAGGCAAAAGTACGTCTTTGCAAGCTGATGATGGATCAAACAAACTGGCTGATCTTTGACGAACCAACAAACCACTTGGACGTTGATGCGAAAGAAGAGCTTAAACGTGCCATGAAAGAATTCAAAGGTACAATCGTTCTTGTATCGCATGAACCGGAATTCTATGAGGGCTTGGCTACGAAAGTGTGGAACGTGCAAGATTGGTTCACGACGCGTGAAACAAAGGAATTAAACGAATTTAAATAGTTTTTTAATGAAGCAGCACACTCTTTTACGGAGTGCGCTGTTTTGAGTTTCGGTTTGTTTTACTCAGAATAAATGTGGCAAATATTTGAAAATTACCTTTAGTTTTCGGAATTTTCCGCCAATAGAATAGCGCTTGGCAAGGACTTTTTATTATACTAACGAATATATTAAATGTTCGAGCATTTATTAGAAACACTGCCAATTTTATTGAAACAAATGCTGTTTTATTGGTAATCCAGTTCAATATCCTCTGAATTTCAGAAAAATTTTTTTACAGAAAGTTCTATCTGGCATAATTCAGGAATATATTAAAAAGTCGCGGTATTTTAGAGCACTCTCCAACTACATATTAGAATAATTTCCTATTTAAAACTCACCGCGCCCAGTAATCCCCTCCCTCTTCTAATTTCTACTTTACAAAACTGTAATATTAAATTAGAAACTTTTTATAGTTTTATACGTATAATTTATTAGAAGAATGGGTAAACAGATATAGGGAAACATATAATAAACTTGTTGCATTACTAATAGCTTACTGGTAAGATATTATTATAAGTAAATGTCTTACAACTAAGCTATCACCAAATTATTGATTATGGGAAAGCGAGGAAATTAATTATGACAGTAACAATTTATACACAATCGAGCTGTTCCTCATCACGAAAAGCATTGAAATGGCTAAACGAAAATAATATTACTTATACTGAAAAAAGAACAACTTCTCAATCTTTGACTTTAGCAGAGTTTAAACATATTTTAAGTATGACTGAAGATGGTACGGATGAAATTATTGCGACAAACTCGAATGATTTCAAAAATCTGGACATTGATATTGATCAGTTATCCATTCAAGAGTTGTACAACTTAATTCAGCAGCATCCTCGTATGTTGCGCAGCCCTATTTTACTTGATGAAAAACGCATTCAGATCGGCTATAACGAAATGGACATTCGTCGTTTCATCCCTCGTAAAGTGCGTGCATTTGAATTAAATGCCCTTCAAAAATTAGCCGTAGAATAGTGATAATATTTGGAGTTGACACTGATGAATGAGCATAAACGCGAGCAGTTAACCGAACTTTTTGAACAGATGACATCGTTGGAACGCAAAATTGCTAATCAATGGAACAGTCAAAATCAGTTAGGCTTCTCGAAATCACATATTTTAATTTTGGCTTATTTGCATACAGACGGACCAAAGCGCCCTTCTGCCATTGCAGAAAAGCTAAAAGTGACAACAGGCGGCGTGACTGTTTTGACGACGAAGCTCATTAAGGCGGGGCTCATTGAAAAAACACAAAATGAAACGGATCGCCGCGCTTCGCAAATTCATATTACCGAAGCAGGAATCGAAGTGCTCGAACGCTCTCAGCAGCAAGTAGACAATCTTTTCGAAAATCTGTTCGGCATGTTAACAGAAGATGAAATTAAAACTTTAACGGCAATCTTTGAAAAATGTACAAAGTTTTAAAAAGCGAGCAGCTCTTTGCTCGCTTTTTTCTGTTGCAATCAGCTATTGTAATCAATTATTAAAATAAAAAACGCATCTATTTCAATGCGCTTTTCGTAAATTTAACAAGTTCCTCATATTGGGCCTGAATTTCTTCAGTTGTCGTAGAATCATATAGATATAATTGCTCCGCTGTCGACTCGAATAAGCCGATTAAAATTCGCGAAGTACGTGAAGCATCAATAGTCGAACGAATTTCGCCCTTTTTTAATGCTTCATTCAATAAATTATACACCCACTCATAAAACGGCGCATATATTGATTCCCATTGTTTTAAATGTTCACTTTGTGCAAGACCTGCATATAAAATCGCAAACAGCTCTTTTTTCTGCTCATTAATTTGGAACACTGCTTTAATAAGTTGCTCAATTTTTTGGTCAAAAGACTCATCTAAATTAACATTTTCTTCGATACTTTTCATAATTTCATCTACAGCATATTTAGCAATTTCAGGCATGACTGAAAATTTTGAAGGGAAATACAAATAAAATGTGCCTTGAGCAATTCCAGCGGCCTTAACTATATCTGAAATTTTTGTGCCTTCTACACCTTTATTTATAAATTGCTCAATTGTTGCTTCAATAATTTTTTGTTTTTTATTCAATACGCCATCCCCTATCTTGTTGAATGAAGTTCATTCAGAAACTACTTTCATGATAACGAAAGTTCAAAGAAGAAACAATGTACCAAAACAATAATATTATGCTATGAAACATATTTTAATCCGGAAACTCCAATAACAATCACAAACACAGCCACCATTCTTCCTATGCTCCTTGACTCGCCGAAAAAAAGCATATTAATAATGACTGCTGCTGTTGTTCCAAGACCAATCCAAACAGCGTAAGCAATACTTACCTGCAAATATTCAAAAGATGCATATAAAAAGTAAAAAGCACTACCGAAACCCGCAACAAATGTTACTAGATCTTTCGGCTTCTTCGAGGTACTAAATTTCTTAAGTCCAATAACTCCAATTGTTTCTAATATTGCAGCTAAAATTACAAAAATCCATCCCAATTATAGCGCCCCCTTTTCTACCTTCCGTTCAGACAATGTATCCGCTATATTTAACATCATCACACCTATTACAATGATACTTATGAATACAATTTTCAATGTTGTAAAGGATTCACCAAATAAATAAACATCCATCAATGCCGTACCAATTGTCCCAATGGCAGCGAAAATTGCATAAACTGTTCCAGTCGGTAGTCCTTCACACGCTTTTGCTAAAAAATAAAAATCAACAGTGATAAGTGGGATAATAATTGCCCAATGCCATGACGCACTTGCTACATTGAAGCCGTAAATCCATAATAATTCGCACAAACTTGTTAACCCTACATAAATCCATGACTTTTTCATCTCTTACCTCCTACAATTAATGACTGACGTTCATTCATAATTTATCATATTATATTATTGAAAGCAAATCACGTATTAATAAAGGTTTGATCTCCAGGCAATCAAAAAAAGCTACGGCAACTTTCTGCCATAGCTTTCGTCCTATATTTTACTAAGCCAATACTGCTTCTGCGACACCATTGTCGGATAGTAAAATTTCTTTTAAGCGTGCTTTTGCGCGGAACAGACGTGATTTCACCGTACCGATTGATACTTTCATCAATTCGGAAATTTCGGCTAATGAGAATTGGTCCACATAGAAATACCATAATGTTTTTTGGTAAATGCTATCAAGTTGTGCCATTTTCTCTTGCACGATTTTTGTGATTTCTGTTTTTTCCACAAGTTCTTCTGTCGTAAAATCATTGTTGGGAACCAAATCTAAAATCGGTACG
Organism: Solibacillus sp. FSL K6-1781; assembly: GCF_038630735.1. Taxonomy (GTDB): domain Bacteria; phylum Bacillota; class Bacilli; order Bacillales_A; family Planococcaceae; genus Solibacillus; species Solibacillus silvestris. The sequence goes on along the minus strand of NZ_CP152038.1, from coordinate 484,190 downwards.
TCTAATTGTTCTGGTTGATTCATCATGTATTTACTGCGACGTACATTTTTGCGATAGCGGTCGCGGAATGTATTCATCGTAATTGTTGTAAGCCATGCTTTTACATGGTCTACTTTTGATACTGATTCTTCATAGCGTACAACTTTTACCCAAACTTCCTGCATTAAATCTTCTGCTTCGTTTTGATTGCGTGTAAGCTTTAAGCAAAGATGGTAAATGTAGCGGTTGTATTCATCATAAATAGTCGTTAATAATTCATTCATTTGAAAGTCCTCCGATAGATTTTATATGAAGTGCGCCCTTGGCATAATTACATCGTATGTGTATGTTAAATTTCCTTATGACCTTATTGTGCCAAATTAAACAATTACACTCTATCGGATTGGCTTTCAATTACCTTACAATGCTGTAAGATTGGTTGTAATCATTTGAACGAAATAAATGTTTCTGCATCCCCCGCATAGTCCTCCCCCTACAAAGTTTCCATTACATAAGTAAGCAATTCATTTAATTTTTTAAAATCTTTTTCAAAATTCGGTTGGATTGTGCTGATTTGAGCGATATTGCGTTCTCTTAAATATGCGCTGTCGCCATGTAGATAAAAACCATTTAATTCGCATGCAGTAAGGATTTCAGTCATTTTTGGGTGCTCCCATGTAGCGATCATCGGATAAGTTGCTGTTACATCAAGCGTTGAATTCTTAATTGCCTCCATCCGCTTTTCCAATACTTCAAAGCGCTCCGGATACAACTTTAGTACATCGCTTACTGCCTCTACAAAACTATGCGGCAATGTGAACGGAATTTGCTTTTCAATATAATAAGGCAAATTCAAATACAGCGGTGCATCACTAGAAATCGGTTGTTCCTTACAGAAGATGAAAGCAAGTCCCGCCACCGTGCCAAGCGCCTTCCCGCTGACTGCTGTTGCATAGTGAAGCCCCTGCATTGAAAACCGCATGGAACCAAACGAACTAATACAGTCCGCACATAGCTTTATCTCATATTTTTCCGCCAACTTACCTAACAAGGCAAGCGGATTTAATGTACTGTTTGATGTTTCGCCATGCACAAATAAAATGTATCGATACCCCCCCTTTTGTAAATACGCTTCAATTTCTGCAATATCGAATGGATTTCCCCATCCAACATCAATCTTTTCAATATGTAGTCCCCACTGTTTCGCCTGGTTATGAAGACGTTGACCGAATTCCCCATTTACCAATACTAGTCCGGCTTCAAGAGGAAATTCACTTTTCAGCTGGCCGAGCATCGCATCATTGGCAAGTGTCCCTGTACCGACAAGTGGTATAACGTAATTTGCCTTTGCAAGTTTACATAACCCGCTTTTCATATCATCAAGCTCCTGCTGGAATTTTACGGAGCGATGGGAAATGGTGGACGGAATCAGCGGATTTTCCAATGCAACTGGTCCCGGGAAAAACACTCTATTCTGTTCACGCAGACGCTCACGGAAAACCGCGCTGTCCTGCCGTGTTAAAACCATCGGCAAATACCGTGCTTCCTCTGTTCCAACAGCTGACGCAAATTGCCTGAACCCCATTTGCGTATACATTTTCTCTTCTCGGACCGTACCGGAAATGACGCATGCTGTATATCCTACATCATAAAAATAGCGGTAGATCGCTGTTGCAAGCTTCGTAAAAACACGCCCGTTCCGGTGATTCTTTTTCACCGCGAGCAGTCGGATTTCACATAAATGTTCGCAAACTTCTGCATCCAAGTATTTTTCCACCTTCCCGATTTTTCGATCGATTGAAAATGGTCGTGTATCGCGGAATGCAACCATACCGACCATTTCCGTATTTTTATAGACGATTACATACACATTTTCATCATGAAATTTATCGATAAGCCGACGCAGCGGATTGTGCTCATGCTGGGGAATTTCCTCTACAAAAGTTTCATAGTTTAATGCTGCGATTGCATCAAATTCTTCATCTGTTGCTGCAATTTTACTCCAGTACATTTGGTTTCACCCTTTCTACAATACTATGTCGCTGTTTCCAAATAACGAGAACAAGTGCGATCGTTACGATGAATCCTGCCTCTATATATACACTTATAATTAGTCCATACAAGATAAACCCGCCTGTCATACTAAGTGTTGCACTTTTTGTTACGAGCAGGCACAATAAAAAGCCAGCTAAAAATACGAAAATCAGTAACGGCGAAAAAGCGACCATTGCTCCAATTACCGTTGCGACTCCTTTTCCACCTTTTCCGCGATTCCAAAACGGGTACAAATGGCCAAGCACTACAGCAATAACAGCAAGTGCAATCGTCAGTTCAGGAAGCTCAAGCATTCGTCCTACAACTACTACGAGAAGCCCTTTCAAACCATCCCCTACTGCCACAAAGATAAAAGCCCACTTCCCTAATGTACGCCCGGCATTTCGTGCCCCAAGATTACCGCTATTCACATGCTGAAGATCAATTCCTTTTACTTTCCCTAGAACGACCGCAAAAAGGATTGTACCGAGTAAATAACTTAGCAGTATATAGAACATTTTAATCACCCTTTTTGGATTTATTATTTTTATCGTAGCGTATTTGAGCAGAAGTTGCACCGATTGCTTTCCATATTTATCAAAAACACAATACAGTATTTCTTAACTTTAAATGGGTTTTTAAAAACGATTATTCGCGGGTACTCCATATAATCATTTAAAGAATCAATTGAAAAAAGTGTGCTTTTATATTTCCTGACGGAGCGTGCTTCCCTCTTTTTTCTAAAAATCATTTATACTAACTATTATCTATTCAAATTTGTTAGGAGTTTATATGAAGAATTTCGGAGGATTTATAGGCTTTATTTTTATCGGGTTACTATTTATAGCGATCATCGGAATCGCAATTTCTGTGGAAGTAGGCATTTTACTGCTTGTCGGAATTGAATTTGAAGGTTGGGGAAACTTAATTTGGTTCATTCTAATTTATGGAGTCATTGAATTTGCGTTTGTTATGTTTTCTGATGTCCTGATTGAATTAAAAACAACGCAAAATCACCGGTTCCACAAATACTTTGCGCACTTACTTATCTCCTTTACGCTTTTAATGACAATTTCACTCATAATGGAATCCATTTACTTGCCTTTATATGGCGGAATTGTCTTTGCGATTGCGACAGCGACAATGTATTGGGTGTTTGACGCAGGCTCAAAAAAAGGAAAGATGAGAAGCTGATTTCCAGTTGTTCTATGCTATAATTATTTCTACAACCGAAATAAAGGGAGGCACTCAACCATATGAGTCATTTAGAAAAGTTAGACGGTTACTTTACGGAAAACCGTGAACGTCATTTAGCGGAGTTAAACGAATTTTTACGTATTCCTAGTATTTCTGCTTTATCTGAGCACAAGGCAGATATGTTGTCAGCGGCAAACTGGCTGGCGGACCACTTAAAATCATTAAACATCGAAAACGTATCAGTAGATGAAACAGCGGGTCATCCGGTCGTTTATGGGGAATGGCTTCATGCTGAAGGCAAACCGACAATTCTGTTCTACGGTCATTATGATGTACAACCAGTTGATCCATTAAACTTATGGGAAACACCTCCTTTTGAACCGGCCATCCGCGACAATAAACTGTTTGCACGTGGTTCTTCGGATGATAAAGGACAAGTGTTCATGCATTTAAAAATGATCGAAGCGTTATTTGCGACAGAAGGTACATTACCGGTAAACGTGAAATTCATTTATGAAGGTGAAGAGGAAATCGGCAGTCCGTCTCTTCCGAAGTATACAGAAGACAATAAAGAAAAATTAGCGGCTGACTTAATCGTCATTTCCGATACAGGTCTATACGCAAAAGGAAAACCCGCAGTATGCTATGGCTTACGCGGACTAACAGGTGTGCAGATTGATGTGCGCGGTGCAAAAGGTGACCTGCATTCTGGCCTTTATGGCGGTGGTGTTCAAAACGCGATCCATGCACTTGCAGAAATTTTAGCTTCTTTCCGTGATGAGCACGGGACAATTCAAGTGGAAGGCTTCTATGATTCAGTGCGTCCCCTATCTGAAGAAGAGCGCCAAGCTTACCGTGATTTGAACTTTGATGAAGAAGCATTAAAAGAAGAAGTCGGTGTGAAAGAATTATTCGGTGAAGCTGGCTATTCTTACTTGGAACAAACATGGGCACGTCCAACATTGGAAGTAAACGGTGTATTCGGCGGCTTCTCTGGTGAAGGCATTAAAACAGTTTTACCTGCTGAAGCGGGTGCAAAAATTACATGCCGCTTAGTACCGGATCAAGACCCTGAGGAAATCGTTTCTTTACTGAAAGCGCATATTGAAAAGCATAAACCAACTGGTGTCGAAGTGACGATTTCTGAATTTGATAAAGGAAAACCTTACTTAACACCATTCGATCACCCGGCAATTCAGGCGGCAGGTCGTTCATATGAAAAAGTATATGAAGTACCTACAGCTTATACGCGCGGTGGCGGATCAATCCCGATCGTTGCAGCATTCGATGAAATTTTAGGTTTGCCTGTAGTGTTAATGGGCTTCGGTCTTTCAAGCGAAAACTTCCATGCACCAAACGAACACTTCCATCTTGAAAACTTTGACCAAGGCTTGCGAGTACTTGGCGATTACATGCATGAAGTAGCAACAATTAAATTTTAAGAACAAAAAAGACGCCAATGCTCACTACAGCATTGGCGTCTTTTGAATCCGTACGGGACCATATAAAAATAGGGGGGTTATATGTTGTCGAAGTCATGTACGAGATTTATGAGTAACATAGCATATCAATGAATGAGCAAGTTTGCCTACCATGCACACCGCTCTACTTGATAAACCAATGATAGCATGTCTCCTTCAAGCAAAAAATACGTGGGCTATCATTGTCATATTATGCTCACATTTTCTGTTCACAATTTCTCAACAAGCGGATAAAAAATAATAATATTTTGATGTTTATCAATTGATTTTTGACGGAATTACATAATATATAAGAAAAGTCTATTCCAGATAAGCATTTATTACTAAATAGAAAAGAAAATTATACATGTGCTTAACCTATATAACAAAAAAACTCATTCATTTTCTCTATAGAAAAATGAATGAGTTTTTGATTCTACAACTTTAAAGCGCATTTAAAATCATGCCAACTGTTGCATAAATAAAGACTGTCCCAAATACAGCCATCATATGGAAGAGCGAATAGCCGAACATAATATTCGCCCACTTCTTCTCACCTTGTTTTTTTGATGCAGCAATACTCATGCATAGCCAAATGACACCAAGGACAAGTGAAACGATTGTTAAACCTAAGCTAAGCGGTAAAAACAAAAAGCTCGATAAAATTAGCAGCACGAGATAAATATTCGACTGAATATATGTGCGCTTTTCCCCTTTTGCTACAGGTAGCATTGGGATATTCGCCGCGGCATAATCCTCTTTTTTACGAATGGCAATGGCATAAAAATGCGGCATTTGCCAAATGACCATAATTAGAAACAGTGCCCATGCAGCCGGATGCCAAAGATCCGGAGCTACGGCTGCCCATCCAATGAGTGGGGGCATAGCGCCTGAAATACTACCAACTTCTGTATTCCAGATCGTACGGCGTTTTGTCCACATTGTATAAGGGACAACATAGAAAAATACACCTAAAAACCCTAACAAAGCAGCTAACGGTGATGCTAAATAAAGCGCCGTACATCCTAGTATTAATAAAATCGTCGCAACGATTAGCACTAACTTCGCAGAAAGTTCTCCAGTAACGGTTGGACGTGTTTTTGTACGGGGCATAATTTGATCGATATCCCGGTCATAGACGTTATTATATGCACCTGCTGCAGCTATAACTGCTGCCGAACCAATAATTGCATAAATAATAGCGGGAATATGATCAATAAAATTTAATTCATACGTATACAGGGCGAGCATTAATGCCGCGATCATCGGAATTAAGTTAGATTTTATAATGCCGGTCTTCACTGCTTGCGCCCACAACTGTCGATTCGATTGCGTTTGCATGTTCTTAATCCTACTTCCTAATTAATCACTTTCTCTAGTATAACCTAATCAGGACATAAAGGGTTAGCATCCAGGCTTTTTTTCTCACTTTCCCATTTAAAATGTCGTGATAATCCTGTCACAATTAATGATTGGATTGCTGGGCAAACAATTAACGAAACGGCTTACCATTCATTGTTGTACAGACTCTTCCCGCTCTCGGTAAACCCACTTAATAATAGGTAGTACACATAAGAATATAAACAGCAAACGAAATAGCTGGAAAACCGTTACAACAGAAATATCCGCCTTTACCGCAGCCGCTAAAAGCCCCATTTGATCGAGTCCACCAGGTGCCGTGCTTAAAAAGCTTGTCGCAAAGCTCAAATCTAAATACCGGGCAATGAGTAAGCTTGTGCCGTATGTGAGAATAATCATCGCAACCGTACTGGCCATCCCACCTATCAAAACATTCAATGGAAGACGCAATGTTTCCGGCTTTAATAACAGTCCAATATAGGCACCGATTAAAATTTGCGCAATATGAAGAACATCACTCGGCATTGTCGGTGCTTCAATTCCAAAGAATTTTAATCCGATGACAACGATAATCGGTGTTAAAAAGTGCGCGACAGGGAGCTTTAATTTTCTGCCAAGCGGGACGGCAACAGCAGCGAGCAAAATGACCAAACCCACTTGCCATACATCCCATGTCAATGGAATACTTGCCCCTCCAACAACATGACCTGACACTAAAAACGGGATGAGCAGCACGACCCCCAATACACGGACAATATGAAAATACGTGACCGCTGTTAAATGGACATCCCCTTCCTCTTCCGCAAACAATACAAGCTGGGATAACCCACCCGGAACATTGGCGGCGACGGCCGTTTTAAATGTAAGACCTGTTAATCGAGCAATCACCCATGCAATCCCTAAACAAAATGCAAACAATAGAACATTGACGATGACCATAAAAAACAGCAAAGATTTGAAATCGGAAAATAGCGAGAAGTCAAATTGCTGACCAATTGCGACACCGACGATTACAAGTCCTGTATTTCGCAAAACTGCCGGCCATCGCAGCCTATCTTTAATGAAAAACTGTGCAACCAGCACCGAAAAAATAGGACCGATCAGCCATGGAATCGGAAATGAAAGCGTGGAGAATAGAAGTGCCCCAATAAGTGCAATGACGAATACAAGAAGCATAATTTCTCCCCTTTCCTTTTAATGAATACGTTCATTTTAACTTAAATTATTTCGTAATGCGAACAACTTATCAAACTGGTAATACGAATAGAATATGTGCAAATCCAACCTTATAAAGCTACTAATTATATAGAAAATAAAAGATATAACAAAAAATATTTATGAATACTTATGAATTTTTATACATATAGTTTCACTGTATATTTTTGTTATATAATACCCATTTATTATAATGCTATAAGGTTTAATCTACTTTTTTTCATTCCCTCACCCACCATAACACTCTGTATCAGTACATAAATAATTTCACCAAAAATGATTTTTTCATGCGATTTCATTTTACAAGTATAACGACATAACTAAGTATGTAAGCATTTTCATTTGCTATTTTTCGTACTCCGATGCATAATGAGGACATAAAGTTACTATAACTTTAAAACAATAATAGAGGTGTTAATAGATGATCTATGCAAACCCTAATACTGCTGGTGCAGTAGTTAACTTTAAAGAAAAATATGATAACTTTATCGGTGGCGAATGGGTAGCTCCTGTAAAAGGACAATACCTAGATGTTAAATCACCTGTAACTGGTAAAGTATTTACTTCAGTTGCACGTTCAACTGAAGAAGATATTGAATTAGCATTAGACGCAGCACATGCGGCTAAAGGTGCCTGGGCACAAACTTCTGTTGCATACCGCGCGAATATTTTAAATAAAATTGCAGACCGCATTGAAGAAAATTTAGAAAAAATCGCTGTTGCTGAAACTTGGGACAACGGTAAAGCAGTACGTGAAACATTAAATGCTGATATTCCTTTAGTAGTGGATCATTTCCGTTACTTTGCTGGTGCGATTCGTGCACAACAAGGCGGAATTTCTGAAATCGACAACGATACAGTAGCATACCACTTCCACGAGCCAATCGGGGTTGTCGGTCAAATTATTCCTTGGAACTTCCCATTATTAATGGCTTCTTGGAAAATTGCTCCGGCATTAGCTGCTGGTAACGTAATCGTGATGAAGCCTGCTGAACAAACACCAGCTTCAATCATGGTATTAATCGAATTAATTCAAGACTTATTACCAAAAGGCGTATTCAACGTTGTTAATGGTTTAGGTATTGAAGTTGGTAAACCACTTGCTACGAACCCACGCATTAACAAAGTGGCATTCACTGGTTCTACTGGAGTAGGTCGTTTAATTATGCAATACGCTACAGAGAATATTATCCCTGTAACTTTAGAGCTTGGCGGTAAATCACCAAACGTCTTCTTCCCAGACGTAATGGATCATGACGATGAGTATTTGGATAAAGCTATCGAAGGTTTAGTAATGTTCGCATTAAACTCAGGCGAAATTTGTACTTGTCCTTCACGTGCATTAGTTCACGAATCTATCTATGACAAATTCATGGAACGTGTATTAGAACGCGTTAAAGCAATCAAAATCGGTAACCCGTTAGATACAGAAGTAATGATGGGTGCTCAAGCTTCAAATGAGCAATTACAAAAAATCTTATCTTACATCGAAATCGGTAAAGAAGAAGGCGCTGAGCTACTTATCGGCGGCTACCAAAACCAATTAGATGCTGACCAAGAAGGCGGCTACTATGTGGCACCAACAGTATTCAAAGGTCACAACAAAATGCGTATCTTCCAAGAAGAGATCTTTGGTCCAGTTCTTTCTGTAACAACTTTCTCTACTTTCGAAGAAGCTATGGAAATCGCCAACGACACTGAATTCGGTCTAGGTGCTGGTGTATGGTCACGTAACATGGATACAGCTTACCGCGCTGTACGTGGTATCCAAGCTGGTCGTGTTTGGACAAACACTTACCACCAATACCCTGCTCACGCTGCATTCGGCGGATATAAAAAATCAGGTATCGGTCGCGAAAACCACTTAATGATGTTAGATCACTACCAACAAACAAAATGTATGTTAGTAAGCTACAACAAAAACGCTCAAGGTTTCTTCTAAGCCAAAGCGAGAAGCGAACTATTAGAGGATGTGCTTTTACAGTACATCCTCTTTTTTATAGGAGGATGCTTTATGGAAAAGTTAGTCGTGACTGAAAAAGCGATTGAGGTTATCGAGCTGTTGAAAGCAAAGCATGGAAACTTGGTGTTTGAGCAGTCTTCCGGTTGCTGCGATGGTACGGTGCCAATGTGTTTTACAAAGGATGGGCACTATATTAGCAGCCAGCTTGTACTTCTCGGGGAAATTGCGGATGTTCCGTATTATATTGATAAGCATCAGTCGGAGTATTTGAAGCATATGCAAGTTCTTGTTGATGTAATGGAAGGTCAGGGCGCATCTTTTTCATTGGAGAGTGCAGAAGGCTATGCTTTTTTGATGAAATCAAAGGTAATGAAATAATGTAAAACGCCATCCAGCAGCTTAAATAAAGCTTCTGAATGGCGCTTTTTATTAAGATAAAACTGGGGGATAAATTGGGATAGACAATGTCACCAATGCCACACTTAATAATAATAGCGATAATTTAACGTTTTTCTTCATATTCCTCGTCTCCTTTATAATTAAATGAATTGGATTGCTTTTTCAAATTTCTTTTCTTGCCTGTAGTACTCACCCAGTAAATAAGAAAACTTCTGGTGCATTTCTTTAAACTCTTCACTGTTTGCCGTAAACGGAATTAACCTCCCCTCCAAAAATTCCATTGCTTTCTTTTCTTGTCCACCTAGCAAATATAAATAAAAAGAAGCAAATAAATTAAAACTTAGTTTTCTCTTACTTTTTGCTTCTTCCTTTAAAATAGTAAAGGTTTTGAAACTTTCTACCTTTTGATCAAGCCGAAATTGCGTCATGCCCAAATTATATAAACAAAATAGATAGTTATCGCTGTTATTTTCCATTAACGAAGCACTTTGCTCAAAATAAACGAGGGCTCTTTCATATTCGCCTCTCATTTGATATAAATCCCCAAGGTTATGATATATAGCAGGCAGTAACTGCTGTTGCTGCATCAGTTCCACATTTCTCAGGAGATGATCATAAATTTCGATTGCTTCATGGAATACTTTCCCCTGCGCGTAATAAAGAGCGAGCGACATGGAAGTATAAATAATCCGCTTAAAATTAAACTGATCCTTATAATAATGCAGTGCTTTTCTCCCATAAAGAATCGCCTGGCTCGGTTCATCCAGCCGGCCTTTTATTAACGAAAAGTGATAGTAAAACTCCCCTTCCAGTGACCCAAGTTCCGAGCTTGTCTTAAGTATATTAGTTAGTTCTACAGCTGCTTCTGCATACTTACCCCTTGTTATTAAAACTAATGCATAATAGTAAGAATGTAAATATCTCTCATGTTGGGAAAAATTCTGACGGTGGGCATTTAGCCACTTCAACTGATGTTCCGCCATTTTGTAATCGTTAATAAACACGTAGTAACGTAATTTATAAAGTTCATATAAATAGACTGATTCTGTAAAACCAATGATCTCTTCATAATCTTTTAATAGTCCCATTGTCGCAATAGCTTTTTCATTTTCTAAGTAATTGATCTGTTTTTGTAAGTCTTTCAATAACTTTATGATATGGTGCTCACTATTTTCGACATCACGGCTATTAATATTTAAACGTTCTAAGAGCAGACGAATTGTCTCGCAGTTTGCTTCTTTATTGTTATTCTCGATTTTACTTAAATGTGGAATCGAGCAAATTCCCGCTGCTACCTCATTTTGAGTCATTCCAAGCTTTGTACGGTAGTACTTTATTAAAGAACCTATTTTCATTCAATTACCACACCCCTTTAAATAGTTGGATAGTTTATCTAGTATACTTAATATTTTCCCAATAATCAAAAAACTAGTATTGTGATAAATTCAATATGTAATCCAAAAATATACTTTGAAAAGGGGTCAGGAAAATGAAAAAAGTGAAGAGTACGTTATTCAGTCTTTTGATTGCAGGGTCATTAATCAGTCCAGTACATGCGGCAACTTTGGATAGTGAAGACAATTCGGTAAACAATGTCGGTCAAGAAAAGTTCCGTGTGTACATTGAAGCAAACAACCAGTCTGCAAAACAATCAGCAAAAGCACAATATTCGGCTCGTTGGGAATTAACAGAGAACGGATTTTCAACGGAAATGAATGAAAAGCAATTCCAGGCATTACAAAAGAATAAAAATTTCACAGTCATAAAAGTTCCTGTCGTCTCATTAGATCCGATCAATTTGGAATTGGGAGAGGATTATACAACAGAAGATAGAACGCCGGATGCATCAGCTTACGCAAGAGCTTCCCAGCAAGTACCTTGGGGAATTAAAGCGATTTATAATAATAGTTCATTAACATCTACATCTGGAGGAAGCGGCGTAAATATTGCCGTACTTGATACAGGAGTAAACACTTCCCACCCTGACCTTGCCAACACTGTGGAGCAATGTAAAGACTTTACGACTGCGACAACTGTTGTAAATAATAGCTGTACTGACAGAAACGGTCATGGTACGCATGTAGCCGGATCGGCATTGGCTGATGGCGGAAGCGACCGAGGAGGTGTTTATGGTGTTGCTCCAGAGGCAGATCTTTGGGCATACAAAGTATTAGCAGACAGCGGTTCTGGCTACTCGGATGATATTGCTGCTGCGATCCGCCATGCAGCTGATCAAGCAACATCTACTGGTACAAAAACAATCATCAACATGTCATTAGGTTCTTCAGCGAACAACAGCCTAATTTCAAGTGCTGTCAACTATGCATACAGCAAAGGTGTACTTGTTGTTGCAGCAGCTGGTAACTCAGGCTATGCACAAGGATCAATTGGCTATCCCGGTGCATTACCGAATGCCATTGCTGTAGCAGCACTGGAAAATGTACAGCAAAACGGAACTTACCGTGTAGCTGACTACTCTTCACGCGGGTACGCCTCTACGGCTGGCGACTATGTCATCCAGCAAGGAGATATTGAAATTTCAGCTCCCGGTTCGGCAATTTATTCTACATGGTATAACGGCGGCTACAATACAATTAGCGGAACATCGATGGCTACACCTCACGTTTCAGGTTTAGCAGCAAAAATCTGGGCTCAAAACCCGTCTTGGTCTCACACGCAACTGCGCTCAAACTTACAAACACGCGCAAAAGCTGTAGATATTAAAGGCGGATACGGTGCCGCTACAGGCGATGACTACGCTTCAGGATTTGGGTTCGCCCGTGTTCAGTAATATAGAATGTAATAAAAACGAAACACCGGCCGTGGCTGCTGGTGTTTCGTTTTTTCATTTAATTTTCTCTACACGGTAGCGTAGTAATGTTTTTAATCGATCACCGGTTACTTTACGCGGATCCGATAGATAAATTTCGCGGTGCACCAATGTTTTAATGCGTAAGTCATTGTTTGCAATAAACTCCTGCATGACCGAGAACGTCTCCCCCTCTGTAGCAAACGGACCGATATGCAGCATTTGAACCGACAAACCATCCGTTATCTCGTCAAAGTAAACTTCGGACAACCGTTCATTACGCTTTTTGTTCCGCGCCACTTCCATCGCATTATTGAACATAGTTTCATCTACAAATTCCGGCTGGCGGATCATAATCGTATACACAAGGTCATCTAGGTTGAACTCTTTGGAATCATAATTCTTTTTATCCCATAACCCTTCAAGCGGATAGACCGTGTACTCAAAATAATCAGCTGGCGCAAACCCGTTTTTATGACTCATGCGAATCGTATACGCTAAACTGTACAGCGCCTCTACACGGTTTTTAAAGTCTTCTCCATTCGGATTGCCCTCACCTTTGATACAGATGTACTTCTGTTGGGGCACGTTTAGTAATACCGGTTTTGCTTTTGTGCCATACAGCTCTTTTTCGTGTTTTCTATATTCATGCTTCATTTCATACTCCCCTTTACTTAAAGATACACGTTTTATAATGTTGGTCGCAATGTTCTAATATGTTCGGAAATATTCTAATATATTTTTATTTGTTCTAATAAAGTTGCGATTTTCTAATATATTTGAAAGTTGTTCTAATAAGCAGAAACTTTGTTCTAATATCCCCTTTCAATCAGCTAATAACCCCCGTACTTCTTCTAATTTTCGGTCCAATTGTTCTAATAAAATTTGATTGCATTTACAATTCAACATATTCAGCCGCAAACCATGTTTCAATACAGCTTGAGTTAGCGGAACTTCTAATATCGCCCAAGTTTCATCTAATATCCCCTACAACTTTTCTAATATCCCGCACCATTGTTCTAATAAAAACGCCCAATAAAAAAACAGCTTAAGCAAAAATTCACTTAAGCTGCTTCACGTTCATTATAATTCACAAGCCCAGCCATCTTTATCGCCGTCTCTTGCGGTTGCATAAGCGGGATGTGATGAGCTGACACCTGACGGATAATACACACGCATTTCCGTACAGTTTTTAAATGCAGTCGGTGCTCCTGGAATGACATACGTCCCTGAATTCACATCACCTTTTGGTTTTTCAGGTGTCGTATTCGGCACGATGAACTCTTTCGCACTAATCGAGTAGGATTGACCGTTCGTTGTCACAACAATTGTTCCATCCTGTGCAGTTGCGTAAGCTTTTGTACCAACCGTTTTAATGTTTGAAAGCACTTCTTTATGAGGATGGCCATAGCTGTTGCCTTCTTCATAACTTAAAATAACCGCTTTCGGATTTACTTTTTGTAAAAATCCAAGCGAACTACTTGAACTTGAACCGTGATGACCCGCTTTTAAAATCGTTGCGGAAACATCATATTTCTTCGCAATTTGCTCTTCAATTCCTGCATCCGCATCGCCCATCAATAAGAAAGACATATTTTGATACGTCAGTTTTAATACGATGGAAGCATCATTCATATCACTTGCTTGTGCATTGACAGCTAAAACTTGAGTTTTCACATTTGAATCCAATGAAATCAAGTCTCCCGCTTTCGGCTCTGTATAAGGAATTTTTTTATTGACTACCATCTGCAGTAAATTTTCATATGTTACCGTTGTATGGACTTTCCCGCTGTTAATAAACTCGCCAACCGTAAAGCTTTCCAGTACTGCAGCTAATCCACCGATATGATCGGCATCTGGATGTGTTGCTACTACGTAATCAAGCTTCTTCACATTTTTAGATTTTAAATAAGCAACAACCGTGCTGCCGTATTCTTTCGTCCCTGCATCAATAAGCATTGTTTTTCCATTTGGTGCTTGAACGAAAATCGAGTCTCCTTGTCCAACATCTAAAAAGTGTACGTTCAATTTAGAAGATGTTGAGCCTAAACCTTCCTGATATTTCACTGCACGTGCTAAAAATGCAGAAATATGAGCACGCGTTAAATTATTCGCAGGCTTAAATGTACCATCCTCATAACCAGTTGTAATATTGGCTGCAGCTAATTGGCTCACTGCTTCATATGCCGTATGCCCTTTTTTCACATCTTTAAAGGTTTTCGTGCCATTCGGTAAATCAAATGCACGTGCAATAAATGCAGCCATATGACCACGTGTCACTTTTGTCGTCGGCTTAAATGTACCATCCGTATAGCCGTTAATGATACCGGCCTCCACAGCTGATTGAATATACCCGCTGTTTTTATGAGACTTCGGAACATCTTTAAACTTCGTAGCTCGCTGTGTGCCGTCAAGACCAACAGCCTTTGCGACCATGACAGCCACTTCTTCGCGTGTCACAATGTCCTTTACACCGTATATCTTTTTATCGGCACTAATAATACCTTTATCCAATAAAAAAGCTATATCCTGATAGTTACTATGCTTTGGCGATACATCGGTAAACACTTGTTCCGCACTTGTTGGTGTAGCATATAACATCGAGGATATAGTTAGAAGAAACACTAATAATAGACTAAATACTTTTTTCATTTTCTAACCTCCCTTATTTATTATAGATTTTTTAATAAAGAAAGAAAGTTATTTTTGAATAGTATTTAAATTATCTTTTTGGTAGTAATGGATTGTTCATCCTTTTCATGACCACTCAAAATTATAGTTGGGATTTGTCGCTTCTCCCCTTTTTCACAACAACCTCTATATCGTTAAACTAATATCCTATTTCGAGAAGGACTACGGACTATAAGAAGTTTAAATTCCTTTACAAATAAAAAAAGCATGCAGCTTCTGCTACATGCTTAGAAATGACCCGTACGGGATTCGAACCCGTGTTACCGCCGTGAAAGGGCGGTGTCTTAACCACTTGACCAACGGGCCATGGCTCCGAAGGCAGGACTCGAACCTGCGACCTGCCGGTTAACAGCCGGATGCTCTACCAACTGAGCTACTTCGGAATAATTATATATGGTGGGCCTAAATGGACTCGAACCATCGACCTCACGCTTATCAGGCGTGCGCTCTAACCAGCTGAGCTATAGGCCCTATTTAAAAACTGGAGCGGGTGATCGGAATCGAACCGACAACATCAGCTTGGAAGGCTGAGGTTTTACCACTAAACTACACCCGCATATGGTGGGTTTGGACGGAATCGAACCGCCGACACTTAGAGCTTCAATCTAATGCTCTACCAACTGAGCTACAAACCCATAAATGGCGGTCCCGACCGGGATCGAACCGGCGATCTCCTGCGTGACAGGCAGGCATGTTAACCGCTACACCACGGGACCATTTGGTTGCGGGGGCAGGACTTGAACCTGCGACCTTCGGGTTATGAGCCCGACGAGCTACCACTGCTCCACCCCGCGACAATATTATGTTTGAACCTGTTTTAATAACCAGTTAGTTAAAATGGAGGAGGTAGAGGGATTCGAACCCCCGCGCGGTGTTACCCGCCTGTCGGTTTTCAAGACCGATCCCTTCAGCCAGACTTGGGTATACCTCCAAAATTTTAAAATGGCTACCGAGGGAGTCGAACCCACGACCTTTCGGGTATGAACCGAATGCTCTAGCCAGCTGAGCTAGGTAGCCAAGATCAATAGTTATCTCTACTAGTTAAAGCAATGTAAGCTCTATCCAGTTGAGTTATATGGCGCGCCCGGCAGGAGTCGAACCCACAACCTTCTGATCCGTAGTCAGACGCTCTATCCAATTGAGCTACGGGCGCATATTGTTTATTTATAAAGATGGTGCCGAGGGCCGGAATCGAACCGGCACGGTGATCACTCACCGCAGGATTTTAAGTCCTGTGCGTCTGCCAGTTCCGCCACCCCGGCATTTTTTGGAGCGGAAGACGAGGTTCGAACTCGCGACCCCCACCTTGGCAAGGTGGTGTTCTACCACTGAACTACTTCCGCAAAATGCTTAAGATATTTTTACTCTGACAGTATATATAATGATTATAAACTGGTGAGCCATGAAGGACTCGAACCTTCGACCCTCTGATTAAAAGTCAGATGCTCTACCAACTGAGCTAATGGCTCTTGATTAAAATGGTGGAGGATGACGGGCTCGAACCGCCGACCCCCTGCTTGTAAGGCAGGTGCTCTCCCAGCTGAGCTAATCCTCCAAAAAAAAAATAAGCGAAGCGACGTCCTACTCTCGCAGGGGGAAGCCCCCAACTACCATCGGCGCTAAAGAGCTTAACTTCCGTGTTCGGTATGGGAACGGGTGTGACCTCTTTGCCATCATCACTTCACTTAATTATTTAGTTAAAAGAAATTTCATTCTTTCAAAACTGGATAAACGTTTCATTGAATTGAGCAATAAAATGTGGTTAAGTCCTCGACCGATTAGTATTCGTCAGCTGCATGCGTCGCCGCACTTCCACCTCGAACCTATCTACCTGATCGTCTTTCAGGGGTCTTACTTACTTGCGTAATGGGAAATCTCATCTTGAGGGGGGCTTCATGCTTAGATGCTTTCAGCACTTATCCCGTCCATACATAGCTACCCAGCGATGCCTTTGGCAAGACAACTGGTACACCAGCGGTATGTCCATCCCGGTCCTCTCGTACTAAGGACAGCTCCTCTCAAATTTCCTACGCCCACGACGGATAGGGACCGAACTGTCTCACGACGTTCTGAACCCAGCTCGCGTACCGCTTTAATGGGCGAACAGCCCAACCCTTGGGACCGACTACAGCCCCAGGATGCGATGAGCCGACATCGAGGTGCCAAACCTCCCCGTCGATGTGGACTCTTGGGGGAGATAAGCCTGTTATCCCCGGGGTAGCTTTTATCCGTTGAGCGATGGCCCTTCCATGCGGAACCACCGGATCACTAAGCCCGTCTTTCGACCCTGCTCGACTTGTAGGTCTCGCAGTCAAGCTCCCTTATGCCTTTACACTCTACGAATGATTTCCAACCATTCTGAGGGAACCTTTGGGCGCCTCCGTTACTCTTTAGGAGGCGACCGCCCCAGTCAAACTGTCCGCCTGACACTGTCTCCTACCCCGCTAAGGGGCATGGGTTAGAAGTTCAATACAACCAGGGTAGTATCCCACCGACGCCTCCTTCGAAGCTGGCGCTCCGAGATCTCTGGCTCCTACCTATCCTGTACAAGTTGTACCAAAATTCAATATCAGGCTACAGTAAAGCTCCACGGGGTCTTTCCGTCCTGTCGCGGGTAACCTGCATCTTCACAGGTACTATAATTTCACCGAGTCTCTCGTTGAGACAGTGCCCAGATCGTTACGCCTTTCGTGCGGGTCGGAACTTACCCGACAAGGAATTTCGCTACCTTAGGACCGTTATAGTTACGGCCGCCGTTTACTGGGGCTTCAATTCACAGCTTCGCTTGCGCTAACCGCTCCTCTTAACCTTCCAGCACCGGGCAGGCGTCAGCCCCTATACGTCACCTTACGGTTTTGCAGAGACCTGTGTTTTTGCTAAACAGTCGCCTGGGCCTATTCACTGCGGCTTCTCTAGGCTATGCACCCAAAGAAGCACCCCTTCTCCCGAAGTTACGGGGTCATTTTGCCGAGTTCCTTAACGAGAGTTCTCTCGCACACCTTAGGATTCTCTCCTCGACTACCTGTGTCGGTTTGCGGTACGGGCACCTCTCACCTCGATAGAGGCTTTTCTTGGCAGTGTGAAATCAGGAACTTCGCTCATACGAGCTCGTCATCACAGCTCAACGTTATAGTATGCGGATTTGCCTACATACACGCCTTACTGCTTGAACACGCGCAACCAACGGCGTGCTTACCCTATCCTACTGCGTCCCCCCATTTCTCAAACGGTGAGGAGGTGGTACAGGAATATCAACCTGTTGTCCATCGCCTACGCCTATCGGCCTCGGCTTAGGTCCCGACTAACCCTGAGCGGACGAGCCTTCCTCAGGAAACCTTAGTCATACGGTGCATGGGATTCTCACCCATGTTTCGCTACTCATACCGGCATTCTCACTTCTAACCGCTCCACCAGTCCTTCCGGTCTGACTTCAACGCTGTTAGAACGCTCTCCTACCACGCATACTCAAAGTATGCATCCACAGCTTCGGTGAATCGTTTAGCCCCGATACATTTTCGGCGCAGCGTCACTCGACCAGTGAGCTATTACGCACTCTTTAAATGATGGCTGCTTCTAAGCCAACATCCTGGTTGTCTAAGCAACGCCACATCCTTTTCCACTTAACGATTACTTGGGGACCTTAG
Source organism: Solibacillus sp. FSL K6-1781 (assembly GCF_038630735.1). GTDB lineage: Bacteria > Bacillota > Bacilli > Bacillales_A > Planococcaceae > Solibacillus > Solibacillus silvestris. Next base: position 465,440 of record NZ_CP152038.1, on the reverse strand, counting down.
CTGGTGGTCTGGGCTGTTTCCCTCTTGACTACGGATCTTATCACTCGCAGTCTGACTCCCGTGTATAAATATCCGGCATTCGGAGTTTGTCTGAATTCGGTAAAGCGAGATGCCCCCCTAGTCCAAACAGTGCTCTACCTCCGGTATTCTCAATCACGAGGCTAGCCCTAAAGCTATTTCGGAGAGAACCAGCTATCTCCAGGTTCGATTGGAATTTCTCCGCTACCCACACCTCATCCCCGCACTTTTCAACGTGCGTGGGTTCGGGCCTCCAGTGAGTGTTACCTCACCTTCACCCTGGACATGGGTAGATCACCTGGTTTCGGGTCTACGACCACGTACTAATTCGCCCTATTCAGACTCGCTTTCGCTGCGGCTCCGTCTTCTCAACTTAACCTCGCACGTAATCGTAACTCGCCGGTTCATTCTACAAAAGGCACGCTATCACCCATTAACGGGCTCTAACTACTTGTAGGCACACGGTTTCAGGGTCTATTTCACTCCCCTTCCGGGGTGCTTTTCACCTTTCCCTCACGGTACTGGTTCACTATCGGTCACTAGGTAGTATTTAGCCTTGGGAGATGGTCCTCCCGGATTCCGACGGAATTTCACGTGTTCCGCCGTACTCAGGATCCACTCTGGAGGGAATGAACTTTTGACTACAGGGCTTTTACCTTGTTTCGCGGACCTTTCCAAGTCGCTTCGTCTAATTCATTCTTTTGTAACTCCGTATAGAGTGTCCTACAACCCCAAAGAGCAAGCTCTTTGGTTTGGGCTCTTCCCGTTTCGCTCGCCGCTACTCAGGGAATCGAATTTTCTTTCTGTTCCTGCAGGTACTTAGATGTTTCAGTTCCCTGCGTCTGTCTTCAACACGCTATGAATTCACGTGAAGATACTATCCGATTAAAGATAGTGGGTTCCCCCATTCGGAAATCCCCGGATCAAAGCTTACTTACAGCTCCCCGAGGCATATCGGTGTTAGTGCCGTCCTTCATCGACTCCTAGTGCCAAGGCATCCACCGTGCGCCCTTATTAACTTAACCAAAAGTTAACACTTAGATCAGAGATCTAAGATTTAAGTTTACACGTCAATTGCTTGACTTGTTTAAAAATCTATAAAATAGAAATTTGATTTATTGCTTTCAATGTCGTTTTATCCAGTTTTCAAAGAACGAAGTGTTTTGAAGTATTTCATTCATTTAAGAATGAACCTTCAAAACTGAACAGCAAACGTTAATGTTTCATTCCCCGAGGGAATGATTCCGAAATAATCCTTAGAAAGGAGGTGATCCAGCCGCACCTTCCGATACGGCTACCTTGTTACGACTTCACCCCAATCATCTATCCCACCTTCGGCGGCTGGCTCCATAAAGGTTACCTCACCGACTTCGGGTGTTACAAACTCTCGTGGTGTGACGGGCGGTGTGTACAAGGCCCGGGAACGTATTCACCGCGGCATGCTGATCCGCGATTACTAGCGATTCCGGCTTCATGTAGGCGAGTTGCAGCCTACAATCCGAACTGAGAACGGTTTTATCGGATTAGCTCCCCCTCGCGGGTTGGCAACCGTTTGTACCGTCCATTGTAGCACGTGTGTAGCCCAGGTCATAAGGGGCATGATGATTTGACGTCATCCCCACCTTCCTCCGGTTTATCACCGGCAGTCTCCTTAGAGTGCCCAACTGAATGATGGCAACTAAGAATAAGGGTTGCGCTCGTTGCGGGACTTAACCCAACATCTCACGACACGAGCTGACGACAACCATGCACCACCTGTCACCGTTGCCCCCGAAGGGGAAACTATGTCTCCATAGTGGTCACCGGGATGTCAAGACCTGGTAAGGTTCTTCGCGTTGCTTCGAATTAAACCACATGCTCCACCGCTTGTGCGGGCCCCCGTCAATTCCTTTGAGTTTCAGTCTTGCGACCGTACTCCCCAGGCGGAGTGCTTAATGCGTTAGCTGCAGCACTGAGGGGCGGAAACCCCCCAACACTTAGCACTCATCGTTTACGGCGTGGACTACCAGGGTATCTAATCCTGTTTGCTCCCCACGCTTTCGCGCCTCAGTGTCAGTTACAGACCAGACAGTCGCCTTCGCCACTGGTGTTCCTCCAAATCTCTACGCATTTCACCGCTACACTTGGAATTCCACTATCCTCTTCTGCACTCAAGTTCCCCAGTTTCCAATGACCCTCCCCGGTTGAGCCGGGGGCTTTCACATCAGACTTAAGGAACCACCTGCGCGCGCTTTACGCCCAATAATTCCGGACAACGCTTGCCACCTACGTATTACCGCGGCTGCTGGCACGTAGTTAGCCGTGGCTTTCTAACAAGGTACCGTCAAGGTAGCGCCAGTTACTACGCTACTTGTTCTTCCCTTGCAACAGAGTTTTACGAACCGAAATCCTTCTTCACTCACGCGGCGTTGCTCCATCAGACTTTCGTCCATTGTGGAAGATTCCCTACTGCTGCCTCCCGTAGGAGTCTGGGCCGTGTCTCAGTCCCAGTGTGGCCGATCACCCTCTCAGGTCGGCTACGCATCGTTGCCTTGGTGAGCCGTTACCTCACCAACTAGCTAATGCGCCGCGGGTCCATCTTATAGTGACAGCCGAAACCGTCTTTCAACTTTCAAACATGTGTTAAAAAGTATTATTCGGTATTAGCCCCGGTTTCCCGGAGTTATCCCAATCTATAAGGTAGGTTACCCACGTGTTACTCACCCGTCCGCCGCTAAAATTTTAAAGGTGCAAGCACCAATAAAATTTCCGCTCGACTTGCATGTATTAGGCACGCCGCCAGCGTTCGTCCTGAGCCAGGATCAAACTCTCCATAAAAGTAGTTTGAAAGCTCATTTGCTTTGCTAGCGATTCAACTTCGTTAGAAGTTGGAATCTATTGTTTGCTTCATTTAAGAAGCTTGTTTCATTAACGTTGCTTGTTCAGTTTTCAAGGTTCATTTTGTTTCGTTTGTCGCGGTAACTCCCGGCGACTTGTATAACTATACATCCATTTCTATTAAACGTCAACAGTTTTAAAAAACTTTTTTCATCTTTTTTATTTACCTCTATTTTCTTCCTATTATATGTATCCATAAAATAATTTGAAATCATCTGTTGAAACTCACTTAATCCGTTTCTTCATCAGCTAATTTTAGTTAATAAATAAGTTCTTAGCTCTAAAACATTCATCATAAGGAGGAAAGTGAATTCTATCATTTTGAATACAGCGCTTGGTTGAAGGGAAAGTAATAAATCGAAAAAGGAGGATTAGGGATTAATTTGAGATGAAAAATTTAATTGGCAGCAAATTCTCCCCCGATCGGCTATATTATAGAGAGGATTAATAGATAGGATGGATGTAATATGAAAAAACAAGTACATGTAGTTGGAGCTATTATCGAAAACGATAAACAGGAAATTTACTGTGCACAACGTAGCCCTCAAATGTCATTACCAAACTATTGGGAGTTTCCAGGTGGAAAGATTGAGAAAGATGAGACACCGCAACAAGCGTTAAAACGTGAAATTTTAGAAGAATTCACTTGTGAAATTGCTGTAGGTGAAAAAGTGGAAGATACAACATATGATTACGGTACGTTTATCGTTCGTCTTGAAACATATATGGCGAAAATTGTGAATGGAACACCAGTTGCTTTAGAGCACTCTAATACGAAGTGGGTAAAACGTACATCACTCAATGAACTAGACTTTGCCCCAGCAGATATTCCCGCAGTTGAAAAATTATTGAAATAATTAAAGGTGGTGCTTTTATAGAACAGTTAATTAAAAAACTTGAAGCCTCTTTACATAAAGGTTTTATCAATCAATCAAAGGCCGCCTCATCACAATTTAAACCGAAATTATTATCCAATAAAGCACATGAAAATGTCCTTTCATCACTGTTACAAGAAATGAAAACATGTAAAACATTCACCTTTTCTGTGGCATTTATTACTGAAGGCGGATTGGCGACAATCAAAACAATGCTATATGCCCTTCAGAAAAAAGGTATTCGTGGACGCATATTAACGTCTACCTTTTTAAGCTTTAACCAGCCAAAAATGTTTAAAGAGCTACTCAAATTAACGAATGTAGAAGTTCGCGTTACTGATGTAAAAGGCTTTCACTCAAAAGGCTATATTTTCGAGCATGACCAACATTATTCATTAATAGTTGGGAGCTCTAACTTAACGGATAGTGCATTGAAGGCAAATTTTGAATGGAATGTTTATTTAACATCTCTTGAAAATGGTGAAGTTATTCACCATTTCAAAAATCAATTTGAACAGCAATGGAACAGTGCGATGCCATTAAATGATGAATGGATTGCGCAATATCAAATCAATTATGAGAAGCCAGAATTTAATAATAAAGTAGCCTCTCCTCCTTTATATATAACGAATCCATTAAAAGAAAGTTTAAAAATACAGCCTAATAAAATGCAAACAGTCGCGCTTGAGCAGTTAAAACTCCTTCGTCAAAGTGGTGCAAACCGTGGTCTCATTATTTCAGCAACTGGGACAGGTAAAACCTATTTATCTGCGTTTGACGTTCGAAATGCTGCACCAAAACGCATGCTCTTCGTCGTGCACCGCGAACAAATTTTGAAGAAAGCGATGCATGATTTCCGCAATATTTTATTAGGTGACCCTCAAGATTATGGGATTTTATCAGGAAATTCAAAGGATCTAAATGCACGTTATTTATTTGCAACGGTCCAGACTATTTCACGTGACCCTTATTTACAACAGTTTGCTAAAGATCATTTTGACTACATTTTAATTGATGAAGTTCACCGAGCGGGTGCGGAATCGTATTTAAAAATTATGAATTACTTTAAACCTCAATTTCTATTAGGGATGACAGCTACACCGGAACGTACAGATAATTTCAATATCTATGAACTATTTGACTATAATGTGGCGTACGAAATACGTCTTCAAGCAGCATTAGAAGAAGAAATGCTCTGCCCCTTCCACTATTTTGGTGTGACGGACTATGAGCTTGATGGTGAGCTCATAGATGAAACAGCAGATTTACAAAAGCTCATTCAACAGGAGCGAATCGACCATATTATCGAAAAAATTTCGTATTATGGTTTTTCTGGGGATCGAGTTCGTGGATTAATGTTTTGCAGTACGAAGGAAGAAGCTCGTACCCTATCCAACCTCCTGAATATGCGTGGATATAAAACGATTGCATTGACTGGTGATCACTCTCAAGAAGAACGTGAAGAAGCGATTGCTAAATTAGAAAATGGTGAGCTGGAATATATTTTAACAGTAGATATTTTTAATGAAGGTATCGATATCCCATTCTTAAATCAAATCGTCATGCTCCGCCAGACACAATCTAGCATCATCTTTATTCAGCAGCTTGGTCGTGGATTACGGAAGCATGATGTAAAAGAATATGTAACGATCATTGATTTTATCGGCAACTATAAAAATAACTATTTAATTCCGATTGCCCTATCTGGTGATAAGTCGATGAATAAAGATAATGTTCGCCGCAACACAGTAAACACGGATTATATTCAAGGGGTTTCAACAATTAATTTTGAGGAAATCGCGAAGAAACAAATTTTTGATGCGATAAATAACGCTAATTTATCCACATTAAAAATGTTAAAGGATAGCTATTCTGAGCTTAAAAATCGAATTGGACGTATTCCGATGCTTAAGGATTTTATTGAACAAAATTCGTTAGATCCCGAAGTCATTATTAGCTACACTCCTACCTATTATGAGTTTTTATTGAAAATGAAAGAAAATATCTCCTCAATTACGAATTATGAAAAATCTGTCCTCGCATTAATAGGGAAGGACTTTTTATCAGGGAAAAGAATTCATGAAATTTTATTATTACAGCTTCTTTTAGAAGAAGAATCTATTTCAGAACAAAGCTATCTTGCAGCATTGCAAGCTCATAATGCTTATATTCATAAAGGTACAATTGAAAGCATTGAAAATGTGTTTTCTTTAAACTTTTTCGTAGAGGCTGACAATAAAAAATTCGGAAATAAACCTTTAATTATTAAATCGCATTCATGCTATATGTTTAATGAGGAATTGCAACTCTCACTTCGAGATGAAAATTTCAAACAATACTTTGTTGATTTACTTGAATGTGCCTTTATTAAAAACAAACAATTCAATAATCACGAACCATTTAAACTATATGAAAAATACTCTCGCCGTGAAGTATGCCGCTTACTAGACTGGGAAAAGAACGAGGAAGGTACATTAAATGGTGGTCGACCGAAAAATGGCGACTTCCCTATTTTCGTAAATTATCATAAAAATGATGAAAACAATCTTGAAACAAATTATATGGATGAATTTTTATCAGAAGATACATTTAAGTGGTGCTCAACAAAAAAACGATATATTGATAAATCCAAGGAAATGCAAATTCTTATCCACTCAGTTGAAAATGGGACAAACGTGTACCTGTTTGTAAAAAAAGACAATGGTGAAGGTAAAGATTTTTATTATCTTGGTCGATGCGCTGTAAATCCAAGCTCTGCAAAGCCCGAAAGAATTTTGGATAAAGGAAAATATTACCCCGTCGTTACAATGGAAATGGTACTCGAACAACCAATCCAATACGACATCTACCACTATTTAGTAGAGGAATAAAATAAAGCAAGGTGCTACCATCTAACTTTTGGTACACACCTTGCTTTTTCTATTAATTATTCATTACCTCTAAATATCTCTCGCTTATGCCACTTAAAATATTTCTTATTCTCTTCCACTCTCGCAACACGCATTTTCTCATGAATCCCGTATTTCACATAATCCATCTGGTCAATTTCAGAGGAAATATGGATTTTCCCGGTTCCATCAAACGCGATATAGCCTTGGTCGTATAACGCATCATGATTATGGCAAAGTAGAATACCGTTGTATGGATCAAGTCGCTCGTCATTCGTTGCATCTTTCCATGGTTTTGAATGGCTTGCACGTAATAATCCAGGTAACGAGATGCCACATAATGCACATTGATTGTCCCATAATGGCATCAGTTGCTTTCTAAATTTTTGTTGCCCTTTACGGATTTTCACCTTTGCTTCTGCTTCTGTTTCGATTAAAACAGGCGCTAGCGTATTGCGTTCTTTTTGGGCAATGAGACCAATGGCAAATTCCAGCTGCTCTTCATTTTCCTCATAAATATTGGCATCACTCATAAGCTCCAGCAGTTTGATTGCGAGCATTTCATTACATGGATATAAAAAGCCTTGGTTGCCGTCACCATTATGTTGGAACGGTGAATATTTTACTGGAAGCAGTGGCTGAATTTCATCAAAATGTACTTTTATTGAAACCGGAAAATCTAATTCCTCGTATAGTGCCGGGAATTGGTACCCAACTACGCCCGAATGATCAAGAGGATTCACACCTTCCCCGCAATCTTCCTGAGCGGTACTAATCGCGACGATTTCCCCTTTCACACAGTGAAAAATCGCATCGCCCTTCTTTACTTCCCTCATCCGCTCCCAAGAATGGGGTGTTTGTCCACTACTATCTAAAATTGAGCACCATACGACCTGCTTTTCCTTCGCCTCATCGTATGTACGCCCTTGCATTACAATATAAAAATTCATACGTACACCTTCGCTTCTTTGCTTTTTTTTAGTGTATCATTTTTTCAAATTTATACGGAATTTAAAGCACTTTGGAGTTATTTCTCATTGAATTCCGAGAATAAAATTCAATTTATTATTTCTTCGCCTAAACAAGTCATATTAACTCTTTTTAAACATTCAGATGTTTAAAAATTACAAGATTTTTCGAAAAACTCTTGACTTTATTGTTCGTTTTTAACATTATAGTAACTAACATATGTTAAAAACGAACATTTTAGGAGGCGAATATGTTACCTAAAGAACGTAGAGCTTTAATTTTAGAGCATTTAAACGAACATGAGAAGGTTGATATTGAACAGATTGCTCACGAATTACAAGTTTCAACTATGACAATCCGTCGTGATTTAAGTTATTTAGAAGAAAAGGATAAAGTCATTCGCACTCATGGCGGAGCTGTTTTAAATAAGCCATTGGTAAATGAAACTTCCTTTTTAATTAAAGAGAGTAAAAATAATGCGCAGAAGCAATTGATTGCCCAAATAGCTGCATCACTCGTTCAAGATAACTCAACCATTCTCTTAGATTCGGGGACGACAACAATTGAAATTGCTAAACTGCTTAGTAATAAGAAAAATGTAACCGTTATCACGAATGATGTATATATTGCCTCGGTGCTTATTAATAGCGAAGCAAAAGTCATTATTACAGGTGGCGAGCTTCAAAATAGTGTTGGCGCAATTTTCGGTTCCTTAACAGAAAGCTTATTAAAATCAATTCATGTAGATATATGTTTTTTAGGTGCCCATGCCTTCCATCCGAAAGCAGGAATTATGGCACCAACTTTCGAAAAAGCAGCGATTAAAAGATTAATGATTGCAGCAGCTGAAACGACTTACCTAGTAGCAGATTCAAGTAAGGCAAATGAAAAGTCTACTGTCAAAGTTTGTGACTTCAGAGATATTAATGGTGGACTTATTACTGATTCTTTAGAAGAAGATCTTCATGCTCAACTTTGTGAAAAAATAACAATAATTTCTTAATGAAAGGAGCTACCTATGAAAATTGGAATTATTGCAGATGATTTAACCGGCGCAAATGCAACAGGCGTTAAATTATCGAAACAAGGATTTTCAGCCACTACATTAACATCATTTCAAACCCCTCCTACTTTAGGGGCTTTCAATGCTGTATGTGTAGATACAGATAGCCGATATGTTCAACCAGATTTAGCTAAAGCACGTGTTCAAGCAGCCCTGCAAAATTTCCAAAACTGGGAAGCTGATTTAATTTGTAAGCGGATTGACAGTACGGTACGTGGCAATATCGGATATGAGGTTGATACTATCCTAGAGGCTTTAGGAGAGGAATCTATCGCAATTGTCGTTGCTTCATTCCCTGAATCAGGACGCATCACATCTGGAGGATACTTATTAGTAAACGGTGTTCCACTGCAGACAACTGATGTCGCAAAAGATCCGGTTAACCCTTTAAAGAAATCATTTGTACCACATATCATTCAAAAGCAAAGTAAGTTTCCTGTTGTTCATATCGGTTTGGAAACGGTATTGCTAGAAGTACAACAACTGACAGATGCAATTAACAAAGAAATTTCCAATGGCAACCGCATAATTGTCCTTGATGCCGTGACAGATGATGATATTGATTGCATTACTGCAGCAATGTTGAAGGTTAACGATTATACATTAGTTCCTGTTGATCCAGGTCCTTTGACAGCAAAATATTCAAAGGCCATCTTAAATCAACAGTCGCAAAACAAGAAAATAGTTGCTTCGATCGGCAGTATTACACCGACTGCCTCCAAACAGATTCAATATTTACTGGAGAAAACCGATGCCTATCCGTATTACATTGATGCAAATCGTTTAACTCATCTAGATGAGAGATGGGATGAGGAAATTGAAGCGATATCACAAGAAGCAGTTCAGTTTCTAGATACACACGATGTTTTAATAATGACAACAAACTCACCACATCAGGACCAATTAAATTTAACTACTATTGCCAATGAATTCGAAACTACTGAAGAACATTTGGCAAAACGCATTGCAGCAGGCATCGGCATGGTCACGATGAAAGTTTTACAGAGCACAAATTATAGTGTTGGTGGCTGTTTTTCTTCTGGCGGTGATATTACTTCGTCCATTTGCACAATTAGTAATGCGGAAGGAATTAAATTGGAGGAAGAGGTACTCCCTTTAGTTGCGTACGGTAAATTGATGGGTGGCGAGCTAGATGGCCTTCCTATCATTACAAAAGGCGGTATGGCTGGAGAAAAGGATGCCTTATATAAAAGTATAAAATTTTTAACAAATCATTGTTAGGAGGAACTTATTATGACAACAGAAAAACCAATTATCGCAATTCCAATGGGTGACCCGGCTGGCATAGGCCCGGAAATCACGGTGAAATCATTAACGAAAAAGGAAATTTATGATGTTAGTAAACCTCTAATTATTGGAGATTCAAAAGTGATCGAGCGTGCGATTGACATCGTAAGTGCAGACGTAACAATTAACGAAATCACTTCTCCGGAAGATGGCAAATATGTGCTAGGTACAATCGATGTTATCAACTTGAACAATATTGATATCGATAAGCTTGAATATGGTGAAGTATCAGTACAAGGTGGACAAGGTGCATTCGAGTACATTAAAAAATCAGTTGAGCTTGCTTTAGCTGGTCAAGTTCATGCTTTAGCGACAACACCAATTAATAAAGAATCGTTAAAAGCTGCAGAAGTACCATATATCGGACATACGGAAATGCTTGAAGATCTTGCAGGTTCAAATGACCCGTTAACAATGTTTGAGGTACGTGGCATGCGCATTTTCTTCTTAACGCGTCACCTATCATTAAAGGATGCAATTGGTCAAATGACAAAAGAACGTGTTGCAGACTATTTAGTACGCTGTGACAAAGCATTACAACGTTTAGGTGTGGAAAATAGACGTTTTGCTGTAGCGGGATTAAACCCACATAGCGGTGAAGGCGGACTATTTGGTATGGAGGAAGTAGAAGAAATCAAACCAGGTATTAAAATGGCTGTTGAAGCTGGTATTGATGCAGTAGGTCCAGTTCCTGCCGATTCTGTTTTCTTCCAAGCTTTAAACGGAAAGTATGATGCAGTACTTTCGTTATATCACGATCAAGGACATATCGCTGCGAAGATGACAGACTTCCATAGAACGATTTCTATTACAAATGGTCTTCCATTCTTAAGAACTTCTGTCGATCACGGCACAGCTTTCGATATTGCAGGTAAAAATATTGCTGAGAGTATTAGTTTAGAAGAGGCAATCAAGCTTGCAGCGCAGTATGCACCAAATTTCACTAGCTACAATATGTAATACCGTTGGATTCTAATAGTCGTAACAGGCTGTTAGAATCCATCTTTAAACAATACAATAAAGGGGTTATTCGGATGGATGTTTCAGGCACTCAGCTTATTGCTGGATTATTGCTAGGTGTAATTGTCTTAATATTATTAGTATTGAAAACAAAGATTCACGTATTTTTAGCTTTATTAATTGCTGCATCCATTGCAGGTCTTATCGGGGGGATGGCTCCTGCAACGGTAGCAGATACAATTACAGCTGGGTTTGGTAGTACACTAGCTTCTATCGGTATTGTCATTGGTTTAGGTGTAATGATGGGTCGTCTATTGGAAGTTTCAGGTGCGGCCGAAACACTTGCCTATTCATTAATTAAATTTGTCGGTAAAAAGAAAGAGGAGTGGGCATTAGCGGTTGCCGGCTTTATCGTTTCTATTCCTATTTTCGTAGATTCGGCATTCGTTATTTTAAGCCCTCTAGTTAAAGCGCTTTCAAGAAAAACAGGTAAATCAGTTGTTGCATTAGGTGTGTCACTAGCTGTCGGTCTCGTAATTACCCATTCATTAGTTCCACCGACTCCTGGCCCGCTCGGTGTTGCGGGAATCTTCGGGGTTGATATCGGTATTATGATCGGGTTAGGTATACTATTCGGTATTCCGATGCTAGTGGCAGGTGTTCTTTACGCTAAGTGGTTAGGGAAGAAAATCTACCAAATTCCCGATGATTCTGAATCCGGTTTTATTCGTCCTGATGCAAAAATGGCGTACAATGAGTTTGTCGCATTAGCAGATGAGCGTTCGAAAGAATTGCCTTCTTTAACCCGTTCATTTATGCCTATTTTGATACCTATTGTTTTAATATTTTTAAATACAACTTTAGACGCACTAGAATTAACAGACGGGTTTTATAGTTATTTAATTTTCTTAGGTAAACCGATCATTGCTGTATCTATTGGGTTAATTGCTGCCATTTATTTATTAACGAGCAAATTAAATCGTCTAGAAACGCTTGAACGCATGGAAGAAGGGATTCAAACAGCAGGTGTTATTTTACTTGTTACAGGTGCTGGTGGTGCCTTTGGTTTCGTTTTACGTGAAAGCGGTGCTGGTGATTTCATTGCAACGAAAATTGCAGATTTACCACTTCCTGCTGTACTAATTCCATTTTTAATTGCTACGATTGTCCGATTGATTCAAGGTAGTGGTACGGTAGCCATGATTACTGCTGCATCTATTTCAGCACCTATTTTAGTATCGTTAGATGTAAATATGGCCTTGGCTGCTCAAGCTGCTGCAATGGGTGCCCTTATTTTCTCTTACTTTAATGATAGTTTGTTCTGGGTTGTTAACCGTATGTTAGGCATTAAAGAAGTGAAGGAACAGATTCTCGTTTGGTCTGTACCTACAACAATTTGTTGGTTCGTAGGGTTAATTACATTATTAATCGCTAATGTCATTATTTAAATGATTGAGGGCTGTTCAGAAAGAAAATTCTTTCGAACAGCCCTTTTCGTTATTTTTATTTCATTGCTATCCTTAAACATAAAATTTCGCCCCTCGAAAAACTCCTAAAAAATGTTATAATCCGAGTAAGAATCATTTTCACTAACTAATACAACCGGTTGCACTCAGTTTTGAGTTGTTTAACAGAAAGGAACTACAATGCTAGCAAGATTTTTTACGTATTATAAGCCGCATAAGCGATTGTTCATTATCGACTTCTCGTGTGCGGTATTTGTGGCCGTTTTGGAATTGCTTTTCCCGATGGCTGTGCAATGGTTTATCGATGATTTGCTCCCGACGAACGATTGGGGCATGATTACAAAAATCAGTGCGCTTCTTTTACTGACATATATTTTAAGTACAGGCATGAACTATGTCGTGAACTATTTGGGGCATAAACTCGGGGTCAATATCGAAACGGATATGCGCCAGCAGCTGTTCAATCATGTACAGCGCCAGCCGTATACGTTTTTCGATAATATGAAAACAGGTCATTTAATGAGTCGTATAACGAATGACTTATTCGATATCGGGGAGTTTGCACATCATGGTCCGGAAGATTTGTTCATCGCAATGATGACATTTATCGGAGCGTTTACAATTATGTTCAATATTAACGCGACCCTTGCGACAATTATTCTGATTTTCGTTCCGTTTTTAATTGCGGTCATGTATTGGAGCAACAGACGGATGAAAAAAGGCTGGGCCGTTATGTATAGTGAAATCGCGAATGTCAATGGCCGTGTGGAAGACAGCTTCTCCGGTATTCGCGTCGTGAAATCATTTACAAATGAAGAATTCGAAACGAACCGCTTCAAAAACCAAAATGCTCTTTTCCGTAAAGCGAAAATTTACGCGTACAAAGTAATGGCAGGCACACATTCAAGCATTTATATTTTAACTCGTTTACTGACATTACTCGTGCTTGTTGTAGGGGCATGGCTTTCAAACAATGGTGATCTTTCATACGGGGAGTTCGCGAGCTTTATTTTATTCACAAATGTCCTGATCAAGCCAATCGATAAGATCAGTGCATTACTTGAAATGTATCCAAAAGGAATGGCTGGCTTTAAACGCTTCTGCGATCTGCTTGACCAGGAGCCAACGATTGTCGACCGCCCAAATGCAATTGATGTTGACCAATTAAACGGCGATATCGAGTTTAAAAACGTGGACTTCAAATATGCGGACAGCAAGCAAGTTCTGAACAATCTATCGTTTAAGGTGGAAGCAGGAAAAACGGTTGCCTTTGTCGGTCCGTCCGGTTCAGGGAAAACGACGATCAGTGCACTGATCCCACGCTTTTACGATATTACGGATGGTGCGATTACGATTGACGGATATGATATCCGAGATTTAACACAGCATTCGCTCCGCAAGCAAATCGGTACAGTACAGCAGGATGTATTTTTATTTACAGGTACTATTCGTGAAAATATCGAATATGGTAAATTAGGCGCAAGCTTCGAGGACATTAAAGCAGCGGCAGAGCAGGCGAACTTGCTAGAATTTATCGAGAATTTACCGGATGGCTTTGAAACCGAAATTGGTGAACGTGGTCTGAAATTATCTGGCGGACAAAAACAGCGTCTTGCGATTGCACGCATGTTCCTGAAAAACCCGCCGATTTTAATTTTGGATGAGGCAACATCTGCCTTAGATACGGCGACTGAGCGGATTATCCAGCAGTCGTTGAATGATTTGGCGAAAAACCGGACGACATTGATCATTGCGCACCGTTTAGCGACCATTCGCGATGCGGACTATATTTTCGTTGTTACACCAAATGGCATTGAAGAGCAAGGGACATATGAAGAGCTTGTCGCAAAAGGCGGTATTTTTGCAGGGCTCCATCATGCATAAAGATTAGTATTAAGATGAGGTGGATGATTGCGGTCATTCACCTTTTTTTCACCATAATGAAGGGGGTTTTTTGATGAATATTCCAGTTATTGACTTACATTGTGATGCATTATGGCGCATGCAGCAGGATGGTCACCGGTTTGACGATGGCCTGCTTGATGTAAATGCCGATAAACTTCGCGCAGGAAATGTAATGGCACAGGCATTTGCGGTTTATGTTTACCCTACTTTAACTTTGGAGGAAAAACGGGCTGCTGCTTTCAAACAGATTGCGTATTTTCAGCAGGAAGTGCTAAGTGAACACGTTGTGCATATTAAGAAATGGACGGATTTTGATAAGCTCCGTCCAGGACAAACTGGCGCTTTTTTAACAATTGAAGGCGTTGACTTTTTCGGTGGCGACATTGATTTTTGGCATCAGTTCCGTGAGCTTGGCGTATTGTCGATCGGGCTTACATGGAATTACTCCAATGAAGCAGCTGACGGCTTACATAGTACATCACAGATTGGCGTTACACCGTTTGGCAAAGAAATCATCAAGTTGAATAATGAGCACAGGCTGTTCACCGATGTTACTCATCTACATGAACGAAGCTTTTGGGATGTCATCGAGCATGCCGATTATGTAATTGCTTCTCATTCAAACGCAATGGCTATTTGCAATCATGAGCGCAATTTGAACGATGCACAAATAAGAGCAATGATTGAAAAAAACGCGCCGATTCATGTTGTGTATTATCCTGAATTTATAAACGGCACAAACAGAGCGAGCATGACGGACTTGATTCGTCATATTGACTATATTTGCTCACTTGGCGGGAAGCATTTGATTGGCCTTGGTTCAGATTTTGACGGGATTGATGTGAAGATCCCCCATCTCGAACATGCCGGGATGCATCAAAATCTCATTAATGAGCTGTTAAAGCATTATAGTGAACAGGAAGTACGCGGGTTTGCAGCTGCGAATTTTTTGAAGCATTTGCCGAAGTAGTGTGTAGTATCGGGTCCTCTATCATTTCGTGCTATACTAAAGAAACTTATGAATGAGAGGACGTTTTACTATGAACGGCAAAAATCGAAGCGATGTCTATCCTGGCTTGGAAGTTGATATCGTACTAAAAAAAGACCAGCGTACAGGCAAAACAACACGCGGTATCGTAAAGGATTTACTGACAAACAGCAGCTCCCATCCCCACGGCATTAAAGTGCGGTTGGCTGATGGACAAATTGGACGTGTGTGTCAGACTTATCCGAAGTAAGTTTTGAGCTTTCCTCGCTCTAGTGACACAGGTTAGGATTATATTCGAATTTTGAGGATTATGAAGTGTAAGTTGAGGATTATGTGGAACTCACTGAGGATTATGTTATTGCAAATGAGGATTAAATTGTTAAATTAAAAATTACTCCACTACTTACATTCGTAGGTAGTGGAGTTTTTTCACCAGTTATCCCCCATTAGCATTGGGAAACCATTAAGATATTCCCATCCGGGTCTTTGAAATTAAAATAGTGGTTATGTTCAATTTCTGTAATCAATTCAACGCCTTTTTTCCTCATAAAGTGAAACGCCTCTTCGATGTTTTTCGTATTTAAGTGGAATGCTGGAGTTTTAAATACCCTGTCTACTGAATAAATTTTGCTATCTAACACAATTCCTGTACCTTCCATTGGTAGAACATAAAGATGACCAAACTGAATTTCTCCATCTGCTGTCACCCCTAAAATATCACAATACCAATCCCTCGCGTTTTCAATATTGCTTACCGGGATAAAGACTGTGCCAATCTGTTTTAAGATAGGATTATTCATAAAACACCTGCCTTTTCAATTTTGGGCTCATTAATTATTCGGCATTCTAAATAAAATTCCTTTTATTTTTAGTATCCTTATTACACCTAACGCCCATAAAATGTAAAATGAGCCCCTATCCTGTTCAAGGATAAGAGCCATTTCAGTATTTCTATATTGCCAATCTGCTTATTAAACTAAAGCACACTTAAGGTGAATTAGGTTGGTCTTTGTTTTTTGAAGCAGCATTTGCTGAATTATCGTTTCCCGATTGCTTCTGTTCATTTTTATTTTCTTTAGGTTGCTGTGATGCAGGGCTTTGGTTACCTTTATCGGAATTTCCATTTCCCGGTTCAGGGTTACTTGATTTCCCCTTCTCTCCAGGAGTCTCCTTGGTTTTTTCCTTTTGTTCCCTAATTGGCTTTTCAACAGTTCCGTTCGATTTCTGAACTTTATTTCCGCTTGATTCCTTCGCATTTTCATTCCCGTTAACCTTCTCATTAGCCGGCACTGAAGGGATTGATTCCTTATTGATAGGAGTCTTTATTTCTCTGTGCTCATTTGCTGGATTATTTTTCCGGTCTTCATCGATTTCGGAAGACGGCTTTATTTCCTTCGCCGGATTAACTTGTTGGCTTTCCTTGAATTTATAAACAGACATTTCCTGCATATTGGCCATCGCTCTTTCTTCCGCTGTGCTTTCGCCAATTTTCATAGTCAATTCTTTATTTGCGCTTTGTACATCACGAACTGCATTTCCAACGATTTTTTGTACCTTCTGTTGGTTTTTGCTATTTTCATAAATAATTGTAATATTTACTTGCTCACTGATACCTTTGGCCGTTAATTTCTTCAAAGCTCTGTCCAGCACTTTACTGATTGAGTCACCTTTCCAATGATCAGGGCTCTTTTTAGTCTCAACAGATGTACCATTCAAATATCGTAAAACAATGACCTCTCCTGATTCATTAATACCAAGTTCCACTGCCGTGTCTGATTCCAATTGAACGTAGGCCATCACTTCATCACCCATAGGAATTAAAGATGCTACGATAGAAAGAAGAAGGACTGCCGCTATCATAACTGTTCCAAATAATCGCGGCTTCACTCTTCCACTAAAAAGAGAAGGCGTATTTATTAGATGAAAATCGACTTCATCTCCAATATTCGGCGGTCCACCAATTGGAATTCCACGTAAAAATTCGCCTTTTTCCGTTAGAAATACAGTATATTTTTTTTCTATTTCGAAAACAACACCCCTGTATGTCCGCATCATATAAGTTCCCCTTTTATATATTCCTTTATGTACACAAAGTGACTATTAAGCAGTAATACAACTGCGATTATATATTTCCGCTGTCGTTCAATCGTCTTTCTTGAAACCTCCACAGTCGATTCAAGTTCTTTTACCGGCAATTTTTTATTTGCAATAAGGTAATGATAGAATTCAGGTGTTTCTGCGATAACTTGCGCAATATGAATAGCCGTCTTCCTTGAGTCTGTATGTTTTGGAGATGACATGGCCAGCTCTTGAAATGATAGACCATAATTCTTTAAAAGTTTGGTATATTCTATGATCTCTTCACGACGTTCTTCCGCCTGTTGTTCTTTTGAATAGGAGACGATTGACGATCGATCAAATACGTACTGTTGGACATCTAAGCCTGAAGTTTCATTCACGTCTTTCAATAAATGAATGACATCGTTTCTCGTTGCTTCTTTTCGAAAATAATCGATAAGCCTCCTCTTTATGATCAAATGTGAAAATGTCGTTAACGATGAATCCTCTGTCGGATTGAATTGTAATACTGCTTCATGAAATCCACTCATCGCAATACTGAATTCGTCATCATGCTCATCAATGGATCGTTTGCATACGAAAGAAGCCGTTTTTTTCATAAACGGAGTAAATTCAATGAGAAGGTCATTCATGACCCTCTCATCCCCATTCTTTGCCTTCAATACAAGCTCATTCAATGCTGCATATGATTTTTTATTGAATACTTCTTGCATGAATGACAAAAACATAGATTTCCCTCCGTTCCCATTAGTATCGATTGCCCTGATTTTAATGGGTATAACTTAAATTGAAAAGTAATTTTATATTAAAAATCTGCTTTTCTTTTCATTTTTCCAATTCTTTTATTATTCTTTATTCGCTTTACTTTCTTCTTTTAAAGCTTCACGCTCTGCTTTTTGAGTTGCTCTCAGCTCTTGTCTTTGTTCTCTATGTTGTGCATTTAATTGTGCTTGAGGAGCAGGAGCCTTTTCAGTTTTTTCAGCTTTCTCCTGTTTCACTTTAGCAGGCTGTTCTTGTTTTGACGGCATTTCTTGCTTCACTGTTTCTTGTTTTACCTCTGTTTGTTCAGGATCTATTGTTTCCGGTTGTTCAAGAGCTTCCACTTTTGGCTGTTCATTAGTTTCTGACTGTTTATTCTCCCATTTTTCAATGGAACGCTCCACATTCCGTTCAATTGCTGCTTTAGCAGTTGGATTTTGAACCTTTTCATAGGCTTTTCCAAGCGCATCCAGATTTCCAGCTGTATACCCTTCCGGAGCTTCTGGAAGCACCTTTTCTTCTACTTCCTTATCTTCTGTCGCTTTATCTTCAGTTACTTTTTCATCTGTTGCCTTTTCTTCTGTTGCTTTGTCTGTTTCAACCTTTTCAACAACTGGCAATTGAACAGTTTCAATTGGCTCTTTCACTAAATCCGTAGTCAATTCTTTTTCTTGTTGAGTCATTTCAATAGCTTCATTCTCTTTTTCATCAGCTAACGCATAGCTTGTCCCAGTTACCGCTAACCCTGCAATAAGTAATGCTACACTTGTTTGTTTCCATTTTTGCATTGTCAATCACCTCAATATTTTTTTGCCCCATTTATGGACATACCAGTTATTCGGATAGTATTTACGTTTTAAGGGGGTCGGTAAGTAAATTTTTATAACTAACCCTTACACATAACATTGCCCCCTTACAAATCTAAACAACATCTCAGAATTTCGTCCTTAACCGCTATCTTCGGTCGAAAATACCTATTTTCCTTTTAGTTACGCTGATATCATTGAAACAATCAGATTACTTTATTACACTAAGTTACGAAAAGTAATCGATTAGGTGTGACCTACATTATTGTAGATCACTTTATTTTACACCTTTTCACTTACTTTTAATAAGTAATTTACAAAAAGTTATTAGGGGGATTTTTTTATGACAAGACAACAATGGGTATCATTATTTGTACGAGTGGTGTTTGGTTTTATGTTCTTTTACCATGGATTTGTTAAGTTTCAAGGAGGCATCGAGAATACAGCAGGTTACTTCGAATCACTTGGTTTAATGAGTGGTCTTGCATTTGTAGTGGCAATTGTTGAATTAGTCGGTGGTTTATTATTAATTCTTGGACTTGGTACTCGTGTAATCGGCGCAGTATTTGCAGTGATTATGATTGGTGCAATCTTCACAGCTAAATTATCACTTGGATTATTTGGTGACGGTACTTACGCTGGATATGAATTAGAGGTTGTTTACGTAGCTCTAGGCATTTATTTCATGTTCACAGATCGTTCTCCATTATCACTAGATGCTAAATTAATGAACAACGCAGATTAACAGTGAATAGAGAAAAGGAGCAAAAGATGTCCATAACAAGACTCTCTTGCTCCTTTTTCAGTTCATAAGGATACAAGTACCGTAAAAGCGGTTACGGCTTTTGGCCCCATTTCCCCGTTATCTTTGAGTATCCAATGTGTCCCAGAAACTGATATCTGCATTTTCAATTGAACGATCTGCTATTGCTTGAACCGCAGCATCAAGTGTTGTAATCGTTTGTTTGATTAAGTAACCATTACTTTTTTGACCGATAACTGCCGATTCATTAAAGTGATCGGACATTCCGCGCATTTCAAATAGCAGTGTAGCAATATCATATTGAACTGCGGCACCATTACGGCCGATATTCTCACCATTACCGCCATTATATTTAGCTAAATGTCCCCATCCAGTAGAATCAACGGCATTAAATACAACGGCCCCCAATTTTTTCGACTTCTCTAGTACTTCTGGTTTTACTTTATCATTTGTAGGATAAAGCATAGAACCTGATACTAATTTCCCGTCTCGTCTCGCTTGAGTGCCTTGGTGATGCAGGTCAATCATGTAATCAATTTTATACTTTTGTAAAACATTTTTATGAAGAGCCTGAGTTTCCGGGTGCACTTTATCAACATGATCACGATTTAAGTCTGCCCCTACTGCATTGTAGCGTGTTAAATTTCGTCCACCATCAGCGATGTAATCATCAAGAGAAAAATCGACATCTCCCATCGCACCATCTGCATTTAACATAGGCACAATAAGTATATTGACATTATCCAGAACGCCTTTTGTTTTACCTGTTCCAAGATGCTTGATAAATTCTAGTGCACCTTCTGTAGTTAATTGTTCATTACCATGCTGTTGTGTCAAAAATAGGATTGTCGGGTTATTTGGATTTTTAATATATTTTGCCATGTAAATATCTCGTTTTTTTACCGTTTGACCAATCACCTCAAGTTGCATAGCATCTTGTTTCGCATCTTGCTTTTTAAGATAATTAACCATTTCATCGTACGTATATAGGATTGACGTTTGAATCGATTCATTTCCACCATAGTTCGGTCCTTCACCTACAGCATAGGCAGTTAATGAAGCTGGTGTAACAGCTCCCAGTGCCAAAATACCCGTTAAGGATAGTGCTAACGCTTTCTTTTTCATAAGACCCCTCCATTACTTTAATTTTCAAAATTATTAAAATGATAATTCATACTATAAGAATATCCACCAATTCGATAATCGTATATAGAGGGAATCTATCAATTTAATTGCATCAAACATAGAGCATTTGTTTTAATTTACCAATAATGGTGTATATTATTTTACTCACTATTTCGCTGTTCTTTTCAAGTTTTTATAGAGTAAAAGTCACTAAACCCTGTTGTATGGAAATTAAAAATGCGCAAAAAGCTGAGCTGCTTTTTGCGCATGATTTTACAGTTTCACTTCAAACATAGCCTCTGTTTTTTCTTCCACTTCCTCTAATGTCACACCATCCTGAAGCTCCACTAGCTGCATCTTGCCATCTTGAAAATTAAATACCGCCAGATCAGTAATTAACTGGTGAACAACGCCTTTTCCTGTCAATGGCAATGAGCATTCACGTTTTACTTTGGACACACCGTATTTGTTCGTATGTTCCATAATGATGATGACCTTTTTCGCGCCGACAACTAAGTCCATCGCTCCGCCCATCCCTTTTACTACCTTTCCTGGAATCATCCAGTTAGCCAAGTCTCCCGCTTCCGACACTTCCATTCCGCCGAGGATAGCCAAATCAATATGCCCACCACGAATCATCGCAAAGCTTTCCGCGCTATCAAAAAACGTCGCGCCCACTTTTGCTGTGACCGTTTCCTTCCCCGCATTGATCAGGTCGGCATCGACTTCCGCTTCTGTCGGGTATGGTCCAATTCCAAGCAGTCCATTTTCCGACTGCAGCATCACATTATAATGCTCCGGGATTTCATTTGCGATCAAAGTTGGCATCCCAATACCTAAATTCACATATGTTCCGTCCTGTATTTCCTTCACCGCGCGTCGGATAATTTTCATGCGAGCATCCATTATGCTTCCTCCCTTACAGTACGTCGTTCAATGCGCTTTTCAAATGACTCGCTATGGACGATATGTTGCACATAAATTCCCGGCAGATGAATTTCATCCGGATCCAGTTCGCCTGTTTCGACAAGCTGCTCGACTTCGACAATCGTCACTTTACCTGCTGTCGCACAAAGCGGATTAAAGTTGCGCGATGTTTTACGGAACACAAGATTCCCGGAACGATCGGCCTTCCATGCTTTTACAAGCGCAAAATCTCCTGTAATCGCGCGTTCTAACAAGTATTTCTTGCCGTCGAATTCCTTCGTCTCTTTCCCCTCTGCGATTGGCGTACCAACACCTGTTGCCGTGTAAAATCCTGGTATACCTGCACCACCAGCACGAATGCGTTCTGCCAATGTACCTTGTGGAGTTAATTCCACTTCTAGCTCACCGTTTAAAAATTGTTGTTCAAATGTTTTATTTTCCCCTACATAAGAAGCAATGATTTTCGTAATCTGCTTGTCTTGTAACAGAATGCCGAGCCCGAAATCATCGACACCGCAGTTATTGCTGACAACCGTCAGATTTTTTGTTCCTTTATCTTTTACCGCCTGAATTAGATTTTCCGGAATACCGCATAACCCGAAGCCCCCCACTAATAATACAGCTCCATCGTCTATTGCCTGAATCGCCTGTTGTACAGAAGCTACTACTTTGTCCATGTCCCTATCCCCTTTCACATCCATACAAAATATTCTACAAAAAGACTGGATTCCCTTTAAAAATCTGTTTTTCTATTTTCGGGTTGGCGGTTTAAGCAGCAGTTTTCTAAAAAATCCTGAAATGTTCTAATATATTTCGATTTGTTCTAATAAACAGCCGGTTTTCTAATATATTCCCGGGATGTTCTAAAATGTCCGTCCTTTGTGGTCTTCCGTCAATATTTCGGACAAACGTTAAGAGACTTTTTTTTGCTACCGCCCTTCGGTTGCTCTGCTTTTCATCCCTCCATGCCCAGACCTGGGCATGGAGGGATGAAAACCCTGTAAGAGAACTTTATGAGGCATTTTGACAAACGGGCTCCTGTTGATTTCTCTCAAATTGGTTTGGTGATAAATAACCGATTGTTGAATGGCGTCGTCGTTCATTGTAAAAGTTTACGATATATGACTCCACGCTCTTTCTTGCTTCTATTTTGGATTCGAAACGGTGACGATAGATCCATTCTTTTTTGATTGTGGCGTGGAAAGATTCAATACACGCATTGTCATAGGGATTTCCTTTACGACTCATGCTAATTTTAATCCCATGTTCTTTTAAAGTTCTTGTATAGCTTGTGGCACAATATTGTGCGCCTCGATCTGAATGATGAACTAATCCTTTTTCGGGTTTTCGAACTGCTAAAGCATGCTTCAAGGCTTGATCTACTAATGTTTCTTCCATATGATCTGCGATGGCCCAGCCGACGATTTTACGAGAATATAAATCCATGATTGACGCAAGATACACCCACCCCTCCAGTGTTCGGATATAAGTTATATCTGCGACCCATACTTTATTTTTATCTTTTACTTGAAATTGACGTTTGACTAGATTCGGATAAATAAATTGATGGTGATTGGAATCCGTTGTTCGTTGAACAGTTTTCGGGATTATGGCACTTAACCCAAGGTTTCGCATCATATTCGCAATTTTCTTTTGCGAACAGACATAACCTAAACTCGCTAAGTCTTGCGCAATTCGAGGGCTACCGTATGTACCAAAACTCCTCGCATACGATCGATGAATCTGATGGGCAATTTCTGTATCACGTACTTCTTTTTCCGATAAGGACTGTATCTGTTTTTTACGCCAATCATAATAACCGCTTTTTGAAACCATCAATACTTTACACATCATCGCAATGCCAAAGTCGTTTTTATGCTTTTCAATGAATGCATAAATCACTCGGGGTTTTTCGCGAAGATGTGCATAGCCTTTTTTAGAATTTCATTCTCTTCTTCCAAATCCCGTAACTTCTTATCAAACGCTGCCTGCAACTTATCTACTTCGCTAGAAGTAAAGTAACGTGTGACATCCTGATTTTTCGATTCACGATAATCTTTAATCCATTTATGGATAGTTGAAGACCCAATTTCAAACTTAAATGCCAGATCTGAAACTTTTGCGCCATCTTCTAAAACAGACTTTAAAATGTATTCTTTTGTTTGTGCGTCTAATCGCTTACGAGTTTGTTTTTCTTTCATCGGTTCCACGTCCTTTTTTAGATATCTTAATCTTAAAGTGTCTCTTAAGACGTGTCCATTTTTTATACTAACCTCATTTGTTCTAATATCCTCTGCGCATTATCTAATATCCCCCTCCGTTGTTCTAATAACTTCCTCAACTTTTCTAATAAAATCCGCTCCCGCCTTCTAACACCTGATCCGAGCAAAAATACAGTCTACGCTGATAAAAACACCCCGGACTTTCTAATAACGCTCCCACATTTTCAAATAACCCTTTCAATTGTTCTAATAAGTTCCACTCCATCCCAAATAAAAAAGCCAAACTGCCCAAAGAACAGTCTGACTCTCCATTTTAATTTTGTTTTTCATGCGGTGCCTGATAAATCCCAATTTCCTTTGTATTCGGGTCGCGAACAATGCGCTGATCGTCTTTTAACGGAATAATATCCGGATCATCCACATCATTGCTGCGTCCAAAGTCTCCTGCAACACTTGTATTCGGCAATGCTTCATACTTTTTCTCAGGCTCAAATGGTACAGGGCGTTCATCCATTACCTCTTTGTTAATGAGGTTCGATGGATTAGAACGGTTTGTAATCCAATCATCGAGTGTATGGCCTGTCCAATCTTCTTCATCAAACGGGTCGGTACCTGTTATTAGCAGTTTCCCGCCATCTTCAATAATTTTTTCGTATTCAAGCCGCTTATTTTCCGGTAAACCGAGACGGCGAATTTTCTCTTCAATTGGCGATTCCTTCGTCAATGCTGTTTTCACTATACTGCGGACACCATTTGTTGTAATAAGCGACACTTGCTGATCGCGTGCGATGGAGTGAAATTCGTCCACATCCTTTGTTAAAACGTAAATATGTGTACCTTCCAATTCATTGTCCGGTCTACGTAATTCCTGGAGTTTTTCTAGCAATTCCTGTTTCGTATAGGCAACATCAATTTTCTGTTTCGGCTCATCAAAAAACATTTGCATCCCTCCATTAAATTATTCGTAAGTACCTTTTCCCCATCTCCCTCATACAAAACCTTTTCAAAAATAGCGTAAAGGATTTTTGCCCCAATCAATTCAAGTTAGCGTTTCAATTTTTTCATAAATTTCTTTCAGCATAACATCATAGCGGTCACCGTTTAAGTAAAAATTGAATACGTCGACATCGCATTTGATCTCTGACAATTCATCTCCTACTGGAATTTCATTATGTAAATAAAGCGTTGAATGTGAACCGTTTATCAAATTTTGAAAGTGCAGTGTATCGTAAGTTATGTTTTCTTTCGTAAAAGCAAAATGCCCTTTCGCTGCACCATAATAGATGATTGGAATTTGTGCATCCTTATATATTTTAATATATTCATCCTGGGAAGCTTGTCCAAATACAGTAGGAGTAATAAAAAGTGCATCATATTCCAATGCCCGATTCGTAACCGCTTCTTCAAGTGTTTCAAATGTAATTTCTACAATATCTATATTTGTATTGTAACTGTCGTGGAACTCCCCTAAAACGGCAATCTTTAATGGCATCCCTTCATACGCGACTATTTCCTCCGAACACCCTGCCAATAATAGAAGCCCGAGCAGAAATAATACTTTTTTCATTGATATCTCATCCTTTCTTAGATGAATTGTATACTACGTTACCATCAAACCTTCCAAATTATTCGGAAGAGAATAATTAAGGAGCTGCCAGCACGATGCGGCAACTCCTTTTGCTTTTTACACTTTATACTTTATATTTTTTCACAATAGCGTCCAACTTCTCGGCCAGTTCAGCGAGTTGCTCTGTCGTTGCCGCAACATTTTCCATCGTGGCACTTGTTTGAACAATTGTAGCCGTTGTTTCTTCTACGCTAGCTGTAGTTTCTTCTGTAATCGCTGAAATTTCCTGCATGGAATCATTGATATTCTGCCCTTCCTTGTTCATCGCTTGTAGCTGAACAAGCACTTGCTTCATAAACTGATCCATTTGCAGTACAGAGTGTTCGATTTCCCTGAACGTTTCGGCAGTACCTGCAAGCTGCGATGAACCTGCTTCAACTGTCGTAAAGCCTTGCTGTAATGAATTGCTCAATTCTTTCGTCCCATACTGAACTGTACCGACAATCGTTGTAATTTCCGTTACCGATTTGGCTACTTGCTCGGCAAGTTTGCGCACTTCTTCGGCTACAACGGCAAACCCTTTACCATGTTCGCCGGCACGAGCTGCCTCGATTGACGCATTTAATGCAAGCAGATTCGTCTGGTTTGCGACATCTTCAATAATTTTCACAAATGATGAAATCTGCCCAACCCGTTGTCCTAAATCCCCCATTTTTTCAATGGCTGTCTGCATCATGTCATGAATTTGTTCCATCTGGCCATTTGAAGTTTCCATCATTTTTGTACCTTCCGATGAAAGGGAAAGAACGTTATGCGATAGCGTTTCAAGTTTTGTTCCTTGCTCGGTTGTTTCCTTCAATGTTTGAGAAAAATCTGTTACCGCGTCATATACTTCGGTGATTTCATTTGTTTGAGTCTCAATCCCTCGCGACAGGGCTTCCATCGTTTCGGCAATCGCCAGTGCACCAGTAGATACTTCATTTGTCGATTGAGCAAGCATTGTACTTTGCGCTGTAACACTACTTGATGCAAAAGAAACTTCCGAAATTGTCCCATGCAACTGTTCCTGCATCACTTTCATACCCGTCATTAACCGGCCTATTTCATCGTGACGATTATGTTCGTCCATACGCTGCGTCAAATCGCCTCTACTTAGTACATGCATCAGTTGTGATGTATGCATGATCGGCTTTGTTATTGAGCGACTAAAGAAAAATGCAACAAGGACAGCAAGAATGATTGTGATGATTAAAATTGCGACACTCATGTTGATCATGCTGGCCATTGCGGATTGCGTTTCTTCTATATTTTGTATGAGATGAATGCCGCCAATTACCGAAACTGCAGCCGGGTCTTCCATTGGTAAAAAGCTTTCGATTATATGGTCGCCATCATTTTTATACTGACTTGATTTTCCGGCAAGAACATCCGAAACTGCCTGACCGTTTAGCTTGGTGCCAATATTTGCTTGTTCGGATGATTCAACAATTTCACCCTCTCCATTAAGAAGTTGAAGTGACATACCCGGGAATAAATTTTGAACTTCTGCAATAAACTCATTGCCAAGGCCTATTTGCAATGTCCCGACGATTTGCTCATTCACCTCTATCGGGGCAAATGCTCGTACAGCCAATCCGCTTGAACCATACTCAAATCCGCTGTAAGCATTTCCTTCTAGTGCGCCTTGAATTGCGGGAATATCTGACTTGTCATCACCGAATTTTGTAGGGTTATGACCTCTTAAATATACCTTGCCTTTTTCATCGCCAATTTCCATGACGGCCAGTTTATGTTGCGCATTTAATTTATTAAACAGTGCTTCACCAGCAGATTGAACAGCAGCACGATCAGTATTAATGAGCAATTGCTGAATTTCCGGATCTTTGGCATACAGCTCTGCTAAATATTGCAAGTCGGCTGCGGTGTTCTCAAAATATTGTGAAACACCTTGTTCTATTTCATTTTGCTTATCAAATTGAATGTCTTCGAAGCTGTTTGATGTTGCAAAATAATTGTACGTAACCGTCGTAAATACAGGAATAATTCCAACTAACAACAAGATTATCATTAGCCGGGTCTTTAAACTTTTAAATTGCATAGTAACTCCTTTGGTGAAATCTCTCCGTATCCCGAATGAATTTCTCATCTATTATTTTTATATACAACATTCAATTTTATAATGTAAGTATCTCGATTCCCAATTAAGTATAAGTAAATATTGTTGCAAAAATATAATATTTAAGTATTTGAGTAGGTTCCATAAAAAAATGCATAAGGAAGTCACCGCTTCCTCATGCATTCACTCCATTATTGGCCAAACTCCGTTACGAATTCAGAAAGGTCTTTTCGTGTTCTTACATTTGGCACATTATCGTAATAACCGAACTGGAACATCGAAATGACACGCTCATGTGGCTGTGCATTTAATGCTTCACGGAATTTCGGATTGTCTAAAAAGCCCGGAGTTTTCCAGCACGTGCCGATCCCTTTTTCCCACGCCAGCAGTTGCACATTTTGTAAATAGCAAGCGGCTGCCGCGTAGTCTTCCAACCGTTCTTTTTGACGAACATCTTCTGTCACAAGCACAAATGCATAAGCCCCTGCCAATGTGAATTTCTTCATTTGAATAGCAAGCGCATCTTCTGAAAGCTCCTGCCATTTAGGAACTGCAAGGTCTCGAAGCAGTTCATGTACTTTTGGCAGCTGCTCCTCTGCACCTACTACAATGCGCCATGGCTGACGGTTGCCGTGATTCGGTGCCCATTTTGCATCATCCAAAATTTCCATTACTGCCTTTTTGTCAACTTGCTGTCCGTTAAACAGTTTAATCGAACGGCGTTGTAATACTGCGTCTCTTACTGATAAAGTCATCGCCAAATCCTCCTTCAATTACTACTATTACATTAGCATGAATGCTCTCTATTTAACATATTACATTGAGGGAATTCTATTAAAAAAGTTCATTATAAGGAGGTTACCACAATTCGATTAAGCAACGGATTAAACAGGCGGAAAAAACTCCGCTTATTTCACCACACTCTTAAAGACATTCAAAACTCATCTTCAATATGGTAATAGTAGTACTGCATGTTTGGAGTATAGGCAGTGGAATCTTCATACGTATAGATGCGGTCGCTGCTGTTGGATGTATGGGCATTTACATACGGAACCCCCTGCTCAATTCGCGTCACAATTGTACTATGATCTATCCGACCATCCCCCGTAAAATCGTAAAAAATTAGATCTCCAAGCTGCAGTTCACTTGCAGAGCTTACCCTTGTCGCGCGTAAGCCTTGCGTCGACGTTTCCAAATACCAGCGAAGGGAGTGTGCAACAGACCAGCTATAACTCCAGCGCTCCGGTTGTCCGATCATCCACCAGCCTTGCCCACGATTCGGTGCCCCCCGCATTGGAGCCCCTCCAGCACGTAAACATTGGGAGATAAAGTTCGTACAGTCATCCCGAAATACCGGATATTCAGGATTAAAGCTGTCCCACCATCTATTTGCATAAGCCACAGCAGCCATCCGATTATAAGTAGGCAACAATCTTCTCCTTTTTTCACAGCGTATGTCGAGTACTTTCTAATTATGAAAGTGTTGTGAATGTAGAGCAAAAATCCCCTGTTTTTGTAAATCTTTGATACAATTATTTTATTGAAATTATGAAACGGTTAGGGGGAATTATGATGACACAACATGCAGAAAGGGAAATTTTTCTTCCTATAGCCCTTTGCGATAAAAAAGGGAATTTAAATCCGGAAGCAATCGGTTTTGCACGTAGACCTATTATCGACAGTAATTTGTCAGGGCATTTTATGCGCAAGAAAAAATGGAATTACTGGTGTGTATATGGTGAGGAAATTTTATTTTCCGCGACAATCAGTCATATGGATTATGCGGCTGTATGCTTTGTTTATTTCCTCGAATACGAGACACAACGTTACTTTGAAAAAACATTCTTAATTCCACTTGGGGCAAAAGTAAAAATGCCGACGCAAGTGCTGGAAACAATTCAATATAAAAATACGGAAATGTCCATCCAACTTACATACTTCAATCGCGAGACCCATTTAACAGTGACCGCGCCTGATTTTGATGGTGACCCTTTGCATGCAGAGCTCACAATTGCACATCCGAAAGGCGATGACTCCCTCAATGTGGTCATTCCATGGAATCGCCGTACATTCCAATTTACGGCGAAACATCACACGTTACCAACTTCGGGTTCTGTAAAAATCGGGAACCGCACCTTTACGTTTACACCGGAAGAAAGCTTTGCTGTACTCGATTATGGCCGCGGTGTTTGGCCTCGTGAAGCAACATGGAATTGGGGCATGGCATCACAGAGAGTTCGTGGTCAGCGGATTGGTTTGAACTTTGGCGGTAAATGGACGGATGGAACAGGCATGACCGAAAATGCCATTTTTATCGACGGGCATATGACGAAAATTCATGAAGATGTTCTGTTTCACTATGATCGCACCAATTTCATGCATCCGTGGACGATCAAAACGAAATTCAGCGGACGCGTCAACTTAACTTTCACACCATTTTTTGAACGTGTAGCAGAAACGAATGCTAAACTCATCGTTTCCTCTGTCCACCAAATGGTCGGTTATTATGATGGATTTATTCAGCTTGATGATGGCAAAACACTGCACATCCAGCAAATGCTTGGCTGCATTGAAGAACATGTTGCAAAGTGGTAACGCGTGAGGAGGAAATTTAATGACAGCTCAAGATTTTAAACAGGAACAACAGCGCCTGCACGAAACGATCCATTATATGGACCGGATATTAAATAGCTCAAAAAGAGATATTGAGACGGCACAGGAAAATATTCGTACTGCGATGGCCAATGTGGAATATTTGGATTCCAGTGACAGCTTCCTGAACATTTTAATGAATACCCGTTTTTTCGAGCTTGCCCGTAATCAAAAAGAAGGGTTGGAAGCGATTCGTCAAAAACCGTATTTTGCACGAATCCATTTTCAGCGTGAAAACGAAGATGAGGAATTTCTTTATATCGGAAAAACCTCGCTTTTCCACAGCGAAACACATGAACCAATCATTGTTGATTGGCGCTCCCCTGTCGCAAACGTCTACTACGATGGCCGGCTTGGCGATATTACATACGATGTCCGGGATGAAACACATTCCGGTCATTTGTTTGCCAAGCGCCAATATAAAATTGAAAATGGCGAGCTGATCAATTACCGTGATGTCGATTTAACAACAAATGATGAGCTCCTCCAGGAAGCGCTCGAAGGAAAAGCCGATGTCCGGTTAACGGAAATCGTCTCCACTATCCAAAAAGAACAAAATGAAATTATTCGTGCACATTTACGCCAGCCGATTCTTGTACAAGGTGCGGCAGGTTCAGGTAAAACAACAATTGCCCTCCACCGGATTTCGTATTTCCTTTATACGATGGGCGAGCATTTCAATCCAGAACAGTTAATGATTCTCGCACCGAACCGGTTATTTATCGATTATATTGCCGATGTATTACCGGAGCTTGGCGTCGATAAAATTTGCCAGACAACTTATGCGCAATATGTGCTTGATGCACTGAACCTAAAATTAAAACTTCAAAATCCGAATGAACAACTCGAGCAGCTCATCGCAAACCCTTCCGTACAGCAAGAGTATGCCATGATTTCGAAAACAAAAGGCAGTGCATTTTACGAGCTCATGATGAACCGCTATATCGAGCACTATGAACAGCAGCTTGCAGCATTGTTTGAAGATGTATTCATCGAAAAATACCGCATTATGAAAGGCGAGCATTTACGAAAGCTGTTTTTGGTTGAATTCCATTATATGCCTGTGGAAAAGCGGCTTGAACGTATTAAAAAGGTGATTCAAACAGAGGTAAAGCGGAAAACTGCAGCAGTGCTCGCTACATTGAATACGCGCTATGAAGATGCAATCGGTCGTGCGCTAAATGGGATGCGTGACGCAGAGAAACGCCGTCGTACAGTGACAAAACTGATTGATGAAAGGGATGCCCGTGTTCCAAAAATTAAACAGGAAGCAAAATCCGTTGCAACAGTTTATATGAAGAAGTTCCAAAAAGTGAAAGTGAAGCAGCTGTACCGAGAGCTTTTGACGAACCGTGAATTATTGGGTGAAGTGGCTCCAGAATGGCCCTTGGAAGATGTTGCTCATTTTATAAAGGCTCACCAGAAAGAACGGTGGGTGCTGGAAGATTTGGCTGCCCTTTACTTTTTGCAGGCAAAGATCAAAGGTATTGATGATAAGTGGAAAATGCGCGTCGTGTTTATCGATGAAGTACAGGATTACAGCTATTTTCAGCTTGCTGCCTTAAAAGCCGGCCTTGAAACGGATATGTTTACAATGGTTGGCGATCTCGCTCAAGGAATTCATAGCTACCGGTCCCTGACAGAGTGGCAGCCTGTACTTTCTCTTTTCCCGCGCGCAACGTATGCAACACTTCAAAAAAGCTACCGAACAACAATTGAAATTATGGATGTTGCCAATGAAATCCTGATGCAGATGGATGAGGATTTACCTCTAGTTGAACCTGTTGTCCGTCATGGAAAAGAGCCTGAATTTATTGTCGCGGAAGGGTTTGATCCCGCTATTATTCAAGACGTGCTTGTAAAAATCCGCGACAATCAGCATCAATCCATTGCGCTTATTTGTAAGACAACACATGAAGCCGTTCAGTTAATCGGACAGCTTGAAAACTCCGATGTTCCGGCTCAGTTACTTGATGAGAATTCAGCAATTGATCAGCAAAAACTTCTCGTCATCCCAAGTCACTTGGCAAAAGGGTTAGAGTTTGATGCGGTCATTCTTACATCATTTGACACACCGTATGATGACAACCCTCTTGACCGGAAACTGCTGTATGTAGCCTTAACCCGCGCCATGCACGAGCTTTATTTGATTGGCCCTTCGAAAGAGGCTTTTTTAATGAAGTGAACGTAGATATGCGTTTATTAACCTAACAAGTTAAAGAGTGTTCTCATATAGCTCTTTAGTTAATTCCGCTGTTCTTTGTGCCCGCCTTTATACCGTTACGCTATAGAGTCGGGCTTACAGTGCAAAGCGCTGTATCCAATCCCCCTTCACCCTTCAAGTTAAAGTAGTTTCCTTTAACAAACCTTTAATAAGCCTTGCTGATGCATAGCAAAGTTCACCATTATCTAAATTAATAGATCTTTCTTTTGAATCAATGTTTTTTATCTTACTTTTATTCACTATAAAAGATTTATGACAGCGGTAAAAATCAGGATGTAACCCTTCATAATTTTTTAACCGTCCGTAAAATTCAATATGTTCATTTTCCAAATGTAAGATAATTTTATGGGAGTCTGGTGAAGCTTCAAAAAAATAAATGTTTTGAAAATCGATATTATGCGTACGTCCCGTTGTTTTGATTTGCAGTTTTTGAATGTTGTCTTGTTCACCCAACTTTAAATAACGTCGATGAGCCTCTTTTAAAGTTGACAATAACTTTTCCTTTAACGAATCCGGATTATCTTTAATAATAAAATCTAGTGCAGCCAATTTATAAATAAACGTAAGAAAGCTCATTTCTGCATGTGTTGTAATATACACTAAGCTGGCAATAGGATCCTCTTCCCGAATTTTGCTTCCTAATGTAATACCAGTAATTTCGTCTTTTAAATCGATATCCAAAAAATAACAGTCAGCCTTGTCTTCTTGTAAAAATGATAAAACATCATGAGGATTAGCTGTAGCAAGTACTACTTTCATTCCGTTATCTTCCATCATAGCGTAGTTCTCGATTATTTCTTTCGTTTTCTCCAATTGAACTCGATCATCTTCACAAATAACAATATTCATATAATCTACCCCTTTTTAAACTCCATTTCCTGAATAAAATAAGGAGGGCTAATTTTCGTATTTAAACTAACATTTTGTAATTTATTTTTCATTTGACGTAAATTAGCTAAGCCTATACCTCGACTCTCTCCCTTAGTTGAAAAACCCTCTTGGTAAATTTCATGTACTTTTATATTTGTTGATTCATCAAATTTGTTAGTTACGACTAATAAAATGGCTTCATTTATTTGAATAAAGGCAACGCGTACTTGGCCATTCTCGATTTCCCGTGCTGCTTCAATTGCATTATCCAGCACAATACCTACCATACGGTTTAAAATAATCGGATCTACCGGTATATCATTGATTTCTTCCACAATTTCAATATGAAAGGGAACGTGATGGGATTGTGCCTGTAAGATTTTTGTCGTTAATAACCCTTTCAAACTATTTATTTTTAGATTATTCAACACCATCATCGCTTGCTGATTTAATTGTTCCTGATGATTCGTTTCTAATATATGGTCATAAAAGTATGTATGGAGACCCTCATAATTTTTATCATCAATAAATGTACGTAAAGAAGATAAGATATTAACGAAATCATGTTTAAACTTACGCATATCCTGATTAATTTGTTCAAGTGAGGCAACATAGGATTCGAAGTTATTTATTTCTTGTTCCCGTTGTTCCATTTTAAATTGTTTAATTGCTAAAAAGACAATGACAAAAATACTGATTGTCAGTAATGCTAGATAAATCAAAAACATTGCCAAATTATTCTGGACGCTCTCATTAAAATTTTCATGGTCAATATTCATTATGTTGATATACATAAACACTACTGTAATTACACTGAGAAACACTAGTATATAGGATACGTAATGATGGAATACCCACCGATTAATCAAATATTTAGCAATGCGTTTATAACAAAAAGCAAAAAGTAAGCCCAATAAAATGAACAATATCGTAAAGCTGAA
The DNA here is from genome assembly GCF_038630735.1 of Solibacillus sp. FSL K6-1781. Taxonomy (GTDB): domain Bacteria; phylum Bacillota; class Bacilli; order Bacillales_A; family Planococcaceae; genus Solibacillus; species Solibacillus silvestris. Next base: position 431,072 of record NZ_CP152038.1, on the reverse strand, counting down.
AAATGTTAGTTGTTCATTGTTGATTCCACCAAGCAAATAGAAAATCACTATACTTGAAATATTATCCGAAATAACTAAAAAAATAAGGGCCATAAATACATGGAAAATATGAATAACGACACGGGTTTTGCGATAAATCATTATTGCCAATATAGCTAAATAATATAAAATCGAGATTGCATCAAAAAATTGAAACAATATAAAAGTTGGTAAAAATATAATTAGTAAAATCGTTAGTAATTGTTTTTTTGACCATGACAAGTCCAATACATATGTGCTAAAAAATAGTAACATTATATATTGAATAATGAACAATAAAATGAATTCAATTGTAAGTCCATCCACTCATTACCACTCCGTTATAATTTCACTTTATATCCATTATATACTAATTAATAAAATTAAAAAGTTTTTCCAAAAGCTGCTTTAGCTCTTGAAAAAACTCTTATAACCTTCTGTGATAAAGGAAAACCGAATACCTATTATTTAAATTGAAATAATTGTTTTATTGTTAAACTATCGGATTTCAGAACGCCTTTTGGATAAATTTTTGCAGCTACACCGGCAAATAAGGCAATAAATAAAATCATGATCATCAATGAAACGATAATTTCAACCGGGGCAATTGTATTATAGACAATACGAATCAATACGCTCATTGGTGCTGTAAATGGAATGTACGAGGTTACTTTTGTCAACGTCCCTTCCGGATAATCCATGACAAACAATATTTCTACTGTCAAACTGGCCATTAATAAAATCACGATTGGCATTGTTGCACTCGATAAATCATCCGGACGGCTTACCATCGATCCTACAATTGCAAACAAAGTCGCATAGATGAAATATCCAATGATGAAGAAAATGAGAATATATGCTGCTGTTTCCCAAGTAATTGTCTCTATTACAGCCTGGACAAATGAACCTTCAGGAATATTAAAAACCCCTAAGTTTGCCCATAACAGAAGGCCTCCGATAAAGATAAATAATTGAGCTAAGCTTGCTAGTCCAATACCTAAAATTTTGCCGTACATCATCGGTACTGGCGCTACCTTTGTAATCATGACCTCCATCACTCGGGAAGATTTTTCAGAGGCAATTGCTGTTGCGACATTATTCCCGTATGTGGAAATGGCTAAAAACATAATCGCAATCAATCCATAGACAATAAGTAAGGCATTTGGCTCTGTTTCATATAATGATTCAAAGTTAGTCTGCAATGGTGCGTTTAATGCCTGAACAACTGTCGGATGAATGGATTGAGCTTCCACAATAGACGCCACTCTCTTTTGTTCAATATAAGATTCTAACGTGAGCAGTAGTTCATTGTTCACTTTTGGCATAAAAATATTTAGCTGCATTATGTCCAATCGATCTTCCAATACAAAAAAGCCTGCGAGTTCTTCTGTTTTAATCTCTTCTTTTAGGCTCTCTACCCTTCCATCGTTTACAATCTGCCAATTCCCAACCACCCCAGATAGCTCTTGTTCGGATAATTCTAAAGATGTTCGATTCACAAGTTTATATGTTTCTTCTGAACTGTCCTTCGTGAAGCTGTTAAGAATCGACGGGGAGGCAAATAGCAATACACTTAATACGAGCATGCCGAGCGTAATATATATATATGCTTTTGTCTTCACAGCTTCTTTGAAAACGGTGCTGAATACAATATTGAAATTACGCAATGACATCGCCTCCCGTCCGTTCAATAAAGATTTCATGCAAGCTTGGATCTTTTAACGAAATCCCCTGAAGTTCGAATTTCTCGCCAAACTCCTGAATGAGCTGATATATTTTTTCGCTTCTTGGAATTCGTAACTTATAACGGTTGTTTTCCTCGGTGAAATCATATTGTTTAAGCGTAAGATAGTCCTTCAAGTCGACAGCTGAAGTTTCCAGCTCCAAGTAGCGGTAGTCATAGGAGCTCTTTACATTTGCCAACTTGTCAGAAACAATCATATTCCCATCCTTTAAAATACAGATTTGGCTGCAGAATGATTCAACTTGTTCCATTTGGTGGCTGCAAAAAATGATTGTTTTCTTTTTAGCGATTAATTCTTTTACGACTCTTTTTAACATATCTGCATTAACGGGATCTAACCCGCTAAACGGCTCATCTAAAATGATAAAATTCGGGTCATGTATTATCGCAGTAATTAATTGTACTTTTTGCTGGTTCCCTTTCGACAATTGTTCGGTACGCTTTTTCGCCGCATAAGAGATTTCAAGCTTTTCCAACCACTTTAGTGCCTCGCTTTTCGCCTCTTTTTTGCTCATACCTTCCAACATACCAAAGTAAATAATTTGATCTAAAACATTCATTTTAGCGTAAAGTCCACGTTCCTCAGGTAAGTAACCTATTTTCAAGTTTTTCTTTGAGAAAGGCTTTCCTTTCCATAAGATTTGACCACTATCCTTAGGAATCAGCTCTAGCATCATACGTATGGTTGTTGTTTTTCCTGCACCATTTCTGCCTAGCATACCAAGGATTTGTCCTTCTTCTAATTGAATGGAAATATTGTTCACTGCTTTTTTATTGCCAAAGCTTTTATTTAAATTTTTAATTTGAAAGGTCATTTGCACCGTTCCTCCCTTAGCTGAACATTTTAATAATAGAAATAACGACGACTCCAATACCAACTCCAACTACAGTTCTTAAAATATTTTTCATTTTTTTTGCCTCCTTTTATGTTTAACTACGTAATGATTTTCTGTTCAAATGCCTTACTGATCGACTCGATATAATTCGGTACTTTAAAATAGGTATTAATCCGATAAAGTGACTGATCAATTTCTTCTGCTGACATCCCCCGTTTATGCTGGATGAACTCAAATGTATGACCAACCGCTAAATCTCTTAGGATTTTTTTATCCAACTCTTTTAATGAAACCTCAAGTAAATTTGATATATTACTCTTAAACGATTCCATCAGTAGTACAAATTCGTCCAACCTTGTATTTTTTGTCACACTTGCCCAGCGTTCTTCATCTTTTAATAGATGGTAAACCTCCCCCATTCTTGAATCTACAAGAAGCATAATGTCTACTTCGGGGCCCTTCACTTTTTTTAAACTTTCAATAATCAGCGCAAAATGCTGGTTTGTTGTTTCAATTACCACTACATCAATACACTGTTCTTTAATCTTTTTCCGTAATGCCTGATTAAAAAGAGGAGCTTGAATGGCATAAGTATCTACTTGCCAAGCCGGGCGCTTATCACGAATCGCTATTTGTAATGCTTCAATAAACAAAGTAGACATTGAAACAATCAATACTTTCAAAATATCCCCCCTTTTGGTAATTGCCTGATTTCACTATAATTTTGTTTGTCTGATTAATGTTTAAAGGATCTTCAAAACCAAGAAACCAATCATTACCGTTCTTTTTTCGCATAAAAAAAAACGTTCATATAATCATGAACGTTTGCTTCGTAAGCACTTAAATCTACTGGCTTACAATCCAATATAAATATAGTAATCAAGCTGGGATGACTTCATAAAACCGGCTTTTTCATATACATGAAGGGCTGCCATGTTTTCGACTTCCACATCGAGTAAAATTGTCTTGTCACCTGACCGAAGCGCATAATCTTTCACGAAGTTTAAAATTTGTGTACCGATTCCTTGGCGCTGTCTTTTAGGGGAAACAGCAAATGCCGTAATCCATTGTACTTCGCCTTCTTTACGAGTCGTCACTGTTCCCACAACTTCACCATCAATTTCGGCTGTCCACATGACTAGGCCTTCAGTCGTTGTATTAAACTCGATTAATTCCAATGACTCCTCACGCATATCGCCAAACGCATCACTGAATATCGTGACAAGTGCTTCGGTATCCTTTTGCATAAATGGGCGTAAGGTAACAGCTCCCTCTTTTTGAAGAACTTCTGCACGGGCTTCCAATGTCGCTTCAGAAAAGCTGTATAAATACCCATTCTTTTGAAGAAATTCTTTACCGTAATGAGAACCTTCCATGATTAATGCAAGTTCTCCTTCACTTTCACGCATCGCCATGCCATCTTTCAGCACATTCAAAATTGCCGTTCCAATTCCAAGGTGACGGTACATTGGTGCAACGAGCATTGACCATTCATACGTATTTAATCCCATCATATCGACAGCAGTACCTGCTCCGACCAATAAATTCTTTTCATCATCATATACAAGAACATAAAATCCCCGTATTTCATAGCTTTTCGCTATCGGTAAATTCATTACTTGATTTAATACTACGCCATCACAGACGGCCGCTGTTTTACATAATTTCTGTAATTCTTCATATGTTTCTTCATCTAAAGGAAACGACACTGTTATTGCCGATAAATTCATTCTTTCTACTCCAATTCTAACTACTATAATTTCTTTATTTTAGTAAAGCTATCGAAGTAACGCAATACTCACGCATGAATCCCTTCAAATTTATCTTTTCACAAATATTCTTTTCATTAAAAACAAAAAAACTTCATGATACAATTATTCTAGTAAAGATGCATAAATTTAACTACTTATTACCCAATAATAAGGTATAATAATCCTATGCATGATTAATTTTTACAAATAAAAATTCATCTTAAATGACTAAACTATGTTATTTAATTATAATTGCAATATGAATTAATTAATTAAGGAGACTTAACTTATGACAAAAGAACAAATCTATTCTACTAGTACTGAGCCACTACTAGATACCCCTTTTCCTTCTTTTGTACTCTCACCTAATGGCACACTCGTCCATGAAAATATCAGTCATTTGGACTATATATCAAAAGAGACAAAAGAACTAATAGGTAAGTCCATACACGACACGCTTTTTTCAGAAGTAGGTGACGATGTCATTGAAACCATTTTAACCGGTTCGGTAGCGTTATGTTTGCACAACATCCCTCTTTCATTAAAAGGACAATCTCCCAAAATATGTACCCTTTATACGAAGCCGACAGTTTTCTTAAATGAACAAGCGATTTCTGTTCTTTGTATTCCAAATGAAGAAGTTCGTTTAATGGATGAAGAACAGCAACATTTAGTGGACCTTAAAAATGGGATCCACCAATCATTCATGACTGTTACACTTGACCAGGACGGCTTTATCACTCAAACAAATCAGCAATTTTTAACAGCAAGCCACTGGACACCAAAACGGGTCATCGGTAAAACATTGTGGCAATTGTTCCCGCAAAATCCCGAATCAGAAAAAGTTGTTTTAGAAATTTGGAAAACATTGCAAAACGGACAAGTTTGGCAAGGCGAAGTCGAGAAATTGACAAAAGATGAGCAACTTTACTGGGTACATTTAACGGCCATTCCAATGATGGGTCAAACATCTGAAAAGAACGAGTATTTGCTGATTGAGCGAAATATTACAAAAGAGAAAAAAATTCAGTTTCAGCTGGAGAAAATCGCATATATTGATACAGAAACAGGAATGATGAATGTTCATCGTCTGGAACAAATTATCGGGGAAATGATTGAAGAAGACCGGCATTTTTCATTTGTTTACTTAAGTATTGATAAGTTTTACACAATTAAAGATTTGCATGATGGCGTAGCCGGAAATTCCCTTATCGTAGAATTTACGAAACGCATGAAAATGTATTTCCAAGATAGTACGATGGCTCGTATTAATGAAAGTGAATTTGTCGTAATTACACCATTGCCAGAATGGTTTACACAAGGTTTCCTGAATTATTTACAGCAAAATCCAATCTACAGCGGAAATGTAGCAGTTCCCCTTTCATTAAGCGGCGGGATTACACGCTTCCCGGAAGATCAAATGACTTTCTCTCAATTAATGAAGGCATCATTGGCTACGATAGCTTCTGTACGCAGTGCGGGCGGTGACAGCATCGTCTCTTTATCAAAATCTTCACATGCTGCATTAAACCGCAGATCGATTGTTGAAAAGCGATTACTGCTTGCATTAGATCAGAAAAATCTTCATGTTCTATACCAGCCTCAAGTTGATTTAAAAAGTGGTAATATTACAGCTGTTGAGGCATTAGTGCGTTGGGATGATGAGGAAATCGGCGCAGTATCACCTGATGAACTGATCCCTATCGCGGAAGAGACAGGTCTAATAAATAATATCGGTTCGTTTATGCTGGAAAAAGCATGTGAACAGGCGGTCCTATGGAAAAATGCGGGCCATGCAATTAAAGTGAGCATCAACTCTTCTGTACGCGAATTCCGTGATAAAAATATGGCCAAGTCAATTTTGGAAACACTTGAACGTACTGGCTGTCCGGCAAATTTACTGCAAATCGAAATTACCGAAAAGTTTGCATTGGAAGCTGAAGCCGAAACAGGAATTATTAAGCAAATGCGTGCACTTGAAAAAGAAGGCATCGTGTTTGTGCTTGATGACTTTGGAACAGGTTATGGCTCATTCCGTTACATGCAGCTTTTACCTATTTCCATTTTAAAAATCGACCAGACATTTATCCACTCGCTGAAATCGAAAAAAAACCAGCAGCTCGTAAACGGTATGGTACAACTAGGAAAATCAATGAATCTGACCGTTGTTGCTGAAGGTGTGGAAACAGAAGAACAAATGCAATTCCTGACAAGCATCGGCTGTGATTTCATCCAAGGTTACTTTGTAAGCAAACCAAGCTCTACAGAAGAAATTTCTTCGTTATTACTGTAATCAAAAAGCTCGTAAGGCCACTGACGATCAGTGCTTTACGAGCTTTTCTTTTTTATTTTAGTAAAGGATTGAATCGAAGTCCTTCCTTTTCTCATTAAACGCAAAATGATCTGCATTATTACCTCAGCAAATACAAGTCCCATCGCAATCGCTCCGGAAATCATAAATGCACGCATTCCATTTTCCAAACCTGCAATATAGTCGAGCTCCATCACATTTCGCATCGTGCTGTATGCAATGCCACCAGGGACAAGCGGAATAATACCAGACACACTAAATATGATCATCGGCATCCTAAACTTGCGTGCAAAGAAATATGCTACTAATGAGACGACAAATGCCCCAACAAAGGATGCTCGAACATCATCCAGTCCGCCTTCAAACAGAACATAATATACTGCCCAGCCTACAGCACCGACGAAGCCACATGCCGGGATCGTTTTGATCGGGGCATTAAAAATGACACCAAAACAGGCGGTCGCTATAAAACTGATAACGATTTGAGCTAAAACATGCTCCACCAACGAACGCTCCTTCCAATCGATCATACCTTGGAATGATCGCACTCCGAAATTGATTCACTAACTAGAGAGAAAGCACAAGCGCAACACCTGAACCGATCGCAAAAGCTGTTAAAAAGGCTTCGGCACCCTTTGCCATCCCTGCAGTGAAATGTCCTGCCATTAAATCACGGACTGCATTCGTAATGAGCAGACCAGGCACAAGAGGCATGACCGATCCGATTATAATCTTGTCGATTTCCGTACCGACATTAAAATGCACTGCGAGGGATGCAATAACACCTACCCCTACCGATGCTAAAAACTCGGAGAAAAATTTCACGCGGGTCATATTATGAAGAATCGTCACAATATATAAACCGACGCCCCCTGCAACAAAGGCAGCTGGGATATCCGATAATGTTCCTTTAAACAGCAATAAGAAAGCACTGCTCGCTAAACATGCAGCCAAAACTTGAATGGAAATAGGGAGGAAATAATTTGTTTTTTCGATCTTCTTTAACTCGTCATACGCCTGCTCTAGTGTTATCATTTGAGATGTAAGCTTACGTGAAACATTGTTTACAAGCACAATTCGATGTAAATCCGTAATTCGTGTTGGAATCGATGTAATTTGAGTTGGCTGTGTTTTACCTAGAGAGAAAATAATACCTGTTGGCGTAACATAGCTTTGTGCATTCATCATATTTTGAGAACGAGCCATTCGTAGCATTGTGTCTTCCACTCGATATGTTTCAGCACCGCTTTCAATCATAATACGACCTGCAAGCAAAAAGCAGTCAAGCGCCAGTTCAGTATTTTCAGCATTCATTTAAGGGACCCCCTTCCACTTCTTAGCTCATATTACTTGAAGCACTCGGAAAATAACAGTCTTTTTTCATGCAATTTATGCTGACAGAACAGCGTATTTCCTTAATATTTACAGTGACCATCGTTTTGGTCAATATGATATAGATTACCCCATTTAGAAAGGAACCCGATGCATCATGACAAACCCTTACAGAAAACGGCGTGGTCCTTGGATTGATTTAACTCTTATTGGTGCTATCGGTTTTTTAGGTGCCATTATCGTTTTTTTAACTTTTTTAAGCGATGATCCGATTTTTCCGCACAGTGACAAAACATCCGCTAAAGAGCATACCATTACGGAGGAAGCATCAAAATTCCCGGGAATAAAAATTGTCACAGATCGTTCAGACAACAAAAAAATGCCTTATACCGTACAATATCCATTAACGGAATATGAAGCTTTTAATAAAGAGATTACGACTTATATAGAACAATCAAAACAATATTACATAAACATGATACGCCTGCAGCAAGAAACTAAGAAGTTAACAGGCGATCTGACGATTACTGTTGAAACATTCGAGCACGATCATTATTACTCCTTTGTTTTAACGAATAATATGATTTTAAATGCCGACGAGAAGCAAACAACGGTTGAAACATTTTTAATTGATTATGAAACAGGCGGGCTGATTGATATTCGTGCCCTATTAAATAAGGATTTAGAAAGTCTGAAAACATTTGCAGCACACATCCAATCGGAAATGCTTAAAAATCCGGCTTACAAAGAGTATGTATTAGAAAAGGAGCTTGCATTCGCTACAGAGCCGAAATGGCGTTTATTTAAACATTTTGCATTGAAAAATGACTCTCTATTCATTTATTTTAATGAAGGGGAAGTGACAAAACCGGAAGCAGGTATACCAGTAGTTGAAATTCCTTTATCATTCATCAATCCGCTTTTAGCATCTGATTTCCAGATAGCAATGCAATCCGAAAATACGATTATTCCTAAAAGTGATAAGGGCTCATCTCAGAAACGGATCGCCCTTACATTTGATGATGGTCCACACCCAGAAGTAACAAAACAGATTTTAGCGCTTCTGGAAAAGTACAATGCAAAAGCAACGTTCTTTATGCTTGGCAGCCGAGCACAATATTATCCGGGTTTAGTACGGCAAGTGCGTAATAGCGGTCATGAAATCGGCAATCATACGTGGACACATCCCGTTTTAACGAAAATGTCTATTACTGATATTGAAAAGGAGTACAATTCCACAGAGGAAGCAATTATTCATGCGATCGGTGAAAATTCTACAGTATTCCGTCCTCCTTACGGTGCGATTAACGATGTTGTACGTAATGCAATCCCATGTAAATCTGTCAACTGGACGATTGATACTCTTGACTGGAAATATCGAGATTCAGAAAAGCTGTTTCCGATGGTAAAAGAAGCATTGCATAATAACGCAATTGTGTTAATGCATGACATCCACCAATCTACAGCGGATGGACTGGAGCCAGTCCTTGCCTACTTGCAAAAAGAAGGTTATGAGTTTTTAACGGTTTCTGAGATTTTGCCATATCATTAATTGAAAGTGAATTTTAAGAAGAGTGGTGGTTTATATTCGCCACTCTTTTTTGCGTTAATCCTCACTATTTCGGGAAAATCCTCAGATGCCCGCATTTAATCCTCACTTGAGGGCAATTAACCCTCATTTCCATCAACATAATCCCCACATTTCACCTAATAATCCTCAATTCAACATTTGAACAATCAAGTCCTCACTTAAATGAACGAAATGCCTGAACCGTTACCCCCTGCTGTTAAAGTTCCTGACGTGCATGTTTTGCGAATTGCACTGCATGCGCTCCGTCTCCATGCACACAAATACTATGTGCCTGGAGCGCTACTTTCGTTTGCTGGACAGAGGTCACTGTCCCCTCTTTCACCATTTCGATAATTTGTGTAATCGCTTTTGATTCATCAGTAATGGTGCATTTGGCATAGTGCGGGATGTTAATGTACCATCCGCCTATATGTACGGTCCGCAAACACTTCATGTACTGTTTGTAAGCCCAATTTTTCACCGGCAGCAGTTAATTTACTTGATGCCAAACCATATAAAAGTAAATCCAGGCGGAGCAGGCCTATTTTCAGCTGGAGCAGCAGCTGCGCTTGTTGGAAACCCTTTTGCAAAACTAGACATTTCTCAACTGTTCATTGGTACAAACGCTAGCTCCTTTAAAATTTCCAAAAATTTTTTCCTCTGAAATGTTTGAAGAAAGCTAATAAAGGTTATAAACCACTATCGCGAAATAATTAAAATAAGAAATAGGAGATGGACAGTATGAGTTTTCTTTGGTTTTTAATAATTGGTGGAGTTATCGGTTGGCTTGCAGGAGTCATTTTGGGTAAAGATATCCCAGGTGGAATTATTGGTAATATTATTGCAGGTATTATTGGTGCATGGATTGGCGGTATGCTTCTAGGAAGTTGGGGACCTAAAGTTTCTGATTTCTATATCTTCCCTGCTATCATAGGTGCCATTATACTTGTGTTCGTTGTAAGCTTTATTATGAAATCTATGCGTAGAGCTTCGTAAGCTTAATACATCTTTTTATTTATCTTTATACGATTAAGTGAATTAGATGTAAGCATTAAAGCGGCCCTCCTCAATTTAATTTGGGGAGGGCCGCTTTTACTTTGTTCTTACTATACTTAACAATCCCCCACTCCGTGAAATCAATAAGTATCTATTCAACAATTGCACCCGATTGTTGATACTTATTAACGCATCAATATAAAGAACATATTACTTAGCTATAAATCGTTCCACTTTGACAATCTGATTCATTGTAATTTTTGGTGTAACACCCTGCATCCACTCATCTTCAAAATTGCCTGCCCATTCTTTAGGACGACTCTCAAGCCAATCCATATCAAATAACCTCTCCCATGTTTCTTTTATCTCATGTAATAAGTATCCACGTAACTCTTAGTTCTGTTGATGGAGATAAAAACCTTTAAAAGGTTTTATGAATATTTGTAGAAATAGCACCTAAACAATATGGTAGAATTATACATTACGGAGGGGTGATGAATAGTTGAGAAAATATTTAAGTATGATTTCATTGTTGATGATCATCGCATTTATTGTTTTTGGTTTTATTATCCCACAAGCATTACATCCATTACCTGATTCTTGGGATATATTGATACTAATATCAATGTTAATCGTTTCATTTTTCACTGCAATATTTAGTGTTAAGGGGCGTTTAAAAACAATTACAGTACTTTTATCTTCACTATTAATACTAAGTTTATTAGTTGTCACTATTAGAGGTTTTATTATCATGACTGGTTAATTTATTTGCACCTGATTTAGCACTTAATTAAAAACATTAATTTGTGGTCTTGCTAAAAAGTGTATAAATGCTCTGCTCTGTTAATTCAAAGATAAATCATTAATTTGTTCAAATTATTTATAACAAGAATATCCATTTTACTTTAAATTCATTCCTCAATATGCCCTATAATAAAAAATGACACAATCCTTAATTAATCATTTTTTAATGTTTATCACTTTTTAAAATAGGCATTAAAAGCCCGTTATAACAACAATGCAACCTCAAGTTGACAATTTGCATTCACCACGTGATAGAAAGAACGGCCATGTTTTTATACATTATAACTAACAAAATGAATGGAGTTGAAATAAATGGAATTTGGTGAAAAACTATTTAAGCTAAAAAAAGAAAAAGGATATTCTCAAGAAGCTTTAGCTGAAAAACTAAACACTTCAAGACAGGCAATTAGCAAATGGGAAAATGGTCAAGGATTTCCCGAGACAGAAAAGATCTTAATGATTGGAAATATCTTTGAAGTATCGATTGATTACTTATTGAAAGATTCTGTTGAGAACAATGAAGGAAATGAAGCAGGTTATTATGTAAGCAAAGAGATGGCAGAAGGTTTTTTGTTAAGCACTCAAAAAACCGCTAAACATATTGCGTTGGGTTTTGGACTTTTTGCATTGGCGTTTGAGCCGTACTTAATTATGGGGACAAATTCAATGCTTGGGGTTCTTTTAATTATTGCCATTGCGGCTTTAGGGATCATTTCTTTTGCGACATTAGGTTTTGATCAAGGGCAATATTCGATTCTCAAAAAAGAAGTTTTATTATTTGATTCCAATTATTTCAAAGAGCTATCAGCGAGATACGAGGGCTTTAAAAGGAAAAATTCCGGAATAATGGTGATTGGTGCTTGTTTACTGGCGGTGGGATTCTTAGCTTTTGCGTTAGAGAACAAATTAGAGATGGGAATTTTGGTTCCTTATTATCCGGTTTTTGTATTTTTAATAGCTGTTGGTCTATATATATCGGTTCGTGGTCTTACAATTCTTTCCGCATATCAATTATTGGTTAAAAACGATGAGCATACAGGTCGGTTTGGTTTTAAATTAAAACAGAAAGCAAAGAAGAAATTTGAAGAGTTTTAAAGATAAAATTTCCTGTAATATCTAAAAATGAAGGTAAATAATATAAATATCCAATTTCTCATTGAAGGTTAAAAAGGACCAAACCATATAAAAATATGTTTGGTCCTTAACTTCATTTAATTATTTTCCATTTTGAACTAATTAAAATTATTTCCAACGACATGCATTTCCATTTTACAATTCCTGTCTTAACGCCTGCATTACTTCAATTTTCGTTGCTTTACGTGCCGGGCGTAATCCGGAAATCATCGCTACTCCGATACTGATCGCTCCAGCAATGACTACCAGCTGCCATGGAATCGCTGAAAACTGTACATTATTGAAGCCATCTTCACCTGTTGCTGCTTTTAAAATGAGCGGCAATAGTGCATTCGCTGCAAAGCTTACAACATAAGAAATTGCAATGGCCAGAACTGTTCCAATGACTCCAATAAAGGTACTCTCCATTAGAAATAGTCGTTGAATCAGTTTCGGACTTGCACCAATTGCTTTTAATACACCAATCTCACGTGTACGTTCCGTAACCGCCATTGTCATCGTATTAAAGATACCGATCGATGCGATCAGGACAGCAATTGTTCCAACGAAAACGAGCCCTGCTTTTAATACTAGGAAAAAGACATTCAACTCATCCAGCTGTTCTGTAACTGAATATACGCCGTAGCCTTTTTCACGTAACTCTTCTAAAATCGGCTTCACATACTCCAAGCTTTCCGCATAAATATCAAAACGCTCTGAAAACAGCTGGAAATCGCTTGCTCCCTTTTCTGTAACTACCTGGTTATAAGTATTTTCAACCACTTCCCGTTGCTCGTCCATCATATAAATTCGGTTTTCGATTGCCCATTCATAAGCCGGCTTTGGCATAACACCGACAATCGTATACGTCATACGCTCTGATAATACTTCCGGCTGTTCATGCGTACTTAAAGCAATCTCAATTTCCTTGCCGATAAGCGATTCCTTATAACCTTCATCAGCACCGTCGTAATAAGTACCTTCTGCTTCTGCTGCCTTTGATTTTTCCTCAATTATTTTGCGGTCTGCTTCATTTAATAAAGTTTGTCCAAAATGATATCCGACAACAATCTCATTCTCGTTTTCCGGATATTTCCCTTCCGCTAACGGTTTTGCTATCGATGCATAATCAGTAAAGTCCACTAAACGCAATGATGTAAATGTATCACGGTCTCCCATATAGCCCTCTACATTAGCATCCACACTCGTAGTTTTTAACACCGTCTGCACATTTTCCACCGCTTGTATATCCGCTACTTCCTCTGCTGTAAACAGCGCTTGACTACCGAGCACTTCTATTTGTGTCACCGTCTCACTTGATAGAATTTCATCTTCAATCGAATCTTGTAATCCAAATCCAATCGAGGCTAGCACAATTAAAAACGCACAGCCCATTGTTGCGGCCAATACCGTCATAAAAACACGCAGCTTATTTTTTCTAATATGCTGCATCACAAAATCCACCTGATCTTTAAATAGCATTGTGTTCACCTTCTTTCACCAATTGACCGTCATGCATACGAAAGCGCTTGTCCGCAATCATTGCCACTTCCTCATCATGCGTAATAATAATAAATGTCAAATCCAATTCGCGGTTCAGCTGCTGGATGAGCATTAAAATATCTTGCTCTGTCTCTGAATCAAGGCTTCCTGTCGGTTCATCCGCCAACAAAATCGGCGCGTTCGTCACAAGAGCACGGGCAATACTTACCCGCTGTTGCTGCCCGCCCGATAGCTCGTTCGGGTAATGGTCGGTCACTTCAGTTAAACCAACCTTTTTCATAATTACTTCAACTCGTTTTCTGCGTTCTGAAACGTTCATCCCTTGCAGCTTTAGTGGCAATTCAATGTTCTCAAATGCCGTCAAACTCGGCATCAGCTGAAAGTTTTGAAAGATGAAGCCGAAGTTTTCCAAACGAAATTTTGCACTCTGAATCTCATTAAATCCTGCAATTTCCTGTGCATTTACTACAATTGAACCGTGTTCCGGTTTCATAAAACCCGCCAAAATCTGAAGCAGCGTCGATTTACCTGATCCGCTTTTCCCAACGACCGCTACGATTTCCCCCTTTTCCACATCAAATGATACATCTTTAAGTACCGGAACCTGTCTTTCCTTTCCGCGTTTACCGATAGAAAATGTATGTTGTAAGTTCTTTACTTTAATCATCATCGCTCACTCCTTTTCTCTTAACTTCAGTGTAAAGGGCAAATCTTAATATTTAGAAAGGCTAAATATGAAGAAATTCTTAAGAAATCCTGAATACCCCCTTTAACTTTTTCAATACATGCAAAAACCACAAGCACAATTCCACCTGCGCTTGTGGTTGAGTCTAAATTAGAAACCTGCCATCTGTTGCTTTTCAAATGTTTTTCCGTTGAAGCTCGTCACTTTGGAACGAGATACTGTAAACAGCTCATCATCAATATAGAGAAGACGCTGTACAACATTATACGAATCTTCATATTGTTCACCAGGACGCGCCTTTTCGATCATGTCGGCTACAAGCTCAATCCCTTTTGGTGTTACCTTGTAAATATGAGCACCTGTTCCTTCATATTTTAGTTGCTCTTCCTCATCTGTTGGCGAGTAAATTGTAACAGGGAAGCCATAATAATTTTGGCGCGGATCTCTGAATAGAGCTTTATGGTCATATTGCACAGGAGAGTTGGTTCCGCGACCACCAATTACAACCGCCTGCTGTTCTTTTGGTTTATTGAAATCAGTTACATCAAACAGGCTCAGTTTCATGCCATTTGTATAGACAACCGGCTCTTTTGAACCTTCTTCCATCTTCACTTCCGTATCATAGCCAATACCAAGGAGGTGATTTTCGCCAATTGGATGCAAGTAATTGCTGAAGCCCGGAATTTTCAGCTCCCCTAACACTTTCGGCGCAGTTGGATCTTTCGTATCTATGACAAAGAGTGGATCTGTTTCTTTAAATGTCACTAAATACGCTTTATCTCCCATAAAGCGAGCTGAGTATATGCGTTCCCCTTTCGCTAAATCATTGACCGCACCAACTTGTTTTAAGTTTTCATCCAAAATGAATAGATGGTTTTTCGAATTGGCCGTTGTTCCCCATGCACTGCCTTCTGTTGTAGCTATCCGTACATGCCCATCATGCTCATCCATTGAAAATTGATTCAATACTGAACCAGGTACTTTTCCTTGCGCTGTCATTTTTACCGTTGTTTTATCAATTGAAATTTTATATATTGTCGTTTCATTGTTTTGATTTGCTGGCATTGTATTAGATACCGTGTCGTCAAGAGAGGTGCGCTCCATTACAGGCCAGAAACCATAATGATTCATCGATGCAATATAGATTGCGTTTTCTGACATGTATAGTTGCCCGCTGTTACCTAGGAAGCTCTCTGTTTTCCATGCGTTCGACTTTACATTGCTCACATCGATTGCTGATACGATCAAATAATTTGGTTCATTGCTTTCAGGCAGCATACGAATTTTATCGACCGGCATAATGGTTTCCTTCTCCCCATCGTACGTAGATGGACGGAGCTCTACATCCGGTGTTTCCTGAAGCAGCCAGTAGTTCGGCATACGACTTGATACAACGTACAAATAGTTGCCTGCTTTACGGATATTCGTAATATCCCCATCATGCCCCACTTCACGTACGAGAGTTGGATTTTTTGCATCTTTTATATCGTAAAAGGCAATTTTTGTTACCGATTTCCCGTCATAATGCGGCTCTCTTTGTGTTTCCACATACTGTGTGTATCCGACAATTAATGTTTGATCATGCAGCATTAAATGCGATGGATAAATGTCTTTGCCTACCTTTAAACGTTTTACTACCTGCATAGTTTTTGCATCAACAATGACTACTTTATTGTCGACAATCGTATAAATCGATCGGCCGTCCGTAATCGTACTGTCACCTTCTTCAATGCCCTCCACCTGGTTGTTTGTAGTAGAATAACTCGGTCCGCTACTACTTAAATCACTTTTTTCCATCGACATTGCCGATTCCTCTTTTACCATATCATTAGAGCGACTAGATGCCGCATTTTCTTGCGCTACAAACGCCCTAAAATAATCTTTTAAATCTTCCGTTGACGTAAGTTTTTCCACTTTCCTTACAACTTCAAGTGCAACCGACTGTTCCTGCTGCGATTTTGCTTTCTTTGCGTATGCTGTTTGCTTAATTTGGAGCGTATATTTCCCTACACCCAGTCCATCGACAGAAATAGTAGTCCCGGCTTTATCAACCGACAATTTCGCCTTTGCGCTTTTATCGTTTTCACCGACTACTAGAATGGACCCATCTGTTAAACTTTTTTCAGTAATTGGCTGCTTTAACGTAATGGAATACGTTTCCCCTTCGAATAAAATACCAGTTGCCTGCACTTCCGTGTTTTTGAAGAACATAAAATAACTTAGCGCAAAAACCGCAACGAGTGAAGTGACAAGCGCCATTCCAAAAAGTTTGCCATTCTTCATGTTAAATCCTCCTTTTCCATACTTTGTATTTAATTAGACTTAGAAAAAGTGTAAAAGTTACAGAATTTTTCGATTTTTATAAAGTAATCTTCTCTTTATAAATCATGTTTTTATATTTCTAACCGTTCACATTATCGTAATATTTATGACCTACTTATTACTTTACAGATAAATCATTAATAATATAGAATACTAAAAACAAAGTACTTTAATTAGAGTACTTAAATTAAAGATTGTATAAGAGAGGAAACAATACGTGAAATTTAAACAGTTTTTAAAATCAAAAGGGGCAATTGCTTCTATTTTTATGGGAATATTTTATGCGGTAGCGATGCTTGGAATCTTTTTACCTGGGTACACAGCAATTCCTGGCAATATGGATGAATTAAAAATTGCCATCGTAAATGAAGACAAAGGCGAATCAGGTAATCAGATCGCTGTGCAACTAGGCGAAAGCTTACCATTTAAGTCAATCGAAACAGACTTAACAAATAAACAAGCTCTGAAAGATTTAGAGCACAATGAACTTGCATTAGTTATTCATATCCCTGAAAACTTCTCAGCGGATGCACAAAGCGGTAAAGGAACAAACATTGACTTCACAGTTAATGAAGCCTCATCTACAATGGTTTCCTCTTCTATGTCATCTGTAGTTACTCAAATTAATAATGAGTTAAGTGCAAATTTCTCACAACAAACAGCTCAAGGAATTTTAATGAACTTCAACCTTCCGAAAGAACAGGCTGCCGAAATGGCTGAGCAAATCGAAAATAGCTACACTGGTAACTATGTCATTATGAATGATGTGCCAACGGGAATGCATAATAGTATGCTGCCAATGTTTTTAACAATGGCTTGTTATGTAGGTGCAATGATTGCAGGAATGCAGTTAGTCGGTTCATTTAAAGCGAGCCGTGGTAAGGCGAGTAAAACAAAATTATTTTTTTATGTACAGTTGACTGCTTTAATAATTGCGATACTTTCAACTATCGCTTCATTAACTGTTGCCTTTCTAATTGCAGATGTCGACACATCGGTATTGTTACCTGTTGCCGGACAGCAGATGTTATTATATATGGCTGCATTTAATGTGTGTGCAATTCCAATCTTTATCCTTGGTGAAGGCGGTATGATTCTTAACATTCCGATTCTGCTTATGCAAACGTTGGCGAACGGTGCTACGATTCCACGTGATATGATGTACGCACCATATGAATGGTTTAGCTATATTACGCCGATGTACCATTCTGTTCAATCGTATTTAGCGATTATGTTTGGTTCGATCAGCCCTGCCCCATACCTATGGGGATTAGCTGCAGTGGGAGCCGGAGCAATGCTTATTAATATTATCATTGTTTGGGTTTTCCATAAGCCGCTTCCAGTTGATGCACCAGCTGAACAACCAGCTTCTTTAAAAAAAGCGGATGAAGTTATGGCATAACTTTGTTAAACTAAGAAAAAATACAACTCGTGCTATTTTTAGCACGAGTTGTATTTATATAAGCGGAGATTAAAATGTATAAAGTATAGGAGAATACTATGTCCATCCAAATTTATATATTGAGCAAGTTAGCGAAAGAAAGCAGCTATCCATATAAACTAAAAAAAGAGCTGTCAGAACCGATTCCTTTTGATAAATTGGCGCACCTGACGGAAAGCAAGCTCTATTATCATTTTGAATCTTTGACAAAGCAGGGTCTTATCGAACCAACAGAGATCATTAAAGAAGAGAATCGGCCCGATAAGCAAGTTTTCGCCATTACCGAACAGGGCCTAGCAATACTTCCACAAAAAATTTATCAGCTTTTTGAAAAAGCTGATTCTCTCTCAGATACAATTGTTGGATTAATGAATCTGGACTTTGTAGATCGTGCAAAAATCATTATGATTCTTGAAGAGAAATTAAAAAAGCTTGAAAAGAAAATAGATTATATTACAAGTTTGAATATGCAAGTTAAGCTGGAAGGTTCTAAAAAAGAAGGTGGGGATTTTTTAACCGGCTATTTTACAAGTCGTTTTAATAATGAAGGTGAATGGATTTCTTCACTGATCGAAAAAGTACGAAATGGATCTATTTAAATAAGCCACGCATTCAGATGAATATATCATCAAAATGCGAGGCTTTTTAACTTATCAATTTTTAAAGAAAAGTTTTAAAATAGGTGTTGTAATTTCTTCAAATGACAATGATTTCTTCCCTCGCCTGTTATACCATTTACGAACGGTTTCAACCACCCCACTCGGTACGGATTTTCCGTCAATTAAATGATAGTATTGCTCATACCCCTTTTTTAAATGTTCCCATCGAAAATCATTACCGGACATCGTATATTCGGAAACATCGATTATTTTAGCTCTGCCGTTTTGCAGCAGTATATTTTTCAAATGAATATCACGCGGATTCAGGCCCTTACTGCGCGCATATTCTCTTGCTTCTTCGACATCATTTATCGCCTGTTCCGGAATATGGATGCCTTCAAGGATACACTCAAATAGCGTCTTCCCTTCCTCGTAACTTAATACGAGGCAATTGTCGTTCGAACCAAAACAGGTTGAAAAGAAAGGCGAATTGCCTAACTTCCGGTAAACACTTTCTTCCACCATTACTTTGGCTGATTTATCTTTCGCATATAGTTTGAATGCATAAGCCGGGGTGTGTTCTGACCGAAAAACTGCCGCGTCCGTCCCGATTCCGACACATTTCAAATTCTCTGCTTCACCAATAATCGTAACTGGCTCATTGTTCGGATTGGATAATACATTTATTTTTGAGAGAGTTTCCATTACTTTTTCGAAGTCTTTTACCATATCATCTTTCCCTTCATCAGTGTTAAAAGAAAAATACATGATCCAATTACTTTTAAAGGGATTCTATATTGCTCAAAATGAAATTCGTCTTTTTATATTCACTATATGTTTATTTATTGAGTTTAACATTAAATACACTAGTTCATGTAATTTACCGCTTTATTCAATATGTAAAAAGCCCTTCACTCCATTATGTGAAGGACCTTACCTATTTATTAACTAAGGCTTAATTATTTTTTGGGCTTTATTCCACAGGGGAAAGTTCACTTTCTGTAACCCATTTATGATGCGTTACTTCCTCACCTGTTTCAGTATCTGTATAGCTCACCATATATACGGTCGTTTGCTCAGCCGAATCAATTGTAGCGGCCGCGCCATCCATCCCGTCCATATGTTCCGCATTTAATACGACCTCTTCACCAGAATTGAATGCTGCTTCTCCAGCGTCTTCAAGCTCTTCATGAATAACCCATTTGTGATCTTCAACTGGCTCGCCACCCGTTGTTGGAGTATACGTAACCATATAAACAGTTGTATCAAATGCTCCGGTAATGGTTGCCTTTGCGCCATTCATACCGCCCATATGATCGGCATTAATTATTGCTTCGCTGCCAACTGGATATGTAGGGTTTTCCGCATTCGCCAATCCTTCAGGTACTTCACCTGAACTTGAATGGTCCATTTGGGCATGTTCCATATTTGAATGATCCATTTCTTCTGTAGAGTTTGACTCTTCTTCATTTCCACCACAAGCCGCTAAAACGAGCGCTGTACTTAAAACGAGCGCACCTGTTACTAATCTCTTTTTTTTCATCGCTGCATTTCTCCCTTTTTTTAAATTTGTTCCCCAACTTATTATACCCCTGCACGGTATTTTCATAACCTTACATTTTTTTAAGGATTATTTTATATTAGTTTACCCGACAAAATAACGGGAAAATTAGAGTGTACAAACTTACGAGGAGGAATGGGAAATGTCACATGAGCAACATCAACAATTGCTGCAAACTTTACATGAGTGTATGGCAGCATGCAACCACTGTTTTGACGCCTGCTTAAAAGAGGATCACGTTCAGATGATGACGGAATGTATCCGTTTGGACAGAGAGTGCGCAGATATTTGCAACTACTTGGAACAGGCGATTTCTAGAGGTACACCCTTTATTTCCGAACTGGCTGCCGTTTGTGCCAAAATTTGTGAAGCATGTGGAAATGAATGCAAAAAGCACGATCATGACCATTGCCAAAAATGTGCGGAAGCGTGCTTTAAATGTGCAGAAGCATGTAAAAAAGTTGCCTAAACATACGGAAAGTTGCTCCAGGTTTATTTACCAATGGAGCAACTTTTATAAGTTTAAATATTAATTTCAGTTGAGCACTTTTCACAAATAAATTTGCCTTCCAGATTCAAATAAGCTTTGATTTCCGTAAACCCTTTTCGCTTCGGGTAACGCACTTCAACCAATACTTTTTCATCGTCTTTAATTTCATTATTACATTTCATACATTTCGGAGTTATTAGTGCCACTCTATCCCCTCCTTCTAATTGTTAGCCTTGTTCTGCCATACTGCAAGGATATCCTACCTACTATTTTTTCCGAACAGGGAGCCAAATTTCACTATAAGCATAATTCTTTTTATTTTCATCTATTTTAGTAAACGAAAACGTAGGTGCTTTGATAATTTCATAATCAGAAGTAGGAAGCCACTCCGAGTATGTTTTGGCCATTGTTTCTTGTAAGGTAGATGGAAACGGACCTTCATTTGGAAATACCGCCCACATACATGCTTCAACTTGCACTTTCTCTAATTGTTCACTAACCTCATTTTTAGTCGTTAAGACACCTATCAAGTGCGTTAACCTCCCTTCTTCTTTCAGGAAATTCGCATCAGCATGATAAGATGCATTCACAATTTCAAAAGGCTCTATATTTTGAAGTGCACGCATTTCTTTTCTCTGCTCTTCCGTTATACTTTTGGCCAGCTCTACGATTTCCTGATTAACACCTTCAAATTGCATAGGCACACGCTTACTTACCCCTGCTAAACTGAACGCTTGTTTATCTTCTATTCTCCATTCCATCGAAACTCCTCCTTTTACAGTTATTACAAATGTGAGTTTAGGAAATGATTTGCTTATTTTCTTTTTGATGACATCTGAAGGTAAGCAATCACACCATTTTTTAAATGCTCTTGTAAAACCGTCGACGGACTGGTAACCATATTTAAATGCTACATCCGTTACCTTTTCGCCATTCAATAATTCCTTATTCGCTTCCGATAGTTTTCTGTTCTTTACATATTCATTTAACGTCATCCCAGAAAGATGAAAAAATACGGTTCTAAAGTGATAGTCGGAACATCCGGCATAATGTGCAATGCTTTCAAGTGACAAGTCATCGGTTAAATGATCTTCAATATATTCAATCACCTGATTTAATTCTTTTAACAACATATCCCTCCTTCATGGATATATTAGCAAAGCAATTATAAAAATACTCGACATTTACAACCAAAAAAAATCGTATTAATATGGTTCATCCCCTGGCACATTTTGTTTATATAACGGGTAAAAGGGGTATTCACTTTTTTAGTAAGATATTTAACCAAACAGATTGTAGAAATACATGAGAGGAGTTGATACGTAATATGCGGTTGGAAAAGAAGTTCATATTGATTTTCAGTTTTATCGCGGCTTGCTTCTTATCTGCTTGTGCGGAAAAGGAAAAGCTTGCCGACGGATCAGAATTGATACATAAAGATCAGTTTGTTTTTGCTGCTTCTGGAGAGTTTAAACCATTTAGCTATGTAAATAATGAGGATCTTACGATGTCAGGATTTGACATCAAAGTTGGCGAAGCGATCGCAAAAGAACTCGGTCTGGAACCGGTTCAAAAGCGGATTAAATTTAAAGGAATTGTAGAAGGAGTCAAAACTGGCCGTGCAGATGTAGCTGTTGCCAGCCACACGATTAATCCACAGCGAAGCAAACATGTTGCTTTCTCTACCCCCTATTATTATTCCGGACCGCAAATTTTTACCCGACCTGATAGTGATATTAAAACTGTCGATGATTTAGCCGGAAAAGAAGTAGCTGTAGCAAAAGGGTCAACCTATGCTGATACAGCCTCCAGATATACCGACAATGTTAAAACCTATGACAGTGACATTACAGCTTTACAGGCGTTAAACAGTGGTCGTCATGATGCGGTCATCACCGATTTTGTTACCGGAAAAAACGCTGCAAAAGAAGGGTTTAAAGTAGAAGGGCAGCAATTAATCGAACGCAGTGAACAAGCAATTGTACTGCCTAAAGATAACCCCAACCTATTGAAGCGAGTTAACGAGGCGCTGGATAAACTCCGGGAAGATGGAACACTTTCTCGGATTAGCATGGAGTATTTTGGTGAGGACATCACAAAAAAACCAGAATAATTCAATCCTCTAATAAGAAAGGAAGTAGGTACAGTGCCAAGTTTTTCACATTTTATAGAAGTATTAATCGATACAAAAGATGTTTTTCTTAAAGCCATGCTCTTAACATTGGAGCTGACGGTTGTATCCATCTTAATAGGTATTGTAATCGGGCTTTTCTTTGCCCTGATGAAAATTTCTAAAATAAAAGTATTAGAACTCATTTCAGATATATATGTCTTTTTAGTCCGCGGAACACCGCTAATTGTTCAAATCTTTATCCTCTACTTCGGACTTAGCGGGCTTTTCCTTCTTCCCGATTTTTGGGCTGCTTCACTTGCTTTGGCGCTTCATAATGGCGCATACATTTCTGAAATTCTTCGAGGTACTATCCAAGGAGTCGATAAAGGTCAGATGGAGGCTGGACGCTCTTTAGGGATGACCAAAGTTCTGACATTAAGAAGAATTATTCTTCCACAGGCATTCCGCCGTGCGCTCCCTCCATTGGGTAACCAATTTATTATCGGTTTGAAAGATTCTTCGTTAGCCGCATTTATTTCGATGAATGAACTCTTTAATGTAGCGACAACGCTAGGATCTAATAACTTTGACGAAATGACCTATTTACTGATTGTTGCAATCTACTACTTAGTATTAGTGGCGTTGTTAACATTAATAGTAAACCGTTTCGAAAAGAGATTAGCAATTAGCGACAGGTAGGAGGCGTAAGCAATGGAAGCAAAAGAAATGATTAAAATTAATCAATTGAATAAGTCATTTGGCGACTTGCATGTATTAAAAAATATCGATATGACCGTTTACGAAAGCGATGTTGTTTGTTTAATAGGATCAAGTGGCTCAGGGAAAAGTACTCTCCTTCGATGTCTGAATTTTTTAGAAAGAAAAGATAGCGGCAGTATTACTATAGGTGGAAAAGAAGTCGACCCTAAAAATGATAACCTTAACAACATAAGGGAAAAGGTAGGAATGGTGTTTCAACATTTTAACCTATTCCCTCACAAAACTGTTTTGGAAAATATTATTGAGGCCCCAGTTATGGTTAAGGGCATTGACAAAAAGGAGGCAATCTCCAAAGCAAAACAACTCCTGGAAAAAGTCGGCTTGGAAGATAAGGCCGATGTCTACCCTAATAAACTATCCGGCGGGCAAAAGCAACGGGTAGCAATTGCTAGAGCACTTGCAATGGAACCAGATATTATGCTATTTGATGAACCGACATCTGCACTTGATCCAGAGCTTGTGGGAGAGGTTTTAACAACGATGAAAGAATTGGCTCAAGAAGGAATGACAATGGTTGTTGTAACCCATGAAATGGGATTTGCCAGAGAAGTGGCTGACTGGATCGTGTATATGCATGATGGGAAAATTATCGAGCGCGGCAACCCTGATCAATTTTTCAACCATCCGAAACAAGAGCGAACTCAAGAATTTTTAAAAACGACAATGCTGAAATAAACGAAAGTGGGTCCTGTATAACTATTAGGCAGGACCCTCTTTTTATAATTATACCGGGTAAATAGTCTTATAATCACATGTAATTATACATTTACTTTCATCCTCCAAGAAACGCACATCCCCTTCAGATGAATAGAACCATGTTTTTTGATTCTGGTTATCTTCTTCTACATAAAAAATATTGAGTTCATCTCGGAATTTCAATAACGTATTGATGGTTTCTTTATTGGTGTTAAAAGAAATTTCCCAACTGTTTTCAGCTGGTTTAATTTCATATTCTGTAGTTTCGCAGAATAGTCTGCTGCCGACAGTATGACGTACATATAGCATCTATCCTTCACCTCCAGGCAGATCGATTAAAAGGATAAATGCATCCTTTTTTGCATGTATTGTTAACGAATGAAGGTCGGTGATTCGTGCGTCATCACGTCTTTGTAACGTAACATCCCCATTTAGAGAAACTTCTCCTTCAATGACAAATACATAAATTTTACGTCCTTCTTCTTGCTGGAATTGAATTTCTTTTTCCGCATCTAATTTTGAAAGATATAGCGTAACGTCCTGATGGATCATCGCTACATTTCCCCCAGCATTATGGGATACGACCGGTAACAATTCATTTCTTAACTTGTCAGGATCAAACGTAATATCTTCATATGATGGTGTTAACTGCTTCTGATTTGGAAGAATCCATAATTGTAAAAAGTGAGTATCCTCAGCTTCTGTTGGATTCACCTCCGAATGAAGTACACCCGTACCAGCTGTCATTCTTTGCACATTCCCGTACTGAAGGGTACCGACATTTCCTAAATTATCTTCATGCTTTAACTGCCCTTTTAATACAATCGATACAATTTCTGCATCCCTGTGCGGATGAATGCCAAACCCCTTGTTTGGTTTAACGATATCATCATTTAAAACACGCAACGGACCAAATTGAATATTTTCTTCATCATAATACGGACCAAATGAAAAACTAAAGTGGGTTTCTTGCCATTCATTCTTTGCTGTAAATCGCTTAGTAGAAGGATTATGTAAAATCACTCTGAATCACCTTTCATCATTGAAATAATTTATCTTGAATTCAAGATAATTATACAGTAAATAAAAGGAATTTGCTATGTATTTAGATTCGGTAACATTAATACAAAAGCACGCAAACAATGAACTGCACCTCAATTGTTAGATGTGTCTAACTTTTAGGGGTCACTTCAACAATGGTTTGCGTGCTTTTACTAAACTTTTCATTCTCCGCTTTTATTGATTTCCCGTTCATTGATTGGCTGAACAGGACGGTGATTATCGGGGAAAATCTTCTGGAAAGCTTTTATTTGTGCTTTTGACATTTCAATTGGCTGCTCAAAAACAATCCATTGTACTTCTTCTGTACAAGGAGGTGTCGTTAATGAACCGGCATATTGGAAAGTTGTTTCATTCTCCGGCAGTAAAGCCTGTAAGTCAATGATATGCTTTTCGGAATTATCTTTTGCCGTTTTATCTGTCGGTAATTCATTCCACATCGATGCAAACTGTTTATTTTCATTTCCTTCTTGAATCATTAACCCAATAACAGCCAGCTTTCCATCCTTGTCACTATGTACTAAATGCAGTTCCATATCATAGTTTTGCCCATTAAACTGGTGCTCGCTTGGTGTATGAAAATGAAATTGTGAAAGCTTGTACTCATTGTCTTCAATAATAATGTGATTGCTTTCTGTTGTGGCATTCGCCTGTATCGTATGACCGTTATTTTCGAGTGTATACGGTGCTGGTTCATAGTGAATCTCATTCCCTTTTAAATTTCCATCTGCTTTCACTTCGGGAAATTCAACATTAATCGGCGATTGTTCACTTCCATTCACACATGCTAAATTACTGGGATGGAGTTCTCCCCAGTGTTCAGGTCCAGTCGTTTCCTCATAGGACCAGTCACTCTGATCAGCAGTTGTTGTAATTACTTCTTTCTCTTCACTTTTTTGTTCCGCGCATGCGGCAAGCATCAAACTTGAAAACATCGCTAAAAATAAGTATCCATGTTTCTTCATCTTCTGTAACCCCTCTTATCTCTAGAATAATAAAATTATTCCATATATAATTTTATTATCAAAATAAATATACTGAAATATCAAAATTCGGTTAATATAACCTAATCCTTTATCCATATATAGAATCATAATTTACACTTCTTTTAGTCATTTATACTTCATTTAGCATTCGCTCTTTCGGCTTATTTAAAACATTGATTGCTATTCGTTGTATAAAATAAAAAAGCAAGCTCAGTATGCTAAGCTCGCCCTTCTTCACTCTCAAAACACCCAAACACTATGTATAACCTTACGTATATTGCGCACTTATTTGTACTTCCAATTCGTTTACCTGTACTTGTGCCGGATGGGCAAACCAAATCACACCACATAAAACGACCGCACCCAGCACTCCCTTACTCTTCTTCCAATTAACCATTCCTATCACTCTCCACTAAAACTAAAGCAACTCCCTTAATTCTTCCGTCATTTCCTCCACTAATTCAGGTCTTCCATGAAACTGTGCAGGGGTATTTTGAAATAGTTCAACTTGCCAACCGTTGTCTTTTTTCACAGCGACTAGTGTTTGATGGGCATTTACTGCGGGTTCAATATCTGATTTTCCAGGAGGAATCATTCCTGCAATAGCATATAATATTGCTGCATCAGTACCCAGCGAACGTATCTCTTTTACTTTCGTTATAAAAGGAGCGGTTGGATGGTTTTCGAAAATAGTAAAAAGATGCGAAAAAATTTCTTCTTTGCCTATCAGCTTACTTCCATCAAATCCAATTTGGACTCCATGTTCTGCAAATGGATCAGACATCCCTTGAGCATCACGTCTATTCCAGGCATCAATGAGTTTATTGTATAGGTTTTGAACTTCAGTATTCATATTTATTTCCCCCTTTGATTATCTTTACTGACAAAGCTATACATTTAAAACCATTCGCACTGTTTTTAATGTATGTCCCTCAAAATCATCATCGAACTCTTTCAAAACCTGAAAGCCTTTTGCGTCATAAAAGCTCTTGCCAATTTCATTGTCCCTTTCGACGTTTATATAAATTTCCTCTACACCTTCCAGTTCATTAATTCCTTTTTGCAATAAAGCCGAGCCAATCCCTTTTCCCTGATATTCTGGATAAAGGTAGATCGCCCCGAGTTCCGCTTTCCCCTCATCATTAACAGGAGAGAAATTCGCGAACCCTACAACATTACTGTCAATTTCAGCTACAAAAAGAAAAGAACGTTCCAATCGTTGTTTCATCCTGTCGTTATTGTAGGCAACTTTCAGGAATTTTTCTTGGATCTCAAAAGGAATGATTCCTTCATATGTAGCATTCCAAGATTTTTTTGCCACATCCTGAACTTGAGGTATGTCTTCAACATGCATTGTCCGAATTATTACCATTTCAAATCTCCCCTTTAATACTGATTCATTATTTCAATTTTATACTAACATGAATTTCCAAATAGCTAAGACGTCTAATTTACTCGACAGTTTAAATTTATTAGCCCATTTCTAGGCAGTAATCGCCACTTGGACTGACTTACTCGTCACTTTCCTTTTCATATTCGTCATTTCACTTAACATAATCGTCAAATTCAGCAAGGTATTCGCCATTTTGAAATATATTAGCCGTATTTATTTTTTATTAGCCACTATTCCCTTTATATTCGTCAATCCGGCCGAATCACCTGTCTGCTGCTTACAATACAAAAAAGCGAAAGGTCTGCATAACCCTTCCGCTTCATGAAGTTATTCAAACGGCCAGCTTGGCAGCATCCGGCGTAATTTCTTATCCGCGCGTTTGCCAAGCACATAATCTGCCTGCATCATTGTATGAATTTCACGTGTCCCTTCATAAATGACCGGTGCTTTGGAATTGCGTAAATAACGGGCTACCGGGTACTCATCGGAATAACCGTACGCCCCGTGAATTTGAACTGCATCATCCGCAGCTTTATTCGCAAAGTCGCACGCCTGCCATTTGGCGAGAGATGTTTCCCTAGTGTTGCGGACGCCTTTATTTTTCAGCTCACCTGCACGATACACGAGCAGGCGACTCATTTCATAGCCGGCTTCCATTTTTGCGAGCATTTGACCGACTAGTTGATGCTCACCAATCGGCTTCCCAAAAGTTTCCCGTTCTTTGCAGTACTTGACGCTCGCTTCGATACACGCTTGTATTAAGCCAACCGCGCCTGCAGCAACAGTAAAACGGCCATTATCCAATGCGGACATCGCAATTTTAAACCCTTCGCCTTCTTCACCGAGCAAATTTTCTGCCGGTACTTTGACGTCCTCAAAGAACAGTTCACCTGTATTGCCTGCACGAATACCGTATTTGCCCTTGATCGCCTTTGAGCTAAACCCTGTCCATTCACGTTCAACGATAAATGCGGAAATTCCGTGATGCGCTTTTTCCTTATCTGTATACGCAAAAACAAGGAAATGATCCGCAATATCACATAAGGAAATCCATGTCTTTTGACCGTTTAAAATATAATGGTCCCCATTGCGCTTCGCAAATGAACTCATCGCCGCAACATCCGAGCCTGCTCCAGGTTCTGTCAGACCGAATGCGCCGATTTTCTCTCCCTTTGCCTGGGGGACCAAATATTTTTCCTTCTGTTCTTCTGTTCCCCATTGCATGAGCGTCATACTATTTAAGCCAGTATGCACGGAAACGGCTGTACGAAATGCCGTATCTCCGCGCTCCAGCTCCTCACAGACAATTGCAAGCGAATTATAGTCCATTCCTGCTCCGCCGTACTTCTCCGGTACACAAACGCCCATTAAGCCCAGTTCGGCGAGACGCTTCCATATTTTCGGGTCAAAACCACCGCCCGCATCCCATTCCGCAATATAAGGGATAATCTCTGCATCAACGAATTGCCTCACAGTTTTTCGTAAAAGCGTCTGTTCTTCTGTGAACTCGAAATTCATCCCTTCACCCCTACCACTTTACAATCATCGATGAACGGTGTGATGTTTCTTTAATGTCAACACCACGGCTTGCCATTTCCTGAATAAACTCACGACCTGGTACAACAGTTTCCGGTGCAAATACACCGCGCTCTCCAATCAGTCCTTTGCCGATCATTTGGGCCACGATTGAAATCGTATTTGCTGTCGCACGGGCCATCGCTGTCACGTTTTGCTCTATATCTTTTCGTACGACCATTTCATATTCATACGTAATTTGCTCTTCTGACTTTTCACCTGAAATAATTGCACGTAATAGTACGGCATCGACATTATTTCCGATATCCAGTTTTTTCTCCAAAACTTCTCTTGTTACTTCTCGGACATTTACTTCACGACCGCCAGCTTCAACGGTATTGTTTTTATCAAGGAAGCCTAAGTCAGCAAGCAGTTTGAACTGCTCGGCATGCCCTTTATAGCGGATTGTCTTGTATTCGAGTGTCTTCACATGAGGGAATGTTTTATATAACGTTGAAATTCCGCCTGATGTGTAGAATGCCTCCAATACTCCAAACTCGTCAAAGTAGATCGGCTCCAGTCCAGTTAAAGATTCAACCTCAGCAAGCATACCCTTTTGAATCATTTTCGAAGGCTCTGTATAGTGATCGAATACTCCATCCAGCGAGAAGACACGAATATAATGTAATGGAGGCTGTGGTGTTGTTGGAATTCCACCTACATAAAGTTTGATCGACTCTACCGAATCAATCTTTGTCGCCCCATAACCTGTCAAAATATTAATCATTCCCGGTGCTACACCTAGATCCGGAATAATCGTGACACCTTTATCGACTGCCTGACCGTGCAGTTCGAAAATAGATTCTGTAATCCCGCCAATGTGGCCTCCTAAGTCTACTGAATGTACCCCTGCATCAATTGCCGCTTTTGCCACACGTTCATTAAACTTATAGAACAGCGCATTCACTACTACATCGCCGTGGCTGATGACATCACGCAATGCTTTGTCATCTTCTGCATCAAGCTGTACAACTTCCACCTTATCTGTATTTAATGAATTAACGAATTCCATTGCAGGAGCTGTTGAAACGTCGGCTAAAAAAATCTTCTTCACATCTTCACTACGGACTAAATCGCGTGCTACTTCTTTCCCCATCAATCCTGCACCTAACACTACTACTTTCATGTAAACATCCCCTTTTTTATTAAGTCAATTACGCATCAGCGTGATTGCGTCCACATATTTTTTGAGATGTGATGATTCGAGTAGATGAATCATCAAGCGTTATTATCGATTTGGGCACGTTGCAACTTGCCGCTGTAGTCTACATAAATACTCTTCCATTCCGTATACACATCAAGCGCTGCCTGCCCTGAATCGCGGTGGCCATTTCCTGTACCCTTTGTACCGCCAAACGGCAAGTGAATTTCCGCACCTGTTGTACCGGCATTTACATAAACAATTCCTGTATCAAGCAACTGCTGTGCTTTGAAGATTTTGTTGATATCTTGTGAGAAAATCGAGCTTGATAAGCCAAACTTCACACCGTTATTTACTTCAATCGCCTCTTCCAAACTGCTAACTTCAATAATACTAATAACAGGACCGAAAATTTCCTCCTGTGCAAGAATACTAGTTGCCTCCACATCGGTAAAAATTGTCGGGGCATAGTAATAGCCTTTTGACAATTCGCCTTCTGATAAAATTTCTCCGCCAATCAGCAAGTTTGCGCCTTGCTGCTTACCGATCTGTACATAATGATTAATTTTTTCCAGTGCGGCCTTATTAATGACTGGCCCTACTTTAACTGAAGGGTCCAATCCGTCTCCGATTGTCAGCTGCTTCGTTGCTTCCACAAGACGATTTTCCAACTCCTGTTTTACATTTTTATGCACGATTACACGGCTGCATGCTGTACAGCGCTGCCCAGCCGTACCAAAAGCACTCCATAAAATACCTTCAAGCGCTAAATCTAAATTAGCATCATCCATTACAATGACCGCATTTTTCCCGCCCATTTCAAGCGAAACTTTCTTCAGATGTTTTCCGCCAAGCTCGGCTACTTTGCTTCCTGTCGTTGTTGACCCTGTAAAGGAAATCACACGGATGTCCGGATGCTCGACGATCGCTGTTCCCACCGTAGGACCGGAACCGAATACAACGTTGACGACACCAGGCGGTAAGCCGACCTCTTCAAATATTTTGGCAAGCTCGTAAGCCATGAAAGGTGTTTCGTTAGAAGGCTTCCATATAACCGTATTACCGGCAACGAGTGCAGGGAAAGACTTCCATGTTGCTATTGCAATCGGGAAATTCCACGGCGTAATAAGTCCAGCCACTCCAATCGGTGCGCGTACACTCATCGCAAACTTATTCGGCAATTCCGACGGGACCGTTTCTCCAAATAAACGTCTTCCCTCCGCTGCCATATAAAGTGCCATGTCGATTCCTTCTTGCACTTCCCCTCGTGCTTCTTCAATGACTTTGCCCATTTCCTTCGTTAATATTTGCGCAAGATGTTCTTTCTTTTCTTTCAGTTTAAATGCAATTTCATATAAATAATCCGCACGCTTTGGCGCAGGGACAAGCGCCCATTCTTTTTGGGCCTCCTTCGCCTTTTGTGCAGCAAGTTCGACTTGGAATTTTGTCGAAAGTGGTATCGTTCCTAACTGTTCACCATTTGCAGGATTGATCACAGGCATCGTTTGCAATGAATTGTCTTCTATCCATTCTCCACCAATAAAATTTAACAGCTTCATTTCTCCACCTCACAAATTCTCATTTACCTTTTTATTATTCGACATTCTCTACTTTATTCCTTTTTTCTCTCAAAAAGAATAACGAACGAATATTATTCATAGCCAAATATTATTTTCTCCGTTTTGAAACTTTTGGAATCTTCAAGCGTATCTATTATTGTAAATATTAAATTGAATTGTAAGGGGACATAAAAATGAAAAATCATGAAATCGACTACGTTTTACACGGCGATGATATGCAGTTTGTAGAGGTGGAGCTTGACCCGCAGGAGACGGTTGTAGCAGAAGCCGGAAGTTTAATGATGATGGAAGATCAAATCCAGATGGAAACAGTATTTGGTGATGGCTCTGCAAATCAGGGCTCCGGATTAATGGGGAAATTACTTGGCGCAGGAAAACGTTTAATTACAGGTGAAAGCTTATTCATGACAACGTTCACTAACAACGGCATGGGCAAGCGTAAAGTGTATTTTGCTTCTCCGTATCCAGGTAAAATCATTCCTATGAATTTAAGTGAATTGGACGGCAAAATCATCTGTCAAAAAGACGCATTTTTAGCTGCGGCAAAAGGTGTATCTGTTGGCGTAGAATTCCAGAAAAAATTAGGTACAGGATTCTTCGGTGGTGAAGGGTTTATTATGCAAAAGCTTGAAGGAGACGGTATGGCTTTTGTGCATGCAGGCGGTACAATTTATGAACGTAAACTTCAGCCAGGCGAAACATTGCGTATTGATACAGGCTGTCTAGTTGCGATGACACAAGATGTAAACTACAATATCGAAATGGTAAGCGGCATTAAAACGGCTTTATTCGGTGGAGAAGGTTTATTCTTTGCAACGCTTTCCGGTCCTGGTACAGTTTGGGTACAATCATTGCCATTCAGTCGTCTGGCAAGCCGTGTGTTTGCTGCAGCACCGATTTCTCAAGGCGGTGGCGGTAAAG
The DNA here is from genome assembly GCF_038630735.1 of Solibacillus sp. FSL K6-1781. GTDB lineage: Bacteria > Bacillota > Bacilli > Bacillales_A > Planococcaceae > Solibacillus > Solibacillus silvestris. The sequence goes on along the minus strand of NZ_CP152038.1, from coordinate 397,752 downwards.
ACGCAGGTGAAGGCGGCATCGGCGGATTATTTGATCTGTTCAATAAATAAAGGCAAAAAGGAGCTGTCCCGCGCATATTATTGCGAGACAGCTCCTTTACTTGTTATACAGCTAAAACGATGATTAATATAAGTGCCAGCACAATTCGGTAAATCGCGAATGGCGTTAATTTCACTTTTGAAATCAGCTTCAGGAAGAATTTAATCGAAATAAGTGCAAATACAAATGCGCTTACAAAACCTACTACATAAAACCAAAAGTGATCGGCGTTAATTTGATCCCAGTTCTTAACAAGCGACAAACCGCTTGCCCCTGCCATAATCGGCACGGCCATAATAAACGTAAAGTCCGCTGCTGTTTTATGGTCCAATCCAAGCAATACCCCGCCTGAAATCGTTGAACCCGAGCGTGAAAACCCTGGCCAAAGTGATAAACATTGGATAAATCCAATTTTCAGTGCTTTACTGTACGAAATATCATCCAGTGACGTAATTGCCGGCTTTTTAGGTCCAAATTTATCAGCAATAATCATAAAGATCGCTCCGATAATTAATCCTACAATTACGGTTTTGATGCTGAATAGATTTTCATCGATAAAATCTTCAAACAGTACGCCAAAAATACCTGCTGGAATAATACCGATAATCACATGTCCCAGATTAAAACGAGTCTTCTTCTGTCCTTCTATTTTATATAATCCAACTAGACTTAGTAATCGTTTCCACATAACGAAAACAACTGCCAATATCGATCCTAGCTGAATGACAATTTTAAATGTATTTGCCGAACCTGATCCTAAAAATTCCTTCGTCTGCAACCACATATCATCAACAATAATCATATGTCCTGTTGAGGAAACTGGCGCAAATTCGGTCATCCCTTCGACAAACCCTAAAATTAAAGCTTTTAATAGCTCGATCCATTCCATTTTCTGTTCCCCTTTTTGCTTTCTTATTCGCTAAATTTTACATCTATTACCCATAATTCGGAGCGACTGCCAATACGTGTCGGAGGCCCCCAAAAACCAAAGCCGCTCGAAACAAGCGCATGTAACTGCTCTTTTTTGAGAAGGCCGTAATCTAACTCAAAAGTTCTTTCTGTTATGAGGTGGTTTGGCCACATTTGACCGCGGTGCGTATGTCCCGAAACATGGAGATCCGCTCCTAAACGAGCCGGCTCATCCAAATCCAGCGGCGTATGGTTCATAACAAACCAAGGTAAGTTTGCCTTTTCGGGCTGCATCTCATTTAAGGCTAAACGGTTTTTGTTCGTCACATCTTCCCGCCCTGTTAAATAAAAACGATTCGCCACTAAAATTGTTTCATCCATTAGAATTTTAACGTTTGCTTCAGCCATTTCCTTTTTAAACTCCGGTATTTCATTACCGTAATATTCATGGTTACCCAGTACTCCGTATACACCATATGTCGCCTTTAAATTTTTCATCACTTCGCCCATGTTTTTTTCGACAAAGCGCTTTGGACTATCATCGACAATATCACCCGGAAGAAGCACTAAATCAGGATTTTGTTCATTTGAAAGCGCAACAAATTTCTCCAAATGTCCTTTCCCTGACAACAAACCGAGGTGGAAATCCGATGCCATCACGATACGCATATCATCTCCAGGTTTATCGATGTTGATTGTCGCATTTCGAACTACCGGTGAATAAGCAAAATATGTACCTGCAATCAATAAAACAACGAGTAAACCAACAACCCCTGTACCGACCATTTTCGTTGTAAGCGGTGTAAACTTGATGATTAAGTTGGCGATGATACAAAGGAAGAGCCCGTATTGCAAAAAGAACATCCAATAGCTGCCGAGCACCGAAAAGGGCGTGAACAGTGGATGGAGCTTTCCTATAAAATAACCGTATGATACGAGAAACAGCACTGTCCAATAAATAATCGGCCAGCGAAATTGCTGAATCGACAACAGCCATGCCCTAAAATTCCAGCCAAGATAAAAAGTGAGACCACTGTATATCGCTAATGCTACTATGCCTAAAAGTATACGCATCGGAATGTTGCTCCTAACTTATTTTTTATCTACAATGTGCTATTTTACTATATTTTGGACTTATGGCGTTAGTCAATAATATTATCATCTTTTAAAGTTTCAAAGACGATCAGTTGCGGTTTTCTAATAAATTCGGATTTTTTCTAATATGGCATTCACTTGTTCTAATAAAACCGGGGTTTTCTAATATCATCGCCGGATTTTCTAATATGTGCATGAACTTTTCAAATAACAGATCCGAACTTTCAAATATCCGATCCACTTTTTCTAATAAAAACTTTTTTCTTCCAATATATCCCCACATGCACCACCAAAATAAAAAACTACAGCAAGGCACACACCCCTCGCTGCAGTTTTCATTCCTTATTTATCTGTTGGAATACTAACCGTCACTTTAAAAAGATCCCCATCAACTGCGATGTCCAATTGCCCGTCATGCAAATCAACAATTGACTGTGCAATGGCTAGCCCCAGCCCTGAACCTTCAGTATGACGTGATGTATCGGCACGTTTGAAACGCTCGATTAATTGGGACGCTTCCTCGTTCAGCTCGTATTTCGCGACATTTTTTACAGTCAATTCGGCATTCCCCTCATGCGACTTCAAGTTGACGTAAACACGTGTGCCTTCCAACGAATATTTACGTGCGTTAATAATTAAGTTATCAATGACACGCCACCATTTTTGCCCGTCCACACGAGCATAAATCGGCTGTTCAGCGATATTGATACGTAAATCCAAATTGGCTGCTGCAAAGTCTTCTCCATGCTCACCGACCGCCTGCTGCAACAGTTGTGCTAAGTCGACGCGCTGTTTCGTAATTTCTACATTGCCGCTTGCCATTTTCGATACTTCAAATAAATCTTCAATTAATGTTTTTAAACGATTCGATTTCGCATCTAAAATGTCGATATATTTTTTTCGCTCTTCCTCTGTGATTGCTGGATTTTTCAGTAAATCCGTATACGTAATAATTGATGTGAGCGGAGTACGCAAATCATGGCTGACATTCGTAATGAGCTCTGTTTTCATCTGCTCACTTTTTGCCTGTTCATTCATACTGTTACGGACACCTTCACGAAGCCCATTTAAATTTTCGGCGTGTCGCGCTAAAGGAGATTTCCCTTTCACCTTTAAATCTTTTGTGAGACGGCCATGTGCCATGTTTTCAGTATGCTGCATAATACGGTTCAGGTAGCCCATACGACGCATGAACATATAGAGTGCCGGAATAAAGAACACTACAAATAAAAACATATAGAACAGGAAAACACCGAAACTGCCTGCTGTCATAACAACGGCAAATCCAAAGCCTCCAAGGAAAACAACAAGAAGCAATATTAGTGACTGCATCCCGATTGAACGATTTTCAAACATTGAGATAGCACCATCTACAAACTTCGCCGTAAATGTCTCCGGCCAGATTTTCTCCACATCACGTTGCCCTTTTAAACTTACCCATATTGAAACAACCATAAAGACTATTGCAACAATAAGCGCAAAACTGATAACGCCTGTCACGATAAAATCCGTAAGAAAACCCGAACGATTATCCGTATAATGATAAATTAGCGTCTGTATGGATCTTGTAAAAGAACCATTAAATAAAAATGCAAAGTATGTCGCAATAAGAGTTGCTACGATTCGAATATCAATAGGGAAACGTTCAAATAGTTCACGTAGCTGGAACTGACGATTGAACTGTTCAAGCGTCGGTTTTAAAGAAGTCATCAATAAAACGAAACTGATAATTCCCCCAAGAATAATGCCGTAATACACATATTTCGTAATGATAAACGCACTTTTTTCATTGCTTATATGAGTGTTTGCGATCCAACTAGCCGGCACTGTTACAACACCCGAAATATCCGATAAATCCTGCTCAAGTGTATAGCTATCTTGCAGAACCCCCATGCTATCATACTCATAATAATTAAGCGGATAGAGACCTGAGAGGTTTTTTCCTACATTGTTAACTGTTTTTTTAAAGACACTCTTTTCACTAATATCGCCATTACGGTAAACTTCTCCGGTTTTTTCATCTTTAAATTCATAAGCAAAGTGATTGTATTTGCTCAAAACTTCTTTCTTTTCTCTTTCAATTTCTTTTAGCTTCTGCTGAATTGCTTTTTCCTTAATTACTAGTATTTTTTCTTTTACATACTCATCATCTTCAAAGTTTTTCTTAATGTCGGCAATTTTGGCATCACGTTCTTGTTCAATTGCCTCGATTACTTCCTGATCTTGTGTTGCGTTTATTTCGCTTGAATACTGCTCTTTAATATTTTGAATTTGCTCAGCAAGGGAGCCGTAATATGTACGGTAATCGTACATTTCCTCATCCGATACTGTTAAAGCCCCTTTAAATTCCTCTTCCGTCGGCGTGTTAAACACATATTGCGAGAACTCGTATACTAAGTTCTCTGCCTCGTTGTTATAGTTTTGCGATTCATAAAAAGTTTTTCCTAAATAACGACCGCCATTAGTAAAAATTAAACTGACTGCAGTTGCTACTACAAATATAAGAAAAAGCTGGAGGTATAGTTTATTGTTTTTCATCTTTTCTTCCTCCTCACTTAATTATCAATTACGCCTCGGCGTAATTGCGTCCAGATTTTTTGAGTTAGGCCCACAGGGCGTGGGTCAGTCAGCCTTTGTCGCACGACGCGACGTTTTTAGGCTGACATCCTTCCCTTTAAAAATCTGTGACATCCGCCAGGGGCTTATCTTCATTCAGCAGGCTATTGAAGTACCCGCTGCATCAAATAAAACAAGTATTCCTTACCCACTTACAAAAATGGTTGCTTTCCGCTGAATGAAGATAAAAAATATAGGAATTGCTTTACTAAGGGCACGAATCGCCCTGTCAAATAGTCGATAAAATAAGTCCCGATAAAATAAAAACCGATCACCGCGCCGAGAGCTCCAACCCAAGAGAAAATTTTACTTTTCAATTTTATAACCCAATCCCCACACCACTTTTAAATAACGGGGATTTTTCGGATCGGCTTCGATTTTTTCACGGATTTTCCGGATATGCACGGCAACAATATTTTCTGCGTTATACGCGGGTTCATTCCATACGAGTTCGTAAATATCGCTGATTGAATAGACGCGCCCCGCATTTTTTAGTAGAAGCTCAGTTATTTTATACTCAGTCGGTGTCAGTTTGACAGGTTCTCCGTCCACACGGATTTCCCGCGCTGCAGCGTCTAGCTCCAGTCCTTCAACAAGCGGAGCGGCTTCTCCTGCCGTGCCGAAGTTGACATAGCGTCTTAGCTGGGACTTGACGCGTGCCATCAATTCAAGCGGGTGGAACGGCTTTGTAATATAATCGTCCGCACCTACTGAAAGCCCATGAATTTTATCGCTTTGTTCCGCCTTTGCACTGAGCATAATAATCGGGATATTGCGTTCTGCACGAATTTTGAATGTGGCGGTAATCCCATCCATCTTCGGCATCATGATGTCTAAAATCATACAGTGTACTTCATTTTGTTCAAGCAGTTCGATTGCCTCAAGCCCGTCTGCCGCTTTTAACACCCGGTAACCTTCATTTTTCAAATAAATTTCTATGCCGTCCCGGATGTCCTGATCGTCATCTGTTACGAGCACCGTCAGCTGATTCATCTTGCTCACCTCACAACTTTCTTGTTCTCCATCATAGCAAGTGGTTGATTTCCATTCCGGGTCGGACACTTTCCGCGGGCACGGCTCGAGCCTGTAGTCTCTCGCTCGTGCTGTTCCCGCTGGAGTCGCCTCCCCTACATTCCAATCAACCTTCTTATCATCTCCACTATTTAATGAAGAGCCAACTTTTTCTTATAAGTTTATAATAAAGCCCATTTCTTAACATCTAACTACTGTAAATCTGAAGAAATTCTTAAGATTTCTTATTTTACATTAAATTAGATTTTACATTAAATGAGATTTTACTTTAGAGGAAGTATTGTCTAATAAAAATAGCCGGTTCTACTTTATACGGGTTTAGTTCTACTTTCACCGCTAAACATTCTACTTTTCATTTAAAAGGTTCCACTTTCGGGCCAGAACTTTCTACTTTCAACACAGTATCGGCTAATAAAATTGCGAGTTCTACTTTACATGCGTTTCGTTCTACTTTCACCGCTAAACATTCTACTTTTCATTTAAAAGGTTCCACTTTCGGGCCAGGACTTTCTACTTTCAACTCAGTATCGGCTAATAAAATTGCTGGTTCTACTTTATACGCGAACTGATCTACTTTCACCGTTAAAGTTCGGCTTTTCATTTAAATGGATCCACTTTCGGGCCAGAACTTTCTACTTTCAACACAGTATCGGCTAATAAACGCAGCCACAGTGCCACATCAGAGATTTTTTTCACAACAAAGCAAAAAAACTGCCTCCTATGAAGCAGCTTTCTTTGTGCCGAATGTTAACACAATTATTCCACCTAATAATAGACTAACACCAATCCATGCAACAAATGTTAAATGTTCCCCTACTAAAAACACACCGAGTAATGCGGCTGTTAAAGGTTCGGCTAAGCTCAATGTTACCGCGGCCGACGAGCCGATTTTCTTCAAGCCGCCTAAAAATAATATGTATGCCAAACTTGTAGCAGCAAGTGCCATAAAAAGAATCGGCCATATATTCACGCCTTCTGTCAGCCAGCCAAAACCGTCTTTCGCTGCGAGCGGCAATAAAAACAAGGCGCAAATGGAAAAAGTCATTGCAACAGCAGGCAATGTTTCTTCCCGTTTCATCAACTGCTTACTCACATTCGTATAAAGGGCAAACATGGAACCTGCAGCCAATGCTAACCCTATGCCAAGCGGGTTGATCGCCGTCTCACCTTGATTCATAAATAACAGCAGGCAGCCGACAATGGCGAGCACTGTTGCAATTGCCCATACTAGAGTTGGCCGTACTTTCCAAAAAACCCACTCGATGAATCCCGCAAATACAGGCGCGCTGCCGATTGTTACGACCGTTCCTACTGCAACTCCTGTAAAGCGGACAGATGTGAAAAACAGACTTTGGAATAGAGCAATCATGATCGCCGCTAAAATGGTCCACTTCCATGACCAGTTACGAAAGGAAATTTTCCTCATCGCCAAAACCGCAAGCAGTAAAATGCCTCCGCCAATACCCGACCTTACACATGCTACCGCAAACGAAGAAATCCCTTCCGTTAAAAAGGTTTGTGTTGTTCCGACCGTCCCCCAAAGCATGGCGGCCAAAAGCACAAACAAATACGGTAAAATATTCACATCCTACACCCCATTTTTATTAATTATGCTATCATACGTTAGAAGTCCATACGAGATGAAGTTTTGTTGAAATCGATTTATAATAAGATTAACTTAAACTAAAAAGGAGGCATCATGATGTTTAAAACAGTAGAACAAACTGCAGCAGATATAGGCATGCCTGAACATCAGGTTTTACAGTACATTTATGCTGGTCGCATAAAAGCAGTACATGATGGTGAACACTTTTTAATTAATAGTGCGCAATTTGATACGTACCATCAGCAACTCGAACGAATTAAAGAAGAAATTGAAATTTGGAAAAACACTCCGATTCCCGAAGATGTCGATATAAAAGATGAGGACTAATAGAAAAGAAGCGAATTCGTTCATCGAGTTCGCTTCTTTTTAATCTCTTCTTATTAAATAGTGACTGTAAACCCTGCACGTTTCCCGATAATTTCAGCATAATCCTCTACCATTACACTTGCTGTCGGATACATCCCGGCGCCAGGCCCAATTACGGATAATGTTCCGATATAGTTTGTCTCCATCGTCACCGCATTGAACACATCATCTACAGGATAAAGCGGATGTTCATTGTTCACGAGTAGTGGTGCCACTTTTGCATGAATTGTACCGTCTTCGAGTTTTTCCACTTCTGCCACATGACGATAGCGAAGACCTTGCGCTGTTGCTTCCGCTACTTGTTCTGATGAAATTGTATCGATTCCGATCACTTCTACCTCTGCCCAATTTGGCTGTTCCCCAAATGCAAGGCTCGATAAAATCATCAGCTTTTTAAATGCATCCTGACCCGATACATCGTTAAATGGATCCGCTTCTGCATAACCTAATTGCTGTGCTTCTCTCAATGCTTGTTCAAAGCTCCAGCCCTCTGCACGCATCTTTGTTAAAATATAGTTTGTTGTTCCATTTAAAATTCCTTGAACGCAGCTTACTTCGTTGACCAGAAGAATATTTTTCATTGTTTTAATAATAGGCACACCACCTGCTACCGTTGCCTCAAAGCCGACGAATACACCATTTACTTTCGCCAATGCTTCGAGCTCCTCGCCCCGTTTTGCAAGCATTACTTTATTCGCTGTAATGACATGGCATTTTGCCTCAACAGCACGTTTTAAGTAAGTGAATGCAGGCTCTTCATTTACAATCGCTTCAAATACAACTTGCAGATTATTTTCCGCCAGTACGTCATCCATTGATTCCGTCATTAAATGTTTTGTGCCCGGTACACGCTCACGGCTTGCATCGGTTACTAAAATCTTCGCGACCTCCAGTTCAACACCCAGCTTTTCGCGAAGCTCCTGCCTCTTTTCATTTAAAATATGGTAAATTCCCTGACCTACTGTGCCAAATCCTAAGATCGCTGCCTTGATTGTTGCCATTGCCTTTCTCCTCCAAATTCTTAACACGCATATATTAACGAATAATTCAAAAAATTTATCTTAAAGAAAATTCTATCCTATATAATACATGAAAACAAGGATAATCTCGCCTAGAAGGACATTTGTTTACTGTAAACGGTCAATATTCATTCAAATTTTATTTTTTAAGAGCTAATTTGGAGACTATGATGTTAATATTTCCAGTCACTACTTGTGTTTGGGGCTAAGCAGTTGAGAGAGTTTTGTTATGTTCTAATATATTCGGAAATCGTCTAATATATTTTGAAATGTTCTAATAAAATTGCGATCTTCTAATATAACCGGTTAATGTTCTAAAATGGGGTCGCAATCTGCTAATATCCTCACTCAATTTGCGAATATCGCTCACACTTCTTCTAATATCACTCATCATTGTTCTAATAAATCGCAAACACCGGTTTCAACAACCATTTCCTGCCTGGAAAATAAGCGTACCCAACCTTCAAATTCACCCAAATTCTAATAACATCGACATTTCTTCTAATATCCCCAAAATTTCTTCTAATAATCGTTTTCATACTTCTAATAAACCATATACACCGTGTAAAAAAATCACCAAATAAAAAACACTAGCAAGGGGGCTCGCTAGTGTTCCGGAATTATTTTATACTGCCACGTTTATATCATTATATGCCCGTAAACGATAGGCAGTTAAAATCTTGGTCATGACGATTTCCTCTTTTGCCGAGAAGTCAGGGACCGCGTATGGGCGCTCTACTAACTGAAATTCCCCATATTTTAAGAACCACTCTCTAGCTGGCGATAAAATATGGGCTGTACCATGAATTTTGTATTCCTCGGCAACTTCTTTTATAACATAACCCGCTGTGGCAAGATCGTGAGCTTGTTCTGAGAAAGCACTGTGTCCGAAAACATGCTGCCACATCGTATTCACATCCGCCAAAATTTGCTGGATCGCACAAGCGTTCACAAATTCCTTTACGTCATTTAGTTCATAAATAATATAGGCTGCAACGTTTTGTGCACTGTATACTTTCCCCATGTTGAACAACTCCTTTTCTTCCAATGATGCTGCAACATCACTTTAAATTTTTCCGGTTGGTAATATAATTATCCCAATTGTATTACTAGGTATTTAATTTGTCAATAAAACTTATAAAAATAGTAGGGATTAATTTTCTAAAAATTGCTTAGCTTTTCGAATGGGAAAAGCTAAGCCTTTTTTTAGAGCATTATGCGTTTGTTTCTACTCCAACTTCCGCTGCAACTTTCGCTAATGCCTGCTCTAAATCCGCGATAATATCTTCCGCTGCTTCTAACCCGATCGATAAGCGAATGAGCTCTTCCGATACGCCGGCAGTTTTTAATTCTTCCGCAGATAACTGTTGGTGTGTTGTGCTCGCAGGATGAATAATTAATGAACGGGCATCGCCAACGTTCGCTACATGTGAGAACAATTCCACGTTATCGATTACTTGGCGGCCAGCTTCACGTCCGCCTTTAATTCCGAACGTAATGATTGATCCGAAGCCGTTTTTCAAATACTTTTTCGCTAAATCATGTGTCGCAAAATCTTCAAAGCCGTTGTAATTCACGTACTCCACAAATGGGTGGTTTCTTAAATACTCGGCAACTTTCTGTGTATTTTCATTGTGTCGGACAATACGCAAATGAAGCGTTTCAAGTCCTTGCAGGAAATTAAATGCCGCGTCAGCAGATAATGTTGGACCAAAATCACGCAATAGTTGAACACGAAGCTTTGTCGCAAATGCAGCGCCTGCTGTGTCAATTCCATATCTTAGACCGTGGTATGAAGTATCCGGTTCTGTAAAACCTGGATGTCTTCCTTGTGTCCAGTCGAATTTACCGGCATCAACGACAATCCCGCCGATCGTCGTTCCATGACCGCCAATCCATTTTGTTGCAGAATGAATGACAACATCCGCGCCGAATTCAATCGGATTACTTCCATATGGGGAAGCAAATGTGCTGTCGATTAATAAAGGAAGACCATTGTCATGAGCGATGTTTGCTACCGCTTCAATATCCAGTACTTTCAAGCTTGGATTTCCGATAATTTCTGCGAAGATTGCCTTCGTTTTATCAGTGATTGCCGCTTGGAAATTTTCAGGATTTGATTCATCTACGAATTTTACTGTAATGCCGTATCGAGGCAATGTTGTCGCGAATAAATTATATGTCCCACCGTAAAGTGAACCTGCCGCAACAATTTCATCCCCTGCACCGGCTACGTTTAAAATAGAAAATGCTACTGCTGCTGCGCCAGATGAAAGCCCTACTGCAGCTGTGCCCCCTTCTAATAAAGCAACTCGTTCTTCAAATGCCCCGACTGTAGGGTTCATAATTCTTGAATAAATATTGCCTGTTTCCTGTAATGCAAATAGACGTTGCGCATGAGCTGTGTCATTAAATGCATAGGCCGTTGTACGGTAAACCGGAACTGCAATTGCTCCTGTTTCCGGGTCTGGCTTTTGACCCCCGTGTAATAATAATGTTTCTGGTCTTAAATTTGTCATTTTAATACCCCCAAAAATTTAATCGATGGTGAAATCGGTGTTTTTGAGGAGGATTTTTTAAATGAAAAAAACCCTCTTCAGTTAAGAAGAGGGTTGCGCATGAGCAAGTTTGCCTCCTCTTATCTTTCAAAATGATTGTCCATTTTGTAGGATTTAGCACCTTAGTCAGTTCATCACTTACTGGTTGCCGGGCATCTCAGGGCCTATTCCCTCCGCCGCTCTTGATAAGAGTTATGTGATTTGTGTTCCATCGTTGAGTCTCAGTATAAAACATACTAATCCGATATGTCAACACAAAAAAATTAAAATTTTCAGATTTCTATTCTGATTACTCTTATCTGTATTTAACGATATGCAAAAATTTCCTCCCTATGAATTGAATAGACGCTTATAATCGACTTCAACTAAAATATTGACTAAAATAAGCTTGAAGGATATACCATTAAGATTTTTATTACATAAAAGGGAGATGTTCACGTGAATACAAAAGAATTATTACGCAGTCACACATCTGTTCGTAAATATACAGGTGAGGAAATTTCAAAAGAAACTGTCATCGATTTAATCGAAACAGCACAAATGGCGGCAAGCTCGCATTTTGTGCAGGCATACAGTGTTATCTGGATAACGGATGAAGAAAAGAAAACTAAGCTGGGTGAACTGTCTAAAAACGAATTCCAATTCAAAACAGCTGGTGCCTCTTTCTTGTTTTGCGTAGATTTCAAACGTTTGCAGGTAGCTGGTCAAAAGCACGGAGTCGATATTTCTGCTGACACGGCTGAAAACGTGCTTGTAGGTGTAGCAGATGTTGCATTATTTGCGCAAAACTTTGTTATTGCAGCTGAATCAATGGGTTACGGCATTTGCTATATTGGCGGTGCCCGTACAAATCCTAAGGAAATTAGCGAGCTGTTCAATTTACCGGAATATGTTTTCCCGCTATTTGCGATGACGATTGGTACACCGACAAAACGCAATGAAACAAAACCGCGCTTACCTGTAGCTGCAGTATTGCATGAAAATGGCTATGACGTTGATCAATACGATACGCTTCTAGATGAGTATGATGGAATTATGGAAGACTATTACAGCAGCCGATCTTCAAATCAAAAGACGGCAACATGGACAAAGCAAATGGCTGATTACTTAGTAGAACAAAATCGTCCACATATGAAAGAGTTCCTCGCTTTACAAGGTTTCACTTGGAAGTAAGCTAATAAACCAAAAATGCTATTTTTCTCTGTGAGAAAAATAGCATTTTTTTGCTGAGCGTTAAAAATTGATTTCCATTCCGGGACGCTTTCCGCGGGCACGGCCTGAGCCTATAGTCTCAGGCGTCGTGCTGTTCCCGCTGGAGTCGCCCTACATTCCAATCAATTTTACAAAGTATCCATTTCTTAATAAGGATTTTCTTGTTATCCAGCGGTACTTCTACTTCTGCCCAAATTTCTTTGTTTATTTCAATCCTTCAATTTGCAATGCTTTTACAGGCTGGAAATCTTCCCCTGTTTTCGCATACGTAATGGTCGCCTGATCGCCTTCTTGCAAGTAAATTGCAAACGGTGCAACTTCTGTAGAAACAATGAAGTTTTCACCTGTATTTGCCAGGAATGATACGATCGTGAAATCACCTACACGCTCTTTATAAACACGCACGACTTTTACCGTCGCCTTTGCTTCTTCGGCATTTGAAGTACCGTCTACTGTACTTCCGCCACGGCTTAGCGCTGTTTTATAAAGTCTTAACGCTTCATTTGGTGTTGTACCATACGCCGAAATTTCAGGATTTGCTGCTGACACGATAAAGTAATTTTGCAGGAATCCGTTCGCATCGAGTACAGCTGACAGCCAGCTCGCTTCACCGTAGAAGTTGTAAAGGATTGGCATTTCACCTTCCCATTCTTTTTCGATGAACTTTTTCTCGATAATTTCAAGAGCCCCTTGGGAATCCATATAAGACTCTTCCAGATTTCCGGTATAGTACGTCGCTTCACCGGTACGTGCATGTGTTAATGCATAACCAAGCATCGAGTCAACGCCCTCTTTCGGACTAGTAAAATCAGTGAAATAATACATTTCCCCATCTTCCATAAAGATTGGGCTTACATTTGCTTCCGTACCTTCATCGCTCGGCAACTTAACATCCTTTTTACCGACTAGACTGTTCCAGAACCCGTGCACATAGTTACCGTAATAACTATTTTGCAAACTTACCGCTTCCGGTGATACCGCACCATCGATAAATGCCGGTACATCTGCAATCGCGATTTTCTCTGTTGCACCCGTCTCTGCATCAACAAGTACAATCCCTTTAACATCAAAGCCGTTACGTGCCGAAATAAATTCCCCGTAAGAACGGATGTAATACGGTTTACCATCCTCATCAATTTCAAGCTGCGGATCTCCGTAGAAAATTAATGATGGATTTTGAAGACGAATATGACGCTCCAGGTTTTTATTTAAATAAGCAGATGGAACATAGCTCATTTCAGCCTTCACAAACTTTGGATTGTCGCTTGAGTCTGTAGCACTCATCGTGAAATAACCAGGTGTTGTTTTTCCATTGAACCATTTAAAGAATCCTGAAAACTCTACAGGTGCAATGTAAACATACTGATCATTTACTTTTTGAATTTGCAGGTTTCCTAATTCATAATAGCTCGTGTTTGGAACCTGTCCAAACGCTTTTTTCATTTTGTTTTTAACAAATTTGGGTGGTACACTTGCCGGTGTTTTCGTCTCATCAAACGACGAAATTTCCGTTTTTTCTTTCATCTCTGAAGATTTGAATTTTTCATTTGCATTTAAAAATGGTGCACTTACTAAATAGCCGATCCCAATAATGCCGACAAGCACGATGGCTGATTTAATTTTTTGCTCCTTACCAACAGCAAATATTGCCCCAATAATGGCTACAACAGGTATTACGTATAAGAAAATCGTCCAGCTTAGATCGATTTTTGAAATATATACTGTTAAGAATACTGATATAAAGCTTACAATAAATGTCGTAATGAATAAGCTCGTAAATGTTTTTGATGAAAGCTCCTTATTGCGAACTTTCTTTGATAACGGCATTAATAATAATGTGATCAAAAGTGATCCAATTGCCGTTATTAGCAATAATTGTCCCATAACAATCACCCTCTCTTACTTACTATGTACGAATAACCTCCCAAAAAGATTCATAAACAAGTAAAACTGCATAATTTCTGGCATAATAGAGCATATATTGCATTTTTATAAAATGATAGTTTGGTTTTACAGTAATTTTATATAAATATTTTTACTTAGGGGGTTAATAGATGGCACGTAAAGTTCTGATTTTACTTTTCTTCGGGCTTGGCTTGTACTATGTGTTCTTTTTTGAAACAATCGATAGTTCATTAAAGATGGTCTTTAAGCTTTTGCCAATGATTTTCCTTATAGTGCTCGCATTTTTAACGAAAGTACATGTGAAATCACCATATTACTGGCTGATTTCTATTGGTTTAATTTTCTGTGCGGTTGGCGACTATACATTGCAGTGGTTCATCATTGGACTGAGCTTTTTTCTGGTCGGTCATATTTTCTATATTTTTGCTTTCCGCTCAACAAATCAGCAGAATACACCCCTGTACGTAAAGATTTTTTTAGCTTTATATGGTGCCGTTATGATGTTCTGGATTGCAGGAAGTCTGCTTCAAAAAGGAGATACTGTACTTGCCGTTGCAGTGATTGCTTATATTTTAGTGATTTTAACGATGGGATGGACATCGTTCCGAACAGGCAGTAAGTTTGCTGTCATCGGCGCCACCCTCTTTATCATGTCGGATTCGGTTTTGGCTATTAACCGTTTTATGTTTGATGTTGCCTATTCCCATATCTTGATTATGTTTACGTATTACGGCGCACAATTTTTCCTCATGCTCAGCATAATTGATTATGATCGATTACGCTAAAGCGTAATCGTGTCCAGATTTTTTAGACCCACAGGATGTGGGTCAGTCAGCCGTTGTCACACGATGTGACGTATTTAGGCTGACTTCATTATTCATTTAAAAAATCGGTGACATCTGCCAGAGGCTTATCTTCATTCAGCGAGTACTTAAGTAGCCGCTGAATGAAGATAATTAGTTCAAAAACCGAAATAAAAAGTGTAGAATGAAAGCAATAAGTATTTAGGAGGTCTTTTTCGGATGAAAGAGAAAGTAATTGAACGTTTAGTACGCTATGCAAAAATTGATACACAATCAGATTTCAACTCTGACACAACCCCTTCTACAATGAAGCAATTCGATTTATTACATGTATTAAAAGATGAATTGGCAGCAATCGGTTTAACAGACATTACACTTGACGAAAATGGCTACCTTTTTGCAACACTTGAATCCAATACAGACAAAGACGTACCGACACTCGGCTTTTTAGCGCATGTTGATACAACATCGGATTACACAGGAACAAATGTACAGCCTCAGCGCATCGATAACTATGACGGTGAAGCGATTACATTAAAAAATGGAATAGTAATGGCACCGGACTACTTCCCGAACTTAAAGAACTATGTTGGCCAAACGTTAATCACAACAGATGGCAATACATTGCTTGGTGCGGATGACAAAGCCGGCATCGCTGAAATTATGACGGCGATGGAATACTTAGTGAAAAATCCGGAAATCAAGCACGGGAAAATC
This sequence comes from Solibacillus sp. FSL K6-1781, assembly GCF_038630735.1. GTDB lineage: Bacteria > Bacillota > Bacilli > Bacillales_A > Planococcaceae > Solibacillus > Solibacillus silvestris. The sequence continues at coordinate 381,875 of NZ_CP152038.1, read as the reverse complement.
CGTGTAGCATTTACACCGGACGAAGAGATCGGGCGCGGTCCACACAAATTTGACGTCGAAAAATTCGGTGCGGATTATGCATACACGATGGATGGAGGTCCGCTTGGTGAATTACAATTTGAAAGCTTTAATGCAGCTGGCGTAAAAGTAACGACACGCGGTACGAATATCCACCCGGGTTCGGCGAAAAATAAAATGGTGAACTCGATTACAATGGCAATTGAATTCCAAAACGAAATGCCTAAAGATGCAGTTCCTGAAAAAACGGACGGCTATGAAGGCTTTATCCACTTAATGCATTTCAACGGCGGCATTGAAGAAACAACAATGTCTTACATTATCCGTGACCATGACCGCGCTAAATTCGAAGAGAAAAAAGCGTATATGGCAAAGGTCGGCAAAGAGTTACAGGAGAAATACGGTGAGGAAGCAATTACAGTAGCGATTGAGGATCAATACTATAATATGGGCGAAAAAATCGAGCCTGTTATGGAAATCGTCGATATTGTAAAAGAAGCGTTTTCTAAGTTTAATATCACACCGATTGTTGAGCCAATTCGCGGCGGTACTGACGGTTCCCAGCTTTCATACATGGGCTTGCCAACACCGAATATATTTGCAGGCGGCGAAAATATGCACGGCAAATATGAATTTGTATCAGCTGAAACAATGGAAAAAGCGACGGAAGTCATTATTGAAATCGTTCAGTTATTTGAAAAACGTTAATACAAAATGGAAAATTTCGAATGGGGCGATTACTTTCGCTCCATTTTTTTGTATACTTAAAAGACAGAAAATTCAATACAATCAAGCGAGGTGTATGATGAAGGAAATACTGATTGGCATTTTAGCGGCCTTATTTTTTGCCGTTACATTTGTATTGAACCATTCAATGGAATTGGAAGGCGGCAGCTGGCTATGGAGTTCTTCGCTCCGCTATTTCTTCATGCTTCCCTTTCTCATTGCCATTGTGGCGATTCGGGGAAAAGTCGGATTTCGTATTTTATCGAGTGAAATGAAAGAACATCCGGGTGCATGGCTTATTTGGAGCTTTGTCGGGTTTGTATTATTTTATGCGCCGCTTACATTTGCCGCAGCATTCGGTCCAGGCTGGCTCGTATCGGGTACGTGGCAATTTACGATTGTAGCAGGTGTATTGCTTGCCCCCCTTTTCATTACGACTATCGCCGGAAAAAACATCAGGGCAAAAATCCCGCTTATTTCACTCGGCATCTCGTCCATTATTTTATTCGGGATTTTGCTCATTCAAATTCCGCAAGCACAGACTGTTTCCATGGAAATCCTGCTTCTCGGGATACTGCCAGTTATCGTCGCAGCATTTGCTTATCCTCTAGGCAATCGAAAAATGATGGAACTTTGCGGCGGACGAGTGGATCCGTTTCAACGAGTTTTAGGGATGACAATTGCTTCCTTGCCAGCATGGATTTTGCTTGCAATCTATGCATTGTTTACTGTTGGTCTGCCATCTGCGAGCCAAGTTTATCAATCGCTGCTCGTTGCTGTTTCTTCGGGCGTCATTGCCACAATACTATTCTTTATCGCTACAGACCGCGTACGCCATGACCAAGGAAAACTGGCAGCAGTTGAAGCAACACAATCGACAGAAGTTCTTTTTGCGATGGTCGGTGAAATGATTTTACTAAGTGTACCACTCCCGCAGCCGATTGCTTTAATCGGACTGGCGGTCATCATTATCGGCATGCTGCTACATAGCTATCACACAGTACTTATGAATAAAAGATTACAAGCAGCAAATGAAAAAGGGTAGCGACATATTCGTCACTACCCTTTTTCCTACATTCCCCACTGCCAAATGCCGGTCGGATCTTTATACATTTTGAATACATATTCGCCAACAGATTCACGGTCATACTGGTAGCGTATTTCCACTTCTGATTCGGATAAATACGTAACATTTCGGTAAGATGCTTCCAAAAACAGCTCGCCTAAACGGTTCGAATGCGGAAATGGAATGTCACTATCCGATAATCTTTCACTAATTGACCCATCTCCAAAAATTTGATCATACAAATAAAGATCAAAATATTGTTCTGGTGAATAGTCATTTTCTAATCCAAAATAAATTGATGCTGTTGTACTTTGCTCTGCCAATGCTACGACTTCCCCGTAAATTTTATGCACAGCGGTAATTGTTCCTGCCTGCATTGTATTTTCTGCCGGGAAATGATTTACCAAAAAGTATTCACGCGCATTTAATAACTGATCGTAGCCACCCGCAATCGTATTGCCGTTTTCCTCATACAATTCTTTTAATTCCGATCTTACAGGCTTCCCGTTTACCGTTAGCTTGCCGTCCTGCAAAACGACACGGTCTCCTGGTACAGCGACTACTTCATAATAGGCGTTTTCGTAAATTGGTAAATGACTGCTCGTATTTGTCATCGTTCGTACAATATCGCCTGCTTCATATACAGCTTCATCAAATAAATTTTCCTGACGTTCTATCACTGTATGGTAAAGTCCCTTTTTCCCTGCAAGTGTAAAGGTTTCTTTATCTACATACTGTAAATCCGATAATTGTTCCAGCACTGGTAGCTGTGCAAAGGAATCATAATCGATTGTTGATAATTGCTTCTTTTTTTGAAGAGTAGCAATTTCCGCTAAATCATCAAGCGGATCATAAGGAGCACCCCGTCCTTCATTTCCCGAATTTTGCGTAAAAGGAACGGCCGTCATAAATAGGAATACCGCAACTGCTGCAACAGCTGCCGTCACTAATTGAACATGCCATGAACGTTTCTGTTTTCGGGGGGGCGGAGTCAATTCGGATTTCACACGCTGCTTAATACGACTTTCCTGCAAGCGTGTATCACCCATCATTTCATCCAGTTGTTTTTTAAATGGATCCATGCATCATTCCTCCAATCCCTCTTCGCTAAAAAACTCTTTCAATTGTTGCTTCGCTCGACGTAAACGTGTTTTCACAGTATTTTCATTCAGCTGTAAATACTGTGCAATATCGGCAATGGACTGTTCGTCATAATAAAATAAAATGAGCGGCTCACGATATTTCAGTGGTAGCTGGAATAACTTCTGTTCAAGTGATGCAAGATGCTCTTTTTGTATAACTTCTTCGTCCGTACCTTTTGTTTGAGCAAAAATCGTCTCAAAAACGACATCCTTTTTATGCTTCCATGAGCGTAAATAATCTTTTGCACGATTTGCTGTCATTTTTGTTAAATACGTTTTCAATGACGCCTCATTGCGAAACTGGTCGCTCTTCTGAAAGTATGTTACAAATACTTCCTGTACGATGTCCTCGGCGGTAGCCCAATTTTTAACGTACAAATAAGCGATGCGTACTAAATAACGCGTGTGCTCATCAACAATTGCATCAAATTCTCTCATGTAACGATTAACACCTTCTTATATTTCTAAGACCAGTTCACCCCCTTTACAAAGGACGTGAACTGTTCAAAAGTTTTATTTTCAGTTATGCCGAATCGATTGACCTCATAGTTTGATTGCTGCATATTAGCATAACCTTCATTTGTCGTAAAACCGATTAACAGTCCTACTTCCTTCATCGCTGCGATCATATCTTCATCGTAATGACCGAATGGATACGCTAAAGAAGTCGCATTCTTCAGCATGTTAACATTTTGCTGCAAATCCATCGCAATGTCGGCAGAAGACATCTCTAATGCAATCCCTGCTCCATTACTGAATTGATGCAAGTTATGTGTGTGCGCTTCGTACTGAAACACATCCGTCATTTGCTGCATCTCTTCGGCTGTGAAAAATTGGAGCGGTCCTTTGCTATCAAATACTTGTTCACCTTCAAAACGTCCTGTACGGGAAGATATAATATGCTGTACCGCTGAAAATCCATGTTCCTTTAAAATTGGATAGGCATAGACCTTCGTCGATAATAAACCATCATCAAATGTAAGGAGAACCGAATTAATCGGTAAAATTTGGCGACCTTCCAAATAATCATAAAGCTGTGTTGTCGAAATTGTTGTAAATTGCTCTTCAGCTAAAAAGGCCATTTGCTGTTCAAATGATTGCACTGAAACCGTACTCGCATTTGTCACCATATCTTCTTTCGGTAAAATATGATGATACACTAAAACTGGAATTCCTTCATCTATTTCAATTGATGATTTATGTATATAACCGGCACGTTCTCCTACTTTGATGACAAACCACTCATCAACCTCCCCCACTATCGGGTAGCGAAACCCTTGTGAAAGGTGCAGCAACACACTGCTCGTTAGATTTTTTTCTTCATATACTTTTGTTTGTTCTGTCGTTTTGATTGAGTTTGTTATTTCTGTATTTACTAACGTCTGAAGCGATCGCTTTTCTACAGTGGCACTTCCTTTTTTTATGAAGGCTGAAATTTTTCCGAATCGTAGTTCATAATAAAGCTCATCTTCTCCTACAATTGCAAAAGAAGTATTCGGATGTCCCACTCCAATTTCAGTGAGCGTATTATCTTTTATATAAATCGGTTGTTCCTCATTCAGGACGATAACTTTTTCAAATAGATGTGTTGCCTGTTCTATTTGGGTTCCATTTTCTCTACCTGCCATTTCTTTTTCGTTTGCAACCGCTCGTTCAATCTTTTCACTTGAACCTCTATATTCAATTGTCAGGAATAATACGCATATAGCGATAAACCCTACTGCAATTAACTTTTTCATCATTTCCTCCGCCTACGTTTTTTATTGAAGCAACGTACAGACGGAGAAATTCAAAATAAGTTTCAAAAAAGTTTTAGAAATTTTTTTATACACAAAAATACCCGTATCTGTAAGCGACACGGGCAATGGGTCTCCCAACAAAGGAAGAAAAACTAGAAGAAAAATATTAAGGGTGAAAAACTCAGTGTCTGACACACAGTCAAACTTACATTCTAAATGAGGGGGTTTAGAACGCTATGGCTGAGCTAACAAACTTCTGGAGAAAGGTTGTTAGCTCAGACTTATTTGTACTGTATTACAAATAAGCTCTTGCTACAGTTATAATGATAATGATTATCAGTATCATTGTCAACCCGTTTCCAAAAATCTTTTTAACTATTTTTTAATGAACGGCGATATTGGTACTGTTTGTATTGGAACAACATAAAGCAACCGATACAAAAGCCTAAAATTGCTACAAATGATGCAACTGCCACCATAATCGTAAAACTATAGGCAACGACTGGCAGATTAATAGCAAACCCTGCTATTCCGCCTGCCAGACATAGGCTCGCAATCGCTGAATTGAACTTTTGCTGTCCGATCTCTTCAGGAATATATGACTTAACATCTTTCGTTAAAAATAATTTTGCAAAGCGCATAATTGGATTAAACCCGGTGAAAATCCCAAGTAAATTTGCAATTAACGGAATGCCTAAAATCCAGAATTGTCCTGACACCCATGTGACAACGACTGATAAAAATATTACCCACTGATTTACACGAACTAATGGTCTTGGTATAGAAATCGGTTTCGTCATTAAAAACCAACCTTTCTTATCTGTTTTATTCATTTTAGCGTTTTTCACCTCGTTTGGGAAGAGAAATGGTATAGTAAAGATAAATATTTTTTTTAGAAAAGGTGATATGTATGCCTGCACTTTCTTATGATCAAGTACGACAATTAAATTCCTATAGTATTTCTACCGAAGAACCTGACCGTCCATTATTTACATTGGCGAATCTACATAAAGACTTCTATTTGACGGATTTCCGCAATTTGATGATGGGCATTACGAATGCTGCTACAGAAGCTGCAGCCATTTCCCACTTTGGGCGTCGCTACGGCATGTTTGTCGCAATGCAGTTTTATATGCTGACTACGTATGATGAAATTTGGGACGGCAAGCCGGAAGATCTGCGATTTGCTATTGTACAGGAGTTCGGTATTCATACACTCGGGATGTATATAAACCCAAATGATTTCCGCTATGTGGAAGAAGATGAGCGCGAACGAGTGATGACTGACATTTTATACAAGACATCGATCGTCATTGGTCAGTTACGTAAAACAACGTCCATTTCGCCGCTTACTTTATGGGAAAATATTTTCGGATACATGCTTTGGCACTTCCATACATTACTCGAAAATCCGGCATTGGCTGACCGTGCGTTCGAGGACTTGGACATGCTTGAAGATAAAAATGTTTGGCGCTACTTCTCGGACAAATCACTGTTTTTAAATTATACAGGCGGAAAAAGCCCTTCCGCACTTATTAATCAGCCTGTCCGCAAAAGCTGCTGTTTTTCAAAAGACATACCCGGCTTAATAGCTTGCGGATTTTGCCCGATGAAATAAGGTTTTATTATAAGTGCCGCCAAGTAATCGCGGCACTTTTTTATTTTGTCCGGATTGCTGGAGGCACGTTTTCTAATATATCGCTTACTTTTTCTAATATCGCTTGAAAAATTCTAATAAACCCCTGATGTTCTAATAAAGTAAGCCGATGTTCTAAAAAAGGGCCGAGATGTTCAAATATAGGTATCCGATTTTCTAATAAGTATCTCCGTTTGTCTAATATCCGGTTCAACTTTTCTATTATCGCGGCAACCACTCAAGCGCAAAACAAAAACGATGCTATATACTTCATAGCATCGCTCCACTTTCTTATTTCATTGCACTGTTTTTCAATGTTGTTGCTATTACTTTTGCGCCATCAAGCAATGCCTTTGCATCAAAGGTCATTTTCGGATGATGGAGTCCAGGACCAAGATCTGCACCAACGCCGATCATCGTTGCCTTTAACTCAGTATTTTTGATCGTATAGAAATGGAAGTCATCACTTCCCGGTGTCATTACTGCCGGTGCTAAACTTTGCTCTCCAAGTGCTTCAACAATCGAGCGTTCTGCAATTGCAGCCGCTTCGGATGATACTTCCGCACCTGGTGTAACATCCATCCAATCCCATGCCACCCCAGTATCGAACATCACCTCAATTTGTTTCAAGCCTTTATCAACATCACGTTGTACTTGCGCCAAGACTTCATTTTTCTGTGCACGCACATCGATCGAGAAGGTCGCATTACCCGGAATAATATTGACGCTTCCACCATCTGCTACAATTTTTGTTATCTTCGCAGAGTATACTTCAAATGGATCGACATGAATATTTTTCAGCATTTGCTGAATCGCTACGACGACATCAATTGCATTTTTCCCCTGGTGCGGACGAGCGCCATGTGCATCAATGCCAGTAATTGTCCCAGTTAAGAATGCTGCAGCACCATGATAGATTGCAGGTGATACTTTCCCTAATGGCAGCTCTTCCATAGGACGTAAATGAACACCGAATAAATGGGTAACATCTTCCATTACACCGCGATCAATCATCGCCAATGCTCCGCCACCTGTTTCTTCAGCCGGTTGAAAAATAAATCGGATTTTCTTTTTCAAAGGTTCATTCTTTAATGCATAGAGCGCACCTAAAACAATTGATATATTTGCATCATGTCCACAAGAGTGATTTGCCTGCATAACGCCATCCACTTCTTGCCATAGTGCATCAATATCCGCGCGAACCGCAATTGTTTCTTCGCCTTTTCCGATTTCCGCGACAAGGCCAGTCACATCGTTAAATTTTTTATAGCTTACGCCCATATCATCTAAAATTTCTGCTAATTTTGCTGTTGTTTTTATCTCTTTCCAGCTTACTTCAGGGTTTGCATGGAAATATTGAAACCAATCAAAAATCATTTGTTCCGTAGAATTAACCGCTAACATGAAACGCACCTCGAATATTATTTAGTACTTCTATTATACAGTACAATTTTCGCATACTACATTATTAGTGCCTAAAAAAACGACATCTATCCAAATAGTTTCGCTGGATAGACGCCGTAATATTTTTAAATTCATTTTAAAAACTCCTTTATAAGCTTGAGAAAAACCCTTGCGGATATTGAGTGCGTTCTTCACTTTCCGTTACCTCTTGCTGCTCGGATAACTCAAATTCCATCTCTTCGTCAAATAAATATGTTTCAAACGTCGACTTTAAAAGTGTTGACATATCATTTCTCCCCTTTAAATTATTTGAATTTTTAATTAATTTAAATAATATAATGGATTTTCAAGAAAATCAACAAATAAATATACTTAATGCATAAAAAGTATTAAATCTATCTCTTTTCGAGATAAATAGAAAAGCGCCTGAAATAAATTTTCAGACGCTCGCTTTTTTATGAAATGGCCACTTTTGAGCCGTTTTCTTTATTTCTAGTAACGTATTGAATCACAAACATAATTCCAAATACAATAAGTCCAATTGTATCCGATAGGGACTCCGGATAAATCATAGCAACACCTGCAGCAACTAGAATAATTCGTTCAATCCAGTTAATCGGGCGATACCAATAACCGATGATTCCCGCACCAATCGCAATCATACCCATCATCGCTGTAAATACCACCCAAATGATTTCCCAAACCGTTACATCAATCATCAGCAATGCCGGTGAAAAAATAATCATATAAGGGATAATGAATGCCGCGATAGCCAGCTTGGCAGAATGAATACCTGTTTTTATCGGATCTCCACCTGAAATCGCAGCGGCCGAAAATGCGGCGAGCGCTACAGGAGGGGTAATATCTGCAATAATCCCGAAATAGAATACGAAGAAGTGTGCAGATAATACAACGATAATCGGTGCTGCACTTGCCGGTACATCCGGTGCAAGCAAGGCAATGATTGCAGGTGCTGCAATCGTTGATGTAATAACATAGTTAGCCGTAGTCGGGGCACCCATTCCTAAGATTAAAGAAGCAATCATTACAAAGAATAGGGTAATTAGAATACTGCCGCCAGCAAGTTTTACTAAGCTGTTTGCCAATGACAAACCAAGTCCTGTTTTTACAACGACTCCTACAATAATACCTGCACATGCCGTTGCAGCAGCTACTGGCACAGCAGTACGTGCCCCATCTACTAATGCATCAAAGATTTCCTTAACACCAAATTTAACATCCGGGTTTATAAATCCGACAATAATACAAGCCAATATACCGTAAAGTGCTGAGTGAATAACCGGAACACCAAACATCATAATTACAATGATTAATGCAATCGGAATTAATAAATATAACTTCTTGAATATTTCTTTACGATCCGGCATTTCTTCATCCGTTAAACCACGTAATCCTAAACGTTTTGCTTCAAAGTGAGTCATAATCCAAATACCCGCAAAGTAAAGAACAGCTGGGATTGCTGCTGCTTTTGCAATATCCCAATATGAAACACCGCGGCCGATAAATTCAACCATTAAAAACGCTGCGGCACCCATGATCGGAGGCATTAATTGTCCCCCTGTAGATGAAGACGCCTCAACAGCTCCAGCAAAGTTCTTCTCATATCCTAAACGTTTCATGAGCGGAATCGTGTAGGCACCTGAAGTAACTACATTGGCTACAGAACTCCCTGAAATTGTTCCTTGAAGCGCAGACGAGAAAATAGCTACTTTTGCCGGACCACCCACTAATTTTCCTGCAACTGAAATCGCTAAGTCATTAAAGTATTCCCCTACACCAGTTTTTACTAAAAAAGCTCCAAATAGCAGGAATGCAAAAATATATGTTGCTGAAACAGCAAGTGGCGTCCCTAATATACCGTCCGTTGAGTAAAACATTAGATTTACAAGACTCTCTAAATTTTGCCCACGGTGTGCCATAAAGTCCGGCATATACGGACCATAAAATGCGTAAGCCAAAAATAGACCTGCAATAATGGCGATTGGCAGACCAACTGCCCGACGTGAAGCTTCCAGTACGAGAAGGACCGCAAATAAACCAACCCAGAAGTCCAAAGTCTCTAGCTTTCCTAAACTTCTCACTAATCGGTCGTAATTTATCACCCAGTAACTACCAATAACAATTGACAAAATTGCTAAAATATAATCATAAAAGGGAATAGACTTTTTTGAAAAATTACGTCGCAGTGGAAATAGCAGAAAGACAAAAGTTAATGCGAACCCTAAGTGAACAGTACGCTGAATTTGAGCTGGGAACTGACCATAGATTGCTGTATAAAGTTGGAACAGTGAAAATGCGAGTAACCCACCATATATAACATATTTCATAAAGTTTTGTGGGTTTCGCTGATTGGATTCGATATCGAACTTTTCCAGTAACTCTTGCTGCTGTTCTAGTGACAAGGCTTCTACTTGTTGTGGTTCTGTTGTTTCTTTTCTATTATTGCTCATTTAACTCGACTCCTTTCATTTTTTCATAGAAGGACAGTTTTTGAATTTGCACATCATAAGATTTTCCCCGAGTCAAATTTTTTTTCAGTTCAACTGTTTCATTTTTATGCTGCAAATCCAATCGATAATCGACATTTCCAATATGTAGTACAAAATTATTTACTTTTGCATCGTCGTATTGAAGTTTATATATCCCATTTTCATAATGTAATGTTTGCCCTTCCTCCGCATAACCTGGCATTCCAATAGCTACATCCGAATATTCCATCGAAAGCAGTTGAATTGCATTTGAAGGCAGCGCGATATAGTTTTCATAAACATCTGTTAAATGAATTGAATGTGTATAAATAATTTGAAATTCATCACTATCTTCCAGTTGCTTATAATAAATGGTGGGGCTTTCTGACCGTGTTTCCACAAATGTGATTGTACGCTCATATGGGATATTACAAAGAATGATGCTTGCACAGATTACGGATAATACAATCAGGACTATTTTTTTCATGAACATCCCACTAAAATTAATTTCTATTTAACTATTAGCAAAGAATTCCTAGAAAGAAAACAAGAGACTGCCTAGAAGTAAATTACACTCTAGACAGCCTCGCGCTAATTACTTTACTTCATCAAAGTATCGTTGTGCACCTGGATGTACATCAATACCAATTCCATCTAAGCCAGATTCAGCTTTAATGAATGTGCCTTTTGCGTGGCTGATTTTGTCTGTGTTGTCATAGATTGCTTTTGTCATTGCATACACTAGATCTTCAGGTAATTCCTTTTTAACAGCTAACATTGCACCAACTGATACAGCTGGAATGTCAGATTCTAAACCGTATGTGCCAGTTGGAATGTTATCCACTGCATAGTAAGGATATTTTGCAATAAGCTCTTCTGCTTTATCTGCTTCAACCGGAATAATATATACGCCATTTGTTGCATTTAATGCTTCAACAGCACCTGTTGGGTAACCTGCTGTAATAAATGCTGCATCAATTTGACCAGATTGAATACCATCTGTCGATTCACCGAAGTCTAAATTTTGTGCTTCGATATCGTCCATTGTTAAACCATGGATTTCCAGTAATTGCTCAGCATTTGCGAAAGTTCCCGATCCTGGAGCCCCTACAGAAACTTTTTTACCTTTTAAGTCTGCAAATGTTTTAATCCCTGAATCCGCCAATGTTACTAATTGAACTGTTTCTGGATATAGAGCACCTAACGCTACTACAGAATCAATTGCTTTACCTTCAAACATTAGTGTACCGTTCGTTGCATAGTAAGCAATATCCGTTTGTACGAATGCTACCTCTGCATCTCCGTTTGCCAGAGAAGTCATATTCGCTGCAGACGCCTGTGAAACTTCAGCAGTTGCTTTTACCCCAGTGTCTGTAGTAATTAAATCAGCAAATGTACCCCCTAATGGATAATAAGTCCCTTGTGTACCACCAGTTAAAATACTTACAAACTTTGTACCTTCAAAATCCAATTCTTCATCTGTTGTAGCTTCCCCAGAGCTTTTCTCATTATCTGTTTTAGTTGTAGATGAACCTTCATCATCAGAACCACAAGCAGCCAGTATGAGTACAAATGCACTTAATAACATCAGAAAAAGTAGGTTTTTAGATTTAAACATAAGCAGTTTCCCCCTTTATAGTAAAATATAAATTCATATTACATACATAATTATACAAAAGTCAACGTTATTTTAAAAATTCCAAATTTACTGTAAATAATTTATTATCTATATTTTGTCCGAATAATACTCGAATAGTTCTCTAAATATCCATAAATACTGTATTATAAGAGTTATCAATTAAGTTCATCTATACAAATTACATAAATAAGATTATTTCAAAATAATTGTTTCCCATCAATTTATATTTTCCATATAGTAACAGATGAGATTTTACACAAAAAAATGAGGCTGGGACAAAACCCAAAAATGCTATTTTTCTCTGTGAGAAAAATAGCATTTTTTTGCTACGCGTTAAAATTGATTTCCATTCCAGGACGCTTTCCGTGGGCGTGGCCTGAGCCTGTAGTCTCAGGGCGTCACGCTATTCCCGCAGGAGTCGCCCTTCATTCCAATCAATTTTCCAAAATATCAGTTTCTTAATAATGGAGTTATCCTTATTCAACAGCAAATCTACTTATGTCCCAACCTCATTTTCACTCGACTACTCCACAAACAATTCGCGCACCTGAATTTCCTGACGGATCTGTTTTATAATCGTCCTCTTTTTCATGAATGACAACAGATGTGCCATCTTCATCAAACAGGGAATTTTCTTTCCCTTTTTCAAGTGTAAAATCGGCTGTCACAAAGTTTAATTCCACTTCACCTGCATCATCCACAGTAATATTCGGAAGATCCCCTAAATGTGGGCCTGCTGGATTATCGACGCCATGCTGCTTTTTCGTTGGATTGAAATGGGCACCTGCCGATTCAAAGCTTGGAGGTTCACACTTCCCAAACTCATGTAGATGGATTCCGTGATCACCCGGCGGTAAATTATTTAAAACAGCAGTCAGTTCGACTCCTTTAGATGATTCTTTAAATAAGATTTCACCAACTAGGTTGTTCTTTGTATCATACATCTGCGCCTTCGCAGATAATGCTTCTGGTGCACTTACCGGGACGGTTTCCTTTTGAAATAAATTACATCCGCTTAATAATAGTACACATACAAAAAAGCTAATTACTCGCACACTATCCCCTCCTTGCAGCTAGTATTTCAATAAAGAGGGCTGATTATACAAAAAAGCCACTCAAAATTTGAGTGGCTTCTTTCATATTAGTCTAAAATTTTGATTGTTACTGAACGGCGGCCCCATTCGTAGGCGTTATCTAAATCTGGAATAAATACATCAATTTTATTTCCCTTAATTGCCCCGCCTGTGTCAGCTGCAATGGCTTCCCCATATCCTTCAACCCAAACTTTTGTCCCTAACGGAATGATTCGTGGGTCTACTGCAATTACTTTTAAATTTGGATTGGCGCGTAAATCCGTACCATTTGCCGTTGTACCTGAACATCCTTCACAATAGGCTGTGTATGCTGTCGCTTCAACAGTCATTGTTCTTCCTGTATCAGGAACTGAACTTGTTGAAGTTTTCGCTTGTGTACCGCCTGTCGCGCTTTTCACTTCACTCTTGGCATACTCCTGTTGAGGTCCGGATACTGTAATGGCGTCACCCGCATAAATTAAATCTGAATCGATATTGTTCCATTTTTGTAACTGATCAACTGTTGCATCATGGGCCAATGCAATATGGAACAACGTATCGCCTGGTGAAATCGTATATACTTTCTCATCATGACCACCAATTTTTAATGTATCCCCAACAAAAATTGTATTACTATTTAAATTGTTCAATTCCTTTATCTCTTCAACTGATGTTTGAAACTGTTTACTTATTTTATAAAGTGTATCTTCAGGTTGGATTGTATAAGTATCTGCAGAAGCTTGAGATGCAAATAGCCCCCCTGTAGCGAATACTCCTGCCAATAGAACTGCCATTAATTTTTTCTTTGTCAAATTTCTGTCCCTCCATATTTCCCAAATAAATTTAATTTGTTTTGACTCTGCTTTAACCTTACAGCAAATACATTGCAACCCGATGACGCGGATATGAACCCTCCATTACAAGCACATTGCAGCGCTTTTGGATAATTATTACTAAATTTGAAGCGATTTATACATAGATTTTCCATTTTTTTGCGAAGTGACAGGAAAAGAAGAAATAATAAATGGGAATTCGTTTTCAGACTTATTACAAATCCGCCTATTCCTTTAATAATTCTTTCAATTTTGACGATATAAAGTGAAACTTCAACCAGTAGGGGTGTTCATCCCCTACTGGTTGTTAGTTGAACCAATCGGGCTTTTACGGGCAGTACAAATGAAAAGGAGGGATTACTATGGAATTAAACGCCATCATGTCAGCTCAGCTTGCCTCGCTACAGCAAACTGTGCAGATGAGTATTTTAGACAAGGCAATGAATACCGGCGCGGCAACTGCGCTTCAAATGATTGAAGCAATGCCCCAACCGCAAGCAACTCCAGCACCCCACCCTTATAAAGGACAAATGATTGACGTCCAGGTTTAGTTTTAAAAATAAGAAAGGACGCTCATCATTTTACGTGAGCGTCCTTTCTGTTTTTAATTCAGGTTTTGCATTTGGCAGGATTGAAGATATTAGAAGATTTTTTTAGCTGTTAGAAATTAGGCTCCTGTTATTGGCACTTCTAAATCACATATTAGCAAAACGAGGAGACATTTTAGAAATTCTTCATACTATATTAGATAATCCAACTTTAATTGGACAATCGAATACGCTTTTTAGAATTTTTTCATTTAATTAGAAAAACATCATCCCTTAATGTAAACCGCACGTTAAATTTCGGTTAAACACTTTTAAAAAATCATTTTTCGGGTATAACTAATAGTACAATGATGATATAAACGAAAAGGAGTGATTATTATAGGTATCCATACGTTTTTTACCAGTTTAAATGATTTAGAGCGTATCATCCGTTGTCCGGGCCGCTTTAAATTTGAAGAGCATAATGTGGCAGCACACTCGTGGAAGGTTTCGCAGTATGCGATGTTTTTTGCAACATTGGAGGAACGTGAAGGCAGTCAAATTGATTGGAAATCGTTATATGAAAAGACGATTAATCATGACTTTGCCGAAGTGTTTATCGGGGACATTAAAACACCTGTCAAACATGCAAGCGTTGAACTAAAGCAAATGCTTTCACATGTCGAAGAGAAAATGATGGAAAAATTTATTCTGGAAGAAATTCCGCTTGATTTACAGGACGTATTTTTTGACCGTATGAAAGAAGGCAAGGATCACACAATTGAAGGACGACTGCTTGAGTTTGCCGATAAGCTGGATCAGTTTTACGAGTCGTTTTCAGAACTGAAGCGAGGAAATACCGACAAAGAATTTGTTCATATGTATGAAACTGCACTAAGCAAGTTACTGTTGATCGATCTGCCGGTATCTGTAGACTATTTCCGCAACGAAATTTTATCGGATGTTGTAACGGAAAAGACAGTCATCGATATTGCACTTTTAACAGAAAATATTTTACAGCAGCATACAGAATAATAACGGAAGGCTTCCTAATATATAAGGAAGGCTTTTTTATTTTGGTAATAAATCCAGCTTTTGATTTCGAAAAACTTCAATAAAACCATTCAAATTATTTGACTTTTTTTTAAAAACATACTTTATTGCATTCCACATTAACTTACTATAAGATAACAATAAGGCTACGTTGTACGTACGAATATTAAGTTTTAACCTTTATACTTATACAGGGAGTTTTACATCGATGTTGGAATGGCGTGCCTGGACTCTTTTGACTTCAGGATAGACAGGATAGCATTTGCGAACACCCACTTTGAGGAGTGGTGGTTTAAAACTTTCTATAATAACTACGGCAATGTGGCTGCTTACATAAGCAATACAGCCATAACAACATACAGACACTTACACGAATTTATGTGTAGGTGTTTTTTTATTTTCCTTTTCCTGGTCTCATCTGAATATAAAATCTATAACCTTGAAGGGACTGAGCTATGCGCAGATGGCAATATTTTTTATCTAACTGATTAAAAAATATTGGAGGTAATAAAATTGATACAAGAACTGAATACTAAAAGATTGTATTTGAGAAGAATGAAAACTTCAGACTCACCCAGCTTGTTTAAAATATGGTCTGATCCACATGTAACTGAATTCATGAACATATCCAGCTTTACACATGAAACTCAGGCGAAAGAAATGATCGAACTTCTTGAGAATTTGGCTCAGGCCGGTAAAGCTGTTCGTTTCAGCATGATTGAACGGGATTCGAATGAAATAATAGGTACGTGTGGATTTAACGCTATAGATTTTGACAATGCAAAGGCGGAGATTGGTTACGACATTGCCAAAGCCTATTGGGGCATGGGATTTGCTCCAGAAGGTATTAATGCGTTACTGGATTGTGCTTTCGGAACTTTAAAACTGAATAGAATTGAGGCAAAAGTAGAACCCGCTAATGTCAATTCAATCAAGGTTTTACAAAAACTTAATTTCAAGTTTGAAGGAACTCTTAGACAATACGAAAAATCTAAAGGAAACTTTATCGATATCAATATGTATTCACGGCTAAAAACCGATTGATTTAATTCCCTACTGCCTATTTCTTTAATTAGAAATAGGCCTTTATTTTTACGAATAACAAAAACCCTCATTAAATAACTGTTCGTTATTTAATGAGGAAAAAATTATATAATTCGCTATCCCTTATAGATCAATGACTCTTTTTCAAGCAGAATCGGTCCAGTACTCGTTCTTACTATAAAAGAAGAGTGGTTTAAGTAATCAGCTAAAACAACCGCCCCAACGCCTAAAATCTCCACTTGGACATCAACACGGTGAGCACTTTTCTGCAGCTGAGAAAGAAGGGGCGTCAATTGATCGAGTTCCTGCAACCTTTTGCAGTATAAAATAATATCAATATCACTGTTTTCATGGCAAACAGTGATTCCTGTTGCCATCGAAAAACCTACACTTCCGCCAATTCCCCATTTTAAACCATCCAATACCTTTTCGATATAAGTAAGCGACTGAATATGGGTCGCAGGATATGAATTTGCCAGAACATCAAACGGCCGAATTACTCGTTTAATGTTAGATATAGTTGTAATCGCTGCAAATCGTTTAGATCGATTGTCCCCACGAAAGCCTATCGCAACTTTCCCGTCCTCTACTTTCATTCGTCTCACAACAGCAATGCTTTGAGCCATTTCATCCTCATTCATCCAATCAGGATATTGACCGAAGTAATCAATCTGATCCATGGATTTCAAAAATACTAGATCATGTACAGTTAGTTCCATTGTTGCGCGATTTTCCCACGTACAGCAATCGATGCCTTACGACCATTTTCAATCGCTATTGTTGATTGAATTCGATTTGCCAACGTTCTATCTCCGGACTGAATAATATCTTCTTTTGCCGATGCAATCGAATGAATCACTTTTTGAACTTGTTCATTAGATGGTTCGTCTGCGTTAATACCGTCGATTAACTCATATAATGCACCTAGTGTTTTGAATGAATGGACATCATACGCCATCGATGGAACAGACTTCGCGAATTCATCCAATTCTTCAACAGTACGCATTGTAACAAGAGCTGCAGACTTCTTGGACATTACATGTACTTGCACTTCTGAATCATCAAGCGAAATAATACGGTTTCCTTGCATACCGTGTGCCAGAAATGCCCCTGAAATTGCTTTTCCTACAACACATGTAACAATTGGGTGCCCACTTTGTCGAGCAACTGCATATGCCTCAACACTTGCTGCACACGCTAAATAAATGCCGAATAATTCTTCATGGTAGCCGAATGCCTGACCCGGAACATCGACAATTGGAACAATTAATCTCTTTTCTGCTGAATCCTTATCTTCTTCGATTGCCTGACGAACATATTTCGCAACCGTCCAGGCTTCCTGCAGACCAAACTCCCCATTGCGGG
The DNA here is from genome assembly GCF_038630735.1 of Solibacillus sp. FSL K6-1781. Classification (GTDB taxonomy): domain Bacteria; phylum Bacillota; class Bacilli; order Bacillales_A; family Planococcaceae; genus Solibacillus; species Solibacillus silvestris. The sequence goes on along the minus strand of NZ_CP152038.1, from coordinate 364,121 downwards.
CACGGTAAAATTTATTTTCGCTGTTTGGCACAACAGCAATGAAACGAGCTTTTTCTCCATTTAAATGGGCATCTGCCACTAAAACAGATGGCGTTTCTGAAATTGATGGTGCGTTATTTGTAAATGCATTAAACCACGTACGGCCTCTGCTCGTATTTTCCCCATCTGTAATCGTTGCTTCACCAGCTGCCAATTCCGATCGGTTACTTAAAATCTCCTGGGCTTCATCAGTACCGATTTTCTGTTCAAACTGCAAATGGTTCAGCATATTTAAAAATGTATCGTACTCCATTGTTCTTTGTTTGAAGTTGTTATTTGTCCATAAGTTTTCCAGCGTATCTAAGTAGTTTACGACATCATCCTCAATAACAGCATCGACTAATTTCGAATTGTAGCGCATTGATCCACCAATCATTTTCCAAATGAAAGGTTTCTGTTTTGCATTTAGCTCTTGAATACCCGCTTCTTGCTGAACTACTTCAGGGCCATTCATACCAAGTCGACCTTCTCGTGTCATGATTAGAGCAGAACAAAGTCCAGCTGTTAGAGACATCCCTCCGAAAGAACCGACTTTCCCCGGAATAATGCCGATTACAGGTACATACTTTTTCAAAGCAACAATCGCCGAACTAATCTCAGCAATCGAAAGCAACCCGTAGTTTGCTTCTTGGAGACGAACGCCGCCTGTATCGTAAATGATGACCGGGTAAATCAGTTCCCCTGCTTCACAAGATTCATATGCACGCTCTAAGGCACCTGCAAATTTCGCCCCGGAAACTTCACCGATTCCCCCACCTTGGAAACTTCCTTCTATTGAAATAACTAATGAACGACGACCTCGAATTGTCCCTTGCATTATGATCATCCCATCATCACTTTGCGGTACAATATTTTGCGCTTCTAAATGTGGTGATTCAAAAAAGTCGAATGGACCTAATATTTCATTTGCTGTTCCTTCATCTAGTAGTAATAGTGCACGTTCTCTTGCCTTACTCTCTACTATACTTACAGGTAATTTAATAGAATTATTCACCGAAAACCACCTCCGCTGCCTGTGCAAGTCGTATCGATACGACACCTGGTGTTGCCCCGAAATCATTAATCTTAATTGAAGCCAATATATCTTGCTGTAAAACAAAACGCTCCACTACTTTTTGCCAAGTTTCAGCATAACCCGTAATACCTGTACGAACTTCTACTTTCGTTTCCGAGCCTTCGATTGGCTGGATCAGTATTTCTAAATCCCCCGATCCTACAACCCCAATATGTGCTTGCTTAGTAACCGGACGATTTGCTTGAAACGTGTAATTCAACTTTTCCATGCTGTGCACCCCTTTTCAGTTTATCTGACATATTAATTACGAATAATGTAGCCGCCAACAAATCAGCCGATCCCCCTGGAGATAACCAGTGCTTAATATACAACTCATCTAGTTTCTTCATATTTGAAATTGAAAAGTTTGTTAGCAGTTTCTTCGCTTCCTGTTTCGCAAACTCCAATCCTTCCAGACCGCCTCGATGAAGTAAACAAGTGTCGTTTAAATTTGCAATCAATACTAGTAACGTATGAAGTTTCGCATCTCTTAGCGACATCCTTTGAGCCGCTTGAAAAAATGCTGGCAAACTAAACTTTTGAATATGAGGAAACGCCTGCTGTGCTTCTTCTCTTGCACCCGGAATCCCATAATTCTCTTTCACTTTACTTCCGTTTGTTTTGGACTTTGGAATATATTGATCCGGAAGATTAGCCAGTTCCGCAGCATCATTAAATACTTGCGGATAGAGCACTTGGCCCTGTCTTCGAGCTATTGCGGAACAAAGTAATCCAATCGACCAGATCGCCCCTTTATGCGTATTACTATTTTCAGTAACCGCAAACATTTCCTTTTCACCATTTCGTCCAATTGCGCCAAATTGTTCCCTTATTTCTACTGTTGGTTGTCGTTTGAAACTCAGCATTGCCATTTGATAAAACGTATTGTGCAAAGAATGTGCTGAATTCTGCATTTTTGTTAAAGACAAATCATGATGTGCACCATTATTTTCTGTATCTACTAAACCTGGCTTTGGTGTCAATTGAACTTCTTCGATTAATGCTGCAACAGCCTCATCAGCAATCCGTTTACAAATTACATGCTGTTTCATTCCTTCAGCTCCTTACCAACTTTTGAATTTCGATGGTGGCTCATATAATCCGCCAGACCATTGAACAAGCTCGTCAATATTTTTTGCTGCCAACAATGAACGGTTCGCTTCACCGCGTAAAATATTTAAGTCTTCCGGCATTGCCACTAAACCGCGCTCGCGAAGTGATTTTGTACGCTTTACATCATTTTCCATCCCTAGCGGTGTTACCCCTGCAATCGAAGCAATCATTTCTCTTCGTTCTGCAGGACTATCAGTTTTATATAGGTAGGCAATCCCTTCTTCTGTCACAACATGTGTAACATCTTCCGCATAAATCATGACCGGGGCAACTGCTAAATTCGCCTGTTTCTTTACATCAATTGCATCTAAACGTTCAACAAAAACAGGTGTGTTGGCATCCTGGAATGTTTCGGCAACTTGTACAACAAGCTTTTTCCCGCGAGCCAATTCATCCTGACTCGTCATCATGTTATACCAAGCTTCCGTTGAGTGACGGCGTCCGCCCGGATCATGTCCCATATTTGGTGCACCACCATAACCTGCAACACGTCCCTTTGTTACCGTCGAAGAATTGCCGTATGCATCCATTTGCAACGTCGATCCGATAAATAGATCAACTGCATACTGACCTGCAAGCTGCGCCAACGTCCGATTCGAACGAAGACTGCCATCTTTCCCTGTGAAGAAAATATCTCGACGTGCCTGCACATATTTTTCCATCCCTAGTTCACCGCCAAAACAGTGAACACTTTCTACCCAGCCTGTTTCAATCGCCGGAATTAATGTCGGGTGCGGATTGAGAACCCAGTTTTTGCATATTTTCCCCTTCAAGCCCAATTGTTCACCATATGAAGGTAATAGCAGCTCAATGGCAGCTGTATTAAAACCAATCCCATGGTTTAATGATTGAACACCATGTTTTTCATAAATACCGCGAATACACATCATCGCCTGTAAAATCTGAATATCTGTAATATGGCGCGGGTCACGTGTAAATAACGGCTCCAGCTCATATGGTTCATCCGCTTCAACGATGAAATCGACCCAAGAACCCGGAATATCGACACGTGGCAATTCATCCACAATTTCGTTTACTTGAGCAATTACAATTCCATCACGGAAAGCTGCTGCTTCTACAATTGTTGGTGTTTCTTCTGTATTTGGTCCTGTATATAAATTCCCGAAGCGGTCTGCTTTATCAGCTGCAACTAACGCTACATTCGGAATTAAATCGATAAATAATCTTCCATAAAGCTCAACATACGTGTGCAAATCCCCTAAAACTAACCTTCCATCCTCAATCATTTGGGCGATGCGCAAACTTTGTGGACCAGCAAAACTTAAGTCAATTTTTTTAGCAATGCCTTCTTCAAAAATATCTAAATGTTCCGGACGTGACACACTGGACATAATCATATGTAAATCATGTACACGCTCTGGATCGACCTTTACGAGTGCTTGAGATAAAAATGACGCCTGCTTTTGATTATTTCCTTCTAAAACAACCCGATCCCCCGGTTTAATAAGCAACTCAAGTACATCTACAATTTTCTCTGTTGGAATTGTTACACCGTTTACTAGATGCTCCACTTCCGCTAATCTCTTTTTCTTTCCTTCCAATCTTGTTGACCAAGAACGTTGCTGTTGAATTAATACCATATTTACACCCCTTCATTTTTTGCTAAATATAGACAATCATTAAACCCATTTTTTTCCACGCTATAACTATCCGCCTCTGGAAACGCATTTTTGGCAAGTTTTTTTAACACATCCCCTGGCGACATTTCAATAAATTGACGAACTCCATTTTCAAATAAGATCGAAGTTGCATCATGCCATCTGACAGGTAAAGCAATACTTTCAGCCAAATCCTGAACGATATGAGAAGGCTGGCGAAGTACCCGTGCATTGCGATTTGCAATCAACGGAAATTTCGGCCTTTGAAGCGTTATGTTCTCCATTTCCATTGCTAATCTTTCCTGAACAGGTAGAAACAATGGACAATGGGATGGTGTAGAAACATTCAGCATCTTTGCTGAACTTGCCCCTTTTCCAGATACGTAGTCCAGTACATTTTGCATCGCTTCCTTATGACCTGATAAAGTCAGCTGCTGCGGTGCATTGCGATTTGATACATAGACCGGTTTTTGATCCGTATGGAATTTTTGCGTAATTTCTATAAGAGTTGATTCGGGTAAGCCTACAACAACTGCCATTCCATACGCCTCATCCTGCAAAGATTCCATCAGTTCCCCACGAAGTGAAACTAAATGCAGGGCATCTTTAAATGTTAGTACCCCGCTCGTCACCGCGGCGGCAAATGCACCTACCGAGTGACCTGCCAAATAGTCGGGTGCTGCACCTTCATAAAGAAAGGCCCGGGCTGTTGCAACACCGGCCGTCAGCATAGTAAGCTGGACATTTTTTGTGCTCTTTAATTTTTCAGCTGTTGCAAGCAGCTTAATTTCTGTTTCTAAAACATCTGAAGCTTCATCCAAGGTTTCTTTAATAGTTGGGTGTGTAGGAAGTGCATCTAAAAACCCGCCATATTGCGAACCTTGCCCTGGAAAAAGCCATGCCTGTTTCATTGTTGACTTCCCCCTCCCTTTGCTTTATAACTGCTTATTTCGGACGCTGAAAATAACATCCTCTGTATGCTTTCTTAATATGGATTTCAGCTGATCCAAGTCATCATTTTTTAAGCATTCATATATTTTTGTATGCTCGATAATCGATTTTTCAATAATTTCGTTATTGGAAAAATGGATTACTTGTATTCGCAGTAATGGCAGCGCAATTTTACTGTACATATCATTCAGCACAGGACTGTTGCTTAACTTGAATATAAGAAAGTGAAATTGATAGTTTAAGTGCGTATATTCTGTATAGCTTTTCGTTTTTGTCATTTTAGTTAATACGGCTTTCATTTCTTTCAGTGTGCCTTTTTCTTTACTTGGATTTTCTAAACGTTCGGCTGCCAGCATTTCCAAATGATTTCGCACATCCAATAGATCTTTCATATCATCTAATGTATAGCCCTTAATGAATGCCCCTTTTCTTGGAACACGTTCAATAATTCCTTCTGTCGCTAATAAATAAATTGCTTCTCTTACAGGGGAGCGGCTCGTTTCATACTGTTCTGCATATATCGATTCAACGACTTGATCTCCTGGTCTTAACTCGCCACTCAACACTTGTTCCAACAAGTTATTGGCGATTCTAATCGATAAGGCATTGTCCAATGCTCTCTCAAAATAATTCAACTAAACCTTCTCCTTTTAACAAAACATAGTCGACTGTATACAATACATATTATATCTTTAAAACGTAAATTTCAATCGTATAATCATTTTTTCTCTTAAAAAAATAATATTTTCCTTGCTTATGTAAATATTATTGTTTATTCTATATTCAGAATACAGTCGACTGTTCTAAACAATATAAAGGGGTGGAATTATGGTTATATATGGTGTTGCCATTTTAGCTGGGTGTTTCTTATTTGGAATGTTTTGCGGTGAATTGATCGGCGCTTTAATGGGGATTGATTCGAATGTGGGTGGCGTAGGTATTGCGATGTTACTATTAATCGTAGTCGTTGATAAATTACAGAAGAATGGGAAAATCAGTCTGCCTGCTCAAAGTGGCTTAGCTTTCTGGAATGCAATGTATATCCCGATCGTTATTGCGATGGCAGCGAGTCAAAATGTATTAGGTGCATTAACTGGAGGTCCTCTTGCGATCATTGCAGGAATTGCAGTTGTTCTTATTAGTTGGTTATGTGTTCCATTATTGAGCGGGAAAAAGGCGAAAGAGTCTGCCATTGAGTTCAATAAAAATAACGCAGCAACAGGGGAGGTAAACTAATATGTGGGATGCTCTTAAAACTGCGTTAGAATCTAACGGTTTAATCACAGGATTCGTCATTGTCGGAATTACAATGTATGTCGCATACTTGATTTCGAATAAATTAACAAAGGGACTTATTCATGGCTCCGCTATTGCGATTGTTCTTGGATTAGTATTAGCTTATTTCGGAGGAGTTTACAGTGAAGGAACTAAAGGTTTAGCTGATATTTCATTATTCGCGGGAATCGGTTTCCTTGGCGGTAGTATGCTTCGTGACTTTGCTATTGTAGCTACATCATTCGGAGCAAACTTTGACGAAATTAAAAAAGCAGGTATTCGCGGGATTTCTTCACTCTTTATCGGTGTAGCATTGTCGTTTGTAGTTGGTATTGTTTTTGCACTTATTTTCGGTTATACAGATGCAGTAAGTCTTGCTACAATCGGTGCCGGCACAGTTACTTATATTGTTGGTCCAGTAACAGGAGCTGCATTAGGTGCAAGTTCAGAAGTTATTGCAATCAGTATTGCAGCAGGGTTAGTAAAATCGGTATTAGTAATGGTAGGTACACCATTTATTGCAAGGTTCATTGGACTTAACAATCCATTAACTGCAATGGTTTACGGTGGATTAATGGGCACTACTTCAGGTGTTACGGGTGGATTAGCTGCAACGGATGTACGATTGGTCCCGTATGGCGCCGTTACAGCTACTTTCTACACTGGATTAGGCTGCTTACTATGCCCTACCCTGTTATTCATCTTAACAGATATGATTTGGTAAGTTAATAATTCATACTCGATATATAAGGTGCAATTTTATATTTTCAAAAAGGTGTCACATTTTTTATCTATAACATTCCCCCAGAATTTTATAATATAAAACCACCTTCTGAATATTAAAATTGTAATTAAATGAGTAAAAGATAAAACGTGAGTACATTTCCGTACTCACGTTTTTTATCGTACTTTTCAATAAAATCCGTTTATTTCCATTGCGGGCGGACGCTTTCCGCGGGCGCGAGGCCAACACGATGTTGGTCACAAAAGCATTGCCACAGGAAGTGGCGCTCTTAGCTTTTGTTCCTAGTCTCTCCCTCGCGCTGTTCCCGCAGGAGTCTGCCGCCCTCCATTCCAATCAACTCCTGTTAAGCCAATGCAATTTATCAACAATTTACTTGAAACCTAAATTTATAAACTCATAGGGTAAATATTTTTAATTCTAGTTATTTTATGCCAAAATTTAGTGAAACACATATATTTGGAGGAAACGGATATGAAAAAAATTCTTTGTATTGGCGAATTGCTCATCGATTTTTTTACAACGCATACGGAAGTGTCCATTCTAGAAGCGAAAACGTTTGAAAAACAGGCAGGCGGTGCTCCCGCAAATGTAGCAGCAACCATCGCGATGCTTGGAGGACAGGCATATTTTTGCGGAAAAGTGGGCAACGATGCATTTGGCCACTTTTTGAAACAAACGTTGGAGCAAGCAGGTGTTCATACAGATCAGCTTATAATGGATCCGTCTGCACCTACTACTTTGGCCTTTGTTTCAAGACAGAAAGATGGGGAGCGGGATTTTATTTTCAATCGCGGTGCCGATGAGTCGTTATGTATCGAAGATTTGAATTTACAGCAGCTAATGATATCCGATATGTTTCACTTTGGCTCAGCCACTGCCCTTTTAAGCGAACCTTTCAGTAAGACGTACGAGCAATTAATGCAAACAATGTTAATGCAAGATTATTTTATTTCTTTTGATCCGAATTACCGGGCTGACTTGTGGAAGCATGATACTGAACAATTTATTCGAAAATGCGAACCTTTTATTGAAGCTGCAAATTTCATTAAGATGAGTAATGAAGAACTGTTATTATTCGCAAGAACAGATAACTTCGAACAGGCAATTGAATGGCTGACACAGTTAAACGATAAAACAATTGCAATTACACAAGGCGCTTCCGGTACAATGCTTATTCAAAACAGGCAAATTACAACCGTTCCGGCATTTCCCGTAAATTCCGTTGATACAACCGGTGCAGGTGATGCGTTTGTCGGTGCTGTTTTATATCAGTTAAGTAAATATGAAGACACAAATCTCTCGTTTAATGAATGGGTAACCGTGATCGAATTCGCCAACCGTGCTGCATCAAAAGTATGCGAAAAAGTCGGTGCAATCGAAGCCCTCTCTTCATTAAAAGAACTTCAATAATAAAAAAGGGCGTGTTAAAAGTCTCACTTCGCTTTTAACACGCCCTCTTTCTATTTATTGTACATTTAAAACAACTGTCACTTTAGTTCCCTTTCCAAGCTCACTTTCAATAACAAACTGTCCCGCATGCCGGTTAACGATTTCTGTTACAATCGCCAAGCCTAATCCGCTGCTTTGACTCGAGCGCGAAGGGTCTACCCGGTAAAATCTTTCTTTTACTTTTTCAAGTGATTGTTCTGGAATACCAATGCCGTTATCTTTTATCGTCACAAAAATCTGACTGTCCTTTTTACTGCTTGTTACGATAATTTTCCCTTTGTCCTCACTGTAACGAATGGCATTTGACAGCAAATTGTCCCATACTTGTTCCATTAACTGCTCATCTGCAAAAACTTCAACTGGCTCCAGCTCATATACTAACTCCATCTGCTTATCATCCAGTTTCCATCGCTTTGAAAATAGCCGTTCCTTCAACTGTTTATCTAATGAATAAGTCTTTTTTTGGACAGGTAAGTTTTTCTGGTCAAGCGAGCTTAGTAATAGCAATTGCTTTGTTAATGCGGAAAGTCGCTTTGTTTCCTGTTCTATAATTTCCAAATACTGTACACGTTCTTCTTCCGTATTTTCCGCATCCTTCAGCACATTAGCATAGCCTTGAATATTAAGCAAAGGCGATTGAAAGTCATGCGATACATTGTTGATGAAGTCTTTCTTGATCTGATCATTTTCAGCAAGACGATTAGCCATCTTTTGAAACTGTGTTGCAAGCTGCCCAAGCTCATCATTCCGATCAATCGTTAATTGAATATCGTAATTTTCAAGGGCAATTTGCTTTGTTGCCTGCTGCAATTGTTTCAATGGTCTTACCATCTGACGGGCAAGCAAAATCATCGTCAATAAAATTACGACAGCGGTAATAATAATAAAACTAACGATCAATAAATGCATTTCAGAAAAGAGTGTGGCATTTTCCTGCCGTATGAAAAAGGCATAGCTCTCATCATCTAGTTGAAACGACACACCGATTGTATTTTTAATATCGTTCGCGAAATGATTCATAAAGTAAGAAGAACCATAATAATCACGAATGCCGTGATACACTTCATCCTTACCGATAATACTTAACATTTCAGGCGTGAGATTTGTTTTTTTAAACGCACTTCCGTATGAAACTAAATTTCCATCGGGATAGATGACCCCTATTTGATAGCCAAGCTTTGCAATGGATTGAAAGTAGGCATCCGCATTTTCTTTTGGCATTGATTTTAAAATTTGCTGTACTTCCTGTGCTACCCCATAATTTTTGGCATCTGTATCAGGTCTGATTTGCGATTTATAAATTTGACCGATTAACAGCATCGACATCGTAATGCTTATAATGATTACAGTCAATGTCACGACAATATATTGCCTGTATAATGTTTTCATTTCAATTCCTCTATTTTATAGCCGATTCCTCGTACAGTTTGAATTTTCACTTGTGCATTCACTTCTTCCAACCGGCTGCGTAGACGCTTAATATGTGTTGTCAGTGTGAAATCATCCCCGTCATAGTCATAGCCCCACACTTGTTCCATTAGCTGGTCTCGCGTAAATACGACTTCCGGTCTTGAACATAGGATGCTTAATAGCTCAAATTCTTTTAAAGGCAGTAACGATACTTGTTCTCCTACCTTTACTTCATACGTTTGCCGGTCAATGAGCATATTGGCGATCTTTATTTGACTGCGTTCAGTTTTTTGAAAGCGGCGTAAAATGGCACGCACTCTAAACAGCAGTTCTTTCGGCTCGAATGGCTTCACCATATAGTCATCTGCCCCTGCCAAAAACCCTTTTTCCTTATCATCCAGCGTTGTTTTGGCAGTTAGCATCAATACGGGCACACCGATTTCGGCTAGGTTTTTCGTCAATGTTACGCCATCCATTTTCGGCATCATTACATCGACAATGGCCAAATCTACCGGCTCCTGCTGCAATAAATTCAGCGCTTCCATACCATCACTTGCAAACAGTGCTTCGAATCCCTCTTTTTTCAAATGGATGCCGATTAATTTTCGTATAAATGCATCGTCATCTACAACTAATATCCGCATTGGATCACCGCCTTTTATTTGAAGTTCCATTACATATAAATTTACTCTCATTCTATCCATAAAAAGAGACATCGAAATACTCGATGCCCCTCAATCTAACCATTACTTCTTGTCTTTTTCAAATGTTAATATCAACATTGGTAATAGCATACCACGCACTAGGAATGTATCAATAAGGATACCTACTGAGACGATAAAGCCGAATACGAATAAATCGGCAATTGGCATCGTCATTAAAGCCGCGAAAGTCGCTGCCAGAATAACACCCGCTGATGAAATGACACCGCCTGTATTGCGAATGGCGATTTCCAGCGCCTGTTTTACTGTGGCACGTTTGCGTTCTTCAAGGAATCGGGACACTAAAATAATATTATAGTCAATACCTAACGCAACTAGGAAGATAAATGCATAGACAGGTACACGCGTACTGATTGCATCGTAACCAAATAATACGTCGACAAGGAATAACCCTAATCCCAATGCCGATAAATACGACACTAAAATTGTTGCCATCATGTAAATCGGCATTTTCCAAGACTTCGTAAGAACAAACAATAGTACTAAAATTAAAATCGTTTCTAAAACTACAATTTTAATGATATCAGCGTTGTTTACATTACGCTCATCCAGCAATTTAGCCGTTGTTCCTGCAAAGTGCAGTTCACCGTTAATCCCGGCTGCCGCTAAATAATCCGCGCTGTTGTCACGCATTTCTCCAAGTTTATCGATTGCTTCCGGATCATATGGATTTAGATCAAACGCCATTGATAATTTCATTTTTGTTTCATCGTCCGAAACGGCCGATGAACGTACCGAAGCTATTTCATCTTCGGCTAATAATGCTTCCATTAAACCTTGTTTTTGCTCTTCTGTTAAGGCCTGTTCACTTTCAACTAATAAGGAAGTCGGTGCAAGTTCCCCTTTATCAAAGCGCGACTCGACGATTTCATAGCCGACGCGGGATGGCAATTCTTCCGGGAATGATTTCACCGTGTCAAATTCATACTCTAAATTAAATACATTTAATGAAGTAATAATCATGAAAATCAGAACTAATCCGCCTGATAAATAAGGTTTGTTCACAACAAACTTGGCGATTGCTCCCCAAATTCCATGTTTCACTTCTTTTGATTCACCGAATTTCGGTACTTTTGGCCAGAATGCTTTACGGCCAAATAATGCGAATAACGCGGGAACTAATGTGATTGAACCTAGCATAATAACAAAGACCGCTGTACCAAAGATTGGCGCGAAGTTTTGGTAGTCACGGAAATCTGCGAAGAATAGAACAAGCATTGCTGCAAGCACTGTACCACCAGCAAAGAATACCGGCTCGCCAGTTGCACGCATCGCATATTTCATCGCTTCATATTTGTTTTCGTAATGGTTTAATTCCTCACGGTAACGTGAGAATACGAATAACGAGTAATCGATTACTGCAGCAAATAACAGGATACTCATAATCGATGTTGTAGAATTATTAATTTCTAGACCAGCTGCCCCCATTAAAGCAACCGACTGATTTACTACTTGATAAACAATTACCGTTGCAAGCAATGGAATGATTGCTAATAGCGGAGAACGGTAAATAATAATTAGTAGAACTAAAATAATCCCGATTGTCGCGAATAACAATTGTAAATCTGCTTGTTCAAACAGCTTAACCGTATCGCCGGCAATCCCTGCTGGACCTGTAATATAAAACTTCGTATCGCCTGTTTTTTCAGCTGCTTCATTTCCAATTTCAGATGCAAAATCGTTAATTTCCGCATACTCTGAATTGCCAAGACCTTTTTCCAGCGTCATCGGCACGATCATAGTCGTCTTGTCTTCAGACTTGAAGCCCTCTAAAGCTTGCGGAGGCAATGTTGAAATATCGATAATCTGATCGATCCCTTCAATATCTTCCGCAATCATTGCATTTAAAATTTCTTTCACACTGTCAACATTAATTTCCCCATCTTCATTATGGAAAACTAATATACCTGGTGTACCTTCATCGTTCGGGAAATACTCGCTCAACTTATTTTCAGCGATAATTGACTGCGCATCATCCGGCAGTGACTGGAAGTTTGTTACTTTGTATTCGCTCAGCATCGGACCGGCACTTAACCCGATCATCAGCACAAGCCATACAATAAGCGTAATCCAGGCCCCACGTTTTGTTGAGACCCAATCTGTAATTGGACTTAATAACTTGTTCATCGAAATCCTCCTTTTTTACACTTCTGCATTATATAGGAGCTATATGAACTTCATATAAACTTCTTAGGAAATCGATTCAAAAAAGACCAAAATGTCCCTATCAACATTTTGGTCCTTTAAACATCGGTATATACGCTTTATTCTGTTATAAACACACAATTCATAAGCTGCTTTTTATCAATTTTACCGACAACTGTTTTCGGAAGTTCCTGGAGAAAATAAATTTGCTTCGGCACTTTATAATTGGCGAGGCGTTCTTTACAGTACTTTAAAAGCTCAGATTTAAGTTGCTCGGACGGATCTCCAGAAATTACAAACGCTACAACACATTCGCCCCATTTTTCATTTGGAATACCTATAACCGAAACTTCCTGCACGGCTTCATGGGCGATTAAACATTGTTCGACTTCTTGCGGATATACATTTTCTCCGCCCGTTATAATCATTTCCTTTTTCCGTCCGACAATATAATAATCACCGTCTTCATCAAACTTTGCCAAGTCACCTGTCTTTAACCAGCCACCCTCGAATGTTTGGCTCGTCGCCTCTTCATTCTTCCAGTAGTGCGTAAAAACATGGCTGCCTTTTAAGCAAAGTTCCCCAACTTCCCCTTCTGCACATAGCTGACCTTCTTTATTGATGATTTTCACTTCGTTGAAAAGCATACTTTTTCCGATCGCACCCTTTTTGTTCATCGCTATTTCTGCATCGATATAAAAGTTATTCGGACCTGCTTCCGTTAAACCGTAACCTTCTTTAAAAAAAAGCCCTCTTTTTAGGAAACACTCATAAACAGGCTTTGGACAAGGTGCCCCTCCCGATAAAAATAATTTCACTGTCGGAAAACTGGACTGCTTAAAATAGTCTGTTTCAATAATGGATTGGTACATCGTCGGTACAAACAATGAAACGGTCGTTTTATATTCGTCAACTGCCCGAACCGCTCTTTCCGGATCAAACTTTTGGCCGATCACTACTGTCCCGCCTGCCATAAGAATAGGTAATGCAAGTGCATTAATTCCTCCTGTATGAAATAGGGGCATATAATTCAGTGTGCAGTCCTTGTCATTTAACCCCCAGCTAATGACGGTATTTATCGCATTCGTAGTGACAGCCTCATACGACAAGACGACACCTTTTGGTTTACCGGTCGTCCCTCCTGTATAAATCATCATCCATGGAAGCTGAGGTTCATCACGCCACTTATATGTAGTAGGCTCAATTAATTCCGAGCTACCGCATGTTAAGCACTTGGCTGGCGAAAGCTGCATCGCACGTTCACCATGCGAATCATCAGTAATTAATAAAGCGGGTGTGCAATCGGATAAAACAACCTGTAATTCGGATATAGATAACTTTGTATTTAGTGGAACATAGATCAATTCGTTCAAGCGACAAGCAATTAAAATGGCAAAGCTTTCAATTGAATTTTCCATCAACGTCACAACTCGGTCTCCTTGCTGTAATTGCTGCTTGGAAAATGTACTGCTCCACCCATTCGCATGCTGCATCAATTGTTTATATGTCCACGTTTCACCTGTTTCTATTTGAATTAAAGCCGTTTTATCCGGTGTTTGGCCCGCTCGTTTCGCAATCCAAAAGTCCAGCTGTTGCATTAGCCATCCCACCTTCTACATCATAATGCCGCCATCAACTTGCAGAACATGACCTGTAATATAACTCGCTTCATCCGATGCTAAAAATAAATAAGCATTTGCGATATCTTCCGGTTTCCCTAATCGTTGTAAACTTGTAATGCCCTCCATTTGCTGGAGGACTTTTTCCGGCATCTTTTCGACCATTGGCGTTGCCGTAAATCCGGGAGCCACGGCATTTACATTAATTCCTTTACGTCCGAGTTCCTTTGCCCAAGTTTTTGTCATCCCGATAATCGCCGCTTTAGTTGCGGCATAGTTTGTTTGACCAAAATTACCATACACACCACTTACAGATGAAGTACTGATAATTTTCCCTGACCCTTGTGTGATCATATGAGGAGCTACTGCTTGTGTGCAGTAGTAGACACCGTTTAAATTAATTTGAATAACCTTCTCAAAATCCTCTTCGCTCATTTTGACAAGCGTTGCATCACGGGTAATCCCTGCGTTATTTATCAAAATATCGATTTTGCCGAAACGGTCAACAACTTGCTCAACCATTTCCTTTACGTCAGCGAGTTTTGATACATCAACAGCAAAGAAGGCGACATTCTCCCCTAGCTCTGCTTCCATTTTTTCACCTTGTTGTTTGTCAAAGTCTACAATGGCCACTTTTGCTCCTTCTTCCAAAAAACGCTTTACCGCTGCAAGGCCAATACCACCTGCACCACCTGTAATAATTGCTACTTTATTTGCTAAACGCATATAGCCCCGACCCCTTTTAAGATAATATAAACTCCTCTATTGCCTCTTTCGTTTCATCCAAACTATCGACTAGCGGCGAGTGTCCGCAGTTTGCCAGTTTCATGATTTGTGCCCTGCCTGCAAAATCCTCGATTATTTCGGTTGTCATCGCCCCAGTAACTACAAAGTCGCGATCGCCGTATAAAACAAATGTCGGAATTTGAATATCTTTCACTTGATTCGTTCCCCTTGCGACTTCATTATCGACTGCACTTATATTGAATGTATTTAATGCATGGTACACATCCGCCAAGTTACGCTGTGTCAGCATGTCATCCACATATTGTTCATAGCGCGCTTCGTCCGGCTGGTTCTGTGTATAGATCACACTGTTCCATACAAACTTCAGGCCATCACGGTTTTTCGTGTCATACATTTGCTGCATCGGAATCGTTTTCACAGGATCCTGCTCAATTTGTTCAATTGTCGCTAAACGCTTTGTAAGATCCGGGGTTCCGTCCGCATTTGAACTATAAAACGGATACCCGCGTGTTGAACCCGAAGCAAATAATACGAGCTTTTTACTGTAGTCCGGATAATCTGCACAAAACTGCATCGCCACATTACCGCCTGTCGACCAGCCAATGATTGTAAAGTCCTTCAACTCAAGCGCATCAACGAAAAGCTTAATATCATCGCTGAAGTCTTTGATCGATGTAATCCGTTTATTGTACGTGGATTCGCCAAAGCCGCGCATATCTACCGCATAAATTGTGAAACGTTCATCCATTGATTCCATCAGCAAATCCCAGTGTTTCGAACTTGTCATATTGCCATGAACTAATAGAACAAGTTCATCGCCGCCTTCTCGCTTCCGATATGTTAAAGTTTCACCATTTGATAATTCCACATTTGCCAAAACGTCCAGCTTATTCATTTTAAGCCCCCCATTTTACTGTAATCGCACCCCATGCATAGCCTATACCTGCACTCACTAACGAAACAATTTGCCCTTCCTGCAGTTTCCCTTCCTTTCGCGCAAGACAAAGAGATAAAATTTGATCGATTTGCCCGATATGACCGTAATGCGACAAATAAATCGAATTCCACTCTGAAAGCCCCAGCTCTTGTAATACATAGTCATGTGCAGACTTTTTCATATGAAGCATCGCAACATAATGTAAATTAGTTTCGCTATAACCACTTTTCTGCAGCGATTGGCGAATTACCTTTAAAAAATTACTTAATGATTTCTGCTCCAAACGAAGCTTCATGCCTTCAGGATCGAGAACATCCAATATATAGCGGCCTTCCTGAAGATGATCAACCGTTAACGGTTCCTTTGTGCCACCTACCGGAACAACAACATCTTCCGAAAATGAACCGTCTGTAATGAGCGAGGCCTCCAGTACTTCGTGCCCGCCCGCGTTTTTCTGTAAAATCATGGCACCCGCACCTGCACCTAGATTAAACATAAAGCGTGTACGTTCGTTTTCATAATCGATAAAATCATGGTTGCGGTACCCTCCAGCCAACAGGACCGTCTTGACGGAATCATCCGCAAACATTAAACTTTTTGCTACTTTCATCGCCATAATGGCCGTACCGCATCGAAGCTGGACATCAAATGCCCATGCATTCACTGCCCCGATTTCTTCCTGAATTTTTATGGCAGCCGTCCATAACGGGTACTCTTTATGCTCTTCCCCGATATAAATGACGACATCAATATCTTTTGCGTCTACTTGCGCTTCGGAAATTGCTTCCTTCGCCGCTTTCACACTCATTTCAACTGGATGGTCATTTGGACCGGCAACTACTTTTTCAATAATGCCCATTTTCGTCTCAACGACAAAGGTTGGAATATTTGCTTTTTCCGCAATTTGGGCTCCCGTCATTCTTCCTTCAGGTAAATACATTCCTAATCCAGTTATCCCGATCATCGCTGTATCTCCTTTTCACGAAGCTTTACGGCTGCCTTTGTTTTTTGTCCCTTTTTCAGCTTCCACTCGTGATAGCGCATTGATACCGTACCTACGATGCCTCGCGGGAAGAATATTACTGCTAAAATGTACAAAATACCGAAGAAAATAATCCAACGTTCAAAAATCGGATAGTCTCTTGCAAGACCTGATAAGTAATGTTGCGCAAATTCGATGACGCCTGCACCGATGATCGGTCCGATTAATGTTCCAACTCCTCCGATGATCGTCATCATCAGTGCATCCAGCGTAATATCCATCGTCAGCACACTCGTATTGACGAAGCGTAGCGATATGGCGTAAAGCGAACCTGCCAAACTTGCAACGGCACCGGCAATAACGGAAGCAATGATTTTGTACCCCAACGTTTTAAACCCGAGCGAACGTGTACGTTGCTCATTTTCACGAATCGCAACAAGCACTTTCCCGAACGGTGATGCAACGATTCGTTTCAGTAAAATGAAAATGACAACTAGACAGATGAGCACTAAAAAGTAAAAATACAGTCGCTCACGGAACAGTTCCGGTGCTCGGAAAGTAAACCCGTCATTCCCCTTCGTTACCGTACGCCACTTTTCCGCCAACACTAAGAACAACCCTGAAATAGCTAACGTAAACATTGCATAAAAGTGACTTTTCAACCGAAGCGTCAATGCACCACTTATTACACTAATAATGGCGGATAGCACAATACCGACTACAATCGAAGCAGCAAAAATACCGATGGACGGACCATAATCGCTCAGCATAATCGCGGTCGTATACGCACCAATCCCGAAAAACATCGCATGACCGAATGAAATAATACCTGTGTAACCTAGTAAAATATCGTAACTCATCGCCAGTATTGCAAAAATACAAAACTGTGTTAATAAAATCGTCATCGTTCGAGAATCCAGTACAAACGGTAATACGGCCATGACTCCTACTACGACTGCATATACTAAATTCATTTTCGATAAAATTAATGGCTGTTTTAACATTGAATCACCCCTTCGCAACTGTGAATAAGCCTTGTGGACGGAAAATCAGAACACTTGCCATTAAAATCATGTTGACCGCAACGGATAAAAACGGCACATAATATGCCATAAAGCTTCCGGCAAGCCCTACTAAAATTGCTGCCATCAATGAACCTTGGAAACTCCCCATTCCGCCGATGACTACAACGATAAATCCTAAAATTGCATATTCCATTCCCATTTCCGCATAAACAACCCCTGAATACGGAGCCATCAGCATTCCGCCTAATGCCGCCAATGCCGCGCCGCACATAAAGACAATTAAAAATACACGCTTAATGTTGATACCCAAGGCCTGTGTCATTTCCCGATTCATAACCCCAGCCCGAACGACTAATCCGATTTTCGTCCGATTTAATATAAAGTACAGAACACCAAATAAAGCAAAACCTACAATGATAATAAAAATCCGGTATTTAATAATCGTTAAATCGCCAATTTGCCAGCTGCCTGCCAAATAAGAAGGAACTTTAACAGGTACACCATTTGGACCGAAAACAACTTTAATCATTTCCTGCAGCACGAGCATAAATCCGAGCGTAATTAGAATCTGCTGTACGTGATTTCCGTAAACCGGCTTAATAATAAGTTTTTCCGTAATAAATCCTAGAACAAGGCCTGTGAGAATCGCTACAACAATTCCGACTAAAAAGCTGTTGCTCCATAAATACGTGAATACCCCTGTATAGGCACCCCATACGAACAGTCCGCCGTGCGCAAAATTCAGCACATCCATTAACCCGAATATAAGCGTCAATCCGGCTGCCAGTAAGAAAATAAGCATTCCTGTCGCTAGTCCATTTATCGCTAAACTGATTATTAGTTCCATTCGCTTCCCCTCCTTATCCGATTCCTAAATATTTACGCTTCAGCTGTTCGTCTTCGATCAAACCTTGCATTTCTCCTGATTGCACTGTTCGCCCGTCATCAATCAATGTGAACGTATCACCGATTTTACTCGCCATCATAAAGTTCTGTTCGACAAGCACGATCGATGTATGCTTTTTCATTTCAGTAATGGCTTCCATCACTTTCTCGATCACAATTGGCGCAAGCCCTTTCGATGGTTCATCGATTAACAGCAGCTTGCTGTCGTTGACGAAAGCCCTTGCCATCGCAAGCATTTGCTTTTGACCGCCCGATAGATTGCCCCCTTGCTTTTTCCAGAACTTTTTCAAATCCGGGAATAACTCAAAAATGTAAGCCTGCTTTTGCATTGTCGCATTCGTTTCTTTTCGAATTGCCACTTTCATGTTTTCCTCTACAGTCAGCTGGCCGAAAATCCCCTGATCTTCCGGTACATAGCCGATTCCACTGTTCGCAATATCATAAGGCGTCATTTTCGTAATATCTTTCCCGTCGAATTGAATCGCTCCTTTCGATGCCGGTGTCAATCCCATAATCGTGCGAAGTGTCGTCGTTTTCCCGGCGCCATTCCGCCCTAGTAAAACCGATACTTCTCCTGCTTTCGCTTCAAAATTAATACCTTGCAAAATGTGATATTGTGAAATAAACGTCTCCACACGCTCCATCGTTAAAATATTATTCATATGCAAGGCCTCCTAAATACGCTTGTTGTACCGTTTCATTGTTCATAATTTCCTCAGGTGACCCGTCAGCTAACAGCGCACCATTGAACAGCACCATAATCGAATCGGACAAATCGATAATCATATCCATTTTGTGCTCGATCAATAAAATCGTTTTATCTCCGCGCTCTTTAATCGAACGAATAACATCCAATATTGCAGGTACTTCCTCCAATGACATGCCGGCTGTCGGCTCATCCAACAGTAAAATTTCAGTATCAAGTGCCAGTAACATCCCGATTTCCAGTTTTCTTTTTTCGCCATGGGAAAGCTGATTCGCCACCTGATGCATCTTTTCGGTTAATAGCACTTGTTCCAAAATTTCAATCGCTTCATTCGTAATTTCTTTGTATTTCAAAAAATGATTGAGCATATGAAAGCGCACTTTTCGTTTCGATTGCACGGCAAGGCGCACATTTTCCAACACGGTTAAATTCGGGAACACATTTGTTATTTGAAATGATCTTCCAATGCCTAATCGTGTCCGATCCACAGATGACTTTTTTCGAAGTGATTGGCCTTTAAAAAAGACATCTCCTTCAGTAGGCTCCAGCTCGCCGCTAATTAAATTGAAGAAAGTCGTTTTTCCAGCACCGTTTGGCCCAATAATGGATTTAAACTGCTTTGCTGTCATTTCAAAATTAATGCTGTCCACTGCTTTATGCTCGCCGAATTTAATCGATAAATTATTCGTTTTTAAAATCGGTTCCATCATCTCACCCTCTCGTTTTTCATTTACATGGAAACCCTAATAACAAAAGGCCGTCTTGAAAGTTCAACACTTTTTAGACAGCCTCACTTATTTACTAGTTTAAAATAGGAGGTTCCGTTTCTTCTGGAAGTAATTCACGCAGTAATACTGGTACCGGATAATCAAATTCCGCTACTTTTTCAAGGCGGATTGCGTACATCGCCTGTAATGCCTGGTGGTCCTCTTCACGGAATGTCATCGTTCCTTTAGGTGTTTCAAATGACATACCTTCCATTAATGGAATCAACGTATTTCCGTCCGCATCCCCGCCTGATTTTTTCAGCGCTTCTACAATCGCAACGGCCGCTGTAAATCCGCCCGGTGTAAATAGATCCGGCACTTCACCATTGAATCGTGCTTTATGTTCTTCTACTAACCAATCATTCACTTCATTTTTCGGTAGTGTATGGTGGTATACAGAGAATCCTTCCATTCCTACTAATGGCTCCATAAATTGAAGTGCAATAATGTCCGGTGCACCAGTTGAAATTTTAATGCCTTTTTCTTGCAGTTTTAAATCCGCAATCTGGTTCCAAGGAGAGTTTGCCCCTGCCCATACAACGAATAAAAAGTCCGGTTTTGCATCAATAATTTTTTGCAAATTAGATGTAAAGTCTGTTGCAGCCGGGTCTGCATATTCTTCCAACACAATTTCAGCACCTAATCCTTCAGCTGCTGCCTTAAATGCCGATACACCATCCCACCCGAATGAATAGTCCGGTGCGAACGTTGCAATTTTTACACCTTCACCAGCGATTGCGGCTGCCGCTGCATAAGCATCTTGAGAAGAGTTACGTGCCGTTCTGAAAATGTACGGATTAAACTCTGATCCTGTAATACTGTCTGCTACTGCTGGTTCTACAATCATAATTTTCTCGTATTCTTCTGCTAGTGGAAGTACTGCCAATGTGTCACCTGAACTTGATGAACCAACTAAAAAGTCAACCGCGTCATCTTCCAATAGCTTCGTTGCCTTTTGAACGGCTACTTCCGGTTTCGTTTCTGTATCTTCCCAAACGACTTCGATTTTACGTCCTTCCACTTCCATCGTGCCGTCTGTCGCATATTCAAGACCTAACTCGAATCCGTTTTTCGTTTGCTTACCGTATGATTCAAGAGCTCCCGTTAACGATGCAAGTACACCGACTTTAATCGGAGTTGATGATGCAGCTGTTTCTGTTGTCCCGCTCTCACCTTGCTCAGCTGAATTTGTAGTTGATGAATCATCGCTGTCTGTTGAATCACTGTTACATGCAACCAATACGAAAATCGATAATACCGCAAAAATTAACCATAAACGCTTTTTCATTCAATGTCCCTCCTAGCAAAATTTTCAGCATAGCTATCTGCTTATTCGTAATGTAACATCGCGAAGTTACAAATGAGTTACATTCGGAGGGATGAGGGGGAATGGCAGCGCGAATTACCGTGCAAATTGTTCTAATAAAATTTATTTTGTGCTAATAAATGTAAATTTGTTCTAATAAAATGCCGATTTTCTAATATATCGTGCGGTTGTTCTAATATCACTGCGCATTGAGCTAATAAAGGTTCTTAATCTTCTAATATCACACCGACTTCTTCTAATAAGCAGTTCAATTGTTCTAATAAAATTACGGCAAAACTTTTTTCCACCCCAACTACCGGCAATCCACTCCTCTTTTCAGTTCAATTTCAACCAACTTCTAATATCCGCCCCATTTCTTCTAATAAAGCAATAACTTCCTCTAATAATTCACTCATTTGTTCTAATAAAACGCTCTTCAGCCCCTCACTGCACTCCAATAAAAAAAGCTATGCTGAAATACATCTTCAACATAGCGCTCAATCTATTTATTCACATTTTCAATACAAGCTCATACAGTCGCTCGATCGGTTCCATCGGGGTAATTTTATATTGGTCGTCCAGCACATCTACACAGCGCTCATAATGTTTGATCGCTTCCCGGCGGTTCCCTAAATAGTAATGGGCAAGCATCAACAGCCGGTAGCCTTCTTCATGACCGTCATCAAGAGCAATAATTCGGTCTGCCCACCGGATCACCTTTTCAAACTGCTGCAGGCGAACGTAATTTTGTGCGACGCGTTCCAAAATGAGCAAGATTTTTTCATTGTAATGCGCCTGAAAAGGTTCCAGCCAATCCCGTTCCATGTCAGAACAAAATGGTCCATCTACAAGACGCATCGCCAGCTTCAGCCATTCATTTGAAAGCTTTGCTGTCTTTTCTTCAAATCCGCGCTGGACATAATACGTAAAATAAGCAACATCACTATGAATCCAGCGGTCTTCCAATTTATATAAATGCTGATGGCGTTTAATAAAATTGCTTTCCTCACGCGCCGATCTTTTCGGCTCCAACGTTTTTAACATTGCGTTAAAAACAACTTTAAAATCCCGTTGCATCGCTTCTTCATCCTGCTGCCAGATCGCGTCGCAAATTTGCTGGCGTGATACAAACTGCTCACGATGAATATATAAATAGAAAAATAGTTCCTTCGCTTTCAAACGCTTCCATTCTTTATCTTGAATCATTTCATGCTCACGATAGACTTGTACAGGACCAAATAACGTCAATGATAGCTCCGTACTTGGTGCGGCATTTATATTTAGCTGGTTAAATACGAGCATCTCCTGCTGCAGCTGTTTCGCGAGTTGAACAAATACAATTAAATAACGCGGTCCGAATAGGGTTTTCTTCTCCATAAAAAACGGATAATCATTCACACATAAATCCCAAAAACGACGATAATATGTTAACGCATCTTGCTGATTATTTAAATTAGCAAAACAATACGCCAGCCAAAAGAAACATATCATCTGACCGTACGTATCCTCACTGCGCTCATAATAGGATAATGCCTGTTTTGCAGTATCGACCGCTTCTTCAAAATGGCTGTTTTCTGCCAGAACTTTTGTCAACGCCGTCAACAGTAGCGCTGACATCCAGAAATCCTGAACTTTATTCGTTTCCCTCAGTCCAATTTGTGCATGGCGCTTCGCCTCATACACATTATCGCGGTGATATAAAATTAGTCCCATATAACACTCGGCAGTAATACGCTTTACGTGAATAAGATTGAGGAGATCAAGCGTCTCATCAAAACAGCCTTTCGCACGTTCAAAATCTTTCATCTCCATGTTAAGTAGCGCCAGCCCTTTACGCAGCTTTGTCAGGGCAAGTGTATACGGCATATCAACGAGCGCTTCTTTTCCACCCTCAATAATTCGGCTATATGCCTGCGTATTCTCACCCATTAACACATCGATCAAGACGAGCAGTAAATCGGTCGTGCGGTGCGCTTCTTCCCATTGAAACGGTTTTGACACACGCGCATTCAGCAGCTCTTTCGCTTTTTCCAGCTGCCCGTGGCGCAAATAAAGACGCGCATCAATATTATTAATGCTTAATTCCAGATTTTGCGATTGGCTCCAGCGCAGTGCCTCCCCCGCTTTCCCTAAATTAATCAGATTTTCGGTATATAAACTATTAATAAGATGACGTTCTGTATTACTCACATCTACTTCGTACAATAAACTAATTGCCTGCTGCAGATGATGTTCCGCAAAAACAGGCTGAAGGGTATCCAAATAAATATTGGCAAGCCCAAACTGTGAGCGCATTAAAAACAACCGGTCCTGCTGCAGCTGCGCTTTTATAAAGCATTCATTGTACGCATTTTTTGCCCGTTCATATTGTGCACGGTAACGCTGGCATTCCCCTTCAAAATACAAAAGCTGATACGGTTTCTCTTCCATCGCAAAGTCTTTGAGCCGTTCCAGTAAAAATTCAAATTGCCCTGCCTCAATAAACTGCGGTGAAAATTGCAAAAGTAACTCGATATAGTACCGGTTATTTTTCAGCTGGGTTGCATGTGTGACAGCTAATACACCCAAATTTTGATTGGCATAATACCGGGCTGCCTGTTCATGAGATTCCTCATGCAGATCCGGATAGTATTCGCTCAGCCGCTGCTGTAGAAACTGTTGGAACAGGGCATGGAACCGGTATTTTGTTCCTCCTGCCAATGGCGTGATGAACGCAAGCTCATCCAACTTCGGCTTTACTTGCTGGATCCATTCCACTCCATATAGTTCCGTAATGACTTCAAGGGAAATCACTTGATGGATGCCCAGCTTTAGAAGCTGAAGCTGCAGTTGCTCATCCAGCTTATCGAATACTTCCGCGGAAAGATATGCAAAAAAATTCCCGACAGATCCTTCTGCTATATCGATGAGCTGTTCCTGACTATATTTCGCTTTATAGCCAAGCAGCATGATCGCCATTGCCCAGCCTTCCGTCATTTGCATAATAAATTCGCTTTGTTCATCCGTTAGTTGCCGGTCAAAAAATGCTTCAAATAAATATTGAACATCTTCTTCTGCAAAAGTAAATTCCGGTTCTAAACATTCTATCAGCTGATTATTCATGCGAAGCGTCAACAAACAGCTCCACTCAGGCATTTTTCTCGTGGCGACAATGATATGAAGGTTGGCAGGCAAAAATTGAAGCAGCTGATTCATAATGTAGTTGATCGGAAATACATGTGACACATGGTGATAGTCGTCCAACACAATTAAGAAAGGCTCTTTTATATCGTGCAGCCCATTTGCAATTTGTTTTGAAAGCTGCAGTAATTCTTCCATATTGTGAAACTTTAACGTCTCATCCCATCCTTTTAATTTATCGCCGAACGACGGAAAATGCTGTTGAATACTATAGATAAAATGACGCAAAAATGGAAATATTGAGTCATCATCCGGCGTAATCTGATACCAGGAGGATTTTGTTTTTTGATCATTTAAAAATTGACTCATAAGCGATGTTTTCCCGTAACCTGCGCTACTATGTAAAATGGTACACTTTGCATGCGGCCAATCCGAAAGCTTTTTCATTAATTTTGCTCTTCTTAAATAGTTATTGACTGGTGTTGGAGGTATCAGTTTCGAAACAAAAATATGTTGCTCCATGCTTTCCACCCCATTTAGAATTAATTTACAAATATATTATCATAAAGCAGAAAATTATTCTTTAAAATACAGGATTTATATAAAACACGACTAATATATAGTATATTAATAATTCATGTTGAATATTATCACTATTTAAGAAAAGAAAAAATCCTCTATGCCAAACTAGAGAATTTTGTCCAAAAGAATTAATACAATTATTAAAGTAGCTGCGATTGCCATAAAGCCGAAGAAAAAATAGCCAATTATTCGAATAGGTTTAGGCATTTGCTTCATATTATAAGAACTAGGGGTACCCACATGCTTTTGATAATGCTCATCGGCATCATTGAACGGTTTTTTCTCCATCAAAATAACTTCCTCTCTTTTAATATGTACTACTCATCAGTAAAGAAAGTTTCAAATAATGTTACCGCTATGAGATATACGAGTAAACCACTCGGCTATTTATGTATGAAAAACTGTATGAAAACCATGTTAATAAATAGTCATTTTAGAGAAATGAAAGCGAAACCAATGCCTGTAAATATAGATTTATCAGTATTTACAGATATTTTTCTAAGGTCATGCGCCTTAAAAAAGCACTTTACTTAATTTTCTGAATATTTTATAATTATGAAAAGGAGCTGATACACATGCCAAACTATACTTACATTGCATCCGACGAAAATGACGTATCTTACCTATACGAAGATAACAGTGATTGCTATGATTTAGACTGCTTTGACGATAATGATATTTAAAGGAGTATTCAAACGACATGGACGGGATTAAATCGATAAAGGATGTGGCGAATAACTGATTATCGCCACATCCTTTATTATTTTACATATTGAATAAGCCAGTCCGGCCCATCCGCTCTCATCGATATACCGATAAAGCCTGATTTCAGAAGTTGCTGCTGTGCTTCCGTATTATCCATTGGGACAAATTGCTCTTCAGCCCACTTATGCTCTTTATAAGGAAGTGACTTCATAAATACATAGCGCAATTTCCCGCCATACTTCAGTTTCAATGCTGCAATATGCATATGTTGCGAAAACTTATCCTTTAAGCTCGCAATATTGCCCGGCATAACCGTTGCACAAACGGTATGAAACTTCGATTCATCCACTTGCTGCATAATGATTTCAGCCATTGTCCGCTGCAGGCCATGCCCCCGATAATCCGGATGAACATTGGAGATTTCCTGATAAAGCACTTTTCGCAGTTCCTTCTCAGTTTTCAAACCAATATCATAGCCTAAATGTTCTTCATCAATCATTGGCTCCAGCAGTGCTCGAAAAGCGATTAATTTCCCTTCAACGAACACCCCGATCATAAATCCGTTCCCACTTAAAATAAAGCTCAATTCTTCATTATCGAGTGGCTGCAATATTGCTTTGTTCGGGAGCGCGTCGACCACTTCCTGCTGCAAAACGGTTAACTCCGGAATATGTGTTTCGTTCAATACATGCACGACATATCGTTCATTCGCTAAAAATCCTGTCGCAATCATTTACTGCACCACACAATGGTCACGTGTTAATTCCGCTAAAACCGCTTCGTCAACATCGACACCTAAACCTGCACGTTCATTCAACTGAATATACGGGACATTATATTGAAGGTTTCCGATATCTTTTGAGAATTTTAACGGTCCAGTTAATTCCACACTCGTAAATACTTTATTTGAAAAGGCAACATGGAAACCTGCCGCCGAACCGACCGAAGACTCGACCATTGAACCGATTTGGCATTCAATCCCTGCCATTTCCGCCATATGTGCTAGCTTCATTGCAGGATACATTCCACCGCATTTCATCAATTTAATATTTACCTTGTCCGCTGCACGCTTTGCAATAATTTCGCGCATTTCACGCACACCGCGTAAACCTTCATCAATCATGACAGGAATTGATGTTTTAGATTTAATTTCAACCATGCCATCAATATCATCCGCACGTACCGGTTGTTCCAGCCAGTCGATATTCAATTGTTCCAGTTCACGAACTGCTTGCATCGTTGTTGAACTGTTTACCCAGCCTTGGTTGACATCAACACGAATCGCAATTTCCTTTCCAACACGTTCACGCACTGCTTTTATGCGGGCAACATCACTCGCTACATCGCGTCCGACTTTCATTTTGAATGAGTTGTATCCCATTTCTACACGTTCTGCCGCTTCATTTGCCATCTTTTCAGGTGTTCCGATGCTTAATACATGTGTAATCGGGAACTTTTCATAATAACGCCCGCCAGTCAATTGATAGGCAGGTACACCAAGTTTTTTTCCTGCCAAATCAAAGCAAGCGATATCAATTGCCGCTTTCGCAGCGGGTGCACTGTAAATGAGCGCATCCATTTTGGCATGGATTTTTTCAAAGTTCATCGGGTTTTCCCCAATCATCGCCGATGCTAATGTATGTTTCAATACAGCGTAAGTACCTTCCAGTGTTTCACCCGTCACATGTTCGTCCGGCACTGCTTCGCCCCATCCGACTAAACCACATTGTGATGTTATCTTTACAATAATAGACGGCATGTTCGGATATGTCCCGTAGCTCACAATAAATGGTTCAATTAATGGTAATTCGATATTAAATAATTCAATTGTTTTAATTTGCATCATTTGATTTTTCTCCTTTATCCCGCATTAACGGATAGTAATTTATCTGCCTCGAAAGCTTAGCGTAGCGGCAGAGGCAAGACTCCCACATCTTGACGGGAGATCAACTACCCGTAAAAGCCCGATTGGTTCGGGCCAACATGATGTTGGTCACACAAGCGTTGTCACAGGACGTGACGGTTTTAGCTTGTATTCCTTCCAATCAGTGGGGATGAAGAATCCCACTGATCGAAGTTTCACTTTATTTAAAGCGGGCGCTCGATTGTAAATTGCTCTCCGATTTTTGCATAGTCATTTCCCGCAAGACGGCTAATTGCACCAAGACCTTTTGGATCAACTCGACCATCCTCGTACAGACTTTCTTCTATATGATAGTAAACGACTTTTCCGACGATCAGGTCACAACCTGCATTTTCATCATCGCCGCCAAGTTCCAGCGCTTTTTCAAGGACACATTCCAGTCGGACTTTCGCTTCCTTTACACCCGGAACATCGATTTTTTCACTCTTTACTAATGACAGACCTGCAACTGCTATCTCACTTTCATCCGGTGGCAAGTTTGCAGCTGTTTTATTTACTTGTTCTACATTTTCAGTATCAACAATATGGACAACAAATTGCTCTTTTGCACGAATATTTCTTGCTGTATCTTTTGGCTTCCCTTTTTTCCGTTGGATACTTACCGAAATCATCGGAGGATTTGAAGAAACGATATTGAAAAAACTAAATGGCGCCGCGTTCACAACCCCATCTTCAGATATCGATGTAACAAAGGCAATTGGTCTTGGAATGATGGAACCTATCAGAAATTTATAATTTTCACGTTCTGATATTTGTTTTGGATCAATTTTCTTCATAAAAACTCGCCTCTTTTCTTATCACTAATTTGACTTTAGAGAACTGATTGCAACACGTCAAATAGTTTTTCTGCATTTTAATTTAGGACAAATACTTTTATACATATTTAATTCGTTCCATATTTTGTGTGATTTAAAGGCTGTTTTAATAGGCTTTTTCAAGGTTATTGAAACAAAATCCCTCTACCTCATCCTAGATATTTTTCTTTTTCAATCAAAATTCTTCAGCGAAACTTCAAAAATTTCCTATTCAACTAACTGTTATAAACAGTTTCGCCATTCTATAAGGAAAGTATAAAAACAGGGCTATTTAGATTAAAAAATTTAGCGAAAACGTTGATTTATCAGTGCATAAAGCTATTTATGAGTTCTTTTATGTGTATTAGTAACTGTTATATTATGAGTTCAAAAGTATTTTCCGTTAATCCATTTCCAACGTTTAAGAGAAATTATTTGCACAACTAAGTATTTTTAGTTATTTAAAAAGAATTTATTGCAGTTTACAATATTATCCTACCCTTAACATATTGCTATATTAAACTAATACTTCACCACCGGCAAAACCTTGATTTATCAACGTTAAAGCGCATTTTTACCATCAAAAAATAATTGCCTTAAGTACAAATTTATTACCCAAAAGAGAAATATATGTTTTTTCGAGATAATATATTTTGTGAAATTCTACTTGCACAACATAATAAGTTAATGTTAAGTTAATGTACATGGACGTTCATACTTTAGACATAACTACTTCAAGTAGAGAAATGTCGTATAACCGATATTTATTTTCGTGTGAGGGGGAAATTTTTTGAAAAAGAATCGTTGGTTAATTGCTGCATCAGCAATCGCTATTCACCTTTCAATCGGTGGAGCTTATGCATATAGCGTGTATAAAAATCCAATTGCTGAAGAGCTTGGGTGGGATGCATCGCAAATTACAATCGCGTTTACAATTATGATGGGGTTAGCAGGTTTTGCTGCCGCACTATTTGGTAGTACAGTAGAAAAATTAGGTCCGAAAAGAGCAGCGATGGTTGCAGCGGTACTATTCGGTTTAGGTCAAGGTGGCGCAGGGATTGCAATCGCTATGGATTCGGTTGTTTTATATTGGTTGACTTACGGACTGTTAAGTGGTCTAGGGATGGGTATTGGTTATATCGCTCCAGTATCTACACTTGTTAAATGGTTCCCGAATCGTCGCGGTCTGGCGACAGGTATGGCAGTATTAGGATTCGGATCTGGTGCATTAATTACCGCGCCGGTAGCTGTAAATTTAATGGAGTCTTTCGGTATTTCAAACACTTACTTTATTTTAGGAATTAGCTATTTTGTATTAATGATGATCGGTGCACTTTATATCGCTCCGCCTAAACCGGGCGAAGTAGAAGAAGCTGTTGCATCAGGAAAAGCAAAAACAACTGAAATTGCACAAATGTCGGCTCGTGAAGCTGTTCGTACAAAGCAGTTCTGGATGCTTTGGGCAATGCATTTAATTAATGTTACATCTGGTTTAATGTTGATTTCTGTTGCTTCTCCAATGGCGCAGGAAATTGCAGGTTTATCTGTAGCTGCAGCTGCAGCAATGGTTGGATTAATGGGCTTATTTAATGGTGGTGGCCGCTTACTTTGGGCAGCTGGATCAGATTATATCGGACGTTCTAACGTATTCGTTATTTTCTTCACGATTCAATTAATTGCCTTTATTACACTACCATTCACTACAAACGCCATTCTATTACAATTGTTCATATTCTTAGTAGTTAGTTGTTATGGCGGTGGTTTCTCGAATTTACCAGCATTTGCAAGTGATTTATTCGGTACGAAACAACTTGGTGTTATCCACGGATATTTATTAACAACTTGGTCACTTGGTGGGATTTTCGGTCCACTAATCGCATCAACTGTTTATGAAGCTGCAAATAGCTATGTACCATTGTTTTACTTATTCAGTTTCTTAATTGCAATTTCATTAGGAATTTCTTTATTAATGCGCTCGAATGTCAACAAAATGAAAAAACAACGCGCAAAAGAAGAAGCAAGTACAAAACACAAAGGGAAACAGGGAGAACCTGTTCATTCATAAGGGGTTCTATAGAGATGAAACGGAAGTATCAACTTCCGTTTCATCTCTTTTCTTTTTTCTCTTATTTCTGCGGGTATTTTCTCTATTACTCTTGAATTTAAGAATGTTACAATTACTGTAAGGGATGTTTTTCAAGGGGGGATGTTCATGAACCGTCAACATTTCAGTATCATTTTAGGAGGTATTTTATTTTTAGCGGTTGCAATGGGGATTAGCCGCTTTGCCTTCACGCCGATTTTACCGTTCATGCGTGTTGATGAAAATTTATCTTTTACACAAGGCGGTTGGCTCGCTTCCAGCAATTATATCGGATACTTCATAGGAGCTTTAGGGGCAGGGTTTGTTAATCGGTCGAAAAAGAATTTTCTATTATTGAACGTATTCATAAATGTCTTTTCAATACTTTTGATGGGATTGATTGAGTCCTATTTAATATGGATACTTTTGCGCTTTATCGCCGGATTAACGAGCGGTTTTATATTTGTACTTACATCAAGTATTGTAATGGATTATTTAGCGGCAAATTTATTAACACGCTGGAGCGGCTACTTGTTTAGCGGGGTTGGATTTGGAATCGCATTATCAGGACTTTTCGTGCCATTCTTTGAAGCGAGCTTTAACTGGCAAGGATCCTGGCTTGGACTTGGCGCATTATCCGTCTTATTTTTGGCGACGACGATATTTTTATTGCGGCATTTAAATGTCAAGAATCACATAAAGGAACCAAAGTCAGCGGACAACAACATTTGGCGCGGGTTTATGCCATGGCTGATCATTGCATATGGATTGGAAGGACTCGGCTATATTATTACAGGCACTTTTTTAGTAGACATTATTTATAATATCGAATCATTACGTGCCTATGCTGGATATAGTTGGGTACTAGCCGGGTTAGCAGCCATTCCATCTGCACCGATTTGGATGAAATGCATGTCCCGTTTTTCAACAGTTTCCATGATGAGTCTTGCCTATTCAATGCAAATTATCGGCATTTTGCTTCCTGTTCTATCGCAATCAGCATGGAGCGTACTATTGTCGGCGATGTCATTTGGTTTTACGTTTGTCGGACTTGTAACGATGTCGACCGCTTATGCTAGACAGCTGTTTCCAAAGCAAAGCAACTATGTCGTATCAATACTGACTACGTTCTATGCTATTGGACAAATTATCGGACCGGTCATTGCATCTCGTCTGGAAACTCATTTCCGCACGTTTAAAGCCCCCCTGCTGTTTGCAGGAGGTACCGTTACACTCGCGCTTGTACTGTTACTCGTCGGGTATTTCTACAGCAGGAAAAGCCCTGTTCATCTAGCTGCGGATATAAAATATTGAACCTCAATCACATCTCATGAAATTATGGAGATGTGTTTTTTCGGTTTTCCAAAATAATTTACCCCTATCCCCCATTAATGTTACGATACCGATAACATTGTACTTCGGAGGACATCCTATGGAAGAAAAACATTATTCAATTGGTGAGGTTTCCAAACTCACGAATATCTCTATCCAAACGTTACGCTACTACGATCAGATCGGCTTATTCAAACCTTCCTATGTCGATCCTAAAACAAATTACCGCTACTACAAAGACTCACAATTTTATCATTTGGATATTATTAAATCATTGAAGTATATCGGTGTCTCATTGGAGGAAATTAAAGCAGCGCAGCAGTTTACCCCCGCTGAACTTCTCTCCTTTTTGAAGCAGCAGGAAAGTGTCATTGAACAGCAAATGAATCGCATGTACGAAATTCAGCAGTCTTTATATAAAACAAAAAGGCAAATGGAAGAACAGCTGGCAATCGATGTAATGGATACGGTCTATTTCAAAAATGAAGAATCGGTCCGTATTTTATCAATTAAAACAAATGAACTGACACCGTACTATATTCCGAACACGTACTACAGCTCCTTAATTAAAACACTGGAAGTCGAAAACAGCTTGCTGAGCAATCGGTATGGGTGTATTTTTCCTTACCAGCAATACGACAGCCTGGATGAACTGCATTACAGTCATGTTTTCACACCGCTCATTACAGACCGGTATATTACGCATTTAACAACCGATATGGATGTGAAAACAATACCTGCCGGACGCTATGTATGCATTGCGTTCATTTTTGAACCGGACACGTATTTAACACAATACCAAAAGCTTTATCATTATATAGAAGAACATCAATTACAAGTTTTGCCGGTTGTCTATGAAATCTTTATGCCTCTAAACTATTCTCCAAATGGAGAAGACCAGTTCATCGTGGAATTAAAAGTTAAGCTGCTCTAACTAATTTTTTACAAATACTTTAAACAGTTCTATTGACTCTATAGTTACTGTAGGGTTTATGTTAGATA
This sequence comes from Solibacillus sp. FSL K6-1781, assembly GCF_038630735.1. Lineage (GTDB taxonomy): Bacteria > Bacillota > Bacilli > Bacillales_A > Planococcaceae > Solibacillus > Solibacillus silvestris. Next base: position 331,062 of record NZ_CP152038.1, on the reverse strand, counting down.
GTGCGGATTAACGATTTTTCACAACGTAATAAGGAGCAATAACAATGAAAGACTATAAAATAACATTAGGGTTACTCTTATTAAACCTGTTCATCGCCTTTCTAGGAATCGGTTTAGTCATCCCGGTACTTCCTACTCTAATGAATGAACTGCAAATAAGCGGCACCGTTGTCGGCTATTTAACAGCAGCATTCGCAATTGCACAACTGATTGTTTCACCACTCGCTGGTAAAGCAGTTGATAAATATGGACGTAAAATTATGATCGTCATCGGATTATTTATTTTCGGTATTTCAGAATTTCTGTTCGGTTTAGGGAAAACGATAGAAGTTCTTTTTATCTCCCGTGTTTTAGGCGGAATCAGTGCGGCGTTTATCATGCCAGCTGTAACAGCGTTTATCGCGGATATTACAACAATGGAAACGCGTCCAAAAGCGCTTGGCTACATGAGTGCGGCAATTAGTACCGGTTTCATTATCGGGCCGGGCATCGGCGGATTTTTAGCTGATTTCGGTACACGTGTGCCGTTCTACTTTGCAGGGGCGCTCGGTACAACGGCAGCAATCTTATCGATTATTTTACTGCGTGAACCAGAACGCAATATGGTAAATGTAGAAAATGCACCGGTACAAACATCCGGATTTAAACGCATTTTAGAACCAATGTACTTGATCGCCTTTATTTTAATTTTTGTCGCATCATTTGGACTCGCAGCATTCGAATCATTCTTTAGCCTGTTTGTCGATCATAAATTCAGTTTCACTCCAACAGATATCGCAATCGTTATTACAGGTGGAGCAATTGTCGGCGCGATTGCACAAGTTGCGCTGTTTGACAGGCTGGCCCAAAAATGGGGAGAAATTAAGCTTATTCGCTACAGCTTAATATTATCGGGCGTTCTAGTATTTTTAATGACCGTTGTCAGTTCATATTTTGCTATTTTACTCGTAACATGTATCGTATTTGTCGGCTTTGACTTATTCCGTCCTGCCGTTACGAGCTATTTATCTAAAATTGCCGGCAATGAGCAAGGTTTCGTCGGCGGGATGAACTCGATGTTTACAAGCTTGGCGAATATTTTCGGGCCGATTTTAGGCGGGATGTTATTCGATATAGATATTAACTATCCATATTACTTTGCAACGGTTGTCATCTTCTTCGGTATTCTGTTAACATTAATTTGGAAGAAACCTGCATCGTATATGTAATTTTTTCTGTCTTTTGCAATGGATTTATCTGTTTTACAAGTAAATTTGCTTAAGGAGGATTTCATCATGACAACTAAATCAAAATCAGAACAACTTATTTCAACTACGGAAAAATTCGGGGCGCATAATTATCACCCACTTCCGATCGTAATCGAAAAAGCAGAAGGTTCCTGGGTGACAGACCCTGAAGGCAACCGTTATTTAGATATGCTCTCGGCGTATTCTGCTTTAAACCAGGGTCATCGCCATCCGAAAATTATTCAGGCGTTAAAAGATCAGGCAGATGCGGTGACACTTACATCACGTGCATTCCATAGTGCGACATTAGGTGTTTGGTATGAAAAGGTCAGTAAGCTAACAGGCAAAAATATGGTACTGCCGATGAATACTGGCGCTGAAGCTGTGGAGACGGCGATTAAAACGGCCCGTCGCTGGGGATATGAAGTAAAAGGCATTGAAGCAAACAAGGCGCAAATTATCGGCTGTAACGGCAATTTCCATGGCCGTACAATGGGTGCTGTGTCGCTATCCTCGGAAGCGGAGTATAAGCGCGGATTTGGCCCAATGCTGGAGGGCTTCACATTAATTCCTTACGGTGATATTGACGCATTAAAGGAAGCCATTACACCGAATACAGCGGCATTTATCGTGGAGCCGATCCAGGGAGAAGCAGGTATAATTATCCCGACAGAAGGCTTCTTAAAAGCAGCGTATGAACTATGTAAAGAAAATAATGTTCTGTTTATTGCAGATGAAATCCAAACAGGTTTATCACGAACAGGAAAACTGTTTGCCTGTGAATGGGAAGATGTTACACCGGACGTCTACATTTTAGGTAAAGCGCTTGGAGGCGGAGTTTATCCGATTTCAGCAGTTGTCGCGAATGATGATATTCTCGGCGTATTTAATCCCGGGTCACATGGCTCGACTTTCGGCGGTAACCCGCTGGCGTGTGCCGTATCGATTGCAGCAATTGATGTATTACTAGATGAAAAGCTGACAGAGCGTTCATTGGAGCTTGGCGACTACTTTAAAGCACAGCTTCAGACAATTGAGAACCCAGTGATTAAAGAAGTGCGCGGGCGCGGTCTTTTCATAGGCGTTGAGCTTCACGAATCAGCTCGCCCCTACTGTGAAAAACTGGCTGAACGCAAATTGCTTTGCAAAGAAACACATGACACAGTAATCCGATATGCCCCACCGCTGATCATTTCAAAAGAAGACCTGGATTGGGCAATCGAGCAGATTAAAGCGGTTTTTAGTGAATAGAGTGTATAGTAAGAGGGCGCTGTGTTATGCATAGTGCCCTTATTTTATTGATGGTTAGGCAAAGGAGACTTATGATGAAATCACTTTATATTACGGGCTACCGTCCACATGAACTCGGGATATTCAATGACAAGCATCCCGGTGTCCCGGTTATTAAAAAGGCGCTGGAAAACCAGTTGCGCATCCTCATAGAAGACGGACTGGAGTGGGTCGTGATCAGCGGCCAGCAAGGTGTTGAAACATGGGCAGCACAAGTTGTACTGGAACTGAAGAACGACTACCCTCAACTCAAATACTCCATTATCACCCCCTTCTTGGAACAGGAAAAAAATTGGAATGAGCATAAACAAGAGACCTTTATGCATATAGTAAGTAAGGCCGATTTTGTAACAAGCGTGACGAAGCGCCCTTATGAAGCACCATGGCAATTTATCGAAAAGGACAAATTCATTATCGATAATACAGATGCGACATTGCTCGTCTACGATGAAGAAAATGAAGGGTCCCCAAAGTATGTGCTTCGCCTCATCCAAAAGTATATGGAGCAGCATGAGGAATACGAGCTATTGATGATCAATGCTTATGATTTACAAATGGTAGCTGAGGAAATGCAGCAAGGAGATGATTGGTAAAAATTATGTGAATATCTAAATTTAGTAAATATTCTGACTACAGTTGTTCGTTTTGGGGTATAATATATTAAACAAATTATATTTTACTATTAAAGGAGGCCACATTATGAACCAATTGACGATGATTAATGAAACAACACCAATCAATATTCCGCACCATACGTATAAGCGTGAGTGCCGATATACGAGAGGCATCAACATCCCTCTTGCAGATATCGAAAGAATTTTATATGGTCTGAGCGATGATGCACTTCATTATTTTGAGTTCCATAATATCGCGAAAGAAATTAAACAAGGAACATTATTAAATGGCTATGCGGGGCTTGCTAATATTATTTCAGACTATTATAAGAACGAAAAAAATATAGAAATTCCTGAACTGACAAATGGCCGGGATTTTTATGTAAAAATAGTCTAACAAAATTAAGGGGATGACTTCCTAAGTGAATACCGAAAATAACAACGTCTAAAGTATCCTATCGGTTCGGTGCTTTCGGCGTTGTTTTACATATTGGGAGATTCAGCAAATTGAATTTTCTAAAAATTTGTTTAATAAAACTATTGACTTTCTAATTGATAAAGATTATCATTATCATTGTAAGGTTGGTAAAACCTTTTCGATACTGTTCCCCCCAGTTCAGATTCGAAACTCATTAATTACTTTTCTCATATTTCGAAAAGATTAAATGGATTGATCTTTTCTCCTGGAAGAATGGCAAATCCCCTCACACGATTTGCCATTTTTTCATGGAAAATTGGGTATACATATATTAAAGGAGATGATTTAGTTGGAATTCCGTATTGAAAAAGACACTTTAGGTGAAATTCGTGTACCAGCAGACAAAATTTGGGGTGCACAAACACAGCGAAGCAAGGAAAACTTCCAAATTGGGACAGAAAGAATGCCGATTGAAATTATTCGTGCCATGACCATTTTGAAAAAAGCAGCGGCAATCGCCAATAATAAGTTAGGCAAACTGTCCGATACGAAAAAAAATGTGATTGTGGAAGCAGCCGATGAAATTCTTGCAGGTAAATGGGATGAGCACTTCCCTCTTGTCGTCTGGCAAACAGGCAGCGGTACACAAACAAATATGAATGTGAACGAAACAATTGCCCACTTAGCCAATGAAAAATTGGCGGCGGCCGGATCGGATGAAAAAGTTCATCCAAATGATGACGTCAACAAGTCACAAAGCTCGAATGACACATTCCCTACTGCGCTACATATTGCTGCAGTCGAAATCGTAGAAAACTATCTAATGCCGCGCTTAAAGCTGTTACAGGCGACATTGAAAGAAAAAGCGCTGGCATTCAACGATATTATTAAAATTGGCCGTACGCATTTACAAGATGCAACACCGCTTACACTTGGACAGGAAATTGGCGGCTGGCATCATATGCTTTTAAAATGCGAAAAAATGATTATGGTGAACACACAGTTCATGAAGGAGCTTGCAATTGGAGGTACTGCTGTTGGTACAGGCATTAATGCCCATCCGGAATTCGGTGCCCGCACAGCTGCAGAAATCAGTAAACTAACAGGCATTGAATTTACATCTGCGGAAAATAAATTCCATGCACTGACAAGTCATGATGAAGTCGTAACAGCACACGGTGCATTAAAGGCATTGGCGGCAGATTTAATGAAAATCGCCAATGATGTACGCTGGCTGGCAAGTGGTCCACGCTCAGGTATCGGTGAGATTACGATTCCTGAAAACGAACCAGGCTCATCTATTATGCCGGGGAAAGTCAACCCGACACAAAGTGAAGCGATGACAATGGTCGTAACTCAGGTTGTCGGCAATGACGCAACAATCGCTTTCGCAGCATCACAAGGTAATTTCGAACTGAACGTATTTAAACCGGTGATCATTTACAACTTCCTGCAATCAGCACGACTACTTGCCGATTCGATGAAATCATTCAACGACAATTGCGCAGTCGGTATCGAGCCGAATATGGAAGTATTGGACGCTAACCTGAAAAATTCGTTGATGCTTGTTACTGCGTTAAACCCGTATATCGGTTATGAAAATGCGGCGAAAATCGCGAAAACAGCGCATAAAGAAGGCACAACATTAAAAGAAGCTGCTATTGCGTCGGGTCTTTTAACAGAAGATGAATTTGATCGTTATGTTGATCCAAAAACGATGATTTATCCAAACGCCGAATAATTTTTAGCTATCCTACACAACCTTCCAACAAGTTTAGTCAATTACTTTTATCAGTAATAAACTAATGTTGAGGAGGTTGTTTTTATTGAAAAAAATTCAATTCGTAAAGGATGGTTATGAAATCGTTGTAAATATTCGCAGAAATATACAGAGCGAAACGACTAAATATGTTGAAGCAGATGCCTATTATAATGATTTTGGCAACTACCGGATATTAGTCTTAGCAGATACCGTGGAAAAAGCGGTAGAAGTGGCAACATATGAACTATTGACCAATCATCCATTTGAGAAAATCATATTAGATTATTAAGTCATATTAAAAGGGATGCCTTGAAAATGAATTCAGGACACCCCTTTTTATCGTTATAGTAAGTTTAAATACATCTCAATAAGCTGGTCACCGTAAAAGTAAACAATAATCGCTGCAATAGCAATCGACGGTCCGAACGGTACAGGTGTTTTACGCCCTTTTCCACGGACCTTCAATATGATGATGCCGACGATCATTCCGATTACCGATGCTAAAAATAATGTTAATAATGTGTTGAACGTTCCCAAAACTAATCCGATCAGTAAAAACAGCTTAATATCCCCGCCGCCCATTCCGCCTTTAGAAATGATGGCGATTAATAATAAGATTGAAAATCCTATTGCAGCGCCAATTATACTATCCCACCATGGATCAAGCGGCGAAAGGATTCTTCCGACAATTAATAGCGGCAGGAAAAACAGTAAGATTTTGTCCGGAATAAGCATGTATGCAATATCCGAAACATTAATGATGACCAATAGTGAAATGAAAAGAAGCGCTACTGCCAATTCCCATGTGATGTCGAGCTGCCATGTAGCAAACGCAAATAAGAGTCCTGTTACCAGTTCCGTAAATGCGTAAATCGGCGACACTTTCACACCGCAAGTCCGGCATTTCCCTCGTAGAAATAGATACGAAAAAACAGGCACGAGTTCATTAGCGCTTAAACGTCGATTGCAATGGACACAGTGAGATGGCGGTGTCACAATCGACTCTTTTTTCGGCACCCGTAACCCGACTACATTGTAGAACGAACCGAAAACCAATCCGAAAATCCCCGCAAATATTGTATACATAATCTCCATTTTAGATGCTCCTTACTTGTACCTGCTATAAATCAAGTGTGTTGATTTCTATTCCGGGTCGGACGCTTTCCAGGGGCACGAGGCCAACACGAAGTTGGTCACAAAAGCGTTGCCACAGGACGTGGCGTTCTTAGCTTTTGTTCCTTTTGCTCAGGCTTCGTGCTGTTCCCCTAGGAGTCGCCTCCCCTCCATTCCAATCAACGGTCTTCTGTAAATATTTTGTCGTTCTGACTACTAAATCCCTTATTCGTAGTAGAAGGTTGTGACTTGGATATCAGCTGTTACGATTTCTGATGCTTCTTCGGTAAATTTATCTTCTTCACCCGGAAGCGCAAAATCAATAATATCGATTCGCATCACGCGTTCTTTCTTTTCAATTTCTTCAATGAACTGCAGCAAGTTTACGTCATTTGGCGCAGCCACATTGATGTTAAATGTAATTAATTTTAGTGAAGGCGGTAATGTTTCTACAGCGATTGTGGAAACCGGTAATGCTTCTGAAACCTCCGTATCCTCCGTTTGATCAGTAGCACTCTCTGTTGGTTCAGTCGCCACTCCTTCTTCCGTTTCCGGTGTAGAAAGCGGGTCTTCTAGTCCCGAACTAGAAACAAGAGCATCATAGTTATTGAAATCTATACTTTGAATACGTGAATCTGTTACATACTGCATTTCCTCAATCGATAAAATCAGCTCATCAATTTCCCGGTTATCCGGCACTTTTTTGCGTAGTGCAAATTCATTTACATTCGTTTGAGATTGCTTTGACTGATTTGTTGCGATTATTTCCTCTATTGCTGCGATTTCTGTATGAAGGCTATTAATCTCAGAACGAATCATCTGTTCCTCGTCCTGCTTCGGTTTTACAACATAGTAATACATAGCAAACAGCAAAGCCATCGCCAATGCTATTACGATGAGAAGTGTTCCGTTTTTACTGCTTGAGATGGAATTCATTACTCTTCACCTCCAGCCGCTACGTGCAGTTGATCAATTACAAGGAAAATTTCTACGCTATATCGCGGTACTTCCGTGAATTGCTGTGTATCATAAATTTCTTCATCAGTTGGATTAAGTTCAAAGTTTTGGATTGTTCCCACTTGAACATCATCAAAATACGGACTTTTTTCCAGCTGGCTTACATATGATGAAATAGCATTCAATGTTTCGAAATCTACCGCTACTTGTACGCCTGTCTCAGAAAATGTATAAGAACGCAAATATGTATCCGTTGGCAATAAATTTCTTGTCTCAATTATAATCGGAGAGACTGGATATGAAACACGCTCAACAAAAGCGACCGATTCTTCCAATGAACCTTGACTTCCTGTTTGTGATGAAGCTAATTCGGCGTTTAATGTGTCTCTTGTCTGCAATAATGAATCACGTTCCGGTACGGCACTTGCAATTTCGCTTTGTGCACTGAAATAAGTGATTGCCAGCAAGCCTATTGTCAATATTGATAAAATCCCAACTAAAATAAAGGCGAGCTTTAAACTCGCCGCACCCTTTTCAATTTTGGGCAGAAGGTTAATATCCGGAATCATTCGTTAACCTCCTTTAAAGCAAGTCCCAGCAAAGTCGCATGCTTTGCTTTGCAGTTTGGAAAATGCTCTTTGATTACCTTATCATCGACAATGCTTACCAGTGTCGGCAGATTTTCATTCAGTAGTGCTTCAATTGACTGCAGTAACGGGTGATCTCCCATAACAATGATTTCATCAACTTCTCTTTCTCCTTTATGGAGCGAGAATTTAAAGAAGTTCATCATACGGTCGATTTCCAGTACCTGATCAGTAGTTGCTGCACGGAAATCATCTAAATCAGCTGTATAGTTAAATTCGACTTCGTCATTTTCGATAATATTTTGCTGCCAGTTATCCGGATTCGTATCAATCGTCTGGAATCGCAGAAACTCTACTTCACCGTTTGAATAGATGCAAATCGATAATTCATTGATTGACCAGTCTGTCACCAAATATGTACGGTTTGTATCGATAAACTCGATATGTTCAAGCAACCTTAAATTACATAGAGCTCGAATATCGGCCACTTGCGGATTTAAATGGTTGTCCAATAGCAGACCGATCATCTTTCCGACTTCATCAGGCGGTGCGGCAAAAAGAACAGCCTTCCCGTCCCCTTCGATCGGGTCATGTACATCAATAAGCGGCTCCTGGAACGGCAGATGAATCGACTGTCCGACTTCCATTTGCACATATTCTTTCAGGTTTTTACCGCTTATATCAGCAGGATGCTCGAATGTTTTCAATAAAATCGAAGTATCCGGTACAAGGAAGCGAACATTTTGCTTTCTTCCGCCCCAGTGAGGAATATTCGATTTTATCAAATCATACATTGCCATCTCATCGAGAATAACCCCTTCCTGAACCGCGGTTTTTGGTAAGGGCGTTTCGTATATAACGGGCTGATCCACTGTTGCACCTTTTAATACGAGTGCACGCACTACATAGTCACTGATGACGATGGATACATGCGATTTTCTTTTCATATTGAACATAGAGGGACCCTCCCCTTTAACCTTTAATATAATGCATATTTTGAGAAGCGCCTATTTTGATGACGCAATCATCACTCAATGGAACACCCAAATGCTGTTGGGTTGGGTGTTCTTTGGGGGATGATTACTTAGCCATTTCAGTATTAAGTTCTGACTCTGTAAATCCTCCAGTAATTAAAGCATCAAAAGCTGTCTTATTTTTACCCTTAAAAGTTGTAGTAGCAGGAAGTGTAACTGTAATAGCTGGATCTGCTGTGTTTCCATCAGTAAATGTAACTGTACCTTCAGCAAATTTTGTACTTTTAAAATCAACTTCATTATTTGCAACAGTAGCAGAGTATGTACAAACATCATCTACACAAGCTCCATCAGCATATGCAATTTTTGAAGCCGATACTAATCCTGAAATGTCACTTAGAATAGCTTTATCTCTTTGATTATTAATAATATTCCCGATAGCCGGAATTGCAATTGCCGCTACAATTGCCAAGATTACGATTACTGCTAAAAGCTCAACTAAAGATAAACCTTTTTCGTTTTTAATACGTTTTTTTAATGTGTTAAACATATTAAAACCTCCTCTTATTTTAATTTTATAGTTTGTATTGTTTTTTGCACTGACGCTTTGTTTGCTTTGATGCCTCCTTGCAAAACGTCCATTTAAATTCCATTTTCTCTTACATTTGTTCGTATAGACTGAACATCGGTAAGAAAATTGCCGCTACAATAAGACCAACTGCCCCTGCCAACAATACGATCATTAACGGTTCAATTAAAGTTTTTAAAGTATCAACATTTCTATCGACTTCCTCTTCATAAAAATCCGCAATCTTCTCAAGCATATAATCAAGTGACCCTGTAGACTCGCCAATTCTTGTCATACTCGTTACCATAGGCGGGAAAATCCAACTTTTTTCTAGTGGCTCTGTCAGCGAGCTACCTCTTTCCAAACTTGCCCTTGCATCCAGTACCACTTTTCCTACAACTGGGTTGCCGGATACTTTTTGGGAAATCGTCAATGCCTGCAAAATCGGCACAGCACTGCTAAATAAAGATGATAAATTGCGCGTCAACCTTGCAATCGCCGTTTTCTGTAAAAGAGGACCAAATATCGGCATCTTCAGCATCAAATAATGGACTGTGTAATTAAACTGTTCATTATTCCTATATAAATATTGAAATACCACAATCCCAATAGCTAGGGCCCCAATAGGGAACCACCAGTATTGTCTCAGCCAATCTCCTAAAGCTACTGTCCAAACCGTTAAAGTCGGGAGTTCGGCATCCATCGATTCAAATGACTCAACAAATGTCGGTACAATGAAAATCAACATGAAAAACACGACAACTACAATCATTATTAAAAGCATCGCAGGGTATGTCAGCGTCGACTGCACTTTTTTGATTAACCTGAAAGATTTTTCGTACGAATTCGCCAGACGCTCCAGCGTGTCGTCGATATTCCCTGTTGCCTCGCCCGAACGCATCATATTGACGAACAGTTCAGGAAACGCTTTCGGATGTTTCCTGACCGCATCCGAAAATGGAATACCCGAACGAATATCTTCTTCTACTGCTTCAAGCGCTTTTTTCAATGGCTTGCTTGTCGCCTGCTTTGCTAAAATATCCGTCGCTTCTACGAGTGATACACCTGCCCGAATCAATGTCGCAAACTGACGGCAGTAAATAACAAAATCCTGTGTTTTTACTTTTTTGCTTCCCAAGCTGACTTCCATATGCAATAGACTTTTCGACTCTTCTAATTCTCGAGGATTGATGCCCTTTTCGCGAAGCTTTGAAATGGCGGCTGCTTTATTCGCTGCATCAATCGTACCTTTTAGCGTTGCCCCCATTTTTGTTCGTCCTACATATTTAAATACGGTCAACTGTAATCACCCACATTCAAATATGGCCGTACTTCCTCCAACGAAACTTTCCCGGAAGAAACAAGCGCTTGTATGGATGTCTCTAACGTATGCATCCCTAACGCTCGGTTAGTCTGCATAATACTTGGAATTTGATAAATTTTTTCATTTCGTATCAAATTTGTTACAGCTGGAATACTTACCAGAATTTCTGTTGCGGCAACCCTGCCCGTTTTATCTTTCCGAATGAATAAGCGCTGTGAAATAATTCCTTGCAATACGTTGGCTAATTGAATCCGAATTTGCCCTTGCTGATGAGGCGGGAACACATCGATTATACGGTCAATTGTTGTCGGTGCACTTGACGTATGAAGTGTGCCAAACACTAAATGCCCTGTTTCCGCTGCCGTAATTGCTGTTGAAATTGTCTCTAAATCTCGCATTTCCCCAACTAGAATAATATCGGGATCTTGACGGAGTGATGCACGTAAACCATTCGCAAATGATCCTGTATCGACTCCAATTTCACGCTGGTTCACTACCGATTTTTTATGGGAATGCAAATATTCGATCGGGTCTTCCAGCGTAATAATATGTCTTGATTTGGTTTCATTAATATAGTCAATCATTGCCGCGAGTGTTGTTGACTTACCTGAACCAGTTGGACCAGTTACTAAAATGAGTCCTTGTGGTTTTTCAGCTAAATCGTACAGTACTCTAGGCAAATTTAACGATTCAATTGTTGGAATTTTACTGGATATCAAACGCGCAGCAATCGCACTTGCATTTCGCTGATGATACGCATTTACACGGAAGCGGCATAAATCTTCTAGTGAATAGTTAAAATCGGTTTCACCTTTATCCTCAAATTCCCCTAATTTATACTTCGGTAAAATATCCTGTAGCATGCGGGTTACTATTTCTTCCGTAACAATTTCATTCCCATATTGCTTCAATTGACCATTTACACGGTAAACAGGAGGGATGCCGGTAGTGACATGCAAATCGGATGCTTTTTCGTCATACGCACGTTGCAATAAATCTTGTATGTTCAATGTCATGTGCATTCCTCCTTAATCAATCGTCGCTACACGTAGTACTTCTTCTGTTGTCGTGACACCTACCAACACTTTCAGTAAACCATCTTGCAGTAATGTGTTATGTCCAGCGTTTTGCATATAATCGCCAATTTCATAGCCGCTTGCCCTGTTTAAAATCAAATCCTTCAATCTACGATCAACAGGCAACAGCTCATGAATAGCAAGTCGCCCACGGTAGCCTGTGTTTCCACATGCCGCACAGCCGCGACCTTTTCGAATCTTATTCACTTCTAATCCATTATTTGCAAAAATTTGTTTTTCCCTGATCGTAGGCTCTATCTCCATCGTACAGTCCCGACAAATTTGACGTACAAGACGTTGTGCCATAATACCGACAAGCGATGAAGAAATGAGAAACGGTTCAATTCCCATATCCTGCAGCCTTGAAATCGATTCAATCGCACTGTTTGTATGTAATGTGCTTAATACAAGATGCCCTGTTAACGATGCACGGATCGAAATTTGTGCGGTTTCCAGATCGCGGATTTCCCCGATCATTATAATGTCAGGATCTTGACGTAAAATTGAACGTAATCCCGCGGCAAACGTTAACCCGACCTCTTCTTTTACTTGAATCTGATTGACACCATTTAACTGGTATTCGACCGGATCCTCGACTGTAATAATGTTGACACCTTCGTTATTTAAATTGGAAAGTGCTGCATATAACGTAGAAGATTTTCCTGAACCTGTCGGACCTGTAATTAGCACAATGCCATTCGGTTTCTCGATCATCTTCCTGAAAATTGCTTCGTTATTTTCTGTAAATCCTAGATGCGATATATCTGTTGCGGCATTGCTAATATCCAATATACGCATAACAATTTTCTCGCCGTAGACAGTCGGTAATGTAGAAAGACGAATGTCGACATTTTTGAATTCGATGTTAACTTTAAACCGGCCATCTTGTGGAATACGATTTTCGGTAATATTGAGCCCACCCATAATTTTCACCCGGGCCGTCATCATATTTTGCATATGCTTTGGCAAAGAGCGTTCGGTACGAAGAACGCCGTCGACACGATATCGAATTCTGTATTCTGTTTCATGCGGATCAAAGTGAATATCCGATGCACGCTGGGCGACCCCATTGTTGATGATCTGGTTTACGAGCCGGACAATAGCCGAATCCTGATCGGTAATTTCCTGCTGCACTTCCGGTGTATTTACTTCAATCTCTGTTAAGGCTGCATCCATTGAAGCCTGTAGGTCATAGTATTTTGTAATTGTCCTGTACAGGTCGTCCTTCGTCGCAATACTCGTTTCGATTTGACAGCCTGTCGCCATGCGGACTTCTTCGATCGCAAAATAATCCATCGGGTCTGCCATCGCAATAAGCAGCTTATTTTTATCCCGACGCACCGGCATAATATTCGTACGCTTCGCCAGTTCTCTTGGTACAAGCTGCAGCAGTTCCGGTGCAATCACATGTTTACTTAATGTAATATGTGGAATACCCAACTGAAACTCCAGCACTTCAATCAGCTGCTGTTCCGTCAGTATGTTTTCTTTAATGAAAAAATCCCCGAGTTTTTCGTCGCGGCTTTTATTTGCCAGTGCGTAAGTAAGCTGTGCTTCGGTAATAACGCCCGACTCTAAAAGCAAGTCCCCTAAGCGTTTTCTCGATTTCGCCCTCATATTTTTCGTCCTCCTTTATTTTGGAGTAATTAAATTTCCACCTTTATCGTAATAGCTGCCAGGAGGAAGATTTTCCTCTTCAGTATCGCCGTTTGCAGAATTGTTCGATGCAGCCCCTTGATTATTGTTTGATGAATTCGAACCGTTATTTTGGGAACCACTAATTGGTGTAGTTGACCCATTTCCGTTAGTCGTATCAGCATCCGGGAAACCGTCTCCATCTAAATCCACTTGATAGGCAGGGTCATTGTTCAGATTTTCTGATGGTGACTGCACTTCCGGCTGTTTGGAAGACTTCAAAATAATTCGGTCAACAGGTGGGTAATAATCACGGCTTACAAGTTTCTGCTCATCAAAAGCTGTTCGATAGACCGAGACGCGTAAACCTTTTGCACCTTGCTGTACTTGTTCCGTCTGTCCAATTGCCAGGTCCATGGAGTAACGTGTGATTGTACGGGGCTGAATCTCCTCATCCTTCGATACCGTCACATCTACTTCCGTTTCCTTTGCCGGTGTATATACTTCAGTCTTCAAGTTCCCTTCTTCCATAATCAACTTTAAAACAACTGGCTTGGATGAAGTATTTGCGAATTTGAGATCCTCATTTGCCAGCGCATCTACTTTTGCTTCCAAGCCCGGTTTAAAATAGGATGGGATTTCATTTTGCGAATGACGCTCCAATACTTCCGCATTAATATTCAGTGCTGCATTATATAGATTTGATGCAATAAAATTAATGGCTTCACGGTTGGCCAAGTTCATCGTATCGCCCAACTTTTCAATCATTGAGAAAGCAATCTGTGGTTCTATTACTGTGTCATGTAATGCAAGAACCAGTTCATTAATGCCCATTGCCCCTTCCGGCATCGGTTCAACCGACAATGAAATCCGGTCTGTTTCCAGTACCGAGACATCTATGACAGCCGCTTCAACAGGATCTGTTTTTAAATACGCGGCATTCAGTTCTACATTGTTATACGTCAAATCCGTATCCCATGACGAAACATTACTAATCTCGCTTTTCACAATCTCACTAGGAAAAACAATTAGTGGGAGATGTACTGTCGGCGTATCTTCCCAGAAGGCAAACCATGACTTATGTACCTGTTTCTCATAGTTAGCGACTGTATTTTCAATATCAAACTGGAATGTGGATGAGCTCACTTCAATGGAAGTCCCCCCGCCAGTGACAGTCAGGTTTTGTGTATACCAATCATTAACGGCAGTAGTCAGCAGTGCTTTCAAATCCTCGCCCTTCAAATCACTCGTCTCAACCCCGCCGATTGTAGAACCAGCTGCATTATTATCAGCGGAAGCTACTGAACTTGCTATAAAGTTCGGAATCAATATTGATAAAAGGACTACCAGCAAAATTATTGGTATTATTGATCTAAAGAAAATTTTCATTTACTCACCCGCCTAATCACTCTAATTCATTAAGTATAAATAAGGACTTTATAACTAAAAATTTATTTGAAATATGATATTTGAAGAAAAAACTCAATTTATACATTTGTTATAAGATGGAAAATATTATAATAAATTTAATATATTATCTCACAAACTTTATTTTATGTACTAATTTTTATCCCTTTTACCAAATGTATACTTATGTTACTATTATAATACACAATAGATTACTTTGTGACTATATATTTTTGTCGAATTTTTATTTTTTTATTTTTATATGTTTCTATTTACCTATAATAATCGATTTTAAATATCTTAAATTTAATTAACTTTTCCTATCGCGTAATATAAATGGTTTGTTTAGTGTCATTCCATTTAATTTAAACCCAAGAGAAGAAGGGGGGGTATCTTGTGAGATTACTGAAAGAAGAGCGTGGGATTTCTTTAGTGGAAGTCGTAGCTTCTATTGTATTAATTACGATTATTTTGATTTCTTTTTTCGGGCTCTTTCTTCAAACCAAGAAAACTAATATACAATCTGAAAATATTAGCTCATCTACTTATATTGCTCAAGTTGAAATGGAAAAAATTTATTTATTCTCTAAAACGGTTGCACGTAATACAATTTCAGCAAGTTCCAACTTCAACAATGGTTACATACTACAACAACAAGTTTCAGGAAGTTGTAACAGTACCTCAAAAACTGATTTTAGTTACAGTGAAAAATACACCTACTCAAAACCAGTAGATAATTATTTAGTAAATTTAGATGTTTCTATACTTTGCAATTATCCCCATTTAACAACTATTAAAATTACAGTATTCGAACTAAGAGACGGACAAGAAATTATAAAAACAATTATAGAAAATGCGTACACATGGAAATCAAATTAAAGGGCTGATAAATGGTGAAAAACAAAGTATTTAACAACTCAAACGGATTAACGTTAATTGAGATAATGGCAATTGTAGTTATCTTAAGTATTATTGGTATTTTTGCTGCAAATATCATGATTTCTAGCATTAATATAAATAGTCAACAATCTGCTGAATCGAAGGAGATTACTGATTCTTCTTACATTTTAAAACTGATCACAAAAGATTTAAGAAGTACGTCTAGTATCGAATACAAATCGAATAAATATATTTTTAAAGATGATGCAGAAAACCCAATTGCAACCTACACATTTAATCCAACCGATAAGAGTTTAATGAGAAACAGTTCACAGATTGCCAATGAAATCGGTAATTTTAATATTATCGATAATTCAAACTACGGTGTACGAATCAATTTTTCTTTACACGGTGAAAACTATAAAACTGATATCGCCTTTAGGAAGGGGGATTAATATGAGGAATTCGAACGAACAAGGCTATGCTCTTTTTCTAACTATTTTAGTTTTGTCTTTAGTCTCTGTTTTAGGTATAAGTTTAATTACAATTACTAGCAATGCAAATAAAATAACTGTTTCTGAACGCTCCGACCAATCACTATACTATATTGCAGAAACTGGTATAAATTTAGAAAAAGCCAAAATTCTTCAAACAATCGAGCAAATTTACGACAAACTCCAATCGGATATTAATGACCCTGATGAAAATAAACAAAAAAAAATTATTGAAGAGCATGGTAGCATTAATAATTACTATTTCTCTCTAATTAAAAATAACTACTGTAAAAAGTATAATGACATTATTGGAGATGCCACACAAACAAAATGTAATAGTACTAATCGCTATACGAACTCCTACTTACTTGAGCAACAGTTTTCAGAGCAACCTATATCAGATACAGTAGTTGATTTTTCATGTAAGTCGACAGAATGTACATTTACAATATCGGCAGTTGGAAAATTTGAAAAGAGTAAACAAAGCCGAGAACTGAAACAAAAACTTGAGGTGAAATCACCAAACTATACTGAAGGTTCGGAGGAATCTGGAGGTTCTGGAGGCACAGGCTCAACCCAACTTTCTGATTATAATGCTATTACAAAAGGAAATATCAACTTATCTGGAAGTAGTACTATTAACGGTAGTGCTGCCTCCTTAAATGGAACACTTAGTTTAGATGGCGGTGCTAGGGTAAACGGTAATGTTAGTGTTTCCGATCCGAGTAAATTTGTATATCCGTCTTGGATGGGGGATTTTTCTGGAAAACTAAAAGCCCCGATTTCATTAGATATCGATTCGCTATTACCAGCATATCCAACTAATGAAGCTCTAAGACTATCACAACTAAAACTACCTGATAACCTAGAAGTTGCAAAGGATCAATGGAATAAAACAAATGTTATTAATGATGGTAATTTTTTAGCAACAAATTGGATAACTAATAATTATGTCTATAATTTACAGCAGGATACACGATTCAAGAAATTTGAAGTAGATGCTAATAATAAACTTACTCTAAATATTGGAAGTAACACTGTTAATTTATATGTAAATGACTTTAATATCAAACAAGGACATATTAAAATCCAAGGAACTGGTAATTTAAACATCTTTGTGAAGAATTCTATTAATATTAAGGGCTCCTTTAATAATCAACTTACTGCAAATCTTAAACAACTAAATATTTTTTACGAAGGTACTACAGGACCTACATTTAGTAATGAAACAAAACTTTATGGCTCTTATTTTAGTAAAACAGCAGACATAACTCTAACTGGAGGGGCTGGTTTTTATGGTAATATATATTCTGGTGGTCGTAACATTACAATTAGTGGTGGCGTTCCTACCGAAGGGCAATACATTGTAGCACCAAAAGCTAAACTTAATTTACTAGAAGGTGGTAGCATTAAGGGATCTGTAATTGTTGACAATATTATAGGTAGTGGAGGAACTTCGATTAATAATGGCAAGCCAATTGTCCCACTCCCAACCTTACCATCTTATATTCCAATTCGAATTGAAGATAGTAGTAGTTTTATAAAAGAGTTAGCAATAAAAGAAATCTGATTTCCCACATCGGTTGCACCTACAATTCTGACAACTCATCATAATTCATAAATGCATTGGTGAACTTGAATTTACACATTCCGGATCAAAATCAACATTAAAAATCCCACAGAAAAGCTAACTGCTTAACTTTTCTGTGGGATTATTTTATTCATACTATTTGCTTGCTCTTCCTACTCCATCACATGCATCGGATCAACACGCTTCGTCCCAACCATGTTAAACAACACATTCAAGAAGATCGCAGTTACAGACCCAGCAACAATCCCATTAGAAGTCAAAATCGACATCCATGACGGAAGGTTTTCGAAAATGCCTGGTACTGTGGCAACGCCGATTCCTAGACCGACACCTAGTGCTGCGACCATTGCGTTTTCCATTGATTTTTGGATTTCCGGTGCAAGCATTTTCACACCTTGTGTAATAACCATACCGAACATTGCCAACATCGCTGCACCTAGTACTGGTGTTGGGATGATCGTTGTTAATGCTGCCAGCTTTGGCAGGAATCCTAGTGCTACTAGCATACCACCTGTAATGAAGATGACTTTGCGGTCGCGTACGCCTGACATTTGGATCAGTCCTACGTTTTGTGAGAATGTTGTATACGGGAAGGCATTGAAAATACCACCGATGATCGATGCTAGTCCTTCTGCACGGTACCCTTTTGATAAGTCTTTTGAAGTTAAATCTTTTTTTGTAATATCACTTAATGCATAGTAAACACCTGTTGATTCAACTAGTGATACCATTGCCACCAATGTCATCGTTAAAATAGCAGAAGCATTGAATGTTGGTGTTGCTAAGTAGAATGGTTGCATAATGTGCAGCCAAGAAGCTTCGGCAACTGGCGTAAAATCAACCTTGCCCATGAAAATGCCGATCACCGTTCCTGACACCATACCTAGTAAAATAGCAATTGCACGAACGAAGCCAACTGTGAAGCGGTAAATTACTAAAATAATTAATAATGTAATAAACGCTAACGCCACATTTGAACCTGATGCAAAGTCTGCTGCCCCTTGTCCTCCAGCCATATTGTTAATGGCTACTGGAATTAAGCTGATTCCGATAATCGTTACGACTGAACCTGTTACAACAGGAGGGAAAAACTTAATTAGTTTCCCGAAAAGACCACCGATTAATACGATAATCAAACCAGATGCGATAATCGCGCCGTAAACATCACCTAAGCCGCCGCCAGAACCGATTGCAATAATCGGGCTTACCGCTGTAAATGTACAGCCTAATACAACCGGTAATCCAATTCCGATCACTTTACCTTTCCATACTTGGAACAGTGTTGCTACCCCACACATGAAAATATCGATTGCGACTAAATATGTCATTTGCGCTGAACTGAATCCTAATGCCCCACCGATAATTAACGGTACTAAAATGGCTCCTGCATACATTGCCAACAGATGCTGAATTCCAAGCATTGTTGCTTTCGTGTTATTCATAAAAAGTTTTCCTCCAATATATGTGTACTCTTGCTGAGTCAATTTACATCGTTTGAACTTTATTACCTTTTAGAAATATGTGCTGCTTAATTAATCGTAAAATTCTACTTTGCCGTTAGCCAATGATTTAATATTCGCCAATGATTCAATTCGCAGTCCTTGCTCGCGTAAAATTTTGCCGCCTTCTTGGAAGCCTTTTTCAATTACAATACCTGCACCGACAATTGTTGCTCCTGCCTGGTTCGCGATATCGATCAAGCCTTTTAAAGCTTCGCCATTCGCTAAAAAGTCATCAATGATTACGACATTATCATCCGCCGTAATAAACTTATTCGATACCGAAATTTCGTTCGTCTCGTTTTTCGTGAACGAATGTACTTTTGATGTGTACAGGTTGTCCGTTAATGTCAGTGATTTGCGTTTGCGCGCAAAGACAACAGGTGCACCTAGTGTTAACCCTAAAAAAGTTGAAGGGGCAATACCAGATGATTCGATCGTCAATACTTTCGTAATGATTTGGTCCGAGTAACGCTTCGCAAATTCGTCTCCGATTTCTTTCATTAATAACGGGTCAATCTGATGATTTAAAAATGAATCTACCTTTAACACTGTATCTGAAAGCACTTGGCCCTCTTTTTCTATTTTTTCCTTTAAAAGCTTCATGATAAAAGCTCCTTCCCATTTGAATGTAAACAAAAAACTCGAAAGGCAAGCTCCCTACGTTGAGTGGAGCAAGACTTCCGAGTAAGTTCAAAAGTAATAACAAATGTTTTGTGCAAATATATAATAATTGGACAAATACATTCATTAAGCATGCTTCACTCATAGTCGGTTTATTTACGGTAATCCGGTAGAAACTTGCAAGCCTTATCCTTGCTATTATATGAGTGGCGAATATTTAATTTAACAATATGAATGTTCCAATTATAATCATGGAAATGCTAGTTTGCAATAACATTTAAATAATAAAATTATTCTTATTTTTCGGAAATTTAGTTAAAAAGTAAATTTTATTAGGGATAATGTTCGGTTTTAAGCATTTTTCTGTAAAATTTTTGATAAATTTTCTTTAAATTGTTCGAACTTCGAACCATCCGTACCGAAGTAGCTCATGCTGCGCGTAACGAAAATCGATACCTTTTTGCCATCTTCATAAACCATTTCCGCAAACGGGCCGGTCTGTTCGAGTAATTGCACTTTTGTTTCATCTTCATTATAAATCACTAAACGGTCAGCATACCGCGCTTTAAATTGCTCGTATGCGGCAGTCCCTTGCAAAATAATAATTTCCGGCAGAAACTCATCCATTACTTCTTTAAAAATGTGATTTCCCCGCTCAAAGTTAGCGGTATCCTCTTTTTTAGCTACTTTCGCTTCATCGGCTGATTCCAGCTGATATGTATTCAGCGACGTATAAATGAGCGATTCGTGATGAGTGTTTTCCAGCCAATTTTCAAACTGCAATGAGCCTTTAAATTCACGGGGTGCCCCTTTAATTTCACTTAAATATAGATCCTGGAAAAGATCTCTGTTCACTAATGACTCTGCAAAAGTCTGCTCACTCCGGTCTTCCACTTTAAATAACGGTACTGCATGCGAGCTTACTAGGAAAATACGGGATTTGTACGGGTTCTGTTTTGTGAGAAACGGTCGATACATCACCTTTTTATTATCTTCCCCTGTTAACCAAGGATATACTTTTTTATAGAAACCTTTTGAAATAGGCATGTTTTCACTTCCTTATTCTTCAGCGCTACTCATTTTTTTATTTCTTTTATAATACCACTGTTGCAGCAATCGTACTCGGGAAATTTAATCCTCACTAATCTACTGGTTATCCTCAATCAGTCTAGCATAATACTCAATCACTCTCACTTATTCCTCACTCCCTTTGTATATTCCTCACTTCAGGACAAATAATCCTCAATACAACAAAAAACGCAATGAAAGCCTATAAGCTCGCATTGCGTTTCAGAAATTATTTATTTGATAAATCGCAGTCCTGTAAAGGAACGATTTTCGTTTTATGTTTAAATTTGTAGCCAAACCATAAAGCGGCAAACAATGGTAAGCCGATATATGAAACGACGACACCGTACCAGTCAATTGTTCCGCCCGTAAATGCCATATAGTTTTGACCTAGCACGACAATCATACATAGGGCAAACGCGAATAGCGGTCCGAATGGGAAGAATTTAGATACATACGGTAAATCGCTCAATGAATGTCCTTGTGCGACATATGCACGGCGGAAGCGGTAATGACTAATGGCAATGCCGAGCCAAGCGATGAAGCCGGACATACCGGAAGCATTCAACAGCCAAATGTAGACAACACCGTCACCGAAAAACGATGCCAGGAATGCTAACGAACCAACTGCTAATGTAGCTAAAAGTGCATACATTGGAATACCACGCGATGTTACTTTCATGAAAAGTTTCGGCGCTTTTCCATCTACCGCTAACTGATAAAGCATACGACTCGCTGCATATAACCCTGAGTTCCCTGCAGATAACATCGCCGTTAAAATAATGGCATTCATAACAGATGCCGCAAACGCCACACCTAGGTTTTCAAATACTAATGTAAATGGACTTGTCGCAATATCTTCAGATAAAAGACGTGAATCCGTATACGGGATCAGTAATCCAATTGCACCGATCGCGAAAATGTAAAACAACAGAATACGCCAGAATACTGAACGAACTGCTTTTGGAATGTTTTTGCCTGGATCATCTGTTTCCCCTGCCGTTACCCCAAGCATTTCCGTACCTTGGAAAGAGAAACCGGCTGCAAGGAAAATACCGAACAGTGCCAGGAAACCGCCATTAAACGGTGCGTCATCTTTAAAGAAGTTCGTGAAGCCGACCGGATCGTTCCCACCTAAAATCCCGAAAATCATTAAGAAGCTGACAATGATGAACACGATTACTGTCGCGACTTTAATCATCGCAAACCAGTATTCCGCTTCACCGAAAGCTTTTACCGATGCCAAGTTAAATGATAAAACAACTACAATAAATAAAATGGTCCATAACATGGAAGAACTGTCCGGGAACCAGTATTTCATAATTAACGACACAGCCGCAATTTCTGCTGCAATCGTAATTGCCCAGTTGTACCAATAGTTCCAGCCAAGCGCAAAGCCTAAAGCCGGATCAACAAATTTTGTTGCATACGTACTAAACGAACCGGATGTTGGCATATACGCAGCCATTTCCCCTAATGATGTCATTAGGAAATACACCATAACGCCGATCAGCGCATATGCGAGCAATGCCCCACCAGGACCCGCCTGTGCAATCGCACCACCTGATGCTAAGAATAAACCTGTACCGATCGTTCCGCCAAGCGAAATCATCGTTACATGGCGACTTTTTAAACTTTTTTTCAACCCGTTATTATTACCGAGCTGATCTATTTTAATCTCACTCATGAATATAAAACTCCCTTTTTGTTTTGTTGGTGAAGTGTAAAAGAAAAACCACCACAAGTTTTTGTGATGGTTATAGTTACACCTCATCAAACTTGAAAGATAGCTCAACACATGCTCACACATGTGACAGTTCTGTTCCTTATCGGAAACAGCCCCAGCATTATTTTCAAGAAGAAAAACAACACTTCGGCAACCATTCCTTTCATAAAGCTTCACCGATTCTTCCTAATCTCAGCTATACTAGTCTTAATGATTGCGACCTCTACCTCATAATTTACATGAGGTAATGTTTTATTTAATTTAATTGAATCAATGATTAAAAGTCTAACATAACATTTTTTTGATAGCAATGGCTTCACCTTTATTCTGTTTTTTATGAGTATTCACACTACTCTAACATATATCAATATACAAAAGGAGAATCGAAAATGGACACACAACAAGTAAATCAAAATAGCAAAAAAATACTATCCAACCGACCGCTCATCTATTTTATGGTAGCCGTATTTTTATTTGCGACCACATTACGTACACCGATTACTTTGATTGGCCCGATTATTTCATTTATACGTGAAGGGCTTGGGATATCGAACTTTCTTGCAGGCTTTTTAACGACCATTCCTTTAATTGCCTTTGCGGTTGTATCACCATTTGCACCACGCATTGCCCGTAAGTTTGGGATTGAATGGACATTATTTTATTCCGTCATTTTACTTTGTGCAGGGATTTTACTGCGTTCGCTAGGGGCAACGTCTTTACTCGTTATAGGAACAATATTAATTGGGGTTGCAATTGCATTCGGGAATGTTCTTATCCCTAGCTATTTCAAATGGAAATTCCCATTACATATCGGATTATTAACAGGGATTTATTCCGTTTCAATGAACATTTCTTCCGGAATTGCTGCAGGCTTCAGTTATCCTATAGCGGCAAACGCAGGATGGCAAATCGCCGCAGGTATTACGATTATTTTAGGGATTCTTACATTACTAATCTGGCTGCCGATTTTGCGCCAGGAAAAAATTGCATTAAATATGCCGACATCGCAGACTAAGAAAACGCAAATGTGGAGGTCGCCGCTTGCCTGGGCAGTCGCTGGAGCAATGGGATTCCAGTCGTTCATATTTTACTGCTCGTCTGCATGGTTGCCGGAAATCTTCATTAGCCAGGGCCTTGATGCTACAGCGGCCGGGTGGATGGTATCCGTTATGCAGTTTGCACAAATTCCGATGACATTTATTATTCCGATTCTTGCAGGCAAAATCGCTTCTCAACGTCCGATCGTCATTTTCTTTACGATTTGTTACTTAGTCGGTTTTACTGGTGTCTTAATGGAATGGACAAGTCTTGCTGTCGTATGGATGATTTTATTAGGCTTTGCAGGAGGGGCTTCGTTTGGTTTAGTACTGATGCTATTTTCATTGCGCACAAAGACAGCCTATGATGCAGCTGAACTTTCCGGCTTCGCACAATCAATCGGTTATTTTGTTGCCGCAATCGGGCCAGTTTTGTTCGGCTTTGCACATGATTTGACGGACAGCTGGACAATCCCGATCGTGCTGTTTATTCTCATTTCTGTTCTATTGTTTTTGGCTTCCTTTATGAGCTCAGACAATCGTACAATATAACCAAACGTATGTACCCTTTTATGATATAATAATGGTAATAAATAAAAGGAGTACAGAACTATTGCGTAAAAAGAGAAGACGGAATAAAAAACGCCTGCCAGTAATCCCGCTATTTTTCATCGCATCGGCTGGTACAGCTGGTTTTTATGTAACGAAAACAGCTGAAGGCATCGGTATGGGAATTGTCGCTTATTTCGTTCTATATATTGCGTTTAAAATTTGGCTGAAATCGCTGAAGACGAGGAAATTGCGGAAGTCCGGCATTCGCGAAGTCGATAAAATGACCGGTGAAGATTTTGAAAGATTTTTAGGCGAATTATTTAAGCGCCGCGGATTTAAAGTGAGCTATACTGCAACGAGCGGTGATTACGGTGCCGACCTTATTTTAAAGGACGGAAAAGATATAATTGCAGTCCAGGCAAAACGCTATTCCGGTACTGTCGGAGTAAAAGCGGTACAGGAAATTATCGGGGCGGTAAAAATGTATGAAGCAACAGAGGCATGGGTTGTCACAAACAGTCATTTTACACGCCAGGCCGAAAAACTTGCCGACATCAATGACGTTTATTTAATCGATCGAGATGAATTGATTCAAATTATGTTAAATAAAAGGTAAGAAATAGGTGTGCAGAGGCTTTCGCTTCATGCACACCTATTTTTAATATGGCTGCTGATAAAATGAAACTTCAATCAGTGGGGGGTTTCTTCATCCCCACTGATTGTTAGTTGAACCAATCGGGCTTTTCCGGGTAGTTGGACTCCTGCCTAGAGGCAGGAGTCTTACTACCAGTTAATGCGGGATAAAAATAGTTTGGTTTTTTAATCGTGTTGGCAATCGGTTCATGATACAGGTCGGTCGTTGCAGGAGATAATGGCGGGACAAGCCATACCCAGTTCCCTGTTACTTCCCGGCCGCTTGCATGTTCCTGCTTTTGAAACAGCTGAAACTGCTGGGCAGCGGTATGATGATCAACAATACTTACGCCCGCTTTTTTAAACGAATGCAGCACCGCAACATTCAGTTCTACGAGTGCCCGGTCCTTCCAAAGCGACGCATTCATTGCAGTATCCAATCCCATTGCTTCTCCCACTTTCGGCAGAAAATTATAGCGGTACGTATCCGCCAAATTGCGCGCCCCGATTTCCGTCCCCATATACCACCCGTTAAACGGCGCTGCCTGAAAATCAACGCCCGCAATATTAAAACGCATACTCGAAATAATCGGTACTGCATACCATTTCATATTTAACTTTGAAAAATCATAATCCGGATGGGTAATCGCCACTTCCAGCACATGCTTTTCAGGAATTTCAAAAAACATTGGCTCCCAGTTATCTACTTGAATGACAAGCGGTAAAACATCATAGTTTGAACGTGCACCTTGCCAACCAAGATTTTCACATATTTTCGTAAACTCTATCGAGTCCGAATCTCCAACAATCCCATCATCTGTTTCATAGCCTGCATAGCGAATGAGCTGGTGGTTCCACACCCGTACACGTTTCGGGTCAAACAGTGTAATGGCAGGTCTGATTTTTCCGTTGTTTGTCGCAAAATCGATATGGTGTAGAAGCGCTTCATAAATTTCGACCTCATTTAATAAATGGCGCTGATCAAACACATTTAAACTATTCCAAAACAGGCGTCCGATACATTTATTGCTATTGCGCCATGCAACCCGTGCACCGTGCGTAAGCTCATCTGTCGTTAAGGTGAAATCAGGAAGATGCGCCTCTTTCATCCGTTCTTTCAGCCACTCTTCTGACTGCTTTGTTTCTTTTTTATATAAAGTTAGGAATTCTATTCGTTCATGCAATACAGTAGTCGTTGTTGCCATTGTTTCATCCCCTTCTAACCCCATTTTGGCGCCTTCGATAGGGAATCTCAACAATACAACAACCGGTTAAAACATGTATTTTTCATATATGACTAAAATTGTTCATAATGTTTGTATCTTTTAATTTTCATCTTTTATAAGGCGAATTAAAATCTTACCTTGATGCTTTCTACTTTCGATAAGGCGATGCGCCTCCTGAACTTCCTCTAAATCATAGACTCGCGCAATTGGAACGCTTAATTGTCCACCTTCAAACAATGGAATAATCCGCTCAACAACAGGAGCGAGGCGAGCAGGAGCTTCCTTACGAGTTGTACCTAAGCTGAAACCTTTTATATTTCGGCAGCTGTTGTGCACATCGCTTGTTGATATTACACCAGCTTTTCCACTACTGTTTCCAAACTGCACTAATGTGCCAAAATTAGCTAAGCATTCAAGACTTGCCTTTGTAACATCACCAGCGACCGAATCAAAAATCACTTGTGCGCCTTTACCATTAGTATGTTGCTTAACGCCATCTACAAAGCTGTCGTAAGTAAACATATCATCAGCACCTATACTCAGAACATAATCTTTCTTACTTAAATCACCGACAGTTCCAATGATTTTTGACACGCCATAATGTTTTGCCAACTTCACAAGCATTGTCCCCACACCACCAGCCGCGCTATGTACGACAATTGTATCTTCCTTTTGTACATCTCCAATTTGTTTAAGTAATATCTCAGATAATATTGTCACGGTTGGAAGTGCTGCAGCTTGTAATGGATCGATTGTTTCGGGAATTTTAAAGGTTAATGTTTCCATCGCGGCTACTACTTGCTGATAAGAGCCCCCATTAGGGAATGCGAAAACATAATCTCCCTTCTGAAATGCCGTACTTTTACTTTCGATGACGTGTCCTACAATATCTAAGCCTAATGTAATCGGAAATGTACTCTGACCTTTATTTCCCATGCGCGTTTTAATATCTGCATAATTTACGCTCGTATATAGCCCCTGTATTAATACTTCTCCCTTTTGAATGGCAGGTATTTCTACATCCTCCAAAATTAAGACATCTGCCGTTCCAGCTTTGTATTGACGTACACTTTTCATTTCACGCACTCCCCTTTATTTATTTCAAATAAAATAGCCGCCCGGATTCGGACGGCAACTCTTCGTTAAACAACACTTAGTAGCTTAACTCATCCTTCTTCATTAATAATTACATTTTTCCCACGTAATTTCATAAGAATCGGAATCAGTATCCATAAAACTGCAATAATTAAAAAGACTAATGAAAGTGGTTTTGCTACGAAAATACTGTAATCTCCATTGGAAATTGTTAATGCACGACGCATATTGTTCTCGATCATTGGGCCTAACACAAGCGCTAAAACTAACGGGGCAACAGGGAAATCATTTTTTGCAAAGAAATAGCCCGCAATCCCGCATCCTAATAACAAGAATAAATCAAACGTCGTATATTGAACTGCATATACACCAAAAAAT
Source organism: Solibacillus sp. FSL K6-1781 (assembly GCF_038630735.1). Classification (GTDB taxonomy): domain Bacteria; phylum Bacillota; class Bacilli; order Bacillales_A; family Planococcaceae; genus Solibacillus; species Solibacillus silvestris. The sequence goes on along the minus strand of NZ_CP152038.1, from coordinate 303,309 downwards.
GAAATGGCAATAATGATAGGCAGTAAAAATCTTTTCGGTGTTTGTATGATTTTAGCGAAAACCCGAACTAGCGGCATGTTTAATACAAGCAGCATTAAATTTCCTAGGAACATACTCGCGATCAAACCCCATGCTACATCTGGATGTTCCTCAAATAGTAATGGGCCTGGCTGAATATTGTACATAATGAACGCACCCATTAAAATAGCTGTCGTTCCTGATCCCGGTATTCCTAATGTTAAAAGCGGAATCATCGCTCCACCCGACGCCGCATTATTTGCAGACTCTGGAGAAGCAACGCCGGCAATGTTTCCTTTACCAAACGATTCCGGATTTTTGCTGATTTTCTTTTCTGTAATATAAGCAAAGAAGGAAGCAAGCGTCGCTCCTGCACCTGGTAGCACCCCTAAAAAGAAACCAAGGAATGAGCCACGTGTAATTGGTGCCGCGCTGTCTTTTAAATCCTGTTTTGTAGGTAAAATGCGATTAATTTTCGCGATTGGTTCATCGTTGCCATCCTTCTCGAAAATCGTTTTAAATACTTCACCTAATGCAAATAAACCTACTGCAACTGTTAAAAATTCAATTCCACTAAATAAAACCGGTTGGTCATATGTAAATCGGGCAATTCCTGAAACAGCATCTATTCCAATCGTTCCTAATAATAGGCCGAGAACCGTCATAATTAATGCCTTCGTAATCGATTTACCCGCTAAACCACTTACCGCTGCCAATCCTAACAGCATTAGCGAAAAATATTCTGCCGGACCAAAATTTATTGCTACTTTAGATAATGGTCGGGCTAATAAAACCAATCCGATCAATGCAATAATACCTGCGATAAACGATCCGATTGCCGCAATAGATAAGGCGGCTCCAGCTCTTCCTTGCCGTGCCATTTGATATCCGTCCAGCGTCGTAACAACTGAAGAAGATTCGCCTGGTGTATTTAATAAAATAGATGTTGTAGATCCACCATACATTGCACCGTAGTATACTCCCGCCAGTAAGATGATTGAACTAGTTGCAGCCATTTCTATTGGTAACCCTGACGTTAATGTAGCCGTAACAGGAATTAATAGTGCAACCCCACTCATTGGGCCAATCCCTGGTAGTACGCCTACAGCTGTTCCAATAACTACACCTAATAATGCGAATAATATATTATGCCATTGAAAAGCAATAGCAAACCCATCTAATAAGTACTGTATCGTTGACAAATTAGCTCCTCCTTTCTATTTAGAGTGGGAATTTAGGCAATGATCCGCCTAATACGTTGACGAAGCCGAAGTAAATAATTGCTGAAAATGCGGCTGCCACTATAATTGAGCTAACCCACTTTCCTCGTTCAAGTGTTTGAAATGAGATTAATAAAAATGCAAAGGTCGTAACTAAATAACCTAGTTTTTCAAGTAAAAATGCATAAGCAACCGCTGAAACAAAAATAATCAGGAATCGCTTATAATTAGAGGAGCTCTCCCCTTCTTTATCTTCAGCAATTTTATACATCGCCTGATGACGAATCGTTTCAAAAAATAGTAAAATACTTAATATAATTAGAGCTATTCCTAATCCAAACGGAAATGTACTCGGGCCTATTTGAGAGCCGTACGCACTTGTAGATATTTTTTGGGATTCGACGATAATTAATATTCCTAGCACTAAAAACACAACACTAGCAACACGGTCAAATTTTAAATTCAACGTTGTACACCTCCTGTAAAGAAGATGTGGGCAATAAATATGCCCACATCATAGTTTCATTATTTTTGCATACCTAAAGCTGTTAAAATTTCAGTAATCGTACCTTCTTGTTCTTCAAGGAATTTCGTGAAATCATCACCTACACGGAAGTCTTGTGCCCAGCCGTTACGCTCTAATTCTGCTTTCCATTCCTCTTTATCATTTAACTCTGTTAACTTTTCAACCCAATATTCCTTTGCTGTATCAGACATATCTTTCGGTCCGAAAATACCGCGCCAAATAGTAAACTCTGCTTCAATCCCTAAGTCATATAATGTCGGGATCTCTTCCAAACCTTCAAGTGCTAATTTTTCAGGTGATGTAACTGCCAATACCCGAACGTCTCCACTCTTTACATAAGGTGTTACAGTTGAAATATCTGTTCCGATCGCATCGGCATTATTCCCTAATAATGCGGCCATCGCTTCCCCGCCGCCGTCATAAGAAACATATTTTACGGCTTTTGGATCAATGCCGTACTCATATGCAGGTAAAATTGTAACTAAGTGATCCATTGAACCTGGAGCGGAACCGCCAGCCATTGTAAGCGCTGTTGGATCTGCTTTAATAGCATCCAATAAATCGGTTAACGATTCGTAAGGAGAGTCAGCACGAACAACAATTGCACCAAAATCCTTCGTTAGCTGTGCTAAAGGTGTTGTATCTTTATATCCGTAAGGGCTATTCCCTTCAGCTTTTAAGTTATTAATTAAAATCGGTGGTGATTTTACCATTAACATATGGTCGTTTTTTGCTTCTTTTGTCGCGTAAGTTGCCATGAATACGGCACCACCGCCACCTGGTTTGTTTTCTACTGTTATCGGTTTTTCGATTAATTTTGTTTCATTCATAACTTTTGCAATCGAACGAGATGTTAAATCCCATCCCCCGCCAGCCCCGGATGGTGCTACGATTGTTAAGTTACTTGTTGGATAGTCTTTATCGCCTGATGATGTCCCCTCACTATCAGTACACGCTGCCAATGTCAGTGTTAACGCCGCTGCTGAAAATAAAGTTAGCAGCTTCTTTTTCATTGTCATAAAAATAGTCCCCCTTCTGTCTCACGCGTTATGTAAGCGTTATCTTAATTAAAAAGGATATTGTGTCTTTTTTATATATAACGAAACTATTGTCTTTTATTTTCATAGTGTCTATATTGTTCATATTGTTCACGACATAAAAAAGAGCATGTCCTATTACGACATACTCTTGTTTGTTTATTTTTTTATAAAGTACCGGCGCTCTGGTCTGCCGACGTAGCCATAAATATGCTCAACAAAAATTACTTTTTCATCCATTAGATGCTCCAAATAACGCCTCGCTGTAGTTCTGCTGATCCCTATTTCTTTGCCAAGTTTTTCAGCAGTAATTCCTTCATCGCAATTTTGAATATAGGTCACCACTTTTTCTTTTGTAACAGAATCAATGCCTTTAGGGTTGCTTCCCTTTTCCAGTTCACTCGCATATGTAAGGTTATTCCACAGTTTTTTTATATCCTCAGCCTGTAAGCGGTCGGTTGAACTAAGTATTGTTTTTTTCTCTTTATATTTGAGAAGGCATTCTTTAAAACGCTGTAGTGTTAAAGGCTTTAATAAAAAATCAATCACACCGCTCGCATATGCCTTTTTTACAATTTCAACCTCCGCTGCTGCCGTGATTAAAATAATATCGGTATCCATATCCTTTTGCTTAATATAATCGATTAGTTCTGTCCCCAAATTATCGGCAAAGTAAATATCCAGCAAAATCAAATCCGGCTTTATTGTATCCAGCCAAATTTTTGCTTCTTCTATTGTATGGGACATTCCTATCGTTTTAAAACCATCAATTTGCTCAAGAAACTTTTCATGTATTTGAGCAATCCGCATATCATCTTCAACGATTAGTACTTCAATTGTATTCCCCATACGACTCACCCCTCTTTTGGAATTGAAAAAATGAATAGTGCCCCACCCAATTCTCCACTCTCAATTGCAATTGAACCATTTAATTTTCTCAGGTTTTCATCGACGATAAACAAGCCATAACCCCGATGCTCTTTGTCTTTTGTTGACTGTTTTTTTTCAAATATATTGTTGATTACTTGTTGATCGATCCCATTCCCTGAATCTTCAATTTCACAGATGACTTCTTTTTCATCCTCGTAAATATAAATTCGTACGATACGTTCTTCTTCATCTAAATGCTCTACAGCTTCAAAGGCATTGGTCACTAAATTTCCTAGTACTGATATGAGTAGATGCTTTTCAAGATGTTGACCCAGTTTCCCACAAAAACTATCTTCATCTAGTAATAACGTAACCTTTAATTCTTTCGCTCTATTATAAAACCCAATGATTAGACCACAAATAAACGTATCTTGTATTTTTTCGTTTAAAAAGGATATTAACGCGTGATTCCCAAGTCGCTCAGAATGAATCAAGTAGAGGGCTTCATCATATTCCTTCAGTTGAATCAACCCTGAAATCGTATATAAAAAGTTATTGTATTCATGTGTCTGTGCCCGTAACGATTCGATATATTGTTTTACTTGTGACAGCTCATTGGCAACTAAATCAATTTCTTCAAACGGTCTAAAACTGGACACAGCACCGGTTACTTCGCCATTATTAACAATCGGAACACGGTTTACTAATGTTTTAACACCATTAATGGTCATCATTCGGTCTAATTGTTCATGACCGGATTCCATCACTTTAATCAAATGTGTATTCGGAATAACTTTACTAATATTTTCGCCTATTTCAGAATCCCCGCTCCTTAAAATCGCCTTCGCAGAATGATTAATCAATGTAATGGTCCCTTCTCGATCAACCATAATAATTCCTTCTCGAATCGATTCCAATATCGCATTTCGCTCGGACAATATTTTAACGATTTCCTGAGGTTCGTAATCCAATAATTGTGCTTTTGTTTTATTGGAAAAATAAGTGGAAAGAATAATAGATAAAACAATCGTAATGAAAAATATTATTATTAAATACTTGGAATAAATGATATTTGCTGAAAAGATATCAGCAAATAAAAAGCCAACTGAAACGACACCAATGATTTCCCCATTTTCATCTTTTACAGGTGCCTTGCCGCGTAATGCTTTACCTAATGTACCTTCCGCATTTGATATGTAAGCTTCTCCATCGATAAGCGCTTTAGCATTATCGTCACCAACCATTTTTTGACCGATTCGTTCTTTTACTGGGTGGGCATACCGGATTTCCTTTTCATCACCAATGACCACATATTCGGCATTAACACTTTGCTGAATTTGCAGTGCAATTTTTTGAATTTCTGCTGATGTTTGGGGTTGCTTCAGTCCCTCTATAATATCCGGGTGCTTCGCAGCGACTTGTGCTACGCCAAGTGCACGCTCACCTATTTCTTTTTCCACGATTTCCCCAATAATAAAATAGGTTGAAACTAAACTTACTAATAAGATCATGGCGGCCAGAATCGTATTGTACTTGAAAAAACGAAAATTTAATGAGCTTCTTTCCATATGCTATTACCCCTATTTTGGCAGTTATTACTTTAGATGATTATAGCATAAGAATTTTCTCTTAATTCTAACAATTGGCAAACTCCTGCAATATATGCAAAATGAGCTCAGGTTATACGGAATGCTGCCAAAAGCGAATAGCCACTTGACGCCGAATAATTAAGGCGCCAAGTGGCTACATTGTCGTTTTTAAAAGTTATCTATTTAATATAGTGATCAATACACTATCTCTTCCATTTATCGCTAGCTTTGAAATTATAGATCGGAGTCACGTGCTTTTGGATTGTCACCGTTTCTCCGATTTGCTCAACAATTTCCTGCATCGGCTTATAGGCCATTGGTGCTTCGTCGAGCGTTTCCTCACTTACCGAAGTTGTCCAAATCCCTTGCATAGTCTGTTTGAAATCATCCATCGACAGGTTTTTCATTGCGGCTGTCCGCGAGTAAATGCGGCCTGCTCCATGTGGGGCGGATTCATTCCAGTCGGCATTCCCTTTTCCGATACAAATAAGCGAACCGTCCCGCATATTCATCGGAATGACGAGTTTTTCATCCTTTGCCGCACGCACTGCCCCTTTACGTAAAATCATGGCATCCGTATCAATGTAGTTGTGTACGGAATCAAACTGCTCCGCGAACTCCCACTTCATATGTTCGGCGATTGTCTTGGCAATATGCATACGGTTTTCATATGCAAAACGCTGCGCCAGTTTCATGTCGGCAATATAATCCTGAAACAGATCACCTTCTAAATAAGCTAAGTCCTTTGGCACAACCGGATTTTCGTTCTTATAGGCTTTAATCATTTTCTGAATGTCCTTGCTGTTACCGGCTTCTTTCAGTGCTGCAATTCTTTCGGTTAAATCTTCGCGCTGCAACGACTCAAATGCACGCTTCTGATGCCAGTTCGCCACCTTTGCCCCGACATAGCGTGAGCCCGTATGGATCAATAAATAATGAATACCGGTCTCATCTTTTGCAAGCTCGATAAAATGATTGCCGCCGCCCAATGTACCTAGTGAGCGTCCTGTATACTCATTTTGCAAGCCGCGTGCGATGAAGTTTTCGTTTGCAAAAAGTTCAGCGTCCTTTATATTTAGCGCAGCTTCATGGATTTCATTACCACTTGGTACGAAACGTCGGATCGTTGTATCGAGTTCATTAAAATCAATTGTGCCTTTACCGATTTCCGAAACGAGCACTCCACACCCTACATCAACACCGACGAGATTAGGTACAACGCGGTCATTCAACTGAATTGTTGTGCCGATTACACAGCCTTTTCCGGCATGATAGTCAGGCATTATTCGAACTTTTGTCCCTACCATAAATGACTGATTGACGAGTTCATCAATTTGCTGAATCGCCGCTTCCTGTGGTGTATTCGTATAAATTTTAGCGTTTGTATACTTTCCGTTAATTTCAATCAATGTTGTTCACACCTTTCTTTTTTAAACTCAGTATTGCGAATAAAAGAAGTGCTACTCCGATATAGCTTCCAAGCAGATATATTGCGGACCCTTGGTTAACTAATCCGAAAGCCACTTCAGATTGCAGCACAACCGGATCCGGTGCAAATTGCGGTTTGTAGAAATATGTTTGTATCAATCCGATTAACAGCTGTGCAGCGAAATAGAGAATATGTAAGAGCAGTGCCCCAATGAATGCGAATAGGATTTTACGTTTCATGCCAGACCTCCTTTTGCGAACATAATTGTTACTATTTACGAGTGGGGGTGAGGAGAAGTTTCATAAATTTTTCCTGTATGGCAGTTAGCTTTTTATTAGAAAAAAGCGGAATATATTAGAAAACTGGTGGACGATATTTGAAACTTTGAACCATATATTTGAAAATCGGGGATCAATATTAGAAAATCCGTATGCTTTATTAGAAAATAACCATTTTATTCGACACTTGAGCACGGATATAGAAAGAATCGCAAACTTATTAGAAAACTCGAGCCTTCCTTAATAAAAAATGGACCGTTCGAAAAGCGTGTAAACTTTTCAAACAGCCCAATATATTACTTCTTCAAATGAACATACCTCGACACCATCATTGTTAAAAATGCGTACACTCCGGCTTTTACCGTCTGCAGTTCCTTCGTATCACGATGCGGGTCAACACAGACGAAATCCATACCCTTTACGATGTCGTATTTCCCCACTTCATACAACAAATCAAATAGCTCATCTGTCCGCATGCCACCTGGTGTAGAGGCAGGGACTCCCGGTGCATATGCAATATCAAGTACATCCATATCTACTGTCACATACACTACATCTACTTTTTTGGAAAGCTCCTCCATTACATTTGCTATTACCGACTCCGCGCCACGACGACGGAAATCTTTTAATGTAATGCGGTTTACACCATAATGATCTGCAGCACGTATGAGACTCGGGGCATTATAAAAACCATGCAGCCCGATGTTGTACACATCTTCGCCCCGCACTACCCCGGCATCAAGCAGCTGGCGGATTGGCGTGCCGTTTGTCGGACCATCCGATTCCGTTGCCCGCAAATCCAGATGGGTATCGAACTGCAAAATACCGATTCGTTGCCCGGAAGAATTGGCAAATGCTCTCACAACTGGAGCAGTAATCGAATGATCTCCGCCAATCTGTACATAGAAGCTTTCCGGACAACCATTCAATATATCTGTCATCGCCTGTTCGATATTGTCATGACATTGCAAAATATTCGTCCCGTGCATTTTCACATCGCCGACATCGGCAATCCGAAGTGCTCGAATATCTACATCTTCATCAATTGAATACGTTGTGAACAGATTCCAGCTCTTGCGGAAAAAATCCGGATATTCCGAAGCTGCTGAAGCACTGATCGACGAGCGGGACAGTGGGACCCCGGTAATGACCACATCAAAGGATTCCGAAAGCTCCCCATAACTTGGTTCTATCCAGTCTTTTACCTTCATGTCTTCAGATTCCACTCGATTCCAAGTAGTTGCCGAACTTACAAGAAACTCGCTCACAGTAAGCTGCCACCTTTCACAACGACATCTCCTGCTTTAATTACAGTATCTGTATGATTCATTCCGTAAAAATATTGAAGTTGCTTATAATTCGGGACGTCTAAAATCAGTACATCGGCCTGTTTACCCTTTTCTAGTGTACCGACTTCATCTGCTCGTTTTATCGCATGAGCAGCATTGATCGTTGTTGCACAAAGCACTTCTTCCATCGTCATTCCCATGTTCATGCACGCCAAATTTTGAATGAACGGCAAGCTGATTGTCGGCGAAGAACCCGGATTAAAGTCAGTTGAAATAGCTACAGGTACACCACTATCAACCATGAGGCGACCTCTTGCATACGGTGCGCGTAAAAAGAATGCGGTTCCCGGCAAGAGTACTGCAATTGTCCCTGCCTTTGCCATTGCAGCAATCCCTTCATCCGATGCAACGAGTAAATGCTCTGCGGAGATGGCACCGACTTCTGCAGCGAGTTCCGCCCCTTCATATGGCTCGATTTCATCTGCATGGATTTTCGGTGTCAGTCCGTATGCTTTGCCTGCTTCCAAAATAAGACGGGATTGTGCAGGTGTGAACACTCCTTTTTCGCAAAAGACATCATTGAATTCTGCTAGCCCTAACTCCGCCACTTTTGGAATCATCTGCTCTATGATAATTTTCACGAATTCATCTTCATTGCCTTTATATTCTTTCGGAACGGCATGTGCGCCCATAAAAGTCGAGACAATATCCACCGCATGTTCTTCCTGCAGTTTTTTCACAACATACAGCTGTTTGATTTCGTTTTCAAGATCAAGACCATAGCCCGATTTTGCTTCAACCGTTGTAACGCCGTGGCGCAAAAACTCGTTTAAGTGTTGAACGGTTTTATTGTATAAACCATCAAAACTCGCTTCACGTGTTTTTGTCGTTGTATAGTGAATCCCGCCACCTTCATTCATAATATCCATATAGGACCTTCCGGCAAGACGCATATTCAGCTCATGTTCACGTGTTCCCCCATGCACTAAATGTGTATGGCAGTCAACAAGTCCAGGCATCACAATCTTCCCTCGTGCATCAATCACTTCTGCACTACCCACTAGATGCGGATATTCCTGTTTTATTTCATCAAGAGGCGCAATCATTGCGATGCGATCTCCTTCGATTAGTACACTTACCTCTGTTTTCAGGCCGAGCTCGCTCATCTGCTCACGACGGCGAGGTAATTTTATATCACTTTCCATTGTTAATACTTCATTTGCATTGTTTATTAAAATAGCCAAAGTTCATCATCCTTTTAGCATCGGCATATTGATACCTTTTTCTTTTGCTGTGCGAACTGCAATGTCGTAGCCTGCATCGGCATGGCGTACAACCCCCATACCCGGGTCTGAAATAAGCACGCGATTGATTTTTTCTGCTGCTAGCTTTGTGCCGTCAGCAACAAGTACTTGGCCGGCATGTTGGGAATACCCCATTCCTACACCGCCACCATGATGAATGCTCACCCAGCTCGCACCGCCTGCTGTATTGACGAGCGCATTCAATAACGGCCAGTCTGATACAGCATCTGATCCGTCCTGCATCCCCTCTGTTTCACGGTTTGGTGAAGCGACTGATCCGGAGTCCAAATGGTCACGGCCGAATACAATCGGCGCTTTCAATTCACCGTTTGCAACCATCTCGTTCACTCTTAGTGCAAATCGGTGGCGGTCACCATACCCCAGCCAGCAAATACGGGCAGGTAATCCTTGCCATTTCACCATTTTCTGTGCCATATCAATCCAGTTTACTAATGCTGTGTCTTCAGCAAACATTTCTTTTGCCAAAGCATCTGTTTTGTAAATATCCTCCGGGTCACCTGACAGTGCTGCCCAGCGGAACGGTCCTTTTCCTTCACAGAATAACGGGCGGATATATGCCGGTACAAATCCCGGGAAGTCAAAAGCGTTTTCCACACCCATTTCCTTTGCATAGGCGCGGATATTGTTTCCGTAATCGAATGTTTCCGCTCCTGCCTGCTGGAATTCAAGCATTGTTCGTACATGCTCTGCCATCGTTTCCTTTGCACGGCGTTCATATGTTTTCACATCGGTTTTGCGCAATTGAAGTGCTTCTTCCAACGTCATCCCATTTGGAATATAGCCGTTAATCGGGTCGTGGGCAGATGTCTGGTCTGTAACAAAATCCGGAATCAAACCACGATTCAACAGCTCGCGGTTAATATCCGCACAGTTTCCTACTAAACCAATTGACGCAGGTTCTTTAGCAGCCGTTAACTTATTTACAAGTTGTACCGCTTCATCTACTGTTTCGACAAGATAATCACAGTAGCCTTCATTTATTTTTCGTTCGATTCGTGCACGGTCCACTTCAACAACTAAAATGACTGCACCCGCCATTTTTCCTGCTAATGGCTGGGCACCACTCATGCCACCCATACCACCAGTTAGTATCCACTTACCACGAAGGTCGGCTGTTCCAAACTTCTTTTTCCCTGCTTCCACAAAACTTAAATATGTTCCTTGGAGAATTCCCTGTGCTCCAATATAAATCCAGGAGCCTGCCGTCATTTGCCCGTACATCATTAAGTTGCGTTCTTCCAGTTCATAGAAATGGTCCCAGTTCGCCCAGCCAGGCACTAAGTTTGAGTTGGCGATCAGCACGCGCGGTGCATTTTCATGTGTTCTAAATACTGCGACCGGTTTACCTGACTGCACAATCATCGTTTCATCATTTTCCAGTTCTTTTAATGTCGCAATCAGCTTTTCGTAGCTTTCCCAATCACGTGCCGCCTTCCCGATGCCTCCATATACAACTAGCTCATCCGGATTTTCCGCTACTTCCGGATCTAAATTGTTCATCAGCATGCGCATTGCCGCTTCCTGTGTCCACCCTTTACATGAAAGCTCAGAACCACGTGGTGCACGGATGTTTGTTTTATATACCATAAAAAATCTCTCCTTTAATTTGAAGTTAGAATAATATAAATGCTATTGGTGTAACGAAAATGAGTGTTAAGACAACTCTCTCAAACCAGATAATGATCATTTGGCGAATTGATAACGGGATGTCTGTCGATAAAATAACCGGAATGACAGCTGAGAAGAATAAAATAGCTGAAATCGAAACGACGGCTACAATAAACTTCGTTACAAGAACCGCCTCCGTTAAAATCATTGCCGGTAAAAACATTTCCGCAATCGATAATGACAATGCTTTGGCCGTCAGCATCGGATCCGGAATTTGAAGTAAATACGTAAATGGTGCAAAAATATAGGCCAACCAATCAAATAGCGGTGTATAAATTGCCAATACCATTCCTAATAAACCAATCGATAATATGGAAGGAATAACACCCATCGCCATAATAAAGCCGTCTTTTAAATGAATGTATAAGTTTCTAGATAAAGACGGGTTTGATTTTGTTGCTTCAACCGCTTCTGCCCATGCCACTTTTAGACGGTCATTTTTTATAATCTTTTCAGGCTGAGGAGTTGAACCTTCATATTATTCATCTTTAATTTTATTTAACGGATAAATTCGGGCTGTAATCGCTGTAACGACGAATGTCACAACTAATGTCACCCAGAAAAATAAGTTCCAGTATTCCATTAAACCGAGTGTTTTCGCAACGACTACCATAAAAGTAGCTGACACTGTAGAAAAGCCTGTCGCAATAATGGCTGATTCTCTCGCTGTATATTTCCCTTCCTTATACACACGGTTCGTCAATATTAAGCCGACCGAATAGCTGCCAACAAATGAAGCTACGGCATCGACTGCTGAGCGGCCAGGTGTTTTGAAAATCGGTTTCATTACCGGCTGCATGAACACCCCTATAAATTCAAGCAAGCCATAGCAAACGAGCAATGCTAAGAAAACCGACCCAATCGGAATGACCAACCCTACCGGCTTAATAAGTTTTTCTAATAAAAATGGACCGATATCCGGATTAAACAACCAGGCAGGACCAAATCCAAAAATAAGCATTACCCCAGCAACTAGTCCGCCTAATTTAAAAATGGACAGCACCATGTTAACTTTTGAAGTCTTCCACTTCTTCGTGACAAATGGATAAAATGCTCCGAGTACTAAAAGAATCAACACATACCCGTTTACTAATGCTGGTGTGAATGTTGTGAATGCACTTACGATATGGTCGATTAAAATCGACGTTTTTCCATTCCATTCAAATGTAATAAAAAAACTAAAAATTCCGATTAAACTGCAAATCACCATTTTAATAAAAATGCTCATTTCAAACTGTCCAATTTTCGGCAGTTCATGTTCTTCCTGATACTTTGTCATTCAACCACCCCTTTGTTATTTTCAGTTTAATTTTCTTTCAATTCCGAATAAATAGAATAAAAACATCAATTATAGTAATATTTGAATAAAGTAAACTTATTTTGAATGATTTTTAGAATTTATATATTAAATAGTAATTATTAAAGGTGGTGTTCGATTGAAAATCTTAATTGTTGAGCGGGATTTTGAGGAAATTTCAGGAATTGAGTGGTATTTAAAAAACTACTTTATGCGGGAAATTGAAGTAATTGGCGTAATAGATGGCAGTAGAATAATAGAAGCATTTGAAGAAGCGAGGCCGGAAGTACTTCTTATTGAAATGGAACTTGTTTCTCCTTCTATAGAGCAATTTTTACTAAAGCAGGCGATTCCTGTTATCGGAATAACAGCGGAACCTATTTTTCAGCAAGCAATGAAAGCAATCCGCTTAAAGGCAATCGATCTTTTTGTGAAGCCTGTTCCATTGGAGCAGCTAAAGTCTGCATTACTGAAAATCCCTTCGACTAAGCGGGCAGAAAATTCAAGCAGTACCATTCCAGTCGAAATGCAATTATATTCGGATTTGTTTTTAAATAAGCCTGGGAATTTCTCATTAAATGGTAAGTCTTTCTTTTTAATTGAGTGTGCAGACTACGAGCATAACTTAATGCTTTATGAATGGCTTATTGAATTGCCTATTTTTCATAATCTGTTAGCCCTGCCGCTGCAAAACCGTGTGATTTGTATTGCTGAAATCGATGTTTTTACCAATCTATTCAGGCAGCTTAGAATCATGAGCCAGGAATGGGAGAAATTTAGCGGTGAATCGCTGAATATTGCTGTTTATGACGGCGAGGAGACAACTTTGCTGACAATGTATCAGGCATGTAAAAAAAAATTGGCTCAGCGCTTTTATAAAGGGTATTCCCATATTTTTAAAAGCTCACAAACACTTCATGTGACAAGGCTTGATCCGCTTTTAACCCCTGAAGAACAGCAGCTTTGGATTACGAGTCTTGAAAACGGTGATTTAAAAGCAATTAAGACTTTTTTATATATGCTGACAACAAGTTCTACCTATTATCATCAGGATGATGTGCGTATCCATTTGACGAGTATTTTAGCGCAAATTCGCCGGTTTATGATGAAGTATCACCTGCAGCAGCAAGCAAAGATCGAACAGCAATACCGCGCACTGTTCCATTTTATATTAGAGCATCCGATTTTATATGCGATTGTACAGGAGTTTATTTTATTTACACAGCGGTTGATCGATGCGCGGAAAAATTTACAGCTACAGCAAATTGCTGACTATACGGAGTTGGCTGTCGAAATAATTGAGCGGGACTATAAAAATGCTGAGCTGACATTACAGCATGCAGCGAATAAATTAAATATAAGCACCAACTATTTGAGCAATGTATTTTCAAAAAAACGAGGTATTCCGTTCCGGAAATATTTACAGCAGTACCGCGTACAGCAAGCCGAAAAGCTATTAATAGAAACGAGTTTAGGAATAGGGACAATCGCGGAAATGGTCGGTTTCACGGACAGCAATTACTTCACTAAAGTATTTCGGGAATACTATCAGTTAACCCCCTACCGCTACCGTCTGCAGGTGAGGAAAACAGTCGGCTCAGCCAAAAATTGATTTCCATCCCGGGGACACTTTCCGGGGGCGTGGCGTGGTCACAAAAGCGTTGCCACAGGACGTGGCGCTTTTAGCTTTTGTTCCTAAGTCTCAGGCGTCACGCTTATCCCCAAGGAGTCGCCCCTCCATTCCAATCAATTTTAATATCCGTTTCTTACTTACAGTTTTTTTTCTTTATTCAATCAGTTTTTTCTTTCTCCCTCATACAAAAAGAAATCAATCCTTATAGCAATTGATTTCTCCGGTTTTCAATAATTTAATTGAATACTATTGAGAAATAAAAGAATTTATACAGACGCCGTAGCGCGGACAGATAGCCCAAAATCCATGTCGGCTGCTGCTTGTTTCAAGTTATAATAGTCTCTTAACTTTTCAACAATTTCCGTTGGGGGTTTTTCGTTGTAATAGCCTACACGTGTCACCGTCATACCGCTTATCTTCTGCAGATCAACAAGCGATTCACACATTTTAATTCCTGTACCAAAAGAATCGATAATCGGGACATTGCCGACATGGTGAATATGATGGGTTGCCAGGAAAATATTCATCGGCCCTTCACCAGGAATAATAACATCCGCACCTTGCGCAATTGCAGTTTCAGCAGCTGCAATAAATTTATCGATAATTGGCTGAGGATTTTTATAGCCTTCCATAATATCGTAGAAGCCGATGTCCGCCTGTACGATCGGTCCAAGCTTTTGTGATAACCCGTATTGCTGTGCATTAAAGCGCAGCTGATCGGCTAACGGTGCTAGGAAATTAACAATCCCTATTTTTGATCCAAGCATTGATGCCATATGCATCGACGCTTGACCGTAACCGATCACCGGGATATCAACAAGCGCACGTGCCTCGATTAAGCCAACGTCCGGAATCGTACCAATAAACACTGCATCATAACCCGCCTTTTCCGCGATTAATGCATTGCGGATAAACTGCTCCTTATGCAGGCTTTGTAAATAGTTGTACGTAATATAGTGACCGGGATAATTTTCCGGGTACGTATCATTCGTCATACCGTGAAGGACGACATCTACATCCGGACGCGCAATTTTTAAAATATGCTGAATGACCGCATCGCGATATTCCGGAATATCTTCAATTGATGTTAAGCTTTGGTGCCAAATTTTCATTTAAGTACCTCCTGCTTTTTGGCTTGTATTGCTGTTCTTGCAGCTATACGGCCGAAAATTGCGGCTTTTCCTAAAGAACTGCCCGTCATATAACCTGCTCCGTGGAAACCTCCGACCATTTCGCCGGCTGCATATAAACCTTCGATTGGTTCACCGAATGGATTGAGCACATGTGTATGTTCATCAACTTGGACACCTGCATACGTAGCAAGCATCGCTGTTGCAGTGTCCATTATATAAAACGGAGCTGTTTCGATTGCCGTTGGTGTACCGAATTTATGTGTGAGCGATGTACGGCCAAATGCTGTATCCTGCCCTTTTTTCACATCGGAATTATACGTGGAAATCGTTTGCTGTAGCACGTCTACCGGTAGACCTGCTTTCTCTGCTAACTGTTCAATTGTGTCAAAGCTTTCAATTAAACCTTCTCTGTAAAGTAAATCAAAATCATAAAGTGCATCATTTGCGACACCTTTGTCCATGATTGTCTGGTCCCATACTTGATATGTCCGGCAATTCGGTTGTTGTAGTGCTGCATCACCAAGCAGCTTATACGAAATGGATTCATTCACGAAGCGCTTACCGAGCTCGTTCACAATGATGCCGCCTTTATAAAACGTATGGGCCTGACGTTTCTTATCATTTGTCGATGTTGGGTGGAAGCCGTATGTGCCCTTCAAATAAGTAAAATCTTCGAGCCATGCACCTGCCGAAGCAGCAAGTTTAATCCCGTCGCCTTTATTACCCGCCCCACCGAGACGAACCGTATTCGCTAACTGCGGAGCAAATTGTGCCAGCAGCTCTTCACTTTGAGAAAAACCGCCCGCTGTTAACAGGACACCATAATCCGTAGTAAGTTCGATCTGTTCACCGTTCTCTTCGTATACAACACCAACTACTTGCTCATTATTTTTTACTAAACGTACAACGGGTGTATTGGTTTTAATTATTACGCCATTTGCTTCAGCATTTGCACGTAATTGGCCAATTGCCTGGCTAGGAATGATCGTATGTCCGCGCGGGTTGGAATGTCCGCTTACAGCTTGGCATGTTTGGAATTGGACACCCTGTTCGACAAGCCAGTTGTATGTAGCAAGCTGATGTTTACCGTATGCTTCAATGAGTGTACGTTTGTTTTTATATTGACCTACAGCAAGGAAATCTTCCATTAAGCTTTCTGTCGTATCTTCAATACCGAGCTTCTTTTGAAAATCCGTCTCGGCAAAGGCCATAAAACAGCCGCTTAATAAGGAACTGCCGCCAAGTTCAGCTTGTTTTTCCAGGACGATGACCTTTGCGCCAGCAGCAGAAGCCTCCACTGCCGCACAAAGTCCTGCCATACCCGCACCAACAATTATAAGATGGTCACGGCTCATCCGCACTACGCCTCCTTAACTGTTTCGGCCAATAGTTCAAGAGCGGCTTCACAAACTTGCATATCATGTGTATAGTGACCGCCGCTTACACCGATTCCTCCGATGCATTCACCATTTAATTGAATTGGATAACCCCCTCCGAAAATAATGAGGCGATTTGTATGAACAAGACCTTCCATTAGTGGCGGATCATCTTTTAAACGGTCGTACCATTCATGTGTAGCACGATTATATGCTGCCGCCGAGAATGCTTTATTTTGTGCAATTTCCAACGCTAATACCGGTGCACCGTCCATAGCTGAAAATGCTTTTAAATTTCCGGCTTTGTCCACGATTGAAATTGCGAACTTCATGCCTAGCTCTTTCCCTTTTTCCTCTGCTTTCTCTAACATTTTCTTCGCTAAATCTAAAGTCACTGTGTTTTGCTGGAATGAGTACGTTAATTCTGTCATTTTAATATCCCCTTTTAATTGTTATTTAGCTAATCCAACTGGTGCACCGAATCCGAATGCCTCTACTGAAGTGGCAGTAATCGCGCGGCTCTTCGGCAGTACAAGATCCACGATGACATTGGCAATATCAATGGCATCCAACCAGCCGTCTTTATTCAAGTTTGCTCCAAGTTCATTGGTCATCTGTGTATCAACCGGGCCTGGGCAAACGGCATTTACTCGTATACCGTATGGCTTTAACTCTTCACCCAATGCTTTTGAAAAACCGATTACCGCATGTTTGGACGAGATGTAGGCACTACGGTTCGGACCACCTTTCGTCCCCCATATTGAAGAAATATTGATGATCGCACCTGTACGTCTTTCAATCATCGAAGGAACCGTTTCATAGCAGAAGTAATAAGGGCCATGTACATTAATATCGTGCATTTTGATCCATTCTTCGGGCGTCGTTTCCGTAAATGGCTTTAATGCCATCGCTCCTGCATTATTGATTAAAATATCGATTGGTCCAAGCTCCTTTGCGACAACTGCTACAGCTTCCTGGACTTGTGCATAATCCGAAACATCGCATTTAATTCCGATTGATGGGACATTATATTTTGTTTCAATCAGCTGCTGCACTTCTGCGCACTCTTGTTCATTACGCGCACAAACAGCAACTTTCGCTCCTTTTGAAGCTAGTAATAAGGCAGATTCTTTGCCGATTCCCCGACCGCCGCCTGTCACAAGCGCTACTTTACCTAGTAATTCCATATGAACCTCCCTATTGATACGACTTTTCCTTTTCCCCGATATACCGCACTGCATCATGCCCTGCACGGCGACCGAAGACTAAACAACGCAGTACCGATGTACCACCCGGATATTTGCCGTAATAGACACCAGAAGTTTCACCTACAGCATATAGACCAGGAATCGCTACTTCATCACCTGTTATGACACGCCCATTTAAATCTGTAGCTAACCCACCATTCGTAAATACGTTGCAGCAAATAATCGGATACGCAATAAACGGACCTTCGTTAATCGGAATAGACCAGTTCGATTTGTTTAATGCCAAGCCAGTTGTTGCAAGCCCATCGACCCGGTTGTAGATAAATTCACCTGTCGGGCAAGCTGCATTAAATTCATCAATTGTGTGCTTTAAGTTTTCTGCATTCACACCGATCTGATTTGCGATATCTTCAATCGTTTCTCCGACGATTGCCGGAATATCGGTTTGCAGTGCCTCTTCATAATTCGGGATGTTATACATTTTTTGATCGGTAATCATGTAAGCAATATGGTCTTCACATTCGTAAAAAATTTTGCGTGCTACTTCTTCATACTGTTCATCAATTGTTGTAACCCCTTCATCTGTAAAGCGTTTCCCCTGCTTATTCACGAGGATGGCATACGGGAACAACATGACGCCCGCTTCTTCGCGTTTACTGCGCGGGTCTACTGTTTCAGCATGGAAAGCATCAAACTGCCCTTTTCCAGCAGCACCGATATTTAACGCCATGCGAATTGCCTCGCCTTTATTAAACAGGCCACCTTCAGAGACCGGCGGAATTTTATGTGCATCCCGTCCGATATACTGTGCCATCATTTCCTTATTTCCTTGGAAACCGCCTGCACCTAAAATGACTGCATTTGTTTTCAGAACGATAGATGTCCCGTCAGCCATACGTACTTTGATGCCATTGATCGCCCCATCACCATCGAGCGTTAAATCCCATGCTGTTGTTTCATAAATGATTTCCACACCTAAAGCACGTGCTCGTAAAGTGAGGGCATCGATAATGGCACGTCCTCCACCAACCGGTAACAGGCGCGGTTTGGATGCAGTCAAAAACATTGTGGGAAGAAAATCAAAATCAACACCTTTCGACTCTACCCAACGTAATGTTTCTCCCGCTTCATCACGTAATGTTTCGGCATATGCACGATCCATAAATGAATCAGAAAATGTGACCATATCTTCAACGATGCCATCTGCCGGCTTATCGATATTTTCCATTCGCATATATGCAGCCGTCCAGCGTGTATTTCCACCACGCTGTTCAAAAGGTGCACGCTCTAAAATAGCAATCGTTAAGTTTTCATTTTGTTCCTTCGCTTGTTCAGCTGCAGCTAATGCAGACGCTGTTCCAGCTGCACCGCAACCAACAATGACTAAATCATAGTCCACTCCACTCATATCCACACCATCTTTCTGAATATTAAGAATATTGTTTTTCCAGTTGTTGAATTTCTTTTAACTTAAACAATTCTTGGCGTTGTTCCCATGTGCAAATGACATCATGAATGTTTTCCTGACTTTCATCCCGCATTAAAATTTGCATTGCATCGGTAGCACCTTTAATCGCACCGCGTAAAGCCGAGTTGGCACACAGCATAATCTGGAAGCCTAAATTTTGCGCTTCCTGACGTGATACTAAAGGCGTTTTACCACCTTCTACAAGATTAATAATATGCGGGATACCAGGTACCTCTTTTGTAATACGGGACAATTGCTCATACGTAGTTGGCGCTTCCACAAAAATTGCATGTGCACCTGCCTCTTTATAAGCATTTGCTCGTTCAATTGCTTCATCGAAACCAAGGACACCTAACGCATCCGTACGTGCAATGATCGCTAGCTGATCATCTGTACGTGCATCAAGAGCAGCTTTAATTTTGCCGACCATTTCATCCTTTGATATTACTTCTTTCCCGTTGAAATGACCGCATTTTTTCGGCATGACCTGGTCTTCAATCTGCAATGCAGCTGCACCCGCTTTTTCAAGTACCTTTACTGTTCGCTGCATGTTGATGGCGTTGCCGAAGCCTGTATCGGCATCAACGACAATCGGAACCGTTGTCACTTCACTCATCCAGGAAACAACCTGGGCGATTTCCGTTAAAGTCGTCAGTCCGACATCCGCCCAGCCAAGCTGCGCATTTGAAATGCCGGCTCCTGTTGCATAAATGGCTTTAAATCCGGTTTCTTCGATAATGCGGGCCGTCATTGCATCAAAGGCGCCCGGTAATATAAATGTGTCTTTACTTGCTAATAACTGTTGAAACATCTCTGTTTTTTTCAAGTTTAACCAGCCTCTCAACTAATTTCTTGGTATTTTTGGGTTGCGCGTTGATGAAAGTAAATCGAACAATCATCAATATTTAAATCATGGTAAAAAATAATGTCCTCGGTATTCTTCACATACACTTTTTGCGAGATAGCGCGCTTGCCGGCTAAAATCGTGACGTAGTATTCTCCGCATTGAGGAAGTGTATAGTAATCATGCAGACCGTTTTTCACCGAGTACTGGACGCTGTACGGCTTTCCTAATAACGCTGTTACTTCTTCGACATAGCCCCGTTTCAATTTTTCCCGAATGCATGTCGAGCTCACCTTTTTACCTGAAATGGAAAAACGCTTCACAATGTCGACTATAATTTTGCAGTCGCTGTCAGAGTGAATCGTAGCAGTCGTACCGGCTCCTTTAGCTCCGTACGTATAGTCAAAACCTGCTACAGCATACTGCACTTGAAGCCCCACTAAATATTGCTGTACAAATTGCTTCGGCTGAAGAGCAGCAAACGATTTCGTAAAATCCACAATATAGAACAGATCGACACCTAAGGACTGAAAGCGTTCGGCCTTTTTCTCCATCGGCATTAAATAGTCCACTTCTTCATTTGAAAAGACCGTTTTCGGATGGGGGAAAAAACTCATCACAGCCAATTTCAAGCCATTTTTCCGTGCTTTTTTTCGGGCTGCTAAAACCACTTCCTGATGGCCTTTATGCACACCATCAAAAAATCCTAATGCCATTACTGCCGGTTCGCTATTTTGCTGGACAATCGGTAGATTATTTTCATTTACGATAATTATTTTCAAGCTTCTTCACAACCTCTCTAAGATGGCGTAATTTAGTGGTTTATGCTCTTTATGCCTTACCTTGCTTCAATCGTAATATTGTTTAATTCTTTATCCTGCACACTGTCGCCCCAATATGTATTGCTTAAGGCACGTTCTTCCAATGTCCACTCAACCGGTTCCCAATCTGGTTCAAAAATCAGGTAACCCCCCGAAAATAATTCCACACGGCAACCACTTCCCGGATCCATTACATACAAATAGATCGCCTGAGATACACCGTGTTTACCTGGACCGATAAATGGTAGATTATTTTCTTTTAAAATATCTGCAGCACGTAAAATATCCTGTGTATCATCCAGCCAGTAAGAAATATGATGGAGTCGGGCTGGTGTTGGAAGCGTTTCCTTTTTTATCATCGCCACATCATGCACAAGTGGTGTCACACTCATCCAGCCGGCCAATATACCGTCATCGCCACGTACATATTCACGCATATTGAAACCGAGCACTTCCATTAAAAACTCATAGGATTCATCTACATCTGTCGTCGTATGAATGTTTACATGATCAAATCGACGAGGCGAAATCCCTTTATTCCATGATTTATATACTTGGTTTTTTAGAATCGAAGCTTTATCTGATGCAGCCTTAGATTTTTCAACCTCATAATAAAGTTCAAATGTATGTCCGCTTGGTAATTGAAAACGGATCGAATCACCGATGCCCGGTGTTGTGCCTTTTGGATATTCCTGAACAGCTATCCCTTGCTCGTCTAAAAGTTCTTTGAATCCTAGAACACAGTCAGCTGTTTTTGTACGCCAGCCAATATGCTTTACGTGAGCATTTTCACCGGCTTCAATGCTCAATGTATGGTGCTGGAAATCACTGTAAGCACGTAGATAGTGAACACCGTCAATTTCCGTTGTTTCTTCCAAACCAATAATCTCTTTAAAGAAAACTAATGACTTTTCCAAATCTGTTGACACTAAAGCAACATGGCCTAATTTAGCGATTTCTGGTGCCACTGTAATTCCCCCTCAAAATGATGGATATGAATAACTTCTTATTGTTTTCAATGTTACAAAATGTACTTTTTGATATCTAGGAAACTTTTATTCAGAAAAATCTAACTTTTAGTAAAAAATTATTGAATTTTACTAATCGTTTCCGCTGCTCGCCAACATAAACTCGTAAGGTAATACACCTGTCGTTTTTAACGGAAACTGCAGTAAATAGCCTGCTAACAGCTCTTCTTTTATACGCGCTTCCGGCAAAGATTCATAAGCTGTTGTTACAAATAAGTTGTCCAAATTTTTCCCGCCGATTGTGCAGGAAGTGACATGGGAGACGGGTATGATAAATTCTTCTTTGATCTGCTGGTCTTGTGGATTGATACATACCACACGGGTTTGTTCCTTACTTGTTTTTGCCATAAGACCGCTTTTAAATAATGTTACATACAAATTACCTTCACTATCGATCGTCATACCGGCCGGATATCCTTCGACAATTTTGAACGTGTAAACAACTTTTTCAAAAAGCAACTGTCCCCTTTCTGTTAATTCATATTGAAAGATTGCATGCTTCGACGAATCAATGTGATAAAATTTATTTGTTTTGCGATCCCATTCCAAACCATTTGATATCGCTACTTTCGATAGATGCGTCTGAATTTCGCCTTCTGCATCAACGGAAATTAATTTCGCATTTTCGAATGGATAGTTAGAAAATGCAGTTTGCGGTGTTTCTTTAAACTTTTTAAAAAAACCGTCTGAAGAGCCCACCCATAGTCGTCCATCTGGTCCACATTTAGAATCATTTAAAAAATGTAATTCAGACAGATCTGGCGGCAAAACAAACGGTTTTTTCAGGCCTAATTTAAAATTGATTAAATAGAGGCCGTCTTTATAAACTCCAATAAACTGACCATCTGCTGTCGGGATGATTGATTGAATCCAGCCCATTGCATCATACACATCTTCTTTTTCCGTTACCGGGTTGAAAGTTATGATTTTTTTATTCGCAATATCGAGCCAAACCACACCGTATGCCTGATGCCAGATTGGGCCATCTGCAAATTTCGCGCGGTATTTCCCACAAATCTTCATGCGCTCACCTTCTTTCTTTAGATATTTAATTATTTTCACTTAAAGAATCGTTGCCCTTTTGAATTATATTTGGTAATTCCCAATTATTAAGTTTCAATAATATTTGGCAACCATGTAACCAAACTTGGAAATAAAATAATAATTAAAACCAAAACTGCCATTAAGACTACGTAAGGTAGTGCTGCTTTTGACATTTGGATAATATCAAATTTATTTTTATGTTTTTCAGATACTTGCATCATAATAAATAGATTCATCCCTACTGGAGGTGTAATAACTGCTACCTCTAATAAAATAACTAAATAAATACCAAACCATACTAAATCAAATCCGTAACTTAACATGATTGGATACATAATTGGTGTAACAATCATTAAAATTGATACAACTTCCATGAACATCCCTAGTACAATTAGAAGTAAACTTAGAACTGCTAAAAATGCCCATTTATTTAAATTGATATCTTCAAAGAAAGTTTGAATCATTTGTGGGAGTTCAATAAGAGTAATTGAAAAACCAAATAACATTGCCCCACCCAAAATTAAACAGATCATTCCTGTATTTGTTGCTGCTGCTTTTAATACATCAATAAGCTCTTTCCATTTAACGGTACGGTAAACGAATACCGCTAAAAAAATACTAACTACACAAGATATACCAGCTGACTCAGTTACAGTGAAAATTCCTGAATAAATACCGCCAACAATAACTAAAGGAATTAAAAAAATCCATACAATTTCTCTTAAAGACCGAATACGTTCTGACATAGGTGCTTTTTCTTTTCGTGGTAACTTTCTTGCGTAAAACATAACATAGGCCAAAAATAGGACAACAATAATTAATGACGGAAAAGTTGCTCCAATAAATAAATCACTCGCTGACTGAGATGTCATAGCACTATATAAGATCATCGGTGTACTAGGTGGAATTAAAATCCCTAATGTCCCTGTCCCAGCCAATAAACCGTAAGCAAATTTTTTCGGATACCCAATTCGTATCATTTCCTCAGAAGCTAAGTAACCGAATGTTAAAAGCGTAGCTAAACTTGAACCTGACAATGAAGAGAAAAATGCGCAACAAATTATGGTCGCAATTGCAAGGCCCCCTGGTAAATGACCAAACCATTTATCTGCTGCCTTAAATGCCAAGCTACCAATACCACTTCTTATAATTATCTGCCCTGCTAAAATAAAAGACGGAATCGCTACAAGTAAACTACTGTTGAGCGCGTTGTATATTACTTGTGGCACCTGAATAGAAGCGACTTCCCCACCCATATTTATAAAGAGAATGGCTGCTCCCACTGTAATCAGTGTAAATGCGACAGGTAGACCTAAAAGTAATAATATTAGGAAGCATAAAATAATAATTAAATATTCCATATTTATTCACCTATTATCTCTTTGGATTCAGATTTCTTTTCTTCAAACCAAATAGCTAAAATATAACGGAAAATTGATAGCACAAAAACAGACCAACCAATTACAACGAATAATTGGGGAATCCATATAGGTACTTGGATAATAGATAAATCCTTTGTTTTCATCGTCCAAGAAGACCAAAACATATCGTAAGTAACTTTCGTAATGTATAGGAACAGTACTAAAGAAAATGTCATCAGTATCGTATCTAAAACTTTTGCTGCTTTTGGTGATAATTTACTCTGTAAAATGTCGACCCGAATATGTTCATTCATTTTCATTGTATAAGGAATAGTCAAAAAGGCAGCAGCTATAAACATATAGATTGACAATGGTTCAACCCAATATATTTTCAGATGTAATTCCCGTGCAATTATTCCCCACGTCACTATGAAACAAATACAGAAAATAAACAAACTTGCTAAAACAGCAGAAAAATCGATAATTGAGTCGATTACTTTTATTACTTTTTTCATCATATACCTCCAAACGAATTTCTAAGATGAATAAAATGCTACCTTATTTTTGTAAGGTAGCATTTATAATTATCGGCTTGCTTCGACTATGTCCACGATCTGTTGCCCTGCTTCTCCTGCATTGTTTAAATATTGCGCTTTTAAAGCATCAATAGCGTCTGAAAATTGCTCAAGATTTACTTCTTCATATTTCATTCCTTGCTCAGCAAGGAATGTTTTCGCTTCAACTGTTACTTTGTCATGACTTTCTATTAAAAAATCTTCCGTTTCTTTTGCTGCCTCTAAAATCACTTTTTGAGTTGCTTCATTTAAGGAATTCCACCATTTAGTATTTGCGCTTAGTAATACCAAACCTGGATTGAACGGTCCGCTATAATACTCTGTGTAATCAAAGTACTTCCAAGATTGGAAACCAGTAACGCCTGAAACTGAAGCATCAACCGTACCGCGTTGTAACGCTTGTGGTACATCAACAGCAGGTACTGATACAGGTGTTCCTCCAGAGAGCTCAACAAACTTTGCCATTAAAGGACCTGTTGTACGGATTTTTTTGTCAACAAAATCTTCAGGACTTACTAATGGATCCTTAATAGATGCGAAATATGAAAAATCGAAGTATGTCCAAATTAGTGGCTTTACATTAATTGTCGCTAATTGATCACTAACAATTTCACGAATTCCACTATTTAAAGCTTTTCGAAAATGCTCTGTATCTTTGTAAATTGGTAATGTGTTAAATTCCAATGCCGCGATGTTAGATGCCCATGTTTCCGCAACTGTTGCACCTAGCTCAACTTGACCACTTGAAATGGCGTTAGGTAGAGTTGCATCATTATATAACTGACCAGCCGGGAAAATTGTAATTTGAATTTTACCATCACTTTTTTTAGATACTAAGTCAGAAAATAACTCGTAACCTTCATATGTGAAAATATCAGGTGAATAAAAATGCGCTAATTTCGCCTTCACTTCTTGTACTTCGCCATTTGTATCTTCGGCTTTAGCTACAGTTGAAACTGTATTTTCACCCTCACCATTTAAGTTGTCCTCGTCATTTGAACATGCCACCAAAACAAGCATCAATAAGCAAAGTACAGCAAGTAACATAGAATATTTATTTTTCAGCATTTACTTCTCCTATTCTGATGGTTTCATTATTTCCGTAAACTCTGTGCCACTTCGTAAATTAAATCTTCCTGTCCGCCGACTGTTTTACGGCGTCCCAGCTCAACTAAAATATCGCGTTCATCAACACCGAATTGTTTGGAAGCTTTTTCTGTATGGAGTAAGAAGCTAGAATACACCCCTGCATATCCCATAATGAGGCTCGAACCTGATATTTCCTGCGGACGCGGTAAAATAGGTGCGACGATGTCATTTGCGACATCGATAATATTGTACAGATCAACCCCTGTTTGAATGCCCATACGCTGTAATACCGCAACTAATACTTCGGTTTGCGTATTGCCGCTGCCTGCCCCTAATGCACGTAATGATCCGTCAATATAAGTAGCGCCCGCTTCAATTGCCGCTAAAGAATTCGCCATCGCCAGCGACATATTATTATGGGCGTGGAAGCCGATTTCACAGCCGATATTTTCTTTCAATGCCCGAATGCGTTCCGTTACTTGATCTGGTAAAAGGTAACCTGCAGAATCCGTCACATACACGATTTCTGCACCGTAGCTTTCAAATAATTTAGCCTGCTCGACAATGACATTTGTCGGAGCCATATGCGCCATCATCAAAAATCCGGCAGTTTTCAGTCCCAATTCACGGCTATAGGCAATATGCTGTGCTGAAATATCCGCTTCTGTCACATGTGTTGCAACACGTGCCATTTTTGCGCCTGCATTCACGGCATTTTTTAAATCATCCTTAATTCCGATTCCGGGAATAAGTAAGACAGCTACTTTTGAATCGGTACACTCAGCGGCTGCGGCTTCGATTAACTTCAGTTCGTCTACAGCAGACAATCCGTACTGCAAGCTCGAGCCTCCTAAGCCATCACCATGTGCGACTTCAAAATACTCAACACCTGCCTGATTTAATCCTCTGGCAATATCTCGTACTTGTTGCTCGGAATATTGATGCTTCATGGAGTGACTGCCGTCTCGTAACGATACATCTAAAATATGAATGTCTCTCATCGCACAACCGCTCCTTGCGCTATTAGATTTTTGGCTAATTCATTTGCTACACGTGCAGCAGCTGCCGTCATAATGTCCAAATTTCCTGAATAAGGCGGGAAGAAATCGCCAATCCCTTCCACTTCTAATAGAACTGATACTTTATTGCCTTCAAAAATTGGTTCACCGCATAAACGATAGCCCGGGACGTATGTTTTTACTTCTTCAATCATCTCTTTTATAGAAACGCGGATTTCTTCTTCTTTCCCAGTCTCGGCTACGAGCGCATGGACGGTATCACGCATCATAATTGGTGGTTCTGCAGGATTTAAAATGATAATCGCTTTCCCTTTTTTCGCACCACCGACCACTTCGATTGCATTTGCCGTTGTCCGTGTAAATTCATCGATATTTGCGCGTGTTCCCGGGCCAGCACTTTTACTTGCGACCGTTGCGACGATTTCGGCATAGTCAACAGGCACAACACGGGAAATCGCTGCCACAACCGGAATCGTTGCCTGACCGCCGCACGTTACCATGTTGACATTGTCTTTTTCAAAGTGCTCACTCAAATTTACTGGCGGAACAGTGAATGGTCCTATTGCTGCCGGCGTTAAATCAATCATCTTTTTACCTGCAGCTTTAATTACCTCGTAGTTTTCTCTGTGAGCATAGGCACTCGTCGCATCAAAAACGATATCAACTAGATCTAACTGCGATTTAAATCCTTCAATACCATTTTCGATTGCTATATAGCCACGTTCACGTGCACGTGCCAAACCTTCCGACTGCGGATCAATACCAACCATGACCGCCATTTCCAGTGCATCACAACGCTCAATTTTATACATTAAATCCGTACCGATATTCCCTGAACCGATGATGCCTACTTTTAATTTCGTCAATTTGCTCACCTCAATCCTTAATCTGTAAATCGTACTTTTAGCTGTCCATACTTACCGAAATCAATTTCAAACTCGTCATTCACTTCGAAAAATACTGCTGCTGTAATTGCGCCTGCTAAAATGAATTGACCTGCTTTAAGTGAGATATCATATTCACTTAACATATTGGCAAGCCAGGCAATTGCTTTCGCTGGGTTCCCCATTACTGCGCTGCTCACACCTTGATCGATCACTTCGCCATTTTTCTTCACGACTATCGGAATGTTTGCGAGCTCTTCAAAAGATGGTAAATCAGATGGTGTGCCAATAATTGCCCCGGCAGAAGAACCATTATCCGCTACCGTATCTTCAAATTTAAATTTCCAGTCCATAATGCGACTATCGATGATTTCAATTGCTGGTGCAATCGCTTTTGTTGCTTGTAATACTTGTTCAACAGTCACATTCGGCCCTTTTAAATCTTCCTTTAACAAAAAAGCAATTTCAAACTCTACTTTCGGTTGAATAAATTGTGATTTCGAAATGATACTGTTATTTTCATATACCATCGTGCTCAAAATATGGCCAAAATCAGGTGTATCTACATTAAACATTTTTTGCATGACTTCGCTCGTTAATCCAACCTTCATGCCTACCAATTCAGCTTCCTTCAATTTCTCCTTAATTTGTAACAGCTGAATATGATAAGCGTCGTCAACTGAAATATCAGTTGACGACGTGAAAGGTTTAATTGGCTGTTTCGAACGTTCAGCAGTTAATAAGGCACTTGCAGCTTGTTGAATATCCAATTTGAATCCCCCTGTTATACAGTTATTGTTTCTAATGAACGGTATTTGCCCGCGTAGAATAATAATGGCTCTTTCGAATCATCTAGCTTAATATCCCGTACTTTGCCGATGAATAATGTGTGATCACCTTCGACATACTCCGATACAACATCACAGCTGATCTGTGCGATGGCCCCTTGTAAAACCGGTACCCCTGCTAAACGCTCGAAAGTTACCTCTACTACTTCATCTTTCTTTTGACCGGCAAAAACCATTGAATAATCTTGTTGATCTTCAGCTAAAATATTTACACCGAAAATGCCGCTCTCTTTAATTTTTGGCAGGCAGCGTGCCTTTTCTCCGATTGAAATTACAACCAGTTTCGGCTCTAAAGAAACAGACATGAATGCATTCGCTGTCATACCATGCTCTTGTTTATCGTGCTCTGTTGTAATGACGGTAACACCTGTCGCAAACTTCCCCATCGCATTTCTAAATAAACGATCATCCATCATAATGAAGCCTCCTCTTTGCAGATTATATTTTCACTTCGTAAACTATCCGCTTTGGTGCGAGACACTTTTACGCTTTAATTGTCGGGTTATTTTCAGGGTTATTGTCCATTTGATCGCCCCAATAAGTGAAACCTAAGCTCATCTCATCTAACGTCCAACGAATTGGCTCCCAATCCGGCTCGAAAATTAAATAGCCGTTTGTGAAGATTTCCAGACGAACTCCACTACCAGGGTCAATTGCATAAATGTACATTGCCTGTGAAATACCGTGTTTTCCTGGACCTTTAAACTCAATACCGTTTTCCTTTAAAATATCCGCTGCACGTAATAAATCCTGTGCATTATCCAGCCAGTATGAAATATGGTGTACTTCGTGTGTAGATGCGGAATGCGGATCAAAGCTAAATGCAATGTCGTGTACAAGTGGTGTTACACTTAACCATGCGCCTAAATAGCTGCCGTCCGGTGCTTCCACATATTCACGTAAGTTAAAGCCTAAGTGTTGTATCATAAAATCTGAAAATTCATTTGCCGGTATAGAGCTTAATAGATTCACATGGTCAATACGACGCGGTGATACTCCTCTATTCCATGATTTATGCGTCTGATTTTTTAATACAGAACGTGTTTCCGGTGCAGCTAATGTTTTTTCCATATCAAAATAGATTTCAAATGTATGTTTACTAGGAAGCTGGAATCGGAATGCTTTTCCTTGACCTCTTTCCGTACCTTCCTCTACCCAATTGATTTCGATTCCTTCTTTTTGCAGATTTTCAGCAAAAGCATCTACATCTTCAGGACGTTTTGTACGCCATGCAATATGATCAAGGCGAGACTCTTCACCAGCACGAAGTGTTAATGTATGGTGCTCGAAGTCACCCCATGCACGTAAATAGTGAACACCGTCTGCTTCTTCTGTTTCTTCAAGACCAATTACTTCTTTAAAAAACCAAAGTGATTTTTCTAAATCTGTACTTACTAAACCAAAGTGGCCGAGTTTTGAAATTTCCGGATTTGTCATAGTGCATTCCCCTTTTTTCATTATTAATTTATTTATCCCGCATTAACGGGTAGTAAGATTCCCGGCTTTAGACTTAAGCAGGGCGGAAAGGATAGACGGGAGATCAACTACCCGTAAAAGCCCGATTGGTTCAACTAACAATCAGTGGGGTGAAGCCCCCCCTGATTGAAGTTTCACTTTACGCGAAATACGTGTTTGGCTCAAGATCGACCATTAAACGTCCATGTGTTTCAAGTAAGCTTGACGGTGTAATGAATGCGTGTAAATGCATCGTAATAAAGTCGCGGTAAAACGCCTGGAATACGTTGCTATTGTAAGCAAATACCGAACCTGATCCCGCAAGCATCAAATCATATGCTTCCTTACATAATTGGTTGGCATAGCCGTACTGTGCCTTAATGCGAATACTTACTTTTTGCGTGAATTCCTTGCCGCTCGTTGAGTAATCGTCCAAAATTTTAATCGCATTTTCGAATAACGATCTTGCGCACTCCAACTTCAGATCGATTTCCGCTATTTGTAAATGTGTCAGCGGGGCATCTGACATTTTGTTGTAGAATGTATTGCCGATCCCTGCTTTATTCACACGTTCCATATGGACATCAAATCCGCCAAGAGCTGTGCCTAATACCGGTGCTGCAATTGATAATGTCAGTGACGGTACGAATGGTGTACGGTATAACGGATTGTCTTTTAATTCATCGATCATATAATGTCGCTGCTGAGCTAAGCGGTCTAATGAAATGCGGTGATCCGGGACAAACACTTCCTTAATGACAATACTGTTACTGCCGGACCCTTTTAAACCGACTACATCCCAGTCGTCCAAAACTGTAACATCCTCACGAGGTACGATTAAAATCGCCATTTCGATTCCGCCATTGCCATCGTCAACCGGTGCGCCACAGTAGAACCAGTCTGCATACGGAGCACCCGATACGAATGGCCACTGTGCGTCTTTGATGTAGTAACCACCATCAACTTTTTCAATATCGATACGAATCGGTTTGAAGTTACCTGCTAAAATCACATCATTATCACGGTTTGGTCCAAAGATTTCTGCTAGTGCTTTTTCGCCATATACATAGGAAATCATGTAATCGCGAATATTGCTTAACGCTGTGAACCACCCGGCAGAAGGGTTTCCGCGGCTGATTTCAGTCACGACATCAAAATAGTTTTGCATGCTTGTTTCATGTCCACCGAAAATTTTTGGACGTAAAACTTTCAATAGCCCTTTTTCACGCATTTCCTGAATAATTTCATCTGGAATTTGGCTGTTTTTATCAATTTCCAATGTTGCTTCACGTAATTTCGGTATGAGCTGGCGAGCGTTCTCAACAAGCATTTCGCTTACAGATAATGTACTTACTACTGTTTCTCCCATGATATAGCCCCCTTATATGATTAAGAATGTACTTCTTTTTTATCCTTTGTGAAAAAGTGCTTTGTCGCGTGTAAAAATTCTTCGCGCTGTTCGATCATTGCCCAGTGACCGCATTTTTTTAAGATGTGCAGCTCTGCATTTGGCAAGTGTTCCAATGCATAAAGGCTGCTTTGTACCGGCACGAAACGATCGTGGTGACCATGGATGAGTAAAAATTCATTTTGCATACGCTCCAGTGCCGTTTGCGGAATTTGAAATTCTATCATTGTTGAGCGTGTAAAGTTTTCACGGTAAGAACGTTGGATTTCCGGACGCTGGAATGCTTCCCAACGTGCCTCTACAACTTGATCCACAAAGTCCTGCATACGGTCCAGGTCATAGACGAACCAGCTCAGTAAATTACGTAAGTTTTCTTTTGTCGGGTCTAAATGGAAGTTTGCCAGTTTTGACAGTTCTGGTGTTGGCTGTGACAACGATACACCCGCACCCATTAGCACAATTTTATTGAAGCGCTCTGGAGCAGTCATATTCAAATAGGTTGCTACTACACCGCCTAAGGAGTTGCCGATCAGATTTGCTTTTTCGATATTTAGCGCATCCATTAAATCCAGTACCTGCTTCACACGTACCGACATCCATTGGACACCATTTTCAGGGTATTCTTCCGGATGGTCCGTGTTGCCAAAACCAAATAGATCAAGGGCGATGACATGGAAATCTTCCGCATAATCATCAATGACAAATTGCCAGTTCGCTTTACCATTTGCTCCAGGGCCAGATCCGTGAATTAAAATAACCGCATCTTTATTCCCGATACCGCCCTCTAAAATAAATGTTTCGTAATCGCCTGTTTTTACTTTGCGCTCAATAATAGTCATAATAACTTCCTCCCTAAACCGTCATTTTTTGTTGGCTATACTTTGCGGCATGTTCCCCTGCAATGCGTCCAAATACTGCACCGGAAGTTAAGCCGGCACCACCCGGATAATTGTCATAATACAAACCACCGACAATTTCACCTGCTGCATACAAGCCATCTATCGTTGTGAAATCATTATGAATGACTTCCGCTTTTTTCGAGATTTTCAAACCGCCGTACGTAAATGTAATACCGCACCCGATGGCATACGCTTCAAATGGACCTTCTTCAATCGGGTTTGCCCAATTGGATTTTGGAACGTCCAAACCACTAGTTGCTTTGCCGTCCAATATATTCGGATTGAATGCTGTATCGTGGCTGACCGCTGCATTAAAAGCATGAACTTCCTGCAGGAAACGGTCTTTGTTGATACCGTCCATCTTTTCCGCTAATTGTTCCAGCGTAGGCGCGGACACTTTTGACACGTGACGCCCTTCATATTCTTCTCGAAGGAAAGGTTTTGTTTTTGCATCGAAAATTTGCCATGCACATTGCCCCGGCTGCTTTAATATTTCACGTCCAAGTTTGGCGTACGTATAATTTCGAAAATCGGAGCCTTCATCTATAAAGCGTTTGCCGTCATTATTAACGAGAATACCGAATGGATAGCTTAATTTTTGGAAGCCTTCCTTATAATCCGATAAATAACGGTCGCCTCCAACTGCATGTGCACCAGACCAGTTTCCTGTTGTACGGGCACCAAGCTGCATCGCCATTCGTAATCCTTCTCCCACGTTAAATTTACAACCGCGCGTATGAACCGTATCCCAGCCAGGCCCTAAATATTTCGTACGCATTTCCACATTTGCATGGAAGCCGCCGCTTGCCAGCACGACCGCGTGGCAGTCAATTTGACGCTCTTCACCGGCGTGACGGACGATAATCCCTTTTACTTTGCGCTGCTCCGTTACTAAATCAACAGCAGCCGTATTGTAATGGATAGTAATGCCTATACGATTGGCTTCATTATGTAACGCATCAACTAAGCCTTTTCCGCCGCCGACTGCTTCAATGACCATGTTGCCCCAAAATTTGAATTTTCCGTCTATTTTATATGCTTGGCGTCCATAGATCGGGATGAATTTAATATTGTGATCGAGTAACCACTGCATCGTTTCAAAACTCTTGTCGGTCATGATCGATGTTAAATCGTAATCTGTACGAAAGTTTGACATTGTACAGACGTCGTCAAAAAACTGTTCACTTGGATAGCTGCCGAAATCCGTCATCGCAAATTCTTCATCCGTCATATCCGGAAGCAATTGCCGAACCTCTTCTCCATCTTTAAAAGCAAAGCGAATAGATCCGTGCGTATAAGTCGTATTTCCTCCCTTTTCTTCTTCAGAGGAAATTTCCAGTACCGTTACTTTTGCGCCATGTTCCGCTGCCGAAATGGCCGCGCATAACGCGGCGTTTCCGGCACCTACTACGACGATATCTGCTCGTTCATTTAACATTTTCAAATCACTTCCACTTCATTTTGTAAGCGCTTTATTTTTATTCAGCGGAAAACACTTAGAAGGAATTAAATTTTACGGTTGAAGAATTGTTGAATTAAATAATTGAATGATTCTTTTTTCTCAATTTGTGTCCAGTGACCGCATTGAGGAAATACATGCAATTGTGCGTTTGGAATATGTTCTGCTAAATAATAGCTTGATTCGATTGAGCATACTTTATCGTTTTGACCATGGATTAATAAAATCTGATGGCCGATGCGGTTTAACGCTACGACTGGAATCGGTACAGCTGCCGTCGAGAAAATCGAGTTATTTGAGCGCTTCACTTCTTCACGCATTGCATTGGCATAACGTGCATCTGTTAAGCCGTCAATAACCGGCTGCATCGCGTCTTTGTCGTAAACGAACCATCCCATAATTTGTTGTAAACGTTTTTTAGAAGGATTGTCATAGAATGATTTTGCTCGAGCCAACTCTAAACTTAGCTTCGTATTAGGTGTGCCGCCTGGACCCATTAATACAACGCGGTCAAAACGTTCAGGATATTCAAGCAACAGTTCTAGCGCAATGGAACAGCCTAACGAGTTCCCTACTACATGTGCTTTTTCGATTTCATAGTAATCTAGCAGCTCAATTAATTGCTCTACCCAGCAATCCATCCACAATTGGCGATTCTTAAGCGGTTCATCCGGATGATCACTATCCGCAAAGCCGTATAGGTCAGGTGCTAAACAGTGGAAGTCATTCCCACAGTCATTTAATGCATAACTCCAGTTGGCGATTGACGTTACACCAGGACCTGAACCGTGTAAAAATAAGATCGTTTCATTTGTCTTTGAACCTGCTTCATGGACAAATGATGTATATTTACCTGTTTTCACGTGACCTGATTTAATTTTCACTTCATTTGCTACTGTCATTTTTCATCCTCCTATACTTCTAATGCTGGAACAGCTTTCTTTTCTTTAATGCCTGTTGCATCAATTGTCGGCACGATAAGCGGATTACCTGTAATGCTGTCCCCCCAATAAGTGTTTCCGAATGCACGTTCTTCGGGACGCCATACAACTGTTTCCCAGTCCGGCTCAAAAATTAAATAACCGCCTGTAAACAGTTCCACTCTGCAACCGCTTCCAGGATCGTTCACATATAAGTAAATTGCCTGTGAAATGCTATGTTTACCAGGTCCAATAATTTGCAGCCCGTGCTCCTTGCAAATATCCGCTGCACGCAGTAAATCGCCGGAGTTATCTTGCCAGTAAGAAATGTGGTGGAATCGCGCTGTTGTTTCAAGTTTTTCATGAGATACTAAAGCGACATCATGTACTAATGGCGTTACACTCATCCAGCCGGCTAAAATGTCCCCTTCTTCTGTTTCAATGCACTCATTGATCCGGAAACCAAGTTCTTCCGTGAAGAATTTATAAGTGACACTTGCATCCGCATCCGTATGAATATTGACATGGTCAAGACGTCGAGGAGAAGCGCCTTTGTTGTATGATTTATACGTTTGGTTTTTCAGGACAGAGCGACGGCTTTCTTCCACAACCGGTTTTTCAATATCATAGTAAAGTTCTAATCGATGTCCCGATGGTGCTGTAAAACGGATTGCTTCACCGATTCCCGGTGTTGTCCAAGCAGCGATATGCTCTATTTCATAACCTTTGCCGCCTAATTGATCCGCAAATAAAGCAACATCCTCTTTGCGCTTTGTACGGAAACCGATATGTGTTACCCGACCTGCTTCACCTGGCGCAATGGACAGTGTATGGTGTTGGAAGTCTCCCCACGCCCGTAAATAATACGTATCTCCAATCTGTTCTGTTAGCTCAAGGCCGATAACATCTTGGAAAAAATGCAATGATGCTTCCACATTCGAAGACTGTAATGCGACATACCCTAATTTTGCTATTGCTTGTTTCATTCACTTAGCCCCCTTACTTAAAAGTAACTGTACTTTAATCCACAACTATCAAACTACAAGAAAACTTTTTTGTTTTTTTTGAAAAATCCGTAAATATTTACTTAATAACGAATCTGATTTGGCTGTAAACCCGCTAATTGTCTACCATAGTTTTCTCTCGTAATAACCGGAGACAATGAACGGTGGGAATTTAATGTTAAGAAATCACGAATGAGACGCTGCATTGGACTTGCGTCATATACAAAACCGGATCCGCTCGCTCTTAGAAGTACTTGAACCGCATCGTTTAACATTTCATTTGCGTAGCCAATATCCGCCAAAGCTTTCAGACGCAAATCTTTTGGCATAATCTCGCCCTTTGCTGCCCACTCATCAATCGATTTTGCTAAATTCATAAAGTAAAGTTCAGCAGTTTCTACTTTTAACTCGGCTGTTGCTAATAAATGATGTGTGCTTGCAGCATCTTTAATCATTTTCACACCCATATGCTGAGCGGTACGGTATGGCAATGATTGTTTAAAATTATCGAGCATCTCTTTTACAACACCTAGACCTGGTAAACCTAAAGATAAAATTAAACATGGGAATAGTGCAGAATTATATAACGGAATATCGCGTAAATGCGGTGACTGGAAATCTCCGTCTAAAATTTTCACAAATGACGTAACACGATGTTCCGGTACGAAGACGTTTTTCATTCTTACAGCATTACTGCCCGTTCCACGAAGACCTAGTGTGTGCCAGTCATCTTCAATTTCCAGTACATTAAACGGCACTGTCATTAATAACTGCTCTAAAATGTTGTCGTTCTCATCTTTTGTATACATGCCAAAGTAACCCCACGTCGCATGCAGTGAACCAGAACAGAACATCCAGTGACCTTCCTCTACAAGGTAACCGGATTCCACTTTACGGACCGTACAAGATCGTGGTTCGTAAACACCCGCAAATAATACATCTTGCGGATTGTCAGAGAAAATTTCCAAGTGCGCCTTTTCATTGAATGATTCCGCCACCATAATATCGCGAATCGCACATAGAGAAGCAATCCATCCAGTTGAAGCACATGCTTTCGATAGTTCAATAATGACCTGGCTGTAAGTTTCGACACTTGCCTGCAAACCGCCGTATCGTTCCGGACGTAAAATATACATTAAGCCAGAATCTTTCAATTCCTGCATTGTCGCTTCTGGTATTCTTCTAATCTCCTCTGTTTCCTTAACACGTTTACGAACATTCGCTGCAATCTCCTGCATTTTATTCATTACTTCAATTTGTCTTTCTGTAAGCGCTGTCGTCATCATTTCAACTCCTTATATTTGTTAAATCCAATATTACGGTTTTAAATTTTGAATAATATGGTGAATATCTATGGAATTTACCATCAAATATAAGTAAAAATTAACGAATCTTAATCAGACAGCAAACGTCCACTCGTATAAAAAATACGGTTTTTATGGATTGTGCAAATCTTTTTGTTTCATCTTTATGGAAAACGATTTTCAAATTAAAATAAACGTTTTTCTGTATAAAGCCACTTTCCGACATAATAATTTCCTTTAGTTATATTACAAAAAGCAGGAATAACAGACCAAATTTAAGTTTTTTATAGAAAATAATATTAAGTTGAAAATAGTAATTTCTTTACTAATTTTTAATAAATATTAAAAAGTATCTTCTCATTTCTATGTAAAGTATGGTATGTTTCATTTTAAAATAGATAATATTCCGAATATTCAGGAGGTTTAAAATGACTGGCTCATCTTATGTAGATAAAGCGTTGTATACTACTACTAATACATTTGGAATTTTAAGGAAGGAACTGATTGAAAGCTTAGGCCTGGAATACGCAAAATTTTTTTTACAGCGTTATGGCTGGAATATCGGTATTACTCATGCCAAAGAAGTTGATTATTTACCACTCACATTAACCGAAAAATTAAATAGTGCTGTCGGATACCACCTTGCATCCGGGCAAATTACGGATCTTCTTTCAGAAAGAGTTTTACACTTAAACCCTGATGATACGGTGAAGTATATGTACGCTAAAGGAATTTGGGTAAATTCTTATGAAGTTGAAGAACACCTGAAACATTTCAGTCAAAGTGATTCCTGTATTTGCCATACACTGGCCGGTTATTCAAGTGGCTATACCTCTTATTTAACGAAAAAAGAAGTATATATTGTAGAAATGACGTGCCGTGCCAAGGGCGATGAACATTGTGCATTTGAAATGCGCATGTTGGAGCACTGGGATCCCGAAACTCAAGCCGACTTAAGGAAAATTAGTCAGACACGTATGATTGATGATTTGAACAAAACATATATGGAGCTTTTCGAAGAGAAGAAACACACAGAAAAAGTATCAACTTTCCATAACAACCTAACACTTGGTATTTCACAAGGAATGCACATCGACCAGATTTTAGAAACAATTTACAATACACTGAACATACCTGCTATCGTACAGGACTTAAGCTTTAATACACATCACTCGATTGGGATGACACAGGAACAGCTGGAATTTATTAAAGAGGATTTTATTCAGCAAATGCCCCAAACAAAGTCAGGAAAAATTTTAATTCAGCCAATCGACCCTATGCAGCCAAGTCAGGTAGATTGTCCGAATCATACGCGTTTAATTAGTCCGATTATCGTACAGAAGCAAATTATTGGCTATATTTCCTTCATCTATTTTTCGAAGGATACAAATTATAAAGAAGAAATGCATTATTTACAACGCTCAGCCGTTTCCATCTCCCTCTGCTATTTAAATGAAAAATCGAGTCTGGAAGCGACTGAAAATATTAAAGCATACTTTTTTGAACAGTTACTGCAGCAGCAGTATACTTCGAAGAAAAGTATGATCAGCCGCAGTTACCTCCTACAAATTGATCTAAATGAAGATTTTTATATCGGCAATCTTGGCGTCTCCAAAAAGGGGATACCTGTTCATGAAGCTTCCACTATTTCTAAAATTATTCAGTCCGTCATCGTCTATTTGGAAATGCATCAAACGTCTATTTTCATTACAGAATTCCAGGATGAAATTGTATTTCTGTTCCCTAAAAAGGATGATACCGAGGATATTTATCAAAATATATTGAAGCACTTACAGCGTAAATTCAGAAATTATGATTTCCGCATTGGTTTAAGCCGCGTAATTAATGATATTGATGACATTGCGGAAGCACATCGCCAGGCAATTTCGTCGTTAAATATCAATAAGCGAGATACAATCGTATATTTTGAAAATACGAATATACTTGGCTCATTAATTAACCATCAAAACAGCGATATTATTGTGAAATTGGCCCAACGTGAGCTGGATCCTATTTTGTCATTAAAACCAAATAAAAGAGACGAATTTTTGAAGACTTTATACACATTTTTAAATCATAACGGAAACCTTAATCTGACAATGGTTGACTTGAATTTATCGATGAGCGGGCTTGTTTACCGTATTCAAAAAATTGAGGAACTGCTTGACCGGAACCTGCGCAGCTCAAAAAACCTTTTTGAATTAATTCTTTTAATTGAGTCGTTAATCGTTCTAGGTGAAATTGAAATAGAATAATCGAATTTCTAGTACAAAACAGCGGAATTTCCGTAGTTTTGTACTTTTTTTATTAATTGTTAATTTCATACGCCAAAAGCTGATTCGGCCAACAATATTTTTCCGGTATTTAACAATTTTTATTTAATTAGAAAATACTTTTCCGTAAATTATTATCGTTCCTGTGAAAGGGCTTACATGATAATATCTGAATATTCAATCGATTGAGGGGGTATTTTGCACAACATGCTGTGTTTTTAAGTTCCAAATAAATAAAAAATTAGGGGGTATTTCATGTTTCCAACATCCAACAGAGGTTTTTTAAAGTTTTTAATTGTCCTGATTGCCTTCCAAGACGTAGCTGCTGGTGTAGCTGGATCGATTATGGCAGACCTTATTGTAGCCTTCCCGGAGTTCAGCCCTACTACTGTTATGTTAATTGCGACAATACCCGGGTTGCTTCAAATTTTTCCTTCCCTTTTCTATGGTAAGCTAGCGAATAAATTTTCAAAGCGTGCATTATTAACGACCGGGTTAATCTTATTTATCATTGGCGGAATCATGCCATTCTTCTTAAGCAATCTATTCGCAATTATTGTTTTCCGTGGTATTTTAGGCCTTGGTGTTGGTATCACTTTACCTTTATCCATTGATATTATTACTGGTTTCTTTGATGGCCGTGAGCGTGATTTCCTGATCGGATTCGGTACATCGACAATCGCATGTGTTGGAGCAATCTTCTTCCAAGTAGTTGGTGGTATGCTGGCAGACGCTTACGGTTGGAATTATGGATTCCTAGTGTACTTATTCCCTATTTGGATTTTAGCTATTACGTTCATGTTTTTACCGGAACCGAAAAAACAGGATGTACCAAATGCGTCAATTAAAGATGTATTATTTAAAGCACCTAAAACAGTTTACGGCTTTACAATTGGACAGATCATTTTTTCTGCTTTCGTTTTTGGTTATGTAACAAATATCTCTATTATTGTTCAAACTGAAGGCTTAGGGAATGCAACGGAAGCCGGATTGGCAATTTCACTCTTTACAACAGGTACATTAATAACGGGCTTCATGTTTGGTAAACTGCGTTCGATGTTGCCTAATCTGATTGTTCCAATAGGTGTACTTTTTACGGCTACAGGTATTTTATGGTGTTCAACAGTGGACAGCTTAACAATGATTTTTGTAGCAAGTGTCCTTGGCGGCATGGGCTTGGGAATTGTGATTCCAGGTGTGTTGGCACGTGTTTCTGAGCTATCCAATTTAGCAAAAGGGATTTCTTACGTCGGGATTGCTGCAGCCGGTCAAGGTTTAGGCGGTATTGTGAGCCCTTATATGTTTGCAACTGTTCTAGGCATTTTTGGATTGGAAGGCGGAAGATCTACATTGCTTGTCGCTTCTATCGGTCTATTTGTTTTAGCGGTTGTTTGGGCGATTATAACAGTTAGAAAATCACCTGTAACAGTAAACGATACCGACGGTCAGACAGAAATCGCATAAAATTACTCAACATAAAAGGTTGTTCAATTAAGGAGGGCTCCTTATTGAACAACCTTTCTATCTATTTCACACAAAATTTTCAAGTTGCAAATTCTTTGTTGCCCGGTGAGTTTGTAAAGGTACCATTCATGGAAATTATGTTCCCTATGCCTCCCCCGACATTAATTTTTTGACCTGTTACAAAGTCGGATAAAGAAGAGGCCAAAAACAGTGCGACGCCGGCGATATCTTCCGGTTGCCCAATTCGACCAAGCGGTACTTCTTTTTTTGCAAGCTCGGTAATCATTGCCTCTCGCTCTTCACCCGGTGGCATCAATTTATCCCAAAATGGTGTTAAAATCGGGCCGGGTGCAATTGTATTTACATGGATATTCTTACTTGCCAATTCAAAGGCGAGGTTTTTTGTAATCGACTCAACTCCAGCTTTGGCAGCATGATAATGAAGTACTGGAACATATGGATTTAATGCACCAAGAGATGATAAATTAATGATTTTACCCGCTTTCTGCTCTTTCATATGAGGAAGTACTTCCATAATAACATTCATTGTTCCAGTTAAATTCAACTCAATCATTGCCTGCCATTCACTCATATCAATATTGCTGGACGAACCATTTGGCGACATTACACCTCCAGCACAGTTAACTAAAATATCAATACGGCCAAATTTGGCAATCGTTTTTTGTACTACTTGCTGAATTTGAACTGGCTTAGTGATATCAACTGGATTGAAATAATATGCATTCGATCCTAACATTTGCGCGGTCTTAATTCCTTGTTGCTCCTGATAATCAACGAGCACAACCGTTGCACCATGTTCAATAAAAAGCTGGGCAGTTGCTTTTCCCATACCGTTTGCTGCACCTGTTACTATTGCAACTTTCTGTTCAATTAACATGTTTCCTGCCTCCTTTTATATTCCACGGACTCCGCCATCCGCAACGATGGACGAACCCGTCATGTAAGATGAGTCATCAGATGCTAAAAATACTATTATGTTTGCTTGCTCTTCAGGTGTTGAAAAACGCTGCATCGGAATTAGGCTGCGGATAAAATCACTGTTTGGGTTACCCGCTACCATTTCCGTATCTACAGCTCCTGGCAACAAACAATTGACTCGTATATTCTGTCCGGCAAATTCCTGGGCTACCCCTTTTGACATTTGTGTTACCCCTGCCTTAACAAAGCTGTACAGCGAATGGGTTGGAATCGTATTAATTGCTGCAAGTGAAGTCACATTAATAATACTACCGCCGTTTTTCATATGTGGAATGACTTCTTGCATCATACGAAAATATGCATAACCGTCTAACGTAATGAATTGTTGAAAATCATCTTTCGTTAACTCTAAAAATGACTTTTCAATGATATTACCAGCATTATTCACTAAAATATCAATCTGACCAAAAGCTTGTAATGTTTCATTGACTAAATATTCATAACTTTCTTCATGTATCATATCTGCTTGTACAAAAATTGCCTGACCGCCATTTGCTTTAATCTCTTGTACAACTTGTTCACCTTTTTCACTACGACGGCCGGTTACCGTTACACGCGCACCTGCTTTTGCAAGTGCAATGCTGGCATATTTTCCTATACCAGATGTACTTCCCGTTACGATGGCTACTTTGTTTTGTAATTTCATTTTGGTTACCCTCCCTCTATAAAATATATATGGACGTAGGGACATGAAGGTAGAATCAAATTAATAGATTTGTAGAAAAATTATACATTTCAGGAGGAATTGTAGATGATTACATCTAAAAATCGTACGAAGCATTTATTATGTAGTGCTTTAATGACTTTACTAAATAACCAAAAGCGTTCATTTGAATCGATTACCATTAATGAAATCTGTGAACAGGCTATCATACACCGGACAACATTTTACACCCATTTCTCGGATAAATTTGCCCTGTTTCAATATTTATACCGCGCTTTAACAAAGCAACGTATGAACTATTCGATTGTCGAACGTATTTACGAACCATTTCGTATCTCTGCTGAGCTAAAACAGGTGCATGCTTTACATATTGCTACCGAATTAACAAGAAAATCAAAAACGATGAAAGACTTCATTGAACCGTTAATGTATGAAGCGATTGCTCTAGATTTAAAGTCCATGCAATTTACAACTAACCTCAACATCCCTGAACAATTACTTATTGAACATTTACGTGCCACTTTACTTACACTGGATCACTACTGGATACAGGAGGCAAATCATCTCCAGGCAATGGAAATTGACCACTATTATCAACAATTAATTAAGCCGATATTTAAAACAACGCACCATTCGCATTCCTAGGATGCTGCGGGAAACTTTCATTAATTTTTACTGATTTTCTATCGCAAATCCATTAATTAACCACTAACTATTTCCAAAATTTTAAAATAAAATGACGGTAATCTATTATTAAGGAGGGCTTTCAATGGGAATTAAATTAGTACGCTTTCAGCAAGATGATGCGATTCAATGGGGTGTTTTAGAGGATGAACTTTATGTAGTCAACGGTTCTTACCGAACATTACGGGATATTTTAACAACGGGTATGAAGGATGTTGTTACTGCCAAACAAACAGGTCAAATCGTCAATCAATCTGACATTACCATTCTTTCGCCTGTAACAGATGATGCAAACATTTACTGTCAGGGTACAAACTACAGCGCACACCGTGTGGAAGCCGGTTTTTCACAGCAAAAGCCGCCATACAATCTACTATTTACTAAGGCACCAAGTACGTTAACTTCTGCAACAGCAAATATCGTATGCCCTGCACATGTTCGCTTACTCGACTATGAAATTGAGCTAGGCATTATTATGAAGCAGGATGTAACGGAAGCGGTTGTAGTGACGGAGCATAATTTAAAAGATTATATAGCAGGTTTCGTTATTACGAATGACGTTTCCGCACGGGATGTACAAATAGTTGAACAACAATGGTTTAAAGGAAAAAGCTACCGCGGCTTCTGCCCTACTGGACCGTATATTTATTTACTGGAAGACGGCGAAATTGATTATTTAGAAAGGCTAGAGCTCCATTTATCTGTAAATGGTGAAACGCGCCAACAGGTGAAAACAGATCAGCTATTGTTTAAACCGACTGAAACATTAACCGAAATGTCGAGTATTTTTGATTTGAAAACTGGTGACCTTGTTTTAACAGGTACTCCTGCTGGTGTAGGTCTACGTCTGAATGCTGAGATTTTAGGAATCATTTATGATAACTCCATCCCTTATGAAGAAAAAATAGAGGCGTTCTACAATTCTCAAAAAGATAACGGCTATTTACAGCCTGGTGATGTGATGCGCCTTGAAATTAAAAGTGAAGATGGTGTCATTGATTTAGGCGTACAGGAAAATAAAATTGTACAGGCTGTTACAATAAAATAAAGAGGTATTTGAATGACAATCCCATTCAAATACCTCCTTTATACCGACTAAAATGGAAACAGCAACGGTACTGCAATCATCATGACGATAAACATAATAACCTGTAATGGAACACCGACTTTGACGAAATCCATAAATTTATAGCCGCCCGCTGTTAATACAAGAGAGTTTGTCGGAGATGCAATCGGT
Source organism: Solibacillus sp. FSL K6-1781 (assembly GCF_038630735.1). Taxonomy (GTDB): domain Bacteria; phylum Bacillota; class Bacilli; order Bacillales_A; family Planococcaceae; genus Solibacillus; species Solibacillus silvestris. The sequence continues at coordinate 258,662 of NZ_CP152038.1, read as the reverse complement.
GTCGCAAATGCCATACTCGCAGCAGTTGCTACCCCTATCATAAATGTATACGGGTTCGCATCCATAGCAAGTGCTGCAGTAATGGCAATCGGCGAAAACAGTACCGCTGTCGCAGTATTACTAACAAATTGCCCGAAAACAACTGTTAATAAATAAATCCCCATCAATACACCATATGATCCGAAATCTCCGAGCAAACTGATAATCCCTTCCGCGAGAATCGTCATTCCCCCTGTCTTCTCGAGTGCTGTCGCCATCGGAAGCATTGCCGCTACGAGCACAATACTTTCAAAGTTCATTTTGCTGTAAGCATCATCCATATTGCGCAGACAGCCTGTAATAATCATAAGAACGGCCCCGATTAATACAGCAATTACGGCGTCAAACACTTCAAATACCATGAGTCCGATCATCAGCAGCATGATGATACCAGCAATCGGAGCCTTTCCGTTTGCTGTAATTGCTCCCGCTAACTCGCGTGGCTGCCCCACTACGACAACATCATGCGTTTCTCGGGACAACAGCTCGATTTCATCCCATGTTCCCTGCACTAAAATCGCATCTCCAAAACGCAGCTTCTGGTCGGCCATGTTTTTCAATAAGTAGTCACCTTTACGGTTGATTCCCAGAATATTTAAATTGTACTTTTCACGGAACCCGATTTTACTGACAGATTCCTTAATAAGACGTGACTGCGGTGTTAGCAATACTTCCGCTACACCAATTTTTTTCGTGACGAGCTCTTTTGCATGATCTTCGAACGGCTGAACCGTCAACGCAAAATCATGGGCAAACCGTGCTACATCATCGGCAAATCCTTGAACATACAATTCATCTCCTATATGAATAACACTATTCGGACCGGCAAGTTCCTGGTACGTCATCGGTCGTAAATTAAGCCCTTCCTGCACAGCACCGTGTTTTATTTTCATAATATAAATATGGTAGGTTGCCGGAAGTTTCAAATCAGCAAGCTTTTGTTCCGAAATGGTCGAATGCTCGCTTACGACAACGCGGAACAATTTATCATGTAAATCATATTCCTTGGCAATTTTTTTGGGAGAAAGCTTATACCCCGCACTTGATTGCGAACGGTTATCCTCATTCGGCAACAGCACATTGCGTACTAATACTAAATAAATAATGACGGTAATCGTTGCGATAATTCCGATTGGAGTTATCGTAAAAAATCCTAGTTTTTCAAAGCCGTGATCAACGAGTGTTTGCGAAGCAATCAGGTTTGTCGGCGATGCAATTAATGTCATCAGCCCCGACATGCTCGCAATGTACGAAAGCGGCATTAAAAATTTGGACGGGCTTACTTTGATGCTGATTGCTATCGAAACTACAATCGGCAGCATTAATGCAACCGTACCTGTATTGCTCATAAACGCCCCGACAATTGCGACAATGACAAGAAGCAAAATGAAGAGACGGAGCTCATTATCCCCCGACCATTTCAAAAGAAGGTTTCCTGCCATTCCTGCAAGACCCGTCCTTAAAATACCTGCCCCGACAACAAATAGTCCTGCTATCATAATGACGACAGAATTCGAAAACCCTGCCAGCGCTTCAGCGGGAGTCAAAATATTTAATATGACAAATGATAATAACGCCATTACTGCGACAAGATCTGCCCGCAATCGATTCGTCGTAAATAGAAGAATCGTAACTGCTAAAATAATAAAAGTTAATGTTAGTTGCATGCCTATGTCCTTTCGTAAAGTAATTGCCTCTACTATATAGGTAATAATAGAAGAACTACCCATATTTGTCGATAAACAAATAAGAAGTGATTATTGACCAAAAATGCGGAGCAATCTTTATCTTTCTAAGCCGGAAAAAGGTATAATTTACTAGAAAACTATATTATCGGAATTTTCATTAATATCCATATATAATAACCAGTTCTTTAATATAAAGATTCCTTAAAAAGAATTATTATAATCTAGTAGAAATTATGATTTAGATTTGTTATATTATTTATGAAGAGTTTTTCAAAAAGATTTAGGAGGAACTATACATGACAAACGAACGTTTAACAACAATTACTGGTGCTCCAGTAGTATCGAACGATGATTCGCAAACAGCTGGTCGCCGTGGCCCGATCTTATTACAAGACGTATTCCTAATTGAGAAATTAGCGAATTTTAACCGTGAAGTAATTCCTGAGCGTCGTATGCACGCAAAAGGTTCTGGTGCATTCGGTACATTTACTGTAACGCATGACATCACAAAATATACAAAAGCAAAAATTTTCTCAGAAGTTGGTAAGAAAACAGAAATGTTCGCACGTTTCTCAACTGTAGCAGGTGAGCGCGGTGCGGCTGATGCTGAGCGTGATATTCGCGGTTTCGCATTAAAATTCTACACTGAAGAAGGTAACTGGGATATGGTTGGTAACAACACGCCTGTATTCTTTTTCCGTGATCCATTACACTTCCCGGATTTAAATCACGTTGTTAAGCGTGATCCAAAAACAAACATGCATAACGGTAACTCGAACTGGGATTTCTGGACTTCATTACCTGAAGCATTACACCAAGTAACAATCGTAATGTCTGACCGTGGTATTCCAGCAGGTTACCGCAACATGCACGGTTTCGGATCTCACACTTACTCAATGATCAACGAAGCTGGCGAACGTGTATACGTGAAATTCCACTTCCGTACACAACAAGGTATTAAAAACCTGACTGGTGCAGAAGCTGCTGAAATTATCGGTAAAGACCGTGAATCTTCACAACGTGACCTATTCGATTCAATCGAAAAAGGCGATTTCCCGAAATGGAAAATGTACATTCAAGTGATGACTGAAGAGCAAGCGCGCAACTCTAAGGACAACCCATTCGACTTAACAAAAGTTTGGTACAAATCTGAGTACCCATTAATGGAAGTTGGAGAGTTCGAATTAAACCGTAACCCGGAAAACTACTTCGCTGATGTTGAGCAGGCTGCATTCGCTCCATCAAACGTTGTACCTGGTATTTCATTCTCACCAGACCGTATGTTACAAGCTCGTTTATTCGCTTACCAAGATGCAACTCGTTACCGTTTAGGCGTTAACCACCACCAAATTCCGGTAAACACACCAAAATGCCCATTCATGGTATATCACCGTGATGGTCAAGGTCGTGCTGATGGAAACCGTGGTTCAGCAATTACTTACTATCCAAATAGCTATGGCGCATTACAAGGTCAAACACAATATAAAGACCCTGCATTAGCTCTTGATGGTCCAGCTGACATCTACGACTTCCGTGAAGATGACAACAACTACTTCGAGCAACCAGGTAAATTATTCCGTCTTCAAACACCGGAACAGCAACAACGTTTATTCGAAACAACTGCTGCAGAAATGCACGGTGTTGAAGAATTCATCAAACGTCGTCACATTTTACACTGCTACTTAGCTGATCCAGCATATGGTGAAGGTGTAGCGAAGGCAATGGGTCTTTCATTAGATGGTATGGACCTTTCAAACCCATACTCTAATACGGTAAGTATGTACTAAGATGTACTCTATGAATTTAGCTTCTTGCTCAAATTGTTAAATTCACTAGCTTTTCATTAATTTAGTGTTTACTAGATTACGAAAGCGTTATTGATATCCAACTATAATCGCTTACAGCCGCAAGTATCTGAGGGGATACTTGCGGTTTTTTATATGCAAAAAGGGCTGCAGTAAAAGTTTAATTTACTTTTACTGCAGCCCTTCTCTATACAAATAAAATTGTCGATAAATAGATAACAACCGTCACGGTTAAACAGCTGATAATCGTTGAAAACAGTACTGTCTGGGCAGCTGTTGCCGATTCAATATCATACTCAAGTGCTAAGCTGGAACTGTTTCTTGATGTCGGGAATGCACTTGCGATAAATAGCGATTGTGCCACTACTCCGTCCAGACCCAATGCAAAAATAATAACAAGTGCTGTTGCAGGGCCGACTATTAATCGTGTAAAGCAGCTGACAAAAATCGTTTTATTGAACATCGAGCGCATTTCGATTGTAGAAAGCTGCGCACCTAATGTTATAAGTGCAACCGCCACAAATCCGTCTGCAATATGCTCCAGCGGAATACTAAACGTTTCCGGGATCGGTACACTAAAATAATTTAATGCCGCACCAATAATTAGCGCATGAACGATCGGCATTTTCAAAAAGTCCCGGACAATCGCTAATCCTGATTTTGTTGATGAGATTAAATTATACAAGCCATATGTATACGTCGTCATATTTTGAAAAATAACAAGAATAACTTGAATCGCTACCCCGATCGGCTGGGTTGCGAAAATCATTTGTGCAACCGGGATCCCATAGTTACCGGAGTTTATAAGGACAACACTGTTTTTAAAAACAGCCGATTCCTTTTTATCAAGTTTTAACAACTTTGTGAGCAGCTGACTTAACAGCATTTGCGCACCGATAAACAAAATAATAAAAATCGTAATTTGTCCAAGCACGCTCATTTCAATAGATGTTTCATAAATATTGATAAATACCGCAGCCGGCATGAAACAGTATGTAATGAGGTGGGATAATGCTTTAAGGTTAAACTGAAACTTGCGCTGTAAAATAGCACCTATAATAAGTAAAATTAAAATCGGTGCAACAATTTTGAAGAAAATCATCGATAAATAGACCATGCGAAAACTCCTTTTGTGCATGTGTGCTGTAGTAGTTAATTATACCGTATTTGTAAAGGAATTGTCAGAAGTTCCGACAGATTTTTCCGTTTTCAGCTTAGCGATTAACCATTTGCTGCTAATTATTCGCTATAAAAAACCTATGATTTTGAAAGAAAATCATAGGTTTACGAGTTTTATAGGTAGTCAATTGATATTAACGCATTGTAAATAAGTTCGGCAAACTCGCCGCGTGATAATGTTTTCTCAGGACTAAATGGACCTTGCCCATCGACAACACCAAACAGCTCTAGAATTGCAATGCTTTGACGCGCTTCAAATGTCAGGTTTGCAATATCCGTATAGCTAATGTTTAATTCATTGTATACTTTCGCCAAATCCTGATTTAAATAGCGGTACATGTTGGCAATAATAATGGCTGCTTCTTTCTTTGTCACCGAAGCATTAGGTGTAAAACGGCTCGATGTTGCACCACTCATGATGCCTGCTTCCAATAATCCCTGGACTAGTTTTAATTGCTGCGCATTTGCTATATCCAGATATTTCGATTTGGCGTTACTTGATAAATCCAGTGCCGATGCAATCATTATCGCTGCATCGAGTTTGCTTACTTGTTTATAGGTTTGAACTAGACGGCTTTTCGTATTAAATAGAATGCCGCGCTTTGCCAGCTCTCGAATTGCACGTCCTTGGTCATTGTTTGGAATATCCGTATAAATAACGCTGCTATTCGCTGCTTTAAATGTACCACCTGTGGCTGTACGGATAATGAATTTCGAGCCATCTACCTTAAATGATGCCGGTGATGTACCAGTTGATAGAACACGTTGAATTACTTGTGAAGTATTCGCCTTTAATTTAGAGACCGGAACATGAACTTCTACTGTATTTTCAAAAGTTTTTGCACGATTTCCTTCTGTAAATTGGATGTGAAGCTGATTATTGGCTACATTTACAGACACACCGACTGTAGCTGTAGAAGACTTTATTTCCGATGTAGGAATAATGATTTCAATATCTCCCGCTTTTAAACGCATATTCCGATCTGTAATATTTTTTACTTGAGAAGTGGTAATTTGTGTTGTGTAGCGGCCATTTTGATAGGTCATCGTTTCATAGTTTGACCAAGTTGCTGTTTTCGGAATTGTTGTCACAACTGTACTTGCTGAATCATCCGGAATGTAAAGCGGATCATATGCCGGCTTCTCGATGACTACTCCGCCCGGCTTTATTTCATGAATATAATCAGGATAGTACGTATACACAAGCTCAATATAATATGGATCTCTCCACATTGTTTCAAGACGAACAAGCTTTTCCAAAGCTGTTACATGTCTTTTCGCTTCTGCCGATAAGTTGTTGTATAGTGACCGAGCTCTCGCAATTTCATGTGTCGTCGAGCTGCGGCTAATATCGTTCATATATATATCAAATGCGTTGGCATCAATCTTTGCCTGTTTCACAACAGTATTTTGATAAATAATATAATTCTCGCCGTCAATTAAAATGTGGAGGTTTATTACAGATGACTTCGCAAGGTCACTTAGAGCATTGTACGCCATACGTATACTTTTAATTTGTGCTTCTGTATATTTCATTTTGTCGATACGATTAATCCGGTCCATCACGACTTTCGCTTCTTTTTCAGCTTGTGCCTTTTGAACAGCTAACCGGCTTTCGAAGTATTCAAGGTTTGTAACTACTTGTTTCTCAATTAGCTTTTTCGCCTCGCTGTTTAATGCTTCATATGCTTTTCGTGCTGCACTGATTTCAATAGGCGTCGACTCGTCGTTTAACGTTTGAATCATTTCTCTGACTTTATCTGCTGCGACAATATCAGGCGCAGCTGCCCCCTCTGCCTCTACTTCCCCTATCATCCCAATACTTACCGGGATTGCGGCCAATGCAGCTAGCATTAACTTTGATTTATTCATATGGATCACTACCTATTCTCATTTTATATACCATATCTATTATATCGGCTCTTATCCCATATTTTAGAATAAAAAGTAAGTGGAAACTGGAGGTAGTCGTGGTAAAGTAAAAATAATCCAATTATAAAGAGGAGGTTTTTTTATGAAACGCTTCTACTTCACAATTATCTCTATTATTGTAGGGCTGTCTTTTTTTATTTCTCCAACCAACCCGGTGGCAGCGAAGCAAGTGTTTAAAGATGTCCCGACAAACCATTATGCGTATGACGCAATTAAATGGGCATATGATTTTAATATTATAAACGGCTATGCTAACGGTACATTCCGTCCAAACCAACCCGTCACAGAACAACAATTTGCTCAAATTTTAGTTAGCTATTTTGATTTGGAACCTGTCTCGGAAGAACTGGATAAGTTCACAAAGAAAGAGATTCCATCCGATGCAAACTATAATACGCTTGCCGCCTATCAAGTACCTTTAAACGGCTATTTCCATAACAGTATTCGAGGTGCAGCTGTAAAACGGGGAACTGTTGCACAGGCGATTGCCTATATAGCGGATGGACAAACGACTTTAAATAAAGCAATCCATTTTTTACTGGATCATGATATTTCTAACGGACAAAACGCAAAGTATGAACAAACTAATTTATTGCATTTTTTCGGTACAACAAATAATTTAACACGTGCTCAGCTCGTTCTGTTTTTCTATAACATGCAAAATAAAAACTTCTTTTATCGTTCTGACATGGCAGAAGAAAGCTTTGCTAGTAATAGCCCGCTTTATGAACGTGCTTCTTCCGCCCGCAATATGCTTGATAAATCATTGCGCACAGGTGCAAACTGGTCCCCTACTGCCGACAAGAAGCCAAATAAATCTTGGAATGGCGAGTATACGTATTTTCATACTTACGGTAAAGGGGACCTTGATTCAAAAGGGCGTGTATTAACAATCTCTAATAGTACGAAAACCGGTTTCCAATTGACCTATTATACGTATGACGGCTGGGCGTCCGGCACGATTGAAGGAACAGCGACATTCACAACCGATACAAAAGCGCGGTTATCCAAAACAGCGGATGGTGATCGATGTGTTATCGAATTCGAACGGCTTACTAATAAGACAATTAAAACAACCGAGTTTTATTGTGAAGCCGGCCGTGATAAAGGAACGACATATAGTGGAACGCTCACTTTAGAGTAGCAAAAAGGTTCTTGTCTAATAAGGTGGCAGGAACCTTTTCAAGTTGTAATTTACCACAAAATATTTATTTAATTTTGAAACTTATTTCCAAATAATCCGTCTGTACGTTAATTCCAAAATAAAGAAAGGATTTAACCTATGAAAAAAATCATTATTACCTGTGCGTTAATGCTCGTTTCTATTATCGGATTTTGCAGTTCTGCAACTGCTGCACCATATGAGACATACAAGAATTTCTATTATGTAATTTTTACAGCTGAAAATGGAAAACAAGAGGTACGAATTATTGGCTCTTCTGCACCAAAAAACTTAACTATTCCCGAAACAATCTCCGGCTTTCCTGTAACGGAAATTGCGGATAATGCTTTTGCGATTGATATTGAGTGGTTTAATTATGATGCGCCTGATTATGAAGAGAGAATCGTTCATACCGTTAGTTTTCCCAAAACGTTGAAACGAATCGGTGATGGAGCATTTATAAACAACTCTCTTCAAAACGTTACATTACCAGTCGGACTTGAAGAAATCGGGACAGAAGCCTTTATGGGGAATTCCATTTCATCCCTTACTGTTCCAGATTCAGTCACAACAATTGGTTCATCAATCGTCGGCGCTCTATACAGCGATCTTAATGTAGATGTGACATTACCTGCTCATTTACAAAGTAATCAGGACCACCAATATGAAAATTTATATTATGCTATTACCGAATATAACGGGAAACAGGAAATTAAAATTACCGGCTTTGACGAAAATGCAGGCGCTGAGTCATTTAATATTCCGTCTGCCATCAACGGCATTCCCGTTACCGAAATCGCACCATTTGCCTTTACAACTAAACACTCCATCATTCCGGCTACTAACACAGCAATGAATAAAGAGCCATTTAGTGTAACATTGCCAAATACAATTCGTGTTATCGGACCTTATGCATTTGCATCTGTTAATTACGATAAAAATAAGCCGCTTCAACTTCCTGCCAGTTTGGAAGTAATCGGCAACAATGCGTTCAGCTTCAGTGAAAATATATTTGGAGGGAAAACTCTTGTCTTACCGAACAACTTGAAAAAAATCGGTAAGGAAGCATTCAGCAGGAATAAAATTGCCGGCGTCTCGATCCCGGACTCTGTTACGCACCTTGGCAAAAAAGCCTTTTACGCAAACCACTTATCCCAAGTAAAAGTCGGCAAAGGCATTAAAACCATTCCAGACTTTGCTTTTGCAAACAATGCAATTACAAGTTTAACTTTACCGAATTCATTACAGACAATTGGCCACAGTGCATTCCAGTACAATAAGCTGCCGCGCCTATCATTACCGAACAGCGTAACAAATATAGGACAGTATGCATTTGCCTTTAATAGTTTGACAGCATTAACGTTGTCAGATGGTTTAAAAACTATTTCGGCCAATGCATTTGCGAACAATAAACTAAAAGATGTAACAATTCCAAAATCTATCATAACCATTGAAAGATTCGCTTTTCATACAAATAAACTTAAATCTGTGGAATTCCCGGCAACATTAAAGCTAATTGGTGACCAAGCTTTTGAAACAAACGAATTAACATCGCTATCACTCCCGGAAAATGTGCAAAGTATTAAGTACGGAGCCTTTAGCGATAATAAATTAACTAAAATCACCATTCCGTCAAAGCTAACTGAGATTGAAAGCTTTGTGTTTGCGGATAATAAGTTAACTAAAGTGACGATTCCTAAAAACATTAAAGTTATCGAACAATATGCATTCATAGACAATGCTTTAACATCTGTTTCATTAAAATACGGGTTAACATCAATTGGCCAGCATGCCTTTGATATGAACAGGTTAACTTCTCTCGTCATACCGGACAGTGTGACAGCGATGGGACCGTATGTATTTGCTAATAACAAATTAAAATCAGTCCAAATTTCTAAAAATATAAAAGTATTGAAAGAAGCTGCGTTTGCGAACAATGCGCTGAGTTCGATTACGATCCCTTCGAAAGTAACGACAATCAGCAATGGTGCTTTTTTCAATAACAAGCTGAAAAAGCTGACAGTTCCTGCAAATGTCCAGTCAGTAGAGTTCAGTTCAGTGCTTATGAATCCGCTGAAAACCATTACATTACAAGGTAAGAAAACAACGATCATTAAATCCGCCGACATTAATAAAGCATCTGCTAAATATGAATTTGGTATCAATACAAAACCGCTGAACAATCTTTATACAACGAGTAAGTATACAAAAGCTTTCGCAAAATGGAATCAACCTCAAACGACTCCGACGACACTTTATGTGAGATGGAAATAATACGCTATAACAAAAACAGCTGCCTCTCCGGGGCAGCTGTTTTCATTGATCAATCAAACTTGTAACTGAAAAACACCAATCCCCGCCCCGCAACTCACGCACAATTAAACCGCGCTGTTCTGCCAGGAGCGTTAATCCGATAATTTCAGAAATTATAAATGTAAAATACTTCGCAAAACGGGCACCATAGATTGCTTCTCCTAATTGTTTCGCCGTATGATTTCCTTCACTAATTTTGGATACAACCTTTTGCAGCTTGTATTCAATTTTACTTAAGCTTTTCTCCATCACTTCATTCAAGTTTTCATAAATCTCTTTATGTCCGGCAAATACGGTGCGCACATTGTATGCTTTCATTTTCTCAATCGAGTCTATATATTGGCTAATCGGGTTTGTTATGTCTCCTGATTCGTCATGATCGATTAAAGCATTCGTCATACCAGTAGCCAATAAAAAGTCCCCCGCGAATAGCCATCCTGTCTCCTCATCAAACAAACAAATTGAATCCGGCGAATGCCCAGGTGCAGTCATTACGCGTAATCCTCCGATTTCTTGCCCGTCTTCCAGTTTTAGAATCTGCGGATGAATCATCACATGTTCTTTATTGTGAAGTGTATTTTCCATTTTTGCCATTCGTTCACGGGCAAATTCCTGTACGCCGTATTGCTCATACAAATCATAGTAAAAGCTAAGCTTCTGCTGTAAATAATCATCCTCACACTTCAAACGAGGAATGGCAATTTCACTGGCGTAGACAGGAATCCGGTAATCATTCGTAATCTGATTTACTACCCCGATATGATCATTATGAAAATGAGTTAAAATAATACCGGTAATTTGATTAATTTCTATATTATATTCTTTCAATTTCCGATAAAAAAACTGCTCAAATCCCGCATTTTTAATGCCCGCATCGATTAATGTATAGTCTTCTCCATTTTGGTAGACATAACAGTTAATACTCCCCAATCCACTATAGTCAGAAGGGAAAATAATCGGATAGACTGCTTTATTCCCTGTTTTTATTATTGCATCCACTTTTCCACCTGCTTCCACTGTTTTATACGCAGAAAGGGCATGCCCCGAAATTCATTCCAGACAGCCCCTCTATTGTATCTTTATAATACCTTACTATACGCACAACAAACAGTGGATACTTCCGACTCTTACTCTATTTTTTGGGGCTGTACCAATTCTAAATGACGCTGCATCTGCCCTACGTGACTTTCAGTATGCAAAATAATTAGATGGTTGATTAAAAATGATAACGGCTTGCCATCAAAATTCGGGTTGTAGCTAGGTGCAGTTTTTTCTAAATCTTCCTGTTGCACTTTTGCAAAGCTTTCGTTCACTAAAGGAATGAGCGCATTGAGCCTTTCAATCGCTTCTTCCTTTGAAACAGTCGCTACATAATTTTCATCTACCGCAGCTAAACGACGGACATGTTCATGGTTACGTCCCCATTTCGCTCCTGGTACGACTAGGAGTGCCTCTAAGTCGGCTACCCAAAACTCGATTGCTTCGATGATGTGTGTAGCGATTTGCATAACCGACCATTTTTCTTCGGATGGTTTTTTATACAGCACTTCCGTCTCTGTTATACTTATTAGATCAACCATACTATTGATGCTTTTCTCGAAACTTTCAAACTTCTTTTCCATAACATTAGTTTTCATGATATAATCTCCTTATTTTGAATGACTTTTTAAGAAAGGTGAATAGAATACTATGTCAAGCAGTACTACAATCGGATCATTAGCATTAGGTATTCAAATTATCGATGTCGTTGCGCAAAGCGACCACCCACTACGTTTTTCCGATATTCAGGAACAAACAGGCATTTCTAAAAGTAATCTCTATAAATATTTAAATACACTTATCCAGTTAGATTTGCTTTATCGTGATCAAAAGACCGGTAGCTATTCACTCGGCTATAAATTTTTGGAATACGGGAATGCTGCCATGCAAAACGACGATTTTATCGAACGCCTTACACCCTATTTTAAAGAACTTAGCAATCTCACAAATATGACGACATTGCTATCGCTTTGGGTAAATGATTCCCCTGTAATCACAAATATTTGGAATACGAATTTTGGCTTAAGTATCGGTGCGCAAGTCGGTACGAAACTGCCGATTAATTCATCTACAGGAAAAATTTTTGCGGCCTATGCTAATTCCTTGGAAATTACGAACTGGATTGAAGCTCAGCAAAATGAACTTGCCAATTTTGATGTTGCGGCTTTTCAACGCGAGCTGAAAGGAATTCGCAAAAACGGGTTTTCGTTTGCACATGAGCCTCTTGTCCGTCATGTTTCCTCTATCGGTTTACCAATACTCAATTACAAAAATGAGCTTGTCGGTGCCATCACAGTTGTTGGCTTTGAAGAGGACGTACCTACAGACACTTCATCTGAAATGATGCAGCAAATTATTGATATGAGTAAAGAAATGTCGACTGTATATGGCTTTAAAGAGAAAGGGAAATAATCCCCTTTCTCTTTTTAATTTTCCGTTATTCAGCTCTTCACTTCACTTTTGCGTGTGTTGAAGTAATTATATAAAAAGTCTGCTACATCATAGTTTGTTTCCTTGTGACTGCCGAATAAATGATCACGTAATAACACAAGCGCACGGTCAAGGTCGTCAGCTGTATCTGCATGAATAATTTCACCCCAGCGACGTGCTGAATTTTGTACCATTGCTGAACGCGGTTGGCGCTCTTTCTGGTAGCGTAAAAATGCTTCATTGTACGTTGCTTCATTTTCTAAAGCTTCTCCTAATACATATGCATCTTCAAGTGCCTGTGCACCGCCTTGTGCTAAATATTGGAGCATCGGGTGAGCTGCATCTCCCAATAGTGTTACATTTTCATCTGTCCAGTTTTCTATTGGCAGACGGTGGAACATCGGCCAGCGGAATTGAGTCGAAATATACTTTAACGCACGCTCTACATCCGGATGTGCACCTTCAAAGCGTTGTTGCATTTCTTCCGGAGTCCCCCAGTCGCCTTCCGGTTTATAGTCATATGTTTTGAAAACAACGACTTGATTATATAACTCACCGCGACGAACAGGATATTGTACTAAGTGTAAGTTCGGTCCAATCCACATAATCACATCATCCATTGCAATATCGCCTTCAGCAGTAATCTCTTCAATCGGTAATGTCCCACGGTATGCTACATATTCCGAACAGATCATTTCGTCTTGAGAAAATAGCTTACGTACATTTGATTTAATACCATCTGCCCCGATTGCTGCTTCTGCTGTATAGGACTCACCACGTTGGTTTGTAATCGTTACTTGACCTGGCGTTTGTGATACTGTTTGGATTTGCTCATCGTTTTTAAATGAAATACGGTTATTTTTCGAACATGCTTCATATAAAACACGGTGTAGATCCGAGCGGTGCAATACAACGTACGGCTGCTTGAAACGCTCCTGGAAACCGTCAGTCAAATCAAGTACAGCTAATTCCTTTGCCGTATAAATATCTTTTAGCACTAAGCGCTTCGGTACGACCGCTACATTTAATATTTCTTCTTTAACACCTAATTGGTCCAATACATGCAGTGCGTTAGGTGCTAATTGGATACCTGCTCCTATTTCTCCGAATGCAGGTGCTTGTTCTAATACTGCTACCGTTTTATCTGTGCGTTGTACTATTGAAAGCGCTGTCGCTAAACCGCCAATTCCCCCACCAACTACAATTACATCACTAATATTTGTCATATCATTACCTCCGATTCTATAAATAGAGAACTTTGTTTACTTATAATGAAAATGTAACGTAAAAGAGAAACATTTGTCAATAATATTTCTAAATTTACTGATAATTAATTGATTTTAATAGGTCCTAAATCACTTATTTAAAAGATTTTTCTGAAAAATATTGACTTTACTACCTAAAGTACTTTATATTTTCTTTAAATAGAGAACTTTGTATTCTATTTCGATAAAGGGGGATAATTATGAAATTAGTCAACTATACAGTGAACGGTATTACACGTGCTGGAGCGATTGTGAAGGAACAAGTAATCGATTTAAACCATGCTTTTGAAGCAAAACTTCAAGCAGAAGGTGAATACCGTTATAAGGAGATTGCCCATGCTTATGTGCCGGCAACTACAGATGGTATTTATGAAGGCGGGAAAAAATCTATTGAATTGGCGCAACAAGCTGTCGACTTCATTTTAGAGAATCCAAATGCTTCTATTACAAAAGCGGTTTTTGATCGTAACGAAGTACATGTTGGAGCACCAGTATTAAATCCAGGAAAGATCATTTGTGTAGGTCACAATTACCGTGAGCATATTCTGGAAATGGGCCGTGAGTTACCAACACATCCAGTTATTTTCGCTAAATTTGCAAATACACTTTTAGGGCCTGATGATGATATTCCATTCTATCCGATTTCTGAACAGCTTGATTATGAAGCAGAGTTTACATTTGTTATTGGCAAACAAGCCCGTAATGTTTCAGAAGAAGACGCCCTGGATTACGTAGCCGGCTATACAATTACGAACGATGTGACTTATCGTGATATCCAACGTCGTACATTACAATGGCTGCAAGGTAAAACAGTAGACGGTTCTGCACCGATGGGACCTTATTTATTAACAGCTGATGAATTACCGGATCCATCAGGGTTATCTGTTGTATTGACAGTGAATGGCGAAGTACGCCAGCAAACGAACACGGCTAACTTAGTATTTTCTGTACAAAAGCTAGTTGCTTTCCTTTCTAACTTAATGACATTAGAGCCGGGTGATGTAATTTTAACAGGTACTCCAGGTGGTGTTGGGGTTGCAATGAATCCTCCGACTTTCTTGAAAGACGGCGATGTTGTCCGCATCGAAATTGATAAAGTTGGTGCTCTGGAAAACAAAGTAGCAACTGCAAATGTGCCAGTAAGTGTATAACCTTCAATACGGTCTAGTATTCTTTTTGCACAATTACTATTAAAGGAGTGAAGATGTATGGCAGGAGTATCAGAAGAAGTAAAAGAGTTTATGAAAAGTGACACGGTAAAAGATTTTACGAAAGACATTGAACAATATCATTTAGGTCCACTTTGGGAAGCCATTCCGGAAATTATGAATCATACACCAAAGCCACAAGCACAAGCTTACCTTTGGAGTGATGAACTAATTAAAAAGAAAATGGGCGAAGCAGCACAAATCTTTACACCAGATCGTGGTGGAGAACGTCGTGCAATCTATTTCCAAAATCCAGGATTAACATATCGTCAGCCATGGGGTTGGGCATCTACTACACAAACGATTTACGTAGCGGTACAAATGCTGTTACCGGGTGAAAAAGCCCCATCTCATCGTCACTCTCAATCAGCATTGCGCTTTATTTCTGAAGGACAAGGCGCCTACACAATCGTACAAGGCGAACGTATTTTCATGGAGGAAGGCGACTTTTTAATTACACCTAAAGGTTTATGGCACGGGCATGAACACGTTGGCGATGAGCCGATGTTATGGACAGACGCGCTGGATATCCCGACTTTATACGGAATCGGCGGTACTTTCTTCGATCCTTATGAAGGCGGTTTACAAGAGCCGAATATTCCGGATAACTTCACGGAAAAGCGTTATCGTGGAGGAATGGTACGCCCTGTCGGAGATGACAAGTATACAGTAGCACCACTTGCCAACTATAAATGGGATCGTACGGTTGAAGGAATTAAAGGCTTAATGTCATTTGATCCGGACCCGCATCATGGTTTTGCTGTTGAATATATTAATCCTTCTACAGGTAAAGCAGCCAACCCGACATTAGGTACACGTATGCAGCACTTACCAGCTGGCATGCATACAAAAGCTTTACGCCATACGCATTCTACTGTTTATCAAGTGCATAGAGGTGAAGGCTATACAGTTATTAACGGTACACGCTTTGACTGGAAAAAAGGCGATTACTTTGTCGTTCCAAACTGGGCTTGGTATGAGCACTATGCTTCAAAAGATTCGTACTTATTCTCTGTAAACGATATTCCGATTATGGATCGTTTTGAATTAGAGATCGAGCAAGCGTATGAGTCGAATAATGGTCACCAGGAAGTGACTGGAGAATTTAAAGCTGCATTCCGTTAATGCAGCATCTATAAAAATTCTGCCCAATTTTTATAGAACGTAAAATTCTTCATTTATAATCACATAGTATAACAATTGAACTTTGAACAATTTTCCACGCATCCCTTTTATAATATATCTCAAAAAAACATCCTACATCGATAAATCGTCCATGCCGAAAGCGATTTGTCTGTAGGATGTTTTCTATTAAAGTATAAAGTTGTAATAGCTGTATGATTTACTATTTGTATGGTCTCATTGCAGCTGGACAGTCTATCAGGTAACCTTCATTTTTATTGATGGCCCTTTACTAAATAAAAGGCTCTGTTAAATTTAATTGTTGACTTTGAAATAAATAATTAGAGGAGCTCAACAAATTAAGTTCCTCTAATTATTTTCCTTCCATGACAATACTCATACTAAATTTAACCTTTTAGTTTTCTAAATGAATAAAGCACTTTTCATATATTTCAATGGCTTCAATTTGTAAATCATTTAAATTAATCTTCAATTCAACTTCTAGCTCTTCATTTTCTTCTCCGTCCCAGCAGATGTATATTTCACAAATATCACCTTTCGGGAGCAATTCTTTTAGATAATGACATAAATCGAGAAAATTTTTTTTGGATTTTTCATAGTTATGTGGAGAATAAACCTTATTATAGTTCGTCAATTCCCAAATAGGATTTGCAAATTGTAAAATCTCAAAGATATAGGGTGTCGTAAAATGCTTTTGTTTAGCTATGTTAAGATGTTCTGCATCGGGGCAAACATAGTCAACTTCATATTCATGTTCTACATCACCTTCATTTAGTTTTATCGGAAAATTAAAGCCTATATAGGCTATCATACTCATTTCTTCAAACTCCTTAACATTCAGTATTTCAGATAATTCCCTATGTTGAATTCATTTTTAAAATAACAAAAAACACATTGCAAAATCTGCAATGTGCTTTCTTTCAAGTGTATATGACCCGTACGGGATTCGAACCCGTGTTACCGCCGTGAAAGGGCGGTGTCTTAACCACTTGACCAACGGGCCAATGGCTCCGAAGGCAGGACTCGAACCTGCGACCTGCCGGTTAACAGCCGGATGCTCTACCAACTGAGCTACTTCGGAATAATACTATGGTGGGCCTAAATGGACTCGAACCATCGACCTCACGCTTATCAGGCGTGCGCTCTAACCAGCTGAGCTATAGGCCCATAGTATGGTGGGTTTGGACGGAATCGAACCGCCGACACTTAGAGCTTCAATCTAATGCTCTACCAACTGAGCTACAAACCCATAAAAAAAATGGCGGTCCCGACCGGGATCGAACCGGCGATCTCCTGCGTGACAGGCAGGCATGTTAACCGCTACACCACGGGACCAACATCTAAAGTAAAAATATTAAAAATGGAGGAGGTAGAGGGATTCGAACCCCCGCGCGGTGTTACCCGCCTGTCGGTTTTCAAGACCGATCCCTTCAGCCAGACTTGGGTATACCTCCAAAGGGAATAAAATATAAATGGTGGAGCCTAGCGGGATCGAACCGCTGACCTCCTGCGTGCAAGGCAGGCGCTCTCCCAGCTGAGCTAAGGCCCCATTAATAATGGTCGGAATGACAGGATTCGAACCTACGACCCCTTGGTCCCAAACCAAGTGCTCTACCAAGCTGAGCTACATTCCGAATATGTCAGTAAAAATATATTATGGCGCGCCCGGCAGGAGTCGAACCCACAACCTTCTGATCCGTAGTCAGACGCTCTATCCAATTGAGCTACGGGCGCGCATTATTAGAGATAAGAATTATAAAATGGTGCCGAGGGCCGGAATCGAACCGGCACGGTGATCACTCACCGCAGGATTTTAAGTCCTGTGCGTCTGCCAGTTCCGCCACCCCGGCATTTTGGAGCGGAAGACGAGGTTCGAACTCGCGACCCCCACCTTGGCAAGGTGGTGTTCTACCACTGAACTACTTCCGCAAAATGCTTAAGATCTATTTATTCTGACAGTATGTATAATTTTATAAAACTGGTGAGCCATGAAGGACTCGAACCTTCGACCCTCTGATTAAAAGTCAGATGCTCTACCAACTGAGCTAATGGCTCTCTAAATGGTGCCGGCGAAAGGAGTCGAACCCTCGACCTACTGATTACAAGTCAGTTGCTCTACCAACTGAGCTACACCGGCATTTAGAAATGGTGGAGGATGACGGGCTCGAACCGCCGACCCCCTGCTTGTAAGGCAGGTGCTCTCCCAGCTGAGCTAATCCTCCAATATTCTAGCGAAGCGACGTCCTACTCTCACAGGGGGAAGCCCCCAACTACCATCGGCGCTAAAGAGCTTAACTTCCGTGTTCGGTATGGGAACGGGTGTGACCTCTTTGCCATCATCACTTCACTATAGTGGGCTTTAAATAAGCCTATGTAAAAGAATTTCATTCTTTCAAAACTGGATAAACGTTTCATTGAATTTGTGCAATAAAATGTGGTTAAGTCCTCGACCGATTAGTATTCGTCAGCTGCATGCGTCACCGCACTTCCACCTCGAACCTATCTACCTGATCGTCTTTCAGGGGTCTTACTTACTTGCGTAATGGGAAATCTCATCTTGAGGGGGGCTTCATGCTTAGATGCTTTCAGCACTTATCCCGTCCATACATAGCTACCCAGCGATGCCTTTGGCAAGACAACTGGTACACCAGCGGTATGTCCATCCCGGTCCTCTCGTACTAAGGACAGCTCCTCTCAAATTTCCTACGCCCACGACGGATAGGGACCGAACTGTCTCACGACGTTCTGAACCCAGCTCGCGTACCGCTTTAATGGGCGAACAGCCCAACCCTTGGGACCGACTACAGCCCCAGGATGCGATGAGCCGACATCGAGGTGCCAAACCTCCCCGTCGATGTGGACTCTTGGGGGAGATAAGCCTGTTATCCCCGGGGTAGCTTTTATCCGTTGAGCGATGGCCCTTCCATGCGGAACCACCGGATCACTAAGCCCGTCTTTCGACCCTGCTCGACTTGTAGGTCTCGCAGTCAAGCTCCCTTATGCCTTTACACTCTACGAATGATTTCCAACCATTCTGAGGGAACCTTTGGGCGCCTCCGTTACTCTTTAGGAGGCGACCGCCCCAGTCAAACTGTCCGCCTGACACTGTCTCCTACCCCGCTAAGGGGCATGGGTTAGAAGTTCAATACAACCAGGGTAGTATCCCACCGACGCCTCCTTCGAAGCTGGCGCTCCGAGATCTCTGGCTCCTACCTATCCTGTACAAGTTGTACCAAAATTCAATATCAGGCTACAGTAAAGCTCCACGGGGTCTTTCCGTCCTGTCGCGGGTAACCTGCATCTTCACAGGTACTATAATTTCACCGAGTCTCTCGTTGAGACAGTGCCCAGATCGTTACGCCTTTCGTGCGGGTCGGAACTTACCCGACAAGGAATTTCGCTACCTTAGGACCGTTATAGTTACGGCCGCCGTTTACTGGGGCTTCAATTCACAGCTTCGCTTGCGCTAACCGCTCCTCTTAACCTTCCAGCACCGGGCAGGCGTCAGCCCCTATACGTCACCTTACGGTTTTGCAGAGACCTGTGTTTTTGCTAAACAGTCGCCTGGGCCTATTCACTGCGGCTTCTCTAGGCTATGCACCCAAAGAAGCACCCCTTCTCCCGAAGTTACGGGGTCATTTTGCCGAGTTCCTTAACGAGAGTTCTCTCGCACACCTTAGGATTCTCTCCTCGACTACCTGTGTCGGTTTGCGGTACGGGCACCTCTCACCTCGATAGAGGCTTTTCTTGGCAGTGTGAAATCAGGAACTTCGCTCATACGAGCTCGTCATCACAGCTCAACGTTATAGTATGCGGATTTGCCTACATACACGCCTTACTGCTTGAACACGCGCAACCAACGGCGTGCTTACCCTATCCTACTGCGTCCCCCCATTTCTCAAACGGTGAGGAGGTGGTACAGGAATATCAACCTGTTGTCCATCGCCTACGCCTATCGGCCTCGGCTTAGGTCCCGACTAACCCTGAGCGGACGAGCCTTCCTCAGGAAACCTTAGTCATACGGTGCATGGGATTCTCACCCATGTTTCGCTACTCATACCGGCATTCTCACTTCTAACCGCTCCACCAGTCCTTCCGGTCTGACTTCAACGCTGTTAGAACGCTCTCCTACCACGCATACTCAAAGTATGCATCCACAGCTTCGGTGAATCGTTTAGCCCCGATACATTTTCGGCGCAGCGTCACTCGACCAGTGAGCTATTACGCACTCTTTAAATGATGGCTGCTTCTAAGCCAACATCCTGGTTGTCTAAGCAACGCCACATCCTTTTCCACTTAACGATTACTTGGGGACCTTAGCTGGTGGTCTGGGCTGTTTCCCTCTTGACTACGGATCTTATCACTCGCAGTCTGACTCCCGTGTATAAATATCCGGCATTCGGAGTTTGTCTGAATTCGGTAAAGCGAGATGCCCCCCTAGTCCAAACAGTGCTCTACCTCCGGTATTCTCAATCACGAGGCTAGCCCTAAAGCTATTTCGGAGAGAACCAGCTATCTCCAGGTTCGATTGGAATTTCTCCGCTACCCACACCTCATCCCCGCACTTTTCAACGTGCGTGGGTTCGGGCCTCCAGTGAGTGTTACCTCACCTTCACCCTGGACATGGGTAGATCACCTGGTTTCGGGTCTACGACCACGTACTAATTCGCCCTATTCAGACTCGCTTTCGCTGCGGCTCCGTCTTCTCAACTTAACCTCGCACGTAATCGTAACTCGCCGGTTCATTCTACAAAAGGCACGCTATCACCCATTAACGGGCTCTAACTACTTGTAGGCACACGGTTTCAGGGTCTATTTCACTCCCCTTCCGGGGTGCTTTTCACCTTTCCCTCACGGTACTGGTTCACTATCGGTCACTAGGTAGTATTTAGCCTTGGGAGATGGTCCTCCCGGATTCCGACGGAATTTCACGTGTTCCGCCGTACTCAGGATCCACTC